>NZ_QCWA01000001.1:0-1138919 GCF_003058245.1 Pseudomonas sp. GV047 | reverse complement strand
GACGCATCATGAGGTGCTGGCTCCGGAAAGGAATCGGGAGCACAGCATCGGGGATCAGATGGTGACTTTGAATGTGGGGTTCATGGAGCGCTTACTCGGCATCCTCCATCGCCATAGGGTCTTCCACCGATTGGGTTTTATGCGATCCTGTTCCGCTAGCCTTGCGCGCTGGTGGTGATACCGGAGCGTCAGTCAAGTGGTCATCGGATGCAATGCTCACCGTTCCGCTGAAATTTTTGGGTCTGTCTTCACTCCCCCAAATAAGCGCCGGTTGAAGGCGCAAAAAGGTAAAGGTCTGCTCCCAGTTTCCCTGGGAGACTAGTGCAGTCCAGATGGCTTTGCCTTCTGGTGTGGGCTCGACCAGCCCATGCGATTGCAGTTCGTCGAACACAGCGATGTTGGATGAGGGAATGCCCTCAATCGCTTGCGACAGCAGATAGGCCCGTAGCTTGTCCGTGACGGTCTTGCTGACCAGCCAGAGTGCGTCCTGGGTCAGCCATCCCACGGCACCCGGCTGGTTGAGTTTCAGCTCGTGCTGAACCAGATGACGTAGTCCGCTGATCAAGTGATGTTGCAGCGAATGGATGGGTGCTTGCAGCGCCTTGCTCGGGTTACCGCCAATGTTCTGCGCAGTGGAAACACGGTCGGCTTGAATCACCAGCTCACCCAGCACGCCGGCGCGTTCGTATTGGCCGGCCAGGACATACAGCAGGCTGGCCCAAAGCGACGGAAATCCACTGAGCCAATCCAAGATAGGTCGGTCGAGAATCTGGGTATAGAGCAAGCCTGCGGCGGCACCGTGCAGGTGGTAGTCACGACCTTTGAGGTAACGAAAACGGTAGGGCTGATCCAGGGGACCCTGCCAAGGATGCCAAAGCCGGCCATTCTGGCGTTCGACCTGCAGGTCCACGGCGATCTTGCCGATGTCATGCAGCAGGGCGCCATAGGCGATGCCGGCCGACCAAGCATCGGTCTGGGCGGCTTGCTCTTCGGGCGCGGCGCCGGTGGGAAGCAGATACGACTGACGCAGTTTCAAACTGCAAGCGACCAGCTCCAGGCCATGGTCGAGCATGCCGCCGAGATACGCATGGTGGTGTGTTTCGCTGGCCGGGAGTTGCTGGACCTGTTCGGCGTAACGATGTATCGGATTTAAATAGAGCTGGCTGAACTGCGCGTGGGAGAGGGCGGTGTACTGCCAGATGCGATCGAGCAGCTGGCGGCGGTGCTGCGCGGCTAACAAGCTGTGAGCCGACTCGATGGGCAGGTAACCTTCGTCGACGTTGACGGTCGATGGCGGAGGGGGCTTCTGCCTTTTGCGGCGAAACAGACTGAGCATCGTGACCTCCGGGAAGTGGCGGGTCAGTGGCCTTTTAGCCTTTTCGGATAGGGCTCTTACCCTTGACCCCCCATTCCTTTCCAACCCTTACCGTCCTTTTGGCGCGTGTCCCTTTGCGCGGCAATCGGAATATGGATACTGCTAGGCATCGTTTTGTTGGGGCTAGTACGGTAAAGACAAGAGTCGGTACACTGCGGTGCCTATTTTTTGGGTCATGCCATGAACCTCACTGACGCCACGCTCGTGCTGCTGCTCGCGGCACGTATCCATGGGACCGACGAAGCCGTCCGGGCCTCGGCGAAGAGCGTGGTCAAGAAGTTGCCGCGCAGTAAGCGTGATCTGATCTACAAGGTAATCGATAGCCGAAGTCCGCTCGAGCTGGTGGACTTTCTGGCGCAGAACCTTGATGCGGAATGACAGGCTGCGGGTGTGTGCCCATCCCTGACCTTTTGCATCAGAGCCCCGCGGAATGGGTTTTCTGGGCGCAGAAAAAAGGGCCCAACTCGCGTTGGGCCCTGTGATGCGATTGCAGCGGTCAGGTAACGATCAAACTCCATCGTTCATGCATCGTGAGTCATCCATTACCATCTGCTTCAGTTGCTGCTCCAGGTTGAGTACATACTCCGAGGCGCTTCGGGCCTGACCACTGGCGCGAAAGATCGCGCGTTTGTCAGCCTTGAGCAGGCCGAGCCAGGAGTCGATGTAGCCCTCGTGCCGCAGCTCCCCCTGTATACCGGCGTAGGCACATAAAAAAGCAGCGCCCATCTCGGCGATCAACTCCTCAAACGCATAGCCTGGCGAGCCGAAAGGACAGGATGACGTCACACCCTCGCGTTGCAACCGAGAGTGATGCCCAGTCCAGTGCGTCAGCTCGTGAAGTGCAGTGGCGTAGTAATCACCTTCGTCTTGAAACTGCGCTTTTGTCGGCAGCTGGATGAGATCCCTGATCGGGTGGTAAAAGGCTTCGTTGGCATATCGATGAACGATGTGTGCCCCCGAACGTAACAGCAGATTTTCCGCAGCGCTGTTGGGCTGGAAGGGATCACTCTGTTCCGTCTCGAGCTGGGTGTCATTGAGCATTTCGAGCCCCTCCGTTTGCTCGATGTTGAACAGAAAATGTGTCCTGAGAATGCCGAAGTGAGCGACCTTGGGTTGACCGTTTTCATCGAGTACGGGTTGGCCTGACTCGGTCTGTTCCTCGCGCTCCATCGGCTTGTAGAGCACCGCCAGAGTGCTGTGCTCACCCTTACGAACGTGCCCACCGGTCTTTTTGGCTTGGTTGAACGTCAGCCAACGATCTTGAGTGAACCCCTGCAATCTGGCCTCGGCCCAGAGCAGCGGTAAATTGATGCCCGAATACGGACGTCGCGTGATGGCGTTGACGGGGTAGGGTTGATGACCGATGTCAGCGGAGCCACTTGAGGACCAGGGTTTGATCCAGGGAGCAACGCCTTGGTCTAACGCGGTAACGATCTTGTCAGTTACGTCTTGGTAGATATCGCGCATGGCAATGTCCTCGAGAGAAAAACGGAGGAACGCCGTGCCCGTCGGGGAGGGTTCCCCGGTTGGGTGATGTACTGGATTGATGCAGGTCTTGCATGCCGTCCGAATGTGGGGGTGGGCGCCGCCAATTGCGCTTAGCGCTGGTGTTCTCCTGCAAGCGCTATCAGCAAGGCGCCAGGCTGACCCGGTTCCTGGAGTAGGCTCAGACTCAATTGCAGCAACGGGTCGTGGTCTAAGTGATCGATTGGTTCAATGTGGATTACCTGGAACAGCACGTAGGGCTTGTGTGGATAGGCCAGGTGGGCTTCGAAGGCTGCGCGCAATACGTGGCTCAACCGATCAACCTGCAGCTTCTCAGCGTGATCGGATTGCTCGAGCAGTACTGCGCGTTGCCACGCGCCAGGGGTGAACACGATGGGCAACCGAAGGGTGTTCAGTGTTTCCGGTGTAAGTGAGTCGGGCATGGTATGTCTCCGTTGAAAACGCGAAGAAACCTGTCCTGTGCGGGGAAAGATTTCCCCGCAGTGGGTTGAAGAAAATCAAGAGGGCTTATCGAACGAGCAGCGCTCGAAAGTCGCTCAGGAGAGCAGTAGGCGTTCATCACCGTAGCAACGGTCACCGTGCGAGCCACCGAACGCTAATCGCACTTGGGGAGAACCATCATCGAAGTGACGTAGCCTTGAAGGTTCTGGCTACCTGGGAAAGTGCTGTCGATAACAGCGATCCGTACCTTGTATTTAACCGAGCAATTTGCGCGGGTCAATCACATCGGCGATACCATTCCAATGGTCTTGTCTGCTGACTTCCAGAGCGATAGTTTTGGCCCGATTACCTGATAAGCGGTGAAGTGCATGCTTGCGTTGAGCTGACACCACCGCGCCCCTGAAGACGCTGTCCAGCGATCGCTCCTGACCGTGTTTTACCGATATGTGCTGGTCAACCTGAATGCGAAAATGACGCGTATATCTGCTAGAAAAAGCCCCTCGATAGAGGGGCTATGAACGGATTTTCCGTCAGGACATCGATCAGGATATGACACAGGTAACTGCCTTAATCAGGCATTCAGTATGTTTTGGCAAGATTGCTGATCTTTATCGCATTCCCGTTTTTGTTTTCAATAATTCCAGGTAAAGGTGAGTGTCGGTCGCGCGAATAATCAAGTCATCACCTGTCTCCAATAGCTCGGTAAGCAGTCCATCATTGACGTCCAAGTACTCGCTAAAGTCGTCTCCTCCTAACTCGCTGATGGCGACGTTCCACCATTGCTCGAACTCATCGAGGTCCGGGTTGCAGCCAATCGCATAAACAAGGACCTTGCGACCGCCGTCGGTATTTGTCTCACCGACCTCGGACATGAGGTACACCCCATGATCCTTGACCAGAATGATTCGACAATCGTTTGCTAGGGCTTCGGACAAGACGGCCCGTAGTTCAACGCCTGCAAATTGCAGCATGATTGATATCTCCGTTGACAGTGCTGAGAAACCTGTCCCCACGCGGGAAAGATTTCCCCGCGGTGGGTTGAAGAAAAACAAGAAGGTTTGCCTGGCGAGCGGCGCTCGAAAGGCGCTCAGGAGAGTAGTAGGCGTTCATCACCGTAGAAACGGTCACCGTGCGAGCCACCGAGCGCTAATCGCACTTGGGGAGAACCATCACCGAAGTGACGTAGTCTTGAAGGCTCTGGCTACCTGGGAAGGTGCTGTCGATAACAGCGATCCGTACCTTGTATTTAGCCGGACGATTTATATGGGTCAATCACTGTAGAGACGCTGTTTCACGCGGCTTGTCGTCTGTCTTCCAGTGAAGAATTTTCGGCTCGGCAAACTGATAGACGGTCAGGCACGGACAGTTTTCAGTAGTAGGCTGTTACTTTTGTCTCAACAATGAAAACGCTCAGAAGAGGGCGAGGCCATGCCGACTCAGCAACCTGTTCAGAGTTCACGTGCCCACCGCTGGGCGTACGCCTGTGGTAGGTCGGTGAAGCGTGGTTACCGTAGGTTGAAAACGTTTGAATCCCGCGTGGTTGAGCGTGCGGAAACGGCAGGTATGCCCGCAGTTAAATTTCTTGTTCGCGGGAGCTTTCTGACTGCCAAGTTGGCTCTGCTCGGAGCATTTCTTTTTATTAGCTTCTGGTTGTTTGTGCTGATGTGCACAATCGTCGTATTAGTATTAGCAGCTATCCCAATTCAAGATTCAGACACTCCAGGTATTGACGATCTCGATGATCCAATGCATAGAACGTCTTGGCCTGAGCGGTACGATAAATGGGGTTCTCTGAAGTAACCTCTTGGTTATTTTAAGCTCGATTTACCCGAAACAATTCTTGCACCACTCATCAACTGAGAGGTTCCGTTAGAACTCGCTGTCTGTGCTGCGTGGGCTCCCCTGCTGAGCATTCCTTCTACGCCTGAGCCTACGCTATATCCGGCCCAACTCATGGCCCCTAGAAACAGCATTGGTAGCACGATGAACATCGCCCCCATCACATACTCGATCACCTGTGCCGTGACGGTTCCATCCATGAAGCCGGACGTGGGCAGCGATAACAGCACTTGATTGGAAGCCGAAACCTGGTTGTACAGCGTATCGAGCATGCTGGAGTCGACCCAGCGCGCCAATTCCCACCAGAAGCTCAACATATGCAGCGTGAACAGCGCGAACGTCACGGTCATGACGGTCTTCAGCTGATAGGTACTGACCAACAGAATCAGCGGCAAGCTGATGATGACGCCCATGATCAGGAAGGCCTGCACCATGGGCAGGGCAGCGCGTAGCGCATTCATCGCCGGGAAGTTGCTGAAGGAGCCGAGGGCCAACCCGGTATTGGTGGCCAGGTTATTGAGCCCCTGATTGATCGAGCCGCCTCGGGCGCTGGAGCCATAGTCCTGGTACACCTGTCCGGGCGACATGGACATCGATTGCTGGCGCGGTCTGACCAACTCACGCAGGGTAGCATCCTCGATCTCGTTGTTCGAACGACCAGTCAACCAACCTTTCAGTTGTGTCACCAGCGAGGGATCGACCTGCTGGATCAAGCGGTCGCGCAACCCAACACCGTTATCACTCCACCACTGCTTGCAGGTGGGGTAGCCCGCGCCGTTCTCTAGCTGCGGCAAGGAGACATCGCGGCTTTCGTCATACGGCCAACTGACTCGCGGTGTACGTGAGCGATCGGTGTCGTAGTAGCCGGGCGTGTCCAGAAAATAGCTTGAACCGATCCACGCTGCGTCATGACTTTGTGCCTTGTCCAACTGCGGACGGTTGGTGAATAGCCGAGAACGGGAATAGCCATAGCAGTCGCGGGTGAAGTCGGCGACTTCCTGCAGCAGGACCTGACTATCGATACGCGAACTGTCGATCTCCATGCGCATCTGCCGGATATCCGGTGCGCAGGGGATGGAGGCGGTGGCCGCCGCGGTTACTCCTTTGCTCAAGGCATGCACCAGAAACCACCAGATCGGTACGTTGGCGGAGCGTTCGCCGATCGTATTGAAGGTCGCCCCCCAGGCGGTTTCTGTCGGTTGGACCACACTCACGCCGCAGCGCTGACTCGCCGCATCATCGAACGTGATTGACGAGAGGCTCAACGGAAACACAGGCGCGCAACTAAACAACACGACGATGTAGGCCAGCCACAACCGGTTCTCGGTCTGCGGTACCGAGAGCAGTCCCTTGTTACCTTCATCCGCGCCTTGCTGACGGGCCGACAACCATTCCTGCAAGATGATTGCACCAAAGGGCGCGGCGAACAGCCCGGTGTCGGACAGGACACTCCAGAGGCCGTTGTTGATGATCCAGGCCAGCAGGGAGAGGTAAAACTCCAGGTAGCTGTTGGTGCTCATGATCATGGGGTGACCTCAAAGTCGGGTGAGCTCGACGCAGATGAAGAGCGCGAGCCCTAATGCCCCGATGCGTTTCACGCGCAGTCGATCCTGTTGTCGATGTTGGTAGCGCCGAAGCAGATCCCACCAGAGCGAAAAGAGGGCGGTGTATAACAGGGCACGCCACCACCGCAGATAGGGCCGTACGGATTCGAATGCCTGCTGCCAGGCCTCTAAACTGCCCAGTGCAGTGTGGCCGATCCATGCAACGAGTGTGGCGGTCAGGATCATCACCGTGGCAATCCCCAGACCTGAACGCAGAGTGAATAGCGGTGAGCGTTTCATGGCTCACTTGCGCCTAGCGTCAGCATCATTGAGTCGGCCCGGCTCAGGGTCGCCTTGCTCGACGGTACGCGAAGCATCGGCACCACCCGCATGTCGATCGAGCACTAGGCTCGCGGTATTGGTGGCGAGCATCTGCCGGACCTGCAGCTCGGTTTGTAGCAGGCGTATTTCGCGCTCCAGAGCGTTGATGTTTTTCGTCAAGGCGACCTGTGCCGGCTCGGCGGAGGCGATGTTCGGTTCGTGACTGCCTGCCAGGAGGGTGCGCAGTAGCAGCAACGCTTTGTCGAGCACGCTGGACAAGGCTGTCTCACTGGCCAGGCGGCGTGCCAACAGATCTTGGTCGGGATCGTCGCGCAGGGCTTCAATCACGCCACGGGTCACCGGCAGCATCGGGCTGGAGGCTTTCGCCAGGTTGTCAGGGGTAGGCCGCAGTGAGCCGGACAACAGCCCTTGCAGGGCCTTGAGACGTTCGCTGTAGGCCTCCTGGATCAGCGGCGTTAACCCACTGCCAGCGGTAGCACGCAGGGTTTCGCAGGCGTCGCAGGTCGTAACTTCGCTCTCGCCCAACACCCGAACGGCCCATTCGGATTCCTCTTGGGGCGAGGTCCATGTCTGGCAAATAGCCCCACCCAGACAATCACTGCTACTGATCGAGGCGCTGTCATCCACCGAACGGTTATGCAGCAGGTTATAACCCGCGCGCACCACGTCGGCGGTCACCCGAATGGGCGTCTGCCCATTGCCTCCAGCCTTCGAGCCGCCGACCCAGGACACGCCATTGTTGCCGTTGCGGGCCTCGGTGTTTTTCACCGCAGCCACCGCATCGCCACCGGTTTGCTCAAGGTTGCCCTGCATCTCCTGGTTCTTGGCCAGCGCGCCCCAGCCGGCTTGACCAACCTTGTCCGCCATCTTCTCGGCCATGGCCTGGCAGGTCAGCTTGGATCGGTCGAAGTCGATGCGACCCTGCATAACGCCGTTACTCAGCAACTCATAGAGACCGGGATTGGCGCGCTGGATGATCAACGCTGGCAGCGACATTACCGCTTGGGTCGCGTTCTGCACGATGCTGCCCATGATCTGCTGGAAACCTTCGGTGGCGCCGTTCAGCTGGTTTTGCAGGGTGTTGGTGAGACTCATGTTTCCGCACATCATATTCGCTCGCCAAGACCCGCCGACACCGAGACCACTGGGTCGGTAGAGCGAACTCGGTGAGCCGACTGCCGAGCCGCCACCAATGGTGTACATGACTCGGTCGTCGAGTACTTCGCCTTGAGTACCCAGGCGGTAATCGCCCTCGGCGGCGTGGGCATGTGTGGCCATGGCGAGCAGTCCACAGAGCAGCAGGCTCATCACGCCCAACCATAATCGCGCGCAAAGCCAAATCATGATGCACCGCCTTCGAAGTCGATACTGAACAGAAAGGTCTGCCCCTCACGTTTGCAGCAGCTATAGGGACGCCACAGCGACCAGGCGTAGCCGCCATCCGCGCTCTGTACGGGATCGCTGGGGAAGATGGCACACGTGGGCTGAATCTGAGGGAAGAGCAATTGCCATTTGTGGGTCGACGCGTCGTTTTCAACGATCGGGCCAGGCGGCCAGTAGCCGTCGCGTTTGGCGGGCGTCAGTGGTACGTACACATGCGGCTGCCAATTGCGGGTAATCACATCGCCGGCCCGTTGCGCCATGACTGCGGCCGCCTTGAAGTCGTCGGGATGTACCAGAAATCCCTGCCGGGGATAAACGTTTCCCCACATGTTTCCCAAGGCCTGACTACCGATTTCACGGAGCCCCGGCATGAGCGACTCGGGGTAGAAACTTTCCGGGATGCCATGGCGCCAGGCCAGTGAGTCCAGGGTACTCAGGTAGTAGGGCATGAACGCAATGGCACCGCTGGCACAGGCATAGCCGGATTGAAAGGCCAATTGCGTGGCGGCCCAACCTCCGGGGTGGCCGATGCCATCAACGTTCTTGAAGCGGGGCAGGTTGTCGCGCTGTGTGTTCGGCGTGATCAGGTTGCCGCCACCTTCCGCACCGCTGATGGGAGAGGAGAGGGTAGCCATCTCGGTCCAGGGGTTATTGCCGGCGGTGGCGTAGCTCGAGACCACTAGTTCAGGAATGAAATGACGAACCTTGGTCGAGGTTTTGACCGTGCAGCCGAAGGGTGTGCAGAGGAGCCAAAAACAAATGCCGACGACCCTGTAGTCGAGACAGTTTGGCGAAAGCACGGAGGAGCTGATGCTGCCGGTATCTAGCGCCATGCTTGGGCCGCACACCAGCAGGATGCTCAGCGCTAAGGGCCGTAGCTTTGTGGGTGGGATTGACGAGCAGGCAACAGGCATGATCCAGGCTCTCGGTGTATGGCCTGGGCAGGTTCGGTTACGGACTGAAAACTGTCAGTGGAAATTATGAAGGCGGATCTATCGGCTTTATGAGACGTGAGACTATTATTTGACGTGAAGGGAGCTACGCAGGATATCGGGCTCCACAAGTAACTGATCTGTAGGGATTTCGAGAATATTGGCGAGCTTGCACAGGACCAACAGCGACGGATTACCCGTGCATCGCTCGATTTGACTGACGTACGTGCGGTCCACCTCGGCCATGAGCGCGAGCTGCTCTTGGGTGAGGTTCTTTACGCGTCGCATCAAGCGGATGTTTTCCGCCAGCTGCACACGAAGCTGTTCGTAGTCTTGAGTCATGCGCGCAAATTGCGCCTTGAGGGACTCTCAATCCACGGGATATAGTCTACATTGGCATTGATCTAACCCATTTGATGCTCATGCCTGTTATCGAGCGTTCACTTGGCGTCGTTAAGCTTTTCAAAGTTGGCCCCAGCGTCTAACGATAAATTAGAAATCTAGGGTGGGTATGGACGAAAACTACATCTCAATTCCTGCGGCAGATGGTTGCCCAAGTCTTCTGACACCTTGGGGTACTGAGTTTGCCTCGATGATCGAGCGGGGCGTGCAATGTGCTCAGGCTTGGCTTGATACGCCCGGCGCGATTCCCCTGTGGTGGGAGCTGGCGCAAACACGCAAGACCTTTCCTGTCGGTGACTGTCAGGATGCCTTTGAAGCCGGATTCTTGTTGAGGATTCAGCAGCGGCTGCGAGGCGCATCGCAATAATCTATCTTTCGCTCTATAGCGCGATACTCGAATAGATTTCGGGCTCTATTCCTCGCGCTCTATCTATCCGTTCAGCTACCCGATACGCCGCTTCCAGTTCAGAGCAGCCGTTCTCCTGCATCAGTTTCCAGCGCTCGGCTTTTTCCTCGGGCTCCGTCATGGCTAGGGCGAGGTAAAGGCTGGGCGGCACGGCTCGAAACAGCGTTTCGAGCTTCTTCGACAGCACGACCCCCTCGGTGTATTTACCCGGTTCCTTACTGGCGGAGAGCAATAAGGCTTTCTGCGCCGGTGTGAGCCTCTTGAACCGTGCGATTTCTTCAATCTCCGCGGGCGGCATGTTCAAACAAATCCACCATTCGATCATGTTGAGCATGGTCTGTGCAGCCGTGGGAAAATCAGCCAGGTTCTGGGTGGCTAGCCAGTACCAGGCACCGAGCTTGCGCCACATCTTCGTGCCCTTGACCACAAACGGCGCCAGCAACGGGTTTTTGGTGATGATATGGCCTTCGTCGGTGACCATGATGATCGGTCGGCCCAGGTACTGGTCGCGCTCGGCAAGGTTGTTCACGGTGTTCATCAGGCTGATGTAGCTAATGGACATCTGCGCCTCGTAACCTTCCCGAGCGTAAGTGGCCAGGTCGACAATGGTCACATCGCTCTCGGGCCAAGGCGTGCCCTCGCGATCGAACAGTTCACCTTCGAAACCCTGGCAAAACAGGTCGATGGACTCACCCATCTCCTGGGCACGTTCGCGACGTTTTTCCGGTAAGTGAGGGTCGGCGGCGACGCGCAGCAAAGCGTTGCGCACGTCGCGGGTCAGCACCTGGCGGTTCGCTGCGACACATGTCTGCGCCGCATCGAGAATGCACTCGCGAATCAAGCTGCGATCGGCTCGACTCAGTCGCGCCTCTTCCTTGGCCTCGCCGCCTGTGATCATCAACCGGGCGGCGATTTCCAGTTCGCCGAGAACATCACGCTGGTCTTCGCGACTGGTTACCCCCTCATCGTCCAGCTCATCGATAGACAGAGTGGCTACCTGGTCCGGCTGCTCGACCAGGCGCCAAGCGTCGGCGAACGGTGCGAGGCTGACCGAGGCGCCAGGTTTCAATTGGACCTTGTTGACCGACAGGCCCTGTGTCGCGAAGTAGTCGCCCTGCAAGCCGAAGGAGTTTCCGGCCTCGACGATAAACAGGCGAGGGCGGTACACCGCCATGACCTGCATCAGTAAGGTGACTAGGGTGGCCGACTTGCCTGCACCGGTGGGGCCGAACAACAGCAGATGACCGTTCATGGCCCGGTCCAGCCGTGATAACGGATCGAAACTTAACGGCGAGCCGCCCCGATTGAATAGGGTGATACCCGTGTGGCCGGTGCCAGTGCTGCGGCCCCAGACTGGAACGAGGTTCGCTAGGTGCTGGGCGAACATCAGGCGGGTGTACCAGTTGCGCGTGTCGCGGGCCGGGTTGTAAGCCATTGGTAACCAACGCAGGTAACTGTTGCAGGCGGCGACTTCATCGCCTTCGCGTACCGGTTGCAGTCCCGCACCCAGCAGCGCGTTGGCCAGGCTGACGGAGCGCTGGTGCAGTTGCTGTTCATCGTTACCGCGCAGGTAGAACGCCAGGGTGCCGCGGTATAGCTTGTGCTGGCGACCGATGATCGCACGAGCCTCTTCAACATCCTGACGAGTCTGGGTCGAGGCCAGGTTTTCACCGATGGCTTTACGCGCCAGGCGGTTCAACTGCTCCTCGAGTACGTCCTGTGGTTTGACCACTAAAGTCAGACTCATGACTGTACCTTCGGGTAACTGATCGAACAGGGCATTCACCGCGTCGCCTTTGCGGGTTTCGCCAGTGAGTTGACCAATCAAGGGCGCACGGCGCAGCTTGTCCACTACCATCACGCGGTGGGGCTGCTCATCGAAATACCAAAGTCCGCGATGCACATCCGAACGCGGCTCATTGAAGAACAGCCGCTCGGCGAAGTCATGATCGAAGGGCAGTTCCAGCGACTCACCATCGCCCGATTCCGGATAGGCCACACGGCGGTAGAACTCCTCGGGCGCTTCATCGGTGAGCCTGGGTGCCGGATTGAACCAGGGCATTAACCAGGCATACAGACCTCGGCCATCGACTTGCGTTGTTTGCACCCCGCATGCCTGCAACGAAGCAGCAATACGTTCGCAAGCCTGATGCAGGGATTGCACCGGGTTGAGTCCTGTCTCCTCAGCGTCAGACTCAAGCCAGCGATAGACCACCAGGCGCAACCGACGGTTATTGCCGCGCCAGGGCAGGCGCGTCACCACCTTATCCTCAAACAAACCACCAGGCTTGGCGATGGCCTTCAGATGACGGCGGCTGAGTTCCAAATACGCTTGGGTGAAGACCGTGGCTCGCGCGCTGTCCTGGATATAATCGGTGAGCCGGGTCAGGTAGGGGGTGAAGTCGTTGTCGTCCTGACAGAAAAACTGCGCCACCCACGGAGCTTGGTCCAGCTCGTCAAAGCTATCCTGCAGGGCATCCTCGAGGGCATCGCGGGCGGCCATCAACCAATCGGGTTCGCGCCCCTCAGTGCCAATGGGCAGCAACTCGAGCACGGCACCCACCGAGCGGTTGTCATCCAGTAGAAAACACTGCTCGGTGTCGAGGTATTCGACCCATGGCAGGTGATCGGTGAAGCTGGGGTTATGCGCATAGACTGCAGCTTCATCGGCCAAGGTGGCGCGATGGCGCAATGGGTGGCGCCAGGCTTTCCACGCAGGAGTACGGTTCCTCGAATCGTCGGTACGCACTACAAGTCTTCCTGACGTTCACCCGGCAATGCGTAATGCACGCGTTGGTAAAAAGGAAAGACGGTTGAGTAACCCGGGACCGGTGCTTGCTCGGTACCGCCCAGGTGCGGATACACGTACATCACCAAATCAGGATTGGGCAGGCGAGGGAATAGGTTGCGAATTTCATTCGCTGCTGTACGCGTGTACGGTTCCTGGAGCGCAGCGGAGAGATCTGTTTGAGCCAAAGGGCGGCGCAACTGTTGCCGAGCATCCAACAGCTGCTGCTGAGTACCCTGTGAGCCGGCGCTGTTCCAGATATCCAGCATGGTTTGCTCGCCATGTGGCAGCAGCGTCTCCTTGTCGGTGGAACACCCCGCCAGGACTAAGCAAAGCAAGCTAGTCCAGATCAGGCAGGGAGGCATGGTCTTTTTCATAGCGAACGCTCCGGCCCTTGGGCTCGTAGTCGATGGTGATCTCTTGGTCGAGGTGCAGTGCGACTTGGGCGGCCGGTGGCACGTACACGGCAGCAAAGGCCTCGCCATACAGTTTGTTGATCCACTCCCGGATGTTGCTGACCCCACCGCTGAGGATTGAGTTCAGCGCGCTGTTGCCCGTGCTGCTGGTGACCCCGAGCGTACTGCCGCCCGAACTGATCACGCTGCTGTTGTTCTGCTCATCCCCGAGCAAGGCGGCGACACCGGCGCCGGCCGCAGTGATCAGGCTCTGGCTGCCGAGGTACTGCTGAGCGTTCGAGCGGCGCTCGCCGGCAATGCAAGGAATGCCATACGGATCGGACAAGTAACCGAGTCCGCCACGAATCTTGTCGGTGTTCGAACTCTGGGTGGTGGAGGCGTTGCGGCTGGCTACAGCCTTCGGCTGAGGCACTGTGCGGATGGTGCCGTCTGTGAATACGAAAGTGATCGACTCGACCTGTCCGCGTACACAAGACAGGGTCCAGTCACCGGACGCCGTACCGCTCATCACGGCACCCGCGACGTCTGGCAGGTCAATACCGTTGGCCGTCAGATTCTCCGGTCCAACCAGCACCTTGAAGGGGTAGGGATCATTCACGGTGCCGTCCACCGGGACTCGGCCGATCAGCGCGGTCATCGCAACCGAGCCCATCAGGGTGGCGTTTTCGGGAATTGTGTAGACCGGGTTTGCGCCGTCGGTACCATCAGCGGATCGCGTCAGGTCACGCTCGCCCTTGCTGACTGCTCGTAGCTGTTTCTGGCTGCGATCAATCGCGTTGTCTTTCAAACCTTCCAGAGAGTTGAAAGCGGTAGGCAGGCTCAGTGTGGAGGAAGTCGTGGTTTTGCCTCTGGCGTCGGTGGACGGAGCATCCGAGGGTTCAATCCACTGCAGTGCATCATTGGTAGAGTGTCGCCCTTCTAACTGAGCGCCGTCGCCGGGCTCAAGCCCCAACCCGATCGGCATGTCCTTGCTTTTGCCAGCCAGCCCCGACAACTGTTCCTGCAATTGCGTCAGTAGACCGCGAGCCTGACGACTGTCTTGTTCCGCTTTGAGTCGTGCTTCGTTGGCTTGGCGACGGCCTTCATCAACCTGCTGGGTCACACTGCCGAGCGCCGTCTGGATACGCGAATCGACACTGTTTTCCCGCTCGCGCAGGCGGTTGTTCTCCGTCTGTAGTGAATCGTTGTGTTTCTTCAAACCGAGCATGTCGCTGCGCATGGCCTTCACCTGGCCGACCAGCGTGGCTACCGTGTCGCGTGGAGTATCGCCAGCAATGCCGAGCGACTTGGCTTGCTCGGCGGATAACTGAAGGTTGCCATGATCAACCGAGCTCTCTGGAGCGGGCGCGCTGCTACCCGCGACCCAGGCTTTCAGGATGATCATCACTACGGCCAGCAGCGCAGCTGGTACCAGCCATTTGAGCAAGGCGTTAGCTTTCATCGTCAGCACCCCGCGCTACGGGCGGCGGCGGTACGGCATTTTCGAGGCCGGCACCGCGGGTGACGAGGTAGGCAACCGTGGTGTCTTCAGCGCTGCCGATAGGCCCGAGGAACGCATGCTGGAAGGCCGCGGCGAACAGCTTGGCCTGAAGCCGACGAGGATCGAGTTGCACCGTCTCTGAACCACGATTGCGTAACTTCACCGCCGTCACCCAGTAATCACCGAGTCGCCAGGTGGCGATGGGTGTGCTGGACACGTTTTCGGTCGGTAGCAGGGTCGGCAGTTCGGTGCGCAACTTGAGCGGTACGCGGCGTACACCGGGTAGGGATTCTACGGTGCGCAGCGGCGCGTACAGGCTTTGCGCGGCATAGCGTGTCAAAGCGACCGGGATCGGCGTACGTTCTGGAACAGGGACGGTGCTGGATTCCGCCTCGGTAGCCTGCACCTGAGCATGCTTGAGAATTCGCACGGGCTCCAGCGGTTGATCGCCAGGCGTAGCCGCGATATCCAGGAGGATGATCTCGCCCGTTCCCACTGATTGCAGTTGCAGTCGGGTCGTTGCAATGGCTTCCGACGCTCGCAGGTACAGCGTGCCGCCGGTTGATTGCACTCGTAGCTTGCTCATCAGGGTTGAGGGCACGCCAACTCGAACATCCTCATCGACAAAGACCACCCGCTCCTGATTGATCACCAGTGGGACCGCGAGGGGGAGGCGTTCCCAGTGCATCAGCTCGACGGCCTGCGCTGCACTTCCCCATAGCATCAGTGCGACGGTGAGTCCCAGGGTAGACATCCGCTTCATGGCTCACCTCCAGGCAGGGAGATTTTTTGCGGCGTGCCTTGATAACAATCCAGTGCCAGCCCCCACTTATTGCGTTCGGGGTCCAGATCAAAACGCACCACGCGTAATGGATAACGCACCACCACCCGTTTCACCGGTTCGGCGGCGTAATACTCATCGGCGTTGAGGTCGAGCTTGACCAGCCAGCTGTCGCGATCGAGTTGCTTGACCCTGAGTTCCGGATCCTCGCTGTAGCCTCGACCCAGAATTTCGTAGACGCCACGCACCCGCTGGCGCAGTTCGCCGGCGGCCTTGCGGTATTCGTAGTCGCCATCGAGGAACGCCTTGCAGGCGGGTGTCAGGTAGGACTGCAAACCATAGATAGCGCGTCGATAATCCTGCTCGCCATCCGTGGGCCAGCGGTTGAGCTGACCGAAGATGTACAGGGCAAAGGCATAGACATTCTCTGGGGGGACATCCCACCACTTACGAGTGCTGCCCGAGCGCAGATCCGGGGGGACATGCACCGTCAGATCGGTCGGTGTCGAGCGCCAGCCATACCAAAGTCCGAAACAGACCAAGGCCAGAATCACTACCGCCAGACGCAGGCTGAAGATATGGGCCTGTTGGGCATCCACCTTGTTCCGAAATCGGCTCATGGCTGCCACCGGGACAGGGCAGGGCGCAGTCGACGTGAACGGCGAACCGTCCAGGCGCCGGAGTGGAGAATCAAACTTCCGCGACTCAGGCGCCAACGGCTGGCCAGTACCCATTCGAGTTTGCGGTATAACCAGCTCTCGGGGCGGGCCCGTTTGGCCCTACGCAGTAGCGTGCCACCGGCCAATAGCACCACGGCCATGCCTGCGATCATGCTGGTCGGTGCCACGGCAATGGAGGCGGTGGCGATTGACAGAGGAACGCCCAGCAGCAGACCAATGACGGCGCCGGTGCCGAGTGCCACCCACATCTCATCATTGGTCAAACCGCGCAGTACGGCGGGATCGCGATTGAGCCGTTCCGGCAGAAAGACCAAGGTGCCGTCGGCAAGGCGTTCAATAGTGTCGTTCATCTCTACCTCACAGAATCGCGGCAGCCTTTGTCAGGAACCAGATGATGATTACCACCAACAGGGCGCCAATACCGACGACGGCACCCAAGTCCTTCCAGGTCTTACGCTGGTTCTGCACGTCGGCATATACAGTCAGGGAATGCCAAGCCACACCCAAGAAAGCGAGCAGGGCGATCAGCAGGCCGAGGAGGATCCCGCCGTCGTAGGCGTAGTTTTTGATCGTCTCGATCAACCCGGAACCTTCACCACGTGAAGGGGCTTCCATGGTGGGAAGCTCGGCAAAAGCTAGGCTTGGACCGAGTACTAGCAGCAGACCGATCAAGCGCTGGCTGGCCCGATAGCACAGGTTGTTTTTCAGGGGGATAAGGCACTTGAGCATGACGGCGATCTCCGGGGCTAGGACAGGGTGAAGAACATCAGGACGAGTAGGACGAGCAAGACGCGCGCGGCACTGCCGCCGAAGGCTCCAAAGCGCACACTGCCGGTCGCCCAACCGCGGTAAGCCGTCCACATCACCCAGGCGCACCACAGCAAGGTCAGAACCAGAACCAGGGATATCCAGAGCGTCGAACTGCTCTGCGATGAAAAACCGGAGGCGTTTTGAAATGCAGCGCTCTGAGTTTCAGTCATGCTCATGGCGAGGGCTCCGCAGGCGGAGTGTCGAGGCGGTAATCACCCACCAGCTCACCAGGGTCGCGAGGTTGCGCACGGGAAGGGGATAGATAACCCCGTATGCCGTCCCGTATGTGTTGGATGTCCCTGGACAAGCGGGGATAGTCGAAGCGATAGCGTTCGTTTGGTTCAGAGGTACCGACCACCTCAGCTTGCGTCGCAAGGCGTTCGATAATGTCGAGTTGTTGCTGGACCAGGCTGAGCTGTTCCTGCTCATGAGCAGATGCGGCATAGCTGCTGCCTTGAACAATGGTCAGTGAAAGGAGCAAAAAGTTGCGATAGATGGTAATCGACATGATGCTGGCCCATGTGGAGATGGAGCCAGAATCAAGTTAGCGTTTGAATTATTCAGTATTAAACGCGAGGTGGGATGTATCGCTTTTTTAGGGGGGCGGAAGAAGACACTCACAATACATCAGCAATCGATTGGACCATAAAGAAAGCTCAGACAGCACTCTTACCCATTAATAATGTGTTGTTCATGCAGCAATGAGTGGGTTTGCTCGTGCTTGAAGGCAGCATGGGTGACGAAGAGCTAATCATCGCTTAATATTGGAATGTTCATTTTTCATTTTCCTAAACTGAAGGAAGTTTCACATGTCTCGGTTGGTTGAATTTCGTAAGCTTGAGCAACAACTGGCCGAACAGCTCGCAGAGCTTGAGTCGATGAAAAGTGATTCCGGCCTGAAAAAAGAAATGGAATTTGAGAGCAAATTGCGGGCGTTGCTTGGCGAGTACGGCTTCAGCTTGAAGAACATCATTAGCATCCTAGATCCAGAGGCTGGCCGTCGTACCTCGACACTAATAGCAGCTCCTGTGGAGGTGGCCCGTAAAGCTCGCGATGTGAAAATTTACAAAAATCCGAATTCTGGTGAGCTGATCGAAACCAAGGGAGGTAACCATCGGCAGTTGAAAGAATGGAAAATCGAGTTTGGCGCAGACGTTGTCGAGTCGTGGCGTACTCAGTAAGAACGGTTTGATTGCAAGGGCTCTGCACGCGCCCTTGTTTGTTGGTGAGGGTGATGAGTCCTGAATGCGAATCTTGGTCCCTCTCCTGCACCAATCTTGAGGCACACTCCCAAACTTTTGGAGCCTGCCTTGCACTCAACACTCCGCTTGAAGTGGGGAATCTCGGTCGAATTCTGGCGGGTGAACTCGTGCGGTGTATCAGTTCTGCAGACGCTGGATAACTATCCTGATACCACGGGGATATACGACTGAAAATATAATTTTTCCGAGTCAGAGATATTTCTTAAATGTAGTTGCCGTGATTGCTACTGTGATACCAAGCATTACCGCACAAGGCAAAAATACGACCATAGGATTGAGCGAAAAGGGCAGGGACAGGTAAATGATCCAGGGCACAAGCAATAGCGGTATCACTGCCCGTTTAGCGCGGTGATAGACGAAGCTACTCTCTCGTCCAGCACCAAATTTGCGCAGGTCGCGACGCATCAAACCATCGATAAAACCGGTGAGAGAGGCCATCAAAAACAAGGGTGTGGCCAGGGCCAGAATGGTCAGGCGCACCACGAAGGTAAAGGTCACATACACCGCCGCCAGCACAAAATCTTCAATGCTCACGTAAAACTGGTTGATCCACCCCCAGAAGCTGTTGCCCATGCTCGATACCCGCGCCTGCTGGGCAAAATCTGCAAATCCAGTTTTGACCAGTAGCCACTGATTGAGTAAATCCAGCCACTGGACAATCGTTGGCTCAGGCTGTTGGATGAGAAGAGAAGATTTGAAGTGCTCGCTGAGCCAGCCTAACTCACTGGTTAGCATGGCCTGACTATGTCGCCAACCCTGATCACCCCAGAACAGTAGCAGGCCCGCGAATTCGATCAGGATCGAGAACAGCAAAGAGGCGATCAGCAAACCGATGATGCGTAAAACCAAGCCAATCGCCGAGACGATTAATCCCGGGCGCTGGATCGGTTGTGGTGGCGTATTCTGGGCGGAAGTCGCCATCGTTCACTCCATTGCACGCTGCAGAGTTGATGTGGGCACGACACCTGCCGAATACGTGTTTTCTGAATCGAAACCTGTGTCGGGGCCGGGCTACCCCACCTGATCCAGATCGAAGTTTGTTGTTGGACCGCCACCGCTTGCGCTCCACCATTGCCCTGCCTGCTCGTTATAGGTGGCCCGCATTCGCTGGGTAAGCTCCTGCAAGGCCTTGGGGATGGCATCGTCTTTGGAGGGTTTTGGCAACGGCATGCGGACTTTCCAGAGCTGGCCTCCAGCCTGGAAGGAGAACATCTGACCCTTGGGTAGACTGACGATATGAGCTGGCTCGATCAGCGGCACACTGGCGCTGCTGACACGGTCCTGCGAGGAGGAGGTGAAGTCGGTGTTGGCTTCAGGGTCGGAGGTGTCGGTCGCACCCGACACCAGGGTCTTGGTCAGCACGTTAACCTTGGGCAACTGCTGGGTGAGTAGTTCAGCGGTGGCAGTTTCGCGCACCCGCAGCATCTGCAGAGTGTTGAAGTTACCAATGACCTGGCCAGCTTTGGCGCGGTTGCCGATACGTGCTTCGATATCGCTGAGGGTCTGGGTGTAAGCGGTTACCTGGATACCGGCACCGCCACCCTTATTGATCAGCGGGATGAATTCATCACCCATCAACTCGTTGAACTCATCGGCGTGGAGGTTGATCGGCAAATTGTCACTGTTGTTACCCGATTGGGGCAGGCCATGGTCGATGCCGTGTTTGTAGATGTGTCCGGCGACCGAGACCAAGTCGGCGAACATGGAGTTCCCCACAGCGGCGGCCACCTCGGCGTCGGTCAGTGCATCCAAGCCGACATAGACGATGCCACGTTTTCGGATGATCTGCATCCAGTCGAAGATTGGCCGCGGGTCATCTAAGTCGGTGTAGTTGGGAGCTAGTAACTGGGCGGTCTTGCCGGTGGTGAGTTTCTCCAGCAGCGGCAGCAGCGAGGCGACAATTTTGTCGAAGTAGGTGCGGTCATAGCGTACCGCTGAACGCAGTCCGTCCATTACCGGATCAAATACCCGTTTGGCCGCCAGGTACTGTTCGATGGCCACCACACGCTTTTCGCGTCCCACCATATGCCGGGGAATGTTTTTCTCGGTGAGCTTGCCTTCAAGCTGGACAATGACTTCCCACGCTTTCGAGTCGGTCTTGGCGAAAAACTGCTGGGCGTATTCGATGAACAGTGCGTCGATGTTGACCACATGTCGCTGGATCTGCAGGTAGTCCGGACGTCGGCCCAGCTCGATCAGTGCGCGGGCGATGATGTTGACGAAACGCCAGGCGAACTCACGAAAGGCCGCAGAGTTACCTTCGCCACTGAGCTGCCCGGCGATGCGGGACGCCACTTCCGAGATACGACCGAAACGTCCCACGGCGTTGTAGCGGGCCGAGATTTCTGGCCAGCCCAGATGGAAAACATAAAACTCCTTCTCCCGACCGGCGCGTTTGGCTTCGACGTACATGCGCTTGAGCAGGTCGGCATCGCCCTTCGGATCGAATACAATGACCACCTCATGTTCGATGCGATGAATGTCCTGGGTGATGTACACCTCGGCGAGTCGCGTCTTGCCGACGCGGGTAGTGCCCAGCACCAGAGTGTGTCCGACCCGTTCGCCCAGCGGCAGACTGACTTCTGTTTCGTCAGGCTCGACCCCATGCAACAGCGGCGAGCCACCTACTGGGGGCAAAGGGCGCAACGGATTGAAGGCACTGTCCCAGGCGGTGGCACGGGCCAGTGTCGAGAACGGAAACGGTGCATGTTCCAGGCGGCGTTCGAGCCCTCGGGCCAGACGGTAACGGGTCGGTTGTTCGACATAGTGGGCGACCGCCGGATCCTGGGCCTCAACCAAACGTTGGGTGTGCAGGCGGGTCCAGCGAAAGCCTCGGCCCATGAACAGACGCTTGCGGCTGACCGGAATCTGCCGACTGGTCAGCCCGTAGCGGGGCAGCCGACGGATATTGCGCCGATAACGCAGCACCTCCCGGGCTTGTCGCAGCCGGATTAGGCCGAACAGGGCATAGGCCAGTGCTGCAACCAGACCGATCTCGGGTGACAGGGCCACAGCCCAGGGCGAGTACACGCACAACACCGCGGCAGCGATGCAGATCGCTACGGTGTACAGCTCCACCGCCGGCCGGAGCTTGGACTCCATCGCATGCTCGGCCATGACCTGGGCTCACTGCTCCAGTGAGGTGGCGGTGATCAAGACGGGGTAGTGCTCAATCTGCAGGCGGGTGGCGATGTCGTTGCCGTTGACCGGCAGGATGGAGATGCCCGGAGCGGCTGCTCGAATCCGGGCCAGGGCTTCATTATCGGTCACTTCGACGGCGAGGCCAGCCGCACCCAGTTCCTGCAGTTCAGCCGCGCGTTGACGCAGCCAAGTCAGCGACTGGGGATCGCCGCCTACCAGAAAAAAGGGTTGCAGGCCGGGCATTTTCAGGGAACGAGGCGTGACCGGGCCGGGGCTCAGCCGCGAACTACTAATCGGCAGTATCCAGGCCACATCGGCAAAGGTGGACAGGTCCGCATGCACGGGCCGATCAGACTGAACTCTGTTATTTATCGGCACGCCCATGGCTGGAAAATTGGATTGTGTGAAGTCGCTAGGCTGATCCCCAGCAACGGTCAGCTGCGGCTGGGCGAAAGGAGCCAAGAGCAGGATGACATAGCAGATAAGGGATATTCGCTTCATGGTGGTGTGCCCTGTTTGAAGGAAACCTGCAGTCGTTCGAGTTGCCGGGAAAAGCCGGCGCGGTAAAGCGCGGCTGGCGTTCCTCCTGCCGGGCGGTGATAACGTCCGGCAGCCAACACCCAATCACCGGTGGCAGCGTGATGCTCCTGCAACAGCGCGGCGGTCACAGCGAGATTTCGGTAGGGATCAAGGGCTTCGCAGGGGGTGGAATAACGTTGTCCGTGGTAACCCAGGTTGATTTGGCCGAGTCCGGCATCGACCCGCTTGGCGTCATGTCGGGCGAGCGCCTGAAGCAACGCGTGACATGCGGCCTGGCGAGTGGCGAAGCGGTAGGGTGTTCCAGCGATGCTCAGTGTCCAAGGCCAGGGCAGCAGTTGACCACGGACGCGGGTACCACTTTCTTGCAGGGCAATCGCGAACAGCACGGTAGAAGGAATGTCGGCGTCATGCGCCGCCAGTTGGTAGGCCGGAGGTGGAAGTTCTTCAGCCTGGACTGCTAGCACCGTCAGCAGGATCGCTATACCACTCAGTCGAGGCGTTGCCATTGTCCATTCACCTGTTGAAATTTGGCGGGCAATGGTCCCGGGGCTCCCAGGCTGAACCAGCGACCACGGTCATGGTTCAGGGTGATCTGCTGGCGTTGAACCTTGCCCGGATCGATGTCTGCTTGCCGAGCCCAGCTACGGACGCGTTTATCCTCGCCTTGGCTGCCCACCAGGTAGATATCGAACGCCGTGTTGCTGCCTTGCAGACGCTGTGCTTCGGCGGTGCACGCTGGGCAGTCGTCCTCCACAAACAGGGCCTGGCGTGGCACGACCGCTGAGCTGGCAGGGGACGGGGATGCCATGCCCTGGATGGGCAGCAGCCCGGGAAACAGCTTGGCCCAGGCCGCCGTGTAAGCGTTTTGGTAGGCCAACTCACGCTCAGCGCGTTTGGCTTCCAGCGCTACCTGCAATTCGGCATAGCGCTGGCGCTCTTGGTCCGTCTGGGCCTCGACCCCAAGTGCGGTCAACGGATCGAGGTTTGGGCTCCAGAAGCCTCGTGGGCCGGCTTGGCTCTGTTCGAAGCGCGTCCACTCCTGCTCCGTCAACCCCCAGCTCGCCGCCTGTTCAGAGTGAGATCGTCCCAGCGGAGCGGACTGTGTGTCCTGGATCTGTGATTGTGCCGTGATGGGGTTACCCGTCGCAGCACTCGTGATCAGTAGCGAAACCACACAGACGACGGGGAGTAGTGGCGCTCTGTTCATGATCGCTTCTCAAGGGAGGTGCACGGTCTGGTCTGGCTGAGCGGCCACCGCGAAGATGGCTGAGTTCGGCTCCAGCACTTTCAGCTGCCAGGCTCCGAATTCCTCGCCGCGATGCAGCAACCGAACATCCATGAGAGCGCGACTGTCATGAGGTATGACCGCCAGAAAGCGCTCACCCCCGCGGGACTCGACCCCCAACACTGTGAACGGTGGCGAGAGCGGGGCGGGCTTGGGGCGTGCGGCTTTTTTCGGTTTGGTTGCGGAAGACGTCGGCGGTGGAGGGGATGGCTGGGTCTTGAGGCCAAGGAGCTGTTGCTCGACGTGCTCAAGGCGTGCGCGTAGCGCTGTCATGTCTGCCGCGGTGGCGCGGGCTGCCAGACCATCGCGCAGTTCCTGTATCTCTTGTGCCCGTTGATCCAGCATGGGATCGAGGGTATTGGCCTGTTGCTCACCGGAATCGACCATCTGCTTCAGGTCCTTCAGCGCGTACTGCTGCTCCTCCTGCGTATCCTTGAGGGTGTCTGAATCACGTTGCAGGGTGTCCAATGTTTGTCGGTATTGCGTGTTCGTGCTCTGTAGCTCGGCCACGCGTTGATACTGGTTATACAAACCACCACTCAGGCCGGCGACCGCCAAGCAAAGCAGCCCAATGATGAGGGTTTGAAACGTCGCGGCTCTCATGGGCGTACCTCCAACAGATGGGGCGAGACGGGTGTGATCAGCGCGACGCCGGTCGCCGTTTTCTGCTGTTCGAAGCAGACCGAACGGCTGACTTCGTCGGTCGTGAGTTGCCAGGCGGGGCCAGCGAGCACTTGCAGCGCGCGGCGCAAAGAGATCGGGCCGAGCCGGTAATGGGCCGCGGGCAGGGGCCGAGTAAACAGCACCCTCACGGACGCGGTAACGGGGCAGAGCGAATAGCCCGAGCGCTGCAATACGTACTGCAACGCATCCTGCACTGAGGGCGTTAGCCTGGACGGTATGTTCGCGTCAATGATTTGGGCAAGAAGATCGCGCTGTTCCGTGGTGGGCTCGGTGCTGACCAGCGTGTAGCGGCCATAACGAAGCTCTGCCGGATGGCTTTCTTCGGCTATGCCCCTCGAGTGCTGGGCCCGATCGGAGCCACTGTCGATCTCTGAATTGGTCGGCAAAGGGTTGGGGATTTGCGCGGTGCAGGCGCTCAACAAACCCAGCAGGCAGACAGGGGTGGAAAAACGCTCCATGGAAGAAACCTCATGTCAGATTCAGTGCAGAACTTGACATGAGGTGAAGGAGCGATTCATTGAGATAGTTGATTCAAGGTGGGTCGTGTTAACGCTGAACACGTTGCTGTTCATCGAAAATGGCGAGCCCATCCAAGACGGCAGCGTCGGGGTCGAAGATCAACAATCGCACATCCGCCAATGCCGCCAAATACAGTACGTTGACCAAGGCTTCCGGTGTGCCTGCGTCGAGTTATTCTTGTCTCAAGCTCGAATAACGATTGCCCTCAATGTTCAGCAAGTTCTCGTCCGTCCACGGCGTGCCGATCAGTTTGCAACCGATACCGCAGCAATCTGGCAGCGTAAAAAGCTCGAACAAGACGCCGGTTTGCCGCAGAGCGAAGTGACTGACCCACTCTTCCAGATAACGCATCGTAGCGTCTGGAAGATGCACGGTACTAATTTCCCAGGCTCGACTGAAATGTCCCGTTTCGAAGCTCAAGCAATGGACCATGGCTTGGGCTTCTTCCAGGGAGTACAGATCGCCGAGATGATGTCGCTCGTTGAGCATCTCACCCGTCACGGCGTAAGTCACTTGGCGCACCAATCCGGTAGGCGGGCAGCGTTCATCCAACTTCTCCGGAATGGATTGGCCTTCGCTGATCAAGGCGAAATCATCACTGAACACGCAGGGGAACAGTTGCAGCGCATCGTCGGGAAGATGAGCTTGTGAGTCGTGTACGGGGCGAAAGCAGGGAGGGCAGTCGTTTGCGTAGGTGATCAGCAGCAGCCGTTCGATACGAAGGTTGTCGTAACCGCGAACGAATGGGTTCGGGGCCTCCTGCAGAGTCTGGGCTTGGGTAGTGGGTTTCATGAGTATTCTCCAGGATGAAAATGAACCAGGCGCCCGAAGGCGCCTGTGAGGGTTAAAGCCAGCCATGTTCGGCAAGGGAGAGAGGACGACCTTCACCGATGATGAAGTGATCCAGTACGCGCACTTCGATCAAGGCCAAGGTCTCCTTCAACCGTGCGGTCAAGACGCGATCCGCCTGGCTGGGTTCCGTACAACCGGAGGGGTGGTTGTGAACAAAAATGGCGGCCGCAGCGTTGTGCGCGAGGGAGCGCTTAACGACTTGGCGGGGGTAAACGCTGGCGCCATCGATGCTGCCGTGAAAGAGGACTTCAAACGCCAACACGCGGTGCTTGGCATCGAGAAAAATCACACCGAAGACTTCATGCTCTTGTTGCGCAAGGTGCAGTTTTAGGTATGAGGCCACGGCGTCAGACGATGTTAGGTTCGGGCCGCGGGCGAACAGCCGACGATCCAGAATATGCAACGCTTCGTCGATCACCTGGTTTTCTTGGACGATACGATCAGCCTCGAAATCCGAGGTTTCAATCAGTGTGAGTTGGGTGCTCATGGCGGTACCTCCGAAGGGAACAATCGGGGGTACACGCCCTAGGGGAGTGGTGTCCCCCGAGGTGGATATCGAGTCGTAGGCGATAGCCGATGACGCGCTTTTTACAGCCGAGTGAATCGGTGGCGTTGACCGTGTAGGTGTGAATCGCAGCCGTCGCAGGGCAACGAGGAAAAGGCTTTTATTCCCCAGCCGGCTTCGGGATCGAAGTCGGCACTGATGGGCATTAAGCGAACCAGCCCACGATGGATGTCGGCGGTGCGTTTCTCGATTTCATCGGTGGTGTAATAGAGCGATAACGTGCTGTAGTCCTCGTAAGCCGCAGCGAACAGGCAGTCGTCGCAAAGCCAGAAGGATTCCATGTTGGTTCTCCTGTGCTAATTGAAGAAAAGGCGCTCGAGGGAGCGCCTTGATGTGGAACATCGTGGACTGTTCAGGCGGACTGAACGGTATGGGTAGCATCACGGCGGGCCGTGCGGGGAGCGGGTGGAGATTCAGGTTCGACCCGAGCCTCTGTTGGGTTTTCGATCCCCTCAGCTTCAGCATCAGCCGATGGTGGGGAGGGTTCATTATTTGGCGCTTGCTCAGCAGGTGCTGTTGCTTCCTGCCTGGCGGGCGCTTTGTACTCGTACGTGCCGTTGACCTTGATCCAGTCAATGAACAGCAAACGACCTTTGAGGCTGGCGCCCGGTTGACCTTGTTTATCGCCTTTCTCGTGGAGAAACGGATCAATCCAGAGGTCGCCGATACGGAACGACAGCAAGACCTTGTTCTCGGCGTTGACGGCGTCCATATAGAGTCGAATCAAACGTTCAGCTTCACCCCCAGCGACTTTGCAGTCGAAGCGGGTGTATTCCACCGCATCGCTGGCTCCGTGCAGCGCTGCGATATCGCAGGCCATGAATGGTTGTCCACGGCGGACTTGCACTTCACGCACACGGTTGAGATAGCCGATACCGACGGTGTGCAGATTGAAGTAAGTAGTCGCTTCTTGGGATTGGTTGGCGTGGGCCATGGTGGTTCTCCTGTTTCAAGGGAAAACGGTGACGCACAATCCCTGACGGGAGAGTGAGCCCCGTCAGGGTGGGTAAGGTGGAGTCGAACGATGAACGACTAGACACCGGCAAGCCGATGACGAGCAGAACAATGGGCGTGGAAAATATGGGTGTGGCAGAGCAACGTCTGCGGTGATGATCTGCAGGCATGGGGTAGTGGGCATTCATCACCGCTGAAGCGGTAACCGCGCGAGCTTCCGAACGCTGATCGCACTTGGGTAAACCACCACGAACGTGGCGTAGCCTTGAAGGTTCAAGCTACCTGGGTTTGGCTGTCAACGACAGCGAACCACGCCCTTTGTATAAGCCTGTCACAGAGGAGCGTCAAGACGCTGCAACCCAATTTTTTATGGCTGGAATACAGTAGTAGTCACTGGACTGAAGAAAGTGAAGAGCGGGCCTGGCGGGGCGCCAGGCGAGGAAGAGAAAAGCCACATTTGGCGGTCTTACGCAGTCAACAAGCTCCTCGCAAAACTTGGTTTAACTGCGCCATGATTCGCCAACCGACCCTTGTCGTGGCCTGGGTCGGAACATGCTGGCACGCATCCGCGCACAAAGGGTGCCCTGTGTTTCCCCGCTGGGCTCCGGGACTGAATACGATAGCCGAAGCGGATGACCACTATTGCCGGGTAGAGGCAATAGTGGTCATCCGCCACCACAATCAGGTCGAGCACAAAACGGGAACGAGATCCCGCAGAAGAGGAGGCTCCGAACTCGAAGAGTTTGACCGAACTGCCCGGAGCTAATCGGTCTTGGGTCGCCGTGGGCGGTTATCCGAAGCTACTACAGCAGAGAGGTCAACACGACGTCAAGCCTTCAGGCACCCTTCATAAGACGCTACGTTGAGCACGATGAAAGAGGTCACTTACTGCCGAGATGTGCGGCCAATTGTTCGACAGTTGCCAAGATAAAAGCACGGTCGCTTTCTTTCAATCCACTCAGCAGACCCGCGATCATCTGGCCCTGGTCATTGGGGCGATTACTCGATGCCGTCAGCAGTTCATCCATCCGGCAATCGAAAATGTCCGCCAGTTGCATCAGTTTGACCACGGAAAGCTCCACGACACCCCGTTCCAAGCGCGAGATGGCTTCGCTACCTATCCCTAAACGTTCAGCCACCTCCTCCTGAGTCAAATTACGCTCGCTGCGGTGCTTCGCGATCATGCGCCCGATTTGGGCTTGAGTTGGATGTTTATGTGCCAAGTGATGAGTTCTCCAGTTCAACCCGAATGGTTGAGCAAAGACCCGTTGACATGAACATCCTTAAGGGTTGAGTATCGACTCAATGGGTTGTTATAGTGACTGAAACAGCTGTGTATCGCGACGTGGTTTCTGTACCTCCAGGGATCAGAGTCCAGAGTGGTTAGTAAGAGTGACGGTCTGACAGGACCAGGTTGAGGGATGGTTGAACATGAAAGATGAGAGTAAGGACCTCATGGATCTGATTTGGGATCGAACAATAGAGCTGTTCATCAAGATTCATGATTGCCCGGAAAACCCCGAACACTTCGAAAGCCTTGTTCACTGGCTCAACGAAGATCCTGCCCACCTAAAAGCATTCAACGAACTGGGGCAGATATGGATTTCGACAGGCATCGCCTTGGCCCGTGAAGTCGGACAACCTTTGATCGATTTGGAGCGTGATCAGGCGCCGCTGATGATGCACTGAGTTGTGGAACACTCCAACACGCTGATCTCAACCGAACTGTCATGGGCGTCACGTCTCTTATCTAATCGGCGTAGTGCCCTTGCAGTTCGGATACTGCGAGCATGACCAGAACGGCCCAGTTTTGCCCTTTCGCTTGATCATTGAGGCATTGCAAATGGGGCAGGCCGGTCAGGCTTTGACCGCTATCGACAAGGTGAGCGCACCACAATGTTCGACTAGCTGCGCAATCCATTTCGCCTGCTTTGCGACGAACGCATCCAAGGTCAGGCGTCCCGCTTCGATTTCGTCAAGAGCCTGCTCCCAAATCGCGGTCATGCCAGGATCCGCAACTGCAGCGGGTACCGCCTCAATCAGGGTATGGGCCGCCGCCGTGGCCATTAAGGCGCGTTTTTTCTTCAGCAAATAACCGCGATCAATTAACCCTTTGATAATGCCGGCTCGTGTGGCTTCGGTTCCGATACCGGTGGTGTCCCGAAGTGTCTGTTTCAGGCGTGGGTCGTTGACCAGCTTGGCGACGTTTTTCATCGCCTTGATCAGATCGCCCTCGGTGAGAGGTTTGGGCGCGGCAGTACGCATGGATTTTAGTTCTACATGGTCCACTTCGCACTGCGTGCCCTGTTGCAAGGCGGGTAAGACTTGGGACTTGTGGCTGGGCTCATCCTCTTCGGTATCTTCGCAGAGCAAGCCTTTCCAGCCCTGGATCAGGATCAGTTTGCCCACAGCGGTCAATCGTTCTTCGTCACACTCCAGTTCGACCAGGGTCCGATCAAACTCATGATGCGGAAGAAACTGCGCTAGGTAGTGGCTACGGATCAGTTCGTAGACATGGCGTTCTTGTTCGGACATCCGCACCAGGTTTGCCGGTTCGGTGGTGGGGATGATGCCGTGGTGCGCGGTGACCTTGGCATTGTTCCATGCGCGGGAGCGCAGTGATTGATCGAGGCCCCCCAATGCAGGTCTGAGTGCAGGATCCGTTTTGAGCAGGGCGTCGAGTACCGCGGGAGTCTCGTTGAACATAATCTCTGGCAAATAGCGGCAATCGCTGCGCGGGTAGGTGGTGGCTTTGTGGGTTTCATACAGGGCTTGGGCGATGTTCAGGGTTTCCTGGACGCCGAGCCCCAGCTTACGCGAGCAGACCTCCTGCAACGTGCTTAGGTCGAAGGGCAGGGGCGGCGGTTCTCGGAAATGCTCAGTATGTAACGAGAGTACCGTGGCGGACTTCTCGTCGGTGATTGTTTGGACCGCGTGATGGGCAAGCACTTGTTGTAGGCAACGCCCCGACTCGGCCCGTCCTGAGCATGGCGGTAACCACGACGCGATGAATCGCTGGCCCATCGACGATAGGTGTACCTCAATGTTCCAGTAAGGCACCGGGACGAAGCCGGCAATCGCACGATCCCGATCGACCACCAGACGTAAGGTGGGTGTCTGGACGCGCCCCACTGACAAAACGCCGTCGTAGCCTGCCCGCCGACCAAGAAGGGTAAACAAACGACTGAGGTTCATGCCGATCAGCCAGTCGGCACGGCTGCGGGCGAGGGCCGAGTGATAGAGCGGGAAGGTCTCCTGACCAGACTTTAGTGAGGTCAGTGCCCTGCGAATCGATGCTTCGTTGAGTGCGGACAGCCAGAGGCGCTGAACAGAGCCTTGGTACTGGCAGAGCTCCAATAATTCGCGGGCAATCATCTCACCTTCGCGGTCGGCGTCGGTTGCGATGACAACGGTGGTGGCTTCGCTGAGCAGGCGTTTGACGATTTTGAACTGCGCGGCAGTCTTGGGTTTGACCTCCACTTGCCACTGCGCCGGAATGATCGGTAGATGATCCAACGACCAGTTCTTGTACTGAGTGCCGTAGGCTTCAGGCGGGGCCGTCTCCAGTAAGTGGCCGATACACCATGTGACAGTTGTCTCGGGGCCGATCAGGCAACCATCGCCACGCCGAGTGGCTCCGAGAACCTTGGCGATGTCACGACCCTGGGAAGGTTTCTCGCAGAGGAAGAGGTGCATATAACTACTCCGGATTGAGTTCGGAGCAGCGTTGTTCGAAGTAGCAGGGGCGAGATATGAGAAACCCGAATCGCAGGTTCCTCATATTAGTCGATGAGGGCGGCTTTGAGTGGGCTGAAGCTGCTACCTTTGGAGCATTTGTAGATGGGTGGGGGGCTTCACGAGCAGCGAGCAATGACAGGCCAGGAACTTCGCGCAAAGGCGCAGTTTTTATGCCTGAAGTCGTTTAGGTCTTAGGTGATTGACCTCTGTGTTTCTTGAGTTTCGACGTCGGTGAACTGCCCTGTTCTGTATTTTGAGAGGCCGCCGTTTCACTGGAGTGTTCCCGCATGACCACACTGTGCACTCGGTGAGGCAGGATGCCGACTCGACGGGCCTCGATCTTGAAGGTCACCCGCGCATTGTCTTCGCTGTCCTCCCACTCATCGCGCACCGTACGACCTGCGACCAGCACGCGCATGCCTTTCTGGTACAGCGTGCTCCAGTGTTCAGCCTCACGGTGCCAGAGCTCAACCGGCGCCCAATAGCCGCCCCGATCTTCATAGCTGCCCTCGCGTGGGATGGGGTTGTCGAAGTACACATTCAGCCGTAGCAAACGCCGTGGCTCGTCATTGCCTGAGGCGAACTCCTGGAACTCTGGCGCACTGCCGATATTGCCTTCGCCGACGAAGAAAGTACTCATCGTGTTTTCTCCACTGCGGGTGTGAACTGGCGCAGCAACTGTTCGGCACTGGCCATTTTGATCGCGCAGTTTGTAGCCTGGCGGTAGAGCGAATGCACCACACTCATCTGAAGGTTTAGTGCGATACGCGCGCATTCGAAACGGTGCAATTCCTCTCGTACGATCTGCGGCAATGCTCTGTTGGAGATCTGACGTTCCCAGACCGCCACACCCATGCGAGCAAAATCACGGGTGCGCCAACGCAAAAATGTGCTGCCAGCACCGGTGTTCTGCAGCACCAATCGAATATCCAGCAGTGAGTAGGGGGGCTGTCCGGCCTGCTGCACCACAGCCTCCATTAGGCGACATAACTGCGCCTCGATGTCCCTCGCCACCTGCGCCAGGTGCTTCAACTCCCCCTTACTCTTAAAGGGTTTTAAAAGGCCTTTTAGGGAGGCAGCGTGTTCGAGCTGCCGATAGGCATCCGGTGTCAATGCTTCGAAGGGCATTGGTTGAATCGGGATCATGGGATTCATACATCAGTCTCCGGCTCATCTATGTTCGCAGACGAACCGTCCACTCCCTCTGCCAAAGCGTCAGCGTCATCCACTGCTACAGCACCACGGCAAATGATCGGCGGCGCAAACTGAGAACGGCGATGCCCCTCGAGGATGTCCATCGGGGGAAATCCATACTTCTCCACGGCCGCCAGGGCGCGAGCATTATTTGCGGCCATATCATCGCGTGTAACGCCGGCATGTCGATAACGTTGCGCCTGACCGAACAGGCTGCGTAACAGATGGGCGCCGTCGTCGATCCAGGCTTCCATGTCTCTTCGACCGATCAAGGCGGTGTGATGGGCCAGCAGGGTATGGCGTACCAGAGTGTCGTAGTCGGTTAGCAGGTAAACCGCCAGAAAACCCAATTGGCTGCCGATATACAACGGCAGTGTGACAGGATGGATGTTGAGGTTGTCCCCCATGTCGATCTGTGTCGGCAGGTCCTGTCTTATTCGGTCTAACTGTTGAGTCAGTTCCAGCATCCCAGTCTTTGCTTGCATCAATTTTTCCTCGAGCTGCACGATGGCCCAATCTGCATAGGGATCGTCCTGGGCCGCAGTTTGTTTGATCAGGTTGGTGACACTGATGTAACCGGCCATACCCATGATCGAGTGGACGCCTTCGCGTGCGGCTCGACCTTGCCATATACGGGCTGCATGGTGGGTATGCAGGGTCAGGGTGATGCTGCTGCGCAATGAACCCAGATTGAGTTGATAGTGATCGGCCATGGTGTTGTCCTCGCATTGGCTTGGACGGGACGTTGCGACAGATGAGGGTCAAGGACAGCCAAAAAGCTGAATGCGGTCTATTCGGTTTGGTGAGAGAGGGCAAATGCCTGACGTCTACCTTTATTGGCACTACGCCCAGGCGTTTCCCTAAGCGCTCCATGGTTCGGTCCGATATTTTCGTAGATTGGAACTCTATGGATTTGATGCCACTGGCATCAAATCTACTGACGTCCACTGCCTCCACGCAGTTGGCGCAGCTCATTTAGGCACGCTTGGGCGAGGGCTGATGCAGGTTCGCCCTTTTTTCGAGATGGCCGCGAGGGGGCGGTTGGGGGCGGTTCTGCGATGGGTGATGGCTCGGCCTGACTTGCCCAAGGACGAAAGTCGCCCTTCAGCGCACGTTGGGCCAAGCCCATCAGATAGGCAGCTGGCTTGCGTATACCACCGGCCGCACAGCGTGCCCCCGCTTCGTTAAGCACCGCCTGCTTATCCGCTGGGTTGAGCTTGTTCAGCGCCACGGCGATGGCCTGACGTTCGCTTGGGTTCAGGCGCAGCGAAGTGGGCCAGTGCAGGTTATCCACAGTAGAGGTCGCGCGCGGTACTGTACATTTACTTTCTTTTAATACAGTACAGGCAGCGTTCGGATTCCGACCGGTGCTGGAAACGTTAGGGTTCGAGCCTGATTCGGAATCAAAACGAGGGCCAGCACAATTCCGAACATGGTGATCTTCCCCTCGTTCGGAATCGCGGAATGCATCACCGGATGGCTGATCCAAGCCTTGCTGCGTCCACTGTTCGCCCCAGCTATCGAGCCGCGTCGGTAACCGACCCTGATCGATATTCGTGTCCTGTCGGACCTCCTCCACAATGTGTTGAGCGACAATCCGCACCGCCTTCGTCGCATGACCGAGGGCATGTCCGACCAGCTCTAGATAATCCTGATCCAGCTCCATGGCTTCGGCGGGGGTTAACGGCTCATCGTGCAGAACGTACAAAGAACCTTGTAGCCGCCCGCTGACTTGATCGCGACCGCGGCTAACCAAACTGAGCCAACGAGTGAGCCTGAGCATCGTCAACACGCGAGCAATGGTTTCACGCGAGGCTGACGCACCGTAAGGCACGCTCGAGAGGTAAGGCTGCAAATCCTCATAGCGCGGCGTGACCACGCCCTGGTCGTGCAACATGAGACGAAATACCTGCCAGGCATTCCGCTCCAATGGCGTCAGCCGATTATCCAACAGCAGCCGACGTGGCACGATTTCGTGTGATTGGCCACTAAACAGAAAGCCAGCCTGTAGAGCCTGGTTGGAGGGCTGTTCAGTGGTAGGGCGTGCTGGCCAGCGCTCATGCAGCTGCTGTGTGCATTGCTGCAGGACACGTTGCCAGCGACTGGCAGGAACAGCGTTCATGTTTTGTTGCTGTACTGGTCGATTTGCTGCCAAACGATGGTCAAGCTGATCTGCTGTTCTTCGGCAAGCATCATCATGGCGTCGAGTTTATCCTCGGTGCCGTCCTCTGTTCGTATTTGGCACCAACGTTGCCACAACGCATGCTCCTGCGCTTCGCTTAAATGTTGGGGGCGGCCTTTACGAGTTTCTATCTTGAGTAGACGCCGACGCATGGCTGTTTCCGAATGCGCCAAGCCAAAACACTGGTACATAATGGTGCTGCTGGCGCCAAGTTTGAGCGCTCGGTTGATCAACCTTTCGTTCTGCTCGTCGCGTTCAGCTTGTTCAATCAAACGATGTAGCACTGGCGAGTCAATCTTGACCTCAAGCCAAGGGACTGTGGCATGGGCCAGGCGCGATAACGTGGTCGGTGGTAAGGATTGCAGCACGAAGATGTCATCCTCACTCAGTCCAAGTGCCTTGCAGCGTTGCAGGTTGCCCAGGCGTAGTTCGTGCAGTACCTGGGTTAGCATGGCTTGATTGAGCATATTGAAGGACAAGTTCATCTCAGCTCCTCCGGTGAGTTTTTGTCTTCGGAGATGAGTGTTAAGTCGATTAGACGCCGGGCCAGGCGTATCAGGCGAAACAGCTTAATTAACAGACTGTCAGGCAGTCGCTCCAGCCCCACGTCCGTGACTGGTCGATCTGGCAGATAGAGTTGATAGACCCCTAACAACAGTTGCCCGAACAGTGCGGAAGGTATTTGCTTGCGGTCCTCCCAGTTCACCTCGTCTTGAGCCCTTAACAGGGCCAGGAGCATTAGGTGAACGCCGGTCGAGCGAGGCGCTGAAAGATCAAGTCGCTCAATGTCTAGGGTGAAGCCCAAGCCAAGCTTTTGATCAATGATGCTCTCGGCATCTCCGGCATAGGCCGCCATTTCCCGAGCCAGTCCAGCAATGGCTAAACGCAGTTGTTCTGGGGTATCCAGCGGTGCTGTGATGATCCAGAGGTCGTCGATTGGGCAGGTTTCGACTGGAGACGTCGCCTCGCTGGATATCTCGCGATTGATTTGCTCACGAATCTTTTGAACGCGTGGTAGAGGGCTGACCGCAGGTGAAGCATTTGTTTCGGGTGCTCTGAGCAGTTCTTCTGGATTTGGCTCTACCTTGCTCTTGGCATCAGTTGATTCGGGGCTGGTGCCGGAGGAGGGGCGGGCTGCCGTGGCTTCATGTACGCTTTGCGGATAGATGCTCTTGGAGGGCTTGGTCGTTACAGCCCCGGGCGTGGAGACGACCCGTTGGGTATCGCTCATCTCCAGGGCCAGCATACGGTAGGACTGTCCGAGCAAGTGGCTCATGCGTTCGAGCAATTCGTCCTGGATCTGCTCAAGATCAAAAGATTCAGGATCGCCATCGAAGTAGCCCATGGTCTCCAGCCAGAACTCTGCAAACGCGACTGTGCTGGTTGGATAGCGGTTCCAGGTTCGCTCAGCCTGACTACGTAGACCGATCAGACGTTCTATCTGAGGCTTACCCAAGCCGGCATACAGAGTTTGTGGAATGGCGGGTAATAAGTGTTCGAGGGTGTCCAGCATCCGGCTGATATGCGACTGCGAAACCGGATAGCCTCCAGCGGCAAGACGTCGAGCCAGCTCCCGTTGTGAGAGCTCTGGGCCATCCGACTCAAGCATGGTCTTGAGTTTGGCTACTGCCAGGGCCCTTTCGATGAACGTGAGTTGGCCGTGCAGGTCGCTTTCCGCCAGATGGCCGAGTAGGGCGTTGGTTTCATTGCTCCAAGGTCGGAACAGGCAGTGAATCCGAAAGAAACGCTCATCGTGAGTTTCCTGCCACAGCTCGCCGAGAATTGCTAAGCGCGTATTACCGCCGTTGCGGATGATGAAAGAGCTTTCACCCGGGCGGCGGGTAATCGGTGGCGGTTGATCCAGCCCGCGTTCACGGATCGATGCCTTGATATCGTCATAAAGCGGATTACGGATGAAGCGTGGGTTGTGTTCGTAGGGGCGTAACTGTTCCAGAGTGACCAGCATGGGAGTGTCGATGACTGGATCGGACAGTCGCTCAAGTCCAGGACCTTGAGTGAAGTGGTCCTGGTGCAGCTTGTCGGTGATTTCCTCCTGACTGAGCTTCTTCATCGCAACCGCCTCGGTTAAGGTCGGCTACGTAAATGGTCACCGACTTCGAATTCCACGATTTCGGCCGTCCCTGAACCTTCGAAATGTTGGGAGAGATCTGCGAGGAACCACACCATGGCCGAGCGCCCCCCTTGCAAACGAAAAACCACGGTGCAGTACTCCTCGCAAGCCGCATCGCGTGGTTGAATGGAAGGCTGAACAACGATAGGAAACTGATCCAACATTAGATAACTCCTTACCATGCCCTGTTGGCTTCAAGGTCGATCAAACAAAAAAAACGGTGAAATGCTGATTAGGCGATTTGTTTTATCGAGGCTCCGCACACCTCATTACCGAAGAGATCGCTTCACGCCATTCAGGGAATAATTCGATGGCCAGCGCCTGCATGATTTCTAACGCACACTGCGAGCGTCGGCGTTTACTCGACGGGCGTGTATCTATTCGGTGCGCCGGTAAGCCGAGGGATGCGGCATTGAGATATGCCACCCTGTCGGGGATCACGGTGTCTAGTACCGAGATATTGGTAGCCTCTGCGAAAGTCTCGCGCAGGCTTCGGATGATCATCCGGGTGTCCACTCGATTGACGTTCACCTGGTTCAGTAAGAGCCGTAATGGCGGCGGGTCGATGCCTACGTAGCGAAATGGTTCGAGCTCACTCAGTAGCTTCAAGGTGCCACGGCGCATTTCGCGGGCAGCGAGCATTTCTGGCGTGATGGGAGAGAGGGCGAGATCGGAGGCCAGGATGGCCATTTCCAGCAGTACATTGCGTGCTCCCTGAGTATCAATCAAAAGCAGGTCATAATTGGGGCGAAAATCGTCGAGCAAATTGCGCAGCCGTAATCGCCCGTCGGGGGCATGCAGCAGCAAGGTACTCAGTCGGCCTTGATCGTCGTTGGAGAGGATCAAATCGAGCCCTGTGATCACTGTCCTGGAAACAATCCGTGCAGGAGTTGCTAGGTTGAGTGCGATGAGTTCGTACGCACCTGCATCAGCCTTCTGGTTCAAGGCGTAATAGCTGGAGAGGGTGGGTTGGCTATCCAGATCGAGCAGCAGAACGCGTAAGCCAGCATCTGCCAGCAGACCACCGAGGTTGGCGGCTACTGTGGTTTTGCCTACCCCACCTTTGGTGGAAACCACCGAAACCACACGCATGGCATCAGGCCTGCTGATCCAAGCGTTCAACAATCCAACGCTCGATCTCCAGCGAGTCCCAGCCAACCGCTCGCAGTCCAATCCGTTTGGTTTGAGGGAATTTACCTTCTTTCATCAGGTTGTAAATGTGTGCACGCTTGAAACCGGTTTTACGTTCCACTTCGTCGCGCCGCATGATGTGGCGTTCAACGTTAATGGGGTTTTCGGGCTCGGTAGCTAATAACTGATCTCTCATGACGAACACTCCATAGCACATAGTGGTTTGGCGAGGATGTGTGTGGCATTCAAGTTCATGACGGGAGAAAAAGCACCGCAAATTGCGATAGCGGTGACCGCGGTTTTCGGTGTCTAGTCCGGGTTGTCAATGCTGCGTTTGGCTGCAGCGAATTTTTCTTCAAGGGTGCGCTGGGTGAAACCTGACTTGTTGCGATTGTGTGCCATGAGTGCACTGATAATCGATGCTTGGCTAGTAAAGCTTGAGTAAGATTTGCCGCTGGGTGTGTGACCTAAAAGCAAATTGATGAGTGCGCCTATTAGGCACAGATAGGCTTTTTGACTCCTCTGGGTTGGGGGCTGAGTATCCCGTGAGCGCGCCTTAAGAAGAGCGTTTTCCTGAAGCAGTTCATTCCTCTGAGTATCTAATTGCTTGAGTTTATTCTGGTCATGTGCGTGCCGAAGGTTACTGAATTCTATTTGAATTAATAGCTCCTTGCAGAGATCAAAGTTAGCGGGCAGAAGAGTACTCCGTTCTAACTCATTGAAAAGGAAAGATGGTTTTTCTGCAGGATGGTATTGAGATATCCAGCTTTTGAGGTGGTTGTGTCTGATTGTTAGTAAATTGGGGTCGACCTGTTCGCTAGAGCTGTTTGTTATACCCATGCAGCCGTGCGGCAGTTCTTTATGGCGTATGGCGTCCCATAAGACATCAAGCTTCTGGGCCAAGCATGGCCATTGCTTGAATCTATTGCTCGGTACACTCGGACTCAGATCCTGCTGAGTGATTAAAGATTCGAAATCCATTAGTCCGCACCAGCGAATTGCTACCTCGACTGGACGGTAGAACAATTTTGCGTGGGGATGGGGCCAGCAGTCTTCATCCATAAAGCCATCCTGCATCCTTTAAGATGTCTACATCTGTACAGTCAAGCGAGCACCATTTCCAAGAATCGATGGCTTAGAGTCGTGTTGCATCTCTACATAGGGCGAAATTTCGTCGAAATCCCGAGCTATCTCTCAGTTCAATTCGTTATTTTCATTAATGATTAATTATTGTATCTAATTTTGTCCAATTTTCCTGACGAATGACACTCATTCGTTGTTCAAGGCGGCCTGCGTGTTGGCTGCGTCAAAGGTATTTAAAAAAATTCACGATTAAATCAGACGTCCTCGAGGGACTTGTGCTCACCCGGCACTCAACGAGAGCGATGGCGCTAGCTTGCCTTTATGCATCCCTGCGCTGTTTCAGATAAGGAGTTTTGCGTTCTGATCAGCCCTTCAGGAAGGCGGCCCGGCGGATTGTCTACCGCTCAACTGGTCGTTAATTTTTCGTTGTCATCCTAATGTTTTTGAACTCAAGGCGACGAGTGGCGAGCGTGGCAGTGGGCTGCATCGCACGTTTTTGGCGGTCTTTGGCAGATTCAAGGTAGTTAATTTTATTAATGATTAATTGGCATAACTAATTGTGCAGGCTAGCTTGAGCTCATCGGCAAAACACTGCGATCAACAACAGAGGTGTGAGATGAGTAAATACGACAACCGCTGGCAGACAGTAATGGTGAACGTGGAGGGCGGTATCGCCTGGGTAACGTTGAACCGCCCGGAAAAGCGCAACGCTATGAGCCCAACGTTGAACCGGGAAATGCGCGACGTATTGGAAACTGTCGAGCAGGATGCCGACGCCAAGGTATTGGTTCTGACAGGTGCCGGTACTGCGTGGACTGCCGGTATGGACCTTAAGGAATACTTCCGGGAAGTGGACGGTGGCCCTGAAATTCTTCAGGAAAAGATCCGTCGTGATGCCTCCGAATGGCAGTGGAAGCTACTCCGTATGTATAGCAAACCGACTATCGCGATGGTCAATGGCTGGTGTTTCGGTGGAGGTTTCAGCCCATTGGTCGCATGCGATCTGGCGATCTGCGAAGATGAGGCAACGTTTGGTCTTTCTGAAATCAACTGGGGCATTCCGCCAGGTAATTTGGTGAGTAAGGCGATGGCGGACACTGTAGGGCACCGTCAGTCGCTGTACTACATCATGACGGGCAAGACCTTTGATGGTCAAAAGGCTGCCGAGATGGGGTTGGTCAACAAGAGCGTACCGCTACCGCAGTTGCGTGAAGAAGTGATCTTGCTGGCTCAGGACCTGCTAGACAAGAATCCGGTGATATTGCGTGCCGCCAAGCATGGCTTCAAGCGATGCCGTGAACTGACCTGGGAACAGAGTGAAGATTACTTGTATGCCAAGCTCGATCAGGCACAACTGCGAGATCCAGAGCACGGTCGTGAGCAAGGTCTGAAACAGTTTCTGGACGATAAAAGCATCAAGCCGGGGCTACAAGCTTATAAGCGCTGAGTCTCAGCCGGCAGCGCTTGTCAGTTGCCGGCAACGCGCATCGCACTTCCTGGTAATCAGAATAATGAAAGGAATGCCCCCCATGTTTGACGTGCCGTTATTGATAGGTGGCCAGGCGCGCCCTGCCAGCGACGCAAAGACCTTCGAGCGTCGCCATCCCTTGCGTGGAGAGGTTGTTTCTAGGGTGGCCGCAGCGACGGTGGAGGTTGCAGATGCTGCGGTCAGCGCAGCGCAAGCCGCATTCCCTGCCTGGGCAACGCTTGGCCCCGGCGAGCGCCGCAGCAGGTTGTTACGCGCGCTGATCTGATGCAAGCGCGCGGTCAAATGTTCATGTACATGGCCGTTGAAACCGCCGCTATGAGCAATTGGTACGGCTTTAATGTGAAGCTTGCAGCCAATATCTTGCGCGAAGCGGCTTCGATGACGACCCAAATCAATGGTCAGGTCATCCCTTCCGATGTTCCGGGCAACTTCGCTATGGCCTTGCGTCAACCCTGCGGCGTGGTGCTCGGAATCGCGCCCTGGAATGCGCCTGTCATCCTCGCGACCCGGGCAATCGCTATGCCTTTGGCCTGCGGCAATACCGTCGTTCTCAAGTCTTCCGAGTCGAGCCCAGCAGTGCATCGCTTGATCGGTCAGGTGCTGCATGAGGCCGGGTTAGGTGATGGGGTGGTCAATATCATCAGCAATGCGCCACAGGATGCGGCGGCTATCGTCGAGCGGTTGATCGCCAATCCGGCGGTGCGGCGTGTCAACTTCACTGGCTCCACCCACGTTGGCAGGATTGTTGGTGAGTTGTCGGCACGCCACTTGAAACCCGCGTTGCTGGAGTTGGGCGGTAAGGCACCGATGTTGGTGCTAGATGATGCAGACCTGGACGCGGCGGTTGACGCTGCCGCGTTTGGCGCCTACTTCAATCAGGAGCAAATATGCATGTCTACCGAACGGTTGATCGTTGATCAACGGGTTGCGGACGTCTTTATCGAAAAACTGGTGCGCAAGGTTGCGACCTTGCGCGCCGGTGATCCTGCAGACTCCGGTTCGGTGCTGGGCTCCTTGATCGACGTGGCGGCAGGGCTGCGCATCAAGGCGTTAGTGGACGATGCACTGAGCAACGGTGCGCGGCTACTGATTGGAGGGCAAGTTGACGGCAGCATCATGCAGCCGACCTTGCTAGACGGTGTGACCGAACACATGCGTTTGCACCGAGACGAGTCGTTCGGTCCAGTGGCGGTGGTGTTGCGCGGGGAGGACGATGAAGCTCTGCTGGCGTTAGCCAATGACTCCGCGTTCGGGCTGTCGGCCGCTATTTTTAGCCGTGATACCAGCCGTGCCCTGGCTCTGGCGCAGCGGCTTGAGTCGGGGATTTGCCATATCAACGGTCCGACGGTACATGACGAGGCACAGATGCCCTTTGGAGGGGTGAAGGCCAGCGGTTATGGCAGTTTTGGCGGCAGTGCTTCTATCGAGCATTTCACCCAGTTGCGCTGGGTGACTTTGCAAAGTGGCCCGCGTCATTGCCCTATCTGATGGGCGTATGCCTGACCAACAATAACAATAGGGCGTCAGCCCATGTCGCGGCTCCTTTACGTACGTTAATTCGGAATAGGGGACGCACCATGCTGAGGTACAGTGCATGAGCAATGAATCCAGCATCACGACACCCTCGGGCCAGAGCGATAACTTGCGTGAAGTAGCTGTCGGCCGGCCCGAAGTGAAGATTCGTATCGACGGCAATGTGATGTACCTGCAAGCGGTCGAACCTTTGCAGTCTTATCCAGATCGGTTGCTAGATCGCCTGATTCACTGGGCCGAGGTTCGACCGCAACAGACATTTGTGGCCCAGCGTGATGCCATGGGCAAATGGCAGCACATCACCTACGTGCAAATGCTTCAAGGTACGCGCAGTATCGCCCAGGCACTGTTGAGTTTCGGTTTGTCCGCCGAGAGGCCGCTGGTGCTGATTTCCGGGAATGATCTGGAGCACTTGCAACTGGCTTGTGGGGCGCTCTATGCCGGGATTCCCTACTGTCCGGTGTCGCCAGCGTACTCACTGGTGTCTAAGGGCTTCGGCAAGCTACGGCATGTTGTCGAGACATTGCAGCCAGGGATGGTGTTCGCCGCCGATGAGCGCTTTCCGGATGCGATACGAGCGGTAGTGGCCAGTGACGTTCCGTTGATTCTGACTCAAGGAAGCCTCGTTGATCGATGCTGCCTAACATTCAACAGCTTGCTCCGGTTACCTGACGTTACAGAGGCTGATGCGGCCTTTGCCGCGACCGGTCCCGACAGCATTGCCAAATTCCTTTTTACCTCGGGTTCAACCAGACTGCCCAAGGCAGTCATTACCACTCAACGTATGCTCTGTGCCAATCAGCAGATGCTCTTGCAAACTTTTCCGGTGTTCGCAGAAGTTCCGCCAGTGCTGGTGGATTGGCTGCCCTGGAATCACACCTTCGGTGGCAGTCACAACGTCGGCATCGTGCTCTACAACGGCGGCGGCCTTTACATTGATGACGGCAAACCGACGCCCCAGTTATTCGCCGAAACCTTGCGCAACCTGAAAGAAATTTCGCCAACGGCGTACTTGACCGTGCCCAAGGGCTGGGAAGAGCTGGTAACGGCGCTGGAATTGGACGGTGATTTACGAGAGCGTTTTTTTGCCCGAGTGAAACTGTTCTTCTTCGCTGGAGCCGGCCTATCTCAGGCGGTCTGGGATCGACTGGAGCGGGTGTCGATTGCCCATTGTGGCGAGCGTATCCGGATCATGGCAGGGTTGGGCATGACGGAGACTTCTCCCTGCTGCACCTTTACCACCGGGCCACTCTCGGTGGCTGGTTATGTCGGCTTGCCGGCCCCGGGCTGCGAGGTCAAGTTGGTGCCTGTCGACGGCAAGCTTGAAGCGCGCTTTCGCGGCCCGCATGTTATGCCCGGCTATTGGCGTTCGGTGCAACAGACCGAAACGGCGTTCGACGAAGAAGGTTTCTACTGCTCCGGGGACGCGCTGAGGTTGGCGGACCCGGAAGATCCACAATTGGGTCTGATGTTCGATGGGCGCATCGCCGAGGACTTCAAATTATCGTCAGGGGTATTTGTCAGCGTTGGGCCCATGCGAACCCGAGTGATACTGCAGGGCGCTCCCTATATTCATGACGTCGTGGTGGTGGGGCCGGACCGAGAGAAGCTTGGGTTGTTGATCTTTCCCCGGCTGGCGGAGTGTCGTGAATTGGCGGGGCTGAATGCCTCGGCCAGTGTCGACGAAGTCCTGGCTTGTGGTTCTGTGCGTGACTGGCTGGGGCAGTTGCTGGCGACGTTGAACGAGCAGGCCACGGGCAGTGCCAGCCGTCTGGACTGGGCTTGCCTGTTGGTTGAGATTCCATCAATCGATAGCGGTGAAATCACCGATAAGGGCTCGATCAATCAGCGCGCTGTATTGCAATGTCGCGCGGAGAAAATCGACGCGCTTTACGCAGGGCGCGACTCAAGTCTGATCAAGTCTGAGCACTGAAATCCAAGCTGGGTTTAACCCAGGGCAGCGCCTCTAGTCTTGCGTTGATTGGTCCTCAACCTCAGGTGCCGGCTGGTAGATCTTTTGCAGCAGGCCGAGCAATTGTGCTCTCTCCTGAGGGGTGAGATTGGCAGTGGCAGCAATATCGCTCTACGCTGCCACGTCCTTCAGGCGCTTGAGCAAGGCTTCACCTGCCTTGCTCAAATACAACCCATAAGAACGTTTGTCCAACTTGCTGCGCACCCGCAACGCCAATCCCAATGCTTCCAGCTTATTGAGCATAGGCACCACCTGCGGCGGATCGATCGCCAGGCTTCGGGCCAGATCGGTCTGGGTTGGCCCCGGGTTCTGGTCGATGATCGCCAGCGCCGAGAATTGTGCTGGACGTAGATCGAACTCATTCAATTTATCGACCAGATGCTGGAACACTTGAATCTGTGCTCGACGCAGCGCATAGCCAATCAGTTCGTCTAGGACGATATCGGAGTCAGCCGCCTGTTGATGGGCAGATTCCATGGGGGCTTCGCCGTGTTTGGCCATTGGGGAGCAACCGATTAAAAATGGTTAAGCATTATAAGTATTTTTCAACGCGGCGATACCGGTGAAAGCACTCAGGGAGCCGCAGGTTGAGTGTGTTCGCTCGCCACTTCATGAAACAGGTTGCGCATCCAGCGATGGGCCGGGTCGCCGTCGAGGAATTTGTTCCATTGGGTGAACTCGCGCAGCATTGGCAGGGCCAAGGGCGGGGGCAGGACTTTCAATGGCAGGTAAGTTGAGTACAGCGCCGCCAAGCGGGTTTGCATCACTGCGATGCGATGGGTGCCCACCAGCAAATGTGGCAACGTATTGAAGCTGCTGGTGGTCAGTTCGACTCGACGGGATTTGCCATAACGCTGCAAGAACTCCTCATCGAAGCTGGGCGCCCGGGCGCTGCCAAAGTTCACGGCCACATGCCCCAGTTCCAGGTACTGGGCCAGGCTCAGTTGTTCGCCCACCTCGGGATTTTCACGCCAGACCACGCATTGATAGCTGTCCTCGAACAGCAAAGCCTTGGGGTGCATGTCTGACAAGTAGTGATCCGGCATGATGACAAAATCCACTTCTCCTTGGGTCAACATGTCGTTGTAGTGGTTAGCGGTCGGCTGGATATCGATGGATATGTGCGGTGCCTGCTGCTGCAGGCGTTGCGCCAGCGGACTGAGAAAAACCGTGGTCACAAAATCCGAGGCGACAATCTTGAAATGTCGTTTGCAGGTCAGCGGGTCGAATTCCGGTTTATTGACGATGGTCGATTGAATATCCAGCAACACGCGACGCACCGGCTCGGCCAGGCTCTGCGCCAAAGGGGTGGGCAGCATCTTGCGCCCTATCTGCACCAGCAATTCATCCCCGAAGTAGTCACGTAGCCGCGCCAACAGGCCACTGGCAGCAGACTGGCTGACATTCAGCCGCTTCGCCGCCCGGGTAATGTTCTGTTCGGTGAGCAGGGTGTCGAGCACCACCAGTAAATTTAAGTCCAAGTGATGAAAACGCATCGTCGAGGCTCCAGTGAGGAAGCGCCTTTGTATCATTTTTTTTAGATGAGTGGCATCCGAACAATCGATTATTCGGATGGAAACAAGCTGCCTATGATCGTGCCATGACGCTGCAGGACCGCAGTGCTCAAAAGACCTTTAACGACAAAAATAACAAGTCAGAGGTTGGCATCGATGAAACGGATACCCCCCAATACCCAAAGGCCCTGTCGCCAGTTGGCGGTACTGGCCGCGGCGATTGCCGCCATCAGTTCGCTGCCGCAGGCTGGCGCGTTTGAAATCGACACCGGTGATTCCGATCTGCGTCTTCGCTGGGACAACACCATCAAGTACAACGCCGCTTGGCGAGTGAAGGATCGCGACAGCAAGTTGGTCAGTTCGGTGAACCAGGACGACAGTGATCGCAATTTTGACAAAGGCCTGATCTCCAATCGCTTGAACATCCTTTCCGAACTCGATGCGCGCTACCAGGATTTCGGCGCGCGGGTCAGTGCTGCGGGTTGGTACGACAGTGTCTATCAGGGCCACAACGACAACGATTCGCCGACCACAGCCAACCAGCGCTCGGTGAGCTACGACACCTTTACCGATGACACTCGCAGCCTTCACGGTGGCCAGGCGGAGATTCTCGACGCATTTGTTTTCGGCAAGGGCTCTCTGGGTGAGCTGCCGAGCAACTTTCGTCTCGGTCGCCATTCGGTGCTATGGGGGGAGAGCCTGTTCTTCGGCGCCAACGGCATTGCCGCCGGCCAGGCGCCGATTGATGTGATCAAGGCCACTTCGGTGCCCAACACTCCGTTCAAGGAGCTGATCCGACCGGTCAACCAGTTCTCCGGGCAGATACAGCTGCGTTCCAATCTGTCAGTGGCGGCGTACTACCAGTTCGAGTGGGAAGAGAATCGAATCCCTGCCGTTGGCAGCTACTTTTCTACCTCCGATGCGGTGGGCGATGGCGGTGAGCGCTTGATCGTCGGTGGGCCCATCGGCCCCAACCAGCAGCCGCTGGCGTTCTTTCGCGGCAAGGACATCAAGGCCAGTGACCGCGGCCAGTACGGCTTGTCGCTGCGTTTCTCGCCAGAGGACTGGAACACTGATTTTGGTCTGTACGCGATCCGATATCACGCCAAAGATCCGATGATCTACACCCGAGCCAATGCCACCGGACCGAATGTCCTGACCGGTCAGTTGGGTGAGTATCAGTTGGTGTATGCCGAAGGCATCCGTGCCTATGGCGCCAGTTTCAGCACCTCCATAGGTGATGCGAACGTCGCGGGTGAAGTGTCGGTACGGCGTAACACGCCCCTGGTGAGTGTTTCGCAAAACAATGCCAGCGGCCTTGGGGACAACGACAGCAATGCCTTGTATGCCGTGGGCAACTCATTGCACGCACAGCTTTCCTCGCTTTATTCGTTTGCAGGCAACGGGGCCTGGGACTCGGCCAGCCTGGCCGGCGAGGTGGCTTGGCACCGACGCACCAGCATCACCAAGAATGCTGCGGCCCTGGACCCTAACAGCGAACGCGACGCGTGGGGCCTGCGTATGAGCTTCACGCAGAATTTCTTCCAGGTCTACCCGGGTGTCGACCTGAGTGTACCGGTGGGTGTGGGTTACAACCCCAAGGGCAAGTCGTCGGTTATCAACAAGTTCAACAACGGTGTGGGCGACAAGGGAGGGGACCTGAGCATCGGCGTCCAGGCCGATTACCTGCAAACCTGGAAAGTCGGCCTCAACTACACCCGTTACATCGGAGGCAGCGACAACTTCCTGGATGCTGGCAATGCCAATACCTACGGTCAGCCACTCAAAGACCGCGATTTCATCGCGTTCACCGCGCAGCGTTCGTTCTGACGCGGCAGATCCAAAACAAGAATAATCAGAGGTGCGTTCCATGAAGCTCAACCCCTTGAATCACGTTCTGTTGGCCGGCTTACTGATCACTCTATCGCCACACACTTGGGCGGTCAGTGACAGCGAGGCGCAGCAACTAAAATCCAGCCTGACCCCCTTGGGAGGTGAGCGTGCGGGCAACGCCGATGGCAGTATTCCCGCGTGGGATCAAGGGTTCACTCAGGTTCCGGCGGGCGTCAGTGCCGGGCCCCGAATTCCCGACTATTTTGCCAGTGACAAACGTCTGTACTCGGTGACGGCGCAGAACCTGGCTCAGTACAACGACAAGCTCAGCGATGGTCAGAAGGCCCTGTTCGCCAAGTACCCTGATTACCGCATCGACGTTTACCCCACGCGCCGTACCGCCGCTGCTCCGAAATGGGTCTACGACAACACCCTCAAAAATGCCACGAGCGCGCACCTGACCAATCAAAACAACACATTGGAAGGCGCCAGTGGCGGGATTCCGTTTCCAATCCCGAAATACGGAGCCGAGGTGGTTTGGAACCACCAATTGAGTTGGCGTGGAGAGGCTTGGAAGAATGATTTCAATGTCTACATCATCACCGCCAACGGTCAGCGCATTCTGTCCAGCACCATCCAGTCGCAACGGGAAATGCCGTATTACTTTCAGAATGCCAAGTCCGAATACAAAGGCATCTACTGGATGACCAAGCTGGTCAACCTCGGGCCGCCGCTAAGGGCCGGCGAGGCCTTGCTGGGGCGTGAGCCTTTGGACTATGCCAATGGCGGGCCGCAATCCTGGGTGTACCTGACAGGGCAACGTCGCGTGCGCAAGTTGCCGGTATCGTCCTACGACACGCCAACGCCTACCAGTTCGGGGGTGGCCAATTTTGATGAAGTGTCGGTATTCACCGGGCCATTGGATCGCTACGACTGGAAGATCGTCGGCAAGCGGGAAATGCTGATTCCCTATAACAGCAACATGATCCTGCAACCGAGCAAGGATGCCGATATCCTCGGTGAACGTTTTCTCAATCCGGACCACATGCGCTGGGAGCTGCATCGAGTCTGGGTCGTGGAAGGCAACCTGGTTGCGGGCAAGCGCCACAGCATGCCTAAACGGCGCCTGTACGTAGACGAAGACACCTGGATGGCAATGCTTGGCGACAGTTGGGATGCCAACCAGCAACTGTGGCGGACCTACCTGCAACTGCCTTATGCAACGCCCGAGCTACCAGGTTTGGTGCGCGGCATGTTCACTCAGTATGACCTGCAGACCGGCGCCTGGATGGCCAATAACGTTGTGACCGAGAAGCGCGTTCAAAACCAGGTGGTCAAGCCGTTTCCTGACAGTGACTTCAGCCCTGATGGCCTCGCTGCCGACGGTGTCCGGTGATGAAACCGCAGCGCTTGTGTGCGGCGTTCGTGGCGCTATTGACCGGCTTCGCTGCCCATGCCAGCGAGGCGCCCGTCAAACCGGTATTGCAGCGTCCGGCGTTACTGGTCAGCCAGCCGACCCACGCCGTACTGATTGACATTGCCCGCGCTGGCGAGCGCCTTGTGGCGGTGGGCGAGCAGGGCGTGATCGTGCTCTCGGACGACTATGGCAAACACTGGCGTCAGGCATCGGTGCCGGTCAGTGTGAGCCTTACCGCAGTGAGTTTTCCGTCCGCTCATCAAGGCTGGGCGGTGGGGCATGCAGGCAGCATTTTGCACACCGTTGATGGGGGTGAAAATTGGACGCTGCAGTTGGACGGAAAAGTCGCCGCACAACGCGTGCTCGACGCCGTCCTCGGCGATGCCCTGGCAAGCGAGCGGCAACTGAAGGTGGCTCAGCGGTTCGTCGCCGATGGCGCGGATAAACCTTTCCTTTCCGTGCATTTCAGCAACGATCGGCAGGGCACCGCGGTCGGCGCTTTCGGCTTGATTGTGCACACCGATGACGGTGGCCAGACCTGGCAATCCTGGGTTGATCGTTTGGATAACCCGGCGGGGAATCACTTATATGCGGTCGTTTCCCAAGGTGAGCGAATCTACGTGACGGGTGAGCAGGGCGTGTTGTTTGCATCGCTGGATAAGGGCGCACATTTCAAACGCCTGACAACGCCATATGAGGGTAGTTTTTTTGCGATGAACCTGGCGGGCAATGGTGATCTGCTGTTGGTCGGCCTGCGCGGCAATGCCTGGCGAACCCAGGATCAGGGCCTGCACTGGCAATCGCTGCACAACCCCATGCAAGCCAGTCTGATGGCTGCCCGCGCGACGAACACCGGCCGGGTCATGCTTGCCGATCAAGCGGGTCGCTTGCTTCTCAGTAGCCGCGACGACAGTCAATTGCGGGTGCAGGGACAGTCCACCTCAAGCCCGGTGGCGGCGTTGGCTCAGGCAGCCGATGGCCATTGGGTGGTGGTGGGAGCGCGTGGGGTCAAACGCTTGGATGTCCAAGGAGACAAGCAATGATGAGTGTCCCGTCCAACACAGAACGGCCGATTAGCCCCGAGCAGAGCCTGAGAGATTTCGACAGCCGTTCGGGCTCGTTGATCGAGCGCAGTCTGTTCAACCATCGTGGCCTGGTGTTGTGGTTGTGCCTGCTGCTGACACTGGGGTTAGGTGCCGCCAGCACGCGTCTGGGGCTCAATGCCAGTTTCGAGAAAATGATTCCCACCGGGCATCCCTACATCGCCAACTACCTGGCCAATCAGGGGGAACTCACAGGGTTGGGTAACTCCGTGCGTATTGCCGTCGAGGCCCCTGGCGAGTCGATCTATGACGCCCACTACCTCCAATTGCTGGGCAAGCTCAACGACAAGGTCTTTCTGTTACCCGGGGTTGATCGTCCGTTCATGAAGTCTCTGTGGACGCCCAACATGCGCTGGATGGCGGTGACCGAGGAGGGTGTTGAAGGCGGACGGGTCATTCCGGATGATTACGACGGCTCGGCTGCCGGCCTCGATGCCGTGCGGCAGAACGCCGCTCGCTCTGGGGAGATCGGTCAGACTATCGCGCTTGATGGGCGCTCAAGCCTGCTGTTTGTGCCACTGCTCGATACCGATCCGCAGACGGGCAAGGCGTTGGATTACGCCGCGTTTTCCCATCAGTTGGAACAATTGCGCACGGACTTTCAGGCGCAGGGTCTGAAAATCCACATCACCGGCTTCGCCAAAGTGGTCGGCGATCTGATCGACGGACTCAAACAGATCCTGATGTTCTTCGCGGTCGCCATCGTGATAGCCAGTGCGATGCTGTACTGGTTCACCCGCTGTATTCGCAGCATGCTGCTGGTGATGGCCTGCTCTCTGGTGGCCGTGGCCTGGCAGCTGGGAATTGTCACTTTGCTGGGATTTGAGCTCGACCCTTACTCAGTACTGGTGCCGTTTTTGGTGTTGGCCATTGGCATGAGCCACGGCGCGCAGAAAATGAACGGCATCATGCAGGACATCGGGCGTGGCATGCACCGCCAAGTGGCGGCCCGCTACACTTTTCGCCGTTTGTTCCTCGCCGGTTTTACCGCGTTGCTCTGTGACGCTGTGGGGTTTGGTGTGCTGATGCTGATCGACATCAAGGTCATTCAAGACCTGGCGCTGATCGCGAGTATCGGCGTGGCGGTGCTGGTGTTCACCAACCTTATTCTGTTGCCGATCCTGCTCAGTTACTGCGGCGTCGGTGCCCATGCTGCGGCGCGCAGTTTGCGCAGTGAAGAAGCGGCACAGCAGGGCGCCAAACATCCGTTGTGGGCATTTCTCGATCTGTTCACGCGCCGGCATTGGGCCGCGGTGACGATTGTCGCGAGTCTATTGCTGGGGGGTATGGGGTTTGTCGTCAGCCAGCACCTGCAAGTCGGCGATCTGGACCCTGGTGCGCCTGAACTGCGGCCCGACTCGCGTTACAACCAGGACAATGCGTACCTGGCGGCGCACTACGGTGCTAGCAGCGACGTATTTGCGGTCATCGTGCGAACCCCTGAGGGCGGTTGTGCCAATTATACCGCGCTGATGCGCCTGGATGCGCTGGAGTGGCGTCTGCGTCAGTTGCCGGGTGTAGAAACGACAGCGTCGCTGGCCAGCCTCAATCGAGGCCTGCTGGTGGGTATGAGTGAAGGCAATCCCAAATGGTACGACCTGACTCAGAACCAGTCGTTGCTCAACTCAATCACAGGGCGCGCGCCAAGAGAACTGTTCAACCAACGCTGCGACACCATCACCCTTTACGCCTATCTGCGTGATCACAAAGCCACCTCGCTGACCCGCCTGGTGGACGAGGTGGAAACCTTCGCCCAGGCCAACAACGGTCCTGATCTGAAGTTTCTGCTGGCGGCGGGCAACGCCGGGATCGAGGCTGCAACCAATATCGTGGTCAAGCAGGCGAATCACGACATGCTGTATTGGGTGTATGGGGCGGTGATTGTGTTGTGCCTGGTGACTTTCCGTTCGATGTTGGCTGTCGTCTGCGTGATCCTTCCGCTGGCCCTCACCTCGATTCTATGTGAAGCGCTGATGGTCTGGCTGGGGATCGGTGTGAAAGTCGCGACCTTGCCGGTGATCGCCCTGGGAGTCGGGATCGGGGTCGATTACGCGCTGTATGTCATGAGCATCCTGCTGGCGCGACTCAAGGCGGGTGAGAGCCTGTCCGAGGCTTACTATCATGCCCTGTTGTTCACCGGCAAAGTCGTGATGCTGACCGGTGTCACGTTGGCAGTCGGGGTAGCCACCTGGGCGTTTTCACCGATCAAGTTTCAGGCCGACATGGGGATTCTACTGGCGTTCATGTTCCTCTTGAACATGGTTGGTGCCCTCGTGCTACTCCCCGCTCTGGCGCACTTTCTGCTGCCCCACGCGCGCACTTGGCGCTGGGCGTGGCATCGTGTTCAGACAGGGGCCGGCGACCTGTACTCACCTTCTCATAATAAAAAGGAATACACCTTATGACCGTGTCCTTGACTGGCGATGCTTCGCGCTCTTGGCGATCAGGTGCCGGGCTTCTGTTGTTACTCGGAAGCTGCCTGCCGATTCTCGGCGGCGTGCTGATCGCCCCTGTCTTGCCGCGTATCGCCGGGCATTTTGCGGGCGGTGCCAACACCGCGTTGCTGGTTCCCATCGTACTCACACTGCCGGCCTTGATGATCGCTCTATTCTCCCCCTCTGCAGGGTGGGTCGCCGACCGGCTGGGGCGCAAACGCCTGCTGATTCTGGCGATGCTCGTCTACGGAATCTGTGGGCCGTTGCCACTGTTACTGGATGACCTGACCGCGATTTTGCTCAGCCGTGCCGGATTGGGTTTAGCCGAGGCGGCGATCATGACGTGTTGCACCACGTTGATCGGTGACTACTACGAAGGGCAGGCGAGGGCGCGCTTGTTGGCGTGGCAGACCATCGCTACCTCGCTGTCGGCAGCGACCTTTTTCATGGTGGGCGGCATGCTCGGAGAGCATGGCTGGCGCACGCCATTTTCCGTTTACTTCATTGGCCTGCTGTTTGTCCCGCTGATGCAACTGGCGCTCTGGGAGCCGTTTCGGGCTAAAGCCTCCCAGTCAGTCCTCCCCTCCGCAATGGGTACGAGGTTTCCCTGGCGCTCGCTGTCGGTGATTTGCTTGTTGACCATGGTGGCCACACTCGGCTTTTTCATCGTGCCGGTGCAAACCGGTTTTTTGCTCGGGCACCTTGGCATTGATTCACCGAAAAGTACCGGGATGGCCATTGGCATCAGCCACGCCGCGGTGTTCGTCGGGGCTCTGAGTTTTCGCTGGCTGAGCCGTTTCGGTCCTGGTCTGCTGCTCTCTGCGGCGTTTCTGATCTCGGGTATAGGCCTGGTGCTGCTTGCCACGGCCATCGATTACCGCGCGTTGGTGATTGCGGTGCTGATCAACGGCCTGGGCTGCGGCTTGATGCTGCCGACGGTCGTCAACTGGGCGCTGTCGAGCCTCAGTTTTGAGCATCGAGGTCGTGGTACCGGCATGTTTACCGCGAGTTTTTTTGGCGGCCAGTTCGCCAGCCCCTTGTTGGTCATGGCCCTCAGCGGCGCGGGCGGTGGGCGGGTCGAAGCGGTTGCCCTGGTCGGCTGGGGGTTGTTGCTGGCTGCGGTCTTTTCGTTGATCGCGCCGCGGCTGGCGGGCTTGCGTCTGCTGGACCCGATTTCGGTTAAGGGTGATATGGCGTTGCACTGATACGCCAGGGTTTCAGCTAAAGGTATTTTCACAGCATACGAGGATTGCACTATGAAGCTCGCTACCTTGAAGGACGGTAGCCGTGATGGCCGGCTTGTGGTCGTCTCCTGGGATTTACGTTACGCCGTGGAGGCCAGGCCGTTTAAGACGTTGCAGCAGGCACTGGAAAACTGGTCAACAGCCGAAACGGCCTTGAGCCTGCGTTATCAAGCCCTGAACCGCGGCGAGGCGCTGGGGCGCTTCGCGTTCGATGCGACACAAGCTGAAGCCCCCTTGCCCCGGGCCTACCAATGGTGTGATGGCTCGGCATTTCTCAATCACGGGCACTTGGTACAGCGCGCTTTCAATCTGCCACCACAGGCCGAAGCACATATTCCATTGATGTACCAGGGCGCCAGCGACGACTTCCTGGGACCTTGCGACGATATTGTGCTGCCCAGCGAAGAGCAGGGGATCGACTTCGAAGGCGAGTTTGCGGTGATCGTCGATGAGGTGCCGATGGGCTGTCCGGCTTCGCAAGCCTTGCAATATGTCCGGTTGGTCATGTTGGTCAATGACGTCAGTTTGCGTGGCTTCATTCAACGTGAAATGAAGGCTGGCTTCGGCTTTCTCCAGGCCAAGCCCTCATCGAGTTTTTCGCCGGTTGCAGTGACGCCCCAAGAGCTTGGGGCTGCGTGGCGAGACGGTCGTGTGTGTCTGTCGCTATTGGTGAGCTGGAACCACGAGTGGTTCGGCCAACCCAACGGCGCAGAGATGAGTTTCAGCTTTGCCGATCTGATCGCGCATGCCGCCAGCACGCGTCGTTTACGTGCCGGTACCATCATTGGCTCGGGGACCGTTTCCAGCGTTGATCGTGAGGCGGGCTCTGCCTGCATCTCTGAACGTCGTGCGATCGAAATGATTGATCATGGCCAGGCGAGCACGCCGTTCATGCGCTTTGGCGATCGAATCCGGATTGAGTCGCTCAATGCCGAAGGCGAGACCGTCTTCGGTGCTATCGATCAATGCATCGTGGCCCAACCTTCCCTTATTCAAGAGTCCTCGTTATGAAACCGCGTACACGTCGCCTGGTCGATCTGTCGGTCACCCTGGACAATAATCCGTACACCGATCCGCCGCCCTTGCTGCCGAAAATCGACTATGTCAATCACCAGGCCGGCGCGCCTGAGTTGTTGGCCATGTTTCCGGGGTTGCGTATCGAGGACCTTCCCGGCAGCGAAGGCTGGGCCGCCGAGCGCTTGCAGATCACCACCCACAGCGGTACACACATGGATGCACCCTGGCACTACGCATCAACCACCGATGGCGGCAAACCGGCTTATGGTATCGATGAGTTGCCCCTGGAATGGTGCCTGTGCCCTGGCGTGAAGCTGGACTTTCGTCATCTGCCGGATGGGCATGTGGTCAGCGCGGCTGAAATCGAGGCTGAGCTCGAACGCATCGAGCACGTCTTGCAGCCGTTGGACATTGTGTTGGTCAACACCCGTGCCGGCGCACTGTTCGGTGAGCCGGGTTACCTGGACGCAGGTGTCGGCATAGGCCGGGAAGCCACGATGTATTTGCTCGAACGCGGTGTGCGGGTCGTCGGCACCGATGCATGGAGCTGGGATGCGCCGTTTAGTCATACACGTGCGCGTTTTGCAGCGACAGGGGATGCCTCGATTATTTGGGAAGGGCACAAGGCCGGTCGGGATATTGGCTACGGTCAGATGGAGAAACTGTCCAACCTTGAGTGTTTGCCAGCACACGGTTTTGAGGTTTCGTGCTTTCCGTACAAGATCAAACATGCATCGGCTGGGTTTGTACGCGCTGTAGCGATTTTTGAGGTGTAATCCCGTCGTTCGGCAGCGTTGAACGACAATGGATTGTGCTGCATCGGATCAACCTGTGGCCAAGTCAAGGTGAGACCGTCTCATGTTGACTTGGCGGCTTAAAGGGTTACTTCGCTTGCCATGCATTAGAGACCGCTGCAGCCTTGAACTTAGCGCGATTTTCAGGCGTTGCAGGTGGTTCGGAGTCGCCAAAAACAGCCTTGAGCCAATGCCCATCGGTAGGGTTAGGGAACAGGATAAATTTGCGCCCGAACTGTTGCTGGTCTTCGGCCATCAGGTGCTTGCGTTGCTGAACATCAGCCACGTAATACTTGCGCTTGAAGTCGTTGAGGTTGTCACCGAGCATCACCACAACGTTAAACGCTTGGGCGATCTCTGTTTGTCGTGGTTCTTTGTTGGAGCTGTCGCGATATACCGTCAGGTGCTTCTCATCCGCAAAAGGCAGGTTGTTTTTGCGTAAATTTGCCAACGCATATTCAAAAGTTTTTTCACCCTGATCGCGACTGGTCACATAAAAAACTTCTACACCCTTTGACTTGGCATAGTTCAAGAAATCCACAGCGCCGGGAGTGGCGACCGGCCCATTCTCGGCAACCCATTTGTCCCAGGCATTGTCGTCGAAAAACTCTTTGTCGGCGTTCACCATGTAGCCCCAATAGCTATTGCTGCTGAGGACGGTGTCATCGACATCGCTGATGATTGCCAGTGGGCGGTCGCCTTTTTTGTGGGCTTGGAGCGCGCGGTCCAGTTGACTCCTCGCCACGTTGAAGCCCTGGTAATAAAGCGCCTCAAACTCAGCGGCTGTTTGTTTCCAGGCGACTGCGGACGTCAAAAGATTTGAAGGCGGGCTGGCGGTCTGCTCGGCAAAAGTTGGGCTTCCATGAAGCATGAGCATCGAAACGAATAAAGGTGCGGCCAGCGTTTTATTTATGTTCACTTTTTAGCCCTTATTTGCGAATTGAGCCGGTGTGGAAACGGCTGATGTGTTTTATATCAACCTGGTTTTCTGCTCAATACAGGTGTCGCGTTTATAGATCAATGGGGCGTAATCCCCTTCTTTTACCTTCCGATAAAGAGCGTCTGATCAGCCGCTGCTGATTGCTTTGCTGCACGGGTGACTTGGTTGTTTGGTGGCAGGGCGCTTAATCCAACCATTGGGGACAGGTATGACCGACAAAAAAACCGACGCCACGCTGACCACAGGTGACGATAGCCTCCGCATTTTCGAGTGTTTGAAACGCGGTGTTTCAAGGCGAGAAGCGTTACGCATGCTTGGCATTGTCGGGGTGGCCGCTGCTGGCGCGGGCGGCCTGTTTGGTGCAGCAGGAAGCGTGCTGGCCGCAGAAACAGCAGGCGGGGAAGGGGTTGGCAAACCCTGCGGTCGTATTCGTGTTGCGGCGGTATCCTGTTCCACCGCCGATACCCTGGACCCGGCAAAGGGTTCACTGTCCACCGATTATGTACGTCAGTACATGTGTTACAACGGCTTGACGCGGTTCGACAACAAGCTTGTCCCGCAGATGGAGTTGGCTGAACGTATCGAAACCAGCGATTCGACGCTCTGGACCATCACCTTGCGCAAGGGCGTCACTTTCCATAATGGCAAGTCGCTTGATCCTGCCGATGTGGTGTTCTCCCTGTCACGACACAAGGATCCTGCTACCGGCTCAAAATTGATGGCGTTGATGAATCAATTTGAAGAGATCAAAGCCACCGGCCCCTCTGAGTTACAGATTCGTCTGAGCGCCCCCAACGTCGAGCTACCCTCTATTCTGGCGGTTTCGCACCTGCTGATCGTACCGGCCGGCACCACAGATTTCGCGCTTGGCATCGGCACTGGGCCTTTTAAGGTCCAGGAGTTCAAGCCCGGTATTCGTTCGCTCATGGTGCGCAACATTCAATACTGGAAGCCGGGACTGCCCTCCTGGACGAGATCGAGTGCATTGCCATCAGTGATGAGTCGTCACGTGTCAACGCCCTGTAGGCGAGCGATATTCACGTGATAACCGGGGTTAATCCACGCTCTACCAATCGAATCAAGGCTAGCGCCAAGCACCAGGTGATTGACTGTTAACGCCAACGCTGAATTGCCCCACGTGCTGACGTGGGATTAACCCACTCTCAAGTCAACACAAATCCAGTAAAAGTAGTGGTTCGCAAGGAGTCTGCCCGGGTCAGTGATATCTCGGCAACTGGATCATTTCGGCGCCGGCGCCATCGTGCGCGGAATCCGGTGCAACGTACATCAAGTTGCCAAAGTGGTCGGCGTATTCGTTAAGGTATAGGCCACGGCTCCCGTAATAGTGCTGTGCGATCGCATTCCCAGCGTCGTTTAAGTCCTCCTCACTAAATTTTCCATCGCAATACCTGTAGAGAAAATCGGTGGCAGAGAGTTCGCCGCTGATCACGCGGGCGACTGCTTCAGGCTCTTCCTCGACATGAATGTCGCCAGCCCAGCCTCTAACAAAACACCATCTCATGAAAAGCGCTATGTGTGTGCCGCCATGCTCCTGTGTTTGGCCTGCTGGAAAGTCTCCGGCATGGTGCCAGCTTGCATCATCGTATTTGATGGGCGTCCTTGAGATGTTTTGCGTTGAAAAGGGGCTTGATTTATCACGTTCTCGCAGGGATGCGGTAGGTCTATTTTCAGTTTCATCCAGCAGGCAAAGACAGAACTGTCGTTGCCCTACTTGGCAATGAACAACATCATTCGCTATTGCTGCCTATTGACTGCGAATGTTCACTTTTGGCCGATTGCAGCCCATCGTGACGGGTAGCTTTTTGAAAATTGGTCCCCATTATCGGCCCCAATTTTTCGATGCTGATAATTGGCTACTTTTCCCCGAAAAACCTCCTGGCTTGGGTCGAAGTTGTCGAAACAACTACCACCGCCTCCACCACGCTTTCTGAGCAATCACCTCAGACTTCAGCGAGGCAATCTTAGAGCCTGCAATCTTTACCGGTGCGACGTCCAGACCATCGAAGCTACCTAGACCCAGAGGGGGGCTTTCTGCTTGTAGAAAGCGAGTGGTTTCTTCTGAAGTCACCGCATGCAGTAACGACGAGGGCGTTATGTTCCGACCCAAGACGTGAATGCCGCTCTCTGGGTCATGCAGACCACTTGCGCCGGTGCCTTCAACGCCATCTATCAGAACCGGCTGAATCGTGACCGTCCCAAGCTAGTAGGTGATATCCAGATCACCGCAAACGCAACGCAGCCTTTGCAGTTCACCATTCGACGATACACACACAAAATCCAGCCCGTCGTCATCCGTGCAAAAGCTGCAAACGTGTAATTGAAGGCTTTTACTTAGCGCTAAATTCACATTCAGGAAAGCTCTCTTGAATTAGTCGGCTAGCTGAGCATCCTTAAGCACTTTGTATATCCGCGATAGCGCTGCCAATTCTTGAAGGAGCTCAAGCGGTACATGCTTGATGGGTGGCATAGACGTTTCCGTTCTTCGCCAGCCTTGAACGTGTCTAAGTAGAACGAAGTGGCGCTTTCATCCTGGTGCAATGACCACCCATTGCTCGTCGGTAAGGTAGAAAGTGGTTCTAAGTCCGGCATCACATTCATCGCATGAGCAACGACAAGGTACCCCATTGTTTAGGTCCTTCAGGTATAGGGCTGAATCGCCCAAGCATAGTCGATACTTGAGTGTGTGCTATTGGCCGATCTCCGCCCTTCACGAAGGGCGGTTTTGGGTCGAATTGCGTCGGTGGCCACAGGCAGAAATCGACTCAAAGCTGCCGGTCGGGACCGGCAGAAATCGGCCAGAAGTGGTCATTCATGAACGATTCCTATCGATCCATAACGGCTACGGGAATAACTACAGATTGCTTAACGCGGCCGTTAATTCTTTACTGAAGTAGGGGCGATTCAAACCTGTATCCCTGCCGTAGACAATGGCAACGCTGATGCCAAGGGAGCGTCGCGCTGCTATGTCCAAGCATTAGCCGGAGCATCTCGCACGGCATCATGTACCAGGCGGAAGGATGGGTTATCCAGTGCCTTGCTGCTATAACACAACCCCACCCTACGGCTTGGTAGGGGGCTATTGATGAGTTGGGTCGTAACGCCTTGCATCGTCTCTACCAAAGAGCGAGGCAGGACTGCGACTCCTATCCCGGCCGCTACAAGCAGCAGCGACTGTTGCAATGAACTGCTGCTGGCTACCGCAGCAGCTGTGGAGTTGCCATATAGCGGCATCACACGCTGGTGGGAGGGGTGATCGGGACAGATGATCCAGGGATAAAGGCCCTTAGTCGTACCCAGGTGTGCGTCCGTGGCGGTCACGAATACAAACGGATCCTCCCAGATCGGCAAGAACAGTTCATCCTCGCAACGCTGCTCTTCGACCGCTAAGCGGGCATCGCCTATGCAACCATTCTGGAGGGTAATATAGAGCTCAGGTACGGCCTGAACGGCGAAGCGTAGCAACGCACTTACATTCCGGGGACTTATGTCGTGTTCGATGCCCAGCGTTAATTGCAGGCGTGTTTCACGAGTGCGAAAGCGCTGGCGCAAGGCGTCGGATTCGCCCACCAGCGAACAGGCCTGGGGGTACAGTGAGCGCGCCGCCTCACTTACCTCTACGCCACGGGATCCGCGCTTGAACAAGCTGACACCCAGTGCTTCTTCCAATTGTTTGATGGTCACCGACAAGGTGGGCTGGCTGATGCACAAGCGTTGCGCGGCTGCGGTGATATTGCGTTCTTCGAACACCGCGATGAAGGCCTTGAGATGTCGGATATCCATAGGTATTAACGATGCCTGCGAGAGTAATTAATCATTTTATCGCGCTTATAGACGTCTTTACACTGATGGTTATCTGAAAACTCAATAACAGGACATATTCATGACAAAGCCATTGATCATCATCACCGGTGCTAGTTCGGGTATAGGCGAGGCCTCAGCGCGGCTGTTCTCTGCCCAGGGCCACCCCTTGTTGCTGCTGGCCCGCCGAGTCGAGCGCCTAGTTCAACTTGGCTTGCCTGAGACACTTTGCCGAGACGTCGATGTGATTGATCGCGAGGCGCTGCTGGCCGCTGTTCAGGAAGCCGAAGCGCAATACGGGCCGGTTGATGCCATCATCAACAATGCGGGTGTCATGCTGCTAGGCAATATGAGCGACCAGGACCCAGAGGAGTGGGATCGTATGTTCGACGTTAACGTTAAGGGCATGCTCAATGGCATCCACGCCGTGCTCGGTGGTCTAATTGAGCGCAATCATGGCACGATCATTAACGTTGGGTCTGTGGCTGGGCGAAAGACGTTCCCGAACCACGTTGCTTATGTGGGCACCAAATTCGCGGTACACGCCATATCGGAAAATCTGCGCGAAGAAGTGGCCGCCCACAATGTACGCGTCATCACTATCGCCCCTGGTGCTGTGGAAACCGAACTACTGAGCCACACGACTGACGAGGCGATTAAGGCTGGGTACCAGGACTGGAAAGCCGGCATGGGCGGCGTGGTGCTCTCTGCCGACGATGTCGCCAGCGCAATTCGTTATGCCTATGAACAGCCGCAAAGCGTCTGCATCCGCGAGATCGTAATGGCAGCGACGCGTCAGCAGGCGTAAATGCGTCATCTAAATGTAGATGCAAACGATTAATGGGTGCGGTTGAGTAGGCAGGCCTTTCCTCCACCTGACTCAATGTCGGCGGTTGCCTGCTAACAACAGTCAACCTGTGTTTGGTCATCTGCTTTTGGCTGATAACTGCCTTTCGCGCAGGGAAGCTTTTGGCCGACTGCTGCCTGTTTTCAAAAGATGAAGGCGGTTTGAGGATGCCCTCAACCGTCGAGTGCGGCAGTAATTAAAGTGGTAATTAATCCCAGATTCCCCTGAAATGGGCCCAAGAGATCAGCCTGCTTGCGAGCCCCGTCGATCCAAGTTGTCACTGCACCGACGACTGCCATCGGGATGAGGCAACCATTCTAACTGGAGGCGTAGTCGGCAGAACGGGCGATAAATCAGGGGATGAACGGTCTGATTTATCGCCAGCTCAATGGTCGGCCCACGCTTCCAAACCGACTGCGCGCCGGCTCCACAGCGAGACGTCCAGCTCTGTCACCCAGCTTCCATTGCCGAACCTGGCATGCAGCAATGCTTGCATCTGTACCAGCGTGAAGCTCGATGCCTTGGCATCGAAATCAACGTATGTGGTTTGAACCAACAGCAGGCAGTCTCCAAAGCACGCCGTTGCAGGACCCGGACTTCGCGCGCGCAGAAGGGGCACTCGCCATCATAGTAAAGCGTCAGTGATCAACGTATTTTCTTGTGCATGCCTTGCGGCTATGTATAGGTTTTTTCGAGATATGCCGAACTAAAGGGTGCTGGCAATAGATTCTGGTCTTTTGCCGTGATCTTCGCCATCACGCTCAATCCCGTGAAGTATTTCCCATTAATTGTTGTAGCGCTGATCGCGTAGAGATCGAATTGGACGATCCATCACGCTCTGTTTGCATACCTCTACGTTGCTGTCAAGACATGGAGGGAACTGCTAGCGAGGCGTCAGCGGCTAGATGATGGCAAAGCGCTTCATCGGATTGTAAAAAAGTTCAAAAGCTGTACAAAAATTTAAAAATGTACAATTTATTCTAAAGTTCATACAGTCCCCCGCCGATGGCTTAGCTGAAACGTTAAATCGCTGTTCAACCTGAGCCCGCCTGTAAGTTCATGTGGATTGAACGTGTCTCGTTTTAGCGCATCAGTGTGCACGCACACGCTTCGTTCAGATGGGACAGTGGAACTGACCCTAAAAACTCGCCTTGGATGACGACACCCAACCCCTGAAGGCAACCGTGGTTGCCAGAACTAATTGTGCCTTGCGTATTAATGACGTGATGGCATTTGAGGCCAAAAAATGGCAGTAGCGGCAAGATTTTTAGACAATACTAAGGTTTCCCGAAAGCTGGGGATCGGCTTTGGCACTCTTTTGCTGGCAGTGCTGGCTGTTGCACTCGTCGGCTACACCAGCAACAACATCCTCGTTGATCGTTTGGACACCACGCGCTTGATCGGTACGCTTAACGATGCGGCACAAGACATGCGTCTTTCAGAAAAACAGTATGAGGCCACCGCTGACCAAACCGCGCTACAGGCTTATCGTGCTCAGTTCAGCGCCTTGCAAGGGCACATCTCCAAGGCGTTGGTTTCACTGACACGTGCGGAGAATCAGCAGGCTCTGACGCAACTGCAAGCCAGTGCAGCCTCTTACGATCAAAAGGTCAATCGCCTCGTCGAAACCGACATGTCCACCAGTGGTGCGCTGAAACCTTTGGGCGCTTTGTCCGATAAGTTCGTTGACACCTTCTCTCGACTGCTTGAAACCACCACCAATAGCGCCCTGGAGCAACCTGGGGGCGAGCGTATTGCTGAGCTGCGTACGGTGGCTGACTTGCGGAATGGCATGACGATGTTTCGTCTCGTGTTGCGCCGCTACATCGCCGTTCCAGACGCCACCAACAAAAAGCTGCTGCTGGATACCACCGATGGGTTCCTCAGTAACATCAACAAGGCCCGTGCCAGCCTGCCTGTGGCACTTGCCAGTCAATTGGAAGAGGCGTATTCCGGCATGCGTCAATACCGCGACGTGCTGATTCAGGTCTCTGCTCTTTTCGAGCAAAAGCAGAGCCTGCGACAGCAAGTGGATCAAGAGAGCGACGTCATGGATAAAATCATGACCGGCCTGATGGATACCCAGCAGCGCCTGGCGCGTGCCGACCAGCAGAGCGCTTTTATTCAGGTGGCGATCTTGACCTTGATGGCGTTGTTGGTGGGGTTGTTTGCTTCCGTCGTTATCTCTCGTCAGATCACCTCGCCGCTCGCGCTCACCGTCGAACTGGCTCGCCGTATCGCCAGAGGCGACCTCACAGTGCAGGCTAAGTCGATGCGCCGAGATGAGCTGGGCGACCTTCAAAACGCTATGCAGGACATGGCGCAAAAGTTGAACACGTTGGTGCAGGGTATCGGCGGCGGCGTTACTCAAATCTCGATGTCTGCTGAAAAACTGTCAGCCATGAGTGAGCAGACAAGCGCAGGTGTTCGCCAGCAAAAAATTGAAGTGGATCAGGTCGCCACTGCGATGCATGAGATGGCCTCTACCGTTCAGGAAGTGGCGCGCAACACCACTGACGCTTCAGCTGCGGCAACCCTTGCCGAAGAGCAGGCACGTCAAGGAGGCGCGGTAGTCAAGCAGGCTACGATGCAAATCAACGAGCTCTCCCAGGCAATCGAAGAGCTGGGGGACGCCATGACGGTACTCACTCAGGACAGCGAGCAAATCGGCAAAGTCATTGATGTGATCAAAGCGGTCGCCGAACAAACCAACTTGCTGGCACTAAACGCGGCCATCGAAGCCGCGCGGGCAGGTGAGCAGGGGCGCGGGTTTGCGGTGGTTGCTGACGAAGTGCGTTCACTTGCACAACGTACGCAGGACTCAACCAAGGAAATTGAAACGCTGATACTCGCCTTGCAGCAAGGCACGCAGGCCGCCGCTACCCTGATGGTATCCAGCCGCGAGCGCACATTGGACACGGTCGAGTTGGCACATAAGGCCGAACAGGCAATCACCCAAATCAACCAATCCATCGGCACGATTCAGGAAATGAGTCTGCAGATATCAGCTGCCGCTGAGCAGCAAAGTGCAGTGGCGGACGAAATCAACCGCAGTATTCTGAGTGTTCGTGACGTAGCCGATCAGTCCGCGGTAGCGAGCGAGGAAAGCGCAACGGCGACGATTGAGTTGGCCTCCCTTGGCCACGATTTGCAAAAAATGACTTCTCACTTCAAAACCTGAGACGCAAACACTTTGGCCTGTGGAGAATGAAGCGGCATGTTATGCACTCCTGTCTGCGTGATGTGCTTCGATTATTCATATCGCCCCCCCTCTGGCTCGCGTGGGTACACAGGCTTCGCTGGCGCTAATTTTAGCTGTGTTCGCCAGGGCATACGAATCAGGGGCAGATATTGGAGGGGGGGGCAGACTGGCGGCAGAGTTACCGAACAGAGCCCTGCATCACCGTTGTAACCTTCTAATGAAGTTCGTGCAGACGTGTTTGATGGTACGGGCTTTCAAGGCATTACGCATTGCTAACTGGATCGCAAGCCCAGCATCAACGCACCGTCAGCAAATCTAGCGGGACTGGCTAACAGCCCTATTCGCATCTACGCATAAACCCAATCCCGTACAGGGCAAACTTTCGAGCTAGACATGAACAAAACGCTTTCGTTGGCCGCCGCTTGGGTTTGAGCGGAGCCCAAACGCTTGCCTTCGAACTTCTAATCTTTTCGCTCTTGAAATACCCCGAGAATAAGTTCAGGATTAAGTCTTTTGCTGGGCCTGAAAAAAATAAACCCCTTAGATTTCAATCGGTCGGACGCCAGGTGCGAGTCTCGTTTCCTGCTCCAATCTCCTGATTTGTATTCGCTGTATCGTCAATCTGTGGTTATTTGCGCCGCGTTTTGACGCAACTGATCTAGGTAGTTTGCCCATTGTTGGGCAGCCTCTCGGCGTTGCGCCAGCAATTGAGCCCTTGCATACACTGCCCCGAGCGCACCCGGCATTCGGTGAGATAAAGATAGTTCAAGCACGATAGGATCTATACCCAAATGCTCGTGGGCTATGGTCCGGTAGGTGGCGCGAAAGCCGTGAGCAGTGATGTTGTACTCCGGCCAAATACGCTGAAAGGACTTGAGCATGGAGGTCGGGTTTATGGGGCGTCCCGGATAGACCGGCGAGACGAACACCCAGCCTTTGCCTTCTTCATCCACCACGCGGGTTTTATGTAGCTCGCGTAACAGAACCAAGGCTTGTTCAGGCAACGGCACGATGTGTTTGCTCTTGTCCAGATGCTTGGTCTTGCTCACGACATAACGCCAATCGGCGCCCACCAAGTCGACATCTTCCCAGCGCATCTGCACCAGTTCGCCTGGGCGGACCGGCAACATCACTAGCAGGCGCATTGCGGTGGCAACGCTGCCGTCGTTGCAGTCATCAAGGCGTAGAAGAAACCTGCCCAGGTCGGATGGCCTTTCGATTGCCGGGTTGCTGGTCACGATGTGGCGAATCTTCAACTCCTCAATGTTGCTGAGCGCCACGTTGCGCTCCACCCAGCCGCGACCTTCGGCAAAACCCAGAACGGCGCGTATGATGGTGCGCACGCGCCGGGCCATGGCCATGGTGCGCTGGCGGCGCAACTCAGTGATGATCGTAGTAATGTGCTCCAACTTGATCTCGCTGATCGGTTTTTTGCCAATGGCAGGCAAGATGTGGTTGTTCAGCGCTCCGGTAAAGCCCGAGATGGATTTTGTGACCAGTTCGGCAGACTTGAATACCAACCATTGCTCAGCCACGTAAGCGAAGGTGCGCTCTTCATTGAGCAACTGTGCCTCGATCTTGGCGGTCTTGGCCTTGAGCGGAGCGGTGTGGTTAGCCACGTCGCGGCGTGCGCCGCGGGCAATGTCGCGCGCCTCCTTGAGGCTAATGTCGGGGTAAGCGCCGATGGAGAAGCGGTTTTCCTTGCCATGCAGCCGATACTTCAATCGCCAAACCTTGGAAGGGGATTTGCCGACCTTACTCGACGCCCTGACCTCCAAGTAGAGGCCAGGAACTTCGCCATCGGCGTGTTTGCCAGGTTCGGTCAGTGAGCGGATCAAGGCATCGCTGAGTTTTCGTTTGAAAACAACCGCATTATCTGGGGGCATCGGTGGGGGCATCCTTTTTAAGGAACCGAAATTTGCCCCCAATTATGCCCCCATGGGTCGTAGAATCCATTGGATTTAGACAGACGGCTATGGACTTAAGCAACCAATAACTTGTTGTTATAAAACGGTTTTATGGAATTTAGTGGGATTCCGTTACAGGCTATCGGGGTCCCCAAAAAACATCTGTATCCGCGACCGCAACCACCGCTCCCCCGGATCATTGTCCTGCGACCCACGCCAAGCCATATGCAGCTCGAACGAACGCACCGGCAACGGCGGTTCTTCCGCGCGCAACCCCCCTGCGGCGGTCAGTGCCTCGGCGGCATAGTCCGGCACAATGGCGACAATGTCCGTGCCTGCCAGCAATGTCCCCAGCCCGTTGAACTGCGGCACCGCCAGCACCACATGGCGTTTGCGGTCGAGTTTCTCCAGTTCTTCATCGATGAACCCGCTCAAGTCGCCGGCGAACGACACCAGGGCGTGGGGACGGGCGCAGAAGTCGTCCAGGCTCAGGGAGCCCGGGACGCTGTCGGCGCGCAGCAGCTTCGGCAGGCTGCGGCGCAGTACTTTGCGCTTGGCGTTGGCCGGCAGGTCGGCGGTGTAGCTGACGCCGATGGAAATTTCGCCGGAGGCGAGCAGGCCGGGCATCAGGATGTAGTTGACGCGGCGCACTACCAGTACGATGCCGGGCGCTTCCGCGCGCAGGCGTTTTAGCAGTTGGGGCAGCAGGGCGAATTCGACGTCGTCGGACAGGCCGATGCGGAACACCGCGGTGCTGGTGGCCGGGTCGAACTCGGCGGCGCGGCTGACGGCGGTGGAAATCGAGTCCAGGGCCGGGGAGAGCAGGGCGAAGATTTCCACGGCCCGGGCCGAGGGTTCCATGCTGCGGCCGGTGCGCACGAACAGGGGGTCGTCGAACAGCCCACGCAGGCGCGACAACGCGGCGCTGATGGCTGGTTGGCCGAGGAACAATTTCTCGGCGGCGCGGGTCACACTGCGCTCATGCATCAAGGTTTCGAATACGATCAAGAGGTTAAGGTCGACACGACGCAGGTCGTTACGGTTCATCTTGTGTCCTGGAAGAGTCAGCTTTATTTGACGAGAACGGCGATATAAGAGCCCTGAAGGTCCATTCAGACGCGTGACCGGTATGAATCTTACGGGGAAAGGCTGGTACTCTGCACCGGCTAATTGAGTTTTCCTACGATACTTGAGGTCTATTCCTCAGATGCGGAATCAATGACAGACATGTCGACTATTAACGGCGACCGGTGGCCTTAGCCGGAAAGCCCAGATAGAGTTCATGGCAATAGAGGTTACTTTGACGAGGTTTGCGATGTCCCGCACGATCCGTTTTCACAAGTTTGGTCCGGCCGAGGTGCTCAAGTGCGAAGAGCATGCAGCCGCGCAGCCCGCACCGGGCGAAGTGCAGGTCCGTGTCGAGGCGATTGGCATCAGCTGGTATGACATTTTGTGGCGCCAGAACCTGGCGTCTTCTCACGCACGCCTTCCATCCGGCCTTGGCCATGAGATGGCCGGGGTGGTCGTTGCCTTGGGCGAGGGCGTGGATGACTTGGCAGTGGGCGATAAAGTGGCCAGTTTTCCGGCCGAGAGCCCCAATGATTACCCGGTGTATGGCGAACAGATCGTCCTGCCCCGTTCGGCCCTGACCCGCTATCCGGACGTCCTGAGCCCCATCGAAGCCAGCGTGCACTACACGCCGCTGCTGATTGCCTACTTTGCGTATGTGGACCTGGCACGGGTCAAGCCCGGGCAGTTTGCCCTGGTGACCGACGCCAGCCATTGCGCCGGCCCTTCGTTTGTGCAACTGGGCAAGGCCCTGGGTGTGCGGGTGATTGCCGCCACCAAGGACAGCGCTGAGCGCGAGTACCTGCTTTCTCTTGGCGCAGAAAAAGTCATTGTCACCGAGGAACAGGACCTGCTGATGCAAATCAACAAGTTCACCGACAACCGCGGTGTCGATGTGGTGTTCGATGGCTTGGGGGGCCCGCAGATGTCGCTGCTCGGTGATGTGCTGGCGCCCCGTGGCAGCCTGGTGCTGTATGGCTTGCAGGGTGGTAACCAGACACCGTTCCCGGCGTGCGCGGCGTTCCAGAAGAACATTCAGTTCTTCGTGCACTGTATCGGCAACTTCACCGGCAAGCCGGAGCTGGGCATCATCCAGGATCAGGTGGCGTTGCAGCGTGCGTTGCGTGACATCAACCAACTGACCGCCGATCGTGTGCTCGTGCCCCTGAAAACCACGGTGTTTCCGTTCAATCAGTTTGTCGAAGCCCACCGTTACATGGATGAATGCCCGTGCCGCGAGCGGGTTGCGTTGCAGGTTGCGGCTGTTTGAGCTGTAGGAGTATTCGTAAATGAGCGCTCCGACGCCTGAGTGAATGGGGCAAATGCGCCATTTGACAGGGCTTAACCCGCCCGCCCCAGAAGCTGCCGACCTGGCACTTTAGCCCACAAATCCGGCCCTCTCTCCCTGACGCCGCCCTGAATCCCAGTGCGGCGTCGTTGCATGTGCACCTTTTACGCGACATCGGTTGTTCATCTGAACTGGTTTTCGGCCCGCTTCTGTATCTATTAATCATTATTCCAACACTGATAATTGCGCCTTCACTTTCATCTCAAGGACTGAGCAATGATTGAATCCATGACTCGGCTGCTGATAGTTGCTCGAACTATCGACGCGGCCCACAGGTGTACTCAGCAAGACAGGTACTTTCATAAAGCGTACCGGCCATGCAAATGGAAAAGTTGTTTGAGCCTATTGTCGGACACTTCTTTAAAAGGCTGGTTAAAAACGCGTAGGACCTTGTCGGAAGACTCCTAAGGCTAACCTTTTATAAATTTTTACCAGTACTTTCATTAGGTTATGCGCCTGTGCGGGTAAAAGATGCTTCCCGGAAATCCCTGTCGTTTTGTTGCGTGGTGCTAGTGTTTAATCATCGGCGCACAATGCGAGGCGCGATTTTCCTACACGCAAAATAGGTCAAGCAAACACTGTCAGCAGTTGCTTGAAACTGATATTTCAACTCGGGTAGTAGAACTATGAGCACTATTCACGAACAGGCTATGAATCATGTTTACCAGCAAGTTCTGCAACGTCTGATCGGGCACTTCAGTCGCGCGGGACGTACCGCTCTCCAGTTACTGGTCCAGCGAATCATTGTCGCGGCAGGCGGGATGGAACAGGTGGGGGACTTCAAGGTACTGGTGGCCCATGGTGGCGGTGAAGTCAGCAGCTATACCCTGGCGCTGCTGCGAGCTGCTCAACTGACCATTGCCGGTCGTGCGCCACGTACCTTTCAACTGAGGGTCGCGACGTTACGGCACGCGGGCATGACCGAGGGGCAGCTCGATACCCTGAATCGCGGCTACGGCCGGCTGTTTCTCCACGACGACCCGCGTGTCGAGTTGTTGATGGTGGAAAACCAGGAGGTACAACCCTTCAATCACCAGCGTCCGGCCTCAGCGATCGGGCGAAAGATCAGCCAGCGCAATATGTTGATGGTGGGCCATGTGAGTGCCGGGGACTGCCGCGCCACCCTGTGCAACGACACTTACCTGGCCGTCGGTGATTTTTACCAGCGTGTCACCACGTGCAATGGCGGCGTCCACGCGCTGGTCAGTGGTGACTCCCCGCGCAGGCAAAGTCAGTTTCTTGCCTGGCTCAAGAAAACCGCCCAGGGCGCAGGCGTCCGAGTTCCCAAGGGCCATCCGCTGTCGCTCAACGCGTTGTTCGCCCACATGGACGAGTGGAGCACCGCTTATTACCAGGATGTGTTCGGTGAGCATTACGTGGCCAGCGATAACCCCAGCACGGCGGGGCATCGTCACTTGGCCTACATCGGCATCGCCGACCTGCTGGAAGATGTCGACATCGCGTCGACCTCCCTGCTGACCGAGTTCATGGCCTACGCTCCCGATCCACTGGGCTTTCACTTCAGCCATCCGGCCTATTCCAATCCGTTGCTGATGGCTCACCTACGTGGGTTGCAGGCCGAATGCCTGCGTGCGCTGGATTATGAGGACGGCGTCGAAGGTTTTGTGCAGCAGGCCGCCGCGTACATGCGCCATTTGCGCATGCCCGACGACTTTCTCATTCAGGCCGGGACCCGCGAAGGGCGCATGCTCTGGAGTACCTACGCCCAGGAGTTCTTCGGCTTGGATGAGACCCAGCTGACCTGCCTGCTGTTTTCACCCTTTGTTCATCACGGAGAGCGACTGGAAGGTTATTTGCGCCAATGTCACCCGGGCATGCTGGTGGCGTTGCCTGAGTTGCACAAAGTCCTCCAGGGCAACGGTTCCGCCGAAATGCTGCAGCAGTGGGTAACGGACACCAGCGGTTTGCCGATGCCCTTGTTGCAGCACCTGTACCGCAAACGGCCGCTGGCCAGAGAAAACGGCATGTGTCGCGCCGCTGCGGCCCAGGGCGCCGCGCAGGCCGTGCCATTGTTCGGGCGATGACCCTGCGCGGCGAGCGTCAGGCGGATTTCGCGTATCAGGCGGTCTATCGCTACATGATCAGCCTGATCAACGAGGTCAGTACCGACACCCGGGTAAAACTGCCGTCGTTACGGCAGTTGGCCGGACGCCTGAACGTGTCCATTTCAACGATCCAGTACGCCTATGCGCTGCTGGAGAAGGAGGGCAGGGTGTATTCGGTGGCCAAATCCGGCTATTACGCCTGGCCGATGTCGGCAAACCCGCTGGCCTGGGCCGGCGGGGATTTGCTTGATCGCCTCTACGCGGCGGCCCGGCGCCCCGGCATGCTGGTACTCAGTGGTGACGAGCCGGCATTGCTGGGCTCCCTGGATGAAACACTGCTGCGGCTCGAGCGGGAACTGGTGCGCCAGTACCCGTCGCATTTGCAGCCCTGGTCCCAGCCCTGCGGTGTATGGGAATTACGCGCAGCCCTGGCCGCGCGCTATACCTCGTCGCCCATGCGCTGCTGGCATGCCGACGACGTGTACATCGGCGCCGACCTGCGCGGCGTGCTGGATATCCTGATCGAAGTGCTGGGCCTGCGGGGCACCACCGTGATTGTCGAGTCGCCCTGCGACTGGCTGATCCTGCGCCTGTTGCAGGACGCCGGGGTGCGCATCATCGAGTTGCCCTGGACGCCGGAGGGGCGCCTGGATCGAACTGTGCTGGGGAAGCTGTTGCGTGATGAGCCGGTGCATCTGGTGTTGCTCTCGTCTTCCGTCAGCCTGCCCAGCGGGGTGGCCATGTCAATCGACGAGCGTCTCGACGTGGCACACCTGCTGGAGCAGTCCGGTTGCTGGTTGCTTGAAAACGACACCTTTGGCGAGCTGGGTTTTGAAGCCCCCCACACCGCATTGCGTGAACGGGTGAACCCTGAGCGGCTGATCGTGTTTTCTTCGTTCGAGAAAGCGCTCGGCTCGGAAGCCCCCTACGGCTACCTGCTGTGCCGGCGCATGAGCAATGAGTTGCAGCGTCAGTTCCTGCTGCGCTCATTCCGTTTATCGTCGATCCGTCAGCGCGCGATTGCCCGTTTGTACCAAAGCGGGCGGATTGACCAGCACCTGCGCGCACTGCGCCAACGCCTGAGCGAGCAGGCGGCGCACATGAGCCAGCGCCTGGAACAGCACTTGGGCGACCAGGTGACTTATCGGATGCCGGCCGCCGGTGCCGCGTTCTGGCTGGCCTCCACCCGGGCCGTAGACATGCGCCAGGCATTTCAGCGCCTGCTGGCACGGCAAGTGGTGATCGCCCCCGGGGAGCTGTTCAGTGTCAGTGGCTTGCACCAGCAGCACCTGCGCGTGAGTCACACCTTCCACGGGCAACCCAATCTGGACATTGCCCTGGAAGCATTGAGCGACGCATTGCGCCAGGCGCAGACTGGGTGAAATTTCTCTTAACGATGTAGGATCGATACCGTCGCGCAGCAGTCCAACTCTCAGTAAACTGCCATTTTTTCCGAATCCTTCTATCCGAGGTTTATGCATGACAATCAGTCCTTTTGCGGGCAAGCCGGCGCCGGCCCAGTTGCTGGTGGATATCCCGCGACTGGTCACGGCCTATTACACCGGCCAGCCTGATGCAGCGATCTCCACCCAGCGCGTAGCCTTTGGTACGTCCGGGCACCGTGGCAGCTCGTTCGAACTGAGCTTCAACGAATGGCATGTGCTTGCCATCAGCCAGGCCATCTGCCTGTATCGCGAGGCCCAGGGCATCGACGGCCCGCTGTTCGTTGGCCTGGACACCCATGCGCTGTCGACCCCGGCCGGTGCCAGCGCACTCGAAGTGCTGGCTGCCAACGGTGTGCACGTGATGCTCGCCGAAGGCGATGAATACACGCCAACCCCGGCAATTTCCCACGCCATCATCTGCTACAACCGTGGCCGTACCAGCGGCCTGGCCGACGGCATCGTTATCACGCCGTCCCACAACCCGCCGCAAAGTGGCGGCTACAAGTACAACCCGCCCAACGGCGGCCCGGCCGATACCCACGTCACCAAGTGGATCGAAGCCAAGGCCAACGAACTGCTGGCCAATAAACTGGCCGGGGTCAAGCGCATCCCCCATGCGCAGGCGCTCAAGGCCGACACCACCCATCGCCATGACTACCTCAACAGCTACGTGGCCGACCTGATCAACGTGATCGACATGGACGCCATCCGCAGTGCCGGCCTGCGCCTGGGCGTGGATCCGCTGGGCGGAGCAGGGGTGCGCTACTGGTCGGCGATTGCCGAGCACTATCGACTGAACCTGGAGGTGGTGAACACTGAAGTCGACGCCACGTTCCGCTTCATGAGCGTCGACTGGGACGGCCAGATCCGCATGGACCCGTCCTCCAGCTACGCCATGCAAGGCCTGATCGGTCTCAAGGAACGCTTCGACGTGGCCTTCGCCTGCGACCCGGACCATGATCGCCATGGCATCGTGACCCCGTCCGGCGGCCTTTTGGCGCCGAACAACTACCTGGCGGTGTCCATCGACTACCTGTTCCAGAACCGTCCCGACTGGCGCGCCGATGCGGCCGTGGGCAAGACCGTGGTCAGCAGCGGTCTGATCGATCGCGTGGCCGCACGCATCGGTCGTCGCCTGTATGAAGTGCCGGTAGGCTTCAAGTGGTTTGCCGATGGCCTGTTCGAGGGTTCATTGGGCTTTGGCGGCGAAGAAAGCGCCGGGGCGTCGTTCCTGCGCAAGGATGGCACGGTGTGGAGCACCGACAAGGACGGCCTGATCCCGGCATTGCTGGCGGCGGAAATGACCTCGCGCAAAGGCCAGGACCCGAGCCAGATCTACCGTGGCCTCACCGATGCCTTGGGCGAGCCGTTCGCCATTCGTGTCGACGCCAAGGCCACCCCGGCGCAAAAAGCCTTGCTGGGCAAGCTGTCGCCAGAGCAGGTGACCTCCACGCAACTGGCCGGGGAAAGCATCCAGCAGATCCTCAGCCACGCGCCGGGCAACGACCAGGCGATTGGCGGCCTGAAAGTGATGACCGAAAACGGCTGGTTTGCCGCACGACCATCGGGCACCGAGGACATCTACAAGATCTACGCTGAGAGCTTTATTGGTGAAGATCACCTCAAGCAGCTGGTGCAAGAGGCGCAGGTACTGGTAGACGGCGCCATCTCCCAGTAACAACGCAAAACCCCTGTGGGAGGAGGATTGCCTTCCTCCCACAGGGTTGATCAGGCCAGGTCGACCAACACGATCTCGCTGTCTTCAACCGCCGTCACCCGCAACACCTGCTCATTCTCAACCGCTACACCGTCTCGAGCGTGCGCACGCAAGCCGTTGACTTCAATCACGCCGGTCGCCGGCACCAGGTAAGCTCGACGGCCGCTGTCCAAGCGGTATTCCGCGCTTTCCCCGGCTTTCAGGTTCGCCGCTACCAGGCGGGCATCCGCGCGGATGCGCAGGCTCTCGCTGTCACCGGCCTTGCCACTGGCCAGGGTCACAAACCCTTCGCGATCACCTTTCGGAAACGGCTTGGCGCCCCAGGAGGGTGGCAGGCCGGCCTCGTTCGGGATGATCCAGATCTGGAAGATCTTGGTCGGCGTCGCTTCCAGGTTGTACTCGCTGTGGGCGATCCCCGTGCCTGCGCTCATTACCTGCACGTCACCGGCCTCGGTGCGGCCCTTGTTGCCCAGGTTGTCGGCGTGGCTGATCGCGCCTTCACGGACATAGGTAATGATCTCCATGTCGCGATGGGCGTGCTGCGGGAAGCCGGTGCCGGGGGCAATGATGTCGTCGTTCCAGACCCGCAGGTTGCCCCAGTGCATGCGCTTGGGGTCGTGGTATTCGGCAAATGAAAAGTGGTGATGGGCGTCAAGCCAGCCGTGGTGGGCGCCGCCCAGGGTGTTGAAAGGTCGAAGTTCAAGCATGATCGTCTCCTGTTGATGGCGCCCATGATCCGTGAGCCCATGATCGATAAAAAGCGTAAAAAATGCCTGATTCCTATCGGTGAATTAGATTGATTGCTGGCGTTTTGACTTTCACTTCATCGCCTAACTGCATGACGGTAAAGCAATTGGCTGGAACTGAGCGCCGATTCCGGCGACCATGGTGCCCTTGTCAAAACCCAGCTCATCGCAGGAGTCCGCGTGCCGCAACACAAGCCTGATCTGCCCCCCGAACTGCGTCCATTGGCGGAAATGCCGCTGCTCAAACGCCTTGCCGCACGCCTGTTTGGCCATGGCCTGACGCGTTTGCGCGCACAGCATCGGTTTTCCTGGTTGCACGGGCAGGCCGATGGTTTTCGCAGTGGTCACGAGGCCGGCGTGGAGTATGGCTATCGCGAGGGCAAGGCCGATGGCATCGAGGAAGGCCGACAAGTCCTGTTGATCCGCGACTTCCGTCCCGATGAGCACAGCGCGCCCGGCGTCGATGACAGCCTGTTCGACGATTGGCGGCTACCCTTGACCGCCGACGTGAAGAAACGCATCAAGGCTGACGTGGCCCGCTTGCTGCCGGCCCATGCCCAGCCGAGCGCGGCGCAATGGAAGATGATCTTCAGCGATACGCCGTCAACCTCGGTGATCGCCGGTGCCGGCGCGGGTAAATCCACCTCGCTGGTGCTGCGTATTTTGCTGCTCACCCATTACCTGGGCTTCGAATTGAGCTCGATGACCGTGGTGACCTTCACCCGCGAGTCGCGCAAAGACTTCATCAACAAGCTCATGGACATTCTCACCCTGTGGGGCCAACCCATTGATATGAAAGAAGCCCAGGCGGTGGTACGGACCTTTCACTCGCGCATCCTGCCGATGGTCCGCAGCCTGCCGGGTTTTGAACGCCTGCAGGCGTTTGAAAACCTCAGTGCCGGTTTCGAAGACGCTGACAGCAACCCGTTCGACCTGCGCATCAGCGACGCCCAGCGCCAGCAGATGAATGCGTGCTACCACCAGTTGCAGGGGCGACATGCACGGTTTCGTGAACTGATTGCGCCACTGGCACGCCAGGGCCTGCAACTGCGCGAACTGGAGCGCGATCATCCGGATGTACAAAAGCGCATAGCCGTGACCGAACTGGCGGCCAAGCGCGATGAAGAACTCTGCGATGTGATCGAGGACCTGTGGTTTCGTGCCGGCGCCTGGCCGATCAAGGGGATTGAGCCCAGTCGCCAGCGCTTCGAAATCAATGGCGCGCAGTTCCATTGCCACGGCTATATCCCGGCGCTGGATGCGTGGGTAATGCTGGGCTTTGATCCCAGGGAAAATGCCCAGATCAGCCGGCCGAATTCGAAGCTGTCGGTCCGTGCAGAGTGGGCGGTAAAGCGCACCTTGTTTCAAGCTTTCTGTCGTAAGCCATTGATATGGTTTGATAGCTATGACGCATCAAAGCGTCTGTTAAGCAGCCTCGCCGGGGATGCCAGCGCGGGTCCCGGTTTTGATTACAAGGTCAAGGGCGAGCTGGTGTCGGCGCCGCTGCTGGACAGTTTCGTGATGGCCGCCGGCTTTATCGAGAACCTGGGGTTGGACGTGCCGACTGCCGTCGGCCAGATGAGCTTCGCCAAGGACGACCCGGACCGCTTCTTCTTCGAGGCCCTGAGCATCTTCTGGAAAGCCCTGGAAGATCACCTGCTGGATCAGTCGCCGCCGATCATGACCTATAACCGCATGTTCTCGCTGTTCGGCGAGAACACCCCGGAAAACCTCAAGCTCCTCAGCGATCCGCTGCTGCGGCCGATGTCGCACCTGATGATCGACGAATTCCAGGACGTATCGCCCCAGATCGTCTCGTGGATACGCGCCAGCCTGCGGGAAATCCGCAGTCGTGGGCCGGCGATGCATGTGGGCCGTGGCGCGCAACGTTCGTCCTTGCTGTGCGTGGGTGATGACTGGCAGTCGATCTACGGCTGGCGCGGCAGTTCGCCCAAGTACTTCATGGAATTCAACCAGCAATTCCCGGCGCCGAGCACTACCCGCGTCATGCTCGGCGAGAACTACCGCAGCCATCAGCACATCATCGACGCCGCCGAACATATCGTGCGCGCTGCGCCGGCAATCCCGGGAAAAAAGGCCAAGGCCAGCGGCACGCCAAAAGCCTTGGTGCCGGTCACGGTACTGGAGCGGGACGATGCGGCGTTGGGGCGGCAACTGCTGGAGCATTATCAAAGGGGCGATTCGATATTAATGCTGTATCGAAAAAGTAGCGATAAGCTACTGATTCAAGAGCATATTCAGTCGATTGTTAATGTTGATTCCAGCTTGCCTGCAGCGACGCGCAGGTTGAAGCAGCTGACGTACCACAGCGCCAAGGGCCTGCAGGCGGATACGGTGTTCCTGCTCGGGGATTGCCAGCATGTGACCAGCTCGCCCTACAAGAACCAGGTCTACCGCATGGCGGGCCTGGGTAAGGAGGGGGACAGCGAACCCTATGACACTGCGCAAAAGGACGAAGTGCTGCGCCTGGCCTACGTCGGGATTACCCGGGCCGTGAGCCATTGCTACTGGTATGTGGAAAAACCCGAAGGCCAGGCGGTGAATGTGCCCAAGGCCTCGGAGCGGGTCGACGGCAAGAAAGCGTTTTTCGACGATCAGCGCCATTAGCAGGGGATAAATGCGATTCCAATGTGGGAGGGGGCTTGCTCCCTCCCACAGTTGAGCTTCTTTCTGTTGGCTGGGCCGGAATCAGGCCCTCAGCGACAACGGCGGCACAAACGACTCCAACTCATCCTCCACCGCCTCGATAATCCGCTCCACATCGGCAGCATTCATCACAGTGGCGCAGGGGATGCCGGCGATGGCAATCAGCGTCTCGCCGCTGGCCCGGTCGAACAGGCGGGCGACCATACTGCCGGGCGCATCCATGCTGCCCTCGAAGCCCATCGGATGAAAATGCCAGCGCATCAGCTGGCAGGCGTTGGGGAATGTCACTTTGTTCATGTTGCCCACCTTGTTCATTGAGCGCTTCCTTTAGCTCGCGGCAGGGGGCCAGGACCGTCACTGGTCGTGGCGTCGTAGGAGCTAAAAATAGCATTCGTTCGCAAGTACAAGGTGACTTTTTCTGCCCCGTTCGGCGGTTGTCAGCCATTCACTTGATGTGGGTCATCTCTTACTCACGACTGGGCACAATGCCACTAATGCGAAGTTCCAATTGGCCATTGTCGGCACTGGCAAAATTCGGCAATCTCCGAGGTTTACCCGCCTCAGAGCCTTCCATGCCCGACATCGCGCCAGACGATGATTGCCATAACACCCATGCCACGCGTGAGCTGGTGTTGCGCCACCACCTGTGCTGGCGTCATCGCGATCTTGACGGCGTGATGTCCTACTACCACCCGGACATCCAGTACCACGACTTTTTCCAGAACCGTGTGGTCGGTTACGCCGAACTGCGTGAGTACCTGCAAGCCAGCATGCCCCGGGAAGCCGACGAGGCCATTGAACACACCGACCGCATCCGCGCCGATGGCGACACGGCGTTCATCCAGTACCGCATCACCTTGCGCGGCGGTCAGGGGCTGGTGTCATTCCGCACCAGCGAGGCCATCACCGTCCGCGATGGGTTGATCTGGCGCGTCAATGAGTACGCGTCATTGGTGCATGAACAACCCTCTCAGGCCCAGCGCCCCAGCGTCAGCCGCCTGGGCCTGTCACCCCAGCAATTGGGGCATATGGCCAATGACTTGCAGCAGTACTTCGAGCGCAGGCAGCCGTATCTGGACCCGGAACTGGACCTGCAGCGCGTCGCCAAGGAATGCGGCTACAGCCGCAATCAGATTTCCTACCTGCTCAACCAGGTGCTGGGGCAAAGTTTCTACCGCTACGTCAACCAGGCTCGGCTCCAGCACCTGCTGGCCGCACTGGATACAGCACAACCGCCGATCAAGATCGACGACCTGGCCTTCGCCGCCGGTTTCAATTCGTTGTCGGCGTTCTACAGCGCCTTCCGCCAGCACACCGGCCAGTCGCCCAAGGCCTACGTCAAACAAATTTCCCTGCGTGCACGCGCGCAAGACAGCGAATAACCCGCAGTTCTAGGATCCCCCCATCGAAACGTGGTTGGGGAGCTTGGCATGCCGGCATGGCGCAACATCAGTTTATGGATGGACCAGTTGGATGACCCGCTGATAGCGCGGCCGTCCCTTGAGCATGACCTGGACGTCAATGTCGCCATTATCGGCGCCGGCTACACCGGCCTGTGGACGGCCTACTACCTCAAACGCCAGGCGCCTGAGCTGAAGATCGCGATTATCGAGGCGCAAACCGCCGGCTTCGGCGCCTCGGGCCGTAACGGCGGCTGGCTGATGGGCAATCTGCTGGGCGAAGACCGCCTGCTGGCCGGCCTTGCGCCTGAACAGCGCCGCGCCTCCTTCGACCTGCTGCATGGCATTCCCGACGAAGTGGCCCAGGTCCTGGCCCGTGAAGGCATCGACTGCGACTACCGCAAGGGCGGCGTGCTGTACTGCGCCGCGCGCTATCCCGAACAGGAAGGCAGCCTGCGCGCTTACCTGGACAAACTCTACGCCCAAGGCCTGACCGAAGCCGACTACCGCTGGCTGAGCCCTCGACAGTTGGCTGAACAGATCCGCATCGCCAAGCCCTATGGCGGTATCCATGCCCCCCATGTCGCCACGATCAACCCGGCCAAGCTGGTGCGCGGCCTTGCGCGGGTGGTGGAGAACATGGGCGTGACGATTTATGAAAACAGTCCGGTCACCCACTGGCAGTCCGGCACTGTGCGCACCGCCAAGGCCCGTGTGCGCGCTGCCTGGGTGGTGCCGGCTGTCGAAGGTTATGCGAATACCTTGCCGCCCCTGGGCCGATACCAGTTGCCGGTGCAAAGCCTGATCGTTGCCACCGAACCGCTGCCCGCCGGTACCTGGGATGAAATCGGCCTGAGCCATGGCCAGGCCTTTGGCGAAAGTAGCCGCCAGGTCACCTATGGCCAGCGTACGGCGGATAACCGCCTGGTGTTCGGCGCCCGCGGCGGTTACCAGTTCGCCGGCAAATTGCGCCACAACTTTGATTTGACTGACAGCGAACTGGCACTGCGCCGCTACCTGTTCGGCGAACTCTTCCCACAGCTGAAAAAGGTGCGGATTACCCATTCCTGGGGCGGCAACCTTGGCATGTCGCGCCGTTTCCGCCCGCACATGCTCTGCGATCACAAGATCGGCATCGCCCTGGCCGGTGGTTACGGCGGGGAGGGCGTCGGCGCCACCAACCTGGGTGGCCGCACCCTGGCCGACCTGATCCTCGGTCGCGACACACCGCTGATCCACCAACCCTGGGTGATCCGCGAGCGTGGCCTGCACGCGCTCAAGGCCTGGGAGCCGGAGCCATGCCGCTGGCTTGGCTACAACGCGATCATTCGCAGTTTCGTCCATGAAGACCAGGTGCTGGCCAACCCCAACACAGCGCCTTGGCGCCGCAAGCTGGCGATCGGCATAGCCGGGTTCATGGAAGGTTTCATGCATTGAGCCGTTTCACCTACACGAGAAAACCCCCATGAGCATCACTCAATTCAAAGACACGCTGCATGCCCACCTGCCGGACTCATCACCGGTGGCCGTGCCCCTGGGCGAGCCGATCGCCGTGGCCTCGACCTTGAGCGTTGAACGCAGCGACGGCGTCGAGACCGGTATCTGGGAATGCACCCCGGGCCGCTGGCGTCGGCAGATCACATCCCAGGAGTTCTGCCACTTTATCCAGGGTCGCTGCACCTTCACCCCTGACAACGGTGAAATCGTTCACATACAAGCCGGTGACGCACTGATGTTGCCGGCCAACAGCACCGGTATCTGGGACATCCAGGCAACCGTGCGCAAAACCTACGTACTGATTTTGTAACGCTTTGATCCTTGATCGCCTGCCATAAAAACAGCCCTAAAATCGCCAGGAAATCGAACCATGAAAGCCATTGCCCTGTTGCCCATGATGTTGGTGGCCGCTATCAGCCAGGCCGCCGAGACGGTGAAGATCTATAACTGGTCCAGCTATATCGCGCCGGACACCACGAAGAATTTCCAGAAACAAACCGGCATCGGTTTCAGCTACGACGTGTATGACAGCAACGAAACCCTCGACGGCAAGCTGATGACGGGTAACTCCGGCTACGACGTGGTGTTTCCGTCCAACCACTTCATGGCACGGCAGATCCAGGGCGGCGCCCTGAAGAAGCTCGACAAGAGTCAGTTGCCCAACTGGAAAAACCTCAACCCCGTCCTGCTCAAGGCCCTGGAAAACAACGATCCGGGTAATGCCCATGGCTTCCCGTACCTGTGGGGCAGTACCGGCATCGGTTACAACATCGACAAGGTCAAGGCGGTGCTGGGGGATAACGCACCGGTCGACTCCTGGGACCTGATCTTCAAGCCCGAGTACATGGAAAAGCTCAGCAAGTGCGGGGTAGCGATCCTCGACAACGGCCCGGAATTGCTGCCCATCGCCCTCAACTACCTGGGGCTGCCGCCCCACAGTAAAAACCCCGAGGACTACAAAAAGGCCGAGGCGCTGCTGATGAAAGTGCGCCCCTATGTGGCGTACTTCCACTCCTCGAAATACACCGGCGACCTGGCCAATGGCGACATCTGCGTGGCGGTCGGTTTCTCCGGCGACGTACTGCAAGCCGAAAGCCGCGCCAAGGAGGCCAAGAATGGGGTGAAGATCGGCTATGAGATTCCCAAGGAAGGCGCCGCAATCTGGTTCGACATGGTCGCCATGCCCGCCGATGCCCCCGATGAAAAGGCCGGCTACGCGTTCATGAACTACCTGCTGGAGCCCCAGGTGATGGCGGATATCACCAACTCCGTGCACTACGCCAACGGCAACCGTGCAGCGGATAGCCTGGTAGACCCTGAGATCAAGGCGGACACCAAGATCTACCCCAGCGACGAAATGATGGGCAAGTTATTCGCGCTGGAAGCGATGCCGCTGAATATCGACCGGATTCGCACGCGGGTGTGGAACACCATTCGTATGGGCCGCTGAAGAAGTCTGATGTGGGGGGAGGGCGAGCCCCCCATTAATCGGAGTCTTGCATAAACAATTTCAGGCGACCGCATTCTTGTGGTGAGCGGGCTTGTTCCGCGCTGGGGTGCGAAGCGCCCTTGATGAAGACGAATGCGGTGTATCAGGTATTCCTCTGCGCCTGGTTTTGGGGCTGCTGCGCAGCTCGACGCGGGACAAGCCCGCTCACCACAGGGGTCCCAGTTTTCTGCGCGACAGCGCCAGGTCGAAGAGAGTGTGGGACCTCCCACACTGGGTTTGAGTACACCCTGGGCTTCACGGGTTTTCCAGGTCATGCCCCAACGACTGGATAAACAATGAAAACAATTCCGGCTGTGACGAAATGTCCAGCTTCGCGTACAGATGCCGGCGGTGCACCTTCACCGTGTCCGGCGAGATATGCAGGCGTTCGGCCATGGCCTTGGACGAGAACCCGCGCAGTACCAGGCGGGCGATTTCCAGTTCGCGGTCCGAAAGCACGCCGCAACCGAATTGGCTCAGTGCATCCCTGATCTGGCTGTCCATGGCCGGCACGCGCCGGGTGCTTTGTTGCCAATGCTGCTGCATCAACGGCAGCACCCAGGCGGCCAGCGTCGTCAGCAACCCGGTCTCCTCAACGCTGAATCGCCGCTGCATGCCCAGTGACAGCGACAACGTCCCCGCGCCCGGCAATTGCAGGATCAACTGCACCTCGTCTTCCAGCACGTTGTCGTGGAAGTAGCTGAGGAAATACTCGCTCTGGCGAAAATGGTCCGGCGCCACTTCCTCAAGGCGATACACACCGCTGGCATACCCCTCGCGACAGGCCTGGAAAAACGGATCGAGCAAATACAGGCCATTGAGGTACACCAGCATCGACGCCGGCTTGCTGCTCGGCTGGGCGTCGTACTCTTCCAGTGCCTGGGGCGCACCATCCACGGGGTAGAAGATCGCCAGCGCGTTATCGAAGGGCACGCACTGGTGCAGCAACAGCACCAGCTGTTTCCAGAAACGCTCGGTGCCGATGTGCGCAACGGTGCGGCCCAGGCCGGCGTGCATGCCGACTTCACGAAACAGGCTCATGTAGCAGGCTCCCGCCAGCAAAAGGTCGGCCAAGGGTTCGGCTTTTGCCGGGAGCCGTCAAGGGGAGTACGCCAATAGGGGAATTGGCTGGCATAAACCCCACGGTTACCTTTGGCATCATTCAGCGGGAAACATATCCCGTCACTTTCAGACCTTTCGTTTCTGCCTCACACCAAGAACAACGACAGAGGATAACGATATGAGCACTTCCCCCACGCCCGACGGCGTGCTGAAACCCACCCTGAGCGTCTTCGATGTGGTGGCCATTACCGTTTCGGCTGTGACCCCCGCCAGTTCCGTCTTCGTGATCGCGCCCTTTGCCATCCAGCAGGCCGGCAGCGGCGTGTTCCTGGCGTTCGTGATGGCAGGGCTGCTCGCGCTGATGTTCGCGTTTTGCTACGCCGAACTGGGCCGCGCCCATAACAGCGCCGGTGGCGAGTATGTGTATGCCAAGCGCGTGTTCGGCGGCATGGCCGGCTACGCGACGTTCCTGACCGTGCTGGTGATGCTGTTGTTTATCCCGCCGGTATTGGCCACCGGTGCCGCCACCTACCTCAACAACGCGTTGGGTACGACATTCGACGCGCAAACCGTGGCCCTGGTGATCGTGGTGTGCAGCTACGCCCTGGGCATCCTCAATATCAAGCTCAACGCCTGGATCACCGGGACCTGCCTGCTGCTGGAAGTCGCGGCGTTGCTGGTGATCGTGTGCATCGGCTTCGGTAACCCGGTGCAGCCCGCCAGCGTGCTGTTTCAACCCCAGATCGTCGAAAACGGTGTATTGCACCTGGCGCCCTGGGCCCTGGTGATCGGCGCGGTAGGCATTGGCCTGTTTTCCTACAACGGTTACGGCCCCGCCGTGTTGCTGGCCGAAGACATGAAATGCGGGGGCAAGGGCGTACACAAGGCGGTGCTGTGGTCCCTGGGCCTGGTGGTGGTGATCGAGCTGGTGCCGATCACGGCGCTGCTGATCGGCGCGCCGTCGCTGAGTGCGATGATCAGCAGTCCGGACCCCATCGGCTACCTGCTCACCAGTCATGGCAATGAAACCCTGTCGCGCCTGGTCAGTGCGGGGATCTTCCTGTCGGTGTTCAACGCCATCGTCGCCATCGTTATCCAGATCGGCCGCGTGGTGTTCAGCAGCGGGCGCGATGCATTGTGGACGCCTACCATCAACAAGCTGTTCACCCGCATTCATCCGCGCTGGGATTCACCCTGGCTGGCCACGCTGTTCCTGGCGATCCCGTCGGCGTTGCTGAGCTTCAGCTCCAACCTGGCCGACCTCACCTCGTTCAGCGTATTGCTGATCATATTGGTGTACCTGGTGGTGGCGTTGAGCGCGCTGATGAGCCGCGTGCTGCTGCGCGACCGCGAGCATCCCTATCGCATGCCGCTGTGGCCGCTGCCGGCGTTGCTGGCTGCACTGGGCGCGGGTTACTTGCTGGTGACCTTGATCTACGCGGCGTCAGTACGCGACATCATGATCATCATCGGCTTGCTGGCCCTGTCGGTGATTCTGTATTGCATCAGCGGCCGGTCGAGTCTGGCCTTTCAAAAATTGTAAGGAGTGGTTATGCGTGCACGTCAATTGGGCATCACGTTGGGGCTGGGCACACCCGGTGAGTTGAATGCCATCACCGACGTTCCCGGGGTTCGGGTCGGTCACTGTACGCTCAAGACCCGCGTCGACGGTAAACAGGTGCGCACTGGCGTCAGCGTGGTCCAGCCCCGCGCCGGGGAAGCGCGGTTGCAGCCATGCTTTGCCGGGTATCACGTGCTGAACGGCAATGGCGACGCCACCGGCCTGGAATGGATCAGCGAGGCGGGCCTGTTGACCACGCCGCTGGCCATCACCAACACCCACAGCATCGGCATCGTGCGCGACACCTTGATTGCCCTGGAGCGCGAGCGCCTGGCGGACCCGGCGGTGTACTGGTGCATGCCGGTGGTAATGGAAACCTACGACGGCCTGCTCAACGACATCTGGGGCCAGCACGTCACCCCCGAGCATGTGCGCCAGGCGCTGGAGAGCGCCGAACGCGGCCCCGTGCAAGAAGGCGCCGTGGGCGGTGGGACGGGGATGATCTGCCATGAATTCAAGGGTGGTATCGGCAGCGCTTCGCGGCGCTTGCCGGCAGAGCAGGGCGGCTGGACCGTCGGCGTGCTGGTCCAGGCCAACCATGGCAAGCGCCAGGAACTGCGGGTCGACGGTTATCCGGTGGGCCGCTGCTTGATGGACATCCCGTCACCCTTCGCCGAACGAGGCACGCCGGGCATGGGCTCGATCGTGGTGATCATCGCCACGGATGCGCCCCTGCTGCCGCACCAATGCCAGCGCCTGGCACAACGCGCGTCTATCGGCATCGCACGCACCGGCGGCGGCACCGAGGACTCCAGCGGTGATCTGTTCCTGGCCTTCGCCACCGGCAACCAGGATCTGCCGCCAGCAGACTACGCGCGCAAAGGCCTGCCGTTGAGCAGCACCTTGCAGATGGTGAATAACGATCATATTTCCCCGCTGTTCAGCGCTGCGGCGGAGGCGGTGGAGGAGGCGATCATCAACGCGATCCTGGCGGGCGAAGACATGGTGACCGACGACGGTATACAGGTGCCGGGCTTGAAAGGCGAAACGTTGTTACGGGCATTGCACGACACGGGCTGGCGCGGGTCCCGATAATGGAGGGCTGGCGCCGATATATAAATATAAACAGTGGCCGTTTAATGTCGCTAATGACACCGTGACAATACAATGGATCCAATTATCAAGTACGCCGTTCAACTTGAGCGGCTTTAGCGCTATTTAATATTTAAATAATCCTCCGCTGTCTTTTGTCGGACAACAGCAACGTTGCCCAACAGATACGGCGCCTAACTTGGAATGCATGTTTGTTGCCCGATTTTCATGCTGGAAAAGATGTAGACGAAAGATTTCAAGTTGTGTCAGTTTCGTGACGCCTTCAAAAGAGGCGAGTGATAGGACGATCTCGCCCACGGGATTCCTATCGACCCAAGACTGATGCATTTGCAAACAAGGAAGTACGTTTATGTCAAAAGCAAAAGACAAGGCTATCGTGTCAGCGGCGCAAGCCAGCACCGCTTACTCGCAAATCGATAGCTTCAGCCATCTGTATGACCGTGGCGGCAACCTCACGATCAATGGCAAACCCTCCTACACCGTTGACCAGGCGGCCACCCAGCTGCTGCGCGACGGCGCCGCGTACCGGGACTTTGACGGCAACGGCAAGATCGACCTGACCTACACCTTCCTGACCTCGGCGTCCTCGAGCACCATGAACAAACATGGCATCTCGGGCTTCAGCCAGTTCAACGCCCAGCAGAAAGCACAGGCCGCCCTGGCCATGCAATCCTGGTCGGACGTGGCCAACGTCACCTTCACCGAGAAAGCCAGCGGCGGTGACGGCCACATGACATTCGGCAACTACAGCAGCGGCCAGGACGGCGCGGCAGCCTTCGCCTACCTGCCCGGCACCGGTGCAGGCTACGACGGCACCTCGTGGTACCTGACCAACAACAGCTACACGCCGAACAAGACCCCGGACCTGAACAACTACGGCCGGCAGACCCTGACCCACGAAATCGGGCACACCCTGGGCCTGGCTCACCCTGGCGACTACAACGCCGGCGAAGGCGCCCCGACCTACAACGACGCGACCTATGGACAGGACACGCGCGGCTACAGCCTCATGAGTTACTGGAGCGAGAGCAACACCAACCAGAACTTCAGTAAAGGCGGGGTAGAAGCCTATGCCTCCGGCCCGCTGATCGACGACATCGCCGCGATCCAGAAGCTCTACGGTGCCAACTACAACACCCGCGCCGGCGACACCACCTACGGGTTCAACTCCAACACCGGGCGTGATTTCCTCAGCGCCACTTCCAACGCCGACAAGCTGGTGTTCTCGGTCTGGGACGGTGGCGGCAATGACACCCTGGACTTCTCCGGCTTCACCCAGAACCAGAAGATCAACCTCAATGAGGCCTCGTTCTCCGATGTTGGCGGCCTGGTCGGCAACGTCTCCATCGCCAAGGGCGTGACGGTCGAGAACGCGTTCGGCGGCGCGGGCAATGACCTGATCATCGGCAACAACGCGGCCAACGTGATCAAGGGTGGGGCCGGCAACGACCTCATCTACGGTGGCGGCGGCGCGGATCAACTGTGGGGCGGCGCGGGCAACGACACGTTTGTGTTCGGCGCCAGTTCCGATTCCAAGCCAGGGGCGGCGGACAAGATCTTTGACTTCACCTCGGGCTCCGACAAGATCGACCTCAGCGGCATCACCAAAGGGGCCGGCCTGACCTTCGTCAATGCCTTCACCGGGCATGCCGGCGATGCGGTATTGACCTACGCGGCAGGCACCAACCTGGGCACCCTGGCCGTCGACTTCTCCGGGCACGGCGTGGCGGATTTCCTCGTCACCACCGTCGGCCAGGCAGCGGTCAGCGACATCGTGGCATGATGCACGGGCGCGGCGCGCAAGCGCCGCGCCTCCAGGCTGGAGCGTACAGATGCAGCGTTTTTACAATGTGATCGCCTGCGTGTTGCAGGTGATGTTCGTGTCGGCAGGAGCCCACGCAATGGCGAGCAGTCTTGTTTTACCCACCAGCGCCCAACTGGCCGGGCATTGGCAGTTGCACCAGCAGGATCAGGTGTGTGCACTGGACCTGCTCGAGCAGGCCAATGCTTTGGGCGGCGATGTGGCCTGTGTGGCGCAGTGGCTGGGGGACAAGCCCCTGACCTGGTCGCCCACACCCGACGGTATCTGGCTGTTCAATGCCGAAGGCAGCGGGATCACCCATTTGAATCGTCAGAAAGACGGTGAGTATCAGGCGCGGACGAAGTCCGGCACCGTGGTTGAATTAAAACGAGTGCCTTAGTTGTTGTTATAAGCCTATAACTCGATTTCATTAGTTGAGCGGCCTCTATCGCGGAGGACGGCAAACTTATGCGCGTAATTTGATTCAAGGAAGATCAGAACCTATGGCCAGGCCCCATGCGGTTGCGCCTTTATTCAAGGCGCTGGGTGAATACAAGAGCATCTTGATCAGCGTCGGTTGTTTTACCGCGTTGATTAACCTGTTGATGCTTGTGCCGTCGATCTACATGCTGCAAGTGTATGACCGTGTGCTCTCCTCGCAGAATGAAACCACCCTGGTGATGTTGACCCTGATGGTGGTGGGCTTCTTTGCCTTTATTGGCCTGCTCGAGGTCATCCGCAGTTTTATCGTGATCCGCATCGGCAGCCAGTTGGAGCGGCGTTTCAACTTGCGCGTGTACAAGGCCGCGTTCGAGCGCAACCTGCAACGCGGCCAGGGGCATGCCGGGCAATCCCTGGGTGACTTGACCCATATCCGCCAATTCATCACCGGGCCGGCGCTGTTCGCGTTCTTCGATGCGCCGTGGTTTCCCATCTACCTGTTGGTGATTTTCCTCTTCAACGTCTGGCTCGGGGTGTTGGCCACCGCCGGCGCAGTGCTGTTGATCGGCCTTGCGTGCCTCAACGAATACCTGACGAAGAAGCCATTGGGCGAGGCCAGTGGCTTCTCCCAGCAGTCGACGCAGCTGGCCACCAGCCATTTGCACAACGCCGAAACCATCCAGGCCATGGGCATGCTCGGCGCGTTGCGCCACCGCTGGTTTGCTGTGCATTCGCAGTTCCTGGGTTTGCAGAACAGAGCCAGTGATACCGGCTCGGTGATCACCTCGTTGAGCAAATCCCTGCGCCTGTGCCTGCAATCCCTGGTGCTGGGCCTGGGCGCGCTGCTGGTGATCAAGGGCGACATGACCGCCGGGATGATGATCGCGGGCTCGATCCTGATGGGCCGTGTACTCAGCCCCATCGACCAGTTGATTGCGGTATGGAAACAATGGAGTTCGGCCAAGCTGGCCTATCAGCGGCTGGACGAACTGCTGCGCGAGTTCCCGCCGGAAGTGGAGCAGATGAAATTGCCCGCACCCAAGGGCCAGGTCAGCTTCGAACAGGTCAGCGCGGGGCCGCCCGGGCGGCGGATGCCCACCTTGCATCAGGTCAGCTTCACCCTTGGCGCCGGCGAAGTGCTCGGCGTGCTTGGTGCCTCCGGCTCCGGCAAATCCACCCTGGCCCGCGTGCTGGTGGGCGTGTGGCCGACCCTGGCCGGCACCGTGCGCCTGGACGGTGCGGACATTCACCGCTGGGACCGCGACGACCTCGGCCCGCACATCGGCTACCTGCCCCAGGACATCGAACTGTTCAGCGGCAGCATCGCCGACAACATCGCACGTTTTCGCGAGGCCGACCCCGAGTTGGTAGTGAAAGCTGCGCAGCAAGCCGGCGTGCATGAATTGATCCTGCGCCTGCCCCACGGTTATGACACGGTCCTCGGCGATAACGGCGGTGGTCTGTCCGGCGGCCAGAAACAACGCGTAGCCCTGGCACGTGCGCTGTACGGCGGGCCGCGCTTGATCGTCCTGGATGAGCCCAATTCCAACCTCGACACCGTCGGCGAAGCCGCGCTGGCCAGCGCCATTGTGCAGATGAAGGCCCAGGGCAGCAGTGTGGTACTGGTGACCCATCGTTCTTCGGCCTTGGCCCAGGCCGATAAATTGCTGGTGCTCAACGAAGGGCGTTTGCAGGCATTCGGGCCGAGCCAGGACGTGCTGCGAGCGTTATCGGGCCAGCAGGAAGCACCGAAGGAAAAACCCGGTGTGAGTTTCAGCCGTCAGTATCAAGCCGGAAGGAATCCAGGCGCATGAGCCGTATCACTGTTGAACCACGTTTCAAAGAGCGCGACGCCCGGTTCTTTGCGCGCATGGGCTGGCTGCTGACCGTGGTCGGTGCCGGTGGCTTTTTCCTCTGGGCCAGCCTGGCGCCCCTGGACCAGGGCATCCCGGTGCAGGGCACGGTGGTGGTGTCGGGCAAACGCAAGGCGGTGCAAACCTTCAGCCCCGGCGTGGTCAGTCGGATCCTGGTCAAGGAGGGTGAGCTTGTGAAGCAAGGCCAGCCGCTGTTCCGTCTCGACCAGACCCAGCACCAGGCTGACGTGCAGTCCCTGCAGGCCCAGTACCGCATGGCCTGGGCCAGCGTCGCGCGGTGGCAGAGCGAGCGCGACAATCAATCCGCTATCACCTTTCCCGCCGAGCTGAGCAGCAACCCCGACCCGGCACTGGCGTTGGTCCTGGAAGGCCAGCGCCAATTGTTCAGCAGCCGTCGCGAAGCCTTTGCCCGTGAACAGGCGGGCATCCGTGCGAATATCGAGGGCGCCACCGCGCAGCTCAACGGCATGCGCCGCGCCCGCAGCGACCTGACCGCCCAGGCCCAGTCCCTGCGCGACCAACTGAGCAACCTGCAACCCCTGGCCGACAACGGCTATATCCCGCGCAACCGGCTGATGGAGTACCAACGCCAGCTGTCCCAGGTGCAACAGGACCTGGCGCAGAACACCGGCGAAAGCGGCCGGGTGGAGCAGGGCATCCTTGAATCGCGCCTGAAATTGCAGCAGCACAGTGAGGAATACCAGAAGGACGTGCGCAGCCAGTTGGCCGACGCGCAATTGCGCAGCCTGACCCTCGAGCAGCAGCTCACCTCGGCCGGCTTCGATCTGCAACACAGCGAGATCAACGCACCGGCCGACGGCATTGCGGTCAACCTCAGCGTGCATACCGAAGGCGCCGTGGTGCGTGCCGGTGAAACCCTGCTGGAAATCGTGCCCCAGGGCACGCGCCTGGAAGTGGAAGGGCATTTGCCGGTGCATCTGGTGGACAAGGTCGGCACGCACCTGCCGGTGGATATTCTGTTCACCGCCTTTAACCAGAGCCGCACCCCACGCGTGCCGGGGGAGGTCAGTCTGATTTCCGCCGACCAGATGCTCGACGAAAAAACCGGCGCGCCGTATTACGTGCTGCGCACCACCGTCAGCGAGGCGGCACTGGAGACCCTCCACGGCCTGGTGATCAAGCCGGGCATGCCCGCCGAGATGTTTGTGCGCACCGGCGAGCGTTCGTTGCTCAATTACCTGTTCAAGCCGCTGCTCGACCGCGCCGGCTCCGCGTTGACCGAGGAATGAACATGAAAGCTGTGTTCATCGCCTTGCTGTTCACCTGCGTCAATGCCCAGGCCGCCATGGGCCCGTTCGATGTGTACGAGCAGGCCCTGCGTAACGATCCGGTGTTTCTCGGCGCGATCAAGGAGCGCGACGCCGGCCTGGAAAACCGCACCATCGGCCGCGCAGGCCTGCTGCCCAAGCTGTCGTATAACTACAACAAGGGCCGCAACAACTCCCAGGCCACCTTGCCCGACGGGCGCGGCGGCAATTACCACGACGACCGCAACTACAACAGCTACGGCTCGACCTTCAGCCTGCAACAGCCGCTGTTCGACTATGAGGCCTACGCCAACTACCGCAAGGGCGTGGCCCAGGCGCTGTTCGCCGATGAAAGCTTTCGCGACAAGAGCCAGGCGCTGCTGGTGCGGGTGCTGAGCTATTACACCCAGGCGCTGTTTGCCCAGGACCAGATCGACATCGCACGGGCCAAGAAGAAGGCCTTCGAGCAGCAGTTCCAGCAGAACCGGCACCTGTTCCAGCAGGGCGAGGGCACCCGCACCGATATCCTCGAAGCCGAGTCGCGCTATGAACTGGCCACCGCCGAAGAGATCCAGGCGCTGGACGAACAGGATGCCTCGCTTAGAGAACTGGGCGCGCTGATCGGTGTGCAAAGCGTCAACATCGACGACCTCGCCCCGTTGAACGAAGGCTTCGCCGCGTTCACCTTGACCCCAGCGAACTACGACACCTGGCATGAACTGGCGATCAGCAACAACCCCACGCTGGCGTCCCAGCGCCAGGCCCTGGAAGTCGCCCGTTATGAAGTGGAGCGTAACCGCGCCGGGCACCTGCCCAAGGTCACTGCGTATGCCAGTTCGCGCCAGCAGGAGTCCGACAGCGGCAACACCTACAACCAGCGCTACGACACCAACACGATCGGCGTCGAAGTGAGCCTGCCGTTGTATGCCGGTGGCGGCATCTCTGCGTCCACCCGCCAGGCCAGCCGCGCCATGGAACAGGCCGAGTACGAACTGGAAGGCAAGACCCGCGAGACCCTGATCGAACTGCGTCGGCAGTTCAGCGCGTGCCTGTCGGGCGTGAGCAAACTGCGCGCCTATCAAAAGGCCCTGGCCTCCGCAGAAGCGCTGGTGGTGTCGACCCAGCAGAGCATCCTCGGTGGCGAGCGGGTCAACCTCGATGCGCTGAACGCCGAGCAACAGCTCTACAGCACGCGGCGCGACCTGGCCCAGGCGCGTTACGACTACCTGATGGCCTGGACCAAACTGCATTACTACGCCGGCAACCTGCGCGACACCGACCTGGCCAAGGTGGATGAGGCGTTCGGGCCGGCACCGCATTAATTGACTTTCTCGACAATTCCAACAACAGAGAGGCAATACCATGGGTGTGTTCGACTATAAAAACCTCGGGACCGAGGGCTCCAAAGCGTTGTTCGCCGATGCCATGGCGATCACGCTGTATACCTACCACAACCTGGATAACGGCTTTGCCGTGGGCTACCAGCACAACGGCCTGGGGCTCGGTTTGCCCGCCACGCTGGTGGGTGCACTGCTGGGCAGCACCGATTCCCAGGGCGTGATTCCCGGCATTCCCTGGAACCCGGATTCGGAGAAAGCCGCCTTGGAGGCCGTGCAACAAGCCGGTTGGACCCCCATCAGCGCCAGCACCCTGGGCTATACCGGCAAGGTCGACGCCCGCGGCACGTTCTTCGGCGAAAAAGCCGGATACACCACTGCCCAGGTCGAGGTGCTGGGCAAGTACGATGACGCCGGCAAGCTGCTGGAAATCGGTATCGGTTTTCGCGGTACGTCGGGCCCTCGGGAAACGCTGGTCAGCGACTCCATTGGCGATCTGGTCAGCGATCTGCTCGCGGCCTTGGGGCCCAAGGATTACGCCAAGAACTACGCCGGCGAAGCCTTTGGCGGCCTGCTCAAGAACGTCGCCGACTACGCCAGTGCCCACGGCCTCAGCGGCCACGACGTGGTGGTCAGCGGCCACAGCCTGGGCGGCCTGGCGGTCAACAGCATGGCCGACTTGAGCAGCAGCAAATGGGCAGGTTTCTACCAGGACGCCAACTACCTGGCCTACGCCTCGCCGACCCAGAGCGCCGGCGACAAGGTGCTGAATATCGGCTACGAAAACGACCCGGTATTCCGGGCGCTGGACGGCTCATCCTTCAATTGGTCGTCGTTGGGCGTGCATGACAAACCCCATGAATCGACCACCGACAATATCGTCAGCTTCAACGACCACTACGCTTCGACGCTGTGGAATGTGCTGCCGTTTTCCATCACCAACCTGCCGACCTGGATCTCCCATTTGCCTACGGGGTATGGCGACGGGATGACGCGCATCCTCGAGTCCGGGTTCTATGGGCAGATGAGCCGCGACTCGACGATTATCGTCGCCAACCTGTCCGACCCGGCACGCGCCACCACCTGGGTGCAGGACCTCAACCGCAATGCCGAACCGCACAAGGGCGATACCTACATCATTGGCAGCGACGGCAATGACCTGATCCAGGGCGGCAAGGGCGCGGACTTTATCGAGGGCGGCAAGGGCAATGACACGATCCGCGACAGCAGCGGGCATAACACCTTTTTGTTCAGCGGGCCGTTTGGCCAGGACCGGATTATCGGCTATCAAGCAACGGACAAGCTGGTGTTCAGGGACGTTGACGGGAGTGCGGATTACCGTGATCACGCCAAGGTCGTGGGCGGGGATACGGTGATCAGTTTTGGCGCGGATTCGGTGACGTTGGTGGGGGTGGTTGGCTTGTCGGGGGAGGGGATTGTGATCGGTTAAAACGGTGGGAGGGGGCCAAGCCCTCTCCCACATTTGATCAGTGCGGGCCGCTGGAAATCAGTCTTCCTTGCGCACCGTGGCCACATCGTCGGCTTTGACGCGGATGCGCTTGCCGGCGATATCGGTGAACTCATAAAACCCGTCGGCCGTCTTGGTTTTTGGAGAGTCCTTGGTCAAATACTGCGTGCCATTTTGCAGCGTCACTACGGTTTGCGTCGCGCAACCGGCCAATACCAGAAAAGTGAGTGCAACCAGTGGCAGCCCCAAATTCTTCATGTTCATAACCCTTACCTTTAACCCTGAAAAATCCCACGCCAGGGACGCGGGCGACAAATGTTACGCCATCGACTCCCCATCTGATCATTTTTATGCAAAAAGTTGCGTGTGCCATTTATCTATTACCGATTGCAACACCGCATTTACGACGGCACTCTGTATGCATAACCAGTATTCGACCAATGCGTACCATGGCCAATCCCCTCGAAAACCCGCTCTATTACCTGCATAACTTCCGCCAGGTCCTGCATTGGCTGGGGCAACGCTATGCCGATCTGCTCGACCCTGACGAACAGCATTTCATTCAGCAATTCGACAGGTTGCCGCAAGCGTCCCAGGCGCTGTTGGTGCGCATGGTGATGCGCAAGGGCGTGCATTTTCGCGCGGGCAAGCTGCACTACGTGGAGATCGGTTGCCCCCATGCCGCTGCCGCGCCTTTGCGGGAATTGGGATGGGTGGACGACAACCATCTTCTGGCATTTGAAGCATTATTCGCCTTGCTGCAAAAAGGCGAGATCCTCAGCACCTTCGCCCCCTGGATCGGCCAGCCCAAGGGCAAGAAGGTCGATTGGCTGGAAGGGTTGGCGGCGCAGTTCACCGACACGCGCCGTTTCGCCGACTGGTGCCCGGACCTCGCCGACACGCTGTACAGCCTCACCGTGATGGAGTTATGCGACCGCCTGCGGCTGATGTTTTTCGGCAACCTGCACCAGGACTGGTCCGAGTTCGTGCTCGCCGACCTGGGCATCTACACCTATGAAAAAGTCGAGTTCTGCGCCGAATCGCGGGGGTTGCGCAGTCGCGCCGACGTGCACGGTTTTCTGTTCCTGCACCAATGCCAGCAGGCGTTTGAACGCGGTGAGGCGCTGGCGCAGGTGCTGGCTGAAGTGGCCACGCTGAACACCGACAACCCCTGGCTGGAAAAGCGCCGGGCCAAGCTGTTGTTCCAGCTCGGCCAGTATTGCGAGCGCAGTGCCGAGTTGGACCTGGCGCAGCAGATCTACCGCACCTGCGCCTACCCCGGCGCCCGCGCGCGGCTGATTCGCGTGCTGGAGCGCCAGGAGGATTACGCCCAGGCCATGGCCCTGGCAAGCGTCGCGCAACAGGCACCGGAAAGTGCCGCCGAACAGCAACACCTGTTGCGCGTGATGCCCCGCCTGCGCCGCAAGCTGGGCGAACCCCGGCTGCCGACGCTCAAATCCCGCGAAGTCACGCGCCTGGACCTGGAACTTGCGCTACCGGAACCGTTGATGTCGGTGGAGTCCTGTGTCCAGGCCCACCTGAGCGCACCTGATGCACCGGTGCACTACGTCGAGAACGGCCTGATCAATTCGCTGTTCGGCCTGCTGTGCTGGGATGCGATCTTCGCGCCGCTGCCGGGGGCGTTTTTCCACCCGTTCCAGCGTGGGCCGGCGGACCTGCACAGCGAAGACTTCCACGCGCGCCGCGTCCCCCTGTTTGACGCGTGTTTTGCGCAGCTGCAGGACGGGCGCTACACGACCACCATCCGCCAACGCTACCTCGATAAATGGGGGATCCAGTCGCCCTTTGTGTTCTGGAACCTGCTCAGTGAAGACCTGCTGGAACAAGCCTTGGCCTGCCTGCCGGCTGAACACCTGCGCTACTGGTTCGAACGATTGCTGCTGGACATCCGCGCCAACCGTGCCGGCATGCCGGACCTGATCCAGTTCTGGCCGGCGCAGAAGACCTACCGCATGATCGAGGTCAAGGGCCCTGGCGACCGCCTGCAGGACAACCAGTTGCGTTGGCTGGAGTTCTGCGGCGAATACCAGATGCCCGTCACCGTCTGCTACGTACGCTGGGCGGAGCAACCCGCTTGAGCTACAGCGTAGCCGTGCGGGCGCTGTGCGAGTTCACCGCCAAGGTGGGCGACCTGGACCTGCGCTTTACCCCGTCGCCCAGCGCCCAGGAAGGCATAGCGGGCCATCGCACCGTCGCGTCGCGGCGCAGCGCGCACTACCAGAACGAAGTGGCCCTTGAAGGTGACTACCAGCAGCTCAAGGTGCGGGGCAGGGCAGACGGCTATGACCCGGACGCCAACCGCCTGGAAGAAGTGAAGACCTATCGCGGCGACCTGGCTGCCCAGCCCGCCAACCACCGGCAACTGCATTGGGCCCAGGCCAAGGTGTACGGCTGGTTGATGTGCCAGAAGCTGGGCCTTACGGAAATCAACCTGGCGCTGGTGTACTTCGATATCGCCGGCGAAGGCGAGACCCTGCTCGATCAACGTTTCCAGGCGGACGAGCTGCAAGCGTTCTTCAATCAGCAATGTGCACTGTTTCTCGGCTGGGCCCGCCAGGAAATGCAGCACCGCGAAGCGCGCGACGCTGCGGCGCAGACCTTGCGTTTTCCCCATGCCGATTTTCGCCCCGGCCAACGCACTCTGGCCGAGTCGGTGTACAAGGCTGTCAGCACCGGCCGTTGCCTGATGGCCCAGGCGCCCACGGGCATCGGCAAGACCATCGGCACGATCTTCCCGCTGCTCAAGGCCCTGGCGCCCCAGCAACTGGACAAGGTGTTTTTCCTTACCGCCAAGACCCCCGGTCGCAAACTCGCCCTCGATGCCGCCACGGTGCTGCATGCCAGCAGCGACCTGCCCCTGCGCGTTCTCGAACTGGTGGCGCGGGACAAGGCCTGCGAACACCTGGACAAAGCCTGCCACGGCGACTCCTGCTCGTTGGCCAAAGGCTTCTACGACCGCCTGCCCGCCGCACGCATCGCCGCGTCCAAGGTGCGCCTGCTCGACCAGCGCAACCTGCGCGATGTCGCCCTCGCTCACGGGGTATGCCCTTATTACCTGAGCCAGGAAATGGCGCGCTGGGCCGACCTGGTGGTCGCCGACTACAACTACTATTTCGACTTCGGCGCCATGCTCTTTGGCCTGGCCCAACTCAACCAATGGCGCGCTGCGGTGCTGGTGGACGAAGCCCACAATCTGGTCGAACGCGCCCGTTCGATGTACAGCGCGAGCCTCGACCAGTACAGCCTGAAGATCCTGCGCGACACCGCGCCCGAGCCGCTGAAGAAACCCCTGCAGCGCCTCAACCGTGAATGGAACGCCTTGCACAAGGACCAGCTCGCGCCGTACCAGGCCTACACCGTGCGCCCGGACAAACTGCTTCAGGCCCTGAGCCTGTGCACCAGCGCCCTGGGCGATTACTTCAACGACCACCCCGAAGCCCTCAGCGGTGACCTGCAAGCCTTCTACTTCGAAGCCCTGCAATTTACCAAGGTCGCCGAGCTGTTCAACGAGCACTTTATCTTCGACATCAGCAAGCGCCAGCTCGGCGGCAAACGCAGCAGCTCGACCCTGTGCCTGCGCAACGTGGTGCCTGCCGAATTCATCCGGCCGCGCTTGACGGCGGCCCGCAGCAGCGTGTTGTTTTCCGCCACCTTGAGCCCTCGCCACTATTACGCCGACCTGCTGGGATTGCCAGCGGACACCGCCTGGGTCGACGTGGAATCGCCGTTCAAGGCCGAACAACTGCACGTGCGCATCGTCGACGACATCTCCACCCGCTTCGTGCATCGCCAAGCCTCCCTGGCGCCGATTGTCGAGCTGATCGCCCGCCAGTTCGCCCGGCAACCGGGCAACTACCTGGCGTTTTTTTCAAGCTTTGATTACCTCCAACAGGTGGCGCAACTGCTCGCCGAAACACACCCGCAGATCCCGCTGTGGCAACAGTCGCGGGGCATGGCCGAGGCCGAACGCCAAGGCTTTCTCGATCAATTCACCGAGCACAGCCAAGGCGTCGGCTTTGCCGTGCTGGGCGGCGCGTTCGGTGAAGGCATCGACTTGCCGGGCACACGCCTGATCGGCGCATTTATCGCCACCCTGGGATTGCCGCAACTCAACCCGGTCAACGAGCAGATAAAACTGCGCATGGCGGCGATTTTTGGCGCAGGGTACGACTACACCTACCTGTACCCCGGCATCCAAAAGGTTGTGCAGGCGGCGGGGAGGGTGATCCGCAGCCAGCACGACCGGGGTGTGGTGATGTTGATGGATGATCGGTTCGGGGAGGCGCGGGTCCGCCAGTTGTTGCCGGGATGGTGGACGGTTTATTGAGCTATTCCTGCCATCAATAATGCTGGTTCTTGCACGACGGATCCCCCAGGCTAGGCAAAAACCTCCAGGAAAGGCCCCGCCCATGAGCCAACTGCCCGCGCAAAAGATCCCTGTAAACGGTATTGAGCTATGGGTGCATGTCGCGGGGCCGGAACAGGGCCGCCCCATCTGGCTGCTCCATGGGTTTCCCGAGTGCTGGCACTCCTGGCGTGAACAGATACCCGCGCTGGCCGCCGCAGGCTACCGGGTATTTGCCCCTGAAATGCGCGGCTACGGCCAATCCAGCGCACCCGCCGAGATAGCCGACTACGACGTGATGACCTTGTGCGGCGATATCCAGCAGGCCATGGACCATTTCGGGCACGAACAGGTCGTGATGGTCGGCCATGACTGGGGCGCCGTGGTGGCCTGGCACCTGGCGTTGCTCGAGCCGGAGCGCGTCACTCGGTTGATCACGATGTCCGTGCCTTTCGCCGGGCGTGCTCGGCGGCCGGTGATCGAGATCATGCGCGAGCTGTATGCCGACCGCTTCAATTACATCCTGTATTTCCAGGAACCGGGTGTAGCCGAGCAGGAATTGGATGCCGATATCGAACGCACCTTGCGCCTGTTCATGCAGGACCAGGATGTGTTTCTACAGCAGAAACCGGCCACCGCCACGTTGCTTGAGGGCACTTCAACGCCCGATGCATTGCCGCCCTGGTGTACTCAGGAAGACCTCGACGTGTACGTGCAAACCTTCGCTGAACACGGCTTTCGCGGCCCGTTGAACTGGTACCGTAATTTCGAGCGCAACTGGCAGCGCACCGAATTCCTCGCCGGCCGCCAGGTGTTGCAGCCGACCCTGTTCCTGATTGGCGACCGCGATCCGGTCGGGGTGTTTGAGGCCCACACGCTCAAGCGCATGCCTGAGTGGGTGCCTGACCTTGAACTGCATAGCCTGGCCAACTGCGGTCACTGGATCCAGAACGAGCAGGCGCAACGGGTCAATGCGCTGGTGCTCGAGTTTTTAGGGCGGGTCCGGTCACTTGACTGATGGTCAGCTGTCGCATATCGCTTTCGCCATTCTCAGCCCTGGTGCCGACGACATTAGTCTTGTCTCCACACCAGTAGAGCAAACAACATTAGATAAAGTCTGTTAGACCCGTCTGAAGCGAATATCGTCAATTTCATAGTCGTTACCATAGCTGGTAATTACATGGCTATTAATATAAAGCGTCAGTGTTTCGCTGTTGGCCGTCAGTGTTCCTGATAAGGTCAGCCAATTAACCAGGTCTAAAAGCTTTGCTGGAGTTGTAAGTGATCCTTGAGAGGTACTTAGAGAGAGTGACGGGGGTTCAAATCGCCCGTCGAATCTCCTGGCTTTTATACTGAATTCGTACAGGTCATTCCGCCTTAAGTTGTTAAAAGTCTGACTGAAAATAACACCGCTTTTATCGCCGGGGGGATGGGTGTAGTTATGAAAAACCGTATTTTCTGCGTATGTTCTGAACTCGATATCCTGCTTGTTACTGAGTGCTATTCCCGGCAACCATCCGTTTAAATTACTGTTGTGGAAGTCGGTGATATGGTCGAGTCCCGTACGAATACGCAACGCGAGAATCGGTGAAAATCGTCTGGGAACATTAGCCCGGGCCAAACTGTATTTCAGCCTTATGGGTCTATCCAGGTTTCCAGTGATGAAGTTACGTTCGATAGGGATTTCCAGTGTTTCCCCTGCCTGGTCATTATTTAACGTCATCTGAACGGAGGTGCTGATGACATCTCCATCCAAATCCAACTTGATCACATCGTCGCCCAGACTGTCGGTAAGCGGTAGCGTAACCATCAAATGGGTGCCAAAATTATCCGGGTCCAGATAGTTACCCGAAGCGCTGTCAACCCTTACCGCTGGCAGTGTCCTTGTAGGCTCGCCTACTTGCAGTTGAAGACGTTGGGATTGCCGATGGGGTGACTGGTCGATGCGTTCGTAATACACCTCGACAGGCAATGTATTAAAGCGCCTGACTTGTGCATTCGGAACGGTAAATGAAAGTTCCCGGTCGTCCGGAATAGGTCCCAGCACAAACTCTTCAGTAAAATTAACCGAGTGCGCGGCCCATACTATTCGGATGCGGGTGGTGGCGGTCCAGCCAAGTTGGGCACGGTATTTAACCGTGGCATTTGAGTTTGGATTCAATTCTCCGTCTGGCGCTTCTACGATGCTCGGCGCGGGCCAGGCGATGAACTCGCCCTTAACCGTTACCCGTACTTTTCTTGACGGCAACCATACATCATCTCTGGCCTTATAGAGGTTGTAGTACATAATTGCAGTGCCGCCGGCGATTGCACTGACGATTTCGTTGGGCACGTCGAAGTCTTCGATGAAGTTGACAAGGTTGACGTCTCTCTCCTCGCCGTGGAAAAAAGGCAAGTTATAAGTGTCTCGGCCCTCCCATTCAAATGCAATTTTGTCGTTGCGCTCGAAAAAGTCGTTATCGATGAATATCTGGACGACTTGTGCGGCCTCACCCAGCTCATCAAGTTCAACGGTTTCTCCGGCTTGCATAAGGAATGGTGGCCGTGGCCGCAAGAGCCCGAGGTTGACGTCTACTCGTTGTGTCTCCGACCAGTTTGATTTGGAGTCGGGATCAGCGGGGTAGTTACCGCCCACATCCTTGATTTGCATGGCCACCGGCATGTTTACGTAATGAGGGTTCTCTTTGATCTGCTCGGGGGAAATGAACATTTCAAATGGCCGTTGCACCTCACTGGCCGTCACCACGTGTTCGATGAGAGTGGAACCCCAGGCGATACGGCAGGTGTCCCACTCGGCCATATTTTCCCAGGGGTGGATCTCGAGCACTACACCGCGATTTGCCCTGGCCATATCCACGTGGCTGCCGGCTTCCAGGTCGGCAGGCAGAAAAAACACCAGGCCCTGGTTACCGTCGGCGTCCGGGTTCGGATCAGGGTACCCCGGGCGACTGCGTTTCACCCTGAGCTTCAACGGTTTGGTTTTAGAGCGGTTGCCGCTGGGGCGTTTGATCAGGCAATAGACTTCGGCCCACTCCGGCAGGATTTGTTCTTTATTCACCATGAGGCTGAAAAACCGGTTCCCCAGGTTGTCCGGTTGGATGATGAGGTAATCCACCGGGGCTTCAGGGTTGTTCCAAATCAGGTAGATCTCCGTGTCCAGCACTACCCCCGGGAACGCCAGGAGCAGCACCTCCAGATTATGTTCCACATGTCGTGCGCCCAGTGCGCCGTCAGACTGGGTATCCCCTTCGGGAGGGGGCTCGATACCGCTGATCAGGACAGGGCCCAGGTCATAGTCATTGCGGGGACGGCGGGCCGAGGTGTTGGTTTTACGGGACATGGTCAGACCTCCGGAGCGAGACTCGAAGTTAATAGGTATCGATGCACGCAAGCGTCAGATGATTAGCCGTATTTCGAAGAATTATTCGCTCATTTCATTCACCGGCGATGGGTTGCAGCTGGCAGCGGCGTACTTTTGTTACCACGCTCCGCATCGACGCTGCCGTTATTGGTCATTACCCACACAAGCAGCTTCGAATAACGGACGGGTTGGCCTCGTCGTATAAGGCTGTAATACACCCGTACGATTTCCCCCTCCTCAAGGTCATTCACTGGGATCGGAATGTGCAGTTCCCGGCCAGCCGTTTCTGAATCCAGTGTGTTCGGTACCGTGGTTCTCGATTGGTCACCAATCCACTGTAATGTCACGGCGTCTCCGGGTTCGGTTTCGGTAAAAGGCAGTATCACCAGCACTTGCTGCTCGGTACGGGTACTTTCAACCCGTGCCTGGGGCAGCGCGCTGGCAGGCTTGCCTATCTGTAATTGCAAGCGCAGCGACTCACGGCTTGATGGCCGGTCCGCGCGTTCGTAATACAGCTCGGTGAGCAGGGTATTGAAACGTTCGATATGCTCGCCGTCGACCTTGAACACCAGGACGCGATCCGCGGGGATCGCCCCCAGCGTGTATTCCTGGGTGTAGATCACCGAGCCACCCACCCACACCAGACGAATCCGGGTCGACGCCGCCCATCCGTCGGGAGCGACTATGACCACCGTCGCCTCAGGAACACTCGGATCGAGATAGCCAGCCGCGGATTCCTGGACACGGGGCGCCTGCCAGGGACTGGCGGCCCCGCGTACGCTCACACGCGTCTTCATCGAAACACGCACATCGTCGGTGTTCAGCGAATGAAGGCTGCAAGACAGCATTGAGACGCCGCCGCCCAGGGCCTTGACTCTTTCATTCGGGACATAGAACTCCATAAAGCTATTGGTGCGCTCGACGGTCTTTTCCTCGCTGTAGGGCACAGGAAAGTTCTCTGCGTCTCGACCCTCCCAATCCAGGCGTACTCGATCGCCTTTTTTGAACACTGTTGGATCAAGGAACAGTTTGATCTTCTGCGCCGCGTCCCCGAGCCGTTTCAAGTCGACAACGTCTCCTGGCTGCTCAAGAAAAGGTGCTTCAAGTGGCCGAGTACCGAGGTCCACATTTGCCCAGGTTGGTGGTGACCAATTTGCGTCCGATTCGGGGTCGAAGACCGGATTGTTGCCCACGGCATCAACGACCTGCATGGCGATGGGCAGGAAAGGGTTGCTGCCGGCGGCACGGATGACGCTCTCATTAACCGTTACCTGGAACCGTCTGCCGACCTCCCTGGGGGTTACCACATGACTGATAAGCTTCGAACCCCAGGCAATTGTGCAGGTATCGAATTCGGCCATGTATTCGTAGGGCTGGACTTCAAGAACGACCCCAAGCCTGGCCCGTTCGGGGTCTATCACTGCGCCCGCCTCGAGATCTTCGGGGAGGAAGAACACCAGTCCTTGATGGCCCGGTTTGTCAGCGTCCGGGTCTTCTTTGCCGGGACGGTTGAGCTTGATCCGAAGCCTGAGCCGGTTGGTGTCGACGAGGCCGTTTCCGGGCTCCTCAATGGTGCAGTAGGCAGTAGCCCACTCCGGCAGAATGTTTTCCTTGGACACGGTCAAGGTATGCATCGGGTTATTCGCATTGCTCTCGTCGATAATCAGGTAGTCCTCTGGCGTCGGGCCGTTCCAGTACAAGAATATCTCTGTGTGCAGCGCCAACTTGTGCTTGGGGAAAAGTAACGGCTTGAGATCATGTTCGACATGCCGCAGTCCAATGCACCTGTCAGGTTCGGTGTCCTCCTTGATAGGCATGCCCAGGTTCGAGATGTACAGCTCGGATTGTCTATCGTCGACTGTACTTCCAAGCTTTCTTTCAGGAGCACGAGACATCGTGAAACCTCCACATGAAAGGGGTTGAAAATCGATCAGGCAGCCGCGTGATGATCATCCTTACGGTATGTCTTCGAATCCGAAAATGCCTCGGCGAGCAATACGCAGCGTCACCACACCGGAATAGCGCTGTGGAACACCGTGACGGTTGACCTCCCAATAGACTTTTACGATGCGATTGAGGTTGTCCGATACATACTTCGCCGGGACTTTGATTCGAGCTTCACCGGGTGTGGAAATATGCATCAGCATGACAATGCGGTTCACCGGGCCAAACCAGTGCAGTCGAACATGCTGGCCGACAGGCGGGTCAGGGATGGTGACCCAGACGCCCTCCGGTACCAGGTCCGGATCAAGGTAATGGCCGGCAACCTTGTCGACTACCGGAGCGGCCATGGGCTCCAACGGTTTCCCCACCAGCAGGCTTTTGCGCGCAGACTCACCCAGCAGCCGCCCATCAGTACCATTGACCTCGTAGTGCATTTCGGAAGGGCGCCCCTCGAATCGCTTGATTTGGGCCACGGGCAGTACGAACTCAATGATGTCGTGCTCCGGGCGCTCACCTGCACTGCGGGTGAAGCGGTATTCCACGCTGCCGTCTCGGTCAGGCAAGAGCCAGACCAGTGTGATCAGGTCCCACGGTTTCCAGCTGGCCTGGTAAGGCACGTAGGCTTGCCCATCTTTCGGTACAGGACGTATTTCAGCGAAGGGCATGGTGTCGATCACATAGGGCGCTGGCCACAGAACCGTTGCACCTTTGACACTCACGTAGGCAGCTTGCGAATACATCGTCGTTGAACCGACATATTTGCGCAGGGTGTAATACAGCTTGGCATGCCCCTGGGCCAGACCGCCCATGAACGCAGGAGGGATCGGAAAGTCATAGATCGCGTTGATCCGCTCCACTGGGCGTTCCTCGCGATGTGTGACAGTGTTTCCTTGAGCATCGGTAGCCCTGAAGACAAATTCCAGGGTATCTCTCGTCTCGAAGTAATCCGCTGAAGCAAACACCGAAGCCGTGACGGATTTGCCTGCCAGCTTCTCCAGGTCAATGACCCCGGTTTGCGGGTCAACCTCGGCGCTGTAAGGCTCTCTCAAAATATCGCGTTGTGCATATACCCATACCTTGCTGACGGCAGACCAGCGTTCAGCCGGGTCAGTGAAGTTACCGGTATGCCCGCACACCTGAAGCCTCACGTTCAGTTCTCTGCCGTCGCGGGCGGCCATGACTGTCCTGTAAGGCACTATCAGGTTGACCGCATGGTTCAGATCTGACTCGGTGAGTAAATAGGTGACCTGTTGATCTCCCCAGCACAGCAGGACCTGGTCTCCCGCAGCCGCGTGGGCGTAAGGCATCAGCGTGATTTCAATATTCTCGAAAGCCCTGGCCTCACTGACGCCGTTAACCAGCACATCGTCAGGCAGATACATGACCAGTCCCTGGTGTCCTGGCCTGGAAGGGTCGGGGTCGTGGCCGCCCGGACGTGCAAGGTCAACCCGCAAGCGCAGGGGCAGGGTAGACGCGCCCGAGGCGTTGATCCGGCACACCAACGGGTCTATCCATTGAGGCCGGATACTGGCTGTCGGCAGGAGAATTGGCAGCCATTCACGCTGGGTATCCCCGGGCATGACAAAGGTGTGAGCGACGGGAAGGATAGGGTCGTTGCTGAACAGTTCGAGTAATTGACCGGGTGATGTGCGCGAACTGGTTTTCACGTAGACAACCTGCGGGGTTTCGATATTCCTGAGGCCCAGGTTGCCGTCGACCCCCACATCACCGGCCGCGGCCGGGTGGAGCCTTGGGATGTAAAGATCGCCTAGTTCGGCGGTGGGCGCAGGGGGAGGGGGGACGACGTTGGACATGGAGTGGCTCCTTTCTATAAATCAACGGGTAAGACATCGAAAGGCAAAGTTCGGGCTAGAGGCGTCTGAAGCGAATATCGTCAATTTCGTAGTCGTTACCACTGGTAGTCACTACATGACTATTGATGTAAAGCACGACATAAGAACTGTTAGCGAGGAAACTTCCCGAAAGTGTTCGCCAGTTTACTAAGTCGGTGAGCTGGGTGGGGGCTGTGACAGCGCCTTGAGTGGTACTCAGGGAGAGGGAAGGGACTACATATAGGCCGCGGAATCTTCTGGCTTTTATACTGAATTCGTATCGATGACCTGGTAGCAAGTTGGCAAATCCTTGGCTGAGGATTACCCCACTTTTATCCCCGGGGGTGTTTGTAAAGTTATGGAAAACGGTGTTGGTGGCGTATTTTCTAAACTCAATATCACGCCCTCCATTGACCGCAGGGCCTGGCACCCATCCGTTTAAGTTGCTGTTGTCGAAGGTGGTGAGGTGGTCGAAGCCTGCGATTACGCGCAACGCGAGAATCGGGGAAAATCGCCTGGGAACATTGGCCCGGGCCAAACTGTATTTCAGCCTTATGGATCTATCGAGGTTTCCAGTGATGAAGTTACGTTCGATAGGGATTTCCAGTGTTTCCCCTGCCTGGTCATTATTTAACGTCATCTGAACGGAGGTGCTGATGACATCTCCATCCAAATCCAACTTAATCACATCGTCGCCCAGACTGTCGGTAAGCGGGAGCGTAACCATCAAATGGGTGCCAAAATTATCCGGGTCCAGATAGTTACCCGAAGCGCTGTCAACCCTTACCGCTGGCAGTGTCCTTGTAGGCTCGCCCACTTGCAGTTGAAGACGTTGGGATTGCCGATGGGGTGACTGGTCGATGCGTTCGTAATACACCTCGACAGGCAATGTATTAAAGCGCCTGACTTGTGCATTCGGAACGGTAAATGAAAGTTCCCGGTCGTCCGGAATAGGTCCCAGGACAAACTCTTCAGTAAAATTAACCGAGTGCGCGGCCCATACTATTCGGATGCGGGTGGTGGCGGTCCAGCCAAGTTGGGCACGGTATTTAACCGTGGCATTTGAGTTTGGATTCAATTCTCCGTCTGGCGCTTCTACGATGCTCGGCGCGGGCCAGGCGATGAACTCGCCCTTAACCGTTACCCGTACTTTTCTTGACGGCAACCATACATCATCTCTGGCCTTATAGAGGTTGTAGTACATAATTGCAGTGCCGCCGGCGATTGCACTGACGATTTCGTTGGGCACGTCGAAGTCTTCGATGAAGTTGACAAGGTTGACGTCTCTCTCCTCGCCGTGGAAAAAAGGCAAGTTATAAGTGTCTCGGCCCTCCCATTCAAATGCAATTTTGTCGTTGCGCTCGAAAAAGTCGTTATCGATGAATATCTGGACGACTTGTGCGGCCTCACCCAGCTCATCAAGTTCAACGGTTTCTCCGGCTTGCATAAGGAATGGTGGCCGTGGCCGCAAGAGCCCGAGGTTGACGTCTACTCGTTGTGTCTCCGACCAGTTTGATTTGGAGTCGGGATCAGCGGGGTAGTTACCGCCCACATCCTTGATTTGCATGGCCACCGGCATGTTTACGTAATGAGGGTTCTCTTTGATCTGCTCGGGGGAAATGAACATTTCAAATGGCCGTTGCACCTCACTGGCCGTCACCACGTGTTCGATGAGAGTGGAACCCCAGGCGATACGGCAGGTGTCCCACTCGGCCATATTTTCCCAGGGGTGGATCTCGAGCACTACACCGCGATTTGCCCTGGCCATATCCACGTGGCTGCCGGCTTCCAGGTCGGCAGGCAGAAAAAACACCAGGCCCTGGTTACCGTCGGCGTCCGGGTTCGGATCAGGGTACCCCGGGCGACTGCGTTTCACCCTGAGCTTCAACGGTTTGGTTTTAGACCGGTTGCCGCTGGGGCGTTTGATCAGGCAATAGACTTCGGCCCACTCCGGCAGGATTTGTTCTTTATTCACCCTCAGGCTGAAAAACCCGTTATTCACGTTGTCCGGTTGGATGATGAGGTAATCCACCGGGGCTTCAGGGTTGTTCCAAATCAGGTAGATCTCCGTGTCCAGCACTACCCCCGGGAACGCCAGGAGCAGCACCTCCAGATTATGTTCCACATGTCGTGCGCCCAGTGCGCCGTCAGACTGGGTATCCCCTTCGGGAGGGGGCTCGATACCGCTGATCAGCACTGGGCCCAGGTCATAGTCATTGCGGGGACGGCGGGCCGGGGTTCTGGTTTTACGGGACATGGTCAGGCCTCCAAGAGGGGCGGTGTGGCTGATAGAAACCGCAGCCGCTTCATCTCCCACGGCCCGGCGCACCAATCCGTACTTCCTGGCGTAACGATTCGTTTAGCGATGTGCTGCGCGCCAGAATATTTTCGGGCTCATACACGTAATAGAGTTCAGGGGTGGTGCCGTCGAACCTCAAGAGATCTTCATAGGGAATCAGGCGTCTTATGGGCACGCCTTCAGGCACCTGCCCCACGGTAAATAGGTCGTCGTAGAGGATCAGGTCATGGCTGCCCGGTATCACGTAACGCATAAGCAACATGATCTTGTCAGTGGGCCTGCGCCATGCGTACCAAGGAATTTCGACGGCGGCGCCACCGGTGGGGATGGGGTTGACGACATGGGAGGGGTATCGCAAAAAAATAGGCGCCTGCAATCGGATGATCGCGTCCTGCACGGCGGCAGAGGCGATTTTTGAGTAACCCACGATATTGAGCCCTTGGAACAGGATAAAGCTGATCTCCACTTTGCCACCGGCCACGGCACGCACTTTGTCATGAGGTACGAAAAAATCATGAGGCCGACCGGCCGCTACGATAGGGATGTATTGATCGTGCAGTACCCTACCCCCCAGTTTTGGGTAGCCCTGGTAAGACGCAAAAAACGTGTAGCCAACAGGGCCCTGATCCGGATAAGTGAACAACTGCATATGCAAGGGCTCGCCGTTAAGTGACTCAAGGTCGATCAAGCCTGGATAGTTCTGGGTTGCGAAGATAGGCGCGGCATAGTTGGCGCTGCCCACGTCCACGAGCACCGGAATGTTGCGCGAGCGGGGCGTGGATACATTGCGGACGGCGTCGACAACCTGGAAACTCACCAACCGACTGGTGCCATTACCGATCGAGATGATTTGATCGCGGTTGAGTTTTATCTCGGTCTGTTGGCCGACACCGGTTACCTGCTGAGGGGGCGCTAGAAAACTACCAACCTGGCATTCAATGCGATCCAGTGCATGCATATTCGGATAAGGCTCGAAGGTCAGGGTCACGCCTCGCCCGGCCTGAATTTCCCTGATCTCCGTATCGGATATTTTGAAATTGAGTTCGGAATGGCCGGGAGTGATGTGGTCCTGATCCTCCCCGGCCGGGAGGGTTCGCTTGACCATCAGGGTCAGCGGATAAGAGAGGTCATTGGACGGGCCGCCGGTGTACCACACCCTGTACCCCAGTATCAGATCCCCATTGGAGAGGTCGCTGTCCGAAATGGCAAAGGAGAAGCTGCTGCGGGCTTCTTCCCCAGGTTCCAGGGTTTTCTCTGCAAGTACCTTCATCCCCACTATAGAAAGCACCTCAATCTTGTCTCCGGGTTTCGCGGGCCAATTCTTGTCCACCGACACGGTCAGTCCTCTGGCCAGCAACCAGAGCGGAATACCACCGTCATAGCCCGCAAATGCAGGGGACATCCCAGGGACGCGTAGCGTGTCAAGAAACTTGGGTTTGACCGGCGAGGGCTTCTTGGGTTTGGTCGTGGCGGGCTTGCTGTTCTTGGTAGGCATGGCTTTCTCCAATAGAAAGTTGTCACGCGTGACAGGAAATGCTCCTGCGCTTGGACCTATCAAACGCCGTTAAAGAAGGATTTGGCTACTGTCATAATTAACAGGTGGCGACGGGCGGACGGCGCGCAACACGCCCGGTCAGGAACCCTGCAGGATTTGCACTTGACGGCGCAGCGATTCGTTCAAATCCACGGAGCGGGCCCTGACAACAGAGGCGGACTCGGATTCGTACACGAAATACAGATCAGGGGCGTAGCCCACGAACGGTTGAAGATCCGTACCGGTGAGCGCCCACTGAACCGGCTGCCCATCCGACCAGAACGATCCCACCGGCTTCGTCACGCTGAAGAGGATGATTTCGTTGAGTGATTTCACGTAACGCAGGATCAACGTGAGGGTATCTGTCGGTTTGCGCCAGGCGTACCAGGGGATATTCACAACGAGGGAGTTTTCTATGAACACCGTATCTTCAGGGTATTTTTCGAAATAGGGCGCCTCCAATCGAATGACCGACCCCACGACTTCAGCGCAGGTCTGCTTGGAAACGTAAGGGGTCAAGTCGTCTGCCCGGATCAGTTCATAACTGATCGCCACCCATCCTCCGGCCGCAGCACGGACTTTGCTGTAGGGCACTTCATGATAGGTCGCGGTGCCAGCCCTGGTGATCACTTCGATGCGTCGGTGCACCACCTCACCTCCAAGCGGAGGGTAGGCCTTGAAGGTGATCACATACCAGTCTCCCGTCCTGCCGATGTGCCCAGGGGTGTACATGCCAACCTTCAAGTTGGCGCCATTGAGTCTTTCGATATCGATATAGCCCGGCTGATCGTCGGACTGGATGAATGGGCCTTCCCGTTGCGCATTGTCGAGCGCCACCACTACGCGGGTGTACTTGGATCGTGGTGTTGAGGCGTTGCCGACGAGGTCGACGATGTAAAACCCCACCAGCAGGCCATCACTGTCACCGGCTTTAATCATCTGGGCGTGATTAATCACGATAAGGGTTGCCTGGCCGACGCCTGCAACTTTCTGCACGACGTTCAGGCTGCCCCATTGGAAGTGGATGCGATCGCTTGGATGCATATTCGGGTAAGGCTGAACGATTACGCTGACGCCTTTGGCTGCCTCGGGCGGATAGACTTCCAGGGCCGAGAGTGTGTATTTGAGTTGCGAGTGACCCGGCTCAAGCTGATCCAGGTCTTCGCCCGCCGGCAGGTCGGTTTTTACCAAGATACTCAGGGGATAGGATGCCTCGTAGTCGTCGCTGCCTCTGTAATTCACCACGTAACCCAGGCGTAGTTCTCCGTCGGGCAGCTTTTCCCGTGGAATGGAAAAAAAGTAACTGTGGTGTTGTTCCTCTCCCGCCCGGACCGGCTTCATCGCCAAGGACGTCATACTTGGCATCATGACGATATTGATGATGTCGCCGGGACTGGCAACCCAACTGTTATCCACTCGGACCGTCAGCCCGGAGACCATCAGCCAGTCGGGAATCCCTCCGTCGTAACCGTCCACATTGGGAGTCATGCCCGGGATCGACAGGCGAGGAAGCTGCTTGGGCTGCCCAGGGGAGGTCTTGGCGCTTTCAGTGCTCATGCTCTTTATTCTCCTGAACAAGTCCCTGAATGGGGGGGCTGACGCTGTTAACGATTTACCTGCCTCTGGCGATATCAAATACCCACGTTTTCGCGCTGACAACTGTCAGAATTCACAGGTGCTGACAGACGGTCGTGGGTATCTAAGGTGCCACGCCATCGGTCGCCACCTGTTAATTCTGACAGTTGCCAACACCCTGCTACTGGATGTCTGATTTCTCTCAAACCCATGCCCAGTGCGCAGGGGAATGCCGAGGAAACCAGCATGGCCAAGTATCGCGCTCAACCTCCCAGTCTGATCTCCGAGCTGCCCCCGGTGGATATTCCGCTGATGCAACCGCCGATTGCAGGAGATTTGGAGGAGGCCGACGGGGGGATTGGTGTGTCGCATACCCTGAGACCCCTGGTCGTGCATATCGACAGACCAAGCAGTACGCCTGAAGGAACGTTCTTCGAATTGTTCTGGGGCGGCTGTGATCCGGTCGCGTACAACCTGATCCGCGAGGGCGACCAGAACCTGACGCGCATTCCCTTCACCGTGCCCTATGACAGTATTCGCGAGCCGTGGGCAGATCCGGTGTACGTCCGGGTTATTCGCAGCAGCGGAAACGAATCCCGAACCCAGCCTTTGCGTTTGAGGGTCAACCTGCAACATCCGGGTGGACAAGACCCCAATCCCACCCCCGGAAATCAAGGCCTGGTATTTGAGTTGCCGGATGATGTAAGGCTTGGTGGGGTGAGTGCCGATCGGGCCAGGCAGGGTGTGGAGGTGATCGTCAGGCATTGGCTGAACATGGCCGCCTATGACCTGCTTATCCTCGTCTGGGGCTCGGTGCGAATCGAGCGGTTGATCCTGCCCGCCGAAGTCGGGCGGGATATCACCTGCATGCTCGACGAGGATGCAATCAAGGAAGCCGGGGACAGCGACTTGCTGCCAGTGGCCTTCCAGGTTCGCGGACCGACCGGCAACTACCCCGATCCCTGGGCGCCCTGGTCGACCACGGTATTGGTTTCGGTGTACCTGGCAACTGACCGCCTGGACGCACCCTGGGTGCAAGTACCCGAGACCGACCGAGAAATCGATCTGGAAATACTCGGCACTCGGGACGCACAAATCGGCCTGACCGTCGGCGGGGCTGATGCTCGTGTCTACAGTCATGTTTTTCTGTACTGGAACGGGGTAAGTGCCCAGGGCAGTTCGGTTCATTACTTTGAGGATCGGCCACTGTCAGGCGCCAAGGGTTACTTTTTCAATATCGGCAACGCTTTGGTCAGTGCGATCGCCCAAGGCAGTGCGGTGGTGTACTACGAGTTGAAAGGCGCTGGCTTGCCTGACAAACGCTCGCATAACCGTTATCTCACGGTGATCGGCGAGATTGTCAGATGGCCGGCACCGACCGTAGACCAAGCCCTGGGAGAGGATCTGGACCCAGGCTTGCCGTTGATTACGATCCGCTTCCCTGTGCAGGCGAGTTGGGTCAGCACAGACAGGGTACAAGTGACCATCCTGGCCAGCGACGCCGGCGGCACCGTCGATTACACGGCAGGACGGCTCGTGGGCCAGGTTGCCCCCGGCGATGATATGACGTTCGATGTGCCGGGCACTGAGCTCAAGCGTTTTGACGGGCGTTTTATCGACGTGTTCTACAGCGTGACACGGGGCAATGAACAGCCTCAGGAATCCCTGCGCCAGCTATATCAGGTGCACCTGCCGAATGAGATGCCTGTTCCCGAATTGATCCAAGCCACAGGCTCAGGTGTTTCGGTGACCCTTGCGCCGATGAATGCGCAAAATGGTGCAACGCTGAAAGTCAGTTTTTTGCCGATGTACACCACTGACAGCATCAAGGTCACGATGGAAGGGACTGCCGGTGCGGGGTCACCGGTTATTGCGGCGAAGAACGGTTTGACCAGTGGTGTGGTGACGTTTGATATTCCCAAGACGGCGATTGCGGCGAATATCGGCAATACCCACACGATGTTTACCCTCAAGTACGAGCTCACCCGTGGAAATGTCGTTCGGCCGTCGTCGGTGTTGACGGTAACAGTGACCCCGATACCTGCGAGCGAACTGGCGGGAACCGTAATCCAAATCAATGAGGCCAACCCAGCGACGAAGGTGCTGGATCTATCGACCGGAACGGGGAACAGGAGACTGCGGGTCGGCACCTGGCCGTTCATTACGACCAATTCCCCGGTCTGGATTGAGTTCAAGGGTTTCAAAAGCGGAGGGGCGGCGCACAACCTCAAACATTGGAACGGTGGGGGGGCCTATGTGAATACGACCTGGTTCAACCAAGGGTGGTGGGAAAGTCCAATCAGTTATGCGGCCTACTTGAAAGAGTTAGGGGACAACACGCAACTGACACTGCATTTCAAGGCAGCTTTAGTTCCTGGCGTGACGGAGGCCAATGCCATTGTCTTCCCGCAGGTGACCTACACCGTCAAAAGTGCTCCGCCCCCGTTGGTATTTGATACTTCTCCAGCAACGCTGGCTGGTAAGGTGTATGTGATTCGAGGGTACTCACATGCGCTTCCATCCTGGCCTGCCGGAACGACCATGCAACGGCAGGCAACAGGAGGACAGCCGGATTACTATTATTCATCTTCCAATCCAGCCGCCGCGTTTGTGAATCCCACCACAGGTGTTGTCCAGGTGAGCGGAAGAGGTGTTACGACGATAACGGTCCGAGATCAAAAGCAACAAACTGCAAGCTATACATTGACCGTGACCAACGCTATTGCGGTTATTCCACTTGCTCGAGATTTTCTTGAGGATGTTCGTAATGCGCTTGCAAGGGAAGGCGCAAGTATGCCGAGCATGGCTCAGTTACGCGAAATTTATAATACTTATGGGGCAAGATGGCCATTGGACAGTGATGCTCACTGGTCTAGTGATAGAGCGCCTGGCGATAACAGCTATTATTGTTTGAAATTTTCCGATGGCAGCCAAAGCGCTGTAGACGGTCGCTTCAGAGGGTCTGCCGTTGGAATAAAGGTATAACGTCTACGAGGTAATACAGTTGAAAGGCGAAGCAGGTTACGTTGAATCAATCTGCTTCACCTTATCTGAATCCTAAGCACGACATACAGTCAGCAAGCGCACTCAAACAACCTCCAGGTAAGAACTGTGGATCGCCCGCGCCACCCCCCGCACCGTTTCGATGAATTCCGTGAGACGGCTATGCAACCCATCCTCCAGAATTTCATCAATCCCCGTATACCGCAGCCGCGCCTCGAACTCCGCCGCCAACCGCTGCGCCGTGCGCCCGTAACTGCCGGGCAGGTCGGCGAGGATATGACTCAACTCTTCGATACAGGCATGCAACGAACGCGGCACATCGCTGCGTAGCAACAGCAACTCGGACACCGACCGCGCATTCAGCGCATTCGGATACAACTCCGTATACGCCTCGAACGACGATAACGCGCGGAGCAGGGCGCTCCACTGGTAATAGCCGCGTGCCGACAGGTCGCTGACTTCTTCCGACTCTTCGCCGAACATCTCGTAGCGCGCGTCCAGCAGGCGCAGGGTATTGTCCGCGCGTTCGACAAAAGTGCCCAGGCGAATGAACCGATAGGCGTCGTTGCGCATGATGGTGCCCGAGGTGGCGCCGCGGAACAGGTGCGAACGCTGCTTGACCCAGTCACAGAAGTGGCTGATGCCATGGCGTGCCAGGCCGCCGGCGGCGATGCTGCGCATTTCCAGCCAGGTGGCGTTGAGGTTTTCCCACATGTCGGCGGTGATGCGCCCGCGTACCGCATGGGCATTGCCCCGCGCGGCGCGCAGGCAATTGTAGATGCTGGCGGGGTTTTCTTCGTCGAGGGCGAAGAAGTGCAGCATGCGCTCGGCATCCAGGGTTTGATGGCGCTCCAGGTAACTGTCCAGGGTGCCGCTGCTGAGCAACGACATCGCCAGTTCGTCCAGGCCATCGCTACGCCCGGCCTGGGGCATCAGCGACAGCGAATAACTGACTTCGAGCATGCGCGCCAGGTTCTCGGCGCGTTCCAGGTAACGGGACATCCAATACAGATCTGCGGCGGTTCTACTCAACATACTCAGCCCTCCACCACCCAGGTGTCCTTGGTTCCACCGCCTTGCGACGAGTTGACGATCAACGAGCCCTCACGCAATGCCACCCGCGTCAGGCCTCCCGGCACCAGGCGGGTTTCCTTGCCCGAGAGCACAAAGGGCCGCAGGTCGATATGCCGGGGCGCGATGCCGTTTTCGACAAAGGTCGGGCAGGTGGACAGGCTCAGGGTCGGTTGGGCGATATACGCATGGGGGCGGGCCTTGATGCGTTGGCGGAAATCTTCGATCTCGGCCGCCGTGGCCGCTGGGCCGACCAGCATGCCGTAGCCGCCGGAGCCCTGGGTTTCCTTGACCACCAGTTCGGCCAGGTTGGCCAGCACGTGGGACAGTTCATCGGGCTTGCGGCACTGGAAGGTCGGCACGTTTTGCAGGATCGGCTCCTCATCCAGGTAAAACTTGATCATCGCCGGCACATAGGGATAGATCGATTTATCGTCCGCCACGCCGGTGCCGATGGCATTGGCCAGCACCACATTGCCGGCGCAGTAGGCCGCGACCAGCCCTGGCACGCCGAGCATCGATTCGGGATTGAACGCCTGCGGGTCGAGGAACGCGTCGTCGATACGCCGGTAGATCACGTCCACCGCCTTGGGCCCGTCGGTGGTGCGCATGAACACCTTGAGGTCGTGCACGAACAGGTCGGCGCCTTCCACCAGTTCCACGCCCATTTCCCGGGCCAGGAACGCATGTTCGAAGAACGCGCTGTTGAAGCGCCCGGGCGTCAGCACCACCACGTTGGGGTTGTCCAGGCGGCTGGCGCTTTTCAGGGTCTTGAGCAGCAGGTTGGGGTAGTGGTCCACCGGCGCGATGCGCTGCTTGGCGAACACTTCGGGGAACAGGCGCATCATCATCTTGCGGTCTTCGAGCATATAGCTCACGCCGCTGGGGGTGCGCAGGTTGTCTTCGAGCACATAGTAGGTACCGTCGCCGTCGCGTACCAGGTCCACCCCCGAGATGTGGGAATAAATATCGCGGTGCAGGTCCAGGCCGACCATGGCCTTCTGGTAACCCTCGTTGCCCAGCACCTGGTCGGCCGGAATGATCCCGGCCTTGATGATGCGCTGGTCGTGGTAGATGTCGGCGAGGAACATGTTCAGCGCATTGACCCGCTGGATACAGCCGCGCTCGATCACGCTCCACTCACTGGCGGGGATGCTGCGGGGGATGATGTCGAAGGGAATCAGGCGCTCGGTGTCCTGCTCGTCGCCATAGAGGGTGAAGGTGATTCCCGCGCGATGGAACAGCAAATCGGCTTCGCGGCGACGCTGGGCCAGCAATTCCGGCGGCGTGTTGGCCAGCCAGCGGGAGAAGTCCTGATAGTGCGCACGGCACACGCCGTTTGCGTCATTCATTTCATCGAAGAAAGATCGAGCCATTCCAGTACCTTGTCAGTGCCGAGGGACGCATGGGGTTGGCACTGCCGCTTTAAAAAACGCATTTTTTATGAGCCCGTGGCTGATGGTGCCACCGGGCCTGGTCCTTACTTTCTTATGGGGTCGGCTCTGGGTCGGGGGGTAACGAATGTTCCTGTATTCGGGCAGATGAATGGATAAAGCAATGCGTGTGCCGGAATGGGCATCCCGCGCTGATTTCCCTTTGTGGTGAGCCCGCTCACCACAACAAGCTCGCTCGCCACAAAAAAAAGGCCGGCCATGACAAGGCTGCTCACCATAAGGGAGCGGCTTTCGCACCGTGATGGTGCAACAACAAACTTGAACTTCGCCACGGCCCGATTCTTCTAAGGGGTTTGAGCCCAGCAGGGAGCACGGATGTGCCCAGAATCATTTCACCCGACACCCCGGAAGCGAACCTGGCCGACCACAGCGAGCACAACGCCAAGATCTTCGGCTCGCCCAAGGACCGCCTGGACTTCTACCGTCGCGAAATCCAATACGAAACCACCATCCTCGCCAACCGCACCGATGCCTACCTGACGGCGCAGTCGTTCCTGGTGATTGCCTTTGTCTCCGGCATGGGCAACCTCAACCCCGAGTGGGGCAAGTTGTTCACCCTGGTGGTGCCGGTGTTCCTGACGCTGCTCGGCATACTCAGTTCCCTGAATGCCTGGCCGGGGATCCGCGCCGCGTACGAAATCATCGATCACTGGCACTACAAGCAGAGCGAACTGCTGCGCAGCGAGCCGGTGATGGGCATGGCCTACGATGAGTCGCCGCTGTTTTCCGAAATGGAGTCCTCCCATAAGGGCTATCGCAAGTCGCTGCTGTTCTCCATGCGTGCGCCGTGGCTGTTCATGGTGTTCTGGGTGTTGCTGGGGGCGTACGCGTTTTATATCCAGGTGGATAACCCGGGCTCTTAAGCAGTTGGAACTTCAGCGGCCGGCACGGGACCTTACCTTTACGCAGTTTGCGTTTTTCAAACGAGGTGAGCCATGAGCACAGACAAAGACCCCCAGACCAGCAACCGTAACGACCCGGCAATCGACGGCGGCGAACCGGCCCCAGGCACGGCGGCCGATGCACCGAAAGACCCGAAACCCGCCGCCGACCCCAAGGCCAAGGAAAACGACTACAGTCCAGACTTCAAGCCTGAGCGCGAGCCCAAGCCTGAAACCGATGCCGATATCGACACCCAGGGCGGTTAGAGGAGACGATCATGTCCAAAGAACTGGAAGAAGAACTCAACGATCCGGGCAATGAAGACCCGGGTTCCCTGATGGATGATGCAGAAGTACCGCTCAATGATCTGGATGACGCGGCGGATGTGGGCAATACCGAAAAGCCCGATTAATCCCGGCCCTGTAGCTGTCGAGCCCTGGCAAGGCAGCTGCGGGTATGAACAATGTCTCGGCCGTTGAAGCAAACGGTAACGACTGAAGCTGGAACACTCTCGTCAGCCAAGCACACACACCTCAGACAGCATCGCAGGAAGACAGCTGCGCGGCTGGGGAACATTTCCCTCACTCCCTACCGATCTTGGCCGATTATGACTTTTTCCACCGCTACCGCCGCCGCCCGCCCCATAAACACTGCGCCGATAAGTGCCAATTCTTGGGAGGATTCCGAGGACACCTTTGTCATTAAAAATGCCAGGGAAAAATTCAACGAGAGCCTGGTGAAGGACTTGAACAGCGGCAAAATGCCGCCTGACGTCAACAACCTCCTCGAGGCCGTGCTGTCGCCAGGCCAGGCAGGCCTGCCCAACGTGCAAGTCAGGACCTTCGCCGTGGATGGTGTTCAAGCCAAGGACATCATATTCATTCAACGGGTACCGCTTGTACCTGATGGGCCTGACATCGTGCTTTATGTTCCGGAGAAAGACGGCAGTTCATACCAGTCTTTCAATACTGTCGAAGACATGAACGCCTGGTTGCAAACACGCGCTGACGACCCCAGGCTACTCAAGGCATTTACCCGGCACTTTGCGCGGGACAGCGCTCCCGAAAAACAAGCCCATGTCGCCGATACACTGATTCGATTCAGAAACCATGACATCAATGCCGTCGTCGGGCCTTATGCCAACGAAGGTGACGATATATTTGTCCGACTGGACAAGGGGCCGTCCGCACCGCCCGCTGCGGTCAACGGTTTGACAAGGCTTAAGGAAGAACAGATATCCCCGGAAGGGCGGGTGCTTTATTCAGGACTGCGACCGGATGGTACAAAAGTACTCTTTGAATATGACGCCTACGGAAACCTTCAAGGTGGAGATAAAAAGGGCAATTTCTATTTTGTTAAAAACGGCTTGAACAGCCCCAGGCCGCTGGTGCCGATGACGGAAAGTGCATTCAAGCAAACGGTTCGGAACGAAGCGCTCGACAATATCGCTGCAAACGATACGCGGGGGCTCTACGAAGAACTGTTGAGGCACCTTGAACATCCCTCCGCCGGCATCGCCGATGCCCTGCAGGCGTTCGGGGTGAATAAGAACGCCGCCGATGCCACAGAGCGGTACCTGGACAATCCCTTCAGCGCGCTGCTGGTTGATTTGAATACCCGCAACCAGATCGGCAAGGTATTCGGCGTTGACAAGCAGACCATGGACTCGGCATTGAAAGGGGTCGGCGATTTGGCGCAACGGTTCGTTCCTGTTTATGGACAGGCGAGGAGCTTGGGATCGTTACTTGCCAAAGCGATCAGGAATGAGCCTCTCAGTGTTCAGGAGACACGGGACCTTGCTGATAACCTGGCGTTGAAACCCGACAGCCCGGCATTAAAGAACCTGCCTGCAGCGCAGACGCCTGGCAAGCCCTCCGTCGCCATGCCGGTGCAAATGAACGCCCATTAATCTGCCCCCCGCTGGATCTCACCGCTCCAATAACAAGCGCTCCAGTGCTGTCGCGGGTAATGGCCGACTGAACAGATAGCCCTGGATCTGATCACAACCGGCCTCTTTCAAAAACGCCAGTTGCGCCTGGGTTTCCACGCCCTCGGCCACCACCCGCAGGCTCAGGCTGTGGGCCAGCTCGATAATGGTGCGGGTGATCGCGGCGTCCTGGGGGTTACTGGTGACCTCGCGGATAAACGCAATATCGATCTTCAGCGTGTCGATGGGAAAGCGTCGCAGGTAGGCCAGGCTGGAATAACCGGTGCCGAAGTCGTCGATGGAGATCTTCACGCCCATGGCGCGCAGGCGTTGCAGGCTGGCGATGGTGTGCTGGGTATTCTCCATCAGCGAGCCTTCGGTCAGTTCCACTTCCAGCCAATGGGGTTCGACGCCGGTCTCAGTGAGAATGCGCGCGATATCGGCAATCAGGTCGCCCTCGATCAACTGATGGCCGGAGACGTTCACCGACACCTCGACGGCGCCAATCGCGCTGCGCTGCCACGTCGCAATCTGCTGGCATACGCTGCGGATCACCCAGCTTCCCACCTCCACGATCAAACCCAGGCTTTCCAGGACGGGCACGAACACCGCCGGCGATACCGCGCCGTAGCCTGGGCGCTCCCAACGCAGCAGTGCCTCCAGGGCGCAGATCTGCCCGTCGGCCAACGCGACTTTTGGCTGGTAGTGCAGGGTGAACTCATCGTGCTCCACGGCCTGGCGCAGGGCGTTTTCCAGTTCCTGGCGGGCCAGGTCGTGCACGTTCATGCGCGTGCTGTCACCGGCATGTTGGCGCAGTTGCTGCTCAAGCAACTGGCTATGGCGCTTGAGTTGATCGCCGTGGCTCTTGAGCCGCAGCAGGTTGCGCACCCGCAGCCACAGCTCGACCCGTTCCACCGGCTTGCTGATGAACTCTTCAGCACCGGTTTCCAGGCCACTGACCCGCGCACTCGACTCGCTGAGGGCCGACAGCATGATGATCGGAATGCTCGCCGTGGCTGCGTCGCCCTTGAGCTGGCTGGCCACTTCGTAGCCGTCCATGCCTGGCATCATGATGTCCAGCAGGATCAGGTCTGGTGGTTGCTTGGCCACCAGTTGCAAGGCTTCCTCGCCGCTGCCTGCACTCAGGGTCCGGTAGCCCTCGTGTTGCAACAGGGTTTCCAGCAGTTTGCGAACCTGGGGTTCGTCATCAACGATCAACAGCGTTGCGGGTTGGCTGGCCATGGAGAGGACTCATCTGAGGGGGGTGAGGGTGGTGTGTTGCAACAGCGTGTCGATCACCTGGTACAGCTCTTTGTAGCGCAGCGGCTTGCTGATGTAGGCATCGCAACCGGCCAGCCGGGTCTTTTCACGGTCTTCCTTCATGGCCATGGCGGTGAGGGCAATCACCGGGATATGGGCGGTGTGCGGGTCCTGCTTGAGCAGTGCGGTAGCGGCCAGGCCATCCATGCCAGGCAGCTGGATGTCCATCAGGATCAACGCCGGTTGGGCTTCGCGGGCCAGGGTCAGGCCGCTCTCGGCGTCGGCGGCCCACACCACCGTGTGGCCGGCGTTGACCAGCAGCAGCCGGGCCAGGCGCATATTGGCCTCGTTGTCTTCGACGATCAGGATATGGGCCATTGCGCCTCCGTGCTGCGGTGGAGTGGCAGCCACACCACAAACCGGGCGCCCAGGCCTTCACGGCTGGCCACCGCAACGCTGCCACCGTGCAGGTCGACCAGTTGCTTGACCATCGCCAAGCCCAGGCCGGTGCCTTCGAATTTGCGCGCCAGGCTGCTGTCGATCTGGCTGAAGGCCTTGAACAGCTTGCCCATGTCGTCCTCGGCAATACCGATGCCGGTGTCGCTGACGCTCAATTCGAGGAACTGCTGGTGGGCGCTGGGTTGCAGGACAAACCCGTGCATCGGCCAATCGCCGGGCACTCGCCCGACCTGTTCGCGGGCCACCTGGCGCACCGCCAGGGTCACGGAACTGCCGTGCTCGCTGAACTTCACCGCATTGGCCAGCAGGTTGTAGATGATCTGCTTGGTCTTGCGCAGGTCCAGGGCCAGTGTGCCGAAGTCGCCCTGGCTTTCGAGCTTCAACTGGATGCGTTGCAGGGCGGCTTTTTCGCGCACGATCAACAGGCTGTTGGCGAGCAACCCCGCCAGTTCCACGGACTCCAGCTCCAGGTCCATCATCCCGGCTTCGACCTTGGACAGGTCGAGAATGTCGTTGATCAGCGACAACAGGTGCTGGCCGCTGGTAAAGATGTCGCCGATGTATTCGCGCTGGGTCTCACTCATGTCGCCCACCAGCCCGTCCTTCAACGCCTCGGAAAAACCGATCACCGCATTCAGCGGTGTGCGCAATTCGTGGGACATGGTGGCGAGGAATTCGGATTTCATATGGCTGGCATGTTCCAGCTCCAGGTTCTTTTCCTCCAGCGCGCGCTCAAAGCCTTTGCGCTCGGCTTCTTCGTGTTTGCGTGCGGTGTTGTCGGTACCGATCAACAGGTAACCGATGATGGTGTCATGACGGTTACGCAGCGCCGTCACCGAGACCATGGCCGACAGGCGGCTGCCGTCCTTGCGGATATAGGTCAGCTCGTAAATATCCTCGATGCCACGGGAGGCCTTGAACACCAGGGCTTCGAAACCCGGCGTGATCGGCGTGTCCAGCTCCAGGCTGAGGGCGGCGGCGCGGGTGATCAGTTCGGCGGGGTCGGAGATATCGGCGGGGGTGATGCGGTTGAGGACATCCTCGGCGGCATACCCGAGCATGCGTTCGGCGCCGACATTGAAGATCTGGATCACGCCCTTTTCATCGGTGGCGATGCTGGAGAAGTAGGCGCTGTTGAAGATTGCGTCTTGCAGGGCACCGGTCTTCAGCAGGGTCTTCTGGCGTTTGAATTCGACGATTTTTTCGGCCCGCGATTGGGCTTCAAGCGGTGGTCCAGTGACGGGTTTGTCCATGGCGGTGTTTTCCAGGCAGATCGGCCCGGCCGTGTCGATGACAGGGCCGCAGAGCATGCTCACAGAAAATCGCGTGGACGCGATGAGGAGGAGATGAGATCCCCGGACAATAGCAGATACCGCCCGCACTACGGTATGGATACACTCAAACGGGTGTACGCCGACACAGGGCGGCGGGCCGCCCTGTTACCGTGCGGCGCGGTTTAGAGCATCACGCTGCTGATGACCTGGGTGCTGTCATCCGGGTTGATGACGCTGTGGAATCCCAAGGCCTGGTTCAACTCGCGCAACGGCGCATTGGTTGCCGCGTCGACCGTGTACATGCGTTTAAAGCCATTGGCGCGTGCCGCCGTCATCAGGTGCAGCATCAAAAGGCGCCCCAGGCCCAGGTGTTGCCAGGCATCGGCCACGGTGACCGCGCATTCGCATTCATCCGCGTTGGCTGCGGCATAGCGGGCCACGCCGATCTCGATCAGTTGGCCGTTGTCGTGCACCAAGGCGATAAAGGCCATGCGTTGCTGGTTATCGACATCCATCAATTGGTCCATCAGGGTCTTGCCGGGCTCGTTGATTTCCCCCAGGAAGCGCGCGTGCCGCGATTCACGGGACAGGCCCTTGATGAAGTTGTATTCCCGTTCACGGTCGTCGGCGCCGAGGGGGCGCACCAGTGCATGGCGGCCATCGTCGAGCTGATCGATCCAGTGCGGTTTCGGCAGTGCTGCGTAGGCGGGGGCGGCCTGCTGGTTACGTGCTTCGAGGGTAGGCATGGTGTGGGCTCCTGGCGGTCAGCATCGGGCAACAGTGCCTTGCTCGATCATGCCCCCGGGGGCTGGGGCGCCATTGATCTGCATCAAGACGCCTGGCCGCCGGGCAGGGCAGGCGACGTTCGGTCATGCGCATCGGCAAAGGGTTGACCATGATCAACGTTCGGCGCGCCGTCGCGGCGCAGTCTGGTCCCACCCCACATGCCCAGCAGGAGGTCACACCATGGCAACCATGAGAGCCGCTGTCTTCGTTGAGAAAAACCGCATCGTCCTCGAGGATAAACCGATCCCCGAGGTCGGCCCGCTCGACGCCCTGGTGCGGATCACCACCACGACCATCTGCGGCACCGACGTGCATATCCTGCGCGGTGAGTACCCGGTGGCCAAAGGGCTGACGGTGGGCCATGAGCCGGTGGGCATCATCGAGCGGCTGGGCTCCCAGGTGCGCGGTTTCGTCGAAGGGCAACGGGTGATCGCCGGCGCAATCACGCCCAGCGGGCAGAGCTATGCGTGCCTGTGCGGCTGCGGTGCCCAGGACGGCCCCGACACCCGCCATGGTTTCCGTGCCGCCGGCGGCTGGAAATTCGGCAACACCCTCGACGGCTGCCAGGCCGAATACGTGCTGGTGCCCGATGCGCTGGCCAACCTGTGCCCGATCCCCGATGGCCTGAGTGACGAGCAGGTGCTGATGTGCCCGGACATCATGTCCACCGGCTTTTCCGGTGCCGAGCGTGGTGAGGTCAACATTGGCGACACGGTGGCGGTGTTTGCCCTCGGGCCGATCGGCTTGTGCGCGGTAGCGGGGGCACGGCTCAAAGGCGCGTCGATGATCATTGGGGTCGACGGCGTCAGCGAACGCATGGGCGTCGCCCGTGGCCTGGGCGCGACCCATATTGTCGACTTCAAGCAAGGCAACGTGGTCGAGCAGATCATGGCCCTGACCGACGGGCGTGGCGTGGATGTGGCCATCGAGGCGTTGGGCACCCAAGGCACCTTCGAATCGGCCTTGCGCGTGTTGCGTCCCGGTGGCCGCTTGTCCAGCCTTGGGGTGTACTCCAGCGACCTGCGCATCCCCTATGACGCGTTTGGCGCAGGCCTGGGGGATTACAGCATCGTCTCGACCCTGTGCCCCGGCGGCAAGGAACGCATGCGTCGCTTGATGGCGGTGGTCGCCAGCGGCGGGGTGGACCTGTCGCCGCTGGTGACCCACCGCTTCAAGCTCGACGACATTGAGGCGGCCTATGAACTGTTCGCCCATCAGCGCGATGGGGTGATGAAAGTCGCGATTACGCCCTGATACCCGCTGGGCCGATCACTGCGCAATCTCCAGGCTCGCCCGCAGGCCGCCGGCCGCCAGGTTGTCCAGGCGTACCTGGCCGCCCAGGCGTTGGGCGATGGTTTGCACGATGGTCAGGCCCAGGCCGGCGCCCTGGGCATTGCCACGGCTGTAGAACCGCTCGAACAGCCGCTCACGCTGGCTTTCGTCGATGCCAGGCCCCTGATCCTCGACGCTCAGGACCCATCCCCTGGCTGTTTTGCACAACCCCACGGTAATCACCCCGTGCTCCGGGGAGAAGTTCGCCGCGTTGGTCACCAGATTGGTCAGGGCGATGTTGATTGCGCCGGCATCGGTTGTTACGCGGTACTGGGCATCGTCGACATCGAACACCAGCTCGAGGCCTTTGCTCAGCAGCCAGGGTGTCAGCTGAATCAGCGTTTCACGCACCGTTGTCGCCAGGTCGATAGCTTGCACGGCTGGCAGCCCGGCGCTGGGTTCCAGGCGTGCCATGGTCAGCAATTGGTTGACCAGGCGGCTGGTGCGGTCGACACCGCTGATCAGGAAGGCCAGGGACTCGCGCCGTTCGGTTTCAGTGCCGGCTTCCAGCAGGTTTTGCGCGTGCACCCGCAATACCGCCAGGGGCGTGCGCATTTCGTGGGCGGCATCGGCGATAAAGCGCCGCTCGCGGCCGAGCATGTCCTGGATCTGCGCGAGCATGCGGTTCAACGCCGCCTGCATCGGCTCCAACTCCATGGGCAGGGGCGTCAGTTGCATCGGCTCCAGTGAGCCGGAATGCCGCGCGCGCAAGGTGGCGGCCATATCGGCCAGCGGCTTGAGGCCCCAGCCGATGGCCAGCCAGACCATGGCGGCGAGGATCAGGCTGCCCAGCACGTTGGGCCACAGGGTATGCCGCACGATGCGCTGGACCAGGTCGGAGCGCACGTCATCACGCTCGCCGACCCAGATACGCAGGCCGTTGTCCTTGTCCTTGAGCACGAAGCCGCGCCATTGGCGGCCATTAAGGTCGTCGATATTGCTGTACCCCGGCTGTGCGGGGGGCGTGGCGAATGACGGGGCGCTGGTGGTAAACACCAGCAGTTCGCCCTGTGGGCTCCACACCTGGAAGGCGATTTTGCTTTCATAGGGGTGCCCGTCCACCTTGGGCATGGCGTTGCCCAAGGCTTTGTTGAAGGCGCGATACAGGTCGGCCTGGTCCTGGCTGGCCAGCGGCATGCTCATGACGCCCTGGAGCAGGCGGGCGTTCTGCGCCAACTGCGCGTCGTAGACTTCGGCGATTTCGTGATTGCTGTCATGCAGGTTGAGCACGCTGATTACCAGCAGCCCGGTGAGCAGCAGGCCGATAATGAGGCTCAGGGTTCGCCGCCGAATCGAGGTCATTGGCGCTCCTCCACCAGGTAGCCCACGCCGCGCACGGTGCGGATCAGTTCACTGGAGAACTTCTTGCGCAGGTGATGGATATGCACCTCCAGGGTGTTGCTTTCGGCTTCTTCGTTCCAGCCGTAGAGCAACTGCATCAACTGGTCGCGGGTCATCACGCGGCCCGGCGGCGACAGCAGCTCGTGCAGCAGTTGATATTCCTTGGGGGTAAGCAGTACCGGTGCGCCGTGGTAACTGACCTGCTGGGTGCTCGGGTCCAGGCAGATGCCTGCGTGTTCGATCAATACCCGTGCCCGGCCGGCGCTGCGGCGCAGCAGTGCACGCAGGCGTGCCTTGAGTTCGGCCAGGTCGAAGGGCTTGATCAGGTAATCGTCGGCGCCGGCGTCCAGCCCGGCGATGCGGTCTTCGGTGGCATCCCGTGCGGTGAGGATCAGCACCGGCAGGTTGGAGCCGCTGTCACGCAGGCGCCGCAGCACCTCCAAACCGTCCATGCGTGGCAGGCCGAGGTCAAGCACTGCCGCATCGAAGGTTTCGCTGAGCAGCGCATGCAAGGCGCTGCTGCCATCCTGCAGCCAATCGACGGTGTAGCCCTCACGCACCAGCGCCTGGTGAATGCCTTCGCCCAATGCCACGTCATCCTCGATCAGTAAAAGGCGCACGCAGACTCCTTGTCATTTGAGTTTTTGGTTGATGTCAGCCAGCACGCCTTCGATCTCTTTGCGCCGCCCGGCATCGGCGGTTTCGCGACCGGGCCGGGGCGCGGCCAGCAGGGCTTTTTGCAAGGCTTCACGGGCTTCGCCATAGCGTTTTTGCCGGTACAGGTGGTCACCCCAGAAGTACAGACTATCAATGCCTGCCGGGTTCAGTTGCAAGGCTTGTTTGAGCAGCGCTTCGGCCTTGTCCGCATCACCGAAGCCGATCGGCCAGCCGGGCACCCGGTCGTACAGGGCGGCCAGGCTGGTATAGGCCGAGCCTTGCAGGGCCTGGGGATCCAGGGCGAGAGCTTTTTCCAGGTCGACCTTGGCCGCCTTGACCTTGCTTAACGCGCCAAGCCCGCCCTGGGCACCCGCCCAACTGCTGGTGACGATGCCTGACCAGATCCACGCCTCGGCGGCTTGGGGGCGGTCGTGGGTGAAGGCCGTAGCCTGGGTGGCGAGTTGTTCAAAAGCCTGGGTCCGTTGTTCCTCGGGCAGGTTGTATTGGATGTGCGCCCAGCGCGTCTGGATCTCGTTGAGGCGTTGTTGGTCGACGGCGTCCATCGCCCAGGTGAAGGGGCTCAGGGCGGTGAGCAGCAGCGCGGTAAAGAGTTGTTTCATGGCTTCGGGTCCTTATTCTCAGGTGTGTCGCTCAGGCGGCGTACCAGCGGCAGCTGTTTACGCAAACCCCGGTCGACCAGGTTCGGCAGCAGGCTGTTGAGGCGCACAAAAAAACGCTCCGGCCAGCCCAGGTACAGATCGCGACGCTGGTTGGCTATGGCCTGGATCACGGCCGATGCCACGGTGTGCGGGTCATCGACGTTGGATTTGAGCGCATCGTTCAAAGCCTGCGCCGCCGGGCTGTTCATCGCGGTGCGGGTCGCGCGCGGTGCTACGTACAGCACGCCGACGCGGGTGTCGGCCAGTTCCCGGCGCAACGCTTCGGAAAACCCGCGCAAGGCAAACTTGCTGGCGCAGTAGGTGGCGTAGCCGGGGTAGCCGATGGAGCCATAGGTGGAACCGACATTCACCACCATGGCGCTCGGTGCCTGCTTGAGCAGCGGAAGCAGAAGCTTGGTCAGGCAGATCGGCGCGGTGATGTTCAGCGCCAGCATGCCGTTGATGTCGCTGTCTTCAAGTTGCTCAAGCATGGCGAAGTGATTGATGCCGGCGGCGTTGATCAGCAGGTTGATGCCGCCGATGGCTTCGGCGGCGGCCAGCACCTTACGGCGGTCGGCGAGGAAGGTCAGGTCGGCACCGACCCAGCAGAGTTGCTCCGGGTAGCGCTCAAGCAACCCCTCCAGTGGTGCACGGTGACGGGCCACGGCCAGCACCTGCGCACCACTGGCACACAGGGCGGTGGCAATCGCCAGGCCGATGCCACCGCTGGCGCCGGTCAGCACCACGCGCGTTTCAGACAGGCGCATGGGGCGCCTCCCCGAGACGCGGCAGGCTGCGGAACATGTCGGTGTAGAGCGCATACACCACCTTGGAGGCGCGTATCACCGCGGCCTGGTCGTCGGGGTCGTCCAGGCTGTTCATCAAGCGGCGATAGGTTTCCATGTGGCCGATATCCAGGGATCCGTGGGAACTCAGGTAGCTGAACGCCGTTGCCGGCAGTTGCAAGCGCTCACGGATGCTGCCGGCCGCGTGGGTGGCCAGGGCGATGCTGGTGCCTTCGAGCACATTGACCATGCCGAACAGGCCGACCGGGTTGTCACGGGCGATCAGGTCGTAGAGGTAGCTGACCATCAACTCGATGGGCAAACCGGGGCGCCCGTCACGTACCGCGTCGTCATCACCGCCGCAGGCGGCAATGTCATCGAGCACCCACTGCTCGTGGCCGTATTCATCCTCGATGTACTCGCAGACAGCCTTGCGCAGCCATTCCAGGCGCGAAGGCAGGCGCGCACCGCAGGCCATCATCAACGGCACGGTATGCCGCACGTGGTAGTAGGCCTGGGCCAGGAACGCGCGATAGCTGTCGAGGCTGACCTTGCCCTCCAGGGCGTCGCGGATGATCGGCAGGTTGAACAGCGCATGGCGCTCCTGCTGGGTGGCTTCTTGCAGCGTGTCGAAAAAATTCACGATGAGGCTTCCTCGTTGAATGCCGGGGCAAATTGGGCTTGATAACGGGCGACGATGGCGTCGCGCCGTGGCCGGCCATTGGCGGTGAGCAAGCCATTGGCGGCGGTGAAGGGGTGCGTCAGGCGCGTCCAGCGATGCGCCTGGGCGTAGTCCGGCAGGCCGCTGTTGGCCTCGGCCACGGCGGCGGCCAGTTGCGCGTCGCTGCAGTCGGCGCGATGGGGCCAGAGCAGGGCGTGGTTCTGCGGCAGGGCTTCGCCATACACGAACGCCTGGGCGATCACACCGCCCTGGGTCAGCTCGGCCTCGACCCAATCCGGGTTGACGTTGCGCCCGTAACTGGTAACGAACTGATGTTTCTTGCGGCCCTTGAGGTAGAGAAAACCGTCCTCGTCAAAGGCGCCGAGGTCGCCGCTGGGCCACCATTGCTCGGGTTGGTCTGTCTGGCCCAGGTAGCCGAGCAACGTCGAGCCCTTGATCAGCACTTCATCGTCTTCGGCCAGGCGGATTTCCACGTGGGGCAGTGGCCGGCCGACACTACCAGGACGGTGTGCCTCGGGACGATTGAGGCTCACCACCGAGGCGCATTCCGACAGCCCATAACCTTCGTATACCGGCACGCCCAGTTGCTGCGCGCGCTGCAGCAAGGCCTTGGAGACGCGCGCACCGCCGACGGCGGCAAAGCGCAGGCCCTGTGGGCTGAAGGCCTTTTGATCGGCAGCAATCACCAGCATCAACAGCAATTGCGGCACCAGGATCAGGCTGTGGGGCTGACGCGTTGCCAGGCAGCCAAGCAATTGTGCGGCGTCCACCGCGCTGGCGCCCTGGATGCCCAGGCTCTTCTGGCTGGGCAAGCTGAGGGTGGCGCCGGCGTAGAGCGCGGCGTAGCAACCGAGGTTTTCCAGCAAAATCGCGATGGGCAACAGCGCCAGGTGGTGGCGTGGGTCGCTGCCGTGGCTGGCCTGGTACAGCTCGCGGGCCACCCGCAGCAGGCTGTCGGCGCCCAGGCACACGCCCTTGGGCGCGCCGGTGGTGCCGGAGGTGAACGTTACCTTGGCGGTACCCACGGGTATCGAAGGGCGGCCTTCAAAGGCGCGGCACCAGAATTCGCCGCACGGTTGATAGCCGTTGGCGCGCAATTCAGCCGCCAGATGCGGCTCGGCGATCACCCGTTCGGCGTGGCTTTGTTCCAGGCAATGGGCGCGCTGGGCCGGGCTGAAGAACGGCGGCAAGGTCAGGCAGGTCAGGCCTTCGAACAGCACTGCCAGGTCCCACAGCATGGCCTCGACGCCATTGTCCAGGGCCAGGGCGACCACCTTGACGCCTTCGTCGCGCAGGCGCTCCTGCCGATACGCCACTTCGGCGAACATCTGGGCGTAATCCATTTTCAAGCTGTCGCCCCACAGGGCGATGGCGCCATCGTTGCGTTCGGCATGGCTACGCAGTACGGCGTGGAAGCGGCGGGTTTCAGGCGACATGGCTGGCATCCTCGAGGGTGGTTGGCAACCCCAGGCGTGAGAACAGGCCCATGTTGCGCAAATGGATGAACCCGGCGCGGATATTGCCGACATGCACCCACGGTTGGCTTTCGTAGTAACTGCCCCAGTGATTGCGCTCATCGCCGAGGCGCTGCGGGTCGGCCGCGCACAGGGTGACGGGCTTCAAGCCCAGGCGGTGGAAGCTGTTGACCAGGCCGATATTGCCGGTGAACGCCACCCACTCCAGGCCGCCCATGGCCAGCAGCCAGGTAATGGCGATGATGCTCAGGCGCGCACTGCCGGTGTCGCTGGCCGCGAGGTTGCCGACTTCGGCGATGGCGCCGCGCTCCACGGGGTGTTCGGCGGCGGCACTGATCAGCGGGTCGATCGGATGGTCCAGGTAACGCTCCAGGAACAACGGCTCGGCGCTTGCCAGGCGCACACCGGCAACGGCACACAGCTCGCCGTCGGCCTGGCTGACGCCAAACAACTGCGGCATGAAGTGGCGGATATCGGCGCCGTGGGCAAGGCGAAAACGTTGTTGGATAAACGCTTCGAAGGCAGGCCGCTGCGGGTCTTGGGGCAGGGCGCGGGACAGGCGCAGCGGTGCACTGTCGGCATGGCCGAACAGCAGCGGCAAGGAAATGTTCCAATCGATATCGGGCATTGGCAGTACGCCTCCCCAGTGAAGTTGGGAGGAGTATCGGAGGCATTTCTTAACGAAGTCTGAAGGTGGCAAAAGGATATTTTTCCCGATCTTCAGACTGCCTTAAGACTTCGCGGACAGGGTGGCGCGGTCTTTCCACGGCCGCTTGCGGCCACCATCTGCACAAGGCCCCATCCATGACTGAACGTCTGCTGACACAGCGCTACACGAAGCTGTCGATGACCCTGCACTGGCTGATGCTGGCGCTGTTTGTCGGCGTGTACGCCTGCATTGAAATCAAAGGCCTGCTGCCTCGCGGCCATGCATTGAAGGGCGTGTTGCTCGGCGGTCACGGGCTGTTCGGCATCGGGATTTTCCTGCTGGTCTGGCTGCGCCTGCTGGGACGCCTGGCGCCGCGCCCGGCGATCCTGCCGCGTCCACCGGCCTGGCAGACTGCCGTGGCGCACCTGATGCACCTGGCACTGTATGGCTTGATGATCGTGACACCGCTGCTGGCCTGGCTGATGCTCAACGCCGCAGGCAAGCCCGTGCCGTATTTCGAGTTCGCCTTGCCATCGCTGGTGGCGGTGGACCCCGACCTGGCCAAGCAACTCAAGCACTGGCATGAGTGGCTGGGCAGCGCCGGCTATTGGTTGATCGGCCTGCATGCTGCCGCGGGGCTGTTCCACCATTACTGGGTGCGTGACAACACCCTGGTGCGCATGCTGCCAAAACGTTAGAAATGCCAAAATTGCACTTTATGCGCTTGATGAAACGTTTCTTCTAGCGACAAACGGCCTGCGCAAGCGCTTGCGTAAGTAAATGTATCTGATTAGAGTCGGTGGCAATCGGCTCTGATCAAAGAGGGCTGAACGACAAAAATAATAAAACCAGGAGCTCATTGATGAGCCTTGAACCCTTGCTCGAGATGCAGGGCATCAGCAAAACCTTCAACGGTTTGCGCGTGCTCAAGAATGTCGGCCTGAAGGTCTACCCCGGCGAAATCCACGCCTTGATGGGGGAGAACGGCGCCGGCAAATCGACCCTGATGAAAATCCTCTCCGGCGCTTACCAGGCCGATCCCGGCGGTGAAATCCGCATGGCCGGCCAGGCCGTCGCCACCTTTACCCCCGCCACCGCCAAAGCCCTCGGCATCGCCGTGATCTACCAGGAATTGAGCCTGTGCCCGAACCTGAGCGTGGCCGAGAACATCTACCTGGGCCGCGAACTGCGCCGTGGCTGGACCATCGACCGCCAGGGCATGCAAGCCGGTTGCGTCGAAGTGCTGCAACGCCTGGGCGCCGAATTCACCCCGGCCACTAAGGTCAGCAGCCTGTCGATTGCCGAGCGTCAGCTGGTGGAAATTGCCCGGGCCTTGCACGCCCACGCCAGGATCCTGGTGATGGACGAACCGACCACGCCGCTGTCGTCGCGCGAGACCGACCGTCTGTTTGCGCTGATCAAGCAACTGCGCAGCCAGGGCCTGGCGATCATCTACATCAGTCATCGCATGGCCGAGATCTATGAACTGTCGGACCGTGTCTCGGTGCTGCGCGACGGCCAATACATCGGCGAGCTGAGTCGCGACGCGCTGTCGGCCGAAGTCCTCGTGAAGATGATGGTGGGCCGCGATCTGTCCGGTTTCTACAAGAAGGAACACGCCGCCTACGACCCCGGCGCGGTGGTGATGCGTGTGCGTGATATGGCCGATGGCAAGCGCGTGCGTAATTGCAGTTTCGACCTGCATGCCGGTGAAGTGCTGGGTATCGCCGGGCTGGTGGGGGCAGGGCGCACCGAGTTGGCGCGGCTGATCTTCGCCGCCGATCCGCGCACCAGCGGCACCCTGGAAGTGGTGGGCAAGACCGTGACCCAACTGCGCAACCCGGCGGATGCGATTCGTGCCGGCGTGGTGTACCTCACCGAAGACCGCAAGGCCCAGGGCCTGTTCCTGGACATGAGCGTGGCCGACAACATCAACGTCTGCGCCTGTGTGCCGGATGCCCGCGCCGGTGGCGTGCTCGACCGTGGTCATGGCTTGAAACGTGCCAATGATGCAATCAAGTCACTGTCGATTCGCGTGGCGTCGGGCAAGGTCAATGTCGGCACGCTGTCCGGCGGCAACCAGCAGAAGGTCCTGCTGGCGCGGCTGCTGGAGGTCAAGCCCCACGTGCTGATCCTCGACGAACCCACACGCGGCGTGGACATCGGCTCCAAGTCCGAGATCTACCGCATCATCAATCAACTGGCGCAGGCCGGCGTGGGCATCGTGGTGATCTCCAGCGAGCTGCCGGAAATCATCGGCACCTGCGACCGGGTGCTGATCATGCGCGAAGGCCAGTTGGTGGCCGAAGTCGGCGGGGCCTCCGGCCACGTCATCTCCCAGGAACGTATTATTGACCTCGCCACCGGTGGCGATCAGGTGGTTGCCCATGGCTGATTCAATGATTGCAACAACAGGCAAGGCCGAACGTGCCCGCGAACTGATGCGCACCGTCGGCATGTTGCCGGTGCTGATTTTGCTGCTGGTGGGCTTCGCCCTGGCCAGCGAGAACTTCCTGACCATGCAGAACCTGTCGATCATCACCCAGCAGGCCTCGGTCAACGTGGTGCTGGCGGCGGGCATGACCTTTGTGATCCTCACGGCGGGGATCGACCTGTCGGTAGGGGCGATCCTGGCGGCGTCGGCCGTGGTGGCGTTGCAGGCGTCGATGTCGCCGCAGTTCGGCATGTTCGGGATTGCCGCCGGTATCGGCTTCGGCCTGCTGCTGGGCCTGGTCAACGGCGGGTTGATTGCCTTTATGCGCCTGCCGCCGTTTATCGTCACCCTTGGCGCACTCACCGCCATGCGCGGCCTGGCGCGTTTGCTGGCGGATGACAAGACCGTGTTCAACCCCGACCTGCCGTTTGCCTTTATCGGCAACGACTCGATCCTCGGCGTGCCCTGGCTGGTGGTGATCGCCGTGGCGGTGGTGGCGCTGTCGTGGTTCATCCTGCGGCGCACGGTGATGGGCGTGCAGATCTATTCGGTAGGCGGCAACCCCGAAGCGGCGCGACTCTCCGGGATCAAGGTGTGGAAGGTGCTGCTGTTCGTCTACGCCATGTCCGGCGCGTTGGCCGGGCTGGGTGCGGTGATGAGCGCCTCGCGCCTGTTCGCCGCCAATGGCCTGCAACTGGGGCAATCCTACGAGCTGGATGCGATTGCCGCGGTGATCCTCGGCGGTACCAGTTTTACCGGTGGCGTCGGCACCATCGGCGGCACGCTGATCGGCGCGCTGATCATCGCGGTACTCACCAACGGCCTGGTGCTGCTGGGGGTGTCGGACATCTGGCAGTACATCATCAAGGGCATCGTGATCATCGGCGCGGTCGCGCTGGATCGCTATCGCCAGTCCGGTGCGCGGACCTGATTTCACTCCCATAACAATCACAAGAGAGACCCGCATGAACCTTAAACGCATGTTTCCCGTCATTGCCTTGGCTGCCCTGATGTCCCAAGCCGCAGAGGCCCGTGAACTCAAGGCCCTGGGCATCAGCATGGGCTCGCTCGGCAACCCGTATTTCGTGACCCTGGCCGATGGCGCCACGGCCCGGGCCAAGGAGCTGAACCCCAACGTCAAGGTCACCTCGGTGTCCGCCGACTATGACCTGAGCAAGCAATTTTCGCAGATCGACAACTTTGTCTCGTCCAAGGTCGACCTGATCCTGATCAACGCCGTCGACCCTTCGGCCATGGCCTCGGCGATCAAGAAAGCCCGCGATGCCGGCATCGTCGTGGTGGCGGTGGATGTGGACGCCAAGGGCGTGAATGCCACCGTGCAGACCGACAACGTCGAAGCCGGCAAGCTGGCCTGCCAATACCTGGTGGACAAGCTTGCCGGCAAGGGCAACGTGATTATCCAGAATGGCCCGCAAGTCACCGCCGTGACCGACCGCGTCAAAGGCTGTAAAGCCGCATTGGCCGGCGCGCCGGAGATCAAGGTGCTGTCCGACGACCAGGACGGCAAAGGCTCCCGCGAAGGCGGCCTGAACGTGATGCAGGGCTACCTCACGCGCTTCCCGAAAATCGACGGCCTGTTTGCGATCAACGACCCGCAGGCCATCGGCAGCGACCTGGCGGCCAAGCAGCTCAAGCGCAGCGGCATCATCATCACCTCGGTGGACGGCGCGCCGGATATCGAGAACGCGCTGAAGACCGATACCCAGATCCAGGCGTCAGCCAGCCAGGACCCGTGGGCCATGGCGCAGACGGCGGTGAATGTCGGCAATGACCTGCTCAACGACAAGGCCCCGGCCGAAGCGGTGACCCTGCTCACGCCAAAACTGATCACCCGCGACAACGTCGGTACGTACAGTGGCTGGTCGAGTAAACATTGATAGCGTGAGAGGAACAGCGTCGTGGTGACCATGGATGACGTGGCAAGCAGGGCGGGGGTGTCGACGTCGACCGTGTCACACGTGTTGAACGGCACCCGCAAGGTCAGCCCGGCCACGGTGCTGGCGGTGCAGCGGGCGATCCAGGCGCTGGGGTATATCCCCAACACCCTGGCGCGCTCGCTGGCGCGGTCGAGTACCAACACGATCGGCGTGGCGATCTCGGCGCTGTCCAACCATTACTTCAGCGAGACGGTGCACGCGATTGAAACCGAGTGCGCCAAGCACGGCTACATGATGCTGTTTGTCGACACCCACGACGACCCGGAGCAGGAGCTGCGGGTCGTCATGGCGCTGCATCATCGGCGGGTCGACGGTATCGTGCTGGCGCCGTCGAACGGCTCGATGGCCCTGGAATACCTGCGCGCCAACGAGATTCCGGCGGTGCTGGTGGACCGCATGATGAGCGAGCAGTTTGACCAGGTCGGGGTGGAGAATGCCCAGGCCACCCAGGCCCTGATTGAGCACCTGATCGGTCACGGGCACCGCCGCATCGGCTTTATCGCCGGGCGCACGGGTTTCAGTACTACGGATGAGCGGGTAGCGGGTTACCGCGCGGCGTTGCACGCGGCGGGGCTGGCCTTCGATCCGCAGCTGCTGGTCAACGGTGGCTCCAACACCGAACCGGCGCGCCAAGCCACGGCGCAGTTGCTGGGCCTGGCTTCGCCACCCACGGCGATCATGGCCGGCAATAACCTGATGACCCTCGGCGCGATGCACGCTCTGCGTGACGCGCAGCTTGAAGTGCCGAGACAAATGGCCCTTGTGGGGTTTGATGGTTTTGACTGGGCGGATTTTTTCGTGCCGCGCCTGAGCCTGATCGCACAGCCGGTCAAGGCCCTTGGCGCCCGCGCGGTCGACCTGTTGCTGCAACGTATGGCGTCGCCTGACGCACCGCCCCAGAGCGTGCGCCTGGCGCCGACCCTGCAGTTACGTAACTCCTGTGGCTGTCCTTGATGGGAATAACACACGCATGAACAGTCCTGTTTCCCTGGGCATTGACCTGGGCACATCGGAACTCAAAGCCATCCTCATGGACGCCACGGGCGCGGTGCTGGCCCATGCCGGCGTGCGCTTGAGCGTGTCGCGCCGGCACAGCGGCTGGTCTGAACAGGCGCCGGAAGACTGGTGGCAAGCCTGCTTGCAGGCGTTGGCGCAACTGCGCGGACACGAGGCGTTTACCCGCGTGGCCTGTATCGGCCTGTCGGGGCAGATGCACGGCGCGGTGTTGCTGGGGGCGGACAACCGCGTGTTGTACCCGGCGATCCTGTGGGACGACTCCCGTGCCGTGGCCGAGGTCGAACAACTGGGTCCCGGCTTCGCCGACGTCACCGGCAGCCTGCCCATGGCCGGGCTGACCGCGCCGAAACTGCTGTGGCTGCAACGGCATGAGCCCGAGGTGTTCCAGGCGATTGACTGCGTGCTGTCACCCAAGGATTACCTGCGCTTGCGTTTGAGTGGCGAGCGCATCAGCGAGATGTCCGACGCGGCGGGTACGTTGTGGCTGGATGTGGCGCGGCGGGCATGGTTTACCCCTATGGTTCGCGCTACAGGCCTTACGCCCGGGCAATTGCCCAGGCTGGTGGAGGGTGGTGCCGCGAGCGCGTTGTTGACGGCCACGGGACTGGGCCTGTCAGCTGAGGTGGTGATTGCCGGCGGTGGCGGTGACAACCCTGTGGCGGCGGTCGGCATCGGCGCGGTCAATGCCGGTGATGGCTTCATTACCCTTGGCACCAGCGCGGCCATTGTTGCGATCACCGATCACGCTGCAGGCAACCCGGCCAGTGCAGTGCACAGCTTCTGCCACGCGCTGCCCAACCGCTGGTACACCATGGGCGCCATGCTCGCCGGCGCCAGTTGCCTGCGCTGGGTCACACGGCTGACGGGCATGGCCGATGAACAGACGTTACTGGAGCAGGTGCGGGCGCAATTGCCGATTGAGCAGCACGTGCCTTTAGGGACGCCGTTGTTCCTGCCGTACCTGGCCGGCGAACGCACACCCCACAATGATCCTTTGCTGCGCGGCGGCTTTATGAACCTGGGCCACGATTGCACGCCGGGGATGCTCGGTTACGCGGTGATGGAAGGGGTGGGTTTCGGTTTGCTTGATGCGTTGCGCGCGGTGCAATCGACCGGCGCCGACGTTACCGCTTTGGCCCTGGTGGGCGGTGGTGCGCGCAGTGAGTACTGGGCGCAGCTGCTGGCGAATATCCTGCAGCGGGAAATCTTCACCTTGCAGGGCAGTGAATTGAGCGCGTGTATTGGCGCGGCAAAGCTCGGGTTTGTGGCGATGGGGCAGGGGGCGGAGCTGCTCGCGGCGGGGATGCCGGTCAAGGCGCGATATAAGCCTGACCTGTTGCAGCAGCCGGTGTTGGCGGCGCGTTATCACAAGTTTCAAAGTTTGCTGCCCGCTGCAAAGGCCCTTCACGACTAGGCTCCCGTTGTGGGTGGGGCTGTTGTGGTGAGCAGACCTGTTGTGGTGAGTGAGCTTGTTGTGGTGAACGGGCCTGTTGTGGTGAGCGGGCTTGTTGTGGTGAGCGGGCTTGCCCCGCGCTGGGCTGCGAAGCAGCCCCAATAAAGGCACCGCGTTTATCCAGGCATGGTGAGTGGTCAGGTTTAGGGGCCGCTTCGCGCCCCAGCTCGGGGCAAGCCCGCTCACCACAACAGCCCCGCTCACCACAACAGGCCTGCTTACTACAACAAGCCTGCCTGCCACAGGAAGCCTGCTTGCCCAAACAAGCCCGCTCACCACACCCGGCCCACTCTCCACAAGAATCGGTGTGTTGTTGTTCAGTCGTTGGTCAGCGGCGGCAAACGTCGCTTTACCGGGGTTTTCTTGACGATGGCGGTGTTGGTTTCGGCGTAGGCATTGATCCGATCCAGCAGGCTGTCGAGATGGTCCATGGTGCGCACATGCAGGCGTGCGATGAAGCAGTCTTCGCCGGTGACCTTGTCGCATTCGGTGAATTCGGGTATCGCCTGGATCTGCCGCTCCACCTCCTGCAATTTGCCGGGCAGGGGACGGATGCGCACGATGGCTTGCAGCAGGTAGCCGAAGTGCCTGGGGTCGATGTCGACGGTGTAGTGGGTCAGCACGCCACGTTCTTCCAGGCGGCGCAGGCGTTCGCCGACGCTGGGCGAGGACAGCCCGGTTTTGCCCGCCAGGGCCTTGAGGGACAACCGCGAGTCATCCGTCAAGGCGGCGATTAGTTGCTGGTCGATGGTGTCAATCATGGTGTTCGCCTAATAAGAAAAGGTGATTGCGGGATTCTGCCTTTTTTACCCACTGGAGCCGCTCACCAGCAGATTGCCATAATTGAGCCTCACTTGAGGAGCATCAATCATGGATTCATCCATCCGTCTCGGTTCGTGGGAAATGATCGCCGCCATGCTGATCTCGGGCACCATCGGCTGGTTTGTGCTGGTGTCCGGCGTGTCGGTGATCGAAGTGGTGTTCTGGCGCTGCGTGATCGGCGGCCTGACCCTGTTGCTGGTGTGCGCGCTGCTCGGCTACCTGCGCCTGGACCTGCTCAGTTGGGCCACGTTCGGCCTGGCGATGCTCAGTGGCGTGGCGATTGTCGGCAACTGGTTGCTGCTGTTCGAATCCTATTCCCGCGCGTCGATCGCCATCAGCACGGCGGTGTACAACGTGCAGCCGTTCATGTTGGTGATGCTGGCAGCGCTGTTCCTGGGCGAAAAGATCACCGTGCAGAAACTGGCGTGGTTGAGCGTGGCGTTCCTGGGAATGCTGGCGATCGTCACCGCCCATGGTAATCAGCCAACCGGCGACGATTATCTGGCGGGCATCGCCTTGGCGCTGGGCGCGGCATTGCTGTATGCGATTGCCGCACTGATCATCAAGCGTTTGAAGGACGTACCACCGCATTTGATGGCGTTGATCCAGGTGACCACCGGCGCAGTGTTACTGGCGCCCTTGGTGCCTTGGAACAGCTTGCCTGCCACCACCAACGCCTGGGCGGCATTGGTCACGCTCGGTGTGGTGCACACCGGCTTGATGTACGTGTTGCTCTATGGCGCGATCCAGAAACTGCCCACCGCCATCACCGGCGCACTGTCGTTTATCTACCCGATTGCGGCGATCTTCGTCGATTGGATTGCCTTCGGGCATCGCCTGGGCTGGCTGCAATGGCTGGGGGTGATGGCGATCCTGCTGGCGGCGGCGGGGTTGCAGCGGGGCTGGTGGTGGCCCCGCTCCCACAGGGTCAGTGCGTGCCCTGAAAGATGATATTTTCCGGGTTGAAATGCTCCACCACACTGCCCGGCTGCGGCAACCCAAGGATATGCCCCTTGATCTTGCCCACCACGTGCATCTCGCAGGGTTTGCAGTCGAACTTCAACGTCAGCACTTCATCGCCGTGAATCAACTGCATCGGCGCGACCTTGGTCTTCACCCCTGTCACCCCCTTGGCCTGTTTAGGGCAGAGGTTGAAGGAGAAACGCAGGCAGTGCTTGGTGATCATCACCGGCACTTCGCCTTTCTCTTCATGGGCTTCAAAGGCTGCGTCGATCAGCTTCACCCCGTGACGGTGGTAGAAGTCGCGGGCTTTCTGGTTGTAGACGTTGGCCAGGAACGACAGGTGCGCTTCCGGATACACCGGCGGCGGCGTGGTCTCGGCCTTGCGCCCGCCACGGGGGTGGGCGGCAACACGGGCGGCGGTCAGGGCTTCGATCACTTCGCGGCGCAATGCCTTGAGCTGCGAGTTGGGGATGAAGAATGCCTGCGGTGCATCCAGTTCGATGCGGGTGGCGTGATACTCGGTGGTACCGAGTTGGCCAAGCAGGTCGCGCAGGGTGTCCAGCGCCTGTTCCGGTTTGTTGGCCACGCCGAACGGGCCGGGCAGGGTGACGCTGGCGTGGATGCCTTCTTCGCTGGTGGCGGTGATTTCCAACTGTTCTTCGCGCAGACGTGCGACCCATGACAGGCCGATACGGCGTTCGGCCGAAGTCTTGAGCAACGCCTGCTGCCAGTTGTGGTCGAGGTTGCGGTTCAGCGGGTGGTTCGGGCGCAACTGATGCAGGCCGGCCGGCATTTCATTCGGCTCGACGCGATAGCGGTAGCGCTTCTCACCGTCTTCCTCGAACTCGCCCTTGGGCTCGGCGATGTTGGCGCGGAAGCCCACCACTTCGCGCTTGACCAGCACATTGAGGCCGTCGCCGTTGGACAGCGGCTCATGGGTGATCACTTGCAGGTCACGCTTGCCGGCTTTTTCCACCACACCCACCGGCAAACCGGTGAAGGTCGGGGTGTCGAAGGCGCCGATGTCGATCTTGCGGTCGCTGACAAAGTAGTCGGTGCTGCCACGGTGGAAGGTTTTTTCCGGGTCGGGCAGGAAGAAGTGCGCGGTACGGCCGCTGGACGCGCGGGCCAGGTCCGGACGGTCTTCGAGGATTTCGTCGAGGCGCTGGCGGTAATAGGCGGTAATGTTCTTCACATAACCCATGTCCTTGTAGCGGCCTTCGATCTTGAAGGAGCGCACGCCGGCTTCCACCAGCGCGCGCAGGTTGGCGCTCTGGTTGTTGTCTTTCATCGACAACAGGTGCTTTTCAAAGGCCACGACGCGGCCCTGGTCGTCTTTCAAGGTGTACGGCAGGCGGCAGGCCTGGGAGCAGTCCCCACGGTTGGCGCTGCGGCCATTTTGCGCGTGGGAGATATTGCACTGCCCGGAGAAGGCCACGCACAGGGCGCCGTGGATAAAGAACTCGATGGCGGCATCGGTCTCGTCGGCGATGGCGCGGATTTCCTGCAGGTTCAGCTCGCGGGCCAACACCAACTGCGAGAACCCGGCCTGGTCGAGGAACTTGGCGCGGCCCAGGGTGCGGATGTCGGTCTGGGTGCTGGCGTGCAGCTCGATGGGCGGAATATCCAGCTCCATCACGCCCAGGTCTTGCACGATCAACGCATCGACACCGGCGTCGTAGAGCTGATGGATCAGCTTGCGCGCGGCTTCGAGTTCGTTGTCATGCAAGATGGTGTTGATAGTCGTGAACACGCGGGCGTGGTAACGACGGGCGAATTCCACCAGTTGAGCGATATCGCTCACTTCGTTGCACGCGTTATGGCGCGCGCCGAAGCTGGGGCCGCCGATGTAGATGGCGTCGGCGCCATGCAGGATGGCCTCGCGCGCGATGGCGACATCGCGGGCAGGGCTGAGCAATTCCAGGTGATGCTTGGGCAAGGACATAGTTTTTTTAGTCAGGCTTGTCACGGTTGAGGCGCGCATTGTAGCTGTGAAATGCCTGACCGGCATTACTTCAGGCTTGAGCGGCCATCGCGGTGACTTCCACACGCATGCCGTCTACCGCCAGTGCAGCCACGCCAACCGCCGCGCGCACGGGCCAGGGCTTGGCAAAGAAGCGTTTGTAGACCTCATTGAAGGCGGCGCGGTCGGCCATATCGGTCAGATAAATGGTCAGGTGCATGACCCGGTCCATGGAGCTGCCGGCTTTTTCCAGCGCGACTTTCAGCGCTTGCAGGGTGCATTCGCTTTGCAGGGTGATATCGCCCAGTTCCAGGCTGCCGTCGGCGCGGGTCGGGATCTGGGTGGAGACCAGGATGCCGTTGAAACCGACAACGTCGGAGGAAATCGAGTCGGCATCCGGATCGGGGGTGTAGGACAGGTCGTGGTTGGCCATGGGCGCCTCTTGTTGGCAATAACGGAAAGGCGCCATGGTCCCCGAAAACAATCCCAGGGGCAAACCGCTGGCTTATACCCAGCGGCGGAACAACACACTGGCATTCACGCCACCAAACCCGAAGCCGTTGGACAGCGCGTATTCAATCGCCATCGGCCGCGCATCACCGCGCACCATGTCCAGCCCCTCGGCCAGGTCATCCGGGTGTTCCAGGTTGAGGGTCACCGGTGCGACCTGATCGCGCAGGGCAAGTACGGTGAAGACCGCCTCGATCCCGCCTGCTGCCCCGAGCAAGTGGCCGGTGGCGGACTTGGTCGAGCTGATCGCCAGCTGGCCACCGACACCGAATACGGTCCTGATAGCTGCCAATTCGCCCTTGTCGCCCACCGGCGTCGAGGTGGCGTGGGCATTCAGGTACTGCACCGCGGACGCCTCGATCCCCGCCTGACGCAACGCCTGCGTCATCGCCCGGCGCGCGCCGTCACCGTCTTCCGGGCCGGCGGTCATATGGTACGCATCGGCACTGGTGCCGTAGCCCACCAATTCGGCAATCGGCTGGGCACCGCGTGCCAGGGCGTGTTGCAGTTCCTCGATGACCAGGATGCCGGCGCCTTCGCCCATCACAAAGCCGTCCCGCGCCTGATCGAACGGGCGCGAGGCGCGCTCGGGGGCGTCGTTGAAGGCGCTGGACAAGGCCCGTGCAGCGGCGAAGCCGCCCAGGCTGACCCGGTGGATCGCCGCTTCGGCTCCCCCGCACACTGCCACATCCACTTCGCCCGCACGGATCATCCGCGCGGCGTCGCCAATGGCCTGCACCCCCGCCGCGCAGGCCGTGACCGGCGCTCCCAGCGGGCCTTTCAAGCCATAGTTGATCGACACATGCCCGGCGGCCATGTTGCTCAGGAACGATGGAATGGTGAACGGCGACAAACGTCGCGGCCCCTTGCTGTCGGTGGTGCGTACCGCCTCGGCGATGGCCGGAAAACCGCCGACGCCCGAGGCAATGATGGTGGCGGTGCGTTCCTGCTGCTGCGCGGTGTTCGGGGCCCAGCCGGCCTGCTTCAGGGCTTCGTCGGCCGCCGCCAGTGCGAACAGGATAAAACGGTCCATCTTGCGCTGCTCTTTTGCCGCCAGCAGGCGATCAGGATCGAACCCGGCTTCAGGGTCCTGCAGCACGCTCTGCACTTGGCCGCCGATGCTGATGGCCAGGTCGCCGATCAGTTCTTCAGGCAGGCGACGAATGCCCGACTGCCCGTTCAACAGGCGCTTCCAGGTTGACTCCACATCGGCGCCCAACGGTGTCAGCGCACCCATGCCTGTCACAACGATACGTTTACTCATGATCAATCGACTCCGGTTGCGTTGAGGGTCCAGACCTTATGGACGTCACTATCATGATGAAAGTAACATGGCGTCACACAACTGTGCACCGGCCCCAAGGAATCCTTATGCAACGCAAGTCCCTGACCCGCGACGAATGTCCCATCGCCCGCAGCCTCGACCGGGTAGGGGAGTGGTGGAGCATCCTGATCATGCGCGACGCGTTGCAGGGGCTGCGCCGCTTCGATGAGTTCTCGCGCAGCCTGGGCATTGCGCCAAACATGCTCACGCGCCGCCTGACAGCGTTGGTGGAGGCGGGGATGCTGGAGCGCAGGGCCTACAGTGAGCGGCCGCCGCGCTATGAATATGTGCCGACCGCCAAGGGCGAGGATTTCCGCATGGTGCTGATGTCGCTGGTGGCGTGGGGTAACCGGCATTACGCCGAAGAAGGCACCAGTGTCGAGTTGGTCGAGCGGGACACGGGGCGGCCGGTGCAGCCGATGTTGGCGAGTGCAGAGGGACACATCGTGCCGTTGGAGGACTGTGTGTTGCAGGCCGGCCCGGCGGCCAGTACCGGTATGCGGGAGCGCTTGGCTTCGCTTGCCGCAAAGCCTTGAATCCTGCGGGCTCAAGCAATAATTTGACGCCAGAAAATAATCCTGCTGCGCCCCTTAAAGTCGCGTATTTCCCAGCCGATAGCGAGTCAAGACACAGGTTTTTCCGCACGGCTGAGGGCTCGTCATGTTCAATACAACACTCAAAACCGAACTGGCGGCCAGGACGGCCGAAGTCACCGAGTACAAAGGACTGATCAGCGCCCTGGAACGCTCCATGGCGGTCGTCGAATTCGACCTCAACGGCAAGGTCCTGCGTGCCAACGATAACTTCCTGAAAACCCTGGGCTACAGTCGCGACCAATTGGCGAGCAAATCCCACCGGGACTTTTGCTTGCCGGTGCTGACCAACAGCCCCGCCTACAGCCAGTTCTGGGGTGAGCTCAAGGCCGGTAAGTTCGTATCGGGCACCTTCAAGCGCGTGGATGCCCACGGCAAGACGGTCTGGTTGGAAGCCAGCTACAACCCGGTACTGGATGAGCGTGGCCAAGTGCTGAAAGTGGTCAAGTACGCCCTGGATGTCACCGCCAAAGTCGAACAGGAGGCGGCGACCCGCAGCAAACTGGCCGCAGTGGATCGGGCCATGGCAGTGATCGAGTTCGACTTGAACGGTCAGGTGCTGGACGCCAACGAGAACTTTCTGCACGTCATGGGCTATACGCTGGCCGAAATCAAAGGCAAGCACCACCGCCTGTTTTGCGAACCCAGCCTGATCAACAGCAGCGAGTACACCGACTTCTGGCGACGCTTGAACAACGGTGAATTTTTCACCGGGCAATTCAAACGTCTCGGCAAGCATGGCCGTGTCGCGTGGCTGGAGGCCAGTTACAACCCGGTCTACGACGGCGACGGCACGCTGATCAAGATCGTCAAGTTTGCCAGTGACATCACTGAACGCGTGGAAAAGTTCGAGGAAGACTCACGCGGCGCCTCCCGGGCCTACCATATTTCCTCCGAGACCGAGCGGTTTGCCGAACATGGCACCCAGGTAATCCATGAAACCGCCGCTGAAATGCGCCGGATCGCGGAGAACATCGGCGCGTCGGCGCGTCTGGTCGGGCAATTGGGCGAGCGCTCCGAGCAAATTACCGCCATCGTCAATACCATTCGAGGCATCGCCGACCAAACCAACCTGTTGGCCCTCAACGCGGCCATCGAGGCTGCCCGTGCGGGCGACCAAGGGCGTGGTTTTGCCGTGGTGGCCGATGAGGTCAGGCAGTTGGCGGGGCGTACCAGCCGCTCGACTGCGGAAATCGCCGAAATGATCGGCATGATCCTGTCGGAAACCCGCGACGCGGTGGCCAGCATGAGCTCCACCCAAGAGGGCGCGCAACGCGGCGTGAACCTGGCCGACCAGGCGGGTTCGGTGATTTTGCAGATCCGCACCAGCACCAGTGATGCGGTGCAGGCCGTGAGTATGTTTGCGTCGAAACTGGATGAGTCGGAAGTGATTCCAAAAACTGCCGTCGGCTGGGTAGGCTGATCGCGTCTTAGGCGTGGAGAGGGAGCCATTCCCTCTCCTGACAAGGCTCCCTTTACAGCAAGGTGAACGGGTAGTCGACGATCACCCGTAGCTCATTCAAGTCGCCATCGCGCTGGTCGGCGTTGGACGCCACGATGGCATCACGCACGCGCAACGACAGGTTTTTCGCCGGACCACTCTGGATCACGTATTTGGCCTCCACGTCCGTCTCGTGATGGGCGCCGTCGGCACCGTAATCGCCGGCATAGGCGCTGTTGACCGGGGTGTGGGTGCCGTTGATGTCCGAACCGTTGATATAGCGGCTCATGAAACTCAACCCCGGCACGCCATAACTGGCCATGTTCAAGTCATAACGAATCCCCCACGATTGCTCGCCTGGCCCGTTGAAGTCGCCCCACTGCACCGAGTTGGCCAGGAACACCGAGTCGCCGCCTTCACCTGCGCCGTTGTTGCCGGTGCCGATGTAGTCAAAGGGCGTGTCGCCGTGCACCTTCTGGAACGACAGCGTCAGCGTATGCGCCTGCAGGAACGAATAGGCCGCCGCCACCGAGTAGGTGGTGTTGTTGATCGCGCCGGCCTTAGCGGCGCCGGTGTCGAGGGTGCGGTACAGGTTGCCGTCCAGGGCCAGGGATTGGTCATGGGGCAGGGCGATGACGTAGTTGAGGTTGGTGTAGTACTGGCGCCAGATGTCTTCCAGTTCGCCGGCATACAGTGTCGCGCTCAGTGACGGGGTGAAGGTGTATTTGCCGCCGACAAAGCTCGCGCTGTTGGCCGCCACGTTGGCGTAGGTGGCGTAGATATCGTGGTCATGGTTGCTGGTCATGCCGCTGTTGGTGCTGGTGAAGTGCCCGGCTTCCAGGTCCAGTCCGCTGATTTCGCTGCTGGTGAGATCAAAGCCGGTGGCGGTCTGCGGCAGCAGGCGGGTGCCGCCGGTGGCGAAGACCGGCGCGGTGGGCTGCATGTCACCGAACTTCAACTGGGTCTTGGAAATTTTGAGTTTCACCGCAGCACCGACGGAACCGTAGGCATTCTCGGGATCGCCGTGCCGATCGGTCGGCAGGTCGCCGGTGCCGGCGTCCGCGTGGGTAGCGTCGAGTTTCAGCGCGCCGTAGGCGTAGGCATCCACGCCAAAGCCGAGGGTGCCCTGAGTGAAGCCCGAGGCGTAGTTGAGCATGGCGCCCTGGGCCCAGTCGCGGTTGTCGGCCTTGCCGCTCGCACGGTCGCGGTCGAAGTAATAGTTGCGCAACAAGCCGGTGACGCTGCTGCCGTCGATAAAACCCTTGGAGTCGGCCTGGTCCGTGACGGACTCGGCAAACGCCACGGGGCTGATACTGGCGCACACCGCCAGCGCCAACAGGCTCCACTGTTTAATCATGTTATTAACTTCCCCGGAATAATGAACGCGCACAGAAACGCCGCACTGTCTGGCAGGCGTACACGCTTGTATGGGCAGAGTTTTAAAGTGAGGCGTTACGGTTTCTTATTGTCTTCGACGGGTTTGCCGAAGCTGACTCCAGGCAGATTTTGCGCGGCCTGCAGGTGTGCCGGGGATGAAACTCGATTAATTAAACTTCACTATTTTTAATCGGCGGGAGGTGTAGCGTGGGCACTGTCTTAGCCGCTCTGCTTCGACAATACCCTTTGGTTGCCGCCGTAGTTGCTACGGCGGATTTTTTCCATGGGGAGTTTTTAAGTTGAACTAACAAGGGCGAGGGCGCTGGAGTAATTGGCCCCTTATTCCACGCAGTTATTACTCTTCCACGTCCATGAACTCCTTGGCCCACGCCACGTAACTTTCAGGCAGCGTGTAGGTATGGGTCAGCTCCGTCGCACTGAGGTTCGAGGTGCTGTGGGTCAGCTGGCGCTGGGCGCGGAGGCTGTCGTAAGTAGCCTTGATCGCCGCAAAGTACGCGCCATGGCCGGCAACCACCACGCGCACGCCCAAATCCGCCAAACGCTGGGCGTCGTTGAGCTTGGGATTGCCGTAGGTCACCAGCATCAGCGGCACGGTGAGGTTTTCCGCGATCTTCTCCAGGTGCTCGAAGTCGCTGACACCCACCATGCAGATGCCGTCGGCACCGGCTTTCTGATAAGCCCGGGTGCGTTCGATCACCGCTTCGGTGGACAACACGCCGGCGTTGGTCCGGGCGATGATCGACAGTTCAGGATCGACACGGGCTTCCAGGGCGGCGCGGACCTTGCCGATGCCTTCCTGGATGGAAATCAGGTCGGTGGATTTGCGCCCGAATTGTGCAGGCAGCAGCGTGTCTTCAATCGTCAATGCCGCGACGCCGGCGCGCTCAAGCTCTTCGACGGTGCGCATCACGTTGAGTGCATTGCCGTAACCGTGGTCGGCATCGGCAATAAAAGGCAACTGGGCGACGCGGCCGATACGGGTAGCCTGCTCGACGAACTCACTCAGCGTGATCAAGGCAAAGTCGGGTGCTGCCAGTACCTGCAACGAGGCCACGGAGCCACCCAGGATACCGACCTCGAAGCCCAGGTCGGCGGCGATACGTGCCGACATAGGGTCGAACACGGACGCGGTTTCAACGCAGGTTGGCGTTGCAAACAGCTCACGAAAATTGCGGCGAAGCGCTGAGTGGGACTTTTTTGGCATGATCTTTCCTGGTTGGGGCCATTGTCGACTGACGATCAATGCCTATTCATAGTCGCAGCAGATTAACACGCCGCAAAAAATAGGATTATGACGTTTGAGCATGAGGTATGCGTGTAACACATACCCCCAGGCCATGGTGCAAGGCTCGGGTGGGCTGTTGACGAAAATCAGCTTTTTGCTGGCTCAGCTGATAAAGATCAACTAACCGCCGCTGTGCACGGCTCACTGGAGGCCAATTCACAGATTGAGATGGCCACGTGCCGAGGTGCCCTATATTGCAGAATCCGCGTTTACTATTGATTGCCCCTCCCACCATGAACTGGCCTAATGATTTTGGACACTTCAATCTGGCTCTATGAGGCGCTGAACGAAGCGCAGCATGAGGCATTCGCCGGTTTGGCGGAGCGCCAGGGGATTGCCGTCGAACAACGGTATTTTATCGAAGGGGGGCCACTGAGGAATATCAGGTCCTGTCCCCATTTTGCCTATAGAGATAGTTTTCAAGCAGGGTGACAACCTCAGTAATAAAGCGCTGATCCCCCAACAATTGTGGCCGATCAGCCGTCACGGTATGGATGATCGCATGCGCAGCGATGCCCATCAGATAGATCGAAAGATCCGGATCGGGAACATTCTTCATGAAAGGTCTCAGGACGTCTGAAAACTGTCGCTGCATATGATCTTTTTCATGGTCTTCCTGGCGAACGGTGCGGGGCAGCTCTTCATGAATCGCCTTATGAAGCGCAGGCGCGATGCGATGCTCCGCGACGATCATTTCCACGATCATTGTGAGCGCCTCTCGAAGAGACGGTTGTCCTGGCAAAACTTCCAACGCGTTAAGCAAATCGGTTCGCGTTGCAGCGGCATGACGTCGCTGTAACTCTGCGATAACCGCCTCTTTGTTCGGAAAAAACTGATAGAGCGAACCAATATTGACGCCCGCGCGCTCTGCAATTGCATTGGTCGTCAGGCCTTCCCAGCCGACCTTGGTCAAAATGTAAGTCGCCGCTTGGATAATCGCTTCGACAGTTGCGCGGGAGCGTGCCTGGGCCGGGATTTTACGGGGGGTTACGGTCGTTCGGCTTTTGTTCATGGGACGCTCCAGAACGCGAGTTTTTAAAATATAAGCTTTAACTTACGATTTGAGTTGAGGAAACACAACGTTCTTAACCAACCGAGAGCAACTCAATCATGAATACACATCACCCGGTACTTCCTTGGGACGGCTTTCAAGCAGCGAACCGTTTCCGCAGGGCCATTCGTAAATTCAACTCGACGACGATTCCCGAAGGTGACGTGTATGCATTGCTTGCTGAAGCTGCTTTTGCACCTTCCAGCGGGAACATGCAGCCGTACGAGCTGCATTGGATTCGAGAGCCGGCCTTGAAAGCTAAAGTCGCTGCGGCCTGCAATGGGCAGAAAGCGGCGGCGACAGCGGCAGACTTTGTTGTCGTAGTGGCCAGCCCCGCGATGGGCCTGCGAACCGCCAGAGCGCAACTCGCTCATGTAGAAAGCTCGACGACACTGGGCCCTGACTCGAAGGCTTACTATCGCAAGCAAGTAGGCATGTTCCAGAAAATCCTGGGCATTGGATCTTCGGCATTCTGGTCACCGCTGGTGTCTCTTGCCGCACTTATCCGTCCCACCTTATCGCTGATCCCTATTGGGCACACCGGCGGTCGTCAATGGGCAGCACGCAATGCGATCTTCGCTGCTCAAACAATCATGCTTGGCGCAGCAGCCAAAGGCATCGACTCCTGCCCGATGGAAGGGTTTTCCGCGTCGCAGGTCGCCAAACTTCTCGATCTCCCACGGGGTGCGGTGATTCCTCTTGTGATTGCCCTTGGGTATCGCGCGGATGATGCACGGATCGAAGAGAGGTGGCGCTACCCGATCTCCGACATTGTGGTTTCGCACTAGGGCTTATTGAGAGGCTGGCGAAGCTTTTCACTGTCGCCGTGAGTCAGCCCAAAAAACGCCGGGGTTGCTTTGACGGTAAAGAATAAGTTGCTGCCGCCCACGATGAGTCGACTTGACTCTCGACGCGCCAGCTTAAGGCTTTGCGTCTGCCGTTAAGGTCTTAACGTGCTTTATTTTCGGTTATCTGAGATGACTTCAAAAATCAAACGTGACGCCAGTCGTGCCAAGCGTAACGGGCACGCGTGGGTGCGCTGCAGGCGGCTGGCGATGTATGCATTCGCTGCATCGCTGTTGGCATCTGGTGGTTGTTCGTTGCAGCCGGCCTATACCAAGCCGACCCTGGCCACGCCCTCCGGTTGGTCTGGGGCGTCGGCGCCCGAGGACAATCAGCCTTCACTGGCGGCAAAGCCCTGGTGGCGGAAGCTCGGTGATGATGCTGTCGACGAGTTGATCGATAAGGCGCTTGCTGATAACCCAACGTTGCTTCAAGCGCTTATGCGTATCGACGAAGCCCGTGGGACGCTGGGAGTGACTACCGCAGATACGCTGCCCACCATCGGTGCGAGTGCGAGCTTGACGCGGGAGCAAAGCCAGAACACGTCTCCTTTTTCTTCCAGCACCACTGTGCTTGGCACCTCGGCTTCGGTTGGGCCGAGCTTCAGCTGGGAGATTGATCTTTTCGGACGGGTTCGGGAGTCGGTTGAAGCTTCTCAGAACCGCCTTGATGCTCGCACGGCTGATGCCGCATCAACGCGACTGACCCTGGTAGCCGATATCGCGAACGATGTGCTGACTCTGCGTGCCTGCGAAAACAGTCGGCGTGTGCTGGTTGATGACATCGCTTCCCGGGAAAGAACCCTCGCCCTGACTCGACGACGTCTGCAAAGCGGCTTTGCCGCTGCGGTTGACGAAGCTCGCATACTCACGGGCCTTGCGACGTCCCGTACCAATCTGGCGACTCAGCAAGAACAGTGCGCTCGCCAGGTGAACGCTTTGGTGGCCCTCAGCGGCCAGAGTTCTAGCAGGGTTAAGACATTGGTAGGTGTTGCTCCGTCAACGCCTGATGCGGCGCCCGTGTTCATGCCACGAGCGCCGGCGGCGGTACCTGCAATGCCTGCAACGGTGTTGGTGCAACACCCGGATGTTATCTCGGCTGAGCGTGAAGTCGCCGCTGCCTGGGCAGATATCGCTGTTGCTCGCGCAAACCGCCTGCCGCGTATTGATCTGACGGCAGCATTGACCGGTCAATGGATCCGCGCCGCAGGCTCCAGTCTTGATTTCAACACGTGGTCCATTGGCCCCAGCCTGAGCGGCACGCTGTTCGATGGCGGTACAGGCGCTGCGAATGTGAAAGTCGCTGACGCTCGCTACAGGCGCGCAGTAACCAGTCTGCAAGGCACGTTGCGCACTACCGTTCAGGACGTGGAAAACGCTATTGCTGCTCAGGCATCGGCCGAATTACGGGGTGCATCGACCCGAGAAGGTGTGATCGCTGCTTGCACCACACTGCTGGCTTCCGATGCTCAGTGGAAGGTTGGCGCTGTCAGCCTGTTCGAACTCGAAGACAGTCGCCGCCAGTTCGCCTCGGCACAGGACGCGCAGATTTCTGCGCGTCGCGACCAGGCTCAGGCCTGGATATCCCTAGTCAAAGCCACCGGCGGAGCAATCGCCCTAATTCCGGACAACACAGCCCATGAATAACTTGTTTTTTTCTTCGGGCCGTCTCGGCCGCAGGTCAGTCAGTGTCGTTGCCCTATGCATTGGGGCGATGGTCGGCGGTGTCCTGTTCTTCACCGCTCACTCCAACGCCACGCTGGCACCCATGCAGCCTGCCGTCGCGATGGCTGTGACTACCACCACAGCAACGCTGGTGCAGTGGCCTGCAACGCTTGAGGCCAGCGGGGTTATTGCCCCATGGGAGGAGGCAATCATCGGTTCCCAGGTATCGGGCTTGAGATTGGCTGAAATGCTCGTGAACGTGGGGGACCGCGTTAAGCGCGGGCAATTGCTGGCGACTTTCGATGCCGACCTGTTGGGTGCCGACGAGTCACGGCTAAGGGCGTCCTGGCAACAGGCCGAAGCCAATAGCCAGCGCGCTTTGCAGCTCAAGGGTACTGGCGGCATGAGTGAGCAGGACGTTCTCCAGTATGTGACCCAGGCCGGTGTTGCGAAGGCATTGCTGCGAGGAACGCTTTTGCAAATACGGTACGCCAAAGTGATCGCCCCGGATGATGGCGTTATCAGCGCCCGTAGTGCAACGGTGGGTGCGGTGTATGGGACGGGACAAGAGCTATTTCGAATGATTCGCCAAAGTCGCCTGGAATGGCGTGGTGAACTGACAGCTGTGCAGCTATCCCAAGTCAAACCCGGCCAGCGTATCAGCCTGGTATTGCCTGACGGTACCTCAGCCGTAGCGGTAGCGCGCGAGCTGGCGCCCAGCCTGGATAGCCAGACCAGGCTCGGTATTGTCTATGCGGATATTGAACCCGGCAGCCTGGCAAGAGCTGGCATGTATCCAAGAGGGAGGGTCGTCGTCGCTGAAAGCTCCGCTCTGGTGGTACCGGCTGCAAGCGTAGTGATCCGCGATGGTCGCAGCTATGTGCCCAAACTGCTCGAGGGTGACCGCATCGGTATGCAGCCAGTGATCGTGGGGCGTCGACAAAACGCCGAGGTGGAAATCCTTTTAGGGCTTGGTGTTACAGACAAAGTCGTCGTGCAAGGCGCCGGCTTCTTGAACGACGGCGATCGGGTCCACGTTACCGCAGCGCCGGTTGCGGCCCAGGAGTGAATGATGAACTTTGCCACGTGGTCTATCCGTAATCCCATTCCGTCCATCCTGCTTTTTATCCTGCTTTCCTTGGCCGGGATCCTTGGCTTTCGTGCCTTGCCAATTGCCAACATGCCGGACATTGATCTCCCAACGGTCGTTATCGCTTTGACGCAACCTGGCGCTGCGCCAGCTCAAATGGAAACCGAGGTTGCACGTAAGGTCGAGAATTCCCTGGCGACGTTGTCAGGTATCAAACACATCAGCACCTCCATCGTCGACGGGCTGGTCACGATTAACGTTGAGTTCATCCTGGAAAAGAAACTCTCCGATGCCCTGATTGAAACCAAAGACGCAGTGGATAAAGTGCGTTCCGATCTGCCTGGCGACTTGGAGCAGCCCTCTATAAGTGCGGTGCGGGTGGGTGGTGATGAGGCGACCTTGCTCTACGCCGTGGCGTCTTCGCGAATGGACGAAGAGGCCCTGTCCTGGTTTGTGGATGACACCATTAACAAGACTATCCTGGGCGTGCCCGGTATCGGCAAGTTCGAGCGGGTCGGCGGTGTCCAGCGTCAAGTATTGGTAGAGGTGGATCCGGCAAGCTTGGCTGCCATGGGGGCAACAGCTGCGGATGTATCACGGGCGTTGAAAACGGTTGAGCAAGAGTCGTCTGGCGGAAGAGGGCAGGTGGGGGGCACTGAACAGGCGGTGCGCACCATTGCGACTGTGCGTACAGCTGCCGAACTGAACAGCCTGCCGGTGGTGCTGGAGAGTGGGCGACGCGTCAACCTGGACCAGGTCGCGGTGGTTAAGGATGGCTACGCGGACCGGACTCAGATCGCCACCCTGGACGGCAAACCCGTGGTCGGATTCAGGATATTCCGTGCCAAGGATTTCGATGAGACGCGAGTGGCGGCCGGTGTGGCCGACGCACTCAACAAGCTTCACGGCACCGATCCAAGCCTGAGTTTTACCAAGGTCTGCGGAACCGTCGACTATACGCGTGAGCAGTACGAAGGATCGATGCACATGCTCTACGAGGGCGCGCTACTGGCCGTGCTGGTGGTGTGGTGGTTCCTGCGCGACTGGCGTGCAACCTTGATTTCGGCTTCAGCCTTGCCCTTGTCTATCCTGCCAACGTTCCTGGTCATGAGCTGGCTTGGCTACTCGCTCAATACCCTGACCCTGCTCGCATTGGCAGTAATCGTGGGTATTTTGGTGGACGACGCTATTGTCGAGATTGAGAATATCGAGCGTCACAGTCGTATGGGCAAACCGATCAAACAGGCCGCCGGTGATGCTGTAACCGAAATTGCCTTGGCGGTTATGGCGACCACCATGACCCTTGTCGTGGTGTTTTTACCCACCGCCATGATGAGTGGCATACCGGGACTATTTTTCAAGCAGTTCGGCTGGACCGCGGTGGTGGCGGTCCTCTCCTCATTGCTGGTTGCCAGGGTGCTGACCCCAATGATGGCAGCCTATCTGCTCAAGACCCATAGCGGTCATGTTGAGGCCAAGGACGGCGTGCTGATGACACGCTACCTCAGCGCAGTGACATGGTGTCTTACCCATAGGCGCCTCACGCTGTTGGGTACGGTCCTTATATTCGCTGCTTCGATCGCGGTTGTGCCACTGCTTGAGACAGGTCTGATGCCGGCCTCCGACAAGGGCTATAGCAATATCAATATTGAGTTGCCCCCTGGCAGCAGCTTGGAGGCGACCCGAGCGACGACGGGAGCGGTGAGTCGTGCAATCCAGCATATTCCCGGCATCGAGCATGTAATGACCAGCGTGGGGGTCGCCCAACCTGCCGGACGCGGGCAGACACAGGCGGCAGAATTACGCAGGGCGACCATGACGATGGTACTTTCTCCTCGCGGCACGCGCCCAGCCCAGGTTGAGATCGAAACTCAGGTACGCGTCGCGCTGCGCGATGTACCCGGAGCCCGCTTTTCAATCGGCTCGGGGGGGCTGGGGGAGAAACTCTCGCTGATTCTCTCCAGTGACGATAAAGCAGCGCTGAAAACTACAGCGCAGGCGCTGGAGCGGCAACTTCGCGATGTCCCGGGTCTTGCCAACATCACCTCCACGGCAAGCCTGGAGCGCCCCGAGATCATCGTACGCCCCGACGCTCAGCAGGCAGCGGAACGTGGTGTTACTACATCAACCATTGGTGAGACGGTTCGCATTGCAACCAATGGGGACTTTGACGCAAAAATGGCCAAGCTAAACCTGGACAATCGTCAGGTAGCGATTCAGGTGCGAATTCCAGATACCTCAAGACAGGACCTTGAAACGATAGCTAATCTTCGGGTTCGTGGTCGCGATGGCTTGATCCCCTTATCCAGTGTTGCCAGCCTGACGGTAGAGAGTGGCCCTACGCAGATTGACCGTTATGACCGCCGCAGGTACGCCACCGTCAGTGCAGACCTGGGGGGCATGCCGTTAGGGCAGGCGCTGACCCTGGCTAAAGCTTTACCCGCGATCCAGGCTATGCCCACCAGCGTCAAGCTGATCGAAACCGGCGATGCGGAAATCATGGCTGAGCTGATGGGTGGGTTCGGCATGGCCATTGTCATCGGGGTGTTCTGCGTGTACTGCGTGCTGGTGCTTCTTTTCCGTGACTTCTTTCAACCACTGACCATTCTCTTCGCCATCCCGCTTTCAGTGGGTGGGGCCTTTGTCGCACTGCTCGTGACCCGAGGCATGCTAAGCCTGCCGTCCATGATAGGTCTTGTGATGTTGATGGGCATTGTGACCAAAAACTCTATCCTCCTAGTAGAGTACGCCGTGATGGGCATTCACCAGCAACGCCTGTCCGTTTTCGATGCCTTGGTTAATGCATGTCACAAACGTGTCCGGCCCATTGTTATGACGACCTTGGCAATGATCGCGGGCATGCTGCCCATTGCACTGGGGCTGGGAGCGGATGCCAGCTTCCGTCAGCCTATGGCCATCGCGGTGATTGGTGGATTGGTAACGTCAACCGCTTTAAGTCTGCTGGTCGTGCCGGTCGCGTTCACGTATGTGGATGATCTGGAGCGCTTGTTACAGCGATGGTTTCTTCCTTGGTCCGATAGCGCCCAGGCCGTGGAGCGCTAAATACTGGTGACGAAGTCGGCGGTCATTCGTAGCCCCGGAGGGGGCTTCGGATGACGTCTGCTTAGCTTTCAACGTCAGGGCACGCCCGATCAAAAAATGCGGGGAAAGCGCACGTTGATGGTATTGGAGCAGGAGGGCGCACAATGCCGGATCGACTCAGCGCGGCTCGGTGTGATCGAGCCCCGCCTGCTCCTGATACCCTTTGCGCAGTTTCTCCGCGATCAGCTTTTGCGCTTCGCGCTCTGCCCGTTCCGGGCTGTCGAGGGACTTGATCAGGGTCTGGCCCTTGGTGCCGATACGACCAAAGCTCACCACAACCTCCGCCTCTGCGACGCCGATACGCCAGAACTTGTTGGAGTTACCTTCCCCAAAGGTGAACTCGCGCATCGGAATCGCTGCTTCAGTGGCTGGCGGCGGCTCGACTTCAACCGCTGCAGGTTCCACTTCCGGTTCAGGCTCTGGCAGCGCGGGCACCTCATCATTCCTTAGCAGCGCTTCAATACGATTCAGCACGTCCATTGGGTCCCGCAGCCAGTCATGACTGAGCACGTCGATGATCTTCCAGCCGAAACTGCGCAGCACGGTCGGGCGGAAGATATAACGCTCTTTCACGTCAGTCGCGTGCGTCGTATCGCCGTCCAGCAGCACGCCAAGGCTGAAGTGCTCACCGCTGGCGTCGCTGATCGCCAGGTCGCAGCGGAACTGCGAACGCCCGACATACTCCTGCACCGTATGCCCGCGTTTGCGCAACGCGACGGCGATGGCTCCGCGCAGGCTGTCCTTGGGCAGGCTGACGGCAAAGGATTGCTTGGCGCCTGGGTTGAGGTTGGCGAGGATACCCTGGGAGCGCAGCGCATCCCCACTGGCGCTGGCCTGGGCGAACTGCAGGAAAGCGCGCAGTGCCGCAGCACCGTCGTTGTGGGTGTTGGTGATGGCCTCTGCCTCAATGCTGGAAACGATCGCCATGCGCTTGCGCGCACGGCTGAAGATCACATTGAGGCGTTTTTCCCCTCCGCGCTGGTTGATCGGGCCAAAGTTCATCAGCATCTTGCCGTTCGGTCCGGGCGCGTAGCAGATACTCAGGATGATCACGTCGCGTTCATCACCCTGAACGTTCTCGAGGTTCTTGACGAACAGGCCATTGAACTGCCCGGCATCTTCACGCACATACTCGCGCTCAAGGCGAGTGGCAAAGGCCGAGTCACTGGCGGCCAAGTCCTCCAGGGCCTGCTCGATGGCGCCCTGTTGGGCTTCCGAAAAAGCCACGATCCCCAGGCTAAGGCCGGTCTCACGTTGCAGCAGCTCACGCACCAGGTTGGCGATATAACGCGCTTCGGCCAGGTTACTGCGGCTGAGGTAAACGCCATCGCTCATCTTCAAAAAGCTGATCGGGCTGTCGAGCAGTGTGTCGGCGCCCTGCATCACTGCCTGGGCGTCCGTGGAGTCCAGCGCCGCATGGGCAGGGGCAGGGCGTTCGATGCGACGGTCGGGGATGGTGATCAACCGCCCTTCGTAGAAGGCGGCGTTGGAGAAGCTGATCAGCGCTTCATGGCGGCTGCGGTAGTGCCAGGCAAGCAAGGTCGCCGGCAAATTACGCGCGGCCTGGCTCAGCAGGCTGTCGGCATCGAGGTTGATCGCAATCTGCTCGCCGTCTTCCATGGCAACCAGTTCGTTATCGTCCTGGTCGCCGGCGCTGGAGAAGAAGTTGGTGGGTGGCAATTGCATCTCGTCGCCCACCACGATCACCTGCTGCGCACGGCTCAAGGCCGGCACGGCTTCTTCGCTGGGGATCTGGCTGGCTTCGTCGAAAATCACCACGTCGAACAGGTCCGGCGTCAGTGGCAGCGTGTCGGACACCGACAGCGGGCTCATCAGCCAAATGGGCTTGAGGTCGTTGATCACCCGGCCACTGTCGCCACTCGCCATTTCGCGGATGGAGCGGTAACGCATGGTCTTGCCCAGCTCATGCTCCAGTTCGCGGCGGCCCTTGGCATAGGCTTTCTTGAACTCACGGGCCTGGGCATCCAGTTGGGTCACCGACATCGCCGACTGCTTCACATTTTCCAGAAAACGCTGATGCAGCGTGGCACTGAGTACATGGGCGTTGTGCTTGAGCAGGTTGCTTTCAGCTTGGCTGACCTGACGGACTGCCAGGCTCAACGCCGGGCCGTCGAAGCGTGCCAGTTGCGGGTTGGCGCGATACAAACGGGTCAGGTTCTCCTGGGCAATCAATCCATCCAGCGCCGGTTGCGGCAGGGCGTGCTGTTGCATGGCCATCAGGCAGGCGGAATCGGCCTGGTACAGTTCATTGAGCAGAGGGAGGGTGTCGGGCAGTTCGTCGATTTCTTCACGCAGGTCGCGCAGGTATTCAGCCAGCACTCCCAAGCTTGGCGCCGGTTGGAATGCACAATGTTGCGCAACCAACTCGGCCAGGCGTGCCAATGGCTGGTGCAGGCTGGCTTCCTGACGCACGCTGGCCAAGGCGTTCGGATTTGCGCGCTGGCCTTCGACCCACTGGCGCAATAAGGGTGATGTGCTCAATTGCTGGAGCAGGGCTTGCAGGTGTTGCACGAACACATCGATATCCCGGACACCGTAGCGGCTTTGCAACCGCTGCTGCTCGGCCTGCAGCTCGGCGGTGGCGCGGTGTTCGCCGGCCAGGTTGTCGAGCACGCTGCGATAGCTTGGGCGGATCGCGTGCTGGCTGAAGTCATAGCGTCGTTGCAGTTCGCCACGTAGTCGCCACCAGGACGGTTTCAGCCAACGCAACAGCGAACCTTCCAGACGCTGCACCAGCTCCCGGTCGGCGTCAGTGTCCTGGGGGGCGAGTTTGTCGCGCCAAAAATGGTTGGCTTCACTGGCGTTGTGTTGCTGCACGGCCAGGGTCTGCAATGCCGCCTGTTCCGCATGCAGCGCCTGGGAGCCCGGTGAGCCGGGCTCCAGCAGGTCGAGGTGCGAGGCCAGATTGGCGCCGCTCAGTTGTTCGGCAGCCTGGGTCAGTACCCGCGCATCGTCCAGGCGGGTGTCATTGGAAAGCAGGCTCGACGATGCCTCCAGAAACTGCTCGACGCTGTCCATGAGCCCGCAGGCTTCATCCAGGAATGCCTTGAGTTGGCCATAGGCGTGTTCGTGGGTAACCAGGCTTGCGCCGAGGCGGCTGAAGGGGTGACGCGCGAAACTGTCGAGGCCAAAGCGTTCGTTGATCGCCTGATACACGCGCCCCATCAGCTCACTATGTGCCTGCCAGTGACGCCATTCGGGCAACCGCTCCATAACTTCGGGTGGCAGTTTTGTTGCAACAGCCGGCAGGTCGATCAAATGACGCACCAACTCACGCACCGAGCAAGCCAGCGTCTCTGGAACGCCGGCCATAACCTGTTCAAAGCGCTCAATCAGGCCCAGTTGTTGGCTCAGGGTGCTCAGCGTGGCGCTGCGTCGTGCTTGGAGCTGGGGCGATTGGGCGTCGCCGGCAATCCAGCGCTCATAACACTCGCGCAGGTTGCCAACGAAGGCTTTTTTGTCCGTCTGGGAATCGTGAATCAGGCAGCACAATTCGCCCAGTTCACTCTGTTGCAGACGGTGGAATACCACATCCAGTGCGGCGCGCTTTTCGCACACGAACAGGACCCGCAAGCCGCGCCCCGCATAGTCGGCGATCAAGTTGGTGATGGTCTGTGACTTACCGGTGCCGGGTGGCCCCTGAATGATGAAGTTGCGCCCGGTGCGGGCCAGTGCGACGGCAGCGTTCTGCGTAGCGTCGCCGGCCACTACGTTCCATTGTTCCGGCAGCGGGATCGGTTCCGGGGCCTGAACTTCGACCTCTCTCGGTTCGATGGAGAACATCCGGTCAAACGCTTCGTTTTGGGCCGGGTCGTCGATCAACTGCGCGTAGTCGCGTACCAGCGACATCTTGCGATAGTTGAAGTTGGCCAGTGTCACTTGGGTCAGGTCGATGTCCCATGCGTAGCGGTGCCCCTGGTTTTCGGGCATGGCGAAGGTGCTGTTTTCGGTGCTGCTGGCGACCATCTGCGGATGCTGGGTGCGCAGCGAGGGTTTGGCGCCGACCGCGAGGCGCAGCGGCAACTCGCTGGGCAGCACTTTTTGCTGGAACAGTTGCAGGCCCAGCGGGCGGTAATCTTCGCGATCGTAGCTGAAGTCCGGCTTCACCAACGGCATGGCCGAGCGCTGACGTGCGCGACGGCGCTGGAAGTGGTGCAGGTGCTGTACGGCCTTTTGGTGGATCAGTTCGATTTGCGGCTTGCTTTGCAGGCGCAGCTCAACGCCGGGCTCGGTCAGCTTGATCTGGCGCGCAATATCAGCGTGGATGTCTTCCAGAGAGGTCTTTTGAAGGTCGACGGTTTCCGGCAACTGGATATCGTAGAGCTGACGCAACTGATGGCGCAATACCGGGTTGAATTCAGCCTCGGTTTCATCGCACTGCAACATGAACTGATCGCGCACACCTTTCTTGCGGCTCAGTTCCACCGGCAGCCATAGCAGCGGGGTGACAATGCGTTCTTCCGGCGTGTCCTTGAGGTTGTGCCAGCGCATGAAGGCCACCACAAGGCGTAGGTTGCTGAAGCCGAACTCGGCGCGGTCGCGGCGGGTTTCCTGGATGATGCGTTCCAGGGACGCTTGCAGCCAGGTCTGGTCGTCAAAGCGTAGCCATTGCTGCAGGCCAACGGGCTTGCCGCTCAGTACCTGCTCGGAGAAACCGCCGAAGGTCGGCTGCCAGGTGCACAGTGCTTCGGGGCGGATGCTTTCAATACGCATCACCAGCGGTACGCTGGCGACGGTCAGGTTGACGTTGGCTTGGGTCGGCCGGAAGTACAGCAGACGATTGCGCCGCGACAGGTCGAATAGCCGGTTGCGCAGGTGTTCCAGCACGACGGTGCGCCGTGAAGCCGGCCCTTCGGCCTGGGCCAGCACACGCTCGACATCCAGGCTGGCCGGCTGCTCGCGCCAGGACTCCAGGCGCCGTACCAGCGAGCCGACATCCGTGGCACGCTCATGGCGGTTAAGCTCTGTCATCTCGACGATCAGATTGGCCAGCACCGGGTTGAGCCGGCCATTGAGCTGGAACAGGTTGCGCCGGTGCCGGGCAAACGTCTTGAGGTCGTTGATGTCGGCAAAGTCCAAGCCGCAGGCCAGGCACGCCAGTAACTGGCCGAGTTGGAAAATATCGGTGATTTCGTCGTGATGCCCGAGACGATGCTCCCAAGCGTGCAACTCTGTGAGGAACACCGGGTGGTCGATAGCCTGGTGCGGGTCTTCCTGGACCTGCAGGTCGGTAATGGCCACGCCACTTTCAGAATCCCGGACCAGGCGGACCTTGCCGACAATATTCAGCGCCGATTCCGGATTGGGCTGCACCTGCTTGATCGCGTCCAGCGCCAGGCGCGGCGTCACGCCCTCGGGGTTACGCAGTTGCAGGGAGCGCTCCGGCCCTTGTATTACATCGAGGTAACCGAGTTGGGCGACACGCCCCAGTTCATGCAGTTGCGCTACCTGGCGCAGCAGGGGCAGCGCCAGGAACAGCACATCATCGATGGGCACGGCGGCACCATCGTGGCTCTGCAGCAATTGAGTGAACGTGACGGTTGGGGTTATTGGGTCCATGTGTCGACCTCCGCTTTGAGCGCGCGAACGAGCGGGTCGAGCTCACGTTTTGGAAATTTGATATCGCGCTTGAGTACGCTGATAAAGTCGTCGGCGCTGCCGAGTTTCTTCGCGGTGCGGGCGGCATGCAGCAATGCTTCATCCCGCAGGTCGCGGTCGACCAGGCACAGGTCGAGCATGATGAAGTGCAGGTATTCGTGGATGCTCGCGTCGATACGTTCGGCGTTCAGCGTACCCAGGTCCAGGGGCACTTCATTGTCCTTCCAGTCGGGGAAGAAGCCACGCACTTGATTGAGTACAACCTCCGACTGCAACACGGCTGCGCCGATAAAGCTGGCGATAAAGCCGCGGGTGAGGGCGGTCAGCTCGACCTGGTCGGTCACATCCAGGCGATTGAGCGACAACGGCCCGCGTAGACGGCGGTGCAGCCACGCCTCTGTATCCGGGACCTGCCGCCACCAGCTGTCGACTGCTTGGGAACGTAGAAACGTCTCCGGATGCGACACGCCCTGGGACAACTGCGCATCCTTGTCATCCAGCTCGCGGGCCTGCTGCAGATAGTTGGCCGCGTCAACACTGACAAGCCCGGTGTGCACCTTGACCAGCGAGGTAATTGACGCCTCTGGCCCGCCGGCTACCAACGCAGCGCCCCGGTCGGCGTAGATTTCGGTGTGCAGGCTGTATAAGCGTGCGGTCTGCTCCAGGCTTGGCGGCGTATACGCATCGGCCATTGCGTGATTGAGAATGCGCTCGGCAGTGAGATAGTCACCGTCGTGCTCCGACCATAATCGGTAATGGGCCAGCTCGTGCCCCAGCAACGCCAGTAACTCCTGGGCATCGAGCCGCTCAAGAATCGGTCCGTAAAAAACCACATGCACTTCACCGGCCAGGTAATAAAGGCTCGCATTCATCGCGCCATCACCGGCCTGGTACAAAGTGGCGGGCGCCTGGATCTGCAACTGCTGCAAAGCCGTTTCACACGCCTGATAGGCCTGCGGGTGGGTCTCGGGGCCGAGCCGATAGGTGTCCCGCAGCAATTGCGCGCGCACATCCTGGGCGTGCTCCTGCTGGGCGCCCAGGGACGAAGCCCAACTCCACACGGCGGACTCACTGGTTTTCAGGTAATCGACCACCTGCTGGTGGTAAGGCAGTGGCGTCAGGTTGCTGATGTCCAGCGTGAGGGTACTCATCGTTCAAGCGTCCTTGAGGATACGGCTCCATAAACTGCGACTGAGCAGCAGAGACTTGGGCTGGCATCCCGGTATCAGTGATCGGCAATAAACGCGGAGCATACCTATGGGCTGGGAAAATTACTTGTGAATGTGCATACGTTAAACGCGCGATAGGGGGTTGGGCAGTTGCGATCATCTCGCTCCGCCTACCGGGCCGATTCAAGCGGCAGAAACGCCTCGGCAAAAATGACAGTCCCGGTTGAACGCCGTCCTGGTTAAATCTTGAATTGCCTCAACAGGCCTTCCAGGCGATGACCGATGGCGTACAGCTCATCGACCGTATGTACGCCGCTTTGGGTCTGGTCTGCGACGTTTTCAATCGCGCGGGCTATCTGGTGGACGCTGCGATTGATGGCTTCGGCAACCGACGTCTGCTCTTGCGCGGCGCTGGCGATGTGCGCGTTCATGGTGTTGATGGTAACGATCAACTCGACCGCCTTGCCCAGCGATTGCCCGGCTTGTTCCGCGTGCAGGCTGGCGCCATGGCCTGCTGCGCCGGAGTGACTCATTGCAGTGACGACCTTGGTGGTGGCCTGGTCAAGGCGCTCGATCATCGCTTGAATTTCCTGGGTGCTGAGTTGCGTCCGGCTTGCCAGCGCGCGTACTTCGTCGGCAACCACGGCAAATCCACGACCTGCATCCCCGGCCCGGGCGGCTTCGATCGCGGCATTGAGTGCGAGAAGGTTGGTTTGCTCGGCGATCGAGCGGATCACATCCAGCACCGTGACAATGCCTGCTACATCGCCTTGCAGGCTTTTCAGCGAGGCGCCTCCCGCGGACAGGTCCTCGGTCAGGCTGCCCAACCGGGTGATGCTTTCATTGACGACCTGCCTGGCGTGCTGGGCCTGCACATCGGTTTCGCCTGCTGCCTCTGAAGCACTCTGGGCACTGTTGGCGACCTCTTGCGCCGCAGATGACATCTGATTGATTGCTGCAGCGACTTGATCGGTTTCCTGGCGTTGCCGTTCCATGACCTGATCGATGCATTTGCTCTGTTCGGCCACCTGGGTCACGGATATATTCAGTTCTCTGGCCATGCCGACGATCTGGCCGACCAGCCCATGAATCTTATCGGCGAAGGCATTGAACGACACGGCCACCTGGCCGAACTCGTCGCGGCTGATGGGTAAGCGCCGCGTCAGATCGCCTTCGCCCGCTGCGATTTCATCGAGGTGCTCGCGAATCCGCGACAGGGGACGCAGGCTGCTTTTAACCATTAACACTGCGAGCACGCCGGTGATCCCGAGCGCAATCAAGGCAATGACGGTTATCCCGTAGACCAGGCTGCGCACACGCTGATGGATTTCCCCTCGTACTTGGGCAACCTGGCTTTCGATTCGGTCGAGATTGATCGCGGTGACCACGACCATGTCCCAGGCCGGCAGGTAAAAGCTGTAAGCCAGCTTGGGAACGACTTTATCCGTATTGATCAGGGCCCCCGAATAGTTGACGAAGTGGGTGTCGTTCTTCGCGGCGGCAACCATTTCCCGGTTCAGGTAAAGCCCGTTCCTGTCTTTGCGCTCACTCATGTTGGTGCCGACGCCTTCGCTGCTGTCACCACGAAACAGGCGCACGACCTGACTGTCGTAGCCGATAAAATAGCCGTCGTCCCCATACTTCATCCGGGACAGCCGCGCGATCGCCAGCGCACGCGTTGCGGTGTCCCCCGTCTCGGCCTGCGCATACAGCTCCGCTACCGAGGTTCGGGCAAGGTTAGCGTAGTCTTTCAAGCGTTCCCGGCTTTCATCCAGCAGGCGTTCCCGGGTCGCCGTGACTTCCTGCTCGGCGCTCGACAGCAAGGTGGTGCTCGTTGTCAGCGCCAGTACCGTGGACAACAGCACCACCGGGGCCAGCACCAGCATCAGTACTTTGTTTTTAAACAGCATGCGTGGGGTTCCTCACCTGAATCTGTAGGAAAGCGGCCGCAAGGGCCGCGATCGTCGACTTACCAAAGGGCGATGTCATAGGTGAGGTAGAGGCGATTGCTGTCGCGGCCGCGGGAGAACTCAGAACGGTAGACATAGTTGCGCATGCGCACGCCCAGCCCCTTGAACGTGCCGGCTTGCACAACGTAAGCCAGCTCGGTATCACGCTCCCATTCCTTGACTGTGGTGGTGGACTTGCCGTCATTGCCGCTCAGGTAGCGCGTTGAGAAGGTCAGGCCGGGCACGCCGACGGCGGCGAAGTTGTAGCCATAGTTGAGCATCCAGGTCTTCTCGTCCTCCTCAATGAATTTGCCGATGCCGGCATTACTGAACGAGTAGACGGTCGCGCCGCTGATGTAGGGTAATCCGGCATCACCGCGAAGGGCCTGGTAGCCGCCACCGAGGGTATGGCCTGCAATCACGTAGGACAACTGGCCGCTGAACATGTCATTGTCGATTTTGCCTGCATAGGCCGAGCCGCTATCAACGCTGTTGAAGTAGCGCAGGTCGCTGGTCAGCACGCCACCGGCCAGCGGCAGGTCGTGCTGGACACCGGCGAAGTTCTGTCGGTAGAAGTGCTCGAGTTCCCCGTAGAAATAACTCAAGCGCAGGTTTTTGCCCCATTTGTACTCAGCCCCGGCGTAGTTGAAATCTCCGGACTTTTCCCCGCTGTAGCCATCAGGCACGATCGGCACGCTGTTGGTGGAGTCGCGCAGTTTGAAACGGTCCAGATGCCCGCCGGTCACGGTCAGGTTCTCGATGTCGCTGCTGCTGACCTGGGTGCCCTGGTAGGTCTGGGGCAACAAGCGCGCATCGTTGTAAATCAGCACCGGCGTCTTGGGCAGCAAGGTGCCGTACTTGACCGTGGTTTTGGCGAACCTGGCTTTTGCCGTAGCGCCGGCGCTGGCAAACTCGCCGGCCGCCCGCCCGTCATCATGCACCGGCATGAGCCCGGTGCCGCTGCGCCCGCGCCCTGAATCGAGCTTTACCCCATAGAGCCCCAAGGCGTCCACGCCGAAGCCGAGGGTGCCCGCGGTAAATCCGGACTGATAGTCCAGCAGAAATCCCTGGGCCCACTCGGTGCGTTCGCTCTTTGCCGTTCTGGCGGCCCGCGCACTCAAGCCGTGCTCGTCGCGAAAGTTCTCGTTGAAATACACATTGCGCAGTTGCAGCTTGAGCTTGCTGTCATCAATAAAACCTTCGGCGTTGGCCGCCGCGACGGGTACCAGGCCTAACGCGCAAAACAAAGCTCGACGGGTATACATAGGGTTCATGGCAAATGACTCGTTGTTGTTATTTGGGGTACAGGTCGGCACGCGCCTCGTGAGTGAGGCGCGCTGGAAGGCAGCAGGGGTTATGGGTGGATCAGGTGAACAGGCTGATGGCCCCGGTCAACAAGGCCAGGGCGGTGACGACCAGGGAGGTCAGCACGGCCCATTTGACGGTGGCCTTCTGGAAGTCGCCGATATCGCGATCGACCATGCCCACCAGCAGCAGGGTCGAGGCCACCAGCGGACTCATGAGATGAACGGGCTGGCCCAGGATCGAGGCGCGGGCGATTTCAACCGGATCGATGCCATAAGCGGCGGCGGCATTGGCCAGGATCGGCACCACGCCAAAATAGTAGGCGTCATTGGACAGTACAAAGGTCAGCGGCATGCTGGTGATCGCAACCACCAATGGAAACAGGTGGCCCCAGGATGGCGGGATCCAGTCGACAAGGGTCTGTGCCAGGGCATCCACCATCTTTGTACCGGAAAAGATCCCGGCAAAGATCCCGGCGGCAAATACCAGCAACACCACGGTCATGGCATTGCCCGAGTGCGCCAGGATGCGTTCTTTCTGAATGTCCAATTGCGGGTAGTTGATCATCAGCGCGAGCACGAAGCCGATCAGGAACAGGATCGCGGAATGCATCAGCCCCATCACCAGCGCCGCCATCACCGCGATCACCAGCACCAGATTGACATAGGCCAGCTTCGGACGTTTGTGGGGCGTGTCCTCGAGAATCGCATCGATGTAGCAATCGCCGCCGCCGCTTTGCAGCTGCACGTTGCCGATACGCTTGCGCTCTGCGCGACCCAGTATGAAGGCCGTGAAGATCACCCACAGGGCACCGCCGATCATGGTCGGCAGCAACGGCACGAAGTACTCGCCGGCATCCAGGCCCAACGCGGCAATAGCCCGTGTCGCAGGGCCGCCCCAGGGCGTCATGCCACTCATGATGCTCAGCGACAGCATGGAGATGGTTGCCAGGATCATCGGGTTCATGCCGATGCGTTTATACAGCGGCAGCATTGCGGCGCAGGTGATCATGTAAGTCGTTGTGCCGTCGCCGTCGAGCGCTACCAGCAACGACAGCAGGGCCGTACCTACGGCGATCTTCATCGGGTCGCCATTGACCCTCTTCAGGATTTTGCGGATCAGCGGGTCGAACAGGCCTGCGTCGATCATCAGGCCGAAGAACAGGATCGCAAACAGCAGCAACGCGGCAGACGGGGCGACCATTTTCAGGCCGTCGAGCATCATCTTGCCAGTGGTGCCTCCAAAGCCGCCGATCACCGCGAAGACGATGGGAACCACGGTGAGCGCGACGATGGGCGACAAGCGCTTCGTCATGATGAGATAGGTGAATACGACCACCATGGCCAAGCCAAGGAAAGCGAGCATAGGACGATTCTCTTGTTGTTATCGTAAAAATGGCTGACGCCGAGGCGCACGAGCCCTGACCCGCCGGGCGGCACAACGCGCCTGGCGGGGAGGGGGGTCAGTCAAGTCAGGGGGGAAGCGTTATCCGGTTGTCTCTAGACGCGTTTGGCGCCCTTCAGGTCGTCCCAGGCTTTTCCCGGTGCGGCAGAAGATTTTGCGTCGAGCATCCGGTTCAGCGTGTCGCGGTGGCAGGCATTTTCAGACATCGAAATCACCACCGTCGCTACGGCGTTACTGGCCAGGCTGGTCAGGGCGCGAGCTTCAGACATGAAGCGGTCAACGCCGATCAGCAATGCCAGGCCGGCCAATGGGATGTCGTGAATGACCGTCAGGGTCGAGGCCAGTGCCACGAACCCGCTGCCGGTAACCCCGGCGGCGCCTTTGGAGGACAGCAGCATGATCGCCAGCATGGTGATGATCTGCGTCAGGCTCAGATCAATGTTGCAGGCCTGGGCAATGAAAATCGCCGCCAACGACAGGTAGATGGCCGTGCCGTCCAGGTTGAACGAGTAGCCGGTGGGCAGCACCAGGCCGACGACGCCTTTTTTGCAACCCAGTGCCTCGAGTTTCTCCAGCATGCGCGGCATCACCGGTTCCGTGGAGGAGGTGCCGAGTACCACCAGGAACTCTTCCCGAAAGTAGCGCAGCAGCTTCCACAGGCTGAAGCCGTTGGCGCGGCAAATGCTGCCCAGTACCACGAAGACGAAAAAGCCGCAGGCGATGTACAAGGTCATGATCAACTTCGCCAGCGAACCCAGCGAGGTGATGCCGTACTGGCCGACAGTGAACGCCAAGGCCCCGAAAGCGCCGACCGGTGCAAAACGCATCAGGTAGGAAAAGATCTTGAAGACCATTTGCGAGGCGGATTCGAGCACGTCGAGTACCGGTTTGCCACGCTCGCCCAGCGACGACAAGGCAAAGCCGGACAACACCGCGATAAACAGCACCGGCAACACTTCACCTTTACTGAAGGCGCCGATAAACGTCTCGGGAATGATGTGCATGAAAAACTCCACCACCCCAAGTTTTGCGGCCGACTCCGTGTACTGGGCCAATCCTTTGGTGCTCAGCTGGCTGGGATCGATGTTCATGCCGACGCCCGGCTGGAACACGTACACCGCGACCAGGCCAATTACCAGGCTGATCACCGTGAGGACAAGGAACAACAGCATGGTTTTGCCCAGCAGGCGCCCGAGGGAGCGCTTGTCGCTCATCCCGGCGATGCCGGTGACGATGGTGCAGAACACCACGGGCGCAATCATCATCTTGATCAGTTTGATGAACGCGTCACCCAGGGGTTTGAGTGCAATGGCCTGCTGGGCCCAGAAATGCCCGACCACGATGCCGAGCGCCACGGCGCAGAGGATCTGGAAGTAGAGCGATTTAACAACTTTCATGGCATCACCCATTTTTAGAATTGTGCGGATGCAAAAATGCCAACGACTATCGGAATTTATCCGGCAAGGCGCTGCGAGTCAGTGGCGTAGACGTAGCCGGAGAAAAGCCTGCGGGCGGTGCGTACGACTGAGGCCTGAATTGTCTCACCGTTGACGCCGGTGTAGGACAATACGACATCAATTCCGCCGCTCGGGTGTTCGATCCGCACCGCTTCAAGGCGCGGCGTACTGATCCCGCCGAGCATCTGCGCAACGATGCTGCCTTCGATCACGCACGCAGTGGCCAAACCAATCGAGCCGGTAATGGCGAGCGCGCGGTGGCAGTTGTGCGGCATGAAGTAACGGACCTGGATCGTGCCCCCGGCTTTCGCGGGCGAAACCAGTACCGGCTTGGGAATCACTTTGTCGCTGACATCGCCCAGGCCCATGGCCAGGCCGGCCTGAAGCCGCAGTGTCTCGAGGCGTCGCAGGAATTCCTTATCGGCGTCCAGTTCCGCCGGGCTCTCATCGCCGCGCTTGCCCAGTTGGCTGGCGTCGACAAGCACCATGGGCATCGCCATGTCGATACAGGTCACCGCAATGCCATCGATCACGTCCTGCGTGTTACCGGTGGGAAAGAGCTTGCCTGTCTTGCTGCCGGCTGCGTCGAGGAACGTCAGTTGCACCGGTGCGGCCGTACCGGGCACGCCATCAATGGCGGTATCGCCCTCGTAACTGACTTTGCCATCCGGCGTGTACACGTCGGAGTGAATAAAGGTGCCGGTGTTTAGGTTGCGAATACGCACACGGGTGCGCTCCGGGGTGCCTTTGACCAGACCCTGCTCGACGGCGAACGGGCCCACCGCGCACAGCATGTTGCCGCAGTTGGGGGCGCTGTCGACCCTGCGTTGTGAAACCATCACTTGAACGAACAAGTAATCAACGTCCGCATCCGGGTGCAGCGAAGGGCTGACAATCGCAACCTTGCTGGTTTGCGGGCTGCCACCGCCGATGCCGTCGATCTCCAGTTCATGACCGGAGCCCATCAGGTTAAGCAGCAGTTCGTCGCGGGCCTCAACGGCGGCGGGCAAATCCCAGTCAAGAAAAACCGGACCTTTCGAGGTGCCGCCGCGCATCAGCACACAGGGAATTCTTTGCATGATACTGACTCTTGTTGATCAATCGGTGTAATTGATGTTCTTGGAGCAAGAGTCTCAAGCTTTAAAAAATGTTTCAAATGCAAAGATTGAAGAGATTATTGCGTTTTGCGAATGATAAATTTACGCTGAGTTTCCTTTTGACGCCTTGTGCGGGTGAGATAAGACATGGAATATGAGCTGAATGACATTCGATCCTTCGTGAAAATCGCTGAACTTGGCAGTTTTCACGAAGCAGCCGATGCCTTGCACCTGTCTCAACCGGCACTCAGTCGCCGAATTAAAAAACTGGAAGAGGGGTTGGGCACCTCGTTGCTGGATCGCACCACGCGCAAGGTCAGCCTCACGAGTGTCGGTCGTGACTTTCTTCCCAAGGCACGTCGGTTGCTGGATGACTTCGATGAGTCGATTCTCAATATCCGTGAACTGGCCGAACGCCAGATTGGCCGGGTAACCCTGGCGTGTATCCCTACTGCGGCTTTCTATTTCCTGCCGTCAGTCATTCGCCTGTATAACGAGCGCTACCCAAAAATCCGCATCCGCCTGCTGGACTTGAGTGCCAATGAGGGGCTTGAAGCGGTGCTGCGGGGAGAGGCCGACTTCGGGATCAACATGATGAGTGGGCAGCATCCGGACATTGAGTTCGTGCCCCTGGTCAGCGAGCCCTTTGTATTGGCGTGCCGGCGTGATCACGAGTTGGCTGGACGCAGTTCGGTCACCTGGTCCGAATTGAGCGATTACCGCCTGATCGGGGTAGGGCGCCTGAGCGGCAACCGCATGCTGCTCGATCACGCGTTGTCAGGCTTGAGTTGGCGGCCGCAATGGTTCTACGAGGTACAGCACCTCTCGACTTCGCTGGGCCTGGTGGAGGCCGGCCTGGGGGTTTCGGCGATGCCGAGCCTGGCCATGCCGGCTGAAGATCATCCAACCTTGGTCAGCGTCCCGTTGATCGAGCCGGTTGTGAACCGCTCCTTGGGCCTGGTCTATCGCCGGGGAGCATCGCTTTCGCCGGCGGCGGAGAAATTCGTCTCGATACTGCTTGAGCAATGGCCTCAATGAGCCATACGGCTGGTTTTTTTCTCAAACACGCCGCGGCTCGTCCTCGACAATCTTGCGCATCAGGCTCAGGTAGCGACTCGCTGCGAGCCCCAGGGGACGGTTCTTTACCCAGATGATATCGACCCATAGCCGCATCTGACTCGGCATGTTGTCAAACACCACCTCCGTCAATGCGCCCGAACTGATCAGAGGTTGTACCAACGGCTGTGGAAGATAAGCCCAGCCCAATCCTTGCTGGACCAGATCCAGCGTTGCCAGGTAATTGTCGCTGTGCCAAATCCGCCGTGACAGCACAACACGTGGATCAGAGTCTGTAGGCCCTCCAGTAGCCACGATGATCTGCCGAACGTTGACCAGTTGCTCTTCACTCAAGGGGCTTTTCTTGCCGGCGGCCGCAGGATGATCCGGAGCGGCAACGGCTACCAGCAATTGGCTCCCCGCTTCAAGAAACGTCTCCCGCTCGTCAAGCCCTGGTCGTTCAAATCCAAGGGCCAACTGCACACGCCCTTCATGGAGCATGCGCATCGCCTCCGGATGGGACGCGGAGCGAATCTCGATTTCAAGCGTGGGAAACTCCCGGGCGATAATGGACAGCGGACGATTCCATACGCCTGTCTGCAACTCCGGCGCCATCGCAAGGACCAAGCGCTCCTCCAACCCCTGATGAAGCTGGAGCGCATGGGCGTCGAGCAGGTTTAACTGGCTGGCGACCTGTCGAGCCTGGGGCTCCAGTGCTTTGGCGGCTGCCGTAGGAATGGCTTTGCGGGTTGATCGGTCAAAAAGCAATAAATCCAGTTCGGCTTCAAGCTGCGACACCGCCATGTTGATGGCCGAGGGGACCCGCCCCAATTTGCGTGCGGCGGCGGAAAAGGAGCCGCTGTCGACAACCGCAAGGAAAACTTTCAGTGACTCACTGGTGAACGCCATGGTGGTTGTCAGATTTTCTGATGATGATCGTCTTTTTTTATCAGGTTTATTAGCCTAATTTCCACTTCTATTCCAAATGAAGTCCGTGGGGAACACCATGTTAAATACTGATTTGAGGGGGCATGTGGCACTTGTCAGTGGTGCCGGCAGTGAAGCGGGTATTGGCATGGCGATCGCTCGCAGGCTAGGTACAGCGGGTGCGAGATTGATCATCACCGCCAGTAGCCGCCGCATCGAGGAACGCGTTAAAGAGCTGCTCGCAGAAGGGTTTGAAGTGGAGGGCAGGGCGGTTGACCTCACCGATGAACGTCAGGTGCGGGAATTCGGCCTCTGGGCGGTGTCGGTCTGGGGGCGGGTCGATATTCTGGTGAATAACGCCGGTATGGCCATGCAAGGCAGCCCTGAGGTTTTCTCGGAGTTGGCGAGTATGGAACTGCATGAGTGGAACCTTTCACTGGCCAGAAACCTAACCACCGCTTTTCTTCTGACGCAGGCTGTTTTGCCCGCTATGAGGGCGCGAAGTTACGGGCGCATTGTCAATATCAGTTCCACCACGGGCACCCGCGGGAGCAACCCGGGCGAAGCCGCTTATAGCGCTGCCAAAGCCGCGATGGTGGGCATGAACATGGGACTGGCACTTGAAGTCGCCAAGCACGGGATTACTGTCAACAGCGTGGCGCCCGGATGGATCACCACGGGCTCAACCACGCCGGTTGAAGCAGAGGCGGGGCGCTTTACCCCGATCGGGCGGGCAGGCAGTCCCCACGAAGTGGCGGCGGCGGTTGCATTTCTGGCGTCTCCAGAATCCAGTTACATCACCGGTGAAGTTATCGTGGTCGATGGCGGTAATTGCCTGGTCGAGAATAAAGCCCCTCAATCCGGTTAATGACGTTTGAATGAACATCTGCGCGATATATCAAGGCTGTATATCAGCTGGCAATGTAAATAGTTAAAGCCAACACCCACGTTATAAGTTTGCGGAGCGATATTCACCCAATATTCGGGAGCTGTTGCTGCACCTGGAGAATGAGGGCGTGTGGCTTATCTATACGGCAACGAAGTTTAACTAAGGTGATACTTAACAAAGGGTTCTAATCATGTCGAACAGTGGAGTTGGTGAATCAGCGATTGCTGCCTTTGCCGCAGCCGAGCGTGCCCGTTTTATAGAAAACAACCCAATGTCAATGGCGCTGGCCAAGCGTGCCAAGGCGGCGCTGTTCAACGGTGTGCCCATGCACTGGATGAGCGATTGGTCGATGCCTTCGCCGCTTTTTGTCCAGCGTGCCAAAGGTGCCCGCTTCACCGATGTCGACGGTCATGACTACATAGACTTTTGCCTCGGCGACACCGGCACGATGTTTGGCCACTCACCTGATCCTATCGCCCGCGCCATAGCCGAGCAGGCGAACAATGGCTTGACCACGATGCTGCCCGGCGAAGACGCGGTGGTCTGCGCTGAGTTGCTGGCCCAGCGATTTGAGTTGCCTTATTGGCAAGTTACCGCCAACGCTACCGACGCCAATCGTTATGTGCTGCGCTGGGCGCGCGCTATCACCCAGCGCAATGTTCTACTGGTGTTCGACGGCTGTTATCACGGCACCGTGGATGACGTGATGGTCCGTTACCGAGAGGGCAAGACCGTGCACCGTTCGGGCCTGGTGGGACAAGCCTACGACTTGACCCAATACAGTCGATCCATTCCCTTCAATGATGTCGCTGCACTGGAGGCTGCTTTAGCTCAGGGCGACGTGTGCGCGCTGATGTGCGAGCCGGCGATGACCAATATCGGCATGGTCCTGCCCGATCCGGGGTTCATGCAACAGTGCCGCGAGCTGACGCGAAAATACGGCAGTCTGTTGGTCATTGATGAGACCCACACTATTTCTACCGGCATCGGTGGATGCACGCGCCAATGGGATTTGAAGCCCGACTTTTTCGTAGTGGGGAAACCCATCGCCGGTGGCGTGCCTTGCGCAGTCTTTGGCATGACCGAGCACGTTGCGTTGGCCATGCACGATGCGCAGAAAAGCATCAGCGAAGCGAGCGGCGGGCATGGCCACAGTGGCATGGGCACCACCTTGTCCGCCAACGCACTGGCGATGCGCTGCATGCGCGTCAGCCTCGAAGAGGTCATGACCGAGTCTGCGTACCAGCGCATGCTGCCCCTGGCCTCAAGACTGGCCCAGGGATTTCGAGCGTTGTTCAAGCGGCACCAACTGAACTGGTCGGTAACCGAGTTGGGGGCTCGTTGTGAGTTTCAATTCTGTGCCACCTCGCCCAGAACCGGCGCGCAAGCCGAGGCGGCTTTTCATGACAGCCTTCAAATGGCGCTGCATCTCTATCTGATCAATCGCGGGATCCTGATCACGCCTTTTCACAACATGACCCTGTGCTGTCCGCAAACAAGTGAAGGGGATGTCGACAGGCTGATCGGTGAGTTGGATAACGCGCTGACCGCGCTGCTTGCCTTACCTGGAGCGCGGGTTATCTGTTCATAAGTTCCATTGTTCTTGAATACTGTCCAGTCGCTTGAATGAGCGCCAAGAGGTGTGACATGCAATTTGCTGATAAAAAAGAGGCCGAAGTTTATCTGGCCGCCCACCCTGAAGTGCTGAGCATCGAGTTGTTCCTTCTCGACGCGAACGGTGTTCCGCGAGGCAAACTGCTGCATCGCGACGAACTGCTGGCGATCTACGCAAACGGTCGGCCGCTGCCAAGTTCCATTCTCGCCTTGACCGTGCAGGGTGAAGACGTCGAAGACACAGGCCTGGTCTGGGATGTCGCCGATGCCGATTGTTGGACATACCCCTTGGCGGGAAGCCTGACCCTGCAACCCTGGCGCACCAACCCCACCGGCCAGGTGCAGGTGAGCATGCACCCGACCCAAGGTATTCATGCCGCACCGGCAGACCCGCGACACGTACTGGTGCATGTCATTGACCGACTCAAAGCCGATGGTTTCCACCCGGTAATGGCCGTTGAGCTGGAGTTTTACTTGCTGGACCAGCAACGCGATGCCAACGGTCGGCCGCAGCCAGCGCAGCAGACCAACGGCATCCGTCCCCAGGCACCGCAGGTTTATGGCCTATACGAATTGGAGCAGCTGCAACCCTTTCTTGATGACCTCTACGCTGCGTGTGCGCTACAGGGCCTGCCAGTCAGGACGGCCATCTCCGAGTACGCTCCAGGCCAAGTCGAGTTGACCCTGGAACATCGTTTCGACGCACTCCAGGCTATTGATGAAGGCGTACGTTACAAACGCCTGGTAAAAGGTGTCGCCAACAAACATGGGCTACAAGCCTGCTTCATGGCCAAGCCGTTCAGTGACCAGGCCGGGAGTGGCATGCATTTGCACGTCAGCCTGGCCGACGAGGAGGGTAACAACCTGTATGCGAGCGAAGACCCACAGGGTACGCTCCTGTTGCGTCACTCGATTGGCGGGATGATGGCGACCTTGTTTGACTCGCTGGCGATATTTTGCCCCCATGCCAATTCATATCGCCGGTTCCAGGCCGGCAGTTACGCGCCACTGGCCAAAAGTTGGGGCGTCAACAATCGTACGGTGTCGTTCCGCGTGCCCGGCGGGTCAGCAATCAGTCGGCACATCGAACACCGCATTTGCGGGGCGGACGCCAACCCGTACCTTGCCGCTGCCGCATTACTCGCGGGGATTCACTACGGCATCACCCATCAAAGCGATCCCGGCCCGGCGATCGTGGGAAATGGCTATGAGCAGGCGACCGATTTTCTACCCACCGACTGGCTGACCGCGTTGCAGGCCTTGCAGGATTCAACCTGGGCACGCGAGGCGCTGGGCGCCGAATTCCTGAAGGTGTATCTGGCGATCAAATGGCGCGAGTTCCGTCAATTCAACGCTGAAGTCGGGGAGCAGGACTGGCGCTGGTACCTCACTCACGCATGACTGATGGGCGATAACCGATGCTCACCAGCGGTTGTCAGCGTGGATTTGGGACCCGTGAGCCAAAACAAGGGTAGAGTGTTCATCACTTTCTGTTCATAGGGCCTTCGCGCAGTCGCACCGAGCGGTTCCAGCGTCCGGACAGGGCAAAAAAACGGTATCTCAATTGTTAAGTGAAGAATGAATCGTCCGCTGTTTATTTCTCTGGATGGGCCCAAGGGCACCGGCAAAACCACGCTGTTGGAGGCCGTTACGAAAGCACTGAGAGCAGGCAACAAAAAGGTGATCCGGCTTTGCGAGAGAAAAAGCGATCCGTACCGGGAGGGAACAATGGCGCTTGTTAACCAGCTCGTCAGAAGTCCCTCCCGGGACTTGGAGCTGAGGGTGTGTGAACGCTTTGCTGACAGCCGTGCCTGGATTTCCCGGCAGGTGCTGGCTAAACAGCCACCAGGCAGCATCATCCTGATCGATCGCTGGTACCCGTCGGATGCCGCGTTTCGCCGGATAATTCCGTTTGCAGAGATCCTGCAGTTGAACATTGATCGAAACGTGCGAGTGCCAGACCTGCATGTCGGGATTGTCACCGCCCCTGAGATTTCATGGGCGAGGGCAGCGGCACGACGGCGTGGGCTGAGCAGCACGGTGATCCATAAGCTGGAAGAACATAGCGCGTGTACCCAGGCATTCGAGCGAGCGTTGGCAGATCACGGTTGGGTTTTGTGCCGTAATGAAGGCACGATCGAAGACGCAACAATGCAGGTGGTGTCCGCGATCTATAGAGTCCTTGCTTGCGCGTCCCCGGCAGTCATTCTACCGGCCCCGACCTCCATCGATTCCTTGTGCTATCCAGGCTTCTAATGCCTCGGCGCTCATAGGCTTGGCTATCAAATAACCCTGTGCTTCGGAACATCCCCACTGTATTAACAGGTCCAGGATTTCCTGATTTTCTACGCCTTCTGCAACCACCCGGTAGCCGAGCCCCTTAGCCAGTCCGATCAGGGTTTTAACCAGTTGCTTGTCATTTTGATTGCTGCCCAGCCCGCTGATCAGAGATTGGTCAAGCTTGACGGTATTGGCCGGGAGCTCCTTCAAATAAGCCCAGTTGCTGTAGCCGGTGCCAAAGTCATCAACAGCAACCTCTACGCCAAACTTACGGACACGCTCCAGTTGCCGGATGACTTCTTCAGGGTTGGTCATGAGCATGCTTTCGGTAAACTCAAGTTCAAAGCCAGCTGGGTCCAGGCCGTGCTGTTGAATCTCATGGATCATCGAGTCGACGAATTCGGCGCTTTCAAGATCGCTGACGGTAATGTTCATCGCTATCCGCAGGCGCACACCTTGCGCTTTCCAAATAACCGCTTGCTGGATGATTGCGTTGAGCACCCACAATCCAACAGAAGGTATGAGTGCGGTTTTTTCAGCCAAGGGTATGAATTCAGCAGGGCTGATGGGCCCCAGTAAAGGATGTGTCCAACGTAATAGTGCTTCTACTGAATGACACCGTCCTGAGGGCAGTTTGATTTTTGGCTGGTACACCAGGCTGAACTGTTTGTCGGCGCAGACCGCCTCCGGCAACGAACTCAACAACATGAACGCGCGTTGTTGAGCCGCATCAAAATGGGGCTCATAGCGCGACCATCCCAGCCTGCGGTCACGCGCCTCATCCGCAGCGCTGACCACCAGGCGAAGCCAGTCTTGCTGGAGCCCTGAGCTATGAATAGGCAGGACGCCAATCCCGACTTGCATGAGTATGGGGATGGCGTGGCATTCGACAGGCTTTTTGAAGTCCTTGAGGATGTTTTCACAAATGTGCTCGGCCGTTTGATCCTCCTCAAGGAGGAAACCAAACCGCGTCGGGCTAATTTTATAAAGTAGACACTGTGGCGGTAATAGTTTTTGTAGGCGCGCTTTGATTGCCAGGACCAAGTCTGTGGCAAAACTGTAACCCAGCGCCTTCACGATATCGTTGAGGAACTTTGGCGAGATGATGTCAACCGCATACGCTTGGCACGCGCTGTGGGTCTTTAGCGCTTGGCGTATATCCTCCTCAAACCGGAGTCGATTAAATAACCCTGTGGGTTGGTCGACGAAGTTTCGAGAGCGCATGCTGTGGATGTGCATCATCACCAGTTCAGCAAAACCGCTGAGCATCGCGCTATCACGCTCACTCATAGCGGCACGTGAGACTGTATCAATGATGCACAGGCTTCCCAGCGTAAAACCCTCTTCGGTAATCAGTGGGGTGCCTGTGTAATAACGAATATACGGAGGCCCCGTTACCAGGGAATTGTCTTTAAAACGGGGATCAAGCGTCGCGTCCAATACCTCCAGCGGGGCGTTATCGAGCGTCGAGTAAGCGCAGAAGGACACTTCTCGTGGTGTCTGCGTCTCTTCAAGCCCTACGCGCGCCTTGAACCATTGCTGATGCTCATCGACGATCGAAATCAGCGCTATGGGTGCGTTGAAGTAAGCAGAAACCATCTCGACGATTTTATCGAAGACAGTATCGTACTCGCTGTCAGCTGGACAAAATTTCGCGACCTCTTTAAGCCGTTCAATTTCATTCGGCGGAATAGGAGCGCCTGCGCCCATGACAATCCTCGGAGTGGCTGTGTTTATGTGCACGGTATCAGACAGTGCCATCATTATGATGTTGTTTTTTCTATTCCTCTGATAGCTCAACGGTATGCAGGCAGGCGGCCTCTCCTGTGTTGCCGGGAGAGGCGCGTGTTTGGACTCAGCACTGCGTAGTATTGCAGCAGCAGAGCGGCCGGTGATGCTCGGTTGATAATATGCATATGCTCTTTTAGTCGTTGATTCTTAATCGGCTTCACTTTCAACTGGCTTCTTTTTGACAGGTGAGAGTTGATGTCCGAGCGGTGTGATGTAGTGGTACTGGGATTGGGGGCCATGGGGGCCGCTACGGTGTATCAGTTGGCGAAGGCGGGTGCGAATGTTGTGGGTATCGACCGCCATCACCCACCTCACAACCTGGGCTCCAGCCATGGCGATACGCGTATTACCCGGCTTTCGGTGGGTGAGGGCGCGCAGTACGTTCCCATTGTGCGCAATTCCCACCGCATCTGGCGCGAGCTTGAGCAATTATCAGGGGAGTCGCTGTTCGAACAGTCGGGTCTATTGGTTCTGACTTCGAGTCCCGAGTTTGACCCCAACGATAAAACCGACTTCACATTGCGCACCATCGGCCTAGCACAGGCCTATGGCATCGAGCACGACGTTTTATCCGCCGAACAGATTCGCCAGCGCTTTCCACAACTTGCCAACGTACACGACACTGCCATCGGCTATTTCGAGCCAGGTGGAGGTTTTGTACGTCCTGAACGTTGCATTGATGTGCAGCTCAAGTTGGCCGAGCAACACGGAGCAATCCTCTACAAAGGCGAAACCGTCACTGGGATTAGCTCGAATGAGCAGGGAGTCCATGTCACTACGAATCTGCGCACGCTCTTTGCAAACAAGCTTGTGATTAGCGCCGGCAACTGGAGCGGCGGTTTGCTGGGCGAGCCGTTTGACAGCCTGCTCAGCGTCTACCGGCAGAAGCTGTTCTGGTTCGGGCTGGAGGAGGGCGCCGAGTGGGTGGATCACTCACCGACGTTTATCCTCACTCACGGCCGTGGCGACGACAAAATCAACTACGGCTTTCCCGCATTACACGGCGAGGGCAGCCTGAAAATCGCCACCGCGCAATACCACACTACTTCGTTGCCGCAAACAATGGATCGTACGGTCTCGCCGGCGGAAGAGCGGGACATGTATGAGCACCAGGTGCGCGGCCGCATCGTCGGTGTTACCTCGAGCGTGGTCAAGTCTGCTGTCTGCGCCTACACCGTGACGCCGGATCGCCATTTCATTATCGATGAGCATCCGGCGTGGCAGCACACCTTGGTGGTGTCCGCCTGTTCCGGTCACGGCTTCAAACATTCCGCCGCGTTGGGCGAGGCGTTTGCACAGTGGTGCATACGCGGTTCGACCGACTTGGATCTCTCGTCTTTCTCCCTTAAACGCTTCGAGCGCTATCATGGACGTGAAGCCGGATTCACGGTGCCGAGTACGTAAGCGTTCCGGGAACACACTCATGAATCTTGATTCGCTGAGAAGTAAGTCAAGCATCAGCGTTCCCTCCGGCGATGAGTAATGCCGTCAGGTACGAATCCAGCACCTATGATAGCGATGGTGCACCGCAGTAGGCGACGAGAGCGGGAAGTGGCTGAGCCTGACACACGATTTAACATAATATACATTATGCGTAATACGATGTTACGTAATGAGGGGCAGTGCCCGTCAGATTCCAACAGGCAAAACCCCTCTCTGGCTCAAACCTGAGCGAACCCTCCATCCACGAACATTTCGCTGCCGGTCATGAAGCTGCTGTCGTCCGACGCCAGGAACAATGCCGCCGCCGCAACTTCTTCCGGTTGGCCGATACGGCCCAGTGGCAACTGCGCCGTCATATCGTCAATGATTGCATCCTTCTGGCCGGTACTTGAAAGCGCCAGGTCCAGGCCCGGTGTCGAGATCGGTCCCGGTGAAAGTACGTTGACGCGAATACCGCTGCCTTTCAAATCCAGCGCCCAGCTCCTGGCGAAATTACGCAATGCGGCTTTCGTGGCGCTGTACACGCTGAACGCCGGTGTGCCCATGGTGCCGGTAGTCGAACCGGTGAGGATGACCGAACCGCCGGCGTGCATCAGTGGCAGCGCTGTTTGCACGGTGAACAGTGTGCCTTTGACGTTGATGCCGAACGTGCGATCGAACGACTCTTCGGTGATCGACCCGAGCGGCTGGAAATCCCCCAGGCCCGCATTGGCGAACAGCACGTCTACGCGACCTTTGACGCTTTTGATGTGGGTGAAAATGCGCTCCAGGTCGTCCAGCCTCGAGATATCCCCTTGAATGGCGAGCGCTCCAGGCCCGATCAGCCCGAGCGCCTTGTCCAGTTCTTCCTGCCTGCGTCCCACAATCACAACCTGTGCACCTTCCGCTGCAAAGCGCATGGCGGTTGCCAGGCCAATACCACTGTTGCCACCGGTGATCACTGCAATTTTTCCGTCGAGCCTGCTCATGGTTAACTCCGAAGAATGTTGAGGCCCAACTCTAGATCCAGACTATTCTTTTGAATAGTATGCACCTTTTAGTAAGTACCCCTTTGGAGCACCATCACATGGCGAACAACACCTTCAATTGCGGGCTCGAGGCTGCCCTGGCGGTGATTGGCGGCAAATGGAAACCGCTGGTCCTGTATAACCTGGCGCGACATGTTCATCGGTATGGCGAGTTAAGGCGTGCGATTGGCGGCGTGACCGACAAGGTACTGATCCAGCAACTCAAGGAATTGGAGCGCGACGAAATCATCGCGCGGATCGACTTCCAGGAGATCCCGCCCAAGGTCGAGTATTCCCTGACACCCTTCGGGCAGTCCCTGGCCACTGCGCTGGGCGCGTTGTGCGTGTGGGGCACCGAACATATGGACACGGTCGAGCGCATCAGCGAACGGCGTATCAGCGCCCTCGCCCAGGCCTGAGCCCTGCCCCGATAGCCAACTCAACTAAATGACTATTTAGTTGAGTTATAGGCTTGGCGACGAATTCGCAGGGTTACGCTCAGCGAGCACTCTTCATTTCCAGAGCCTGATCGAGAGTGAGCTTGAGCTCTTCATCATTCCAGGGCTTGCTGATGTAACGGAACACATACCCATCGTTGATCGCCTGGGTGATCATGCTCATATCGGCGTAGCCGGTCAGCAGGATATTCACGCAGTGCGGATCGCGCCTATGCACCTCGCGCAGCAAGGTCGGCCCGTCCATGAACGGCATGCGCGCGTCGCAGACGATCAGGTCGACAGCGTGTTGTTCGAAAAGGCTCAGCGCCTGGGCCCCGCTCGTGGCCAGCAGCAAGTCGTAAGGCTTTGCGCGCAGCAGGCGCCGAAGGCTGTTGAGGATACTTTCCTCATCATCCACCAGCATGACGGTGTGTCGTTTTTCGCAGGAAGACAGCGTATCCATGATCAGCGTCCTTCAACGGCGCAGGTAGAGACAGCCTCGATTACCGGCTGGCGTAAGGGTAACCAGACGCGGAAGCGACTTCCCCTGCCCGGCTCACTGTCGACGGTGAGCCGTCCATGGTGCTTGACCATGATGCTGTACGACAACGACAGGCCAAGGCCCGACCCCATGCCCACCGGCTTGGTTGTGAAGAACGGTTCGAATATCCGGTTCTGGATTTCAAGGGGAATGCCGTGGCCGTTGTCGGCAATTTCGACGAAGACGCCCCCGTCCTCCCTGCCGCTGCTGAGGGTGATTTCGCCGTCGGCCCCCACGGCATGGCTGGCATTGATGAGCAGGTTCAGGAAGACCTGGTTGATCTGTGAGCCCATGCATTCGATGGGCTCGACATCGCCGTAGCGCTTGATCACCTGAGCCTTGAACTTGATCTCGTTCCAAATAACGTTGAGGGTGCTGTCGAGCCCCTTGTGCAGATCGGCCAACTGCCATTCGTAACTGTCGACGTGGGAGAACTCGCGCAGGTCCTTGACGATGCGAGTGACCCGGTCAAGGCCGTCGACCGACTCGGCCAGCAGGTCGTCGATGTCCTGGCGCATGAAGGTGTAATCCATCTTGTCCCGCATCACCGCAAGCTCGGGATGAGCGCTGGCATGCCTCTCGTCGGTCGCCTGTTCATGGGCTTCGAGCAGCGCGAAGATGTCCACCAGGTAACGACGCAGGCTGTTGACGTTGGAGCCGACAAACCCGATCGGGTTATTGATCTCGTGGGCCACGCCTGCAGCAAGTTGCCCTATCGCCGCCATTTTCTCGGACTGCAGCAACTGCGCCTGTGCGTCTTCGAGCCGCGCGATCAGCAGCGCCTGGGCACCCTTCTCTTCTTCCAGCAACTTGTTAAGTTGCGTCAACTCGAGTTGGCGGGCAGCCGTGTCAGTCGTATCACTGATGGCCAGGCCCACGCCAAGATTGCTGCCATCGGCATCTTGCACGGGGAAGAAGGTGCAGTTCTGATACATGAGCCGGACCATGCCACTGATGGGCCGGGTACTCTCGAAATTGAACAGGTGCGGCCGCTGCTGCCATGACGTGAACGCAAAGTTTTGCAGGGTGATGACGCTGTTGATCTTCTGCCGGGTCCAGGCCTCCGGCAGCTCCGGAAAGGCTTCGAACAACGTACGGCCGACCAGTTCTTCCGCGCTGCGGCCACTGTTGATGGACATGAAATGGTTAGAGAACAGCACCTTGCAGTCCTGGTCGACCAGCAGCACGCCCATATTGATGGCCTTGAGCATCGACTCAAGGGTTTCCCGGGAAATTACCTTGCTGTCTGTCATGAAGAGGCCCCTTCAAAGCTCGTCCAGCAAACGATCTATGGCCCGAACGACAACGCCTGCCGTACGTTCAGTGATGCAGATCAACAAGTCGCAGGAGAACTGATGAGCCTGAACCTCGAAACGGATTTCCAGCACCATCGCCAGGTGTTCATTCAGGTTCAATTCATCCAGTGCATTCGCCGCATGTTCGGTGTGGACGAGAATGGACGGTGCGTCATAGCTCACCTGAGTCGCCACCTGCCTTGCCAGGCCACTGATGCAGGCGCCGGTCAGGATGTTGGTGACATCAAGCATCAATTCGTGCTGCTGCTCCAGGCCGCTGCCCTTGTAGCCCAGCAGTTCGGCCAGTTCATCGGCCCCCTTGGAGCCAAAGCACACGAACACTTCGCCACGTAACTCACCCAGAAAAGACTGGCGGGTGACGATCATGAAGCTCCGGCGCAGATGCTCCGGAATCAACAGGTGATTCTGTTCCCGGATCAGCGGGTGAATAAAGGGAACCGAAAGCGTCACCATGGTATCGGTCAGCAGCGCCAGTCGCTCGGCCGCCTGTCCCATGGCGATGTTCATCAGTTCCTGCAGGGCATCACGTTGGTCTTCGGTGAGTGCGGCCAAGGTTTCCATCAAAGCACTCCTATGACGTGCAAGGCATTGACTACAGCTTCAGCCGTAACCGGCTTGGCTACGAATGCAGCAGCGCCCAGGTCGAATACCCGTTGCCTGGCCAGGGGTTGGATGTCTGCACTGATCACCACGACGACCACATTGGCGTCTTCGCGCTTGAGTGCTTCCAGGGTCTGGAAGCCGTCCATGACGGGCATGGTGAGGTCGAGAAAAAGCAGGTCGACCAAACCGGCGTGGTAAGCCTCCATCACCTCGGCACCGTTACAGGCCTGGCGAACATCTTCGGTCAGTGATTCCGGCAGGGAACGCAAGACCATCTTGCGGGACATGGATGAATCATCGGCGATTAGAACTTTCATGGTGCACTCCACAGGTATGAAGTGTCCTGCGGCCTCGGCCGAGGCCGGAGAAATCAAGACTTCATTGAATCTTCCAATCACTCTAGCGTGACATATAGCAAAGAGCCATGAAGAAATCCGGATAGTGCTCTAATGATTTGCGCGGCCTGTAGGGATTTCCCTACAGGCTGCCAGGCACCGGCCCGAAACTCAGTAACCACTGGCCGCCGTCATCGCCCCGCCGACAATCGCAATCCCCGAACTGCTGCCCAAGCGTGTCGCCCCAGCTTCAATCATTTTCAGTGCCGTCGGATAATCGCGCACGCCCCCGGACGCCTTGACCCCAACCGCGGCGCCCACGGTTTTACGCATCAGGGCCACGTCTTCGGCGGTGGCACCGCTTCGGCTGAACCCCGTGGAGGTCTTGACGAACGCCACACCCAGGTCCCGGCAGATTTCGCAGGCCTGGACTTTCTCTTCGTCGTCCAGCAGGCAGGTTTCCAGGATGACCTTCAACGGCACGGCGCCGCAGGCCTTGTGGACCAAGGCAATGTCTTCGCGCACTGCCTCCAGCAAACCGTCCTTCAACCAGCCGATATTGAGCACCATGTCGATCTCCCCTGCCCCGGCGGCAATCGCCCGTTCGGCTTCGAAGGCCTTGGTGTCACTCAGGCCGGCGCCCAGGGGAAAGCCCACCACGGCACAAATCACCACGCTGTCGTCGGTCAGGCAGGAAGCGGCGTAAGGCACCTGCCCCGAGTTCAGGCACACCGAATAAAAACCGTGCTCCCGGGCTTCCTCGCACAAGGTGCGAATCTGCTCGCGGGAGGCGTCGGGCGCCAGCAAGGTGTGATCGATGTACTTGGCCAATGCTGCGGGTTGAAGAGTGTTCATTTAACGTGCCCTTGCCTGTATGTTGCGAATGGTCGTGTGCCGCTTGTCACAGCACTCACACTAATATGTTACAATAATAACATTAAATGTCACTTGTCTAACACAAACAATCAAGCCCTGGAATACTCGTGGACAGTAGAAAAGCCGAGCGACTCAAGCTTATCCAACAAGCCTTGCAGGACCAGAACGCCATTCACCTGAGGGAAATGGCGGCGCTGCTGGAGGTTTCGGAGATGACCCTGCGCCGCGATCTCAACCACTTCAGTGATCACCTGCGCCTGCTGGGTGGCTACATCACCCGGGTCGGCAGCGAGGTCAGCGATTACCGGGTTGCCGAGCAGGACACCCGCCACGTCGAGGAAAAGCGCCGCATCGGCAAACTCGCCGCGCGCCTGATCCAGCCCGGTGACACGGTGTTTTTCGACTGCGGTACCACCTCGCCGTTTGTGATCGACTTCATCCCCGACGACTTGGAGTTCACGGCGGTGTGCAGCTCCTTGAACGTGCTGCTCAAGCTGCATAACAAGCCCAACTGCCACATCGTGTTGTGCGGCGGCACCTTCCACCGCAAGAACCAGGTGTTTGAAAACAGTGCCGAAAGCAGCATCCTCGACAGCGTGCGCCTGACCTGGGCCTTCGTGACGGCCGCCGGCGTCAGCCAGGCATTCGGCGTGACGTGCTTCAACTTCAATGAAGTCGAGGTCAAGCAAAAGGTCATGCGCCAGGCCCAGCAACGTGTATTGCTCGCCGACTTCAGCAAGTTCGACACGGTGCGCACCGCTCACTTCGCCACCCTGGAGGACTTTCAGTACGTGGTCAGCGACAAGAAAATCCCCCGCAGCTACAAGGACGCCATCCAGGCCCATGGCGCGCAATTGCTGGTTTAACCCAGCAACCGCTGGCGTTCCTGCACACTCAGGTAGCCGGTGGTGACACTGAACGAAGCGCTGGCTCCCGCCGCCAGCAGACGCACGTGGCCTTTGGCTTTCTCGGCGTTATAGCCCTCGGGTTCGCACGTCGATGGCAGCACGAACGCCGCCACTTGCTGATCCGGCGTGTGCAGGATCCAGCGTGCGGCGTGCTCGAATTGTTCGGGGCGATAGCGGGTGTAGAACGCCGCGCCATCGGGATGATCCAGCAGGAAGTGGGCCTGGCCGGTGGCATCCGTGCCGACGCCGTCGAAGAAAAACACGATTTCAGGGTCGTACAACCCCGGCTGATCGAGACAGGCCAATTGCCCGGGTTGTTCGGCCAGTTGCGCCATGTAGGCACTCCAGTCCGGCGTCGGCTTGACGTGGCCCGGAATGCTGGTGCGCAGGCGCAGGCGCTGCATGCCCCATGGCTCGACCAACCGCGCGCCGGCCACAAAGGCGTAGTTCATGTGGGCCATGTACATCAGTTCCATAGGCTTGCCGGCCAGGTTGGTCACGTCCATGTCGATATCGAACACCGCCGAATCGGCGCGCAGGGTCACGCCGGGGCACGCCCGGTAGCGATCGCCGAAGCCCTTGGCGTATTGATAGCAACCGCCCAGGCGCACAAAGCCCTCGCCGAAGTCCAGCCAGGCCGAGTCCATCGGGGCGCAAGGCATTTCGCCGTGCAAGGCGTGGGTGTCATCCGGCGCCGGGCAACCGTTGCGCAGCAGGCCACTGTGAAACATGAAGCAGCCGTAGGTATCGATGACCGTCGGGCTGGGCCGGGGTTGCTCGAACAGGTTGCTCATGGTCAGGTCACAGCCGTCGAACACCGCCGACCAGATCATCTGCCCTTGATAAGGCAGCAGCACCAGGCGTCCACGGCTGTTCTCCAGGCTCACGGCCAGCACGCCGGATGGATAGATCCAGGCACTGACCTTGAAATCCTCGGACTGCAACAGGATTCTCTCCTGCTCGGCAAACACCGCTGGATACAGCGGGATCCGCGTATTCATGAGGCCACCGCCGCGGCGGCGCTCGACGGCAACGTGCCAGGTTGGCGCATGCACTTGACCGCGTACATCACGATCACGATAAAGCACAGCAACGGTACGCTGTAGGCCAGTTGCATATTGCCGCCGCTGGCATCGGACAACAGGCCCTGGAAGATCGGAATCACCCCGCCGCCGACGATGCTCATCACCAGCAATGAACCGCCGACGCCGGTGTCTTCACCCAGCCCATCGATGGTCAGGCCGTAAATGGTCGGCCAGCACGGGCCGAGGAAAATACTCACGCCGACCGCTGCGTACACCGCCGAAATATTCGGCACCAGAATGGTGTAGGCCAGCAGCACAATGCACAGCACACCGTAGATCGCCAGGACCTTGGCCGGATGCAGGCGGCGCATCAACAGGTTGGCGATCATCTTGCCGACAAAGTAGGCGGCAAAGGTGGTCAGCAAAAACCATGAGGCGCTGCGCTCATTCATTCCGCCCATTTGCATCGCCAGGCGAATGGTGAAACTCCACACGCCGACCTGGGCGCCCACGTAGAGAAACTGCGCCAATACGCCAAAGGTAAAGCGCGGGTTACGCCACAGTCGGCCCAGGCTGTGGCGCAGGCTGCCAGGCTTGCTGTCAGCCGGCTTATTGCCCTTGCAGGCCGGGAACCGAGTGATCGCAACCAGGATAAACATCAGCACCAGCACGGCGATCATCCACTTGTAGGGCAACAGCGTGGACTGGATCATCTGCAACTGCTGCACGGCGGCCTCGGAGGCGCTCATCCGGGTCAGTTGTTCCGTGGTCGCGTCGGTGTCCTTGAACATCACGAAACTGCCGACGTACACCCCTGCCATCGCACCGAAGGGGTGGAACGTCTGCGAGATGTTCAAGCGCCGCGTCCCGGTTTCCCTGGGCCCCATCAGGGTCGAGTAGGTGTTGCAGGCGGTTTCCAGGAACGACAGGCCGGCCGCAATCACAAACAGCGCCAGCAGGAACATGCCGTACTTGGCCGTCGACGCCGCCGGGAAAAACAGCAGGCAGCCGAACATGTACAGCAGCAACCCGATCAGGATCGTGCTCTTGTAGCTGAAGCGGCGCACCACCATTGCCGCCGGAATCGCCACGAAAAAGTAGCCCAGGTAAAACGCCGACTGCACAAAGGCGGTCTGGAAATCACTGAGCAAAAACGCTTTCTTGAAGTGTGCGATCAGCACGTCATTCATGCTTGCCGCCGCCGCCCACAGCGCAAAGATGCTGCACAGCAGGATAAAGGCGAACCAGGGCGTGCGGTTCAGGTAGAAACCATCGGGTGTCTGTTGCAGCGCAGGTTTGTTCATTATTGTTCTCCGGGCTGGTTTGGGGGTTACGGCTGTTGCAGGAAACGGGCGAACGCCTCGCTGTCGGGATATGACGTCTGGGTGCCCAGGGCCATGACCGAGCAGGCGGAATACGCCACGGCCTGTTCCATGGCCTGCCGGATACCGCCGTCGCGGCTCCAGTGCTGGATGAAGCATCCGATAAAGGCGTCGCCGGCGCCCGTGGTGTCCCGTGCCACGACCTTTCGGCCCGGCACCCGGAATTCGCCCTCCTCTCCCACGTACAACGCACCGTGTTCACCGAGGGTGACGATCACGTGGCGAATGCCGCTGGCTACCAGCGTGCGCGCTGCGCGCTGGGCGGCGTCCGGCGAGTCCACGACCTGGCCGGTGATCAACGCCAGTTCCGATTCATTGGGGATCAGGAAATCCAGCTGCGCCAGGTGCTCCCCGCTCAGGCCGGCCAGGGCCGGTGCCGGGTTGAGCAGCACCGCGATGCCGTGCCGGTGCGCAAATTCGATGGCGTAGTAGGCCGTCTCCAGATTGATCTCCAACTGCAGCACGATCAGTGTGCACTCGCGCAGGTCGGCGGCCGCTGCGTCGATGTCCGCCGGCAACAAATGCGCATTGGCGCCTTTGACGATCAGAATGCTGTTGTGGGAGTCGGCTCGCACAAAAATCGGCGCGACACCGCTGGAAACCCCAGGCACCCGCTGCACATGACGGGTGTCGATACCAAAACGCTGGAAGTTGGCCAGGGTGTTGTCGGCAAACATGTCGTCGCCGACCTTGCTCAACATCAGCACCTGCGCCCCAAGCTTGGCGGCCGCCACCGCCTGGTTCGCCCCCTTGCCGCCACACCCGAGGGCAAAACCAGGCGCTTCCAGGGTTTCGCCCTGGGCCGGCATGCGGTCGATGTAGGTGATCAAATCCACCATATTGCTGCCGATGACTGCGATCTTGCTCATTGCTATTCCACCTTGTTGCACCCCGACCAGGCAGGTCGTGGCGCTCTTGTTTTGTTATTTAAATAACATTAGGTGTGAATATTCAATCTTTTTTTGCAGTGCCCGGTCAACGAGCCCTGCGAGTGGGCCGGTGGACCGGCCAAAAAAAACCGACCCACAGGGGGCCGGTCCATAAAGCGTGTATCAGGTCTGTGCGGTGTTACAGGCTGAAGCGATCCACGGATTGCGACAACTTGCCGGCCAGCCCGGCCAGCTCATCGGTGGTCGAGGCGGTTTCGCCAATGATGCGGCTGTTGTTTTCCGACATTCCCGCAATCATCTCCACCTGGTGGGAGATCTCGTTGCTGGCCAGGCTCTGTTCACCGATGGTGCGCGAGATGTCGTTCACCAACTCGGTGGTATTCAGGGTGGCCTGCAGAATATCGCGGATCGCTCGCTCCACCTCGGCAGTTACCGCCATGCCTTTGTCCACTTGGGTGACGCCCTCCTCCATGCTGGTCACCGCTTCCCGGGTGTTCTGCTGGATACGCCCGACCATGCTGGCAATTTCCTGGGTCGAGGCGCTGGTGCGGCCCGCCAGGCTGCGCACTTCATCGGCGACCACTGCAAAGCCGCGTCCCTGTTCGCCGGCGCGGGCGGCTTCAATCGCGGCGTTCAGGGCCAACAGGTTGGTTTGGTCAGCGATGCCCTTGATCACTTGGATAATGCTGAAGATTGCCTCGGACTCCTTGTCCAGCGTACGAATGACCTGGGCCGATTGCTGCGCTGAGCGGGCAATGCCATCCATGTCCTTCACCACCTGATGGATCACCCGGCCGCCGTCCTTGGCCAGGGCTTCGGCTTGGTTGGCCATATCCAGGGCACGCCCGGCATGCCGGGTGATTTCCTCGATACTGGCGGTCATTTCACTGGCCGCGGCCGCCATGGTGCTGGCGGCCGCGCTTTGCTGCTGGCTGCTGCCGGCGACGTCATGGCAGCCCTGGCTCAAGCGTTCGCTCATGCCATTGACGCCGTGGGCATTGCTGCGCACCACCTCGATCATGCCGCGTAGATCTCGCTGCATGGTGGCAAGGCTGCGGATCAACGAGCTGGCTTCGTCCTTGCGCTTGGGTTCGACAATCGGCTCGCTCAGGTTACCCCGGGCGATACTGGCAGCAATGCGACTGGCGGCCTGCAGCGGCGCCATGATGCTCGACAACACCCAGCGCCCCTGGGCCAGCAGCAGCAACAGGCTGGCGAGCAATACGGCGCCCAAGGTCAAATTGGCGTGGCTGATGGTCTGCCGCGTGCTGGCGCTGGTCTCCTGGGTATTGCTTTCGATCAGCTCGCTCATCGCCGCCATTTGATCTTCCAGCTGGGAAAACGCCTTGTTGAAGGTGTCCAGTTCCCCGCGAGCGGCCTCAGGATTCTCCAGTGCCAGCGCGACGATGCGCTCGCCGGCACTGATATAGGTGTCCAGGCTGGGTCTGATTTTTTCCAGGCCGCTTTTGATCGTGGGATCCAGCGGCAACTTGAGGTTGTCCCCCAGTACCTGACGGAAATGCTCGGCGTGTTCCTTCAACGAGGTGTTGACCTCATCCTTGCTGCTGGTGCTTTTGCCCAACCCCACGAGCATCGCGGACAGCACGTCGGCACGCAGTGCGTCGTGCATCATGTCGGCTTCCATATGGTTGCGCAGGACCGTCATGCTCACCTCGCTATCCTGTACGGCCTCGCTCATCCGAACATTCCCCAGGTAGCCGGCCAGGCTCATGACCAGAGCCGTGAGCAACCCAGTGGCAATCAACAGCATCAAGCGTAATTTGATCGTCATGCTGACATCCCCATACCCAACCGTCGAAGCAACGTTCTTACCGTTATCGGCATCAATCCCTGTTAGTGAAGCCTAAGTTTGCGGATCTGCGCGGATCCCTTAAGCTGATCGACTTTTGCGCTGCCGGAAACCGCCCATGTCCCGAAGTATTGCCCACCTTGCGTTACTGCTGGGGTTGATTACCGCCGTCGGCCCGTTCGCCATCGACATCTACCTGCCTGCCCTGCCCACCCTGGGCGCCAGCCTGCACGCCTCGCCGGCGGCGGTACAGATGAGCCTCACGGTATTTTTCATGATCATTGGGGTTTGCCAGCTGTTCTACGGCCCGATCAGCGATGTGTTCGGGCGCAAGCCGCCGATTTACGCCGGGCTGCTGATCTTTGCGGTGGGCAGCGTCGGCTGCGCGCTGGCGCCCACCATTGAAGTGCTGATCGGCTTTCGTGCCGTGCAGGCGTTCGGTGCCTGTGCCGGGATGGTCATTCCCCGGGCGATCGTGCGTGACCTGTACACCGGCCATGAAGCTGCGCGGCTGATGGCCTTGCTGATGCTGGTGATGAGTGTGTCGCCGATTCTCGCGCCGCTGGCCGGCAGCCTGGTGATTTCATTGTGGAGCTGGCGCGAAGTATTCGCCGTGCTCGCGGTGGTGGCCGTGCTGTGCCTGGTGATGACAATTGTGCAGCTGCCCGAAACCCATCCCGCCGAGCGCCGACTGGGCAAGACCTTGGGCACGGCATTCAGCAGCTACGGCGCACTGCTGCGTGACCCGGTCTTCATCGGTCTGTCGGTGGTGTGCGGGTTCGGGCTGGCGACGTTCTTCGTGTTTATCGGCAGTGCGCCCTTCGTGTATATCGAATACTTCGGCCTTACGCCTACCCAGTTCAGCCTGTGTTTCGCCCTGAACGCCGCGTCGTTTTTTGCCATGAGCCAACTCACTGCACGCTTGAGCGCGCGCTTCGGCCTGGCGCCACTGATTCGCTGGTCGGTGGTCGCCGTAGCCGCCGTGATGGTGCTGCTGGCCGCGACCACGCTGTGGGTCGACAGCCTGGCCTTGATGATGGCGTCGCTGTTTATCGGCTTCGGTTTCCTCGGCCTGTTGTTGCCGGCGGCGGGCGTGTTATCCCTGGAAGATCATGGTGCTGTGGCGGGATCTGCCTCCGCCCTGTTGGGCGCGATCCAGATGATCACCGCTGCCGTGTCCATGACCCTGGTCGGAGTGTTCGCCGACCACACACCGGCGCCGATGCTCATGGGTATCGCGCTGTGTGCGCTCGCGGCGATGTTCACCACGCTGTGGACCTTGGGCCGTCTGCCGGCGCACCTGGCGAGCGCCCCGCCCCACGGCTGAGCGATACCGCTCGTCGGGCCTGGCCGGCATCCATTACAACTATCGCCGGCCATGAAACTACTAATCCCATAGCACCGTTCGAAACCTATGGAGATTGGAAATGACTGACTACCCACGCCCGCCCTTCGCCCCCCAGGCGCAAAACGTACCCGGTACCCAGCGCAAGATGGACCCGTACCCGGACTGTGGGGAACAGAGTTACAAGGGCTCCGGCCGGCTGGCCAACAAGATCGCCTTGATCACCGGCGCCGACAGCGGCATTGGCCGCGCAGTGGCGATCGCCTTCGCCCGTGAAGGCGCCGATGTGGCCATCGCGTACCTGGACGAACACGAAGACGCCAGGGAAACCGCGCGCTGGGTCGAGGAAGCCGGCCGCCAATGCCTGTTGCTGCCCGGTGACATCGCGCAAAAAGCCACCTGCCAGGCGCTGGTCGACAAGACCGTGGAACAGTTCGGGCGCATTGACGTGCTGGTCAATAACGCTGCGTTCCAGATGACCCACGAAACGCTCGAAGAGATCGAGGATGAGGAATGGGTCAAGACCTTCGATATCAACATCACCGCGATGTTTCGCCTCTGCAAGGCCGCGCTGCCGCATATGAAGGCCGGCAGTTCGATCATCAACACCAGCTCGGTCAATTCCGACATGCCCAAGCCGACCCTGCTGGCCTATGCCGCCACCAAGGGCGCAATCGCCAACTTCACCGGTGGCTTGGCGCAATTACTCGGCAGCAAGGGCATCCGCGTCAACAGCGTCGCGCCCGGCCCGATCTGGACGCCGTTGATCGTGGCGACCATGACCGATGACGACGTGCAGAGTTTCGGCAGCGAAACCCCACTGGGCCGCCCCGGCCAACCGGTGGAAGTGGCGCCGATTTATGTGCTGCTGGCATCGGACGAGGCCAGCTATATCTCGGGGTCGCGTTATGCGGTCACCGGCGGCAAACCGATTCTGTAGGTCCGCAGCTGTTCGTCTACAGATCAAACCGATCCACCGCCCGCCGCCGCTCGTTGTCGTCACGCACGTCATAGCTGGCGGTGGTCTGGATATTGGTGTGATGCGCCAGCTTCTGTGCAATCGACAGGTCATGCTCCTCGATCACCCGCGTGATAAACGAGCGGCGAAAATCGTGGGGCATGATCTTCACCCCCACCTGCTCACCCCGTTGGCGGGCGATGTAGTAAATCGCATGCTTGGTGATACGTTCCCGGGTGATATGGCTGCCCCGGCGTATGCGGTTGAACAGGAAGCTGTCGTCCTGCTCGCCTTCCTTGAGCTGTTCGCGCCTGAACGCCAACCACGCCTGCAGCTTGGCGAAAGCCCAGTCCGGCGCATACTTGACCAATTCCTTATTGCCCTTGCCGATTACCCGCAAGCTGCGTTCATCGAAGTTGATCTGCGCCAGGTCGAGGTTGACCGACTCGGACTTGCGCATGCCCGAGCCATACAGGATGCCGATGACCGCTGCATCACGCAGGCCCTGGGGGCGAGGGTCGGCGGCGCAGACCTCCATCATTTCCCGGATCAACGTGCGCCGCAGATTGCGGCCCTGGCCCAGGCGCGTGCCGGGCGTGGCCTTGACCGTGCGCATTTTCAGGAGATGTTCCTGGCTGATCAGGCTCATGCGCCAGGCTTCGTTCATCACCCCGCGCACGGCATTCACATACAAGGATGAGGTGTTCGGTGCGTAGCCGTCTTCACGCAATGCTGCGACCAGGGCGATGACATGTTCGGGTTGCAGCAGGTGCCAGTCGATGTCTTCGAGGTTGATGTCTTCGAAGCCCAGGCGGTCGGCGGCGTCCTGCAGCACGTAGCGCATGGTCAGTTGGCTGGAGGGGGCCAGGCGGGTGAGGTAGAGGGTCAACGGGTTGCGGATAGACTCGGTCAAGGTAGATCAGCCTTTGGATTAAATACCTCGAACAACTCATTGTTTAATCGAGGTATTTAGTGAATTGGCGAAGACCGAGTCTAACCCAGGAAAAGCCCTGGCACAAAATCACGGTGCCGTGTCTTCATCCTCGGTGGGCGCCTGGGGCTGGGTCTGGGCCTGGCTCCATTCGGCATCCTGCTTCTGCATCAAGGCGAACCAGTGCTGACGCATAAAGGCCAGGTAAGCTTCCGGCGCCTTGGCAAAGTCCTTCTCATCGCCATAGCAACCCGGCAACGGCAACTCCGTGCCCTGCTCCTTGTACTGGCTGACCAGCGCCTGCTGCCCGGCCACGCTGCAATCCTTGGGCAGCGGCATGCCACGCAGGGCCCCGGCCTCCTCATCCCACCAGGCTGCGCCGACCCGGTCGACCCCGCGCAGGCGGTACTTCTGCGACTTGCCGACATGCATGATCAGCTTGAATTCGTTGGGGCTGACATCGCTGGTGCAGGAGCGCGAATAGCCCACGGTGGCCTGGGTGATGCCATCGCCAGTGAGGTCGGTGACCTTGGTCGCGGCCATGTCGAAGCGCAGCGCCGCATCGAACTGGCAATGCTGCACGTCGTCGTAGAGCATCCACATGCGCTTGGGACGGTCACCGTCGATCAGGTATTGGGCCGCATAGACAAACGCCGACTGGGTACCGTCATCCTCGCGTTCGCTGACCTGCTCGGAGAGCACCAGCAGGTTCTTGCCCTGGCGGTCGTCCCAGGTGTAGGCGGCGACCTGCCTGCCGCGCACCTCAACACCCTCAGGCACTTGGGTGAGCGCGGTGAGCGCCACGCCATCATCTGCCCGTACGGCGCTGGCGCAGGCCGCCGTCATCAACAATCCGATCAAAACGGGCCGCCATTGGCCGCTTATACGCTGCACGCTATTCATCCGAGTACCCTGGCAAGAGATGGCTTACTTTACCGGCACTTGAAGCGCATTGCAGAGAAGATTCTTCAATTAAGACCAAGGGCTGGCGGATTAAAGCGCCTCACCTGCAGACAACGCCTATTCAGCCTGCGGACCTTCCCCTGCCATACCTTAGTTACCTAGCTGAACCCTAGCTGTCTACCTGTCAAATAAACGAGTTTTTCATCTGCCTTTCATATCTGTTGCACATTTTTGCGCTTAATCTTGAACGTGAAACTTCAGAGCGAATTCCACAACACCAGCTAAGCTGTTGATTACGCTTCATCTTTAGTGCCGCTTTTTAAGTGCGGGCCAGGTGTTCGTCCAATGATTACTACTGCTTTCACGCGCCAAGTTGCTCCAGTCCCGAGGTCATGAATCTTTGAAACCCTACCCTATTCATTGCGTGTCGATCGTTATCCCGGTCTACAACGAACAAGAAAGCCTGCCTGAACTGCTGCGTCGTACCACTGCCGCCTGCAAGCAACTGGCCTACGAATACGAAATCATCCTGGTGGATGACGGTAGCCGCGACAACTCCGCCCAATTGCTCGAAGACGCCGCCGCGCAAGACGGCAGCAACGTGGTGGCGGTGATCCTCAATCGCAACTACGGGCAGCACGCGGCGATCATGGCCGGTTTCGAGCAGTGCCGGGGCGACGTGGTGATTACCCTCGACGCCGACCTGCAGAACCCCCCCGAAGAAATCCCGCGCCTGGTGGAACAGGCCGCCCTGGGCTACGACGTGGTCGCCACGGTACGCAACAATCGCCAGGACTCGGCTTTTCGCCGCTGGCCTTCGCGCCTGATCAACCTCGCCGTGCAACGCTCCACCGGCGTGGCCATGAGCGACTACGGCTGCATGCTGCGCGCTTACCGGCGCACCATCGTCGACGCCATGCTCGCCTGCCGCGAGCGCAGCACCTTCATCCCGATCCTGGCCAACGGCTTTGCCCGTCACACCACCGAGATCCTGGTGCACCACGCCGAGCGTGAACACGGCGAATCCAAATACAGCGCCATGCGCCTGATCAGCCTGATGTTCGACCTGCTGACCTGCATGACCACCACGCCGCTGCGCTTGCTGTCCATCGTCGGCTTCAGCCTGGCGGCGCTGGGCGTGTTCTTCGCCTTTGCGTTGATCGTGATGCGCCTGGCCTTCGGCGCCGACTGGGCCGGTGACGGTCTGTTCGTACTGTTCGCGGTGCTGTTCGTGTTCACCGGCGGCCAGTTCATCGGCATGGGCCTGCTGGGCGAATACCTGGGGCGCATGTACAGCGACGTGCGCGCCCGCCCCCGCTTCTTTATTGAAAAAGTGCTGCGCAACCAACCGGCGGCACCGGCACCCGTGGTCGTCGTCGACGGCCTGGTGTCCTCCCATTCCACCACTACTTTTCCTTCCGATCAGGTTTCGTCATGAATTCAAAAGCCGTTGTCTTCGCTTACCACGATATTGGCTGTGCGGGCATTGAAGCCCTGCTGACTGCCGGCTACGACATTGCCGCCGTGTTTACCCATGCCGACGACCCCAAGGAAAACAATTTCTACGGCTCTGTCGCCCAACTCTGCGCGCGCAACGGCATCCCGGTACATGCGCCGGAAGACGCCAACCACCCGCTGTGGATCGAGCGTATTGCCAAGCTGAACCCGGAATACATCTTCTCCTTTTACTACCGCAACCTGCTGAGCGAGCCGCTGCTGGCCACCGCCAGCAAAGGTGCGTTCAACCTGCACGGCTCGCTGCTGCCTAAATACCGTGGCCGCGCACCGGCCAACTGGGTGCTGGTCAACGGCGAAACCGAAACCGGCGTGACCCTGCACCGCATGGTCAAGCGCGCCGATGCCGGGGCGATCCTGGCCCAGCAAAAAGTCGGGATCGAGCGCACCGACACCGGCCTGACCCTGCACGCCAAGCTGCGTGATGCGGCCACCAGCCTGCTGCGCGACGCCCTGCCGCAACTGGCTGCGGGCAAGCTGACCGAAACGGCCCAGGACGAAAGCCAGGCCACCTACTTTGGTCGCCGTACGGCCGCCGACGGCAAGCTGGAGTGGAAAAAACCCGCTGAAGAACTGTTCAACCTGGTGCGCGCGGTGACTCAACCGTACCCAGGCGCGTTCTGCGCCGTCGGCGAGCACAAGCTCATCGTCTGGCAAGCCGAAGTGGTCAAGGGCAATGAAGGCCTGGCGCCGGGCCGTGTGATCAGCGTCAACCCGCTGCGCATCGCCTGCGGCGAAGACTCCCTGGTGGTCAAGTTCGGCCAGCGCAATGACAACGGCCTGTACCTGGCGGGTCCGTCGCTGGCCAACGAACTGGGCCTGGTCGACGGCTCCGTGCTGCGCGGTGCCGAGTCCGGCCGCAAGCCGCGCCGGACCCGCGTGCTGATCCTCGGTGTGAACGGCTTTATCGGTAACCACCTGTCCGAGCGCCTGCTGCGTGACGACCGTTATGAAGTCTACGGCCTGGACATTGGCTCCGACGCCATCGAGCGCCTGCGCAGCCACCCGAACTTCCATTACGTCGAAGGCGACATCAGCATCCACACCGAGTGGATCGAGTACCACATCAAGAAGTGCGACGTGGTCCTGCCACTGGTGGCCATCGCCACACCGATCGAATACACCCGCAACCCGCTGCGCGTGTTCGAGCTGGACTTCGAAGAAAACCTCAAGCTGGTGCGCTACTGCGTCAAGTACAACAAGCGCGTGATTTTCCCGTCGACCTCCGAAGTCTATGGCATGTGCCAGGACCAGTATTTCGACGAAGACACCTCCAACCTGGTGGTCGGCCCGGTCAACAAGCAGCGCTGGATCTACTCGGTCTCCAAGCAACTGCTGGACCGCGTGATCTGGGCCTACGGCGCCAAGGGCCTGAACTTCACCCTGTTCCGTCCGTTCAACTGGATGGGCCCGCGCCTGGACCGCCTGGATTCGGCGCGTATCGGCAGCTCCCGGGCGATCACCCAGCTGATCCTGAACCTGGTGGAAGGTACGCCGATCCGCCTGTTCGACGGCGGCGAGCAGAAGCGTTGCTTCACTGACATCGCCGACGGTATCGAAGCCCTGGCGCGCATCATCGATAACGACAACGATGCCTGCAACGGCCAGATCATCAACATCGGCAACCCGGAAAACGAAGCCAGCATCCGCCAGTTGGGCGAAGAGCTGCTGCGTCAGTTTGAGGCGCACCCGCTGCGCGGCAACTTCCCACCGTTCGCCGGTTTCCGCGACGTCGAAAGCAAGGCGTTCTACGGCACCGGTTACCAGGACGTGGCGCACCGCAAGCCAAGCATCGAAAACGCCAAGCGCCTGCTGAACTGGGAGCCGACCGTGGAGATGAGCGAAACCATCGGCAATACGCTGGACTTCTTCCTGCGTGAAGCCATGCTCGAAATCGCGGACAAAAAGTAATGAAGGCAGGCTTGCGCATCGACGTCGATACCTACCGCGGCACCCGTGAAGGCGTGCCACGGTTGCTCGAATCCCTGGATGAGGCCGGGGTCAAGGCGACGTTCTTCTTCAGTGTCGGGCCGGACAACATGGGGCGCCACTTGTGGCGCCTGATCCGCCCGCAGTTCCTGTGGAAGATGCTGCGTTCCAACGCGGCCGGCCTGTACGGCTGGGACATCCTGCTGGCCGGCACCGCCTGGCCAGGCAAGCCGATCGGCCGTGACCTGGGGCACTTGATGCGCCAGGCCAAGGCGGCGGGGCATGAAGTCGGCCTGCACGCCTGGGATCACCACGGCTGGCAGGCCAACACCGGGCGTTGGAGCGATGCACAGCTGGTGGAGCAGATTCGACGCGGCGTGGAGACCTTGAGCGACATCCTCGGCGAGCGCATCGACTGTTCGGCGGCTGCTGGTTGGCGTGCCGATGAGCGGGTGGTGCAGGCCAAGCAAGGTTTCAACTTCCGCTACAACAGCGATTGCCGGGGTACCAGCCTGTTTCGGCCGACATTGGCCGATGGCAGCGCGGGTACGCCACAAATTCCGGTGGACCTGCCGACCTTCGACGAAGTCGTCGGGCCGGTGGTGGCCGCCAAAGACTTCAACGGCTTCATTCTTGACCGGTTTGCCGAGTCGAAGCTCAACGTCTACACGATCCACGCAGAAGTAGAAGGGATTCTGATGGCCAATGATTTTCGCCAGTTGCTCGCCCAGGCAGGGCAGCGCGGCATCGACTTCAACCCCCTGGGCGACTTGTTGCCTGCGGACCTGACCACCCTGCCCCGGCAACACCTGGTGCGCGGCGCCTTGAGCGGCCGTGAGGGGTGGCTCGGAGTGCAGCAGGCATGATCCGGCGTTGGGCCTTGCCCCTGCTCCTGTTGGCGTTCGGTGTGTTTTACCTGTTGCCGCTGGCCACCCACGGCCTGTGGATTCCGGATGAAACCCGCTATGCACAGATCAGCCAGGAAATGCTGCTGACCGGCAAGTGGGCCTCGCCGCACTTCATGGGGATCCGCTACTTCGAAAAACCGGCTGCCGGTTACTGGATGATCGCGCTGGGCCAGGCGATCTTCGGGCAGAACCTGTTTGGCGTGCGCTTCGCCTCGGCGCTGAGCACCGGCTTGAGCATCCTGCTGGTGTACCTGGTGTCGCGCCGCTTGTGGAATGACCCGCAAAAAAGCCTGGTCAGCAGTGTGCTGTACATGAGTTTTGTCAGCGTGGCGGCACTGGGCGGCTATGCCAACCTCGATCCGCAGTTCACGTTCTGGGTCAACCTGACCGGCGTCGCCCTGTGGTTCTGCTTCGACAGCACCACCCGCAACGGCCGCCTGGGGGCCTGGGCGCTGCTCGGTTTTGCCTGTGGCATGGGCTTTATGACCAAGGGCTTCCTCGCGTGGCTGTTGCCGGTGTTGATCGCCCTGCCCTACGCGATCTGGCAGAAACGCTTTCGCGAGTTGCTCGGCTACGGCCTGGTCGCCGTGGTCGTGGCCATTGCGGTGAGCCTGCCGTGGGCCCTGGCCGTGCACCTGCAGGAGCCGGACTACTGGAACTTCTTCTTTTGGCACGAGCACATCCAGCGCTTTGCCGGCGACGATGCCCAGCATGCCGAACCGTTCTGGTATTACCTGCCGCTGCTGATTGCCTTCTGCCTGCCGTGGGTGGCGCTGTTGCCGTCCACCCTGAAACAGGCGTGGCAGGAAAAACGCGCGGCGAAAACCGCCTTCCTGTTGTTGTGGCTGCTGATGCCCCTGGCGTTTTTCAGCCTGGCCAAGGGCAAGTTGCCCTCCTACATCATGCCGTGCCTGCTGCCGCTGGCGTTGCTGATGGGCCACACCCTGGCCGACAAACTGGCCCAGGCCCGTGGGCGCGTGTTGCGCATCAACGGCTGGCTGAACCTGGTGATTGGCGTTGTGGCGTTACTGGCCCTGACCTGGTTCCAACTGAAAAAACCGGTGTACGAGCACGGCAGTGAAACCCTCAGCCTGGTGCTGGTGTTTGTCTTCCTGTTCGGCTGGATCGTTGCCAACCTGTTGCAGGCCTCGCGCCCGCTGCGCTTGTGGGCAGCGCCGGTGGTCGGCAGCTGGTTGCTGGTGGCGCTGGTCCCGGCCGCATTGCCCCATTCGGTGGTTTATAACAAGATCCCGGACCAGTTCATCATCGATCACCTCCAGGAGTTGAGCCAGACCAGCGCGTTGCTGAGCAACGACCTCGGCGCGGCCTCCGCCCTGGCATGGCGCGTCAAGCGCCCGGACGTGACCCTCTATAACACCGTCGGCGAAGTGAAATATGGCTTGGCCTTCGACGATGCAGCCCATCACAAGGTCGACACCACGCAGGTCCAGCAATGGATGAGCGACGCGCGCAAACACGGCGCGGTCGGTGTGGTCATGCGCGTCAAGGGCGACGACGAACTCGCCGAAGTGGACTTGCTGCCCAAGGACGGCAAGCGCTACGAGCAAGGCAATATCGTGATCCTGGTGTTCCCGCAGGTTGCGCCATGATCACACTGCTCCTGTTATTGGCGGCCTGCCTGCTCACATGCATGGGCCAGGTCTCGCAGAAATTCGCCGTGGAAGGCTGGCGCGACCAGCCCGACGGTTGGGCGCTGAAACTGCGCTCGCCATGGTTGTGGTCGGCCCTGCTGTGCCTGGGTTTTGGTTTGCTGGTGTGGTTGCTGGTGTTGCAGCGCCTGGAAGTCGGCATCGCCTACCCGATGCTCAGCCTCAATTTTGTCCTGGTCACCCTGGTGGCGCGCTGTGTGTTCAAGGAGCCCATCGACACACGGCATTGGCTGGGCGTGGTGCTGGTGATTGCCGGTGTGGTGCTGCTGGGGCGCCAGGTATGAGCCGCGTGCGTGGGTTTGCCCTGGCCCTGGGCAGCGTTGGCCTGGTCAGCGCCGCCCAGTTGGGCATGCGCTGGAGCATGACGCGCCTGCCCTTGCCTACCGAATGGCTGACGGCGTTCCACAGCAATGCCATCGACTTCGCGGCGCTCGGCGTGGTGAGCCTGGCGATCCTGGCCTACGCGCTGTCGATGCTCTGCTGGCTCGGCGCCCTCAAGCACCTGCCCCTGGGCCGCGCCTATTCGCTGCTGAGCATCAGCTATGCGCTGGTGTACCTGCTGGCCGCCAGCCTGCCGGTGTTCAACGAACATTTTTCCCTCTCGAAAACCCTGGGGGTGGCGCTTGTCATCCTTGGTGTGCTGGTTATTAACTCTCGCCGTGCTAGCGCTGCAAGCGCCAGGAATGCCCCATGAAAATCAGTGTATTTGGTAGTGGTTACGTCGGTCTGGTACAGGCCACCGTATTAGCCGAAGTCGGTCACGATGTCATCTGCATGGACGTCGATCAGAACAAGGTCAAGCTCCTGCAGCAAGGCCATGTGAGCATCTTCGAGCCGGGGCTGGCGGCCATGGTCAAGGAAAACCTGGAGAGCGGGCGACTGCACTTCACCTTTGACGAAAAGCTTGCCGTCGAACACGGCGAAGTGCTGTTTATCGCGGTGGGTACGCCGTCGGATGAAGACGGCTCGGCCGACCTCAAGTACGTGCTGTCGGTGGGTGACGCAGTAGCCCGCCACCGTATCGAACCGGTGATCCTGGTGGAGAAATCCACCGTCCCGGTTGGCACCGGCGACACCCTGCGCGCCCATATCGAAAAAGCCCTGCACCTGGCCGGCCGGCACCTGGAGTTCGATATCGTCTCCAACCCGGAATTCCTCAAGGAGGGCTCGGCCGTTTCCGACTGCCGCCGCCCGGACCGCATCATCATCGGCTGCGAGCGCGAAGAAGTGCGCGACGTGATGCGCGACCTGTACGCGCCGTTCAACCGCAACCACGACCGCATCATCTTCATGGACCTGCGCAGCGCCGAACTGACCAAATACGCCGCCAACTGCATGCTGGCGACCAAGATCAGCTTTATCAACCAGATCGCCGAGCTGGCCGAACACCTGGGTGCCGACATCGAAGCCGTGCGCCTGGGCATCGGCGCCGACTCGCGCATCGGCTATCACTTTATCTACCCCGGCTGCGGCTACGGCGGCTCGTGCTTCCCCAAGGACATGCGTGCCTTGATCCACAGCGCCAAGCAGGCCAACTGCTCCAGCGACCTGCTGGAAGCCGTGGAAGCCATCAATCAGCGCCAGAAGAGCAAGCTGTTCGAGCGTATCAATGCGTTCTTCCAGGGCAACCTGCGCGGCAAGACCTTTGCCCTGTGGGGCCTGGCGTTCAAGCCCAACACCGACGACATGCGCGACGCACCCAGCCGCGTGCTGATGGAAGCGTTGTGGGCCGCCGGCGCCACTGTACGGGCGTTCGACCCGGAAGCCATGCAGGAAACCCAGCGTATCTACGCTGACGAGGAGCGACTGATGCTGATGGGCACGCCGGAATCCACCTTGCTCGGCGCCGATGCGCTGATCGTCTGCACCGAATGGCAGCAGTTCAAGGCGCCCGACTTCGAGCTGATCCACCAGCGCCTGAAAACCCCGGTGATCTTCGACGGCCGCAACCTGTATGACGGTGAGCGCCTGGCGCGCAAGGGCTTCCAGTATTACCCGATCGGTCGTGGCGATTCCTGCCAGTTGCCGATCCCCCAGCAACAGTGGGTGCCGCAGGTCGTGGAAGCCTGATTCGTGAACAAAGCTCAACCGCCCCTGCTCAGCCCGACGATCCGCCGCCAATCCCTCGTCTTGGGATTGCTGGCGCTGCTGTTGTTCATCGCCGGCAGCTGGCACCAGGCGATTATCGGTTTCGACTCACGCTTCGTGGTGTTTGCCCAGGAGATGCTGCGCCATGGGCCGGGTTTTTTCCCCACCACCTACGGGCAGCCGTATGCCGATTACCTGGCCACCTCGACGCTGATGACCTGGCTGTTGTCCCTGCCCCTGGGCGAGGTCACCAGCCTCACGGCCTGGCTGCCCACGTCGATTGCCTCGGCAGTGATCGTCATCCTGGTGTATCGCCTGACGGCGCCCTACTCCCAGCGTTGGGGGCTGCTGAGCATCGCGCTGTTGTTGCTGAGCAGTACCTTCATCAGTGAAACCCGTGCGGTGTCCCTTGACCAGATGCTCGCCGCCATCGCCCTGGCGGTGTTCTACCTCGGTTATGCCCATGACCATTTCGGTGCGGGCAGACGCCTGTACTGGCTGTACCTGCTGCTGATCCTCGGCTTTGCGATTCGCGGGCCGATCGGGCTGGTCATTCCCACGGGCGTGCTGTGCAGCTACTACCTGATCAACCGGCAATGGCGCCAACTGTTCAGCTTTGGCCTGCTGGCCCTGGCGCTGCTGGCGGCCTGTGTCGGCCTGCTGTTGCTGATGGCCAAGCTCAGTGGCGGCGAAAGCTTCATGCAGGATGTGATCCGCATGCAGTTCCTGGGGCGAATGGACGGCAGTGAAGGCTCCAGCGGCGCGTTGTATTACTTCACCAGCTCGCTGGGCAACTACGCCCTCGCCTATCCCGTGGCGCTGCTGGTGCTGCTGGCGGTTGCGGTCGGTGGGCGCCGCGTGCCGACACCGGCGTTGCAACTGGTGCTGTACTGCGCCGCGGCAGGCTTGCTGGTGATGCTGGGCCTGTCGATTCCCCAGGCAAAGAAGGCCCGCTATGTGCTGCCGATGTTGCCGATGGCGGCGATCATTGCGGCGTACCCGTTCCAGGCCGCTGAGGGGCGGTTGTTTGCAGGGTTGCGTGGGCTGATGTTGGGTCTATGGACGCTGCTGCCAGGCCTGCTGATCGTCGGGCTGGTATTCGCGCGGCCACGCTATCCGCAAGAGTTGAGCCAGCTGGGACCGGTGTTCGCCGTTCTCGGCGTGCTGCAAGCCTTGGCATTGCTGGCGTTGTTCAGGGCTCGCCTGCGGCCGCTGGGTCCGGCGCTTGCCGCCGTGCTTGCGGTGTGGGCAACCTATATTGCCGTGGTCGAACCGCTCGAACGCAGCGTCTACGACACCCGCACCTTTACCCTGCAAGTGCATGAGCAGGTCAAGCAACAGCGCGCCCCCGTGGTATTGCACGGCCTGGGCAAAGACGCCAAGGCGATCAAATACATGGTCAACCTCGACTGCGACCAGGTGCCGTTGTTTACCCAACAAGCCTCTGACCTGGCACCGCTGCAAGGGCCGGCGTGGCTGGTGATGAGCCAGGCGGATTTCGAAGGGCTCGAAGACCCGCGCTTTGCCTCTATCACGCCTACGTTGAGCGGTGAGTTCGACCGAAACCCCTATGTGCTGCTGCACCTGGCTAAACCTGCCCAACCTTGAGTTGCGTCTGAACCCCAACTGTAAACTCGATGGCCACATGCGGTAGCTATCTACCGCTCCGCCACGCCTTGATAACCTCATTATTTTTGTATTTAACCCTCATTAATATGCATTGGCGCTGCCCTGCCGGGCGCGGCACACTGCGCGGGTTCCTCCCCCAAATGCAGGAACTTTCAAAGGGCTTTTCCGGGCAACCAGACAAGCCTTTTTTTTGCCCGCCGTTTATGGATTTCCTTTCAATGCGCTCTCGCTGGTTTCCCGCTGCTATCAACACCCGCCCCACCGAATGGAGCCGTGCCGCGATTGGCATGGGCTTGGGCACATTTTTCAGTGTGTGGCTCTGTGCCCAGTTTTTTGGCATGGAGGTGGCCCTGCACCTGCTGGGCCCGCTGGGGGCATCGGCGGTGTTGTTGTTTGCGGTTTCGTCCGGTGCGCTGGCACAACCCTGGTCGATCATCGGCAGCTACCTGTGCGCCGGTGTCGTGGCATTGCTGGTGGCCCGCGTCCTTGGGCGCACCCTGGGCGGTGCCTGCCTGGCGGCCGGCATGGCCGTGGTGCTGATGTGCTGGCTGCGGTGCCTGCACCCGCCCGCCGGTGGCCTGGCCATGAGCCTGGTCCTGGCCGACCCTGCCTCCGCCGCCCTGGGCTGGCACGAATTGGGGGCCGTATTACTCGGCGCCGGTGCCTTGCTGGCCTGCGCATTGGCCTACAATAATGCGACGCGAACGCGCTACCCCAAGGGTGCTGTCGAGACGTCGACGACTGTCCTGCCTGACCCCAGGGCCGCCCGAGACCCCGCTATCACGGCCGCCGACTTGAAGCTGGCGCTGGCAGACATGGAGCAATTCTACGACGTGGCCCCGACGGAGCTGGAGCAATTGATCCATGCTGCAGAAACCCACGCTCGGCGCCGCAGCATCGGTGAAGTACTGGCAACCCGCGTGACCTGAACCCACGCCCGCCACCCTGCATAAATGCAAAAACGACCTGCATGATTCCGGGTTGTACTGTGCAAATTTGCACTGATACTCTCACAAGAGTGTTTACTCACGAACATCTTGATAAAGAACAATAAAAGCAGGGAGTTACAGATGACTGCTCAGGTTTCAAGCGAAGCAAGCAGCGCCGAGAGGCGTCAGGACGACGTACTGGCCGAAGTACGCAACCATATCGGTCACCTCACCCTCAATCGCCCCGCCGGCTTGAATGCCATCACCCTGGACATGGTCCGCCGCCTCGCGCAACAGCTGCACGCCTGGTCAGACGACCCGCAGGTGCATGCCGTAGTCCTGCGCGGTGCGGGCGACAAGGCATTTTGTGCCGGCGGCGATATCCGCTCCCTGTACGACAGTTTCAAACGCGGCGACACCCTGCACGAAGACTTCTTCGTCGAGGAATACGCGCTGGACCTGGCCATCCACCATTACCGCAAGCCCGTACTGGCCCTGATGGATGGGTTTGTCCTGGGCGGCGGCATGGGTCTGGTGCAGGGGGCGGATTTGCGCGTCGTCACCGAACGCAGCCGCCTGGCGATGCCGGAGGTGGCGATCGGTTACTTCCCGGACGTCGGTGGCAGCTACTTCCTGCCGCGCATTCCCGGCGAGCTGGGCATTTACCTCGGCGTGACCGGCGTGCAGGTTCGCGCGGCAGACGCCCTGTATTGCGGGTTGGCCAACTGGTACCTGGACAGCGCCAAGCTGGCCAGCCTCGACCAGAAACTCGACAGCCTGCAATGGCACGAGTCGCCCCTCAAAGACCTGCAAGGCGTGCTGGCCAAGCTGGCGGTGCAGCGCCTGCCCGACCCGCCGCTGGCCGCATTGCGCCCGGCTATCGACCACTTCTTCGGCCTGCCGGACATTCCGAGCATCGTCGAGCAGCTCCAGGAAGTCACTGTCGCCGACAGCCATGAGTGGGCACTGAACACCGTCCACCTGATGCAGACCCGCTCGCCCCTGGCCATGGCCGTGACCCTGGAAATGCTGCGACGCGGCCGGCGCCTGCCGTTGGAACAGTGCTTTGCCCTGGAGCTGCACCTTGACCGCCAATGGTTCGAACGCGGCGACCTGATCGAAGGGGTCCGCGCGCTGATCATCGACAAGGACAAGAACCCTCGCTGGAACCCGCCGACGCTCCATGGACTGGACAAAAGCCACGTCGACAGCTTCTTTCATCACTTCGAGCAGGTTGCGAAATAAGCCATGCAAGACATTGAATATACTGAAGAACAGGTAATGATCCGTGACATGGCGCGCGACTTCGCCCGTGGTGAAATCGCCCCCCATGCCCAAGCCTGGGAAAAAGCCGGCTGGATCGACGACGCCCTGGTGGCGAAGATGGGCGAACTGGGCCTGTTGGGCATGGTAGTGCCGGAAGAATGGGGCGGTACCTATGTCGACTACGTGGCGTATGCCCTGGCCGTGGAAGAGATCTCGGCTGGCGATGGCGCCACCGGCGCACTGATGAGTATCCATAATTCAGTGGGTTGCGGGCCAATCCTCAACTACGGCACCGATGCCCAGAAACACACCTGGCTGGCCGACCTCGCCAGTGGCCAGGCGATTGGCTGCTTCTGCCTGACCGAACCCCAGGCCGGCTCCGAGGCCCACAACCTGCGCACCCGCGCCGAACTGCGCCACGGCCAGTGGGTGATCAATGGCGCCAAGCAGTTCGTCAGCAACGGCAAGCGCGCCAAGCTGGCGATTGTATTTGCCGTGACCGACCCGGACCTGGGCAAGAAAGGCATTTCCGCGTTCCTGGTCCCCACCGACACCCCGGGGTTTGTGGTCGACCGCACCGAGCACAAGATGGGTATTCGAGCCTCGGACACCTGCGCCGTGACCCTCAACCACTGCAGCGTGCCCGAGGCCAACCTGCTTGGCGAGCGCGGCAAAGGCCTGGCCATCGCCCTGTCCAACCTCGAAGGCGGTCGCATCGGCATTGCCGCCCAAGCCCTGGGCATCGCCCGTGCGGCCTTTGAGGCGGCGCTGGCCTATGCCCGCGACCGGGTGCAATTCGACAAGGCGATCATCGAACACCAAAGCGTGGCCAACCTGCTGGCGGACATGCAAACCCGCCTGAACGCTGCCCGTTTACTGATCCTGCATGCGGCGCGCCTGCGCAGCGCCGGCAAGCCCTGCCTCTCGGAGGCGTCCCAGGCCAAGCTGTTTGCCTCGGAAATGGCCGAGCAGGTCTGCTCCAGCGCGATGCAGATTCATGGCGGCTATGGATATCTGGAGGATTACCCGGTGGAGCGTTACTACCGGGACGCGCGGATCACGCAGATTTACGAAGGGACCAGCGAGATACAGCGGATGGTGATTGCCCGGGAACTCAAAAACTACCAGCTGTAAGAACTGCAAGTCTTAAGCTGCAAGCTTCAAGTAAAAGCGCATTGGCGATTACTTGAAGCTTGCAGCTATACAGCTGGCAACGGCTACTTATCCTTGAACTCCGGCGCGCGCTTGGCCACAAACGCCGCCATGCCTTCCTTCTGGTCCTGCGTGGCGAACGCGGCATGGAACACCCGGCGCTCAAAGCGCACGCCTTCCGACAGGCTCACTTCAAACGCACGGTTCACGCTTTCCTTGACCATCATGCTGATCGGCACCGATTTGCCGGCAATCAGCGTGGCGACTTTCAGCGCTTCGTCGAGCAGTTCATCGGCGGGAACGATGCGCGCGACGATCCCGCAGCGCTCGGCTTCCACCGCATCGATAAACCGTCCGGTCAGGCACATTTCCATGGCCTTGGCCTTGCCCACGGCGCGGGTCAGGCGTTGGGTGCCGCCCATGCCCGGCAGCACGCCGAGGTTGATTTCCGGCTGGCCGAACTTGGCGCCGTCACCGGCCAGGATAAAATCGCACATCAGCGCCAGTTCGCAGCCGCCGCCGAGGGCGAAGCCGTTGACCGCGGCGATGATCGGCTTGCGCCGGTTGGCGACGCGATCGCTGTCGCTGAACAGGTCGTCGAGGTAGATCTGCGGGTAGGTCAGCTCGGCCATTTCCTTGATGTCGGCGCCGGCGGCGAAGGCTTTTTTCGAGCCGGTCAGCACGATGCAGCCGATTTCCGGGTTGGCTTCCAGGCCATCCAGGGCCTGGTTCAACTCACTGACCAACTGCGCATTCAGGGCATTCAGGGCTTGCGGGCGGTTGAGGGTAATCAGCCCGACGCGGCCTTGGACTTCGAGCAAAATCGTTTCGTAACTCATGTATCGGCTCCTTAGAGATTGCGTGAGATGACCATGCGTTGAATATCGCTGGTGCCTTCGTAAATCTGGCAGACCCGCACATCGCGGTAGATCCGCTCCACGGGGAAGTCGCTCAGGTAACCGTAACCGCCGAGGGTTTGCAAGGCGGCGGAGCAGACTTTCTCAGCCATTTCCGAGGCGAACAGCTTGGCCATGGAAGCTTCGACCAACGCCGGCTTGCCGCTGTCCCGCAGGGCGGCGGCGTAGTGCACCATCTGCCGCGCCACGGCGATTTGCGTGGCCATGTCCGCCAGGCGAAAGGCCACGGCCTGATGCTCAATGATCGGTTTGCCGAAGCTTTCGCGCTCGCGGGCGTAGTCGCGTGCAGCCTCAAACGCGGCGCGGGCCATGCCTACCGATTGCGAGGCGATGCCGACGCGACCGCCTTCAAGGTTGGCCAGGGCGATCCTGTAGCCCTCGCCCTCCTCCCCAAGGCGGTTGGCCACCGGCACCTTTACATCCTCGAACAGGATCTGGCAGGTATCGGAGGCATGCTGGCCGAGCTTGTCCTCGACCCGCGCCACGCTGTAGCCCGGCGAATCGGTGGGCACGATAAACGCGCTGATCCCACGCTTACCCGCTGCGGGGTCAGTCACCGCGAACACAATCACCACCCCGGCATTCTGGCCGGAGGTGATGAACTGTTTGCAGCCATTGAGCACGTAATGATCGCCTTCACGGCGTGCACGGGTTTTCAGGCCACTGGCATCCGAACCGGCTTGCGGCTCAGTCAGGGCGAAAGCACCGAGCATGGCGCCGCTGGCCAGGGGCTTGAGGAATTGTTCTTTCTGCTGATCGTTGCCGAAGCTCAGGATCGGCACGCAGCCCACCGAGTTGTGCACGCTCATGATGGTGGAGCAGGCGCCGTCACCGGCGGCGATTTCCTCCAGGGCCATGGCGTAGGCCAGGTAACCGGTGGCGCACCCGCCCCACTGTTCGGGTACCAGCATGCCGAAAAAGCCCAGTTCGGCCATCTCGCCGATGGCTTCCTTGGGAAAGCGGTGCTCACGGTCCCACTCGGCGGCAAACGGTTTGAGCCGCTCCTGGGCAAATTGCCGGGCGGCGTCGCTGATTTGCAGTTGTTCGTCATTGGGCAGCATTGGGCTCAGTCCTTAATACAGGCATTCGACGGCCATGGCCGTGGCTTCACCGCCGCCGATACAAATGGCGGCGACGCCCCGCTTGAGGCCTTTCTGGCGCAGGGCCGAGAGCAGAGTGACCAGGATCCGCGCGCCGGACGCGCCAATCGGGTGGCCCAGGGCGCAGGCACCGCCGTGGACATTGACCTTGGCGTGGGGGATTTCCAGCTTGCTCATGGTCACCAGGCTGACCACGGCAAAGGCTTCGTTGATTTCGAACAGATCGACGTTGTCGAGGCTCCAGCCGGTCTTGCTCATCAGCTTGCGAATCGCGCCCACCGGCGCCACCGGAAACAGCCCCGGTTCATCGGCAAACGCCGCATGCCCGTGGATCACCGCCAGCGGCTTGAGCCCACGCTTTTGCGCCTCGGACTCACGCATCAGCAGCAACGCTGCCGCGCCGTCGGAAATCGAGCTGGAATTGGCCGCCGTCACGGTGCCGCCTTCGCGGAACGCCGGTTTGAGGCCGGGGATTTTTTCCGGCCTGGCCTTGGGCGGTTGTTCGTCATGCAGGATGGTTTTCTGCTCTTTGCCGACGGTGACCTGTACCGGGACAATTTCGGCGGCGAAGCTGCCATGGGTGATTGCCTCCTGCGCACGGGTCAGCGACGCGATGGCAAACGCATCCTGCGCCTCACGGCTGAAGCCGTTGAGCTGCGCGCACTCCTCGGCAAAGGTGCCCATCAGGCGGCCCTTTTCATACGCATCTTCCAGGCCGTCAAGGAACATGTGATCGATGACGCGGCCATGGCCCATGCGATAGCCGCTGCGTGCGCGGTCCAGCAGGTAGGGCGCGTTGGACATGCTTTCCATGCCGCCGGCGATCACCACGTCGACGCTGCCGGCCAGCAGGGAATCATGGGCGAGGATCGCCGCTTCCATGCCCGAGCCGCACATCTTGTTGAGGGTGGTGCAACGCGTGGACTTATCCAACCCGGCGCCCAAGGCGGCTTGACGCGCAGGCGCCTGGCCCAGGCCGGCCGGCAGCACGCACCCAAACAACACTTCATCCACGGCATCGGCGGCGATGCCGGCACGCTCGACCGCCGCTCGGATGGCGGCAGAGCCCAGTTGCGGTGCGGTGAGGCCCTTGAGGTCGCCCTGGAACCCGCCCATGGGCGTGCGCACGGCGCTGACAATCACGATGGGATCATTCATGGCTCATCCTCCTTACTTGGCCGCCATGCGCAAGGCGCCGTCGAGACGGATCACCTCGCCGTTGAGCATGCTGTTTTCAATGATGTGCCGCACCAGCGCGGCGTATTCGGCAGGCTTGCCCAGGCGTGGCGGGAACGGCACGCCGGCGGCCAGGGAGTCGCGTACTTCCGGGGTCATGCCGGCCATCATCGGGGTTTCGAAAATGCCCGGGGCGATGGTCATCACGCGAATGCCGAAGCGCGCCAGCTCCCGTGCGGCGGGCAGGGTCAGGCTGGCTATCGCGCCTTTGGACGCCGCATAAGCGGCCTGCCCGATCTGCCCGTCGAACGCAGCCACCGAAGCGGTGTTGATGATCACCCCGCGCTCGCCGTCGGTGTTCGCTTCCGTTTCGGCGATCGCCGCCGCCGCCAGGCGCAGCAGGTTAAAGCTGCCGATCAGGTTGACGTTGATCACCTGGGCAAAGCTGGCCAGCCCATGGGGGCCAGTCTTGCCGAGGATCTTTTCACCGCGCACCACCCCCGCGCAGTTGACCAAGCCATGCAATCCGCCAAACGCCGCGACCGTTGCCTGCACGGCGGCTTCGGCTGCGGCCTCCTGGCTGATATCCGCCACTGCGCTGCGGGCGTTGTCGCCGAGCTGCCTGGCCTTGGCCGCCACGGCGTCGGCATTCAAATCCACCAGCATGACCTTGGCGCCGGCCGCGACCAGCATATCTGCGGTGGCCGCACCGAGGCCGGAAGCGCCGCCGCTGACCAGAAAAACCTTGTTCTCAATCTGCATTATTGTTTCCTTGAACGGTCGAGATCGTCGAAATAGTCGCTCTGCAACGCCACGGCAGCAATGGTCAAAGCCTTCAACATGGCTGACTGGTTTGGCCAATCATCGACCGCGCTGATCGTCCGGTCAGCCCAAGCGATTGGACGTGCGCAGTGCAAGCTCCTAACCTGAGGGCCTGCGCCACCGAAGAAGTCCTCCCCGCGATGATCGTACGTCCCAAACCGAACCTGCTGGGCATCCTGTTTTCCCTCAAGGGCTCGATTGCCAAGCGCATCGCCCTGCGCAGCCTGCTGGTCACGCTGCTGGCGTCGGTGATCGTGTTGGTGGAAACCCTGCACCCGGCCTATTTCTCCAAGGTCAACGCCACGCCCTTTACGTTGCTCGGGCTGTCGCTGTCGATCTTCATGAGTTTTCGCAATAACGCCTGCTATGACCGCTGGTGGGAAGGCCGCAAGCAACTGGGGCAGATGATCATTGAGGTGCGCTCGCTGATTCGCGAGACCCAGGTGCTCACTGACCCGACGGAGCGTGGGCGCCTGCTACGGGGCCTGGGCGGCTTCGCCCACGGGCTGGTCGCGCGCTTGCGCCACGAAGACGAAGCCCGGGCGATCCAGCCCTGGGCCAGTGTGGAAGCGAGTCATCCCAACCTGCCTGACCGGGTGCTGCAACAGATTGGCGCGGGATTTTCCGCCCTGGCCGAGCAAGGCGCCCTCAGCGAATGGCGTTACACCCAGTTGGAAACCCGCCTGGTCAGCCTCAGCCAGGTACAGGCCGCGTGCGAGCGCATCAAAAGCACGCCGCTGCCCTTCCCCTACACCTTGCTGCTGCACCGCACCATTTACCTGTTCTGCATCCTCTTGCCGTTCGCCATGGCCGAACCCCTCGGCTGGCTGACGCCGGTGTTTACCGCCATTGTCAGCTACACCTTCTTCGGCCTCGATGAGATCGGCGACGACCTGGAAGACCCTTTCGGCTTTGACGAAAACGACCTGCCCTGCAATGCGATCCTGCGCACCCTGGAGCGTGAGCTGCTGGCCGCCCTCGGCGAAACCGACCTGCCGCCGGCCCTGGAACCGGTGGAATACGTGCTGACCTGATGCGGGTTTGACACCTGCCGTGGTCTGGCCGAAGCTTGCGGCTTTGCTTCTTCAGCTTTTCGGACGCCTGCATGTCAAAGTCACGCCGTTACTCCATCATCGGCCTGTGCGCCCTGTTGTTGATTGTGCTGATCACCTGGTATTTCTCCCGCACCGCCCAGGTGGCCGTGCCTCCTGCCATTGCCCACGGTTACTCAAAAGCCTTGAAACAGGCGCATAACGGCGAGCCGGGCGCCGCGCGCGTGCTGTATCAGCAACTGGGCCGGCCGGACCTGTCACCCGAACGCCGCGCCGCGCTGCATGCCGAATTGCCCAACTACCCCAGCCCCCAGGCCTTGAAGCTCGCCGACAAAGACCTCACCAGCGACTCAGCGTTGGTGCGCGAAGCGGCCATCCACAGCATTGTCGGCCTGGTGCCCAGCGGCCAGCGCACCCTGCTGCTCGGCCCGGTGCTCGATGACCCCGAACAAAGCGTACGCTTTGCCGCCGCCAATGCCCTGCTCGGCCTGTCGCCCGACACCTTGGGCCTGTACTTCGGGCCATTGCAGCAGGTATTGGACGAGTTCGTGAAAAAGCTCAAGGCCCAACCGGAAACGGCCGAAGGCTGGATTCAACTGGCGCGCCTGTACATTCACAGCGCCCTGCTGCCGGAAGCGCAAAACGCCTTGGAACAGGCCATGCGCTTGCAGCCGGACAACCTGCAAGCGGTGGTCGCGCAGATCGAGTTGCTGGATAAACAGGGCAAGACCGATGAGTCCCGCCAATTGCTGGCCCGGCAATTGGCGGCGCACCCTGAGTCGGCCTACCTGCAACATGCCCTGGGTATGTGGCTGCTGCACCATGGCGAGCGCCCCTATGCGTTGCTCGGCCTGTCCAAGGCCGTGGAGCTGGAGCCGGACAATCAGGATTACCGCTACGACCTCGCTACCACCCTGCATGCCCAGCAGGAATTGGAAGCGGCCCAGCGCCAGTTGGAGGAAATCGTCCAGCGCCACCCGGCCAATCGCAAGGCCCGGGTGCTGTTGGTCAACTATTGGAAAGAAAGCGGCCAATTGCAGAATGTGCAGGTGCTGCTCGCCCAGCTCGAACAGCAAAACCCTGACGATCCGGCACTGCAGCAAGGCCTGTAGGCACAATAATCGCGCATCAGTTTGAACCGCCACAAAGCGCTACGGTCAAGAGAACATGGCGCGTCCACCTGGATGCGCATCCTCTACTCGTATGTGACCTGAGGGCACTTCTTGTCTACATCCAAAGCGTTGTTAACCGAAAAAGCAGCCATCGGCATCGAAGGTCTCGACGACATTCTTGCCGGAGGGCTATCGCGCAGCCACCTGTTCCTGCTGGAAGGTGAGCCTGGCACCGGTAAAACCACGGTCGCCCTGCACTTCCTGCAGGCCGGGGCGAAAGCGGGTGAGCGAACGCTCTACATCACACTGTCCGAAACCGAGCGTGAGTTGCGCCAGGGCGCCGAGTCCCACGGTTGGGACCTGGACGACAATATTCATATCTTCGAGCTGACCCCGCCGGAGAGCCTGCTGGATGCCGAGCATCAGCAGAGCCTGCTGTACTCTTCGGACCTGGAGCTGGGCGAAGCAACCCGGCAGATCTTCGAAGTGGTGGAGCGGGTCAAGCCGACCCGAGTGGTCATCGACAGCCTCTCGGAAATCCGCCTGCTCGCGCAAAGCTCGCTGCGCTATCGCCGCCAGATCCTGGCGATCAAGCATTACTTCGTGCGCTACGACGCCACCGTGCTGCTGCTCGACGACCTGACCACCGAATCCCTCGACAAAACCGTGCACAGCGTGGCCCACGGGGTGATTCGCCTGGAAGAACTGACCCCCAACTACGGCGCCGAACGCCGTCGCGTGCGGGTGGTGAAATATCGCGGGCAGAAATATCGGGGTGGGTTTCACGACTTCACCATCATGCACGATGGCATCCACGTCTTTCCGCGCCTGGTCGCGGCCGAGCATCGTGGCGGTTACATACGCCAGACCTTGAGCAGTGGCATTCGCGAGCTGGATGCCCTGATGGGCGGCGGCGTAGAGACCGGCTCCAGCAGCCTGATTCTCGGCCCGGCCGGTACCGGCAAGTCGCTGATCTCGATGATTTTCGCCGCAGCGGCGGTAGGCCGTGGCGAAAAGGCCGCGCTGTTTATCTTCGATGAAGAACTGGGTTTGCTGTTCGAGCGCATGAACAATATGGGCATCGACCTCGCCGCCTTGCAGGCTACCGGCAACCTGCTGATCGAACAGGTGGACGCGGCCGAACTGTCCCCCGGCGAGTTTTCCCACCGCGTGCGTCGTTGCGTGGACGAGCGCGGGATCAAGACCGTGGTCATCGACAGTATCAATGGCTACCAGGCGGCAATGCCGGAAGAAAACGCGCTGATCCTGCATATGCATGAACTGCTGCTGTACCTCAACCGCCGTGGCGCGGCGACGTTCATGACCGTTGCGCAACATGGACTGGTCGGCGACATGCAGGCCCCTGTCGACATTACTTACCTGGCCGACACCGTGATTCTGCTGCGTTATTTCGAGGCGTTGGGCAAGGTGCGCCGCGCCATCTCGATTATCAAGAAACGCACCGGCGCCCACGAGTCGACTATCCGTGAATACCGTATCAGCAGCCGTGGCATGACCGTCGGAGAACCGCTGGACAATTTCCAAGGGGTTTTGCGCGGCATCCCGACCTACATGGGCGCCGGTTCGCCTTTGCTCAAGGATGAGGGCGTGTGACCACCATTTCACCTGTATCCGAACGCGCAATCGTCCTGGCGCCCATGGGCCGTGATGGTTCGTTGGCGCTGATGATGCTCAAGGAAGCCGGCTACACCGGCATGGTTGCCAGCAGCCTGCCCGTATTGTGCGAGGCCGTGGAGCAAGGCGCCGGCATGCTGATCATCGCAGCCGAAGCCCTGCGCGGCGCGGACCTGGAGCCCCTGCTGGAATACCTGCACCAGCAGCCCGCCTGGTCCGACCTGCCCATCGTGCTGATGACCCATCACGGCGGCAGCGAGCAGAACGGTTCATCCCACCTCAGCGGCCTGCTGGGCAACGTGACGTTCCTGGAGCGCCCCTTCCACCCCGTGACGTTGATCAGCCTGGTGAGCGCCGCCCTGCGTGGACGGCGTCGGCAATATGAGGCACGGGACAGGTTGATCGACCTGAGCGAGAGCGAACTGCGCCTGCAGCGCACCCTTGAGACGCTGGAACAGCAAGTCGAAGAACGCACGGCGCAGTTGCGCAGCAACGAAGAAGCCTTGCGCCAATCCCAGAAGATGGAAGCCGTCGGCCAGTTGACCGGCGGTATCGCCCACGACTTCAACAATATGCTCACCGGCATTATCGGCAGCCTGGAGCTGCTGCGAAGGCGTGTGTCCCGCGGCAAGCTGGATGACCTGGACAGCCTGATCGACCTCGGCGTGACCTCCGCCAACCGCGCCGCCGGCCTCACCCACCGCCTGCTGGCGTTCTCGCGGCGCCAGTCGCTGGATTCCAAGCCGGTACAGATCAACCAACTGGTGACGTCCATGGGCGAGCTGCTGCAACGCAGCCTCAACGAAAGCATCGCCTTGGACATGCGCCTGGACACTCAGTTGTGGACCGCCGAGGCCGACCCCAATCAACTGGAAAGTGCCCTGCTCAACCTGGCGCTCAACGCCCGGGATGCCATGCCGAGTGGGGGCCGCCTGGTTGTCGAAACCTGTAACCGCCACCTCGACAGCGTCTTCACGGCCGCCTACGGCACGCTCAAGCCCGGCGACTACGTGGAACTGAGCGTCAGCGACACCGGCTGCGGCATTCCGGAAAGCCTGTTGGGCCGGGTATTCGACCCCTTCTTTACCACCAAGCCCATTGGCCAGGGCACCGGCCTGGGCTTGTCGATGATCTACGGTTTCGCGCGCCAATCGCGGGGCCATGTAACCCTCCATAGCGAGGTAGGCAAAGGCACCACGGTGAGCCTGTTCCTGCCACGTTTTGTCGGCGAAATCACCCCCGATGTGACCGTGGACCCTGCCCTGTTGCCGATCGCCAACAGGGGGGAAACCGTGCTGATCGTCGAGGACGACCCGGCGGTGCGCGTGCTGGTCAGCCAGGTATTGAGTGAGCTGGGCTACGCCTTTGTCGAAGCGGGCGATGCCGATGGCGCACTGCCGATTATCGAATCCAGCCAGCGCATTGACCTGATGATCAGCGACGTCGGCTTGCCCGGCATGAATGGACGCCAACTGGCAGAGATAGGCAGGCAGGTTCGTCCGGACCTGAAGGTGCTGTTTATTACCGGATATGCCGAGCATGCGGCGGTGCGTGGTGGGTTCCTGGATCCGGGGATGCAGTTGATCACCAAGCCGTTTACCTTTGATTTGTTGACGGCGAAGGTGCGGGAGATGATTCGGGCGTAAATGGCCATTAGCCAAGCAGTGTCATTCAGGCTCAGGAAGAGCCTGATTCACCACTTGGCCCTTCAGGCCAACAAACGCTGTATATGCTCCTGCAAGGTATCCAGGTCAAACGGCTTGGCCAGGATCGGCGCATTGCGCGTGATCGGGCTGTTGCAGTCGAGAATTTCCTGGGGGTAGCCGCTGATAAAGATCACTTTCAATTCCGGGCGCAACTTGATGGCCGGCTCAGCGATCTGCACGCCGGAAATCCCACCGGGCAAACGGTAGTCGGTGACCATCAGGTCCAAGTGTGGCTTGGTGGCGAGGATTTCAAAGGCCTGCTCCCCGTTGATCGCCTTCAATACCCGATACCCCAGGCCGGCCAGGTACTCACCCAGCACAAACATAATGGATTCGTCGTCCTCGACGATCAGTACGACATCTTGTGCATCTTCACTCATGGGAAGCCTTTGTCCGGTCAATTGCTGCAATTACGACCATGGGGTCACGTAGAGGTTGCGTCGGGGTGACGATTGATTTCATGCCGACGGTTCAAGGGGCAGGCACACCCGGAACAAGGCGCCCTGGCCTATCTGGCTCTCGACCTCGATGGTGCCGCCATGGGCGGCCACGATCTGTTCGGAAATAAACAACCCAAGGCCCAGTCCCGCGGCAACCTGGCTGGCTGACACCCGTTCGAACTGCTGGAAAATACGCTTCTGGTTCTCTTCGCTGATGCCGATCCCGTGGTCACGCACTTCTACCCTGGCTTCGCCATGCTCGGTATACACGCGCACCTCCACCGGGCTCTTGGCCCCGTAGCGCAGGGCGTTGGTCAGCAGGTTGGTGACCACCTGTTCGATACGAAACTCATCCCAATTGCCCACCACCGGCCCCTCGGCCGCCAGGTGCATCGACGATTCGGCGGCGGCTACCTGCGGTGCGAAATTCTCCACCAGGTTGCTCACCAATTGCGCCAGGTCGAAGCGCCCCGGGCGTATCGACAGTTTGCCGGTGCGGATACGCGAGACGTCGAGCATGTCTTCGATCAGGCGGATCAGGCTCTGGATCTGGCGCTCATCGCGGTCGACCATGGCGTGCATCTTGTCCAGAGTGAACGCGGCGGCGTTATCCCGGGCCAGGTGCATCTTGCGCAGCTGGGTTTCGAGGATCAGGCCGTTAAGGGGCGTACGCACCTCGTGGGCGACGATCGACATGAAGTCGTCGCGCATGCGCACTGCCTGCTCCAGCTCGGCCTGGGTGGCCTGCAGGCGCGTGAGCAACAGCTCCTGCTCGCGGCGGCTGCGTTCCAGGGCTTCGACTTGCTGCTTCATCGCCTTGCTCTGGCGGTACAGGTCGACAAACACATTGACCTTGCTCTTGACCGCGTGGATATCCAGCGGCTTGTGCAGGAAGTCCACGGCGCCACTTTCATAGCCCTTGAACGCATAGTTGAGTTCACGGCCGGCGGCGCTGACGAACACAATCGGGATGTTCTTGGTTTTCTCGGTGCCGCGCATCAGTTCGGCCAGCTCGAACCCGTTCATGCCGGGCATCTGCACATCGAGAATCGCCATGGCGAACTCGTGTTCCAGCAACAGGGACAAGGCTTCATCGGCGCTCAAAGCCTTGAAGACCTGACGGTCCTCGCGCTTGATCAACGCTTCGAGGGCCAGCAGGTTTTCCGGCAGATCATCGACGATCAGCAGTTTGGCCTGGACAGTACTTAACATGGGGAGGATTCCAGGGAAGCCAGCAATGCGGCAATGTGGCTCAGGGTCAGAATATGGTCAGGGGTGTGCAGGGCCAGGGCCGCCCGCGGCATCACGGCAATCCGTGCTTCGCTGGGGTCCTGGACCACCGTGGTACCGCCCGAGTGCTTGACATGGGCCAGCCCGTGGGCGCCGTCCTGATTGGCCCCCGTCAACAAAATCGCCAGCAGGCCCTTGCCATAGGCATCGGCGGCGGAGGCAAACAGGTAGTCGATCGCCGGCCGGGAATGGTGTACCCGCTCTTCCTGGCTGAGGGACAGGCTGCGGTCATGCTCGACCGAAAGGTGATAACCGGGCCCGGCGAAATACAACGTGCCCGCCTGGATCGCTTCCTTGTCCTGCCCTTCCCTTACCGGAATCGGCAGGCGTCGCGCAAAGACTTCCGCCAGTTGGCTGCGGCGCTCATCCGGCAGGTGCAATACGGCAATGATCGGCAGGCCGAAGGTGTCGGGCAGTTCGCTGAAAATACTCAGCAACGCCTCGACGCCGCCGGCGGAGGCGCCGACGACGATGGCTTCAATCCCGCGAATCGGGTTGGCGGCAACGTCGTTCATGATTTGCGGTAGATCCGTTCCTGCTTGACCAAGGGTTCGAATTGCTTGCTGTAGGCGGAAAAGTCCAGGGTTTCCTTACTGCCCAGGACCAGGAAGCCGCGATGGCACAGCGACTCGTGAAACAATCCAAACGCTCGATCCTGCAATTTTTTATTGAAGTAGATCAGAACGTTACGACATGAAATTAATTGAGTTTCTGAGAATACACTGTCGGTCGCCAGGCTGTGGTCGGCGAAGGTCACATTCTCACGCAACGATTTGTCGAAGATCGCGTAATCGTAAGCCGCCGTGTAGTAGTCGGCAAATGATCGCTGCCCCCCGGCCTGCTGATAATTGGCGGTGTAGGCCCGCACGTTCTCCAGGGAGAAGATGCCTTGCTTGGCTTTATCCAGGGACGCGGGGTTGATGTCGGTGGCATAGATGATCGTGCGTTCCAGCAGCCCTTCCTCACGCAGCAGGATGGCCATGGAGTACACCTCCTCGCCTGTGCTGCAGCCGGCAATCCAGACCTTGATCGACGGGTAAGTCTTGAGCAGCGGCACCACTTCCTGGCGAATGGCCAGGAAGTGCGACGGGTCGCGAAACATCTCGCTCACCGGGATCGTCAGGAACTGCAGCAACTGCATGAACGCTGCCGGGTCATGCAACACCCGCTCCTGCAGCGCAGAAATCGTAGCGCAGTCGAACTGGCGCAAGGCATGGGCCACGCGGCGTTTGACCGACGCGCCGGAGTAGTCGCGAAAGTCGTAGCTGTACTTGAGGTAAATCGCCTCGATCAACAGGCGCAGCTCAATATCGCTGCTCTTCTCCAAAAAACGTTGCTCCACTTAAATGCGTTCCATCTTCGGTAGCCACACGCGAATCAGCGAGAACAGGCGATCCAGGTCGATCGGCTTGGCCAGGTAATCGTTGGAACCCGCCGCGAGGCAGCGCTCCTGGTCGTCTTTCATGGCCTTGGCCGTCACCGCGATGATCGGCAGTTTCTTCCAGCGCGGGTCCTGGCGGATCAAGGCCGTGGCCTCGTAGCCGTCCATCTCCGGCATCATCACGTCCATCAGCACCAGGTCGATATCGTCGACTTCATTGAGTCTCTCGATGGCTTCGCGGCCGTTACGCCCGATCACCACCACGGCACCTTTATGCTCCAGGGCGCTGGTCAGGGCGAAGATGTTACGCACATCGTCGTCCACCAACAGAATCTTGCGCCCCTCGAATACCTTGTCGCGGCTGCGGGCGGTCTTGAGCATCTTCTGGCGGTCATGGGACAGCTGGGATTCGACTTTGTGCAGAAAGAGTGTGACTTCGTCGAGCAGGCGCTCTGGCGAACGGGCGCCCTTGATGATGATCGAGCGCGAATACTTGCGCAGTTCGGCCTCTTCATCGCGGGTCAGGTTGCGCCCGGTGTAGACGATCACCGGCGGGAACGAGCAGATATCTTCGGTGGCCATGCGCTTGAGCAACTCGTTGCCCAGCATGTCCGGCAGCTTGAGGTCGATGATCATGCAGTCATAGACGTTGGTGCGCAGCAGCTCCAGGGCGGCCTGGGCGTAGCCGACATCGGTGATTTCGATGTCATCGTCGCCGATCAGGCGGGCAATGCTGTCGCGCTGCAGGTCATCGTCCTCCACCAGCAGTACGCGCTTGACCTTCTGGGTCAGCTTGGCCTCAAGGCGCGCAAACACGTCCTTGAGCTCTTCGCGCGTCGTCGGTTTTACCGCATAGCCGATGGCGCCCATGTGCATGGCGGCTTCGACACGGTCTTCCACGGAAATCACGTGCACCGGGATATGGCGCGTGTTGGCGTGCTCCTTGAGGCGTTGCAGCACGGTGAGCCCGGAATGGTCCGGCAGGCGCATGTCCAGCAGGATTGCATCGGGAATGTACTCCTCGGCCAGGCTGTAGCCCTCGTCCGCGCCGTGGGCCACCAGGCACTGGTAACCCAGCTCATGGGCCAGGTCGAACAGGATGCGGGCGAAGTTCGGTTCGTCCTCCACCACCAGGATGCAGCGGGTGGTGAACGGCGCCTTGTCGCGGTCATCGGCGAAGCGCGGGATCTGCCTGGTGTCGGCCACCGGCAGCGGCGAAATTGCGATGGGCGTGGGTGCGGGCGCTGTCACCACCTGGCGCGGTTGCTCGATCGGCGCGGCATCTTCCTCGCGTTCGACATACTGCTCCGGCAGCACCAGGGTAAAGGTACTGCCTTTGCCGGGTTCGCTGGTCACGCTGATATAGCCGCCAAGCAACGCGGCCAGGTCGCGGGAAATCGACAGGCCCAGGCCCGTGCCGCCGTAACGGCGGTTGGTGGTGCCATCGGCCTGGCGGAACGCCTCGAAGATGCTTTCCTGCTGGTCCGGGGCAATCCCGATGCCCGAATCGCGCACGGTAAAGGCGATGCCTTCCCCCGGCGCGCGGGACACCGACAGGCTGACCTCGCCTTGCTCGGTGAACTTGATCGCGTTGGAGAGCAGGTTCTTGAGGATCTGCTCCAGGCGCTGGCGGTCGGTGAACAGCATGATCGGTGCATCGGCCTGCACCTGCACCTGGAAGCCCAGCTTACGGTCGGCGGCCAACGGTTCGAACATCCCGCGCAGGCCATCGACCAGGCGCGTGACGCTTGAGTTTTCCGGGCGCACTTCCAGCTTGCCGGCTTCCACCTTGGAAATATCCAGGATGTCGTTGATCAGGTTGAGCAGGTCATTGCCCGCCGAATAGATCGACTCGGCAAACTTGACCTGTTCGGCGCTGAGGTTTTCCTGGGGGTTTTCCGCCAGCAACTTGGCCAGGATCAACGAACTGTTCAGCGGCGTGCGCAGTTCGTGGGACATATTGGCGAGGAACTCGGACTTGTACTTGCTGGAGCGCTGCAATTCATCGGCGCGATCTTCCAGCTCCAGCTGGGCCTGGTTGAGTTCGACGTTCTTGCGGTCCATGGCGTCGCGCTGCTCGGCCAGGGTCTGGGTCTGTTCGGCCAGTTGCTCGTTGGTCTGCTCCAGCTCGGCCTGCTGGGTTTCCAGGTGAGCCTGGGACTCCTTGAGAATGCGCGACTGTTCTTCGAGTTCTTCGTTGGCGGTCTTGAGTTCTTCCTGCTGTACCTGCAGTTCTTCGTTGAGCTGCTGGGTTTCGGCCAGCACTTCCTGCAGGCGTTGGCGATAACGGGCGGCCTCGATGGAGGTGCCGATATTGCCGGCGATCAGCTCCAGCAGTTCGACGTCGCGCTCCTCCAGCGGGCGCAAAAAGCCCAGTTCGATCACACCGTTGACGCGGTCGTCATCGCTGGTCGGAACCACCAGCACGCTGCGGGTCGAGCCTTCGCCCAGGCCGGAGCTGACCTTGAAGTAGTCCACCGGCACGTCGTCCAGGCGAATCAGGCGATCGAGCTGGGCGGCCTGCCCAACGATGCCCTCATCGCTGTAGATCGACTGCTCCAGCTGTTCCTGCTCGCGGGAGAAGCCATAGGTGGCCACACGCTTGAGGCCGCCGTGCTCTTCGCGTACATACAGCGCCGCCACCGCTGAGCCCATGTACTGGGCAAAGAACTGCAGGATATTGCGTCCGAGCATGTTGAGGGTGAGTTGACCGAGCACTTGTTCGGCCAGTTCGGTCTGGCCGTTACGCAGCCAGGCCTGCCGCTCCAGACGCTGCGCAATCTTCTGTTGTGACGCGAGGTTTGCGCTGTAACTATCTGACAGAGAAAGTAAATTTTTTCTACCGATATACGCCAGGATCCCGCTCAGGCCGAGAACGAACAACAGATAGAGGGTGACGCTGATCACCGTGGTGCGCGTGACCTGTTCATTGCGAGTGATCCGGAACTGCTGCTCCATCGCCACCGCGTCTTCGTATTCCTTGCGGATTTCGTCGGTCAGGCGCTTGCCGCGGCCGGACTTCACGGCGTTGCGATAGTCACCACTTTGGCGCTGCAGGTCGATCATCGACTGGGCGTATTTGTTCCATTCGGCTTGCAGGGCTTCCAGGCGTTTCAGACGGTCCACCTGTTGCGGGTTGTCCGCCACCAGCTCCTGCAGGTTACGCAGGTCGGCAATGATGCGCGGCTTGGCCACTTCGTACGGGTCGAGGAAGTGCTCGTCCCCGGTGATCAGGAAACCACGCATGCCGGTTTCAAGATCGACGGTCAGCTTGGACGACTCATTGAGGTTGTTGATGACCCGGTCCGTGTGTTCCACCCACTGGATCACCGAGAGCAAATAGGTGATCAGACAGACGAAAAACACCGCGCTGAGCACGCCCACACCCAGGGGCAATGCCACGTTTCGGCTGAGCAGTGTACGAAAGCTCTTTTCATCGACGGACGACGCGGGAGTCATGGGCATGCCTTGGCCAAATAGGGAAAAACCGGGAGTTTGCCCCAAAGTGTCGGTAGAGGGCTACGTTTCTGACGCGGATTAAGGTTTAAACCCATGAACACGCCCAACTTGCCACCGCCGACGCCCGACATTTATGGAACCAATGCCGGAGGAACACCTTGGTGCGCTCCCGACACTCAACGGAGGTCTGAAGCAGGTCCAGGGAGGACCAACAACCACAGGTAATGAAGATGGCATCCTCATTGAGCTTCCAACCACGCCCCTCGGTTATAGATCACTCCATTGCATCGACGCCTGCTCAGTCGCAGGCCACCCCTGGTAACACCCTGTCCACCCACAGCGACCCCGTCGCCACATCTGCACGACGCTCCGCGGATGAATCGCAGCCTCTTTCACCCCAAGCACGCGCACAGGCAAACGCACAGAACTGGAAAAACCTCGCGCACCAGCTCACCGAGGCGACGAAGAGCCTGGGAGAGGACGCGGCTCCAGCCGCCGTGTTGTCACATTTGAAAACCACTCAAACAGTCATTGATCCACACTCGGCCTTTCACGCGTCCGGCGCTCCGGGCAGCGACTCCACTGTCAACCTGGAAAGCTTTATCAAGCACCATGATTTACCTATCCCTGAAACCCGAGCCGACCTGCTTCACCTGGCAGATGCCGCGAACGCCCGCGCCTTGGAACCGCCGCTGGGTGATCTCGGCGGAGGCTTATCCTGGCCCCTTCCCCTGACCCAGGAACAACGCCGCAAGATACGGGTCATCGTCGAGTCCGGCATCCTGCGCCGCATTATCCAGGCAGAGCCCTCCTTAGCTCGGGCAGAGCTGGCCAAAGGGGCGCTGGGTGCGCTTATCAAGGCCAGCGCGCTTTCGGATGTCGAACTGCAAGACCCCGCGAGGGCGCTGGACACCCTGCTCAAGTCCCCCATGGCCCAGACCATAGGGCAGACAATCCAGGGCGGGCTGAATGGAATCGCCACGCCCACCAGTATCAGCGACTACCTGTTGGCCGCCCTTCACATCGGTCTCGATCGTGAGTCCGTCGTGTTGCCTGTGAGAAATTCAATCGCTGGCTTTGACTTGGGCCATCAAAACTATTGGGGCCTGCCACCGTCAGCCATCGTCCAGGGGCTCAGTGATCATCTGGTGGCTAAAGGCCGGGCTACGCCAGCCACGGCCAAGCTGGCCACTCACCTGTTGCTGTCACGTACAGCGCCCCAGTTCCTGGTCAGGGATATTCCCGGCTCGCTGGTCAACGGCAGCCAGGCCTGGGTGAGTTTCTGCCTGGCGGTGGCCAAGGTCGAGGCGAGTGCCCCGGGGACGGCATCCCGGATGAGCTACGGCCAGGTCATGAGTGCCGCACAAGCCCTGAATGATCCAGCGGAGCACATCATCACGCCCTTGTTGCTGGATTGGGGCGTGTCCAACGGACTGGTCGCAAAGAAGGACGATGCCTCCTACACCCCTCAGGAAGTGGACAGCATCCGGACCGCGTTCAATGAGCAGTTAAGCGCCAGAGTCAAGGCCTCCCAATCATTGATGGCCGAGACTCCAAGCAGAAAAGCCATCGCCCTGGAAAAGCTCAAGGAGCACTTTGGCGAGGGCATCGACTTTGAGTCAAAAAGTCTCTCAACCGTTTCCGATGACGAGGCCAGGCAACTGCCTGGCAAGCACTCGATGCTGGACATGGCCATGATGGGCATTAACGTCAACTGGAGAACCGACGACCCTGGCCTTCCTATCCACGCGATCAACCAGCAACCCAGGCTCAACGTCAATGGGACATTCCTGGGGCAATACGAATCGGCAATTCAATCACTCAAAGATGGCATTCAGACCCAGGTAAAACACATGATTTCCGAGCTGCCACTGGAAGATCGGAAAAACCTGGAGTTCGGTAAAATCGAATTATTTCAATACAACCAATACAAGATTGGCAGGGGTTTCATAAACCCGGCCGCTTTCCAATCCAAGCTCAACGAATTGCTGGTAAGAACCGAAAGGCAGGTTGACGGAAAAACCGAGGTCAATGTTTATGAGATCGATGTCCGGAACAAACGCATCGTCAAGCGACAGAGTGAGGCAGCCATTACGCGGGGTGAATGGCGCGACGCGAATATATTGACCAAAGTCGAAAAGTTCACCCCTGGGCATCAGGACCGGCTCGGGCAAGAACAGCCGCCGGAGGACCCTTCTCGTCCCCCATCGAGTTTCACCTCTGCCCGAACACACGACCTGGCAGGCGCTTTTTTTGAGCACCTTGATATCGAAAGCCAATGGCAGCAAGCCAATGGAAGCACCACACTCGATCAGCAGAAAGAAAATGATGAGCGACTGAGGCAGTTTTCTCTCAACTTGATTCCCTTGAGATCGGCCATTGTCAACTTCCGCGACGGTGACTATGAAGCCGGGCTCATGGACCTTGGCCTGGATGCGCTGGGGCTGCTGACCGCGGGCTACGGTGCGGGCGCAAAGGTCGCCAAGGTGGCTTCATCCTCGGCGTCCGCTGCCATGAAGGCACTGCAGGCGGGTCGCGTCATCGGCAGTAGCCTTATCAGCTCGCTCAACCCGTTGAGCGGAGTGAGGAGCGCGGCGACGGGAGCCGCCAAGCTGGCCACGCGCGGCGCAAGATTTCTCGGCGATTCCGGGCAGTTACTGATCAACAAGGTGCGTGGCGCGTCCGGAAGCTATGACCTGTTGAAGGCCGCAAACAAGGAACATGGCCCGACGCTGATAGGGTCTTATAAGGTCGGAGAGCAAAGTGTCGAAGGCTTTGCCGTGTTGAAAAACGATCAGTGGTTCAGTTATGACCCTGTCCGGAACCTGCCCTATGGCCCGCCAATCGAGGATTTCTCCCCCCTGCGCGGCAATCTGTTCGGTAGAGTCGCAGATAAATGCCTGGCGAGTGTCGGAACGAATATCGCCGGCGCGAGAACCTCCAACACACTTCCAAAATTCAACCTGGGTTATCGAAACGGCGCATTGGATGATCTGCCGGATTACGCTGGACAGCGCAGTTTCGAGGCGTTGATGGCATTGGCGGCAAAACCTGGTAGGACCCCTGAAGAAATGGGGATTCTGGCCAGGGAGTTGAAGGCCAAAAGAATTGAAGAGGGCGAGTATTTCACTGCGTTGCTTACCCGCGACGTCGAGAATCTTCCCGGCGTCTCCATCAATCGCTTTGCCCAGACGGACTACCTCGGCCGTGTTGATTTGACCTCCAACGGAGATTGCGCAGGGCTATCGAATGCTATGGCGCTCGCCTTGCACCGAGGAGACGAAACAACATTCCTCGACAACCTTCGCAAGGCCTCCACGACTAAATCTCCCTCTTCGCTGCATGACAAATTCAATCAGGATTTAAAAACACTGCATTACGCCGTAAACACAAAAGACACCTTCCATATAAACGCCACCCCTTCACTGTTCAATCCTCAGTCCATCATTGACGATCTGAGCAAGTCCACGACGTCAAAATACCTGAGGATCAGCACGGAAGATCACGCCATGCTGGCAGGCATCAGAGTCAAGGATGGCCAAAAAGAGTGGTTTTTCTTCGAACCCAATAGCGGGATGGTCAGGTTTGACAACGTAGAGTCCATGCGCGAAGGCGTCGAAAAAATCCTCAACAGCGGCAGTATCAGCAGCACCTTGAAACCTAAGGTTTCGCCGGCGGGCAAAAAGGAATTCCACGTGAGCGCGTTCCAGCCCAATGACATCGTCACAGACAAGATCGACAGTTTTGCGGTTTCAATGATGGTGTCCACGCCCTTGCCGTCTTGATGCATGGGATTGCCCCGGCCCCCGGCAGGGCTGGGGCTCCTGAAAAAGCAAGGCGTTGAACGGCGCGCAGGAGGGTGCCACTGATAGCTCGCGGCCCCTCGTGGTTAACGCGACATTTTCCTCCATTCCCGTCACAATGCCCGCGCCAACGGAACTTGCCGAGATTGACGCGACTCATTAGAGAATGGTCTTTCAACCGCTAAAGACCTGCACCTCCATTTTTTCGGGAACCCTCATTATGTCCGCAGCCCCCTCCACCCTCCTTGTCGTCGAAGACGATGCCATCGTGCGCATGTTGATCGTTGATGTGCTCGAAGAGTTGGAGTTCCTGGTGCTTGAAGCTGCAGACGCTGAAGAAGCCTTGAAAATTGTCGAAAATGCCGCGCAGCACATCGACCTGATGATGACCGACGTCGGCCTGCCGGACATGGACGGCAAGCAATTGGCAGCCAAGGTGCGAGCGTTGCGCCCCAGCCTGCCGATCCTGTTTGCCAGCGGCTATGCCGAGAACATCGATGTGCCCGCCGGCATGCAGGTGATCGCCAAGCCGTTCTCCATCGATCAATTGCGCGACAAAGTCAAATCGATGCTGCCTGCCGCCTGACCCCCCCCCCTCTTTTACACAATGCCGCCCATCGAGGCGGCTATTTGTGCGTCTTTACCCACAGGTTCAAGCCGCCGTACGGATCGGCATTGATGAGTTCGCATAATTCGCAGGGATTAACGTGACGTTCGGGAAATAAAACAGGAAACTCATCGCCTTTATTCCCCGTCAGTCAAACGCACTTTGGAAGGACGCGACAACATGATTGGAAAACCGACGCGCCTGCTGTTGGCGAGCCTCTCGATACTCATGAGTACCGGCGCCTGGGCCGACTTTACCGCCACCCCCAGCGAAGCCCGGGCCATCGCCAAGGAAGCCTACCTGTATGGCTACCCGGTGGTGGAGATGTACAAGACGCTCTACACCCAGGCCGTCGACAAGGGCGGTGCCAACTTCAAGGCACCGTTCAACCACATCGGCAACACTGCCCAGATCGTCACTCCCAAGGACACCGCCTTCGCCACCCCGAACCTGGACACGCCCTACTCCTTCGTCTGGCTGGACCTGCGCAGCGAGCCCCAGGTCCTGACACTGCCCAGGATCGAAGACAACCGTTATTACTCGGTGCAGTTGATCGATCTCTACACGCAGAACATCGCCTACCTGGGCACCCGCAGCACCGGCAACAACGGCGGCCACTACATGATCGCCGGCCCTGACTGGAAAGGTCAGCAGCCGGTCAACGTGGACCGGGTGGTGTACAGCGAAAGCAACATCGCCTACGCCCTCTACCGTACGCAGTTGTTCGACGAGAAGGACCTGAACAAGGTCAAGCAGATCCAGAACGGCTACAAAGTGCAGTCACTGAGCAGCTACGTGAAGCAAGCCGCGCCGGCCAAGGCTCCGAAAGTGGAGTGGCCCAAGCCCATGGCGACCATGACCGAAGGCCCGCAACTGTTTCGCTACCTGAACTTCATGCTGGCCTTCGCCGCGCCCCAGGACAGCGAGAAAGACCTGCTGGCGCGCTTCGCCAAGATCGGTATCGCCCCAGGCGCGCCCTTCAAGGTCAAGGCGTTGACCGCTGAACAGCGCAAGGCCCTGGAAGACGGTATCTCCGATGCCCGCGCCGAGTTTGCCGCGTTCAAAAAGGACAAGGTCGACACGCATCAGGTCTCCAGTGCCGATTTGTACGGCAGCCGCGACCACCTGAACAACAATTACCTGTACCGCTACGCCGGTGCGGACATGGGGGTTTTCGGTAACTCCGGCGATGAGGTCGCGTACCTGAGCTACGTCATCGACAGCGAGGGCAAGCCTGCCAACGGCGCACGCCACAGCTACACCGTGCATTTCGCCAAGGACCAGTTGCCACCGGCCGATGCGTTCTGGTCGCTGACCATGTACGACGCCAAGACCAAGCAACTGGTGCCCAACCACAAGAAACGCTACCTGATCAACTCGCACATGCTGTCCGGCCTCAAGCGCGACGCCGATGGCGGCCTGACCCTGGCCCTGCAGCACCACGAGCCGCCTAAAGCCGAGCAGAGCAACTGGTTGCCGGCCCCACCCGGTCCGTTCTACGCAATCCTGCGGATTTACCTGCCCACGCCTGAGGTGGGTAACGGCCAGTGGAAGCTGCCGCCGTTGACGCCGCTTAAGTAACACCACGTGCCCGGTCGCCGCAGGGCTGGACCGGGCCAGTCCTACCGCGAGCCCTACCCCCTACTACCGCTGGTTTATCAACCCGTAAAACAGGTAATGTGCGCGCGATTGCCTACGGAGTTGCACTGCACATGACTTGCTGGAATGTCCTCGGCCTGGCCCCGGATGCCGATAGCCGCGCGATCAAGCGCCAATACGCCGCCCTGCTGAAGAAAACCCGGCCGGATGATGACCCCGAGGGTTTCCAGCGCCTGCGCGAAGCCTATGAGGCCGCACTGGCGTGGAGCCAGAGCCTGCAGGAAGTCGACGAAGTGATCATCGACATCCGGGGCGACAGCCTTGCCGACCACTACCAGGCGGCCATGGCCCATGGCAATGCGCTGCACTTTGAAATCCAGCTGTTGTTGCGCGACATCGAGGGGCATCTCAACCCCGAAGACACCCGCTGGGCCTTTGAAACCTTCAACTGGCTGACGGCCTGGCAGCGCCTGGAGTTGCCCGGCGAGCTGATCGAAAGACTCGAGCGCAAGCACCGCAGCGCCTTGCAGCAACCCTTGCGCCAGGCCCTTGAGCAAAAGGACGAGGCTGCGTTCCTGGCTGCCTATGCCGCGCGCTCCGAGCATCCCTGGGTGAACAATCACCCGCATGCCGAGTGGTTCAACCAATGGCTGGCCCGCCTGCTTGCGCAGAGTCACTACTGGTCGAGCGCGGTGTTCGACGCGGTGTGCGCCGGCCAGCACTGGCATGGCGGCGCCGGTCATGACTGCCCGGCGGGGGATTGGGCGCGGCTGTTGCAACGCCAGCAAGGCCCGGTCTTCATGGCACGTCAACGGGCACTGGCCACCGAAGCGCCCAACAGCCCGCAACAACGTGCCGCCCGGCTGCTATTGGCACCGATGAGCCTGGGGCAGCGCCGTGCCTTCGCCCAACGCTTCGATGAACATGACTGGAAAGCTTGCCAGGCACTCAGCGCAGATATCTACGCCGACCATGTGGCCGAAGCCGAAGCGATGCCCGGCGGTACCGTGTATTTCTGGCAAGGCTGGGACACGACCATGGACACCTGGCCCTGGATTGTCGCATTGGTGTTGAGCTGCCTGGTGGGCGTGCTGGTGAATGCCGAGCCCCTGGCCGGCAATGTGCTGCCGACCTTGGGCTACGGCCTGCTGTGGGCGTTGAGCGCCGTGATAGGCGCGGGATTGGCTTGGCAGGTCTGGCGCCCGCTGGCTCATCAGTACCGCGTGCTCGATGAACGATTCAGTGAGCGCCTGCCGCGCTGGTTCAGCCCTACTCACCTGCCGTTGCTGCCGATACGGGACCTGCTGCCAGGGCTGATCCTTGCCGCAGCGCTGGGTTACGCGTTCGGCCCGTTTGCCAGCCTGGCGCTGGTCGCGACCCTGGCGGTTATCGGCGTCATCAAGCGGCCCTTCATGAACAGCCACCCCCCCTGGACCGCCCGCCACCCACGCTGGACGGCCCTGGGCATGGTGCTGTTGGTCACCAGTGGGATTGTGCTGTACGCCGGCTTGACGGTGCTCGACAACCAGCAACACGTGACCCGTAACCAGGGCCTGCAACAGTGGCCCGAACGCCTGTGCAGCCGCATGCCTCGCACCGCCCCCGACTGTCAGGCGCCCGCCACCCAGGCACAGTGGTATGGCCAGGAGGCCGCGCAATGAATCCGAAATGGTTGTTACCCATCAGCCTGGTATTGGGCCTGGGATTGCTCGGTGTGGCCGGCGCCACCAAACCGCTGCAACGCGTGCAATTATGGCTCGACCAACGGGACAGCCCTGCCACCGCGACGGCCAGCGCACTGGCGCCGATCATTGACTGCGTGAACCGCATTGATCGCGATACGCGCCTGGCGTACTACCGTATGCGTTCGACACAGCCCGAAGCGCCCACCCAGGATAAGTTTGGCGACCGTGACGAGCCCGAGCCACGCCTTATCCAGGCGGCGGTCTGTTCGCAGCTGTACACACTCAAACTAGAGCGCCAGCAGCCCGGAAGCCACCTCGGTACTCTCGCCACGGTGTATGCCGACAAGCTGAATAAATTCACCTCGCTGGCGGACATGGTTGACCCGATACAAACCGAAGGTATGCCGTCGAACATGCGCCAGTTTGTGGCGCAGGCCATGAACAAGAGTCTGGAAGGGAAACTGGCTCAGCGGGGCGAAGAATACCTGAGGGCATCCGCCGAGTTACGCACCCAGTTGGAAAACGAAGACATCCATCTGCGTCCGGTACAACTGGCGCGAATCGAATCGCGCTTCGGCCGGGACCTGCATTGGCACCTGCTCAACCATATGATCGCGGCTCGCCAGGCGATGAACCAGATTGACCAGGGTGTACGCGACGCCAGCCTGACGCCCCAGCAACTGCTCAGTTTGACCGAGACGCTGCAACAGGCCAGCGATGCCAGCAAGGCCTTCCTGGTTAAAATGCCACGCAGCAAACGGGAGGATGAGGCTACTCACCTCTGGTATGCCACCCGCTCGTCAGCCGACGCGTACCTCCAGGCGTTGCGCACCCTGCATCGGGACTGGCGGGAACACGCCCCACCACAGCAACTGAGTGATGACTACTACCTCATCACCCGTCGCTACGACGCCCTGCTCAGCTACTACAACAAACCCGCCAGGAATGCGTTCTAGTCCCTAGTGTTTTTTCAGCTTCACATACGACTGATGCAGGTCCGACGCCCAGTCATCGATCACGCCTTTCACGTCATCGGCCTTCATCACCTGCGAGTCGTTGGACAGCGGCTTGCCCGTGCCCTTGCGCACCACTTGGGCGAGCACCTTGCCGTTGGCGCCGTCGAGGAACTGCGCCTCGGTGCCCAGGGTGGTTTCCTGGTCGCGGATGCCGGTGCCGGTACTCACCGCTGCCGCCACCAGGGCCACCGGCACGAATTCATAGGGTTTGAGGCCTTCGGTCTTGCTGCTGACGGCGGTGATCGCCGCACGTACCACCATCACACCGGGACCGGGCCCGTTGGCCAGGGGCAGTGATTTGCCCAGCTCACGCTTGAGCGCCTGGTTGAAGTAGGTGTTGATACCATTGAGGGTGCTTTCGGGGATTTTCGTGGTGGCCTGGGGCTTGGGGTAGAACTGCGTCGGTTCGATATACACCGCGGTATAGCGGCTCAGGTCGAGTTGGGGGTCTACCCAGCGCATCACCTCGACCCCCGAAGGCGACTTGGCTTCCTTGAGTTGGCTGTAGTCGGACAGAAAGCCTGAATACTCGTCCGGTTGGGTGACCTTGCTGGCGCAGCCGGCCATTGCGATGGAGGCCACGCACAGCGTACTGATCATTAGCCTTAGTTTCATCATTGAACTCCCTGGCGATCATCATCGAAACATGGAGCTGTAGGTATAGCCAATCCTGGGCAAAAAATGCGTATTTCCACCCAGTGTTTGACACACCGGCGTCCCCCATCGACGTTGCGCGAAGCGGGAGCCCCTCAGCCGCGTTCGCGCGGAATCAGACTCTGCAACTGCGAGGCCAGGAAATTGGCGTCGAAGCCAAAGGTGTCCGGGTCTTTGAGGCCATTGGTTTTCTTCCACAGCCAGTCGTTTTTGTCGGCCGGCAGCACCAGCGACACGCTGCCGTGGCGGGCAGCGGTCAAGCCCATCACCGAGAGCGAGATCACGCCGCCCACGCCCATGACTTCAGGCACGAACTCCACGGTCTTGCCGGTGATCTGCACCAGCAGCTTTTCGGTCTTGAAGGTCGAGGTCTCCACCGGCACGCCCGGCCCGCTGGCGACATAGGCTTCACGGTGCACCTCCAGCAGGCCGACAGTCTTGACCGGCTCCAGCCATTGCTCGATCTGCCCGAACAGCTCGTCGAGCTTGTGCGTCCAGCGCGCCGACTGCACATCGAACTGTTGCTTCTTGTGCGCTTCGCTATCGGCGTAATGACGAAGCATCTCGCCCAGTTGCTGTACATCGTCCATTGCGGATTTCCTTGGGTGTGCCAGGTTGCGATGCCGGATCATGGCAGATGCGGCCACTCACCGTACGATTAACGCTGACAGGCCTGTGGGCGTGCCTGTCGACTGATCCGCTGTAATGAGCTTTTTCTGAGCCTGTTTTGTTTTTCCCGCGTTTCCTACAGTGCCCGCCACTTGGAACCGTGGGAGGACTGAGCATGAGCACAGCAACAACCGGGCAGGCCTATAACTATAAAGTCGTCCGTCAATTCGTGATCGCCACCCTTGTGTGGGGCGTGGTGGGCATGGCCATGGGCGTGTGGATCGCCTCGCAACTGGTCTGGCCGCAGATGAACCTGGACCTGCCCTGGACCACGTTCGGCCGGTTGCGGCCTTTGCACACCAGCCTGGTGATCTTTGGCTTCGCCGGCAGTGCGCAATTTGCCGCCAGTTACTATGCGGTGCAAAGGACCTGCCAGGTGCGCCTGTTTTCCGACCGCCTGGCTGCGTTTACCTTCTGGGGCTGGCAGTCGGTGATCGTGATCATGCTGGTCAGCCTGCCCCTGGGCTACACCACCACCAAGGAATACGCCGAGATCGAGTTTTCCGGCGCGGTGTGGATGACCGTGGTGTGGGTGGCCTACGCCATTGTGTTCTTCACCACGGTGGTAAGGCGCAAGACCCAACATATCTACGTGGGCAACTGGTTTTTCGGCGCGTTTATCCTGGTGATCGCCATGTTGCACGTGGTCAATCACCTGGCGATCCCGGTGGATTGGTTCAAGTCCTACCCGGTGTATTCCGGCGCGACCGATGCCATGGTGCAGTGGTGGTACGGGCATAACGCCGTGGGCTTTTTCCTGACCACCGGTTTCCTGGGGATGATGTATTACTTCGTGCCCAAGCAGGTGGGCCGGCCGGTGTACTCCTATCGCCTGTCCATCGTGCACTTCTGGGCGCTGATCACCCTGTACATCTGGGCCGGCCCGCACCATTTGCACTACACCGCCTTGCCCGATTGGGCGCAGTCACTGGGCATGGCGATGTCGCTGATCCTGCTGGCCCCGAGCTGGGGCGGCATGATCAACGGCATGATGACCTTGTCGGGGGCCTGGCATCAGTTGCGCACCGACCCGATCCTGCGTTTCCTGGTGCTGTCCCTGGCGTTCTATGGCATGTCGACCTTCGAAGGCCCGATGATGGCGATCAAGACCGTCAACGCCCTCTCCCACTACACCGACTGGACCATCGGCCACGTACACGCCGGCGCCCTGGGCTGGGTGGCGATGATCACCTTTGGCTCGCTGTACCACATGATCCCCAAGGTCTTCGGCCGCGAGCAGATGCACAGCGTGGCGCTGATCAACCTGCACTTCTGGCTGGCGACCATCGGCACGGTGCTGTACATCGCCTCGATGTGGGTCAACGGCATTACCCAAGGCCTGATGTGGCGAGCGGTGAACGACGACGGCACCCTCACCTACTCGTTTGTCGAAGCCTTGCAGGCCAGCCATCCGGGGTTTGTGGTGCGGTTTGCCGGCGGCGTGTTTTTCCTCACGGGCATGTTGCTGATGGCCTACAACACGTGGCGCACGGTGCGGGTCGCAGACTTGAGCGTGGCCCGGCTCGATGCGCGGATCGCCTGATATGTGGAGCGTGCTGATCGTGGTGTGCCTGTACGCTGCGGTGGAGTATTGCCTGCGCGGGCAGACCGAGACGAGCCTGGACGAAGCCAGCATGTTGCCGTTCGCCGACGACCCGGAGGTGGCGCGGCGCGTGGAGCAGGCCACGGGTAAACCCATCCACGCCATTGCCGCGGAGCAACCCCGGCCGGGATGGGTCAACCTGGACATGTGAAACTGCTCCGGTCATTTGGCGGGTAACTGCGTATGACTATTCAGCGGCCGATGGGTAAGGTGAAGCGACTTTCCCTGTCAGGAGCATCGCATGCGCACCATCGGCCTTATCGGCGGCATGAGCTGGGAGTCCAGCGCCGAGTACTACCGCATCATCAATCAGCGCGTGCGTGACCAGCTCGGCCCGCTGCGCTCGGCCCAGGTGTTGATGTACAGCGTGGACTTCGGCCCGGTGGAACAGGCCCAGCACGCCGGGCGCTGGGATGACACCGCGCTGATCCTGGAAGACGCCGCGCGCCGTTTGCAGGCCGGCGGCGCCGAGTGTGTGGTGCTGTGTACCAACACCATGCATTTGGTGGCGCCGCGTATCGAGGCGGCGGTGTCGATTCCGTTCCTGCATATCGCCGATGCGGCCGCTGCGGCGGCGGTGGCAGCCGGCACCCTGACCGTCGGCTTGCTCGGCACCGCGTTCACCATGGAGCAGGATTTTCTCACGTCGCGCCTGGCCGCCCAGGGCCTCACCGTGCTGGTGCCGGACGCGGAGGAGCGCCGCGCCGTGCACCGGATCATCTATGAGGAGTTGTGCGTCGGCGTGATCAGCGATGCATCACGCCAGGTTTACCTGCGGGTCATCGAGTCCCTGGCCGCACGGGGTGCCCAGGCGGTCATCCTCGGCTGCACGGAAATCAGCCTGCTGGTCAAGCCCGAACACAGCGACCTGCCGCTGCTGGACACCACCGAGCTGCATGCGCAGGCTGCGGTGGCGTTTGCGCTGGAGGGTCAAGCCGACTGGCGCAGGCGTGCCATGCTCAGGGTGTCGACAAACACCCCATCGCGCAGGGCGTAGTCACGCAAGCGCCCTTCGATCTCGAAGCCGAACTTGCGGTACAGGTGGTGCGCGGCTTCGTTGTCGGCGTACACCGTGAGTTCCACCCGGTGCAGGTTCATCCAGTTGTCGGCCACGTCCAGCGCGGCCGTCAACAGCCGCGAGCCTACGCCCTTGCCCTGCCAGGCCGTCGCCACGCCCATGCCGAACGAACCGACATGGGCCTGGCGTACGCGCAGGTACTGTTCCAGGCCCAGTTGGCCGATCACCTCGCCGCCGTGCACCGCCACCAGTTGCAGGCGCCGCTCGTTGTCGGTGACCAGGCGTTTGCGCCAGACATCCACCGACTGGAACGGCATCTGCAGCACCTGCCGGCACACGGCCGGTTCGTTATAGAGCGCCGCCACACCTTCAAGGTGGGCCTCGGTAAAGCGCTGGATCACGATATGGGGCTCAGGTGCGTGCATGGGGTTTCATCCTTTGAAAGACACGTGGCCGGCCAGTGTAGAGGCCATGCCTGCTCCCTGGCTAGGGCGCCGGCACGGTCGTCCATAACGACGGCCAGTCGCCGTAACCGACACCGGTGCAGCGCGGCATGCTATGAAACTCACTGAGCTGGAACGCCTTGCCGTCAAACACCCAGACACCACCGCCGCCACAGTCACCGATGCCGCGCTGCTTGTAGAAATAACTCAAGGTGCCGGTGGCTTCGTCATAGCCCACCGAGCCTTGCAGCGCAGCACCGTCCAACGGCAAGGGCTCAATCTCCAGGGGCGTTTGCGCATAGGGCGCCTGACGCTGGCGGCTGACCACGTCGAACTCACAGTTGTAGGCCGCGCAGTCGTAACGCACCACCGTCATTGCCTGTTGCGCCGTCAGCGCCCCGGCCTTTGCCTCGGGCTCACCCTCCTCCGAGGTCACGGCCTGCACTGCAGCGGCCACCAGCCCGGCCTGTTCCTGCGCGGTCAACGTCGGCGGCGCAGGGAACTTGCGCAACACCGGCGTCGGCAAACGTGGCGGCACCTCACGGGCCGGCGCTTTTCCGGGGCGTGCCAGGGCCGTCACGTTATCCACCCGCCCCTGCACCGCATCCATCAACAGCAGCGAAGCGCTCAGGCCGCTCAGCGACACATGGGCCTGTTCGTCGCCCGGCAATTGCAGGCGCTGGCCATTGCGCAAACGCTGCAACCAGCGACGCGCCGCAGCGTCCTCGATCACACCGTAAGACTGCACCTCGGGATCGCCGCCCTGATCGTCCAGTTCCACATGCAGATCCCGGGTCAGCTCCAGGCCCAGCGGCTGACCGTCCAACAGCAAGGTCGACAGGTCCAGCGCTTCGCCACGGTGGTCGAAGCGCAGGCGCAGATACCCTTCGGAACCGGCCTGATGCCAGATATGCAAGGTCAGGGAGCTGTAGTCTTCTTCATCGACGCCACTGGGCGCGCTGAGGGCATGGCAATTGCGCAGGTTGTCGCACCCGGTGACCCAGTTCTTGATTTCCCGCAGCAGCGGTACGGTTTCAGCGGGCGGTTGAGCGAAGGCCTGGGTGGCGCTGCCGGTCAGCAGCAGGGCCAGGAGTACGGGGCGCAGCATGGGGACTCTCCGTGTCGAAAAATGACGCGGATTGTCCCATGTTCACTATTTAAGACGGTAGTACTCAGGGCCTGGCTTGGCCGCGAACACGGGCTGCGTACTTTTCGAGACGTTGTGCGTGACGTTCGGCCTGTTGCTTGAGTGCCTGGCAGTATTCGGGGAGGCAATGCTGGGCATCGGGTGAGTCGACTTCGTCTGCCAGGCGCCGGGCAGCAGCGGCAGTGATCGGAGTGCCGCGTGGTCGCAATCGGCCTCTGATAACGGCGGCCCTATCGTTTACCAGCGTTGGATGGTTGAGTTTAAGGACCTCGACGGTGGCAACAGCGTCAGGCGTCAGACCTTCTACGTAGCCATCACTGGAATATCGAAACTGGCGCTCGACATTGGCTGACAACGGAGAAACGAAGGGCTTTCGGGCCACGTCGTAGTCGGCTTTTTCCACGGCACCATAACCACAAGCCATCTTGGTTTGGCTGGAGGGGTAACACGCCACCAAATTGTCGTAGGCGATGCTGTCAGCCTCGTGATGCGTTTGTGCAAGGACATGCTCAATGTGGCAGCTGAATTGTGTGCCCTGTCCCTTTGCCTGGCATTCGGTCGCAGTGGGCAACCGCCGCAAGGTGTAGGCGCATAAATGGAACTGCTCCTTCAAGAGCGCCTGGCGAACGGACTCGCTCGGAAAGCTGCTTCCCTTGCCGTAGTAAAGGTTATGCGGCGTATTGCGGTTTTCTCTTTTCCATTCAATCAGCGCCCGTGGCTCGGCGCCTTTTTTGATAGACCTCACGCGCCGCCCTCTTCTAGCGACCTCAGAGAGTCAATACTGGCTTGGGCTTCAAGGACATCAGGGATTTTGCCGACCTGCTCGCGCAATTTCGCGAGTTTAGCCTGGGCGGATTCAAGATTGTCGTCGTCGAGGTCACGGTAGATTGTTCTGAGTTGCTGGCTGACGTTTTGGTTTTGGGCCAATTCCCCCATCAGTTCCTCTATGACCTCACCACTTCGGAGGCCCAGTGAGCGCTCCGGATGACCGATATACTTGCCTTCCTTGAGCAGCATCACCGCCTCAGCAGGAAGTTCACCCAATATTTGCGGAGAGTGAGTGGTGATAATGAATTGGCAGTTGGGAAAGGTTTTTTCCAGGTTGGCGACGACGGTGCGTTGCCAACCCGGGTGAAGGTGAAGGTCCAGTTCGTCGATAAGGACAACACCCTTTCCCTCTAAAGGGTCAAGTACTTCACAATTAAGCAATGTAAGTCGGCGGGCAAGGTCTCCGACCAATGCCAAGAGACATTTCTCTCCATCCGAAAGCTGCAACACGTTGAATTCAAGGTTGCCTTTTAGGACGGTCATTCTCAATGCTGGCTTGCGGCGAATCCGGACATCCTTGAATCCAGTAAAGGTTTCAATGGCCCGGCGAACAACGGAAAGCGCAGGGTCTCGATAGCCCGGGGTATCCCGGCTGTTTTCATTCTCCAAGTCTTCTTGATTGCGGAACCAGATAAAGAACCGTTTGAAGTCGGCGCCGCCATGCCCTAGCGCGTCGTCATAACCTTCAGCAATAGCATTCTCCAGACGTTCGCGGACGCGTAAGGGTACGTCTAGCACCGCTCGATGAACGTCATAGTAAACGGCCAAAGGCAATTCTATTGGTCCGCCACCCTCAAACTCGCGCTGATTGATGCCATATTCAACGCCATCAGCAGCGTCATTCAACCGAAACAAATCACTGCTGCGCTCACGTGGATGTTTGCCGGCTTTTCGATTCAGGGCAATTGCCCAATCTACATCGTAGTTTTCAAACAGCTTTGTCTCGACGTGCAAGCGTGTGTATTCGGCCCCAACTTTGATGTCGTCTTTCGAGATCGTTCTTGATTTAGAAGGTTGACCAACCATACGTGCCGTCAAATTCGAAAGCGTAATCGCCAACGCATCCAGAATCGAAGACTTGCCCACCCCATTGACGCCCACCAAAGCGACAGTCTTCTTACCCTCGAAGTCGAGTTCCATGTGCTCGATGCCGCGAAAATTGACGAGAGTAAAACGCTTGATCTGCATGATCGGCTTCCAACGTGCCCGGCCAGGTCAGCCAGTCTTCAAAGTAAGCACGGATCATAGTAATTATCGACAGATCTGTCACGACGCCAAGGGCTGCCTCTATCAGCCCTGCGCAGCCACACGCCACACCCGCGCAATATCAGCCGCGCGCTCGCGCAGCAAACGCGGTGCCTCACTGCAGGCCTGCTCCAGGCTCATCGGGCCGCTTGGCAAGGCAAACGCCGCCTCCACGCCATGGGCATACATCTGCTCGTAGCCGTCGCCCAGGGTGCCGGCGATGACGATCACCGGAACGCCATGTTGCCGGGCGATGCGGGCCACGCCGAAGGGGGTTTTGCCGCGCAGGGTCTGGGCATCGAAGCGGCCTTCGCCGGTGATGACCAGGTCGGCGCCGCGTACGGCGTCGTCAAGGCCCACCAGTTCGGCAACGACTTCCACTCCCGCGCGGAACTGCGCGCCGAGGAACGCCTTGGCGGCAAAACCCAGGCCGCCGGCGGCGCCGCTGCCGGGCTCGTCGCGCACGTCCTTGGGCAGGACGTTAGCGCAGTGATCGGCGAAGTGGCCGAGGGCGGCGTCCAGTTGTTGCACCTGCTCGGGGTTGGCGCCTTTTTGCGGGCCGAATATCGCCGAGGCGCCGTGGGGGCCGCACAGCGGGTTGTTCACATCGGCGGCGATTTCAAAGCGTACCTGGGCCAGGCGCGGGTCGAGTTTTTCCAGGTTGATACGTGCCAGCCGTGACAAGGCCAGGCCTCCGGGTGGCAAGGCCTGTTCCGCAGCGTCGAACAGTTGCACACCCAGGGCTTGCATCGCCCCCGCGCCGGCGTCGTTGGTGGCGCTGCCGCCAATCGCCAGGATGATGCGCCGGGCCCCCAGGTCCAGGGCCGCGCGAATCAGCTCGCCGGTGCCGTAGGTGCTGCTGGTGCACGCATCGCGCTGGCCTGGCGCTACCAATTGCAGGCCGCTGGCTTCGGCCATTTCGATGATCGCGGTGTGGCTGTCGGCCAACCAGCCCCAACGTGCTTCAACCGTACCGCCCAGCGGGCCACGTACCGCCTGGCGGCGCAATTGGCCGTTACAGGCGGCGAGCACCGCGTCCACCGTACCTTCACCACCGTCCGCCATCGGGCACTGGATCAGCTGTGCGTCCGGCCAGACTTGCGCCAACCCTGCGGCAATGGCCTGGGCGACGCCCTCGGCACTCAGGCTGTCCTTGAACGAGTCGGGGGCGATGATGATTTTCATGGGCTTTCTCCGGTTTTTATCACGCCCATGCTGCCAGTTGGCACCGCCGCTGACGCCGGTCCGATGCACAAGTACGGGTAAGGTTTGTTGTTCATTCCGACAAAGCCTGGGGCAGCAGCTGCACGCCGAGGTACAGCGCCAGCATGCCATCCAGGGTCAACGGGTCGACGCCGCTGAGTTCGGCGATGCGCTCCATGCGGTAGCGCAGGCTGTTGCGGTGAATGCCGAGGGCGTCGGCACAGGCCTGGCTTTGCCCATCGTGTTCGCACCAACTGCGCAGCGTGGCCAGGAGTTGGCCGTTGCTGTCCTTGGCCAGCACCTTGCGCAAGGGGTTGAGCAGTTCGTCCAGGGCATCGTCGTTGCGATGACGCCAGAGCATCACGGGCAGGCGGTAGCGGTTGAGGGTCAACAGCCGCGAGTGCGGCAGTACATCGCGACCGTAGGCCAGCAAATCGCCGACGCGACGATAGCAACGGCGCAATCCGGCCAGGCCATCCGCCTGGCCGCCGACGGCCACCCGCAGGATGTTCCAGCCCAGGCCCTGGAGCTTTTCCAGCAACCGTGGATTGTCCACCTGCTGCGCCGCCGGTCGGCACCACAGCAGCGAGAATTGCGCCGAGCTCACGCACCAACTGTCCGGGTAGCGCGAGGTCAGCCAGGTGTTCAAGGCCTCCGCCGATTGGCCCGCCCCCAGTTCGAACAGGTACGGCGTGCGTGCCAGCTGCGGCTTGAGGCCCAATTGCTGGGCTTCGTCGACCAGGCGTGGTGAGTCGCCGCTGTCGGCGAGGAGCAACGCCAACAGATCATCGCAACGCTGGCGTCGCCATTGCTGCTCGGCTTGCTGATGACGATGGCTGACGAGCATTTCGGCGGTCATGCGCACCAATTCGGCATAGGTGCGCAACAGCTCGGGCTCGCCGGTGATGCCCAGTACGCCAATCAGGCGCTGATCGTGCATCAGCGGCAGGTTGATGCCCGGCTGCACGCCCTTGAGGTGCTTGGCAGTCTGCCCGTCGATCTCGACCACGCGACCGTTGGCCAGCACCAATTGTGCACCTTCGTGGCGGGTGTTGATGCGCTCGGGTTCGCCGCTGCCGAGGATCAGGCCCTGGCTGTCCATGACGTTGACGTTATAGGGCAGGATCGCCATGGTGCGATTGACGATATCCTGCGCCAGGTCATGATCCAGCTCGAACATGCGGCCATCTCCTTGAAAGAAAGTCCTTGAAAGCGTGGTTGTTCATCGGCACAGCGCAAAGCATGCATCACTGTGCGCAAGCACAAAGACAGCACCCCGCCACCTGGCCGAGACTCATTGGGCGATCAACGTTACCTTCGCATCGCGAAAAATCATAATAAAGAGAGACTCCCATGTCACAGAGCGCCGCTGTCACACTGGCCACCGATGACGATAAAAACGCCATCTACAAGCGCATTACCCTGCGCCTGATCCCCTTCATTTTCATCTGCTATCTGTTCAACTACCTCGACCGGGTCAACGTTGGCTTTGCCAAGTTGCAGATGCTCGATGCGCTGGAATTCAGCGAAACCGTGTACGGCCTGGGTGCCGGGATCTTCTTTATCGGCTACGTGCTGTGCGGCGTGCCGAGCAACCTGGCGCTGACCAGGTTCGGTCCACGGCGCTGGATTGCCTTGATGATGATCGTCTGGGGCACACTGTCCACCTGCCTGCTGTTCGTCACCACGCCGACGCATTTCTACACCTTGCGCCTGTTTACCGGTGCGGCTGAAGCCGGCTTCTTCCCCGGTGTGGTGCTGTACCTCTCGCAGTGGTTCCCGACGTTCCGCCGTGGGCGGATCATGGCGCTGTTCATGTCGGCGATCCCGGTGTCCGGTTTGCTCGGCAGCCCGTTTTCCGGCTGGATCCTCAACCACTTCGCCGCCGGCCAGGGCGGCCTGGCGGGCTGGCAGTGGATGTTCCTGCTGCAAGGCATCCCGACCGTGATCCTCGGCGCCCTCGCCTACTTCCTGCTCAGCGACAGCTTTGCCCATGCCAAGTGGCTCAAGCCCCACGAACGCGCCGTGCTGGAAGCCGACCAGGCCACCGACCTGGCCAACAAGCCGAAAACCACCACCGATTCACTCGCCGAAGTGTTCAAGAACCCGGCGATCTGGGCGTTCGGCCTGATCTACTTCTGCATTCAGAGTGGCGTATACGCCATCAACTTCTGGCTGCCGTCGATCATCAAGAACCTGGGTTTCAGCGATAACCTGGTAATAGGTTGGCTCAGTGCGATTCCGTATCTGCTGGCAGCGGTGTTCATGTTGCTGGTGGGCCGCTCGGCGGACTTGCGCAAGGAGCGTCGCTGGCACTTGGTGGTGCCGATGCTGATGGGCGCCATCGGCCTGGTGATCGCGGTGAATTTCGCCACCACCCCAGCCATCGCCATCCTCGGCCTGACCATCGCCACCATGGGCGCCCTCACCGGCCTGCCGATGTTCTGGCCGGTACCGACCGCCATGCTCAGCGCGGGCGCAGCCGCTGGCGGCCTGGCGCTGATCAACTCCATGGGCCAGATGGCCGGTTTCCTCAGTCCGTATATCGTCGGTTTTGTGAAGGACGCCACCGGGTCCACGGATATGGCGCTGTACCTGTTGGCGGCGGTGATTGTGGCGGGCAGTGTGCTGGCGTTGCGGATGACGCGGACCTTGAAGGTATAACGCGGTCCATGTGGGAGGAGCGGTGCGACGATTCGACTTGCCCCCTCCCACATTTAGCCTGCGTTTACAGCAGGCCACCGCCGTCGATATCAATGACAGCACCGGTCATGTAGCCATTTTCCATGGCCAGCACATACCCCGCCGCCACTTCCTCGGCCTGCCCCACACGTCCCACCGGCAACGCGCCACCTGCCTTGGCAAACATCGCCAGGCGCTGGTCCTCGGCCAACCCCGCATACGCCGGGGTATCAATCACACCGGGACTCACCACGTTGACGCGACGCGGCGCCAACTCCTTGGCCAACTGCTTGCCCAGGGCTTCAGTGGCGGCGTTGATACCGACTTTGATGAACTGCCCCGGTGCCAATTTGCGCCCCAGTTGCCCGGAGGTCAGGCTGATGCTGCCGTGCTCATCGAGGAAAGGCAGCGCGTGCTGGATCGCCCGCAAGGCACCCCAGAGTTTCACGTTGAAGTTGTCCTGGGCCTCGCCCAGGTCGGTTTCGGCCAGGGCCTTGGCGCGTACCGAGGGGCCGGAGGTGTACACCAGATGGTCAAACCGCCCGACGGTTTCGAACAACCGTTGCAGGGACGCGGCGTCGGTGACGTCCACCGGTTCGCTGCGCAGGCCGTTATCGCGGCCAGACGATAGGCGCCGCCCCGCCAGCACCACCTGGGCACCGCGTGCGGCTGCGGCCTTGGCCACGGCTGCACCGATGCCGCTGCTGCCGCCGATGACGATCACCGTTTTGCCGTTGAGTGAGGAATTCATGGGGAAGTGTCCTGGGTCAGAAAGTGAGCGTTCATCATCCCAGCTTGGCAATCAACGAAAAATCCCGGTAAAACGACAGGATCTTTAAAGGATTTTTACAAATGAGCTCAATCCTCGACCTCGAAGTGTTCGCACGCACCGCCGACACCGGCAGCCTGTCTGCCGCCGCACGCGGGCTCGGCCTGACCCCCGCAGCGGCCAGCATTGCCCTCAAGCGCCTGGAAACCCGCCTGGGTACCCGCCTGCTGGCACGCTCCACCCGCAGCATGCGCCTGACCGAAGAAGGCCGGCGTTACCTCGACAGCGTGCGCGAGGCCCTGGCCGCCTTGGCCGAAGGCGAGCAAGCGCTCAAGCAGCAGAGCCAGGGCCTGACCGGCTTGTTGCAGTTGGCCGCACCCTCGGATTTCGGCCGCAATGTGGTACTGGGCTGGCTGGATGAGTTCAAGCTGGAACACCCGCACATCCGCCTGCAACTACTGCTCAACGACAGCAATGCCGACCTGTTCCGCGACACCGTCGACATCGCCCTGCGCTTCGGCGTCCCACGGGACTCCAGCCTGGTGGCGCTGCCGGTGGTGCCCAATCACCAACGCCTGCCCTGCGCCAGCCCCGACTACCTGGCGCGACACGGCACGCCGTGCACCCCGGCGGAGTTGGCGCAGCACAATACGCTGCGGTACATGCGCCAGGGCCGGGCCAACAGCACCTGGTACTTTCGCCAGGGCACCACGTTGCAGGAAGTCGAAGTGACGGGCGACTACCTGAGCGATGACGGCGAGATTGTGCGGCGCTGGGCACTGGCCGGCCACGGCATTGCCTATAAGGCCAACCTCGACATCGCCCGGGACCTCAAGGCCGGACGGCTGGTGCACCTGTTGCCGGACTGGCAGGGCGAACCCACCCCGTTCAACCTGATGTGCCCGCACCGCCTGCAAGTGTCGGAGCGGGTGAAAGCGCTGCACCGATTTCTGCAAGGGCGTTGCCAGGCCTTGCTGAGTGCATGAAGAAACGCCCCCAGGGCTTGTTCCAGAGCCTGCGAGTCTGGTATTGCATAGGGCACGTCTCACTGCCGCAAGGAGCTTTGCATGATTTACCGCACATTGGGCCAGTCCGGTTTGAAGGTCAGCGCCTTGACCCTGGGCACCATGATGTTTGGCGAACAGACCCACACCGAGGACTCGCTGCGCATCATCGACAAGGCCTGGGACCAGGGCATCAATTTTATCGACACGGCGGATGTTTACACCGGCGGGCGCTCCGAGGAAATCGTCGGCGAGGCCATCGCTCGCCATCGTCAGGATTGGGTGGTGGCGTCGAAAGTCGCCATTGGCCCCACCGAGGGCCTGCCCAACCGCAGTGGCCTGAGCCGCAAGCGCATCTTCAACGCGCTGGAAGCCAGCCTCACCCGCCTCGATACCGACTACCTCGACATCTACTACCTGCACCGCGAAGATCACGACACCCCGCTGGAGGTGACGGTATCAGCCATCGGCGACCTGATTCGCCAGGGCAAGATCCGCTACTGGGGCCTGTCCAACTATCGCGGCTGGCGAATTGCCGAGGTGATCCGCGTCGCCGAACGCCTGGGCGTGGACAAACCGGTGATCAGCCAGCCGTTGTACAACATCGTCAACCGCCAGGCTGAAGTCGAACAGATCACCGCCGCTGCCGCGTACGGCCTGGGCGTCGTGCCTTACAGCCCACTGGCCCGCGGCGTGCTCAGCGGCAAGTACGCACCGGACGTGACACCCGAAGCCGGCAGCCGTGCGGCACGCCAGGACAAGCGCATCCTGGAAACCGAATGGCGCGTGGAGTCGTTGCGCATCGCCCAGCAGATCCAGCAATACACCCAGGGCCGTGGCGTGGGCATTGTCGAGTTTGCCATCGCCTGGGTGCTGAACAACGCGGCGGTGAGCTCGGCGATCGTAGGGCCGCGCACCGAGGCGCAGTGGGATGCCTACACCGGCGCGCTGGACGTGAAGATCACGGCTGAGGATGAAGCGTTCATTGATTCGTTGGTAACGCCGGGGCATTCCTCTACGCCGGGGTTCAATGATGTGGGCCATTTTGTCTCGGGCCGAGTGGCGCGCGCGTAGGCTGATTGACCAATTAAGGGTTGCGCAGCGGCCTTACTGCGGCGAGCGGGCTTGTTGTGGTGAGCGGGCTTGCTGTGGTGAGCGGGCTTGCCCCGCGCTGGGCTGCGCAGCAGCCCTTTAAAGCCGTCGCGTTTTTCCAGGAAAACCTCGTCGCCAGTTATTGGGGCTGCTTCGCAGCCCAGCGCGGGGCAAGCCCGCTCACCACAACAACCACAACAACCACAACAACCACAACAACCACAACAACCACAACAACAACCACAACAACAACACCCCGACTGCCCCTGCCAGGCAGACCCAAGCGGCGGCAGCGAGACATTTTCCTGAAAAACGCCCCAAAACAGCGCAACCCTCTCGCTTCAAAAGCACCATAATCCCCTGTTGAAATTCCCCCTACTTGTTTGAAATCGGTTTTCGCGAGGACAGCGTGTCTAAAGGTGTTGTGTTATCGGTGTCGGCCTCGGTGTTGTTTGCCGTGATGTATTACTTCACGTCATTGCTGACGCCATTGAGCGGGCTGGAAATTTTCGGCTGGCGCATGTTGCTGACCGTGCCGTGCATGACGGTGTTCATGATCGTCAGCGGAGAATGGCGGCGGGTCTGGGAATTGCTGCGAGTGCTGGCGGCCAAGCCTCGGCTGATCGGCGGTGTGGTGCTGTCGTCGGCGTTGCTGGGCGTGCAGTTGTGGTTGTTCATGTGGGCGCCGCTGAATGGGCGCAGCCTGGATGTATCGGTGGGTTACTTCCTGCTGCCGCTGACCATGGTGCTGACCGGGCGCCTGGTATGGGGCGAACAGTTGTCCTACCTGCAAAAGATCGCGGTGTTTTTTGCCGGCCTCGGGGTACTCAACGAGTTGTTCCAGGCCGGCGGGTTCTCCTGGGCGACGCTGGTGGTGATCATCGGTTACCCGCTGTATTTCATTGCGCGCAGATACCTCAAGACCGACCACCTGGGCGGACTGTGGCTGGACATGGCACTGATGCTGCCGGTGGCCTGGTGGTTTGTGCAAAGCGGCGAACAGGGCTTTGCGGTGATGGATGCCCACCCCAAGCTGTACGGGTTGATCCCGATACTGGGCCTGATCAGCGCCTCGGCGCTGGTGAGCTATATCATCGCCAGCCGTCTGCTGGCGTTCAGCCTGTTCGGACTGCTCAGTTATGTCGAGCCGGTGCTGTTGCTGGTGGTGGCGCTGCTGCTGGGTGAAGGCATCAAGGCAGGCGAATGGTTGACCTACATCCCGATCTGGATCGCGGTCATGGTCCTTGTGTTCGAAGGGGTCAAGCACCTGGTGCGTCAGCGCAGGGCTTGAGCGACGAACAGGCGACAGGCCGCAACAGCGCCTGATGATGTTGAGTGGCACCCTCATCGTCCAGGGTGGTGAATTCTACTGGCGTGCCGGTCAGGCCCTCGTGAGGCAGCCCGGGCATCGCAATCCGTGCAGTCCCATAGGGCGCGACCATCGGCGGATCTTCGCTGCGATGCTCCACTGCGCGGAGTGTCAGTACCACCCCGGACAAGGTCACGTGATAGGGCGTGGGGTTAAGCACCTCCAACCCCGCCTCGCCTCCACCGCTTACGGACCATTGCAGCGCGTGAGCCGCGTCCTGCACCTGCCCCGGCAGTTCGGCGGGCCGGAGGAAAAGCTTGATCCGCGTACGAAAGGCAAATTGCAGGACGTTGGTTTCAGCCGAGGCCTCAACACTCGGCCTGATTGCCAGCACGTTCAGCCAGTACACCGACTCCCGGTCAGCCATCGGCTTCGGCGTTTGATAATGCATGATCCGCAAGGCGCGTCCGGTGCTTGCATTCATGCGAACGATGGGTGGCGTAATCGTGAACGGCACATCACTGTTTTCGGGCGCCGCCGCCGCATCGCCGTCATCGATCCACGCCTGCACCAGGCGCGGACTGTCAGCCTCGTTGTGCAGGTTGATCACCACCGCGCGCGCGGCGCCCGGATAGATGACACGTGTGCGGTCAATCACGATTTCACCCTGCGCGACGATCGCCTGCAGGCTCATCAGCACGCCAAGGCCCCTGCTCCACAGCGCGATGCTCATCGGTAGCTCATTGTGAAGGACGCCAACCCGTTCGCGCTGCCGGGCCGGATCGATGAGCCCGTCTGGATATAACGTGCAGTCAAAGGAATCTGCACGGTTGCATTGCCGGTTGTGCCGACCAGCCACTGGTTCGGGTTGCCAATGGTCGTGGAGTCGGCGCCGTAACGCACCAGTGTGCTCCCCCGCAGTAGTTGCAGTGCGACGCCGCTGGCCACGGAGGTCGGGGTCAGGGATAACACATCGCTGCGATTGGCCGGCGTGGTCTGGTCTGTCACCGTTATAAATACGTCACGCGTAGCACCGCTGGTGCCGCCCGTACATGACAGTGTGATGTTACGGGTCACGCTGCCGGCGAAGCTGCCCACCCCGCGAAAGTCACGTGCAGCCACGGCCGGCATGGGCATTGCAACCGAAGGCGTGGTGACGCTGCAGGTGGGTTTGCGGGGCGCATTGATCGTGATATTGGAAAAGTTCACCGCGTAATAGCCGGCCCCGCTGATGGGCGTGCCGGTGATCGTATACCTTGCAAGGTTCCTGGCGGCGATCGTGCCGCCGGTGATGGGGCCCGTGGCTACAAAGTAGATACGGGTATCAAGCCCGAGGACGATGGGCCTTGCCCTGATATCTCCAACAATCAGTGTGACACCCGCCGTGTTGATAGGCATGAACGGCCGATTCGGGTCCCTCGCCATCATGGCAAACCCGACCCCAGGCACATTGGTGGCGTGCACCGGCATTGAAAGCCCGTTGGCGGAAAATGTCTGGCCCGTCGGCGGGCTATTGACCAGCGCCAGCCTGGCCTGTGCCCCAAAAGCAATGCCAGTGGTACACCGAAGCGCAGATCCTGGAGGGCTGTCAAAGCGATAGCCGCTGGCGGACCCTATCACTTGTCCTACCTGTTGCCCGGCCGCAACGGTGATCGGGGGAATAGTAATATTCACCGACGGGCCGGGGGCGCAGGTGATCGCTTGAGCCTCCAGCGCCACCATCCATCCTCCCAGCACCACGCCGGCAAGCGAATACCTAGTCATGAAAACAACACCTCTGTCATATCGGATAAGTCTTGCATCGCATCAATCATGAATCGGCGCTCGCTCATGGCTGGCCCGCCACCTGGCGAGCCTGGCTCGCCACGCATACCCCTTGCATGAAGTCGGTAGTGACCTGTCGCTGGCCGGCGGTGGCCGGCGGCATGTGGTAGTGGATATCGCACTGCTCGGCGATTTTGCTGCCCCACTTGACGGTCAGGCGGCCCTCCTGGGGGATATCCCGGACGAAGGCTTTGCTGGCCTGCCCCACCACACCGACCTCACGCCCTTGCCCATCGAATACCTGTGCGGCAAATGGCAGCGGGCTGCCATTCTCGCGAACGCCCTTGACCACCACTGCCCGGCCGTTGACGGTGTCGAACTTGACCAGCGATACCGCACCCGAGGTCGGTACGACGTTGCGGGTCGATTCCTGAAGCTCCACATCCAGCGACATGCCTTCCGGATCGATCTCCACCGTATTGTTCTGGAACGCCGTCAGATTGGGCACGACGGCGTATCCCTTGCTGTTGACCCGTGTACCGCCGCCACCGCCAAGCCGGGCGCCTTCGGCTCCCGGCACATGGACCAGCGCCGAGGCTTCGCCCAGGCTTTGCGAGAACGCCACACCGTCGGCGTGCACGACTACTCCGCCGTCGGCGCCGAACGAAAGCTGCGAGCTATCGCGGCTCTGGCCATATCCGGCGCGCAGGTGGGTGGCATCGGTGCGATAACCCGCATAGGTGTTGAACTGGCTGGAGCGCGTGCTATCACTGGTCGCACGGTGGGCGGAAACACCGTAGTTGACCTCGGCGTTCTCGCCCAGGAAGCCGTTGATGCCCACCTGCTGCTGGCTGCCCCGTGTATCGCCGGTATCCCGGGACAGCGAAGTATTGATCGTCGGCGACCTCGACTCACTCCCCAGGGGCATCGATAGCGTGAGCATGTAGCGGTTATCAATGCGCCCGGGTTGACCGATACGCCCGAAGAACACATCGTCACTGAGTTCGCTTTGGGTCAGTTGTCGCGTGTCCTGGACCCTCGAACGTTGCGCCGAAAGGTTCCAGTTGAGCTTGTTCCAGGTCGAGCCGTAGCTGGCGGTGAATGAAACCTGGCGGCCCTCGTTCTCGCCCCAATAGTCGACAGAGCTGCCGTACAGGCTCAGGGTGCCGATGCCCAGTTGCTGGCTGATGGTCAGGTCGAGCCGGCTTTTTTGCCGGGCATAGCCGTTGACATCACCGGAGCGGCTCGCGATCTCACGCACATTCAGGGCATCCGGAAGGTTCAGGTATCCCTCCGTGGAGAATCGATACGCGCCCAGCGCAAAATGCGTCCCCGAGGCCGGCAGGCTTTTGTTGTAGCCAAGCCCGAGGCTTTGCCCGGTCAGGCGTCCATGCTCTGGCACCGCGGTACGTGAGGTGGCGGTGTCCAGCGAAAAGGCGCCGACGGGCGTATTCAACGCAACACCGACCTTTCCCTGCTCATAGCCTTTGGAAAGACTGCCGCCGCCATACACCGTCAGGTCATCGGTCAAGCCGCGTTGCAGAGTGCCTTGAAAGACGTTCGCACCTTTGGCATCGATGCCCTTTTGCTGCACCTCACCCAGGGTGGCGCTGTATTTCGTCGTGTCGGCCCGCAGCAGCTGCGGGGCCACTGAATACGGCACGACGAAGGTGTTCCGACGCCCGTCGACTTCGGTCACATTGACGATCAAGTCACCGCCGTATCCGGTGGCATGCAGGTCACTGATGACAAAGGGGCCAGGCGCCACCGTGGTCTCATAAATGGTGTAGCCGTTCTGGCTGACCGTGACCGTTGCATTACTGTCGGCGACACCCCGTACCTGCGGTGCATAGCCTTGCTGCGTCTGCGGGCGCATGCGGTCATCGGTGGCCAGGGTCACGCCCCGCAGGCGGACCCCGTCGACGATCTGTCCGTTGCTGAAGGTGTCTCCCAGGGTCAGTTGTGACTGCCAGGGGATGATACTGCGCTGCACATACGTGGACGTGTTCTGATAAGTCTCGAAGCCTGTGCGATTGCTCCAGGCCTGGGCGCCCTGGTGCCGCAAGCGCCAGGCGCCCAGATTGATCCCCGCATTGAGGCCCAGGTAAGTACGACCGTCACCTTCACCGGCGGTGACTGCGCTGGTGCTGAAGTTGTAATTGAGTAACCCTGCGGCAATCCCCTCATCCAGCGACTCGGGGTCAATGTAGCCACGCATGGAACGCTTCATATAGGCCTGCGGCACGCTGGCGGCCAACTCGAGCGCACCCGGGTCGAAAGTGCTGGATGCCATCGGAATCCACTGCCCCAGATCGCCGCAGTACTGGCCGGCTGCGGCAGGGTTGCCGACCTCGCGCCCATGGGCCTCGGTATCGACTTTATCCATCGCGATACCGATCTTTTCCAACACTTCGCGACTCAAGCATGGCTGCGCGCCGGCCTTTGCCTGGGCTGCGACGAACTCCACCTCCCTGCGCCCCAATGCCTGGCCGTTGACCACGATATCTACGCGGTACAGGCCGGGGCTCATCGGGTTGCCGGTGTTGAACCGTGACGTGTCGACCGACGACGCCAGGCCACTGGAGAATGCGTTCAGATCAAAGCTCAACTCAGACGCAAGCGCGGCATCGCTTGCCATCACGGCCGCACTCATCAAACCACCCAACATCATCGTGCGAGGCTGGAATGGCAAAATCGGGGCGCAACGATGCACCCTTACCTGGATGTGACTAGGCATAGTTATGACTTCAGTGGACGCTGGGAAATGTACGTTTGCTTGCCCTCATCAACGCTCCGGAGACGCGTTCAGCGATGCAACACAGCAGGCTGCGCCGATGAAAAGCCGCCGAAATCGTTGATGTAGGTGAAACTCACCCGTGCATCGGCAGGTATTGCCTTCGCGGCTTTCGGCACCGGTACCTTCAACGTGCCTCCTGGTTCCACCATCCCTTCCGGCAGGATCAGTTTTTTCGCGTTTGGATCGGCGCCCATGAGCAGGGCAATGTCGTTGAAGGTGACGTGATACGCCGATGGGTTATGCACCTGTATCTCGTTGCCCTGGGCGACCCGCGCCAGGGACCAGCGCAACAGCCCGGGCGCCTCCTCGGGTGTTCCGGATAACTGCGCCGGACGAAAAAACACTTTGGTGCGGATACGGAACGCGAACTTGAAGTGGTTCCGCTGATCGTCTTCAAGTGTGGGATCAAACTCACTGGTCGCACCAGGGACCTCAAGTACATTCAACCAGAACAGCGACTCTCTATCCGCAGGCAGCGGTGCCTTGGTGTAGGACAGGCGCATGGACTGGCTTTTGCCTGAGTCCAGGCGAAATACCGGCGGAGACAGCACGAAAGGCACATCGCTCAGCGACGGCGCTGCCTCTGGGTCACCGGCGTCCAGCCATGCCTGGACCAGGCGGGGTGCATGTTTGTCATCATTGGTCACTCGTAGGGTGACCTCGCGTCGCTGCTCGGGGTAAATCTGTCGCGTACCGTCGATAACCACGCCCGCGTGCGCCATGTGCGAGGCCATCCCCAAGGACAGGCTCAGCGCCACGCACATCGCTCGACGACTTAAGATCATCAGTAAATCCTGCATCGGGTAATCCTTGATAACAGTTGTCCTGCGCCCGACCGCCGGGTCGAGCGAGGATCTCAGGCGATGGTCATCTGCGTGGCTGCATCAAGGAAAGGTGACCGAGTACTGCACACTGCTGGTGACATTACCCGCGCCCGCCGCGCCACCGTTGGCGATATAGCGTGCGTAGAACGGCAAGGTCGCCAGGCCATTGGTAACGGTGGCAACGGTCGAGTTGTTGCCGGTGCGCAAGTCCATCGGCGTGGAGGTCGCACCATCGAGGATTTGTACCTCAACCCGCGAGGCCGGCGTTGCCGTGGCCGTGTTACGCAGGTTGCCGGTTGCCGGGTTGATGCCAGGGCTGGTCGGCTCATAACGTACGGCGACCTTGGTACCGTTCGGGCATCCGCCCGAGCCGCCGACATAGACAAAGTAGCGCTTGGCGCCGGCCGTATCGCCTGCGGCCTTGAGGGCCGAGGTTTGCACTCGGTCAAGCACTACCGGGAAGTTGGCGCCCGAACCTGGCGAGGCCCCGGTACCGCCACTGATGGTGCAGGTGGTGCCACTGACCGAGCCCGTGATCGTGATGGTACCGTCTGCCGCATAAGCGGAGCTGGCGGCAAAGCCGCAAAAGGCCAGCACTGCAGCCGCCAGAGTTTGTTTTGTCATAGTCAGTCTTTCCTTAAAGTTGGGTTCGCGGAATGCACGGTTGCGACACAGGAGAACATCAGCTCTTGCGCCCCCCATGTGTGGATATCGCGATCAATCGGGTTCCCAGGCCTGGAAAAGTCGTTTGTTTCAAGCTCGTTCTGAATTGGCAGGCAAAAAAAATGCTCCGTACCTTGGGATACGGAGCATGTTCGTCAAGCACCTGGGCAGCCTGCCAGGCCCCACATGGATCAGTCGGCGGTCAACACACCACGACGTACCTGGTCCCGCTCGATGGACTCGAACAGCGCCTTGAAGTTGCCCTCGCCAAACCCATCATCGCCCTTGCGCTGGATGAACTCGAAGAACACCGGGCCCATCAGGGTTTCCGAGAAGATCTGCAGCAACAGGCGCTTGTCGCCTTCGATGGACGAGCCGTCCAGCAGGATGCCCCGCGCCTGCAGCTGATCCACCGGTTCGCCGTGGTTCGGCAGGCGACCTTCGAGCATTTCGTAGTAGGTGTCCGGCGGTGCGGTCATGAAGCGCATGCCGATCTTCTTGAGTGCGTCCCAGGTCTTGACCAGGTCGTCGGTGAGGAACGCGACGTGCTGGATGCCCTCGCCATTGAACTGCATCAGGAACTCTTCGATCTGCCCGGCGCCCTTGGACGACTCTTCGTTCAGCGGGATGCGGATCATGCCGTCCGGGGCGCTCATGGCCTTGGACGTCAGGCCGGTGTATTCGCCCTTGATATCGAAGTAGCGCGCTTCACGGAAGTTGAACAGTTTCTCGTAGAAGCCGGCCCAGTAGGCCATGCGCCCGCGATAGACGTTGTGGGTCAGGTGGTCGATGACCTTGAGGCCGGCGCCTTGGGGGTTGCGCTCGACGCCGTCGAGGTAGACGAAGTCGATGTCATAGATCGAGCTGCCCTCACCGAAACGGTCGATCAGGTACAGCGGCGCGCCGCCGATGCCCTTGATGGCCGGCAGGTTCAGCTCCATCGGGCCGGTTTCGATATGGATGGGCTGGGCCCCCAGTTCCAGGGCGCGGTTGTAGGCTTTTTGCGAGTCCTTGACGCGGAACGCCATGCCGCACACCGACGGGCCATGCTCGGCGGCGAAGTAGGAGGCGATGCTGTTGGGCTCGTTGTTGAGGATCAGGTTGATCTCGCCCTGGCGGAACAGTTGGACGTTCTTGGAGCGGTGATTCGCGACTTTGGTGAAGCCCATGATCTCGAAGATCGGCTCCAGGGTGCCCGGGGTCGGCGATGCGAATTCGATAAATTCAAAACCCATCAGGCCCATTGGGTTTTCATAGTGGTCGGTCATGGCCGGCGCCTCATCATTCTTGTGGGTAGCAATTGGTTATGTGCGAGCAAGGATGAGGTCGGAGGGCGGCGCGCAGGAAAGGCCTCGCACACTGCGGGCGAGGAAGTCACCAAAGATGAGGGGGGAGCCGAGTAGCTTCATGGTTACATCAGTCTCTGACGGCCGAGGCTTGCGTGAGCGCAAGTCCATATTCTTGTATGCGTAAATCGATTCTACACAGCGTAAATGCATTTGTCCGTACTCTTATCAAATCCCCATTGCCCTGGGCTGTGCAAGGGGTTTGTTGCACAGGTAGATGCCCAGCAGGATGACGGCCCCGCCCGCCAGCATGGGCGCCGTCAGTTGCTCCCCCAGCAGCAAGGCACCGCAGATCACCGCCGTCAGTGGGTTGAGTGCGATAAACACGCCGGAGCGCGTCGCGCCAATGCGCCGGATGCCGTCGTAGTAACCGATATACGCCAGCGCCGAGCCCAACACGCCGAGGTAGGCCAGGCTGAACCACTGGGTGAGCTGCAAGCGGCCGAGCGCTTCTACGCTGACGCTTGCGGTGACAAACGCGGTACTGGTCAACATCAACGTGCCCAGCAGCACCGACCAGGTGACCGTCTGCAATGGCCCCAGGCTTTGGTTGAGCCCACGGGCACACAGCGAATAAACGCCCCACCCTGCCACACAGCCGAGGATCAGCAGGTCGCCGATCCAGGCATCGGCGGTGGCCTGCAACACCTGCGTGTTACGGCTGACAATGACCGTCCCGGCACCGACCAGGCACAACAGGATCCCCAGCAGCTTGATCCGACTCAGCCGCTCCTTGAATAACAGCCAGCTCGCCAGGCCGATCACCGCCGGGTTCAACGCCACGATCAACGAAGCCCGCGACGCATTGATGTACTGCAAGCCATAGAAGAAGCACAGGTTGTAGAAAAAAATCCCGCAGAAGCCCAGTACCGCCAGTTGCGCAAACTGCCGAAGGTTCGGGCGTAACAGACGAATACGCGCGCAGGCCATGAACAGCAACAACGCCAGGCTGGCGAGGATAAAACGCAGGCTGGCGGCCAGCAGCGGATTGAGGTGGTCGGCCAGGAAGCGCCCGGCGACAAAGGTGCCGCCCCAGATCATGGTGACGACGGCGAGTTTGCAATAAGTCAGGTAATCGGAGGCGGGATGCATGGGGATGGCTCTAGGTACGGAGAGAATTGGCGTATTCTTCAGCTAATATCTGATCATCGTAAAATGAGCTTTCACTCATGACCCTGACCCAATTGGAAATCTTCTCGCTGGTCGCCGAGCTGCAGGGCTTCACCAGTGCCGCCCACCGCCTGGGCATCAGCCAGTCGGCGGTGTCCCATGCCATCAAGGCCCTGGAGCAGGAGCTCGGTGTGGAGCTGTTTCGCCGCCACCAGTCGCAGGTAGAACTCAGCGACATCGGCCGGCAATTACTCGGACGTGCCCGTGCCATGCTCGGCCTGGCCAACACCCTGCAACAAGAAGCGGCCGATGCCCGGGGCATGCGGCGCGGTACCTTGCGCATCGGCTCGTTCGGGCCGACCGCGTCGATTCGCCTGCTGCCCGCCATCCTCAGCCAGTTTCGCAGCGCCCATCCGGGGATTGAGGTGCATGTGGACGAAGGCCCCGACCGCCAGGTGCTGCAGTGGCTGGATGAGCGACGGATCGATGTGGGCTTTGTGGTGCTGGAACAGGAGCGCTACGACACCTTTGCCGTGTTCGAGGACCAGATGGTGGCGCTGCTGCCGGCAGATCATCCATTGGCTGCGCGGGACACCCTGGCCCTGCAGGACTTGTGCGACGATGCCTTTATCCTGACCGAAGCCGGCTCCTCGGAACTGGTCACCCGCCTGTTCGACGCCGGACAACTGCGACCAAGGATTCGTTATCGCTGCGCACAACTGCTGAGCACCCTGGAAGCGGTCAGCCGTGGCGATGGCCTGAGCATCGTCGCCGAAGCGTCGCTGCCCCAGGCACTTGATCTGCGCTATGTGAAGCGACCGCTCTCGCCCCGTGTGCCGCGCCAGATCGGCCTGGCGGTGCTGGATCGTCGGCAGTCGTCACCGGCCACCCTGGCCTTTATCGAGATTGCGCAAGGCCTTGTCAGGGCGAGCAAATTCCAAGCGGGCCATCTATCATCGGAACATTCCCCGCCGGCCTGCCGGTAAAGCCCTCTCCCTGCGCAACAGGCCTGAACCCATGCCCCTCACTGTCAAAGGCCCGCGAAGACTTCTTACCCGCTATGCGATCAGCCTGTTGGCGGGTGTGCTGCCGATCCTGCTGGGTGCGGCCATCCTGTATTGGCAAGCCGAACGCACCCTCGAACAAAGCACGGCGCAAACCGCCCAGGAAGCCGTACGTCAATTCGACCTGATGCTCGACAATACCGCCCTCGCCGCCCAGGCCTTGCTGCCCCTGGCCGGACAACCGTGTGACAGTGGCGCGCAACTGGCGTTGCGTGAACAGGTCACGCGCCGGCCGTTCGTGCGGGCGACGACCTTGTCCTGGCAGAAAAACATCTATTGCAGCTCCCTGTTCGGCAGCAACTACGAGTCACCGGTAAACCCGGATGACTACGTCGATGGCCGCCTGTGGCTGATGAACGGCAACCCGGTTACGCCGGATACCGCGCTGCTGGTCTACCGCCTGGTCGACGGGGACAAAGCGGCGTTTGCCTCGATCGACGGCTATCACCTGACCAACGCCCTGCGCCTGATCAGCCGCTATGCCCAGCTTGTGCTGCAAGTCGGGCCTCACTGGCTCGGCGCCGATGGCAACGTGCACGACACCGCCGTCCCGGTATTTGCCGTGGCCCATCATCACCTGGCGTCCGAGCGCTATCGCTACAGCGTCGACGCCGGCATGCCGGCCGGTGAGGTGTGGCGCTATATGCAGGCACGTTACCCGGCGCTGTTCAGCCTGGTGGTGTTCTTTGGCGTGCTCGCGGGCCTGCTTGCGCACTGGCTGCAAAAGCGCTCCTCGGCGCCCACCCATGAGCTTCAGCGGGCGCTGGGGGCCAATGAGTTCATCCCGTACTTCCAGCCGGTGGTGCGCGGTGACACCCGCGAATGGGCCGGCTGCGAAGTGCTGATGCGCTGGCAGCACCCCAAGGAAGGCCTGGTCCGGCCCGATCTGTTTATCCCGCTGGCCGAACATTCCGGCCTGATCGTACCGATGACCCGCGCCCTGCTGCGCCAGACCGCCGCCCAACTGGCGCCCCATGCGACGCAGTTCACCCCGGGCTTCCATATCGGCGTGAATATCACCGCGCGCCATTGCCACGACCTTGCACTGGTGGAGGATTGCCGTGAATTTCTCGCCGCCTTTGCGCCAGGCCAGGTGACCTTGGTGCTGGAGCTGACCGAGCGCGAGTTGATCGAGCCCACGGATATTACCCGTCGACTGTTCGACGCCCTGCATCAACTGGGCGTGATGATTGCCATCGATGACTTTGGTACCGGTCACTCCAGCCTGGGTTATTTACGTAACTTCAATGTGGACTACTTGAAGATCGACCAGAGTTTTGTCGCCATGATCGGTGCCGATGCACTATCGCGGCATATTCTGGACAGCATCATCGAATTGTCCGGCAAGCTGGACCTGGGCATCGTTGCCGAGGGTGTAGAGACTGCCGAGCAGTGCGAATATTTGGCCGCTCATGGTGTGGATTTCCTCCAGGGTTACCTGTTTGGAAGGCCTTTACCTTGCGATGATTTCATTAAAAACCTGGCCAGCCATTCAATAGGCACGCACTAGCGGCGTTGAAATATTGTTAATACGACAAAAGACGTGATTTACTCGTGACGGATTAACTACTACAATTTTTCTTGCCTGTGCAGAACTCGCAGGACGACTTCTTCTGTGAGTCGCCTTAACGCTATTGGCTTATAGCTTTGTCTGTAGTTGACATCAGCCAAATACACTATTGGAGTATAGATTTTGTCCAGACTCGCCGAATTTCGCGCAGCAGAAAAAGCCCTTCAAGAGCAGCTCGCCCAGCTGGAGTCCCTGAAGAACGACGCCGGCCTGAAGAAAGAAATCGAATTCGAAGAAAAGCTTCAAGGACTGATGAAAACCTACGGCAAAGGCCTGCGCGACATTATCCTGATCCTTGATCCAAACCCGGGCAAGACCAGCGCTGCCGCCGCCAGCGCACCCAAACAGCGCCGTGCGCGCGTGGTCAAGGTTTACCACAACCCGCACACTGGTGAACTGATCGAAACCAAGGGCGGTAACCACCGTGGCCTCAAGGCCTGGAAAGAACAGTATGGCGCGGCCACTGTAGACTCCTGGCTTCGCGGCTGATCGCAGCGCACTAACAAAGAGCCCCGCACATGCGGGGCTTTTTTATTCAAGGGCTCGAAACCGAACTTAAATAACATTTCACCTTGTTGAGAATCGACGGGCGAAACGCACTTAAAGTTTGAGGCTGGCGCGCACCGAACTGACTTCATCCTTGCTGGCTTCGTAAGCGTCGGCTTGACCCGCGTATGAAAAAACATACGCTTTATCGGTATCAACAGCCCCCACCAATGTTTGTGAAAGCACGTGCCGTCCATTCTCGGTAATCACACAGGTAGTTTCCACGGCCTCAAGGCGACTCAGTGTTGTCGAGTGCATCTTGCTGCACACACTTTGATAACCGCCCTGGGCAAAATCTTTCTGGATGGACTTGCGCATCTCCAGCAATACGCCCTGAAGATTAACGTTATGCCCGGCCTCGATCGGCGTCCCCGTCAACTCCATCACCATCAATGTGTTGCCATTTTCGTCGTTCTTGATCGCACGCTGCCGCGAGACCGGCTGCGGGGTGGCTGGCGCGGCGCCGTCGGGCACCACTTCCTCGACCTGCCAGCCGCTGGGCCAGTGAATTTCCGGGTCGCCCGCCCACACCCAGGGGCTGGCCAACAGCAAACACAGAGCGCTCAACAGCGGTATACGACATTCGATCATTGCAAAAGACACCCAAGGTTCAAGCGACAAAGTGTGAGCCCCGCCACCGGCCGGTCGCAAGACCTGCGCGCGCTTTTTCATTTGGCGCAGCAAGCGGGCCTTGCGTATCATGGCCCGGCTGCACGGACGCCAGCCGCAAGCCAAGGGAACGCTCCTCGCACCTGGAGCCGCGTTTGCCCCATTTTTTTCTGGAGGGCCCATGAGCCTGCACGAACTGAACACCTTCCCGGGCGTCACCGCCCAACCTGACACCGCCACCTCGAACTTCGTGTTCAACCACACCATGCTGCGGGTCAAGGACATCACCAAGTCCCTGGACTTCTACACCCGCGTCCTGGGTTTTTCCCTGGTTGAAAAGCGCGACTTCCCGGAAGCCGAATTCAGCCTGTACTTCCTGGCCCTGGTGGACAAATCCCAGATCCCGGCCGACGCCGCCGCGCGCACCCAATGGATGAAGTCGATCCCGGGCATCCTGGAACTGACCCACAACCACGGCACCGAAAACGATGCCGACTTCGCCTACCACAACGGCAACACCGATCCACGGGGCTTCGGCCATATCTGCATCTCGGTGCCCGATATTGTCGCCGCATGCGAACGCTTCGAAGCATTGGGCTGCGATTTCCAGAAACGCCTGAGCGATGGCCGCATGAAAAGCCTGGCGTTCATCAAGGACCCGGATGGGTACTGGGTTGAGATTATTCAGCCAGCACCGCTGTAAGTTTCTAACGCACAACGAAAAACCCCATGATCACTCATGGGGTTTTTCGTTTCAGGACCTGGGCTTAGGCCGGAGCGGAGGTACGGATCAAGTGATCGAAAGCACTCAGGGAAGCCTTCGCGCCCTCGCCTACTGCAATCACGATCTGCTTGTACGGCACGGTCGTCACGTCACCGGCGGCGAATACCCCTGGCAGTGAAGTTTCGCCACGGGCATCGACAATGATCTCGCCACGGGGGGTCAGTTCCACAGTGCCTTTAAGCCAGTCGGTGTTGGGCAGCAAGCCGATCTGTACAAAGATGCCTTCCAGGTCGAGGGTCTTGAACTCACCGGTATCGCGGTCCTTGTAGGCCAGGCCTGTCACTTTCTGGCCATCACCTTTGACTTCACTGGTCAGCGCGCTGGTGATCACGTCAACGTTAGGCAGGCTGTACAGCTTGCGCTGCAATACCGCATCGGCGCGCAGCTTGCTGTCAAACTCCAGCAAGGTCACATGGCTGACGATACCGGCCAGGTCGATGGCTGCTTCAACACCGGAATTACCGCCGCCGATCACCGCCACACGCTTGCCCTTGAACAACGGACCATCGCAGTGCGGGCAGAAGCACACGCCCTTGGCCTTGTATTCCTGCTCGCCCGGCACCCCCATTTCGCGCCAGCGGGCGCCGGTGGCCAGGATCACGGTCTTGGACTTGAGGGTCGCACCGCTTTCAAAGCGAATTTCGTGCAGGTCACCGGGATTCTTCGCCGGCACCAGGCTGCTGGCGCGCTGCAGGTTCATGATGTCCACGTCGTACTGACGCACGTGGGCTTCCAGGGCGCTGGCCAGTTTCGGCCCTTCGGTTTCCTGCACCGAGATAAAGTTCTCGATGGACATGGTGTCCAGCACCTGGCCGCCAAAGCGTTCGGCGGCAACACCGGTGCGGATGCCTTTACGTGCGGCGTAGATGGCGGCTGCGGAACCGGCTGGGCCACCGCCGACGACCAGCACATCAAAAGCCTCCTTGGCGCTGATTTTCTCGGCGGCTTTTTCAATGCCGCTGGTGTCGAGCTTGGCGAGGATTTCTTCCAGGCCCATGCGGCCCTGGCCGAAGTTCACACCATTCAAGTAGACGCTCGGCACCGCCATGATCTGACGCTCGTCGACTTCAGCCTGGAACAGCGCGCCGTCGATGGCGACGTGGCGGATATTCGGGTTGAGCACGGCCATCAGGTTCAGCGCCTGGACCACGTCCGGGCAGTTCTGGCAGGACAGCGAGAAGTAAGTCTCGAAGCTGAACTCGCCTTTAAGGGCGCGGATCTGTTCAATCACTTCGACACTGGCCTTCGACGGGTGGCCACCGACTTGCAGCAGGGCCAGCACCAACGAAGTGAATTCATGGCCCATGGGGATGCCGGCGAAACGCAGGCTGATATCGGCACCCGGGCGGTTGATGGAGAACGATGGCTTACGCGCATCATCGCCATCGGTCTTCAGGGTAATCAGCGTGGTGAGGCTGGTTACGTCCTGCAGAAGGGCGAGCATTTCCTGGGATTTCGCGCCGTCGTCGAGGGAGGCGACGATCTCGATCGGCTGGGTGACCCGTTCCAGGTATGACTTCAACTGAGCTTTAAGATTGGCGTCCAACATACGGGCGATTTCCTATTAATTCGGTTTATTGCAGACAAAAAAACGCCCGAGCGACTATCGCCCGGGCGTTTTGAGGGCGGATGCAGCTTACTTAAGTGCGGAGTTCCGCCCTTGATACGTCTTCACAGACTTAGATCTTGCCGACCAGGTCCAGGGACGGCGCCAGAGTGGCCTCGCCTTCTTTCCACTTGGCTGGGCAGACTTCGCCTGGGTGGGCAGCCACGTATTGAGCGGCCTTGATCTTGCGCAGCAGCTCGGAAGCGTCACGGCCAACACCGCCGTCGTTCAACTCAACGATCTTGATCTGACCTTCCGGGTTGATCACGAAGGTACCGCGGTCAGCCAGGCCAGCTTCTTCGATCAGCACGTCGAAGTTGCGGGAGATGGTCAGGGTCGGGTCGCCGATCATGGTGTACTGGATTTTGCCGATGGCTGGCGAAGTGTTGTGCCAGGCAGCGTGGGCAAAGTGGGTGTCGGTGGACACGCTGTAGATTTCCACGCCCAGTTTCTGGAATTCGGCGTAGTTGTCAGCCAGGTCTTCCAGCTCGGTTGGGCAAACGAAGGTGAAGTCGGCTGGGTAGAAGAACACGACCGACCATTTGCCTTTCAGGTCAGCGTCGGTCACATCTACGAAGTTGCCGTTTTTGTATGCAGTTGCTTTGAACGGTTTTACTTGGCTGTTGATGATAGGCATCGTTGACTCTCCGTCAGGGGTTAAGAAGTTGATGAGGTGAATCCTACCCACTCTCCCGGCGGATGGCTCATTGGCAAACCTGATGCTGACGATTGGTTTTCCCTATCAGGTGACGGTATTAATAGAAGAAATCTCAAAGCAGCGGTTGAGTAGCCAATGTCATGCCGAGAAAGGGCGTCGCTTCAACATAGCGCATGGCGGATTTCATGTCGCTCCAGCCGACGTAACTCATCAACGACTTCAAGTCCCACCCGCTGGAATGGGCCCAGGTGGCAAAGCCCCGGCGCAGCGAGTGACTGGTGTACTGCTCGGCGGCGATGCCCGCACGCTCAAGCGCCTGGCGCAGCAGCGGTATCACGCTGTTGGGGTGCAAGCCCCCCTCCCCCAGGTTTCCCCAGCGATCGATACCGCGAAATACCGGACCGCGCACCAGGGCCGAGGCGCTGAGCCATTCGCTGTAGGCCTGCACCGGGCAGAGGCGCAGCAGCGCCGGCGTGTGATAGGTCTTGCCGAGGTTGTCGCGGTCACTTTTGCTGCGCGGCAGGTACAGGCGGATGCCTGCACCGGGTGTGGCCTGTACATGTTCGATGCTCAAGCGACACAACTCATCGCTGCGAAAACCACGCCAGAAGCCCAGCAGAATGAGTGCAGTGTCACGCCGGGCCCGCAGCAATCGCGGCTGGTCATGTGCCTCAACGGCCTCTCGCGCTTCAGCCTCGAGGGAGGCCACGACCTGCTCCAGATGCCTGAGCTGCAACGGCTCGGCCTGCTTCTCCTGCGCCGGGTGCACGGCACGAATGCCCTTGAGCACCTTGCGCACCACCGGCGCTTTCGTCGGATCGGGAAAGCCCTGGCTGGTATGCCATTGCGCCAATGCCGAGAGCCGCAACTTCAAGGTGTTGACTGCCAACACGCCGGCATGCGCCACCAGGTAACGCGCCACGCTATCGCTGGTGGCCGGCAGAAATCCGCCCCAACTGACTTCGAAGTGTTCGATCGCCGCACGATAGCTGCGGCGCGTGTTATCGCGGGTGGCTGCGTTGAGGTAAAGGTCCAGATCGCTCATGGGAGGCCTATTTGTACTGCTGGCAGAGATGTAAGCGCTCCAGTCGCTTATGACACGGGATAATACGCCAATATCCCATCTGTTAAATCATGAATTTGAACAGTTTTTTATTCGTGATATATTATGTATATACATAATACATACTACAGTACTAAATCGACGGAGACCCCATGGCTCGCGGCGGCATTAATAAAGCAGTAGTTCAAACGGCACGCCTGGCGATCCTCGCCCGTGGCGAGAACCCCAGCATCGACGCGGTACGCATCGAGATGGGCAATACCGGCTCGAAAACCACCATCCACCGCTATTTGAAGGAGCTGGACGACAGCGAAGCCCGCCTGACCATCACCGAAGCGCCGATTGACGACGAATTGGGCGAACTGGTTGCACGCCTGGCGCAGCGCTTGAAGGACAAGGCTCAAGAGCCGATTGACCTGGCCCTGGCGCAGTTCGAACAGCAAAAAACCGCCCTGCTCGCCCAGATCGAGGCGCTTGAAGAAGCTCACGGCGAACTCAAGCAACAATTCGATATTCAGGCGGCTGCACTGGCAGAAGAAAGCGCTGCCCTGCAAACCACCAGTACCAGCCTGCAAACTGAACAAACGCGCAACGCCGGCCTCAGCCAGGCCTGCAGTGATTACGAACTGCGGATCAATGACAAGGATGAGCAGATTCGCTCGCTGGAAGAAAAGCACCTGCATGCCCGCGAGGCACTGGAGCACTATCGCAATGCGATCAAGGAGCAGCGCGAGCAGGAGCAACGGCGCCACGAAGGCCAGCTGCAGCAAGTACAGGCAGAGCTGCGCCAAGCCCAGCAAAGTGCAATGGTTCGCCAGGACGAAATTACCCAGTTGCACCGCGACAACGAGCGCCTGCTGATCGAGCACCGAGTGACGGCAAAGGAATTGGCTGCGCTGCAGGAGGAAACCCGCAAAGGTCAGGCCCAGCAACTGAAACTGAGCGAACACGTGAGCCAGATCGACAGCGAGCGCACTCTCCTTCAGGAGCGCCTGCGGGTGGCCTTGCTTGAAAGTGAGTCACGCCAACAAGCGCTGGCTGAGCACGGGCACACCAACAAGCGCCTGGAACTGGAGCTTATGAAGGCCCACGCCACTATCGAAGCGTTGCGCCTGGCCGCCGCCGTTGCGACGGCGCCAGAGGCAACACCGCCAGCCTGATCAGTCAGCCACAGGCGTGCGCATGGTGACGAACTCTTCCGCCGCCGTGGGATGCACGCCGATGGTTTCATCGAAGTGCTGCTTGGTCGCGCCGGCCTTGAGCGCGATCGCCAGGCCCTGGACGATCTCGCCTGCGTCCGGACCGACCATGTGGCAGCCCAACACCTTGTCGGTGTCGGCGTCGACCACCAGTTTCATCAAGGTTTTTTCCTGGCACTCGGTCAAGGTCAGCTTCATCGGGCGGAACCGGCTTTCGAAGATCTGCACCCTGTGTCCGTTCTTCTTCGCCTCCTCCTCCGTCAGGCCGACCGTACCGATATTCGGCAGACTGAATACCGCTGTCGGAATCATCGCGTAATCCACCGGGCGGTAGTGCTCGGGCTTGAACAAGCGACGCGCTACGGCCATGCCCTCGGCGAGGGCTACCGGCGTCAGCTGCACACGGCCGATCACGTCACCAATTGCCAGGATCGAAGCTTCAGTAGTCTCGTACTGGTCGTTCACCTGGACGAAACCGCGCTCATCCAGTTTCACGCCGGTATTTTCCAAGCCCAGGTTATCCAGCATCGGACGCCGGCCGGTGGCATAGAACACGCAATCGGCCTCCAGCACGCGACCGTCTTTCAAGGTCGCCTTGAGGCTGCCATCGGCTTGCTTTTCAATGCGTTCGATGTCCGCATTGAATTGCAGGTCGAGGCCGCGCTTGGTCAACTCTTCCTTAAGGTGTGTGCGCACTGAACCATCAAAGCCACGCAGGAACAGGTCGCCGCGATACAGCAATGACGTCTGCGCGCCCAGGCCATGGAAAATCCCGGCGAACTCAACCGCGATATAGCCGCCACCTACCACCAGCACACGCCTGGGCAACTCTTTGAGAAAGAACGCCTCATTGGAGCCTATGGCGTGCTCACGTCCCGGAATATCCGGAATCTGCGGCCAGCCCCCGGTAGCGATCAGGATGTGCCTGGCCGTAAAGCGCTCGCCATTGATTTCCACCTGGTGCGGATCAACCAGGCGCGCATGCCCCTCATGCAGGGTCACGCCGCTGTTGACCAGCAGGTTGCGGTAGATGCCATTGAGGCGATTGATCTCGCGATCCTTGTTGGCGATCAGGGTCGCCCAATCAAAACTCGCTTCACCCAGGGACCAGCCAAAGCCACTGGCTTGCTCGAAGTCTTCGGCAAAATGTGCGCCGTACACCAACAGTTTCTTCGGCACGCAGCCAACGTTTACGCAGGTACCACCCAGGTAGCGACTTTCCGCCACGGCCACCTTGGCCCCAAAGCCCGCAGCAAAGCGCGCCGCGCGAACACCGCCGGAACCGGCGCCAATTACATACAGGTCAAAATCGTAGGCCATTTCATTCTCCTCGGCAGGACATCAGCATACCGACTTACATGGGACTGAAAAACGAAAAAGCCACCCGAAGGTGGCTTTTTCAAAGGCAGGCCTGCGTGAATCAGTAAGCCTTGCCGGTCTTGTAGAAGTGCTCGTAGCAGAAGTTGGTGGCTTCGATGTAGCCTTCGGCGCCACCGCAGTCAAAACGACGACCCTTGAACTTGTAGGCGATCACGCAGCCGTCTTTGGCCTGCTTCAACAGGGCGTCGGTGATCTGGATCTCGCCACCCTTGCCTGGCTCGGTTTCTTCGATCAGCTTGAAGATGTCCGGGGTCAGAATGTAACGACCGATGATCGCCAGGTTCGACGGTGCATCTTCAGGCGCCGGCTTCTCGACCATGTCGCGTACGCGGATCAGGCCATCACCAATGTCGTCACCGGCAATCACGCCGTACTTGTTGGTCTCTTGAGGATCGACCTCTTGAACCGCAACGATGGTGCAACGGTATTTCTGGTACAGCTTGACCATCTGGGTCAGTACGCCGTCGCCTTCCAGGTTCACACACAGGTCGTCCGCGAGTACTACGGCGAACGGCTCGTCACCGATCAATGGGCGGCCGGTCAGGATGGCGTGGCCGAGGCCTTTCATCTGGGTCTGGCGGGTGTAGGAGAACGAGCACTCGTCCAGCAGCTTGCGGATGCCGACCAGGTATTTTTCCTTGTCGGTGCCCTTGATTTGGTTTTCCAGCTCGTAGCTGATGTCGAAATGGTCTTCCAGTGCGCGCTTACCGCGACCGGTGACGATAGAGATTTCGTTCAGACCGGCATCCAATGCCTCTTCGACGCCGTACTGAATCAGTGGCTTGTTTACCACCGGCAGCATCTCTTTGGGCATGGCCTTGGTCGCTGGCAAGAAGCGAGTGCCGTAACCGGCTGCTGGGAACAAGCATTTCTTGATCATATAAGTCCTTACAAAGGGCTGTGCGTACGGAATTCGGCGCAGTCTAATCAGGCCGCAGTCACCTTACAATGGGTCCTGCTGGCGTTGCGATGTCATCATAGAGAAAAAATGTCGGCGTAAGTTCCGCTGATCTCACAAAGAGCAGCCCCGCCGGCACGCTAAAAAAGTCCGTCCCCTCATGTTTAAAGGGGGTTGCAACCCTTTTAACACGCTTTTCAGCCCAGAACACTGACTTGGAATAACTTGCGCGGTCCTGGAACATTTGGCGCTATCATTGCATCCTTGAATCAGACCACGAGATTGTTAATAGATGTCAGAACCAAAAGGCGTGAACGGCTACCTGATCACCAAGCGAGCAGACGGCTGGCACCTGATCAATTTCCATGGAGACAGCGTCGCGGGCGTTTTCGAGACCGAAAGCATGGCGATCGCGGTCGCCGAAGTGTTTGTTGACGAAGCGGGCCACGCGTCGAGCAAAAGGCCGAAGGGCAAGTAAGCCTGCAGCCCTGCGCCAAAAGCCCCGACTCACGGGGCTTTTTTGGTTTTGCCTGTACCTAGATGGCAGTTCGCTATAATCTTCAAGAAACGCCCCACGACAGTGTCAGCGCCCCTCCCACACCCTCGACGACGAACACACATGAACAAATTTCTGGCACTGACTGCGGTACTGGCACTCGCCGGCTGCACCACCACTTCCGATGTCTACCTCAAGAACGGCGAGCAAGGCCTGACCATCGACTGTTCAGGCGAAGCCAACTCCTGGGCCAGTTGCTACGAAAAAGCCGATGCCTCCTGCGCAGGCACCGGCTATCGCATTGTCGGCACCGAGGGCACGCCATCACTGAAGGAAAGCGACAAGACCCTGGGCCAGGATGTGGGCAACTACAAAAGTCGCAGTGTGGTGGTGGTCTGCAAATAACCCCGGGGGTTACAGGTGGATCTCGGCGAATTTGATCCCCAGTTCCCGAAGGATTTCGCTCAGCTCGTCAAGACTGGCAAAGGATTCGACTTCATCCTGATCATCCACCAGAAAAAAGCTGCGACCGCCGCTTTTCTTGAAGAAGACGATCCATTCGCCTAGGTCGGCGGGGTTCTGGATGACATGGGTGGCCGAGATTTCACCCTCGGCATGGCGGGCCTTGACGTGTTCACGCTTCATATCGGCTTTCCCCAGCGGCCTCAACCGGAAATGCACTCTTCCCCGGCTTTTTTCACATCACCCGGGCGGATCGGCACGTTGGACATGCTCTCGTAGAGCTTGATGCTGCTACCGCTGGAGCGCTCTTCAATTTCGAAAATAGCCGAAGGATCGGCGGAAAATTTCTGCGGCACGATAACCTGCACACCATCTTTATGCGGTTCAATCTGCGGCGGCCGACGAGTAGCCGACAGTTTCCTTACCACACACGCGGCATACTCCTGGGGTTTTTTCCCGGAAATGACGGCCAACGTCGGCGGGGTCTGCTTGATATCTGCAACCGAAGCACACCCACCTATCGCCAAGGCCAGAACCAACACACTCCACTTCATACAAAACCTCCAATAAAGACCCTACGACAGCGGAGATGGTAATTTTCTCCCGCCCACGTAGGATTTATCCCTGATAACTCGGTAAATAACTGTTTTAAATTGTCGACGCCATTGAAGACGGGCCGATAATAAACGCGCTGGGGCTGATAAACTCTATCTTAACCTACGTATCATTCTGATTTTGCAGAAAAAGCCCTTCTGGAGACACCCTCATGAAATTTATCCACCAGCGCGAGCACCTCAACGAGGGAGACATTGTCGTCATCGAATGCTCGCAGACTTGCAATATTCGCCTGATGAGCGACGCGAACTTTCGCAGCTTCAAGAATGGCGGTCGCCACACATACCACGGCGGCGCCTTCGACACGTTCCCCGCCAAGATCACCGCACCCAGTACCGGGTTCTGGAACATCACCCTGGACGTGGTGACACGTCGCGCGATCAGCGTCACCCGCAAGCCGGCGCTGTCCCACAAGATTCGCATCGTACGTCGCACCAGCACCAAGCTGAGCTGACTCGAAGACGCCAGAGGAAATCACCGTGACTGCTACCACCAAATACGTGATCAAGTACAAGCTCAACGGCGAACGCCGCTTCGAGTTCGCCCAACTGACGAACAATAGCGTGGAAGAGGCCTTGCAGGCCTTGGCGAAAATCCACGATGCCAGCGATGTCATCACCGACATCAACGTGAGCAAGGCGCTGTAAGGCAATGCCCGGCCCCACTGATGACCTGTTCGCCGATGACGCCCTGCAACAACCCGCAGCACGTGAGCAGATCGGCGAACAGTCCTACGTGCTAAGGGGCTATGCCCTACCCTGGATTGAACGCCTTCTTCCAGAACTGCGCCGTGTGCTGGCGCAATCGCCGTTTCGGCAAATGGTTACGCCCGGTGGCTTTACCATGTCGGCGGCCTTGAGCAGTTGCGGCGCGCTGGGCTGGACCAGCGACACCAGCGGCTACCGCTACACGCCCCTGGACCCTCGCACCCGGCAACCCTGGCCAGCGCTGCCGGACACCTTGCGCCAACTGGCCATAGAAGCCGCGGCAGACGCCGGGTTTGTCGACTTTGCCCCCGACGCCTGCCTGATCAACCGTTATGTTCCGGGCGCGAAAATGTCCTTGCACCAGGACAGGAATGAACGTCGCTACAGCGAGCCCGTCGTGTCGATATCCCTTGGGTTGCCGGCAGTTTTCCTGTTCGGTGGCCACGCCCGCAGCGACAAGACCCGCAAGGTCTCGCTGTTCCATGGTGACGTGGTGGTCTGGGGCGGGGTCGATCGGCTGCGTTTTCATGGGGTGATGCCGATCAAGGAAGGCGTGCACCCGATCATGGGCCCGCAACGTATCAACCTCACTTTTCGCACCGCCGGCTGATTTGACCGCAAGCTTCGGAGTGCCAGGTCACTGCAGCACGGCTAATCTGGCCAGGATCCGTCAAGAGTGCCAACCATGACTACCGAACAAGATCCGCGCTGGGCTGCGATTCTTGCCCGCGATCCGAAAGCCGATGGGCTGTTCGTCTACGGCGTGAAAACCACCGGTGTGTATTGCCGCCCGAGCAGCGCCTCGCGATTGCCTCGCCCGGAAAATATCGAGTTTTTCGACACCCCGGCACAGGCCGAGGCCGCCGGTTATCGCGCCAGCAAACGCGCAGCCGGTGACCAGACACAACTGGCTGCGCAGCATGCGCAATTGGTGGCTGACGCATGCCGGCAGATCGAACACGCCGACACCGCGCCCAGCCTCGGCACGCTGGCGAGCCGGGCCGGCCTGAGCCCGTTCCATTTCCACCGGGTGTTCAAAGGCGTGACCGGCCTGACGCCCAAGGGTTACGCCAGCGCCCATCGCTCACGCAAGGTTCGCGAGGGGCTCAAGGGTGCGCATTCGGTAACCGATGCGTTGTATGAAGCCGGCTTCAACTCCAACAGCCGCTTCTATGAGTCAGCCAACCAACGGCTCGGCATGACGCCCAGCGACTACAAGGCCGGCGGCACCAACAACGATATTCTGTTCGCCGTCGGGCAATGCTCGCTGGGGGCAATCCTGGTGGCGCAGAGCGCCCGTGGCGTGTGTGCGATTCTGCTCGGGGATGACCCGGACAAACTGGTGCGCGACCTGCAGGATCAATTCCCCAAGGCCAACCTGATGGGCGCCGACCGCCGTTTCGAACAATTGATCGCGCACGTGGTGGGCTTTATCGAAGCGCCGGCCCTGGGCCTGGACTTGCCACTGGACTTGCGTGGCACCGCGTTCCAGGAGCGGGTGTGGCAGGCCCTGCGCGAGATTCCCGTGGGCAGCACGACCAGCTATGGGCAGATCGCCCAACGCATCGGCGCGCCCAAGGCCTTTCGCGCGGTGGCCCAGGCCTGCGGGGCGAACAGCCTGGCGGTGGCGATTCCGTGTCATCGGGTGGTGCGCAGCAATGGCGATCTATCCGGCTATCGCTGGGGGGTTGAACGCAAGCGGCAGCTGCTGGAGCGGGAAAGAGACCACTGACGCGCACGAAAAACGTCCCTCGTCCAGTGAATAAAACAGACTGGCCGGGTGCCAAGGGCCCTGTTAAAACAGCGACAAGCCTCACTGATACTGGAGACACGTCCCATGAGCACCTGGCCAGACACCCGTATTCTCGACCTGCTGGGCATCGACGTGCCCATCATCCAGGCACCGATGGCCGGTGCGACCAGCGCCGCCATGGTGATTGCCGCCAACCAGGCCGGCGCGCTGGGTTCGATTCCTGCGGCGATGCTGAGCATCGAGCAACTGCACGAAACCCTGGCCACCGTGCGCCATGCCAGCAGCGGGCCTATCAACGTCAATTTCTTCTGCCACCAGCCGCCGGAGCCGGACGAGGAGCGCAATCGCCACTGGAAAGCCTTGCTGGAACCCTACTACCGCGAACTGGGCGCCGATTTTGATGCGCCGACACCGGTCTCCAATCGCGCCCCGTTCAACGCGGCCAGTTGCGAAGTGGTGGAGCAACACCGCCCCGAGGTCGTGAGCTTTCATTTCGGCCTGCCGGAAAAAAACCTGCTGGAACGTGTCAAGGCGACCGGAGCCAAGGTGCTGTCCTCGGCCACCACGGTCGAGGAAGCGATCTGGTTGGAGCGGCACGGCTGCGACGCGATTATCGCCATGGGGTATGAGGCCGGCGGGCATCGGGGAATGTTCCTGGCTTCGGACCTGAGCAGCCAGATCGGCACGCTGGCCCTGGTCCCGCAAGTGGTGGACGCAGTGCGCATCCCGGTAATCGCCGCCGGTGGAATCGGCGATGCGCGCGGTATTGTCGCGGCCTTCGCCCTCGGGGCCTCGGCGGTGCAGATCGGCACTGCGTACCTGTTCACCCCGGAGGCGACGCTCAGCCGGGCCCACCATCTGGCCTTGCTGACGGCCCAGGCCAGTGGCACAGCGCTGACCAATCTGTTCACCGGGCGCCCTGCCCGTGGCCTCTTGAATCGCCTGATGCGTGAGCTGGGCCCGGTGAACCCGGCGGCGCCGGCCTTTCCTCTGGCAGGCGGCGCGCTGATGCCATTGAAGGCCAGGGAGGAAGCCGGTTTTGGCAGTCAGTGGGCCGGGCAGGCCGTCGGGCTCAAGCACGCACTGTCGACGCGCGAACTGACCACGCTGCTCGCCGCGCAAGCCCTCAAGACGCTTACCCGCACGCCGGACTAGAGCGGTACAGGTTCCGCAGGTCGCAGCCCGCTCAGGCGGTTTTCGTGGGCCTGGGTCAGTACCATGAAGCGCTTTTGCCGCAGGGCGTGGATACCGTAGATGATCCGGGCGAAGTGCTCGTTACTGTTCTCGTAGGGCTGGCAGGTCATGATCAGGGCGAAGAAGCAATCGGACTGCCGATGGGTGGCCATGGCGTTGATCAACTTCAACCCGATAGCAAACAGCGCCTGGCCGGTGCTCATGGAGAGTCGTTCGTAGCTGGCCCCCAGTACATGGTGTATCTGCACTTCGCGATGGGCGGCCAGCGTCTGGTGCAGGTAGTCGAGTTGCGACCTTGTACACAGGTCCGCACGGGCGCGATCCCCCGTGACATAGCGTTCGATTTCGCTGCGCAGCAAACTGCGCCAGTCGTCGTCTTCCTGGCCGGCCCGCAGTGCGATCCAGTCGACGCAATCGACCAGGGCGTTCTCCGCCGTGGCAATCGGGCTGGCGAGGCCCGATTGCAACTGATCCAGGTGAGCCAATGCCCCGCGCACCAACTCCGCCTCTTCTGCGATAACGCTGTCCATCAGCTCCACATACTCTTCCAGCGACTCGTGGCGCCAGCTCCGGAAAGCCCCCAGCAGATGCGCCCTGAGGTTGCCAACGACCGGCACTCCAACGGTACGGCGCAACATATCCTCGGACTCATCGATCAAGCCCCGCAGGTTACTGACCTGCAACAACAGGCCGGCGTGATCGAACGGCTGCGGCGTGCTTTGCAGCGCCGTTGTCAGTTGCGACGCGCCCCGTGGCAGCTCCCGGGAAAGTACATCCCATAGCCTCGGCAGTTGCCGTTGGATAGCGGTGATAAATCGCGGCGGACACGCGAGGACCGAATAGCTGCCGGTATTGAAGAAACGCCCCCAACTCACTCCCAGCCGGAACACCGTGTTGAGCTCAAGACTGGCCTCGATGACATTGGCGTAGAGCTTGTAGACCACCAATTTGCCGCTCGACGCCGGTGCTTGCTGCACGCGCTGCTCCCAGCCGGCGATGGAATCAAAATAGGCCAGTTGCTGCGCCGAAGGGTCCAGGCGCCCCAACCCCGTGTCCAGCACCGCCGCATCACTTTCATTACGAACCGACAGGGCAAAATGGCATTGGGGACGCGGGTCGTCCGGTTCGGCGAACAGCAAGACGCCGATAGCCTGGACGTCCCAGGACTGGCTTGACAGGTAGTCCGCACAGCGCTTGGACTCAACGAAGCCGCCTGTAGTAGAAGCCTCGGAGTCGCCCGCCAATTCGGCCAGTTTATTGGCGTCGCGATACAGCTTTTCCAGACGACCGCGCATGCCCAGCAGATCCGCTGATGTGGGCAGGAACAACGTGGAGGCGCTTGCCTGTTCCAGGGAAACAGGGGGGTCCGGGCGCTCACGGGATCTCAAGGCCGGCAACAGCAACTTCCCGGTCTGGGCCGACCGTTTCAACAGCGTGCGCAGTTGCCCCCGGGCCAGGGTAACGTCGGCAACCAGCTCCACCACGCCCAGCAAGACGCCCAACTTGCACTCATACACATAGGCGGCGTAATCCTCGGGTCGGTCCATGCTGCGGGCCAGTTGGTAGGAGAAGCTTGCGTCCGCGACATTGGCGATCAGGCCAACACCGCCGGACAACAGCAACGCCCCGACGCCCGATGCGGGACCGACCGCCGCTATCACCAGGCTGGACACCGCGCGGGTAGCGACCTTGAACATGCCCCATTTCGCCAGGCGCCGCTCTTCATCGGAGGAAAATACCGCGTAATTCATCATGTGCTTGAGTTCGCTGATACCGATCTCATACAGCGCATCGTTGATGTTCGTCACCTCCCGGAAAGACACCGGCTGCGGCGGTACGCGGCGGTAGTGGTAGCCGTAGCGCTTTTTCTGCGGATAGAAATCCGAGCGCTCCACGCTGAGTTTTTCCGGAAATGGCAGGTGGTGCGTGATAAACCGCATCAAGTCGTCACTGGGTTGCCCCGACACGCCGCTGGGCTGCCACACCGCCCAAGTGAGCTCTGCCATGTTCAGTGAGATGAGCAGCGCCTTCTGTGAACTGAGCTTGAGCACCAACGCATTGGGCACCACTTTTTCCCGGAACAGCAGCAGGCGCGGCTTGACTTCACCTTTGAGAAAACGATGGGCGAGTTCACGCAGGGACACATCCTGCTCAGCATCATCGACCAGGAATTGTGCCGCGCGGACCTTGGCCAAGGCCTCGCAGGTTTCGCCAAACAGTTGTTTGTAGTCGGTGTTGCGCGCCAGTTCGTCGATATCGGCGACAAAGGTTTCATACAGGATGTCGCGCAAGCGGCCCAGGGTGCGCACTTCCACGCTCGACAGCGGTTCCCCGCTGACATGGATGTTGGCGATGGTTTCCTGGAAATACGCTGTGCGCTGCGGCTCGCCCGTCAGCACTTGCAGGAAAGAAAAATGCTTGTAGCGCGGTGGCGCATAGGCGGTCATGCCCGCCGAATAGACCGGGTAGCCCACCTGGTATTTATAGCGAAACCGTTTTTCGTCCCTGAACCGATCCTGGGTACGTTGCGGCAGCCCGGACTTGTTCAGGCAGCGCTCGATAAGGTTCTGGATATAGTCCTTGGAGAGTTCGGCGTTCCACACACTGTTCAGCAGGTTGTCCCATTTTTGCCAGGCCTTGGGGGGCGTAACCGGCTGTGTCGACGTCGGCACGCCCTCCAGCCACTGTGCCAGGTCCCCAGGCAGTATCTGTATCGAAAAAGACGCCTGGGAGGCGTCGCTGCGCACGAACCAGAAATTCTGCTGGTCACTTTGAGCGCGGATCACGCCCTCTTCATCCATCACCCCGCAGTTCACCCAAGGACAACGGTGATTCAAATAAACCGCAAGATAATATTGCCAGCGTCCTGACGCTCGATATTCCTGGGCGACGGTGATCGAGTATTCCAGCGCCGGCGCACCGCCGGGAAGATTGCCGAGGGTCACCTTGAGCAATTGATTGGGCTCTATGTGAGTGTCTGGCAGCTGCACGTCCTTGAGTGTCCACCGCGGAAGGATACTCAAGATCGCAACCCCCACCGGCTCTTCGAAGGGTTTGAGCCACAGCCGGTTCTGGCTCGTATCGGCTGAATACTCGAAGCGGCTGCCTGATTGCGCACCAATGCGCATGCCCGGCCACTCCAGGCTGATCGCCTTGGGCCATTGGTTGGCCCCCCGGGATGTGGGAGGCAGGTCGAACCAGATTTCCGCCATCATTTCGGCGTAGGTGTTCCACACCGATAGCACCACCACCTCGGTCTTGAGTACCGCCTGGTACGGCATCACTAACTCATGCTGCACCCAAAAGCCCGCGTGGATCTGCCCACCGACGTGGATGCGACCGAGAAAAAATCGCGTGAAATTCAGCTCCCGTGCCACCTCGCCATAGAAATACGGCATCAGGACTTTGGTTTGTACGCTGTCGGTGTTTTGCTGTTTGCCTGCATATGCCTGCCAGGGAAACCGATCGTTGAGGATGTGCCACAGCGGCAACGAATCGTGCTCGACGATGATCGGCTGTCGCTGGCTGTCATCGGAATCGAATATCGAGAATTCGACGGGGATCAGGGCGTCTGCCCGGATCAGTGCCTTGGCCTGGGGTTCCAGCGTGGATTGAGCCACTACACGCTCTATCCATGCCTGCGTGTAAGCCTCGCTGCTCTCGGTGTTTGTCGCGCCCACGTCGATGTAAGCGTATTCCTTGCCCATGATGTGCTTCCGTTTCAGATCAATACGCCGCTCACTATCGCGTTGCGACCAGCGCCTGGCTGTCAGCCATGGGGGTATCGACGGGAGGAAATCTCGACCGCGCGCAGACATTGATTCCGCAGATGGATTTCTGCTTGCCATTTTTACGCTATATACCTATACATACAGCGCCTGGCAGCGCCCGTCCCTATAATCGGCACCAGGTTCTGCACCTTCTCAAACGGAGCCGTTCATGACTTTCAATACCCCTCGCTTTGTACCCACGTGCCTGGCGGCATTGGTTGCGTTGCTCGCGACCGCAGCGGCCCACGCCGATGAAGTCCAGGTGGCCGTAGCGGCCAACTTCACCGCACCGATCCAGGCGATTGCCGCCGACTTCGAAAAAGACACCGGCCACAAACTGGTCGCAGCCTACGGCGCCACCGGGCAGTTCTACACCCAGATCAAGAACGGCGCGCCGTTCGAAGTGTTCCTGAGTGCCGACGACACCACCCCGCAAAAGCTCGAAAGCGAAGGCGACACGGTCAAGGGCTCGCGCTTCACCTACGCCGTGGGCACCCTGGCGCTGTGGTCGGCCAAGGAAGGTTATGTAGACGCCAAGGGCGAGGTATTGAAGAAGAATGACTTCAAGCACCTGTCCATCGCCAACCCGAAAGCCGCGCCTTACGGCCTCGCCGCCACCCAGGTATTGGCCAAGGAAGGGTTGACCGAGCAGGTCAAGGACAAGCTCGTCGAAGGCCAGAACATCACCCAGGCCTTTCAGTTCGTTTCCACCGGCAACGCCGAGTTGGGTTTTGTGGCCTTGTCGCAGATCTATAAAGACGGCAAAGTCACCAGCGGCTCGGCCTGGATCGTCCCGGCCGCCCTGCACGACCCGATCAAGCAGGACGCGGTGATCCTCAACAAGGGCAAGGACAGCGCTGCAGCCAAGGCACTGGTCGAGTACCTCAAAGGGCCGAAAGCCGCTGCCGTCATCAAGTCCTACGGTTATGAGCTGAGCAAGTAAATGCCCCTGTCGAGTGCCGATTTTTCCGCAATCTGGTTGACCCTCAAACTGGCGTCACTGACCACCGTGATCCTGCTGATCATCGGCACTCCGATTGCCCTGTGGCTGTCGCGCACCCGTTCATGGTGGCGCGGCCCCATTGGCGCGGTGGTGGCCTTGCCATTGGTGCTGCCACCCACCGTCATCGGTTTCTACCTGCTGTTGACCATGGGCCCCCACGGCTACTTCGGCCAGTTCACCCAATGGCTGGGCCTGGGCACCCTCACCTTCAGCTTCGCCGGGCTGGTGATCGGTTCGGTGATCTATTCCATGCCGTTCGTGGTGCAGCCGTTGCAGAACGCCTTTTCCGCCATCGGCACACGCCCATTGGAGGTGGCCGCGACCCTGCGCGCCAATCTGTGGGATACCTTCTTCACGGTGATCCTGCCCCTGGCGCGCCCGGGGTTTATCACCGCGTCCATCCTGGGTTTTGCCCATACCGTCGGAGAATTCGGCGTAGTGCTGATGATCGGCGGCAATATCCCCGACAAGACCCGCGTGGTCTCGGTGCAGATCTACGATCATGTCGAAGCCATGGAGTATGCCCAGGCCCATTGGCTGGCCGGCGCCATGGTGGTGTTCGCGTTCCTCGTGTTGCTGGCGCTCTACTCCAGCCGTAAAACCAGGATGGGCTGGAGTTGATGCCGATGATCAATGTGCGCCTGAACTTGAAGTACACAGGCTTTGCCCTGGACGTGGACCTGCATGTGCCCGGCCGAGGGGTGACTGCGCTGTACGGGCATTCCGGCTCCGGCAAGACCACCTGCCTGCGCTGCATTGCCGGGCTGGAGCGGGCCGAAGATGGGTTTATCCAGATCAACGATGAAGTCTGGCAAGACAGCCGCAACGGTCTGTTCGTGCCGCCGCACAAGCGTGCGCTTGGCTACGTGTTCCAGGAGCCCAGCCTGTTCCCCCATCTGTCGGTGCGGGCCAACCTGGAGTTCGGCCTCAAGCGCATCCCGCGCTCGCAACGCCGGGTGGATATGCTCCAGGCCACGGAGTTGCTGGGGATCGGCCATCTGCTGGAGCGTCACCCCCAACACTTGTCCGGCGGCGAACGCCAGCGCATCGGTATCGCCCGTGCCCTGCTCACCAGCCCAAGACTCCTGTTGATGGATGAGCCCCTGGCCGCCCTCGACAGCAAGCGCAAAGGCGAAATCCTGCCCTACCTGGAACGCCTGCACGACGAACTGGACATCCCCGTGCTGTACGTCAGCCATGCCCAGGATGAGGTGGCGCGCCTGGCCGATCACATCGTCTTGCTCAGCGACGGCAAGGCCCTGGCCAGTGGTCCCATCGGCGAAACCCTGGCACGGCTCGACCTGCCCCTGGCGTTGGGGGACGACGCGGGCGTGGTGATCAATGGCAGCGTCAGCGCCTATGACGATCACTACCGTCTGCTCACGCTGCAACTGCCCGACAGCGCCCAGCACCTGCGCGTGGCCCATGCACCGCTGGCGTTGGGCAAGGTGTTGCGGGTCAAGGTACAGGCGCGCGACGTCAGCCTCAGCCTGCAGGCCGAAGAGCACAGCAGCATCCTCAACCGCCTGCCGGTGACGGTTACCCAGGAGATCGCGGCGGATAACAGCGCCCATGTGCTGGTGCGCCTGGACGCGGATGGCACGCCGTTGCTGGCACGGATCACGCGGTTCTCCCGCGACCAGTTGCAATTGCGGCCCGGCCAGGCGCTGTGGGCGCAGATCAAGGCGGTGGCCGTGCTGGCATAAGAAACCTTTTGGCACGACCGCACACGGCTGCGGTCAATCAGGAATACCGGCCTGATCCGTTGCCAAAGGAACCCGCACCATGCCCGACTCCGCGCTGCCCGCCGACCTGCCCCGCGACCTGCATTACGTTGACGACACCCAGCCCGGCATCCACCGCAAGCGAGTGCGCGGCAAGTTCCAGTACTTCGACGCCAAGGGCGAGCGCATCCGGGATGCCGATGAGATCAAGCGCCTGAACGCCCTCGCCGTCCCTCCGGCGTATACCGATGTGTGGATCTGCGCCGACCCGCGCGGGCACCTGCAAGCCACCGGCCGCGATGCCCGTGGACGCAAGCAATACCGCTATCACCCGCGCTGGCGTGAGGTGCGTGACAGCGACAAGTACGCGCGGCTGCAGGAGTTTGGCAACGCCCTGCCGAAACTGCGCAAGCAGCTCGAAGCGCAAATCGCCGAACCCGGCTTCACGCGCGAAAAAGTCCTGGCCACGGTGGTGTTGCTGCTGGACGCCACGCTGATCCGCGTCGGCAATACCCAATATGCGCGAGACAACAAATCCTACGGGCTGACCACCCTGCGCAACCGCCATGTGGATGTCAAAGGCAGCGAGATCCAGTTCCAGTTTCGCGGCAAGAGTGGCGTGGAGCACCAGGTCAGTGTCAAGGACCGGCGCCTGGCCACGGTGGTCAAGCGCTGCCTGGAGTTACCGGGGCAGAACCTGTTCCAGTACCTGGACGAAGACGGCGAGCGGCACACCGTCAGCTCCCATGACGTCAACGCCTACCTGCACGACCTTACCGGTGCCGACTTCACTGCCAAGGATTACCGCACCTGGGCCGGCACCGCCATGGCGCTGGCGGTGCTGCGGGAGTTGGAATGGCAACCGGAATCCGACGCCAAGCGGCATGTGGTGGCGATGGTCAAGGATGTCGCCAGGCAACTGGGCAATACGCCTGCGGTGTGCCGCAAGTGTTATATCCACCCGGCCGTACTCGAGCATTTCAGCCTGGGCGAATTGTCCAGGTTGCCCAAGCCGCGGGTGCGCAAAGGCCTGAAGGCCGAGGAAGTCGCCTTGGCGATGTTCCTTGAACAACTGGCCGCCGACTTGCCCGGCAATGCCAAGGCGGGTTAGGCTCTGGCTCCCTTCTGACTTCCGGGACGACCGCCGACGTGAATCACTAAGCCTTCCAGAATGTACCTGCAACGAGCCGCCTGGCGCGCTTGTTGGCCTGTCCGACATTTTTTGGAGGTGCTGATGACTGACGTCAACCGGCTGCCCGTATTGGTTTCCCTGCAACACCTGTGCTTCCAGTTCGCCAATGGCGAGACCCTGCTGGACGACCTGAACCTGTCCATCGACCACACGCCCATCGGGATTGTGGGACGCAATGGACGGGGCAAAAGTATCCTCGCCCAATTGATCGCCGGCGTGTTGCCCCCCTCCTCCGGCTCGCTCAAGCGCTCGGCCAGCGTGGCCTATGTCCCCCAGGACATGGCGGTTGCAGCGGAAGACACCGTCGCTGAGCTGACGGGCACCACGCCCGTGCTGGCGGCACTGGCACGCATGGCGGCAGGGACGGCGCAGGTCGATGACCTTGAGTTGATCGACAACCGCTGGGACCTTGCCGAACGCTTGCGCGCCGCACTGGATACGGCAGGCCTTGCGCAGCTGGGTGTGGATACGCCGGCCGATCAACTCAGTGGAGGGCAACTGGCGCGGCTCAGGCTGATCGGCGCCGTGCTGGCCGCACCGCAACTGCTGGTGCTCGATGAACCCACCAACCACCTCGACAGCGCCGGCCGCCGGTGGCTGCTGCACCTGTTGCAGGAATGGCGCGGCGGCCTGGTGGTGGTGAGCCACGACCGGCAAATACTCAACACCCTCGGGCGCATCATTGAACTGTCCCCACTCGGCCCTCACGTCTACGGCGGCAACTATGATGCCTATCGCCTGCAGCGCGACACCGAACAGCACGCCGCCGTCGCGGCGCTGGAACACGCACGCCTTGAGCGCAACCGCGAACGCCGGCGCGTGCAGAAAGACCATGACAGCCTGCAACGCCAGGCGGCGCGCTCCCGCAAGCACGCCGAGACGGCCAATGTGGACCGGTTTACCAAGGCGCGCTGGAAAAGCGCCGCCACCGAAGTCGTCGGCACCGTGCGCAGTGCCCATCACGCGTACAAACACGCGCTGGATGAGCAGGTGCGCCAAGCCTACGAGCGCGTGGTAGATGAAACGCCGACCCTGTTGGCCTTGCCGGGGTCGGTCGTGCCCAATGGCCGACAGGTGGTGGCCTTGACGGAGGTCCGGTTGCCCTGGCTGGAGCATCCCGCCCTCACACTCAACTTCACAGGGCCGGTGCGCGTGGCCGTGCAGGGACCGAACGGCTGCGGCAAATCCACCCTGCTCAAGGTACTGGCCGGCCAATTGCAGCCCGCCAGCGGTGAGTGCACGGTGCCGGTGCCCTGCGCGTATATCAACCAGCACCAGGCGCTGCTGGATGACCGACGCTCCCTCGTCGACCAACTCAATCTGCTCGACACACCGCTGCCCGAAGCCGAACTGCGTACGCGCCTGGCCTTGCTGCAACTGGATGCCCGGCGGGTCACCCAACCGACCGCGCAGCTCAGCGGCGGCGAGCGGTTGAAAGCCGCGATGGCGATTGCCCTGTGGGGTGAAACACCCGCGCAACTGCTGTTGCTTGATGAGCCCACCAACCACCTGGACCTGGAATCGGTGATCGCCTTTGAACAGGCGCTGCTGGGTTTCAGCGGGGCAATGATGGTTGTATCCCATGATGAGGCGTTCATCCAGGCGTTCGGGCCAACCCACCGTTTGCTCTGGCAACCTGAGGGTTGGCGACTGGAGTGTGTCTGAGGTCATTGCGCGCGCAATCAAAGCGTCCTAGGGTAGTGGCCGGATAATCTCACCGAGGAACCCGGCCCTATGCTGCCTTCGCCCAACAAGCCTTATGCCAATGCCGCACTGGCCCATCAAAAGCGCTGGCGCGGCCGCGTCGGCCTGATGCTGGTGGCCAGCCTTTCGGTATTGGCGGGCATGACTGACGCCATCGGCTTCATGGCCAGCGGCGACTTTGTTTCGTTCATGAGCGGCAACACCACGCGCCTGGCAGTGGCCATCAGTGTGGGGGATCTCGGCTTGACCGCACGTCTGCTGTTGCTGGTCGCCACATTTGTCGCCGGTAACGCCTTGGGTGTAGTGGTCGGCCGTCTCAGCCGGCGCCATGCCCTGCCCCTGTTGCTGTGTATCGCCACCTTGCTCTGCGGCGCAGCCTTGCTGCCCTTCGCTGACACCTTGCCGGCGCTGCTGGCGGCGATCATTGCGATGGGCATGCTCAACGCAGCCGTGGAAGAGGTCAACGGCTTGCCGGTGGGGCTGACCTACGTGACCGGGGCACTGTCACGCTTTGGGCGCGGGCTGGGACGCTGGATGCTGGGGGAGCGCCGCAACGGTTGGCGGGTGCAACTGATTCCGTGGGCGGGGATGTTTGTCGGCGCGGTGATTGGCGCGCTGCTGGAGCAGCACATGGGGCTGAGGGCGCTGGTGGTCAGCGGTGTATTGGCCGGCGTGTTGGGGCTGGTGTCGCTGAAGATTCCCCGGCGCTGGCATTTGGGTTTTATGCCGCGATAAGGACTAAAGGTGCCCGCCCGACGGTAAGGCCTCGACGTCCGTGTACTGGTAAAGAGCCATTATGTCGGGCGGGCGGATTGAATCATAAGCGAATGTCCGGCGGCTGTCCCGCCGGGCGTTTCCTGAAATGACTAAGGCAACGGATTACAGGCAGGTCGCAAGTGCAGCCAAGCGACGCTTGGCCGGCATCGTATCTTCAACGGCGTAGTACTTGACGGACGAACCGGCACCGGCGCTTTGCACGTCGACGAAGTAATCGCCACCCGTCGTATAGACGGTGAAACCACCGGCCCCGTTCGGCTCTTTGAAGCCACCGGCGTCGACGCCAAACACGCTTTCATCCTGCCAGCCAAACTGGATGCACTCGGCAACCACCAGCGTGGCCTTGTCCGATGCCATGGCCTTGTAGGGAGCCCCCAGGCGCGCCTCGTTCATCTTCGAACCCGCGCAACCGGCCAGTGCCGTCAATACCAATGCGCCCATTACCACCTTGTGCATGCCCTTGCCTCGTTGGAAAAAACGCGACTGTACCATTGCCGCAAGGCTGACTGACGCCCCCATGAATTTTGTTTCACTGTGGAGGGAGAATATGCCGCCTATAGTGGCCTGGCTCATTTTTAGAAGTGTCCTTCTGCCCGCCCTCCCGCGGGCTTTTTTTCGCCTGCGCTTCAGAGCCACCAGCGAAACAGGTAGAACAACGCCATGCTCAGCAGCACGGTCATCAATACGTTGCGCGTCCAGAACATCAGCGCCACGGCGCAGATACCGGCCAGCAAGTACGGATTGGCCGGGCTCAGGTTGAGCTGGTGATCAGCCAGGAAAATAATCGGCCCGCAGATCGCCGTGAGCATGCCCGGCACCGCAAACCCGAGAAACTCCCGTGCCCCACGGCTGAGGCGCACCGGCAGGCGCGGCTCGATAAACAGATAACGGTTGAAAAAAACCACCAGGCCCATGGCCACAATCATCAGGTAAATCATCGCTGCCCAACCCCCAGGCGTTTGCAGAAAAACCCTGCGCTCATGCCGAGCACACCCGACACCACCACCGCCGACTCCCAGTGCAGGAAGCTCAGCCATACCGAAAACAACAACGACACCGCCACGCAGACCACCGTCGGCACATCGCGTACCACCGGGGTGATCAGCGCGATAAAGGTGGCGGCGATGGAGAACTCCAGGCCCAACTGATCAAGGCCTGGGATGCTTTTGCCCAGCACGATACCGGCCAGGGTGAACAGGTTCCAGGCGATGTAAAACGTCAGGCCAACGCCCAGGGCGTACCAGCGATTGAAGGTTTCACGGTCATAGTGGTTGACCAGCGCAAAGAACTCATCGGTCAGCAGAAAGCCCAGGCTCATGCGCCAGCGCGTCTTGAGCGGCGAAAGAATCGGGCGCAGGTGCATGCCATACAGCAGGTGCTGGGAGGTCAGCAGCAAGGTGGTCAACACGATGGAAATCAGGCTCGCACCGCTCTTGACCATGCCAATGGCGACCAACTGCGCAGCGCCGGCAAACACAATGGCGGACAAGCCCTGGGCTTGCAGTGGCGTGAATTGCGCATCGATGGCCATGGAACCGGCCAGCAGCCCCCAGGGCGCACAGGCCAGGGACAGGGGAATGACGGCGATTGCACCGCGAGCGAAGGCGTAATGAGGTAAGGCAGCAGGCATGGAAACGGCTCATCGACAGACAGTCCACAAGCATGCCAGCGCAAGATGGAGCTTGTCTTGAACGATCTTGCTCAGGCGAGCCTGACCGACACCTGCTCCACCGAGTCCCGCGCTTCACGCAGTTCGTGAGCGTCCTGGTTGAGCCGGTGAATGGTGTTGAGCAAGCGCTGGCGCAGCACTTCATCGCCGAGCTTTTCAACGGCACGCATCAGGTCGAATGCCGCGGTTTCGTTATTTTCCGCGACGGAATCCAGGGTTTTGCGCAGGTTGCGAGTGGCACGGGTCACGCGGGTCTTCCTTCATCAGCAATGGGGAGGCACTTTAGGACATTCGTGTTTCATTTTAATTTCAATCACTTGTGGCAGTTTTCCCGAGGTTTGATCCATATCAATTGAAACAGGATTTGACCGGAACATATGGATATACGTATATTCGAATTTCCATATGTATGTAGGCAATGGTCATGTCGGACCCCCTTACACCGCCCACCCTGTTCAAATGCCTGGCCGACGCCACTCGCGCACGCCTGACGCTATTGATTCAGCGTGAAGGCGAACTTTGCGTGTGCGAACTGATCCATGCCTTGGACGACAGCCAGCCAAAAATCTCCCGCCACCTGGCGCAACTGCGCAGTTGCGGTGTGCTGCTGGATCGTCGCCAGGGCCAATGGATCTACTACCGCGTCAACCCGGCACTGCCCGATTGGGTAACCCAGGTGCTGGACGTCACCCTGCAAGCCAACCAGCCATGGCTGCACAACGACACACAGCGTCTGGATGCCATGGGCGACAGACCACAACGAGACAGCACCTGCTGCTGAGCCACCGGAGCGTTAATTCATGCTTGTCGCAGTCGCCATTTTTATCTTCACCATCGTCCTGGTCATCTGGCAGCCCAAGGGTCTCGGAGTGGGCTGGAGCGCCACGATGGGCGCGATCCTGGCACTGGCCTGTGGCGTGATCAGCCTGGCGGATATCCCGGCGGTCTGGCACATCATCTGGAATGCCACCGGGACGTTTGTCGCACTGATCATCATCAGCCTGCTGCTGGACGAAGCCGGGTTCTTTGCCTGGACGGCACTGCATGTGGCGCGCTGGGGGCGCGGGCGTGGCCGGCGCTTGTTTGCCTATATGGTGCTGCTCGGCGCCCTGGTGTCGGCGCTGTTTGCCAACGACGGCGCGGCGCTGATCCTCACCCCCATCGTGATGTCGATGCTGCTGGCGCTGCGCTTTTCGCCGGCGGCGACCCTGGCGTTTGTGATGGGCGCGGGGTTTATCGCTGACACGGCGAGCCTGCCGCTGGTGGTGTCGAACCTGGTGAACATCGTCTCGGCGGACTATTTCAAGATCGGCTTCAACGAATATGCCGCGGTCATGGTGCCGGTCAACGTCGTCAGTGTCGCCGCCACCCTGGCGGTGCTGCTGTGGTTCTTCCGCCGCGATATTCCCCAGGCCTACGACCCCGCCGACCTGGCAGACCCCGCCAGCGCGATCCACGACCGCGCCACCTTCCGCGCCGGTTGGTGGGTGCTCGGCATCCTGCTGATCGGCTGCTTTGCCCTGGAACCCCTGGGCATTCCCATCAGCGCGATTTCCGCGGTGTGCGCCGTGCTCCTGCTGGTGATCGCCGCCAAGGGCCACAAGATCTCCACGCGCAAGGTGCTGAAGGAAGCCCCGTGGCAGATCGTGGTGTTTTCCCTGGGGATGTACCTGGTGGTCTACGGCTTGCGTAACGCCGGCCTCACCACCTACCTGGCGACCTGGCTCGATACCTTTGCCACTTACGGCGTATGGGGTGCGGCCATGGGCACCGGCGTGCTGACGGCCTTGTTGTCCTCGGCGATGAATAACCTGCCGACGGTATTGATCGGTGCGCTGTCCATCGAATCCAGCCATGCCGTGGGCGTGGTCAAGGACGCGATGATCTACGCCAACGTGATCGGCAGCGACCTGGGCCCGAAAATCACCCCCATCGGCAGCCTGGCCACCCTGTTGTGGCTGCATATCCTGGCGCGCAAGGGCATCACCATCACCTGGGGCTACTACTTCAAGGTCGGGATTGTGCTGACCTTGCCGGTGCTGCTGATCACCCTCGCCGCCCTCGCGTTGCGCCTGAGCATCTAACGGAGAAACCGCAATGAAAGTCCTGTTCATGTGCACCGCCAACAGCTGTCGCAGCATCTTGTCCGAGGCGATGTTCAACCACCTGGCCCCCCAGGGTTTTGCCGCGATCAGCTCCGGCAGCTTTCCCAAGGGCCAGGTCCTGCCGCGCAGCCTGAGCACGTTGCAGGCAGCGGGTATCCGCACCGAAGGCTTGTACAGCAAGGGCAATGATGCGTTTGAAGGCAGCCCGCCGGATGTGGTCATCACCGTCTGCGACAAGGCGGCGGGGGAAGCCTGCCCGGTGTATTTCGGGCCGGCGGTGAAGGCGCATTGGGGCTTGGCAGATCCCTCGGACGTTCAAGGTGATCAGGCCAGCATCCAGGCGGCATTCGATGCCACGCTGGAGACCATCGCCAGCCGTTGCCGGGCGTTTTTCGTCCTGCCCTTTGCCCGCCTCAGCCCTGGCGAGCTGAAGGTCGAACTCGAGCGCATAGCGCTGCTGGACATGAACACACCCTGACGGCTGGATGGATCCGCTGCGGCGATATGGATTCCCAGCCCTCTGCCAGCGTATGCTCTCGCACTTTCCTGAAAGGACGCGGGCATGCTGACGATCTTTTTTTACGCACTGGTATTCGGTTTTGTGTTTTGCCTCTCCCCCGGCGCGGTGCTGGCGGAGACCTTGCGCCGTGGCTTGCTGCACGGGTTTACGCCAGCCCTGCTTGTGCAGTTTGGCTCGCTGGTAGGCGATGCCGTGTGGGCGGTGATCGGCCTCACCGGCATCGCACTGTTGATCCAACATGACACCGTGCGCGTGCCGCTGACGATCATCTGCGCGCTGTACCTGGCGTGGCTGGGCGTACGCAGCCTGATCGACGCCTGGCACTTGCCCGAAGCCGATGATGCGCCGGCCAGTACTCGGCAAAATGCGCTGGCCGTGGGCGCGGCGATTTCCCTGGCCAACCCGAAAAACATCGTCTACTGGGGGGCACTGGGCAGCGCGCTGTCAGGCATCGTCGGCGCTACGCCCAGCCATGGGCAGACGCTGATGTTTTTCGCCGGCTTCATGTTGGCTTCGGTACTGTCATGTTTTCTGATCGCCGCACTGGTGAACCTGCTGCGCAAGAATGCATCGCCCATGTGGCAACGCATCAGTTATGGCGCCTGCGGGTTGGTATTGATCTATCTGGCCGTTCTCGCCGCACAGGGCGTATGAAGTTATATATCGGGTAACTTTCGAGTGTCTCTTGTCTGAATGAACTCTGAACACCGGGCTATTTAATTAATCATACGTTGACATTTTGTAACTGCCTGAGTAGATTGCCCCTGCCCGCAACTGGGGCCTTTTTTAACCCTCACAAAAGAAGCCAATGGACACAGTATCCAGTCGCTGTCCGAGCACCGCCCTGGCGGGCATCGGGCGCCCAATCCAGAACATGACAGGACTCGCCTCCCCGGTCCGGTAAGCTGCGCTGGAGCTTGATGCTCCGCCGTCACTGCCTCGCCGGTCGCCCGTCCGGTCCCGAGGTGTGTTATGACCTTCCCAACCCTTGCTTTGCCCGATGTACCCACACTGGCCGCAGCCTTGCGAGCCAAGCGTTGCCATGCCCGCGTGGTTTTTCTGCCACGACGCACGCCCGGCGTTGCCCCCTCCCCCAAAGACCCGCAGAGACCGCCGCTTTTCAGCCTGGGATAGTGCAGAGCGCCCGCGCCGTTCAATCCCGCTGAAACAATAACTTCCTGATCAAGTCCCTGGAGTTCTTTATGAAACTTTCCAGTTGTAGTTCGCTGCGCGCCTTATAACTAACGCGCCAGTAGAAGTTATCCAAGCATCTTATTTAAACCGATCGCGAAGTCAGCGACTCGGCATGCTTTCGCTCGCCTGTATTCAGGCAAGTACCGGGTATGTTTTGTCGAGAATTGGCGACAGGAGCACAGACAATGAGCGCCGTAAAAAACACGCCACTGCAAAAGAAAACCGGCACCGCCAGCGACACCAAACTGTCGATGCGTGCCGCCCGCGAAGCCCACAACGGCCTGTCGGCCACCCTGGCCAACGTACGCGCCACCCAGGATGGCCTGACCGAACTGGACGCCACTGCCCGCCTGCACCGGGAAGGCCACAACGAAGTGGCTCATGACAAGCCGCCTCACGCCATCGTGCAATTCCTGCAGGCCCTGAACAACCCGTTCATCTACGTGTTGCTGACCCTGGGCGGCATCAGCTTTTTCACCGACTGCTGGCTGCCGATGCAGGACGGCGAGGAAGCCGACCCCACCAAGGTCGTCATTATCATGACCATGGTCCTGCTCAGCAGCCTGCTGCGCTTCTGGCAGGAGCACCGTTCGGCCAAGTCCGCCGAAGCCTTGAAAGCCATGGTTCGCACCACTGCCACGGTGCTGCGCCGTGAGCAAGTGGGCAGCCAGCCCACCCTGCGCGAAGTGCCGATGCGCGAGTTGGTGGCCGGCGATATCGTGCAGTTGTCGGCTGGTGACATGATCCCTGCCGACATCCGCCTGATCGAGTCCCGCGACCTGTTTATCAGCCAGGCGGTGCTCACCGGCGAAGCCTTGCCGGTGGAGAAGTACGACACCCTCGGCGACGTCACGCAAAAATCCGCCGGGCCGGTAGCCGCCGACCAGGGCAACCTGCTGGACCTGCCGAACATCTGCTTCATGGGCACCAATGTGGTCAGCGGCCGCGCCAAAGCCGTGGTGGTGGCGACCGGGCCGCGCACCTACTTTGGCTCCCTGGCCAAGGCGATTGTCGGCTCCCGGGTACAGACCGCATTCGATCGCGGGGTGAACAGCGTCAGCTGGCTGCTGATCCGCTTCATGCTGGTGATGGTACCGATCGTGTTCTTCCTCAACGGCTTCTCCAAGGGCGACTGGGGCGATGCATTTTTGTTCGCCCTGGCGGTCGCCGTGGGCCTGACCCCGGAAATGCTGCCGATGATCGTCAGCGCCAACCTGGCCAAGGGCGCCACGGCGATGGCCAAGCGCAAAGTAGTGGTCAAGCGCCTCAACGCGATCCAGAACTTCGGCTCGATGGACGTGCTGTGCACTGACAAGACCGGCACCCTGACCCAGGACAAGATCATCCTCGAGCATCACGTCAACGCCTTCGGCCAGCGCGATGATGCGGTGCTGTCCCTGGCCTGGCTCAACAGCTACCACCAGAGCGGCATGAAAAACCTGATGGACCAGGCCGTGGTGCAGTTCTCGGAGCAGAACCCCAGGTTCCAGGTGCCGTTTGCCTACAGCAAGGTCGATGAATTGCCGTTCGACTTTGTACGCCGTCGCCTGTCCATCGTGGTCAAGGACGCTGCCCACGACCACCTGCTGGTGTGCAAAGGCGCCGCCGAGGAGATGCTGGACATTGCCACCCACGTGATGGAGGCCGGCAGTGCAGTGCCTCTGGATGAGCGCCGCCGCGAGGAATTGCTGGCGATCGCCAATGACTACAACGAAGACGGCTTCCGCGTGCTGGTGGTGGCCACGCGCAACATTCCCAAGGCCCTGGCCCGCCAGCAGTACACCACCGACGATGAGCGCAACCTGGTGATCCAGGGCTTCCTGACCTTCCTCGATCCGCCCAAGGAAACCGCCGGCCCGGCGATTGCAGCCCTGCAGCAGATCGGCGTGGCGGTCAAAGTCCTTACCGGCGACAACGCCGTGGTCACCAGCAAGATCTGCCGCCAGGTCGGCCTCGAGCCAGGCCGGCCGCTGCTGGGGGTGGAGATCGAGCTTATAGACGACGCCACCCTGGCGCGCCATGTGGAGGAGCGCACGGTATTTGCCAAGCTCACGCCGCTGCAGAAATCCCGGGTGCTCAAGGCCTTGCAAGCCAACGACCACACCGTCGGCTTCCTCGGCGACGGCATCAACGATGCACCGGCATTGCGGGATGCCGACGTGGGTATCTCGGTGGACAGCGGCACGGACATCGCCAAGGAATCGGCCGACATCATCCTGCTCGAAAAGAGCCTGATGGTGCTGGAAGAAGGCGTGCTCAAAGGCCGCGAAACCTTCGGCAATATCATGAAGTACCTGAACATGACCGCCAGCTCCAACTTCGGCAACGTGTTTTCGGTGCTGGTGGCCAGTGCATTCATCCCGTTCCTGCCGATGCTGTCGATCCATCTGCTGCTGCAGAACCTGATGTACGACATCTCCCAGCTGGCCCTGCCGTGGGACAAGATGGACAAGGAGTACCTGGCCAAACCACGCAAGTGGGACGCCAGGAACATCGGCCGCTTCATGATCTGGATCGGGCCGACCTCGTCGATCTTCGACATCACCACCTTTGCCCTGATGTGGTACGTGTTCGCCGCCAACAGCGTGGAAATGCAGACCCTGTTCCAGTCCGGCTGGTTTATCGAGGGCCTGCTTTCGCAAACCCTGGTGGTGCATATGCTGCGCACCCGCAAGATTCCGTTCTTCCAGAGCACGGCCGCATGGCCGGTATTGATGATGACCGGCGTGGTGATTGCGCTGGGCATCTACGTACCGTTCTCGCCCCTGGGCGCCCTGGTAGGCCTGCAACCGCTGCCGCTGGCGTACTTCCCGTGGCTGGTCGGCACGCTGCTCAGCTATTGCTGCGTGGCCCAACTGATGAAAACCCTCTACATCCGCCGCTTCAAGCAGTGGTACTGAGTTCCCCCGCCGTTTAAACGGTGGCGGTCGCCCGGCCGCCACCGTGCATTACAAGGAATAGGATCATGCGCGTCTTGATCTGTGCCGGTCGTCATTACGCCGACTGCAAAAAGTCCCGCCAAGTGCTGGACGCTTACCACCGCCTGCGCCCGGTGCAGGTGCTGATTCACGGCGGCAACCAGTTCCTCGGCAGCGCCATCGAGGACTGGGCGCGGGAACTCGGCATCGACGTGGTGCGCTACCCGCCCAACTGGCAACGCCACGGCAAGCAGGCGGAGCGCCAGCGCAACCATTTCATGCTGACCGACAGCCGCGCGGATGTGGTCATCGCGCTGCCAGGTGGTGACGACACGTCGGAGCTGGTCTGCCAGGCCAGGGCCAGCGGCATTTCGGTGCTGACCGTAGAGAACTGACATTCAAGCGAGGTGCATCATGCACAACAAACACACCCCGAAGCGCCCGGACGGGTTTGCCAAATACCGTGCGCGGCACTATCGCGGCGCGCGCCAGACCCTGCTGCTGTTGCCGCCGGCAAAACAGCGGGCGCTGCGGCGCAACCTGCTGTTTATCGGTATCACCCTGGGTTCGATCCTGTTAATCGCCCTGGTGTCCAAGGCCCATGCCGCCGGTGGCGCCTATGTGGTCGATGACGGCGCAATCAACGCACCGGGTGCCTGCAATCTCGACGCCTGGTACAGCGCCGACCGGCACGCCGGCAGCACGCACACGGCAACGCTGTCTCCCGCGTGCACGTTCAGCGCACTGCCTTCGGTGCAGTGGGGCGCGGCGCTGTCACGGGCCGACAGCGCAGGCCGGGGCGAGACCCAGGTGAGTCCGCAACTCAAGGCGCAGGTGCTGTCACGGCAAGACCTGGGGCTGGAAATGGCGATCTCCGCCGGGGCGCATCTTGCCCTTGATCGACGACACGGGTTCGACGGCGCCGACTTCACCCTCCCCTTGACCTGGCAACCGCTGGCGCCCCTGCGCTTGAACCTGAATGCCGGCTGGGCCCATGCCTACAACGACGGCGAGCCAACCCAGCGCCTGACCTGGGGCACCGGCGTCGAGTATCAACTGATGGATGCCCTTACGCTGATCGCTGAACGTTACGGCCAGGAAGGCGGTGACCAGGCCTGGCAAGCAGGGCCGCGCCTGCACCTCGGGGAATTTGTCGACGTCGACCTGGTGCTCGGGCGCGACCTGGGCGGTGAACGCAATCAATGGCTGACCACCGGTGCGACGCTCAGGTTTTAGGCCTGGCCTGCTGCTCCCGGTGCAGTTGCCGTGGCGGGTTGTCCAGGTAATTGCCTTATGATGGCGGCACCATTGCCAACGAGGGGTAAAGCACGTGGACCGTATCGAACAAATGACGCTGCTGGCGACCTACAACCAGTGGATGAACCACAAGGTCTATGACGCGGCTGCCAGGCTTACGGACGATGAGTTGCGCGTGGACCGCCAAGCGTTTTTCGGTTCGGTCTTCGGCACGCTCAACCATCTCACGTTGGGCGACACCGTCTGGCTCAAACGCTTTGCCCTGCACCCCGCCGGCTACGCGGCGCTGGCGCCGCTGAACAGCATCGCCGCGCCGTCGGACCTCAAGCAACTCGCGTTCGCCGACCTGGATGAACTCGCCGCCCGGCGGCGTTGGCTGGACCAATTGATCATCGATTGGGTGCACACCCTGCGCGAACCCGACCTCGACCATCGCCTGCACTACCACAACATGCGCGGCGCGGCGGCCAGCAAGCCGTTCGGCGCCCTGCTGGTGCATTTTTTCAATCACCAGACCCACCATCGAGGCCAGGCCACCACGCTGCTGACCCAGGCCGGGCAGGACGTGGGCGATACGGACCTGCTCGCCTTGATTGACTGAACTCAGCGAGCGCTGAATTCGGCATAGGCCTGCAGCAACCGTGCAAAGTCCTCGGGTTGCGGCAACTGCTCGAAGCTTTCGACTGCCGGCGTGGTAGCCCAGGCCAGTTTTTCGCGGGTCCAGGTTTCCATAAAGGGCACGTACTCCGCGGCATTATCCAACAACGTCGCACGCACGTTGACGAACTCATCGATGCCATGGGGGCGGGTAAACAGCCAGCTCATGCAGTGCGGGCAGCAATAGTGACGATCGACCCCGTGCAGGCCGCCGACCACCGGGCAGCCCTGGGTCACCGTGAACGCGCTGGCGAGAACCAGCGCACTGAGGGAGAACGCACTGGCGGTCATCTTCTGGCAGCCGGTGCAGTGGCACGCCATGGTAATCACCGGCGCCTGGCTCACGCTGAAGCGCACCCGGTTACAACGGCAACTGCCTTCCAGGGGCAGGGTTTCGACGCTCATCACACACTCCTTTTCATGATCAGTGGCGTGGCAGGGTAGCGCCGAGGCGGGGGTGTTGAACAGGTCCAGGGGCAAAACCGAACGCTGCTTCGCCCATGGGGTCGTAACCTCAGGTGCCGGGACTTTTCAGCCTCGCCCTCCCCGCGTGCATTGTGGGTTTACCGATGTGCGTACCCAATAAGAAGGAGACGCTTACATGGTCATTCACTTCAAGGTTGCCGGGCATTTGGCCTGCGGCCATCACGGCAATAGCCTGCCCTCCAGCACCGAGCTGAATCGGGTCAAGTGCCGCACCTGCCGCAACACCGATGCCTACAAGGAAGCGCGCCGCAACCAGCGCAACGCCGCACGCCGTGCTTCGCGCCAGGCCAAGACCCACACCAGCACCGACTGGCGCAGTGCCTGGACGCAGCGCCTGACCGACCTGCCAGGGCGACAACGCCTGCCCCGCGGCTTCGGCGCACAGCCTTTCGTATAAGCCAGAAACGCAGAAGCCCCGGACAAACCGGGGCTTCGTTTTCAATCAATCATCATTGGACACCGGTCTGTTGCGTGCCTGGTAACCCGGCAACGTGGCGGCATACGCCAGCGCCTGTTCACGGGAATTGAAGGACGCCAGCCGATTCTGGGGCGTACACACCCGCCATGGCCCGAAATTGACCTGCACGATGTCGTACCCATTCAGGTGCAGCTTCTTCAGCAGTGGAGCGCTCATAGTCACCTCGCTTTCCTGAGATTTCCCAGCGTTGCACGCCCTACCTTACACCCGCATCCAGGCTCATGACTGACCGCATGTCGCGGCGGCCAGGCTACTTGACCTTGCTGCTCAAGGTATCCAGGCTGCGCTTGAGATCATCCAGGCTGCGCTTCAAACCGTCGATGTCGTTTTTCTGCCGTTCGATCGTGCTGTTCTGATCCTCGACTGTGCGCTTGAGGCTCGCCAACTGGCTGTCACTGGAACTGGCGCTCGAACCGTCCCTGCGCTTGAACTCATCAAACGCGCGGTCCTGCCCCTCCAGCTTGCCTTTCAGGCCTTGTACCTCACTCTCGGTACGTTTCTGCGCAGCCTGCAGCTGTTCAATATCCCCCACCGAAATGCTCGACGCCTTCAACACATACTGGTTGCCCGCCTCCAGCGAAGCCCCCGTCAACCGGTCACCGCCTGACGCGCTGAAATCCCCCCACTTCACCGCACTCCCAGCCTGTGCCGTACCGGCCAACAATCCCACGACACCTGCAATAACCATCCAATAGCGCCTGTGAACACTGAGCATCAACTGATTCCTTTTCAGACTGCCGGGATGGCATATCGCTATGACTGTCATTTATGCCGCTTGTTCCCGTGCAGTAGGAATCCTCTGGTTCGCCTGTTAAAGCCGATGTAGATCACTGATCTGCCAAGCTTTTTCATACGCCGTCCATGCAAGAAAGCGGCAGCCCGACCTTGCGTCGAAGCGCCTGGATCTATATATTCCCAACCCTGCAACAACGCGCTACCGCCCGAATGGCGAAACTGGTAGACGCATGGGACTTAAAATCCCCCGCTCGTAAGGGCGTCCCGGTTCGATTCCGGGTTCGGGCACCATCTCTAGTTCCACTGACAGCCAGTAAAGTCCATGGAACCCTTTAAAACCCGCCACTTGGCGGGTTTTTTCGTTTATGGCGTTCCGTCGGTTTCCAAGTGATTCCGGCATTTTTAAGGGGAAGATCTGGGGTACAGGTCAGTTCGATAATAGGTAGTACCCTTATGTCGCACACTACAACTCTTCTACCTGACGCAGCTTTTCGAACAGCCAAACCGCGAGACCGCGCTTATAACCTTTTTGATGGAGAAGGTCTCTCTCTTAGTGCAAGCCAACGGTGGAAAAGCTTGCAAGTTATCTAAAGAATCCGGGACGATTCCGTTTGCCAGATACGGGTTGCTCAACAGCATACGAAGGCGCACTGAATACCAGCCACTGCCATCCTGGAGTCCGTCGGAGATCGCCATCCGCGATCGCTCGCACATTCGGTGCGAATGGGGCCAAAAAAGCTTTATCGACCTGAAAACACCGCCCTAGAGCCCTGTCAAAATGTTCTTCGGCGACCCTGAGAGCCTTTAACGCCAGGTTACGCCGACGTTCAGACAAATAGTGTTGCAGGGCACGTTTCTCGATGTTGGTGCGCTTCCGACGTTACACGATCGCTACGGTATTTCTACCCATGCTGTGCGCGTGCAGATCAAGGGTTGATCATAGGATTTAAAACTGCAGGGGCTGAATCATCCCCCTTGAACACCGACAGTCTGTTTTGGGGTAAGCGTTATGCCTGAAAAGGCTGTTCCGAACAAAAAATTTCCGAGAAGAACTAGAGGAGAACGGGTCAGATTTGGGCAACTGATGGAATGACGTGCACGTTGGAACCACTTAAGCTGCTGGCTGCCATGCATTCTTCCAGAGGCTAACAATGTCATTTGATCTGCACCACTTACTGCTGGTATTCACAGCCTACATTGTGGGAGCTGCCAGCCCTGGCCCCAGCAACATGCGAATCATGGGCGTTGCCATGCACCAAGGCAGAAAACCTGCGCTGATGCTTGCAGCCGGAGTCATCAGTGGTTCTTTTTTTTGGGGATCAATGGCCGCCACAGGCGTCTCGGCCATTCTGCTTCAATTCGCAGAGGCACTCTTCGTACTCAAGATCGTCGGCGGAGCATACTTGTTGTTCCTAGCCCTGAAAGCGGGACGTTCTGCCCTGACACCTGACGAGAAAATTGAGAAAGCGCTGGTCGCAGCACCGCCTATCTCGGGTTTTGGCCTCTATCGGCGGGGCTTGCTTATGCACCTGACCAACCCAAAGGCTTTACTGGGTTGGATCGCCACGATGACGCTCGGTCTGGGACCACAAGCGACACCTGAAACAGTTATGATCATCCTGGCTGGCTGTGCCGTGTTGAGCATTTCTATTTTCTGCGGTTATGCGATCGTTTTCTCTACGGCGCCGATGATTCGGGGTTATCGCAGGGCGCGTCGATGGATTGAAGGCACCCTTGCGTTGGTCTTTGGCGCCGCAGGTTTTAAGCTTCTACTCTCCCGCACCTGATTTAACGCTTCCCTCTGTGGGGGATGGCCTATGTTCGAAAGCCATCCACCAACTGCTGGAGTCGTGTGGCTTGTCGTTCAAGATCATCACAGGCAAGCAGTGTGGCGTGCAGGTTTGCCACCCCTTCCTGGTTGAGGGTTTTGATCTCGGTGATGTCCATGTTCAGTGAGTCGATAACTGAAGTTTGCTCTTCCGTTGCTGTCGCTACCGACTGGTTGATTCCGTCAATCTCGCCGATGCGCTGACTGACACTGCCCAGCCGCTCACCGGCCTGGTTGGCGATAATCACACCGTCCTTACTGTAGCGTTCGCTTTCGTTCATGGTGAGTACCGCCTCACGTGCGCCCATCTGAAGCTCTGCAATCATTGAATGGATCTCCTGGGCTGAGGTCTGAGTGCGGTAAGCCAGGCTGCGGACCTCGTCCGCTACAACAGCAAACCCACGCCCGGCTTCACCCGCCCGCGCGGCCTCGATCGCGGCATTAAGTGCCAGCAGGTTGGTCTGTTCGGAAATGCCTTTGATGACTTCAAGAATCCGCCCGATATTTTCCGTCTTACCATTCAGCGCTTCTATGTTGCTGCATGACGTGCGGATTTTCCCCGAGAGCGCACCCATGGCATTTATCGTTTGGGTCACTACCTCGCGGCCATCTTCAGCCTGGCACCGGGCATCCGACGCCTGGAGGGAAGCATCACCCGCGTTACGCGCGATTTCCTGGGCCGCCGCGCCGAGTTGGTTAATCGCGGCCGCAATACTGTTGGTGCGATTGGCCTGGTCGTCCGAGTTTGCCATGGAGGCACTGGAGGTCTGCGTTACGTGCCTGACCACTTCATTGACGTGCTCGGTGGCAGAAGACACCTCACGTATTGAGCGCTGGATTCGCTCCACAAAAAGGTTGAAGTCTGCGGCCAACTCTCCGAACTCATCTTTCGAGTGTGCACCCAAGCGGCGGGTAAGGTCGCCCTCTCCCTGGGCGATATCCCGCATGGTTGTACCCATCAATCTCAGGGGCCGCATCAGTACGCGAATAAGCAGCCCCAGCAGAAGCAGCGTGGTCGCCACGGCAACAATCATCGATAAAATGGCGGAAGTGCGAAAATCATCAAGTGCCGCATAAGCTTTGCTTTTGTCGATGCACAAACCGATATACCAGTTCACCGAAGGCAGTCCCTTGATCGGCGAGAACATCAAAACTTGAGGTTTTCCGTCCTGCTCCGTCTCGCTGATATGAGAGCTAAGGGATGGCGTGTTCAGCGGGTAAATATCGTTCAATTGCTTCATCACCCGTTCTTTTTCGGGATGAACCAGCACCCTGCCATCTGCGTTGACCAGAAAGGCATAGCCCATTCCACCCAGGTCGAGCGAGCGGACTATGGTCGACAGCGTCTCAAGTGTCAGGTCCCCGCCTACCACCCCAAGCGCCTGGCCATCGTGACTGACCGGCGTTGCAATGGTCATCATCAGTTGCCCTGTCGTCACATCCAGGTAAGGTTCGGTCAGCGTTGTCCCTCCGGCAGCCATTGCGTCGGTATACCAAGGCCGGGTGCGAGGATCGTAATCAGCAGGTAGATCGTCCTCTGGCCTGATGACGAAACTGCCGTCACGACTGCCTAGATAAGTGAAGGTGAACGTCGAGAGCAACGACTTCTGCTCCAGCAGCCGCGTGATGTGTTGCGACGCGGGATCATTGGCAACCGTCTGGGCGACATGATCAACCAGAAGTATTCGCCCGGAGAGCCAGGACTGAACACTTGCAGCAGTGATCTTGCTCATTTCCTCGAGGTGGTTTTCAAGGTTCGTTCGGATGGTTTGCGTTGAATCGAGTCGTTGTAAAGCGTAAAAAGCGAAAACGCTGCGACAACAACGAATGATGCCGCAAGCAATACCTTATGACTGAACTTCAGGTTCGCAATCATCATGGTTTATCCATAGGCTTGGGGTGTTGTAATTGTTATTCGATACCGAGGTGCGTTGATGACGGCTTGATGACGGCCAACTGTGGATAGGCCACCAGTTTCTCGATGTGCAGTTCAGTGCTCTCCAGCCAGGACTCAGTGACTGATCGGAAATGCTCCATATCCCGGCAGCGTATCCGCAGGCAGTAATCAAGCGCACCACTCACCAGGTGACACTCAATGACTTGCGGGCAAGCACTGACAAGCGCCTCAAACATCTTTTGCGTGCGGCATCCTCTGTCGTCTGCCAGTGTCACTAGAACCACCAGTGACAAACCGGGCGATAGCTTATGCTCGTCAATGAATGCCCCGTAGCCGCGGATGACGCCCAGCCTCTCCAGCTTGCGAACGCGTTGCTGACAAGGGCTCTCGCTCAAGTGCACCAGCGAGGCAAGTTTTTTATAGGTAATACGCCCGTTACGGCGCAGTACATCGACGATGGCCTCGTCGATGCGTCCCAAACACTCCGGGGGCCCGTGGATCTTCCTTCCGCTGGTCATAGCCAAGGTATTTCACTTCAGCCCGTTGGAGAGAAACTGCTGCAGGCGTTCACTTCTGGGATTATCCAGGATCTCAGGTCCGCCCTGCTCTTCAACCAGTCCCTGGTGAAGAAACAGCAGCTGGTTTGACACTTTGCGTGCAAACCCCATTTCATGGGTCACCATGATCATGGTGCGCCCCTCTTCAGCAAGGCCCTGGATGACTTTGAGCACCTCGCCCACCACCTCTGGGTCGAGCGCCGAGGTGGGTTCGTCGAACAGCATGACCTCGGGCTCCATGGCAAGGGCACGGGCAATCGCTACCCGCTGCTGTTGACCTCCGGAAAGAAACGCAGGGAACTGATCGGCAACACGGGCAGGCAAGCCGACTTTATCCAAGTACCGCCGGGCACGATCTTCTGCGTCTTTTTTGCTGACGCCTAGCACCCGCCGCGGGGCAATGGTGATGTTTTCCAACACGGTCATGTGTCCCCACAGGTTGAAATGCTGGAAGACCATGGCCAAGCGGGTACGCAGCCGTTGCAGCTCGCGGTCATCCGCCACACGTAATCCTGCATGATTTTTAACCATGCAGATCTGCTTGCCATCCAAACTCATGGCGCCGTCGTTGGGTGTTTCGAGGAAATTGATACAGCGCAGGAACGTGCTCTTCCCCGAGCCACTGGCGCCGATCAGGCTGATGACATCGCCCGTTTTGGCTTGCAGGGAAACACCCTTGAGTACTTCATGGGTACCGTAACTTTTGTGTAGCCCGTCAACCGTCAATTTGTACATGTTCGCAATCTTCCTCTAAGCAGTTCGGGAGCGGCCCTGTCAGACACAGGACTCAGTGAGTCGGCCCTAAGAAAGCCAACCAATGACGTTCGGCAATTCGGAACAAACCGACCAGCGCAAAGGTCACCGCCAGGTAAATCAGCGCCGCAATACCAAACGATTGAAAGGTCAAGAAGGTCGCAGAGTTAGCGTCACGGGCGACTTTGAGAATGTCCGGAACCGTGGCGGTGAATGCCACAGTGGTCGAGTGCAGCATCAGGATCACCTCGTTGCTGTAATACGGCAGCGACCGACGCAAGGCTGACGGCATAATCACAAACGCGTAGAGCTTCCATCCAGAGAGGCCATACGCTTTTGCAGCCTCGACCTCCCCATGGGCGATGTTGCGAATAGCCCCGGCAAATATCTCCGTGGTGTAGGCGCAGGTGTTCAGCGCGAAGGCAAGAATGGTGCAGTTCATCGCATCGCGAAAGAATGCATCCAACACAGGCTGAGCACGTATTGCGGCCAGGCTATAGATCCCGGTGTAGCAGATCAGCAGCTGGATATAGAGCGGTGTACCCCTGAACAGGTAGGTATAAAACTGCACCGGCCAGCGCACATAAAACCTGGACGACACGCGTGCGATGGACAGTGGGATAGACACGATAAATCCGATGAAAAGCGATGCACTGAGCAACCACAATGTCATGGCCAGACCAGTGATTTGCTGGCCATCGCTGTAGACGAATGACCTCCAGTACTCCTGCAGTAGTTCGATCATCGCACCGCCTCCCGTGAACCGGCGGCGTAGTATTTTTCCAGACAGCGCAGGATGAAATTGGAGGCGCTGGTGATGATCAGGTAGGTCAGTGCAGCCAGTACCAGGAAAAAGAACAATTGGTATGTGCTTTTTCCTGCGTCCTGGGCAGCCTTTACCAAATCAGCGAGGCCAATGATCGACACCAACGCGGTGGCTTTGAGAATCACCATCCAGTTGTTGCCAAGACCCGGTAAGGCAAACCGCATCATTTGCGGGAACACCACGAAGCGAAAACGCTGTGTGCGACTTAACCCGTAGGCGGTAGCAGCTTCAACCTGGCCACGGGGTACCGCCAGCATGGCGCCGCGGAAAGTTTCGGTGAAATAGGCGCCGTAGATAAACCCAAGGGTGATGATTCCTGCGACGAAGGGATTGATTTCGATGTACTCCCAGCCCAACGCCACCGTGATGACCGTCAGCCAGGTTTGCAGGCTATAGAAAATCAACAGCATCAGTACCAGATCGGGCACCCCACGAATCAGCGTGGTGTAGAGCTGCGCTGGCAGGCGCAGCAGCCTAAGACTGGACAGTTTGGCGCTGGCCCCAATCAGCCCGAGCAATACGCTGAGCGCCAGGGCGGATAGGGACAGCTTGACGGTCATCCAGGCGCCTTCGAGCAGCAGTGGGCCGAAGCCTTGCAAGCTGAATGCAGACAGCCCCAATGCGCCTAATAGTGTTTCGAACATGATCAACAACCTATAGCGAAAAACGCCCATCCAGCGGACGAGCGCCGGGTGGTTATTTACCGCTGTAAAGATTCAGATCGCCAAAGTGCTGCTTCTGGATCGAATCATAGGTGCCATCGTCGTGAAGGGCCTGGATCGCTTTATCCAGCAGGGCCTTGAGCTCTGCATTGCCCTTGGCGATGCCGATGGCTGTCTTGGAGGGAAGATAAGGGCTCTCTACCGATGGGCTCATTTCGTAATCAGTGCCCTGGGGTGAGTTGATAAAACCCAGTTGAGCTTGAAGCGCGTCCTGCAGGGATGCATCCAGCCGCCCCGCTACCAGGTCGTAATACACCTGGTCCTGGTTCTGATAGGACTGGATTTTTACCCCGGCTTTGTCCAGCACGGCCTTGGCGTAAGCTTCCTGGATACTGCCTTGAAAATAGCCAACCGTTTTGCCTTTGAGTGACACCACATCTGTGCTCAGGCCCGAACCTTTCTTGAACACATAGGACGTGAACCCGGAAAAAAGCTCGTTTGAAAAATCAATGGCTTTTTCACGAGTGGCCGTCACGGTCATGGATGACAGGATGCCGTCGAACTTGCCGGCCCTGAGGCCCGGAATCAGGCCATCAAAATCGCTTTCCACCCAGATGCATTTGACTGAAAGCCTGGCGCAAATCGCGTTGCCCAAGTCAATATCAAATCCCTTGAGGCTGCCATCGGCGGCCTTGGACTCAAACGGTGCGTAGTTGGCATCTACGCCGAAACGCAAGGTGGAGTATTCCTTGGCAGACACTGCACTTGTGCACAACGCCAAGCCCATTACTAAATACAGTTTCTTTAGCGAAATCATAATTACATCCCTAGATATTGTAGTTGGATTAAGGGCAGTAAACATCTGTCAGCATTAACCGTGACACTCATTATTATTTAGCGAGACCTGCGTCTCGACTTGAACGTTACCTGAGTACGACGACTTTACGAATATGGCAAATTGAACGTTATCACGAGCAAAATGCTCGCCTTTCAAGCAGACACCAGCTTCATCATTAACAACCCACTGACAATCAATACGGCCGCCACGATACGCAACAGCGTGGCGGGTTCACCCATGAAGAAAATACCCGCCGCAAAAGCGCCCACAGCGCCGATCCCCGTCCAGATGGTGTACGCCGTACCCAGCGGCAAGCTCTTCATCGAGAAGGATAAAAGCGCGAAACTGGCAATCACAGTGACAAATGTAATGACTGTGGGCACTAACCGCGTAAATCCTTCAGATTGTTTCATCGAAAAAGCCCACACAACTTCAAATAGTCCTGCAATGATCAAACTCACCCAAGCCATGAGCAACTCCCAAACAATAAAAAACGCAAAGACTGTCTGCGCCAGGCGCAATTAAAACGTCAACGTTATTAAAAAGACCCCCGCGACGACGGGGGTAAAGACGGGTTGACCAAACCCTAGTTCCGTGACGCTATCAACTAAATCACTTGAATGTTGCGTCCAGCGCGAACGCAATATCCTTGATCAAGTCATCTGGATCTTCCAATCCGACAGAAAAGCGCAAATGACCATACTCGCGGAACTCTTCAGGGTACTTGTCAAAGCCACCTCGACCCTCTGCCCCTACGTGCACGATCAGTGATTCGTCATGCCCTAATGAAACGGCCGACGTGATGATGCGCAGGTTCGAGACAAAGCGATTCTGGGTGTCAGGATCGCCCTCTACGGCAAACGCCATCACAGCACCATAGCCTTTGCCCGCAAATTGCCGACGCGCCAACTCATGCTGCGGGTGGGAAGGCAAACCGGGGTAGTAGACATAGGCAATCCGATCGTCGCCATCCAGAAACTGGGCCAACTTTTCGGCCGTGTTCAGCAATTGCTTCAAGCGCAGTGGCAACGTGACCGAACCGCGCATGATCATCCACGCGTTGAACGGCGAAATGGTCGCGCCGAGGTCAACCAATGCATCATTCTTGATCTTGTTGATCAACGGATTGGAGCCGATCACCACCCCGCCCATGGCATCACCATGGCCATTGATGTACTTGGTCAATGAGTGGATGACGAAGTCGACACCATGTTGACTTGCACGAAAAAATGGAGGCGGCGTGAATGTGGCATCCACAGAGATCAGCGCGCCATGGGCGTGTGCAATCTCAGCCAATGCGGCAATGTCCGCAACTTTCGTGGTGGGGTTGGCAATCGTTTCAGTGTGGATCAGCTTGGTATTGGGGCGAATGGCGTTACGTACCGATTCCAGGTCACCGACGTCTACGAAGGTTGCCTCAATGCCGTAACGTTCAGGCAGTAGTTCGGCGAAAAGCCGCCAGACTGCCTGGTAGGTGATGTCACTGACGATGACGTGATCACCACTTTTCAAGAATGAAAAAAATACCGAGTGCAAGGCGGCAACACCGGTCGCGAATACCACCGCGTCTTCACACCCTTCAAGGGCTGCGAGTTTCTTCTCAAGGCAAACCTGGTTGTGGCCTTGATTGCGTGTGTACACGAGCCCGTCCGGGCTCGACCAGTCCATGGTCGCCGGATCTTCCGGCAAGAGATAGGAGTTTGCCATGACCAATGGTGTACGGACGGCGCCACTGGTGACATCCGCGACATTGCCGCCATGAACAGCCAGCGTCGCTGCAGATAATGTCGAAAGATTGTGCTTGTCGGGGCGCATGTCGTTTCCTCTTTATTGTTGTGTGTTTCATTCTTGAGTTGAGTGAGTTGCTTAGCTTCCACTCACACCGTTAATGCAAACGACCTTGGGTTGGGTCATGTCTTCGTAAGCGAAACGTACGCCCTCACGGCCCATGCTCCCGTACTTGAAACCGCCGAAAGGCATTGCATCAAAGCGGTAGTCGGAAGAGTCGTTGATCATCACCCCGCCCGCCTCCAGTCGTTTAGCGGCGGTCAATGCAACCTTCAGATTGCTGGTGAAGATCCCGGCATGCAGGCTGTATTCTGGTTCGTTAGCCAGCGCCAATGCTTCATCCAGGGAGCCGACGCGCTGGAGGATGACTACCGGGCTGAACACTTCTTCGCACCACAACTTGCAATGGCGGTCGACGCCTTCCAGCACGGTAGGTGAATAGAGCGAGCCGTTACGTGTGTTGCCAACCAACAACGTGGCGCCTTTGGCAATGGCGTCATTGACCACTTCCTCGGTACGCTTGGCTGACGCCTCGGTAATCATCGGCCCTACGTCCGTCGGCTCATCAGCAGGGTTGCCGACGATCAACTTAGAGGTCTGTTCAACAAAGCGCGTTTTGAAGGCTTCATAGAGTGAAGCTTCGATGAGGATCCGTTGGGTACCGATGCAGTTTTGTCCGGCCGCCCAGAAAGCCCCCGACACGCATGAATCAACGGTTTCATCCAAGTCACAATCAGCCATCACGATGACCGGCGCGTTACCGCCAAGGTCCATCGCCAGCTTCTTGAGGCCAGCTGTACGAGCGATCTGCTCACCCGTGACAAAGCCGCCGGTGAAAGACACCATGCGCACTGCACGGTGGGCCACAAGAGCCTTGCCCAGGGCGGCGCCGCCTGTCGCGACGGTGACAACAACCGGAGGCAGACCCGCGTCGATCAAGCATTCCACCAGCTTGATCGCTGATAGCGGTGTGAGCTCAGACGGCTTGAGAACAACTGCATTTCCTCCCGCAATGGCAGGCCCCAATTTATGCGCGACCAGGTTAAGCGGGTCGTTGTAAGGGGTGATGGCGACGATGACGCCCAACGGTTCACGGGTGAACCAGCCCTGACGGGATTCAGACCCGACATAGGCGTCAAAAGGAATGACTTCACCGGCATTGCGCTTGGCTTCTTCGGCAGACAACTTCAAGGTGTTGACGCAGCGCAATACCTCCTTTCGCGCCTGCTTCAGCGTTTTTCCCGACTCCGCGACGATCAGTTTGGCAAAGGCGTCTTTGTCACGCTCGACTGAGCTTGCAGCCTTTTCCAAGATACGCGCACGTTCATGGCGTGGCAGATCCTTGGCAATCAAGGCGCCTAAAATGGCGGTGTCAACTATCGTGGTAGCGGAGGATGCGGGTATGTCTGCCACTTCACCCACTTTGCTGCCGTCAAACGGGCTGAGCACCGTAATGGCCTTATAATCAGCAGCGAGCGAGAGACTCAAGCTATTCATGATTACTTACCTGACGTGGTTTTGTGGTTGTGGATGCTTACGATGTCGGCGAGCAATGCGAAGGCGGTTTCAAAACGACCTGCCCCCGCCCCCACTACAGTGACGGGACCGAGAATGGCCGTGTTGAAGGTAATTGCGTTGGTGGCTCCGCTCACGGCTGAGAGCGCGTCGTTCGCCGGTAAGAGCTGGGGACTCACCGATGCCGAAATCGAACCATCGCTCCGTTTCTCTGCGCTGCCAATCAGCTTCCAGCGGGCACTTGCTTTCGTCGCCTCGGCAATATCCTTGGCCGTGATTTCAGAGATCCCTTTGCACAAGACATCGCTTGGTTTGAGTTTTGCGCCCAGTAGTTCATTGGCGAGGATGACGACCTTCAAGCGCACATCGTGCCCTTCTACATCCGCTGTTGGATCGGCTTCGGCGTAACCCAACTCCTGGGCTTTTGCGACAGCACTCGAGAAGTCCAACCCCGTCTCCATGCTGGAGAGGACAAAGTTTGACGTGCCGTTGAGGATCCCCTTGAAGCCGGTGATTTCCGAGCCTGCCAGTGACTCCTTGGCCAAACGGATAACCGGGGTCCCGCTCATGACAGAACCTTCAAATTCAAAGCGGGCGCCGGTGCTATCGGCCAGCGTCTTCAAGCTTTGTGCATGCAGCGCCACGGGCCCTTTGTTGGTGGTCACGACACTGACGCCCTTTTCCAGAGCCCAGCGGCAGAAGGTCGTAGCCGGTTCACCATCCACAGGATTGGTGAACGTTGCCTCAGCGACAATATCGGCGCCAGAGAAGCGGATAACGGTTTCGTTTGCCGGCTCAGCAGTCCCGCCGGCCAGGGTCCTGAAACTGCCTTTAGCAGCAGGCACTGCTGCCAATTCACGAGCGTCCAGGCCGTCTTTGTTAATGATCGAACCGAGGTAAAGGTCACTGACACCGACAATCTTCAAGGTAAAACCTAATTCATCGGCCCAACGCGAATTCTTATCGGCAATAAGCTGGGTCAGCGCGCGGTTAACGCCACCAAATCCAAGCAACGCAATTTTGTATTCAGTCACGACAGGGTTCTCATTGTTGTGTTGTGGTGCTGAGATAGTAAGCCGCCAACTTAACTTTACGAATATGGCAAACAGAACGTTGTTGCGAGCAAAATGCTCGTGCAACAGCGCAACTTGCTATTTTGTGCTCGACAGAACAAAAGACGTTATGGTATTCAGGACTCCCGGCAGCGTCGAGATCTCACTCCATACCCTGTGGATACGATCTGCATTCATCGCCTGAACCGTCAGTACAATATCGAGGTCGCCACTCATCACATTGCAGGAAATAACTTCAGGCATTGCACCAACGGAGCGAACAACTTCTGAATCTCGCATACGATCCTTACGATAAACGAAGATTAATGCATTAATGGGTCCTGCATCAGCTGAAGGCATACCTTTAATAATTGTGTAGCCTCGGACATACCCATCGCGCTCCAATCGCTCAATCCGCAGCCTGACTGCGTTCCTGGACAAATTGACTTTTAGGGCAATATCGTTATGGGCCAACCGTGCATTGCGAGTTAGCTCCTCCAAAATCTTTTCATCAACCTTATCTAAAACACGTTTCATCTCTGGCTCCGGACTTATAACGAGTGAGACTCCGTGTCTTTTGATAAGGCCCTGACCAGTGAGATCAGCGACCTGACGTCGTTGGGAATTGAAGTACAGTCTTGTTCGGCTACTGCAGGAGCACCAACAGTATTTATGTGGCCAACAACCTCTGACTTTTGGGTTGCAGTGCCAACTTTCGACGGATGTGTGGTTGCCAGGCAAATCATGGGGATCATCAAGCTGCGTCTGTTTATACGTGCAGCGCGCAAGCCGATAGCGGTATTGGGACTGACCAGATATCCACTCTCTGCAAAGACCTCATGAATACAACTGAATGCGTCTGCATCGTCCACAGCCAGTGAGTCAAACAGTTTGCGTGCCTCCAACCATTCATCCTGCGCTAACTGAATAGTGCCCTCGCCTTCTAGCAGCTGCATATTACGAGCTACTTTTTCTCCGCATCGATTTAAGATGCTCCACTGTATGCGCTCAAAATTAGAGGCCAATGCAACATTCATAGTGGGGATTTTGGTAGCACGAATCTCATTTCGCCTGTAAAAATTTGATTGGAGAAAATTATGCAGTCCGGCGTTAGCATTCGTGGCAACGATAAGCTGTCGAATGGGCAGCCCCATTTGCTTGGCAATATAACCAGCATACAGGGCGCCAAAATTTCCAGTCGGGACACTGAAAGCAATCTCTCTTTTAGGCGCACCGAGTTGAAGAGCAGAATAGAAATAGAACGACAGGTGCGCAAGCACGCGAACCCAATGCACTGAGTTGAACGAAATGAGATGCTGCTGCGCATCATTATTTTTTTTCAGGAACTGCTCACACAAACGATGACAATCAGAATAGTCTCCGTCAATCTCAACATTCACAACATTATCTTCGTGCGTACTCAGTAAGCGTCGGCGGTCCTCCGCCGTCAACCCCGTGGAAGGATGCAATACCAACAGCGTAACGCCCTTCATTCCCGAAAATGCTTTTATTGCTGCAGCGCCAGTATCTCCACCGGTACAACCTATAACCAGCGCCTTCTTCCCAGACCTCAGCAAATTATGATCGATAAAGCGAGCCATCAATTGAAGGCCGACGTCTTGATAGACGCCTGACGGCCCATGAAACAATTCGAGTATCCACTCGTTACTCGCGGTCTGGTAAAGCGGTGTCACTGCGTTACTTTTAAAACAATCAAAAGTCTTCTCAAGGATACGAGACAACTGATCCCGCTCGATCCAACCTCCCAGAAAGGGCTCGATTACGTAGCGAGCCAATTCATGGAAGGGCAACCATTCGAGCTTTGAGAGCTCCTCCTTTTTGAAGCGGGGAACCTTGTGCGGCACGTACAAGCCCCCGTCAGGCGCGTACGCCCCCATCAGCACCTCGCTGAATTCGTACGTTCTACCAGGGGTCCGTGTGCTGACGTATTTCATGATCCAAGACACCCTCAAGCTATTCCCGAGCGGGCCACCTGCAAGCTGGGTCTTCGCCGGAATTCAATGCGGTAGCGTTAATCGCCTTTGATCCAGCTTCAAGCCAACGACCAAAAAAGTCAATATATCGACTATAATATCTCACCAACGGTATTCCGTTCCTGATACACGAGCCCCCCTTTTGCACCAGCTCATGGGATGTGCCACGGCCGACAATGCTTGAAAAATGGGAGAACACTATGTGTGCCAAGAATCTGCTGCACTCGCTTTATCAGTACAAGGCATGGTCTGAGGATGTGTTACTCAGGTGCTTGAAAGCGCCCGTTGCACAGTCCTTCCCTGTGGAGATGGAGAAGGCCTGTTATTGGCTCAGGCACATCAATATTGTGGACCAGCTATTCATCGCCAGACTGCAGGGAAAACCGGAGAAGTTTGACGACGTCGTCACTGAGCAGCAGCAAGACATTCGTCAGTTGGAAGAGGCATTCACAAAGGCAAATCAATGGTTTGTTGACTACACAAAATCAGTCACTGCAAAAGAGCTGTGTGAACCGGTGGAATTTTTCTTCAAGGATGGCAAACCGGGCAATATGACCAAGGAGCAAATCCTTGCTCATGTGCTTTCTCATGGGCTCCAGCATCGAGGAAGTGTTAGCACGATCCTACCCAGGGAAATCCTGGAGGGATACCAAGATCATTTCACAACGTTTTTAAAACTGTAGGCAGTTGGATGTCTGCCTCCTCAACCATGAGGAGGCAGAGTATTCACCGCAGTGCTCAGCTCAATTCAAGCGCGTCTATCACCGCTGCAATTTGCTTGCGTCCTTCCCCTTCGATGGGTCTAAGCGGCAAAGGCAGGCTCGGAGAGTGAGTCATGCCGCGTAGCTCTGCTGCAGTGGCTATCACGCGAAAGCTACCTCCAAATTGGCTGAACAATGCCCAAAGCGGCTTCAAGGATTCGGAGAGGCGCGTAGCCTCAAAGGCGTCACCTGACAATGCTGCTCGTGTGATGGCGAGCGCCGTATTGGGGAACAAACCGCCCATGACCGAATACCAGGCATCGCAGCCGGCGTTCATTCCAACAGCGGCAAACGCATCGCCGCTTATTCCAATAGTTACGTGACTCGGAATCAATTTTCGCAGGCGCTCCACGCGCTCCCTGGCCAGATGCGGCGCCTCGGGGACGCCAGGGATTTTGATTGAGCTGACATTGGGTAGCTCTGCAATACGCCCGTGTAACTCATCGGTAAATTCGAAATGGGTGGTACCAGGATTGTCATAGACACATAGCGGGATTGAGACGTTGGCCGAAACCATTTCGTACATCGAAAACACATCGTCCTGAGTCAGTTTTTGATACGACACGGGTGGCAGCAGCAAGGCTTTGACTCCCACGGCTTGCGCATCCTCGGCCAGCAGCAAAACGTCGCGTGTACGCAGCGCACCGATGCTCACCATCACTGGCACGCCCTCCGCGGCCTCTACTGCCAACTGAGCAACTCGAGAACGTTCGGCTCGAGAAAGATACGCATAGCCCCCAGTGGATCCTAGAGCCCCGATGGAATCTACTTTGGCTGCCACCAATTGCTGCACAAGACGAGTAAAAGCATTTTCGTCCACACCCTGCTCATCCATAGGCGTCAGAGGAAATGCACTAAGGCCGGTAAACATCGTCATCACTCCTTGCAGTGGTCTATGGACTATTTGGCCCCAGGACCAATCAGTGAGCTTTCGATCTGGACGCCTGGCATCATTTGCTGCAACCCTTCGATGAGTTTGTCCCCCGCTTCCGTCAAGGCTTCAAGCGGCATCGCCGGCAGACTCTCCAGAATGAACCACATGCTCTTCGCGTCAGCACCGAGACGGGTCCTGACACCTTGCCGCCAATTCCAGCGACGGCAGGTCACGCCTTTGTCATCGCGCCAGACAACCTCGCCGGGGTCTGGATATTCGAAAGCAGGAGCACCTTCTTTCATCGTGTCAAAAGGCTCAGTGCCATCAGCGACTACGAGCCGAGGGGAGCCCACATAGGCTTCAATGTTTTCCCCGCCAACAGGGATGGCGTACTCAATACTGATTGCGTTGTAGAGATCGACGATGGGATCCAGGCTAGGCAAGCTTCCGTCACGTAAAACCCGTTTACGCAGCGCCTCAGCTGAACAGGGCGTACGCTGCGGCTTGGCGCCGAACTTTCGGAATGTCTCCGCCCATGCGGCCAGGTGAGCTTCTCCCCAGCTTGGCCCACCTTCCTGTACAGCCTTGCAAGCACGGTCCAGGGCTGCCTGAGCAACCTCAGGATGGGTCAGTGACGCAGCGTCCACCACAATGCTCAGGGCCCTGAACTCCGGAGCCAATTCTGCAACGGCTTGATCGATCAACGGCAGTACGGACAGCATCAAAAACCTCCAGAAATCCAAATGTCATTTCATGCTAGTCAGTGACGACCAATAAAGTCAATATAATGACCAATATCATCTACTATAACGCGTGCGCAGATTGACGGGGCAATTGGTAAAGGCCGAGAATCCCACTACATTTTTTTCATGACATTCATCAATGACCACGAATACCAGCCTGTCGATTACCCCTGGCGCTGATGCTCAAGCCGTCAGCCTGGCCGTTGCGCGCACGCTCAAACAGGCGCGCAAAGCACAGAAGATCACGCTGGATGAGCTTTCTCGCCGCTCAGGGGTGAGCAAAGGAATGGTTGTCGAAATAGAGAAATGTACGGCGAACCCCAGTATCGGCATCCTTTGCAAAATCGCCGCCGCGCTGGGCCTGTCCGTTGCAGACATCGTCAACGTGACCGAAGCCCCATCCGCCCATATCATCGACAGCCAAGACATCCCCACGCTCTGGACCGGGGACCTGGGAGGAACGGCGCGGCTTCTGGCAGGAACGTCCGGTCCTAATATGATCGAGCTGTGGCGTTGGGAAATGCACCCAGGCGAATTTTTCGCTTCACAGGGACATCCTCAGGGCACGCTTGAGCTGTTTCATGTGGAGAAAGGCACGCTGAAATGCGTGGTAGGGGAAACAGAGCTGGTCATCCCTGCGGGGAGTTCGGCAGTGGCCAGAACCGATGTTCCCCATTCCTATTCCAACGCTGGCAGATCCAAGTTGGTATTCACTATGTCCGTGACCGAGATGCATCAGTAGATAGCAGCAGGCTGGCCGTCAGTAAGCATCTGCAAAGTGGACGAACCTGCCAATTTCAAAGGGGTTGTACCACTGAGCCCGATCAAATACTGCGGTGGATCACCGCTAGGGCGCGAATTCACAATTGCTCGAGCAGCGCATGTGACTGGGGGCACAATGGGGGGCAAATTTCGGTTCCTTAAAAAGGATGCCCCCACCGATGCCCCCAGATATTGCGGTTGTTTTCAAACGAAAACTCAGCGATGCCTTGATCCGCTCGCTGGCCGAACCGGGTAAACACGCCGATGGCGAAGTCCCTGGGCTCTACTTGGAGGTAAGGGCGTCGAGCAAGGTCGACAAATCTCCTTCCAAGGTTGGGCGATTGAAGTATCGCCTGCATGGCAAGGAAAACCGCTTCTCCATCGGCGCTTACCCCGACATTGGTCTCAAGGAGGCGCGCGACATTGCCCGCGGCGCACGCCGCGATGTGGCTAATCACATCGTCCCGCTCAAGGCCAAGACCGCCAAGATCGAGGCGAAGTTGCTCAATGAAGAGCGCACCTTCGCGTACGTGGCCAAGCAAGGGTTGGCATTCAAGCCTGCCGAACTGGTGACCAAATCCATCTCGGGTCGACCGGAGCGCTGAACAACCACATCTTGCCTGCCATTGGCAAAAAACCGGTCAGCGAGATCAAGCTGGAGCACATCACTACGATCATCACCGAGTTGCGTCGTCAACGCACCCTGGCCATGGCCCGGCGCGTGCGCACCATCATCCGCGCCATCCTGGGGTTGCCGAGGGCCGCGGCTGGGTGGAGCGCAACGTGGCGCTCAGCAACATCGAGGAGCTGAAGATCCGCCATATCGTCACCAGCAATCCGGCAATCGAAAGGCCAGTCGACCTGGGCAGGTTTCCGCTGCGTCTGGATGACTGCAACGACGGCAGCGTTGCGCCTGCTGGTCATGTTGCCGGTCCGCCCTGGCGAATTAGTGCAGATGCGGTGGGAAGACGTCGATCTGGGCGGCGCCGATTGGCGTTACGTGGTCGGCAAGACCGAACATCTGATGTAGTGCCCTTGAAACCTTGGATAAGCACTCTATTCATCACACACTGCGGCAACCCAACAAGAAGTATCAGGAGTCTGTCCGCAGTTTAGAAGGCAGCTTCGTATCGAAGCTATAGCGCAAGTGTGCTGCAGCCAAATCGTGGCGTTTCCCTTTAGAACCAGAAATCCGATCAGCGCGTGCAGGCAAAGCTATTTATTGAGTTTTATATTGCGCTAAAGCTATGGAACGACCGAGTTGGGCAAGCTTTGCGCACGAGCTCATACGGGTTCCTTGTGATGGACAGACCGTAGCAAGCCAACAGCCTACTATCCGGAAACTTGCGGTTTACTTGCCCAGAATGTTCTTCAACGCAGCGGTATGGCCGGCCGGGTCGTTTACGCTGGACATCACTTCGATGATGGTGATCGTCTGATCGTTCATCGCCATCAACGAGGCCATCAGTAGTTTCAGGCCGTTGAAATCGTCGGTGCCGTCCAGGCGGTACATCTTCAAGTCGTTCACCTGAATGGTCTTCTCGCTGGTCATGCGAAAGTTGGGTGAAGCGGCCTGCTGCTTTTCCTTCAAGGTATCCACGGCAAGGCGAAACGCAGCGTCCGGGGTGGTGCCCGCAGTCGGCGCCGGACCTTCGGTAACGATGATGGCCCGCTCGCTTTTCGGATCGAAGTACATCGTGCCGCCGTTCTCGCTGTTCAAGGCACGGGCCTCGACGCCTTCCAGCACGAACTTCAGCTTGCCGCCTGCCAGGGACACCGATTGCGTGTCCGATGGCGCCGTAGCGGTTTTTTCAGGCGGGGCAGCAACTGCCATGGTGGCCGCGCCGCTCAAGGCAGCAAGCACGCACAAGGAACGGGTCCAGCCCAACAGCAAATGCTTTGACATTCATAGCGCCTTTATTTTCAGGCCATCGAATATCGACGGACTGTCGTGCGAACAGCCTAGCTTACTTGCCTGCTCACTTGCCCATATGTTGTTCACAGCCGCAGCGTGTCGCTTATATTTGCGGTCAGCATGGGGATTGATTTGTCAGCTGGAGCAGCTATGCGACGTTCCTGGTAATTACCACGACGAAGCGAATGACTTTGCTCACAAGGCGAATATCAGATTCTCCATGGGGCTCCAAGTCTCAAATGAAGCGATAACCAAGCCGCTACACATCGTTGCCTCATCTTCAGGCTGCGCGAATCGTAGCTCAGATCGATTTGGTAATCCCCCCTGTGAGCTACTCGACCTACAGCTGCGACCAAGCTGCCCCGGATGTCCTCCGTGCCAGCGACTTTAAAAACGGCCGCTTCGGTATCGTTAAGCGCATAGATTGAATCTGAGGCAGGACTCTCACTTATGAAGAATACCCTAATCGCAACTGGCATCGCTCTGCTACGTCATACGGCCTTACGTGCCACGATCGGGCACTAAACAGTGAGCAGGAAACGAAATGGCTTTCAGCGATGACAACGGTGTTTTTGCGTTCGCGTGCCGCCCGCTGGAAGACATTGGTGGTGCACCTGGGCATGACGATTTTCTGGCAGCGTTGGCGGATCCGAATCACCCTGAGCATGAGGCAATGTCGGAGTGGTATGGGGATGATGGGTTCGATCCGACGGCGTTTGACTGCGAGTGGATCAATCAGAGGTTGAAGCAGGCAAAGGTCTGATCAGCAAGAGGGTGTCGGGCGGACGCTTACAGCCAAACTTTTTTCGGACTTTCCAATAAAAAACTCACTAAAATCACTTCACAAAATGACCAGGATCCGAACACGCAGCAGACCTGGAAAATTAGGATATTTTTAGGGATAGAAGCAGCACACAAAACGCAAATACTCTATACATATCAAAAGCTTATTTTTTTTATGATTCCGGGTTCGGGCACCATCATTACGTTCCACGACCTCCCAAGAAGTCGCTGAAACCCACATAGAACCTGCCTTGTGCAGGTTTTTTGTTGCCAACATTTGTCCCCCACACTCACTCACCCCAACATTTTTCTAGTACATCCTGAGTTCGATTTTGGGTGATGTACTAGTTGGCACTCCCTGATACCGCCGCCAGGCAAGCAAAACCCAAAGCTTACGCCTACAGCCTGTGAGATCGAATACATGAAAGACAGGACATGACCATTTGTGGATGAAGGCTTGGCAAACAGGTGAGGCCATTTACGTATTTGCGAGTCCCCATCCGATCTGGTCACCAGAACAGCATCCTCAATGCCAACGCGACCACGACTAGATTGAAAACTGCTTCCATCCACTGGTCGCCCTTCTTTAAGGCAAACTTCGCGCCGGCATTTGCACCCAATAGCGTGCCAATAATCAGGCAACATCCGTACTGCCAGTCAATGAGGCGGCTGACGCCGAAAATCAGTAATGAACCCACGGAGAGAACCAGCCCACCGACTTTGCGGGTCCCCACCGATTCGCTGATGGTTTTTCTGAAAAAGATAATGAATAAATACGTCGAGAGTTTGGCTTGCCCACCAAATAGCCCGCCGATCATTCCCACGGGGATAAAGAGGATATAGCCAAACAGACGTCTGATCGCTGAGGGAGGTGTTTCGCCGCTACGAGGTTTTTTTATAAGAGACAGTGCGACGAGCAGCAATGTCAGCCCGCCAATTACCTTGTGCAGCAGCGCGGGATCTATTTGAAGAAGCAGGCTCGCGCCTGCCAGAGCCCCAACCAACCCCAGTACCGCAGCTGGAAAGGCCAGCGCATAATCGACCTTTCCCTGGTTATGGAAGTGCCGCAGTCCGGCAACGATGGTGCCTACCGAGGCCAGGCGCGCAGTGGCGATCGACGACTGAGGTGCAATCCCCAGCCAGATCATCACCGGAACGGTCAAAAACACACTGCCACCGGTGTTGGTCCCGACGAATCCCGTTATTATTCCAAGGAAAATCAGACCGACGCCTGTCAACCACTCATGCCCCATCATGTTGAGGTGCTCGCATAAGATTCATGGCACGGCTTACTCGCTCAAGTAAACCGGGTCTATCCAGTGATAGCAGTTTCTATTTCGGGAGCCGGCGGTCACATGAAGCTTTGCCGTATGTACGAAGCTGTACTCGCCGATAATCGGGCGGCGTAGCGAACTTTCAGGCCCAGTGATTTTGCATACAGTACACCTCGGTTAATGAGATCTTGTATCTGTGCTTTTGATTTTCTAATTCGATATTTATGTGACGTTTCATTGATACCAGAAAATATGCCTACCCAGTTTGCTCCTATCGCCGTAACCGCATCAATACCATCTTGATGCGCGCGGGAAGAAGGTAACTTCCTGTTGGTGAGCGTTGATACTGGAAGTTAAATGAAATGTACTTGAAGGGTTGCAGCAATATCAAGCATCGCAAATCAGGGCTCCTCAGCCACCAACATGAATAAAACTTCATGGTTTCGCATATTGACTTTCTTAAAGTTACTGACTGCCCGTTCTCACCCATTGAATCAAAAGAAATTTTATTTATGACACTTTTTCGCACAAGGCAGCTTAGTGCCTGACCTTTTAACCCTCTTATGACTTCCAACAGCTTTGCACTCGGCAAGCTATATATATTTAATCTAACAGAGGACCTGAGATAGATGGCACTTATTAAAAGCCGTCCAGTTGCAGCTTTTCGGGTGCTTGCTTGCTGGAGGGGGTCGAGGGAGGACGCCCCCCAGCGACTCGCCGTGCACCTTGGGCAATCGCCGAGAACGGGCGGACAAAGGTCGCGAAACCCACAGGCCGCAGATAGCGCGATAGACGCCTGCGAAACCCGCTAGAAACACTTAAACCATAGAATGAGTGATCGGAATGTACTTTTGCGCAGAATTAAGTCATTTAGGGACCTACCTGGCTCACCCCTCAGCACTTTAAAGTACGCCAATCATTCAACTATCGGCGTCTTTATGAATCTCTGGTTTCGACTTCTCCTCATGCTGCTTCGTCGACCTTGGCGCAGACCGGCAAAAGCGCTGGAATCAACCGTCATCCGAATGCGCGTCTGGCCACTGGACCTCGACTTCAATCGACATGTCACCAACGGCCGATATTTCACCCTGGCCGATGTCGGACGCATGGATTTCGTTTTGCGCAGTGGCGCCTATCGAGTAGCTATTAGAGCAAAGGCGCTGCCCATCGTCGGAGACACTTGGGGTAAATTTCGTCGTGAGCTTAGACTGTTTGAAGCGTTTGAAATCCACACAAGGATGCTTGGCTGGGACGACAAGTGGAGCTTCATGGAGCATCGATTTGTGAGCAAAGGCAGAGTGATCGGCGTTGTCGTAATGCGAGGTCTATTTCGTTCAGCGAAAGGTATTGTTCCGCCAAGCGAGTTTGTTCGAGAACTGGGACTGCCCGAACGGTCGCCAGAGATGCCGGAATGGCTGGCCTCGTGGTCGCAGAGCTGCGATGCCATGAGCCGCCAACTCAGGGATGAAGAAAGCACCAATGATTGACTTGACGTGCAGGCAGCCCATGACCAGCGCGCTATTGGGACCGTTGATTGCTCCGCCGTTGGCGTGTGCGGCGTAACTTCGCCAGCCCGTGTAATTCGTCAATAATGGGCTGTATGTACTTTTCTCCGAGCAGGTGCTGGTATACCTCGAAGTGGTCCTATCGCCAAGCGCACTTGCTTCTTTATTTCCTCTATGGCCAGGCACGCCTCATGCACGAAGCGTTCGTCGAATACGCCATGCAACTCAAGCTCAATCCCACTTTTGTCATGGTGTATTTGCACATGGCAGTATCGACCACCATATTGGCCGCCGCTGCAAAATAACATCAAATTAAAACCATGACCGAGGAGCTTACGTAATTGATCCTGAAGACTGTCTTGGTGCAAGCCAGATATTTCCAGCTGCCGAGACACACATGGGCCATTGGCGAATTGCTTACTCAACATAACCACCTCCACTTTTATCGGTTACGCAGTGCCAGCACTACTGCGCACTATCACGAACAAGCTTACGACGTACCCAGCCTGAAAAATGTCAGAAGTCGGTAAGGTTATGGTAAATACCACGAGCGCTTCGAGTTACTTCCCACTCTGTTATTTACCCACCTTAACCATAAATTAACGCTACCAAACAGAACAACCTATTAAGCTTGGCTAATGCGCCTCTCCTGCCCCGACAACTCATGAGGTGATGGCGACCCATCGAGCCTGCCGGCCGGGTCGCAAACGGCGCACGACCGATATATCATTCTGGAGTGTTTCACTAATGCCTGACGACAACGCTCATTCGGCAAAACATGCCTTGTTCAGTATTGCCCTGGTTAATTATAAAACGCTGCACATGACACGCCTTTGCTTAGGATTGCTACGCGACTACGCTATATACCATCAAGTTCCGGTCTGGGTAGTGGATAACGGTTCCGCCGATGAAAGCATCCACTACTTGCGGACACTTGATTGGATCAACTTGGTAGAAAGGATCCCCCACCCTCGAGAAGCCGGATATATCGCGCATGGTAAAGCCCTTGATCTGATTTTGGGATATGTTGAAACTCCGTACTTATTCCTGCTTCATACGGACACATTTGTATTTGATACCGATGTGTTCAGTATGATGATGAGCCAAAGCACTGCAACGCCGCGTACAGTGGCAGTCGGTTGTACAGAACAGATCAATCGCGGTTTTTTAAGAACTGCCTGGCGGTTCGGCACTCGACTGATGAAGTACCACTACCGAACACTCATGCGTTACGTGGGGCTACCCTCTAAAAACCCCAAGCCTTTCAGAGAAACCCACTTGAAAAGTTTTTGCACCTTATGGAACTGCGATGTAATTAAACAACATAACTTGCGCTTCATGATGGATAACCGGGTACCGGGATACGCGCTACAAGACAAGATGGTCAAGCTGGGTTATGCGATCAGCTTTCTGTCAGCACGAAGATTGTTCAGTTACCTGGACCATATTCAAGCCGGCACTGTCGCCGCTAACGGCGGCTATGACACGGACCATCGTCGAAGAAAAACGTATCACGATACCCTGCTGCGCTTTCAAAAAGAGGCGTCAAATGATGCGAAAACGACCAGTACGGAAAAATGATGGTTGCTGATAAGACCGGCCCGCGAGATTCGAACTGAGTGGGAGCGCACAGCTGACTTGAAAATCGAACCTGATAGAACTTTATCCACGGCCCAGCCCATAGGGCGCTTGTTCGATGCTCATCGCTTACTCTGCGGCGCATCAAGAGGGGTCTCGAGAATGAAGGTTGCGCCCTGCCCTTCCCCGTCGCTGTGCACGGTCAAGCTGCCACCCATTTCCTGCGCGGCGAGCGCGCAGCTGTGCAGGCCGAAACCGTGACCGTCTTTGCGAGTCGTGAAGCCATGGGAAAAGATACGCGTCAGGTGCTCTGGCGTAATCCCGTTGCCATTGTCGGCCACCGTGATACGCAAGACTGCCCCGTCACCGATGAGGGAGGCGCTGAACGTGATGCACGGGCTGCGATCGACCACGCCGTCCAACGCCTGCCTGGCGTTTCTGATCAGGTTTACCAGAATCAGCAGCACCCGGTGCCGGTCCAGCGACAGCAGGGGCAAGTCGGCAATGTCCTTGACCACCGTCACCTCCTGATTCATCCGTGAGCCGGCACTCATGCGCCAGGCATCATCGATTAATTCCGAGACCGGTATTGTCTCGACGACACTGACGGCAACGGCATAGGACTGCTGGGCAGCGACAATGGTCTTGATGTGGTCAATGCCTTTGGTGAGTTGCTCGAGCTCTTCGATGATGCCCTGCTGTTCTGCCGCCACCGCCTGCGCCAGCTTGAGCAGGTAGTCGGGCAGCATCTTTCCCCGCTGGTCCTGGGTGAAGAAATCGCTCAGCTCATGGATGTGTTCGTTCATCATCTGCGCCACCTTGCCCAGGCCCTGGGCCTTGGAGGTGCGCATCTGGCTGCTGACCAACTCGGCCGAAACGTTCACGCTGTTGAGGACGTTGCCGACATTGTGCAGCACCGTCGTGGCGATCTCGGCCATGCCCGCCTGACGGGATTTCGCATTCAGCTCGGATTGCACCTGGCTCATGCGTAGCGCCGCGCGTACGCGAGCCTTGAGCTCCAATGGCGAGAAAGGTTTGGCGATATAGTCATCGGCGCCACTCTCCAGCCCGGAGATGCAAGCTTCGCTGCCGCCGCGGGCGGTCAACAGGATGACGGGCAGATGGGCAAAACCGGCGCTCGCCTTGATTCTGGCGGTCAGGCCAAAGCCGTCAAGCTCCGGCATCATCACATCCGAGAGAACGACATTGATCGGTTGACGCTGCAGCATGGCCCAGGCCTGTTCTCCATCAGCGGCGGTGACGACGCTGTAGTCGTCGCGCAAAAGCTCGCTGAGGTAGCCAAGCATTTCCGGGCTGTCATCGACCACCAGGACCCTGGACTGCGAGGTGCGTTCCGGGTGCCGTTCGTTGTCTGCATCGGCCATGGACGCCTGGTCGTTGCTACTGCCACGGCGGCCGTCGTCGAACAGCAAGTGGCGCTGCTCGGTTGTGATCATTGCGGTGGGTGACGATCCCTCATGCAGATGACCGGCTTCGGTCGGCACCGTGTCTTGCTCGGTTCCCCGAGGAAATCGAACAAGGAAGCACGAGCCCTTTCCAGGCTCACTGTTGACACTGACTTCGCCCCCCATCAGTTCGACCAGATCCTTGACCAGGGCCAGGCCGATACCGGTACCGCTGTAATGCCGCGTGGCGGAATTGTCGATCTGGGAAAAACGCTGGAACAGCAGGGGTAATTTGTCAGGCGCGATGCCAATGCCCGAGTCTTGCACCGCGAGCTCAAATCGCTCGTCATCAAGCGCAGTGACTGCCAGATGCACCGTACCGCCAGCAGGGGTGAACTTGATGGCATTACTCACCAGGTTGAGCAGAATCTTCTCGAAGTGTCGGGGGTCCAGGAACACGGTACCGAGGGCAGGATCGATGCTGCAGGTTAACGTGCAGCCTTTGCCCTTGGCCACCATGGCGGCGTCCTCGGCCAGCACACCCACCGCCTTGTTCAAATCAACGGGCGCCGGACACAGCTCAAACTTGCCTGCTTCGGCCTTGGAGAAGTCAAGGATATCGTTCACGCGGTTCATCAGGCGCAGTGCGTTTCGTTGTGCGCGCTCGATTTGCACGCGCCAGTCCGCCGGCGGCGTGATCGCCACCGAGAGCTGCTCCAACGGGGCGAGAATAAGAGTCAAAGGGGTGCGCAGTTCGTGGCTGACCGTGGCGACGAAATCACTCTTTGCCTGGTTGGCCGTCTCGGCCTGGTTGCGCGCCTGAATAAGTGCAACCGCCTGCGCCTCCAGCACCTCGGTCTGCCGGTGCAGCGTGTCGGTCCGCTCGGCGACCATTCTCTCCAGAGAGGCCTGCACCTGCCGTCTTTCGGCTTCGGCCTCGGCCTCCAGCACCCGGATGCGCAAGGCATTCTCCTGGAACACCCGGACAGCGCGAGTCATGATCCCAATCTCATCGCCGCGTCCAGCACTGGCGATTTCGGCGGTCAAGTCACCGGCAGCGAGCCGGCGCATGGCCGAAGCCAGGGCGACGATGGGCTGCGCGACAAACCGCGAGGTGCTCCAGGCAATGGCTCCGGCCAGCAGGATGGCGACGGCGCCAGCGACTATTGTCGCCAGCATGCCGCGATCCTTGTGGACCAAGGCGTCTGAACGCGCTTCGCCTGCGAAGCGCGCAACCAACAGGCCAGCGCTGCGTGCCTCGATACGAACCTGGTCGCGCGCGTCGCCCAAGGCGTTGCTCGCCTGATGGAACCCGGCAAATGCCGCCCGGTAGCCAGCAATCTGATCGCTGACCGTCAGGGGCGTAGCGCTGGCCTGCTGCCCCACAGACGATGGCAGAACCCGGGCGAGACGGGAGAGTTCATCGAGGATGACGCCTACAGAGCTGGCGACCTCGGCCGACGGCGCCAGGCGAAACGACAAGGTCTGCGCTTCCAGGGTGGCAACACGTTCGGCGAAACGCTTGGACAACGCGGCGGCGTTTTGCAGCAAACCGATGGCGGCCTGAATGTCACTGGCGTCATGGGCAATGTGCTCGTCCACTTCAGCCAACATGACTTCAAGGCGCTCTGCCACGCCTCCAACAGCCCCCAGATGCCGCAAAGCCTCGCCGCCCCGGAGCCTGGGAGCCTCGCCAAGCTGCTCGAGCGCCAGGCTGGCTGCTGCCACCGCCGTCGCCAACTGTTCCAGGGTCGCCACCTGTTGCGGCGCCCCCATCAACTCACGCAATTGCTCGACCACAGGTGGCAGCGCCGCACAGGCGTTGCGCGCCGCAGTGGCGGCGGCACCATCACCGCTCACCAGCACCTGGGCCACATTGGCGGTAATGATGCGTTCGCCGTTGCGCAGGATATCCAGGATGCGATGGGCGCTCTGGGCGTTGCTCACCCGCGCCTGGTGGTCGGCGGCGCGGGAGTCCAGGCCCTTCAGCCCAGCGGCGATACCCAGTTCAACGAGGGCCGTCGCCTCTCGCATCCGGGCGTAATGGGCGGTCATATTCTCGGTTTCGCCATCCATGGTCAGGGTCGCCGCCCGCAAGGACGCGATCGCCGCAGCGAGCCTCTCCAGGCTGCCCTTGAGCGATTGCGCCTCTGCCGCCGGGATGGCGTTAAGGCCGTTGATAGCGGTCGCGACCAAGCCCTCGGCCTGGGACACGCTGTCCTGGTCGCGGGTGGCAATGAAGTTTTCCACCCGCCCGGTAGCCCCGTTGACCGAGGCCAGAATTTCCGCGGAATGGCTGGCGGAATCCACCGCACGTACCATGCCTCGCAGGCCGTAGAGGTTCACGAGCGATACCGCCAGCATCAGCAACACCAGTGCGGCAACCGCCAGGCCGATCCTGACGGCAATGGGCCTGGCCGTGGCTGATTTGAATGTCAACATGGGGCCTCGCCTCCTAGCCCGCCGCTACTGTTTCGTCACCTCCGGCAAAGGCGCCGGCGGCGCCGTATGGTTGATGGCCGCATCGATCATCGCCGCAACGGAAGCCTGGCCGTAGAACGGATTGGCGGCACCGCCCACCGGCATAGTGGCAAGCCAGGCGTCCAGGTCTTTGGCATCAATACGTACCAGCGGCACTTCGACGAACTTCGGCACCTGCTTGCCCGCCAGTATCTGCTGGGCCACCCAGAACCCCATCTGGGAGACGCTCGGGGAGGCAGAGACAGAGACGGTCTCGTAGCCATTGGCATCGCGTTCCTGTTTCCACAGGGCAAGTTCGTCCTGACGGTTCCCCATCACAATGATCGGCAAAGGGCGTCCCGCCGCCTTGAACGCCATGGCCGCACCATATCCGTCGCCACCCTGGGTAGCCACGGCATCAATGGTGGGCAGCGACGGCAGCGCCAGCGTCACTTCCCTGCGGGCGACAGAAGCCGTCCAGTTCCCGTAAACGGTCTTGACGAATTTCAGGCCCGGATAGTCGCTGGCGGCCTTGCGAATGCCATCGCTGATGTTTTTATCCGTGGCATCGCCAGCGATGCCGCGGATCTCCAGTAATGTCCCGTTGCCCTTCAGGCGCTCGGCGATGTAGTCCATTTCCACACGGCCCATGGCGGACCAGTTGTAATCCACGGTATAGACACAGGGCTCGGTGACCAGGCTGGCCATGACGACCACCACGATGCCGGCGTTGCAGGCATCGCGGATCACCCCGTTGAGGGCCGTGTCGGAGGCAGCGAGGATCACGATGGCATCGACGCCCTTGACGATCATGTCCTGGATATGGGCCGCCTGTTCCGAAGCCGAGTTATTGGCGCTGACGACGGGAGCCTCACGGATCAAGCCCTCCTTTTGCGCCTGGAGCGCAATTTCCTGCCAGTTGCGCACCATCACCTTGCGAAAATCGCTGCCTGCGTAGGAATTGCTGAAGGCAATGCTGTAGCTCGCGGTAGGGCCGCTGGCGATGCCCTCGGCGGCAGCCTGGGCCGGATTGGCGGCAACCATCGCCAGCCCCGCCACGCAGCCGGCGAAGCGCCTCAAGATCGTGTGGATCGACTGGGTGTTCATGCTGTTCTCCATCGTGCTTGGCATTTACCAACAGTTATCCACCCGCTCCGGCTTACAGCCTGGATCGACGGCGTGTTCTGGTTGGAGCCGTTGGCCCCCACATTGGAGATTTTCAAGCAGGTGAGGTGTGGGGCAGGCATTGAACGTTTCCCTGTATGCCGCGTGCGGGTTGTTGCGTGAGCCGTTGAAAACGCCTGAAGACCACCCACCGGCTGTCGCCAACGTCAATGACTTTGCCAGGGTCGGAGCCCTTGGCGGCCGAACATTGAAACCCGTAGATGGCTCGCATTGGCAATGAGCATAGTATCAAAGTGCCCGCTTTGCTTGCGGTCTGTAAACGGATGCGGCGCTCTTAGCCATAGTTTTGTGTTTGACTGCCGCCCCACCCAACCCTGCCTGCTGTTCTACGCTTGTTGCTCGACCCACTTATCGGAGACCCGACATGAACCCACACACCACCGCCCTGGTGCTGATCGAATACCAGAACGACTTCACCACCCAAGGCGGCGTGTTCCATGACGCCGTCAAGGACGTCATGCACACGTCCAATATGCTCGCGAACACCGCCACCACGGTTGAACAGGCGCGCACGCTCGGCGTGAAGATCATCCACCTGCCGATCCAGTTCGCCGAGGGCTACCCGGAGCTGACCACCCGAGACTACGGGATTCTCAAGGGCGTTGCCGATGGCAGCGCTTTCCGCGCCGGCAGCTGGGGTGCCGACATCAGCGAGGCGATTACCCGGGAAGCCGGCGACATCCTCGTGGAGGGCAAACGCGGGCTGGACGGTTTCGCCACCACGGGCCTGGACCTGGTGCTGCGCAACAACGGCATCCAGACCCTGGTGGTGGCGGGCTTCCTGACCAATTGCTGTGTCGAAGGCACGGTACGATCAGGTTATGAGAAGGGCTATAACGTGGTGACCCTGATCGATTGCACCGCGACCTTCACCGACGAACAACAACAGGCAGCCGAACGCTTCACGCTGCCGATGTTTTCCAGGACGTTGCAACACACCGAGTTTCTCGACGGGCTGAACGCCCGGTAGCCATCGCCCAGAAGGCGGCTTTACAGCCGCCTTCGGATTCCCAGCCATCTGCGACACCCTGGCCGGGTTCGTTGATCTGAAACACCTCAGTTGTCAGGGTGTTCGCTCGCCACTGAATCGGCAGCGTCCACATCAGACATATCCTCCTCAAGGGGTGCATCGTCGTCCGGCGGCAGCGGGATCTTATCCTCATCACGCTTCGGGTCGTGCCCTGTCTCGTTGTCCGTGCCGCGCGTAACAGCCTGCTGTGAAATGTTGCCCGGGGCATTCTCATTGATTTCCATGCTGGCTCTCCGTTCTTGGGCTCGGGATATCCGTGCTTAAGGTTGAGAAACGCCATGCCCACCAGAGTGCCGGGCAACAGACGAATGGACGCGCCCAAACTGGCACAAGGTGGCACTGCCGGTGCATGTTTCGATCCATTCGGCGCCGTGGGTATTTACTGGATGGCGCTGACGGCGGCGCAATTATCGATGCGATTGAAAGGTGATAGTGCTCGGAGGTGCTTCGTTCATTTGTCCAGATTCATTGGTTCATGCATCCGTTCGCCTATTATTGCGCGCAGCCATGCGGCATGAAATTCCATGTCTTCCAGAGAAGTCCCCTCAGCCAATCGATATTCGAACTCCTTGCCCCTCGGCCCCTGACACACGACGCTGAAATGGCCATGGCGGTCATAACTGGCGAGCAAGTAAGGGCTGATACAAATGATATCGCTGAAGGGCACCTGCACTTCGGCGGGTTTACGGCCGCGACGGGTGACGGTGAGAGTAAGCAGTTGCCGGTTCTCGTCAAAGGTGAAGGCCAGCACTCTGGACGCAGAGAACATCCACGCGAAAACCAGCCCCATGAGCACAACAAAACCAAGCATGAACAGGATGAGAGGCGACGTGGTGAGACTCGCCCCATCGCTGGACGATGCGCCTTGCATCGCTTCGAGACCGAAAAGGATCAGCACCATCACCCCTATGACCGGCAGGAACATAAGCAGCACAAAACAGAAACCCAATATGGCCGCCCCAGTGCTGCCAAAGGTGGGTAAGTCCGGATTGCCATGCCACATAGGTGGGTGAGCGCGCGGTTCTTCAGCGCCTGGCGCGGCTGGAGGCGTTGCGATGGGGTGAACTGAAGTTTGATGGGGCATCCAGCAGGCTCCGGGGGGACTGCGTAGACAGTAGCACTATCGCCAGACAGTCTGGTCCGGTACCCACCGATAAACGTCAACACCTGGCTCGCACTGCCGGCCGGCAGACTGGGGGAAGCCCTGCCGCAACGGTTCAAATCGCAGCCCGCAATTCACGGGGTGACAGGCCATAGTGTGAGCGAAAGCGCACGGCAAAACGGGAGGCGGAGGCGTAGCCGCAGGCGCTGGCAATTTCACCGATCGGGCGAGACGTTGTCTGCAGCCGTTGTAATGCTGTCGACAGTCGAACGCCCTCCAGAATGTTCCTGAAACTATTCCCCTCGTTCGCCAGTTGGCGACGCAAGGTCGACTCCCCCAGGTTCATGTGCTGTGCGATGCTCGCAACCGTCCAGTCTCTCTCCGGGCTGGCCATTACCAGTTGCTGCACCCGCTCGCACAAGGGATCGTTGCGCCCCATCAGCAAAGGTCCGGCCTGGCCGCCAAGGCATAGGCTCAGCAGCACCGCTTCCCCATAATGTGTGCAGAGTGCCTGCGGGGCGTTTGCATGGATGGCGACCAGCAACTGCTCCCATGCCTGGGTGGTGTGCCTGTCCAGGGGAACGCATAGATCGCTCTTCAGTGCCCCGCGACCACTCTTGATCTGCTGGCTATATCGGCTGCTGAATTGACGCAATGTCGAGACGGGAAAGGTCACCGCATCGGCGATGTAGTGACCCTGAGGGCCGGGGAAGTTTGAGATACCCAGCTCGCGCCCGGCCGGCATCAGAATCAGATGCCGAGTGCCTGCGCGCATTTCCCGGTCATCCCATTGCAACAGTTTTTCCCCCTGCCGCACTCGACACAAGGTGGTCACGAACACCGGCACCCTGGGCAAGGTAAGGGCATGTCGCGCCCGAATGACACAGGCATCGATAATATTTTCCCGGTGCTGTATGCCGTCACAAGGGCGCATGGTTCTTAACGTCCGTAAGTGGAAGTAATGGTCGCTTTGGCCAGGACGTTGGCGTTGAGCATGTAACCGACCAAGGCTCCGCTGGCCTGGTTGTCGAGCGGTAGCTTATCGACTTTCAAGGCCCACACGGTGAATTGATAGCGATGGGGTTTATCGCCGACAGGAGGGCAAGCGCCACCGAACCCCGGCTGGCCATAATCGGTTCGCCCTTGTACTGCACCCGCAGGCAGGTTCGCCCCCGCTCCGCTGGGCAAACTATGGGTGGAGGCTGGCAGGTTGACCACCGTCCAATGCCACCAACCGCTGCCGGTGGGGGCATCGGGATCGTAAACGGTGATCGCGTAGCTTTTGGTCCCTGCCGGGGCGTTTTTCCACGAAAGCTCAGGAGACGTGTTGCCACCTTCGCAACCGAAGCCCTGGAACACTTCGCGACGGGTCAACGGGCGGTTGTCAGCAATATCCCGGCTGGTCAGTGAGAAATCCGCAGCGTAGCCACTGAGTGTGACGCCCATGGAGAGTGCAGGCAGGATTGATCTGATGTTCATCGCGGCTCCAGCTGAGTCTGAAAGTGAAGCTCGAGTCTAGGTTGAACAAAACCGGGAGACTGTGCCGAAATGCTCGATAACAGTGCCGAAATGCTCGATTGTCCGGACGAACGATGGTTCTCGACGTGCCCGACAGCCTTCAGATGCTCAAGAGCTCGCTGACGGGCAGTCGATGAGTGGTCTTCATCTCTCGCAGGGAGAGGTTCGAGCGAATACTGGAAACCCCAGGGAGCTTCCTCAGCACTGTTTCGACAAAGCGGCTATAGCTGTCCAGGTCCCGTGCAACCACCTCAAGGAGAAAGTCCGCCTCCCCCGTTGTGTTATGGCAACTCAATACCTGCGGGGCCGCCTGGATAATCTTTTCAAACGTTGCCGTGGCTTCTTCGCTGTGATCCGTGCAGGAGATCTGGACAAAGGCCTTCAGGCCCAGCCCGAGTTTCTTTCGATTGAGAATGGCCTGGTATCCCTCGATAACCCCGCATTCTTCCAGCCGTCTTTGCTTGCGCCAACAGGACGCTTCGCTGAGGGACAGCTGCTCGGCCAGCTTGACATTCGACAGCTTGCCGTCCCGCTGCAAACGCTCCGATATTGCAATGTCCGCCTTGTCGAGCTGCTCAATCATGAAATACCCCTTCAAATTCTCGCCTAAAAATGAAGGTTAATTTCAATTCTTGCGTTCGGTCAATTGCAAATTGAAAGGTAATTTCAAGGCGCTCATTCATAATGGCAATGCCTGAATCGCCCCTCCAAGCCGAGGTAATTTGAATGAAAGCAGTCGTCTACGAAGCCTTTTCCAAGCCGCCGCGCCTGATGAACGTGGCAGACCCATCCCCGGAACGCCATGGCGTGGTGATCCAGGTGCTTGGCACCGGGGTGTGCCGCAGCGACTGGCATGGCTGGAAAGGTCATGACCCCGACATTGAACTGCCCCATGTACCGGGTCATGAGCTGGCGGGCATCGTGGCCGAGGTGGGCCACGACGTCACGCGGTGGAAGGTCGGCGACCGGGTGACCGTGCCGTTCGTGGGTGGCTGTGGTGCCTGTGCGCAGTGCAACAGCGGCAATCAGCAGGTGTGCCACACGCAATTCCAGCCGGGCTTCACTCATTGGGGCTCTTTTGCCGAGTACGTCGGCATCCACCAGGCCGATCTGAACCTGGTCGCGCTGCCCGAGAGCATGGACTTCGCAACCGCCGCAAGCCTGGGTTGTCGCTTCGCCACCTCGTTCCGTGCAGTCGTCGACCAAGGCAACGTCAGCGCCGGTCAGTGGGTCGCGGTTCACGGCTGCGGAGGTGTCGGCCTGTCTGCGGTGATGATCGCCCAGGCCATTGGCGCGAACGTGATCGCCATCGATATTTCCCAGGAAAAACTCGATCTGGCACGGGCGCTCGGCGCTGTCGCCACCATCAATGCCCAGTGCGTCGCGGACGTCACCGAAGCCGTACTGGAAGTCACCCAGGGCGGTGCCCACGTCTCGCTGGACGCCTTGGGCCACCCAACCACCTGTTTCAACTCCATCAACAACCTGCGCCGTCGCGGCAAGCACGTCCAGGTCGGGCTGATGCTCGCTGATCACGCCACGCCGGCCATCCCCATGGGCAAGGTTATCGCCCATGAACTTGAGATCTACGGTAGCCACGGCATGCAGGCGCATCGTTATGGCGCCATGATCGAGATGATCACTTCAGGCAAGCTGGCGCCTGAAAAACTCGTGGGTAAAACCATCAGCCTGGAACAGTCCATCGACGCGCTGACGAACATGGACCGCTTCGAGACGGCAGGGGTAACCGTCATAACCGAGTTTTAACCCATGACGCCACCCTGAGCCGCACTGAACAATAGTTTAGAAAACTCTGAACTATCTATTTGCACTTCCCTATTCTTTCCGCCAAGCGCCCCTCCCTACTATTGGCGGCAACAAAGGAGCCTTTCCACAGAGATGGGGCCCGAAGATTGCCTTTTCTGATTGTCACTGCCGTTTTTTGTGCGTTTCGGTCCACGCCGAAACGCCGCTGTGTCAATCATGCGAAGGCACCTTTGGAGCAGATCGATGAAGTTGGAAGTATTCCGGACGTTGTGGGGCTACACCGCGAGCAAGGCACAAGCGCTCGAAGAGTTGCTTGAGGCCGGGTTCGATGGCATGGACGCCCGCCTGCCCATGACCGCCAGCGAACGCGCCGAGTTCGCAGCCTTTCTACGCGCCAACCATGTCAGCTATATCAGTACCGTCTTCAGCGCCTACGATGTTCTGCCGCAACAATCGGCGAGCGTCGACGAACACCTTCTGGACCTCGATAAAAAATTCGCTTGGGCGGCTGAGTTGTCGCCGCGCTTCATCAACCTGCTGGCTGGCAACGACCGCTGGCCACTGGCACAGCAAGTCGACTTCTTTGGCCGCGCAATGGACGTCGCGCGCAAGCACGGCCAGGTGTGCGCCTTTGAAACCCATCGTGCGCGCTCGTTGTTCAACCCTTGGGTCACCCTCGAGCTGATTCGTCAACTGCCGGACCTGCGCTTCACCAGCGACATCAGTCATTGGGTGGTCACCTGCGAGCGCCTGCTCAACGATCCGGAAGATGACCTCAGCGCTTTCGTCGAGCGCGTTCACCACATTCAAGCCCGGGTCGGTTATGACCAGGGGCCCCAGGTTCCCCACCCCGCCGCTCCCGAGTACACCCAAGCGCTGGCCTTCCATCAGCAGCATTGGGAGGCCATCTGGCGATCCCAGGAAAGTCGCGGCTATCAGGTCAGCACGCTGACACCGGAGTTCGGTGCCGACGGCTACCTGCATCACCTGCCCTTCACCAATGTGCCGGTGGCCGACCTGTGGTCGCTGAATGTGTGGATGGCAAATACCGAGCGCGAGCATTTCCGGCGCTTCAGCGGTGCCTCAACCCGATAAGGAGCGTTACTTCATGCCTGACCAAACGCCAAAGGCCGCCAACTTCAATCGCATTCCGCTGGTGGACATCGCCGGGCTGTACAGCGACGACATCGCACAGCGCCAGGCAGTGGCCGAAGAACTCGGTAACGCCGCCCGCGCAGTGGGTTTTCTGTACATCAAGAACCACGGCATCGAGTCGTCGCTGATCGACGGCTTGCGCCACGCGGCGAAGGACCTGTTTGCGCAATCCCTTGCGTACAAGATGCAGCATTACATCGGCACCTCCCGCAGCCACAAGGGGTTTGTGCCTGAAGGCGAAGAGGTCTATGCCAAAGGCAAACCGGACCACAAGGAGGCGTTCGATATCGGTTTTGAAGTGGGCGAAGACGATCCGCTGGTCAGGGCCGGAACCCCCTTGATCGGGGCCAATGAATGGCCGGACCTGCCGGGTTTCCGTCCCGCCGTCGAAGCGTACTACGCTGCGGTGTTTGCGCTGGGGCGTCGCCTGTTCAAGGGCTTCGCGCTCGCATTAGGCCTTGAAGAGGACTATTTCGAGGCACTGGTTACCCGCCCACCGTCGAAACTGCGCCTGATTCACTACCCCTTTGACCTGGCCGCCCAAGACGCACCCGGCATTGGTGCACATACCGACTACGAGTGCTTCACCATTTTGCTTGCCGACAAGCCAGGCCTCGAGGTGATGAACGATCAAGGCCAATGGATTGATGCGCCACCCGTGGACGGTGCCTTTGTGGTCAACATCGGCGACATGCTGGAGGTCATGACCGCGGGTACGTTCGTCGCTACGGCTCACCGAGTGCGAACCGTCAGCGAAGAGCGCTACGCCTTCCCACTCTTCTACGCGTGCGACTTCCATACGCAGATCAAGCCACTGCCACAGTTTCTTGAAGACGCTAAGGATTACGAGGAAATCACCATCGGTGAGCACATGTTCGGCCAAGCGTTGCAGACCTATCAGTACCTGCGCCGCAAAGTCGAACGGGGCGAACTCAAGCTGTACGAGAAAGCACGCAAGCCATCGAGCTTCGGTCACTTGAAGAGCCAGGCGCAGGACGCGTCCTGATGCAACCCTCAGCCTGGTCACACCGCCCTGTTTAACCACCCGCCCAGCCCTACTTTACCGACGTGGAGTCATCGATGATGCGCAATCCAATCAATCATGCTGTCCGCTTGACCCTGCTGGCCGTCGCACTCCTTGGTGCGGCCGGCGCCCATGCAGCAACGACGGTGACACCCGGCGTACTCAAGGTCGGCATGGAAATCACCTATCCGCCCTTCGAGTCATACGACGAACATAAAAACGTCGTCGGTTCCGACCCCGAGCTGGCGCACCTGCTCGCCAAGCACCTGGACCTCAAGGCCGACTTCGTCGACACCAAGTTTTCCAACCTGATCCTCAGCCTGAACGCCGGCCACTACGACGCGATCATCTCCGGCATGTACATCACGCCCCAGCGGCAGACGCAAGCGCAAACCATCCCGTACGCCAAGACCGGCGCAGCGATCATGGTGCTGAAGGACAGCCCGCTGAAACCGAAAGTACCGGAAGACCTCTGCGGCCTGAAAGTCGGCCTGGAAAAAGGCACCACGTGGGTGACGCAGTTCAACACGCTCTCGACCGACTACTGCACTCCGAATAACAAGGGCGCGATTATGGTCAGCGAGTTCCCGTCCGCACCGGAGGTAACCCAGGCGCTGCTCTCCGGCAATGTGCAGGCTCAGGTGGAGATCGACGGCGCCGCCGGCATGATCGCAGAACGCACCAAGGGCCGCGTCGTGGTGAGCACCGAGCACTCGATCTATCAGCAGACGCTGGGGATTTACGTCAAGAAAGGCAACGACGCGCTCTATCAGGCACTGCTCAAGGCCTTTGAGGCGAGCAAGGCCTCCGGTGAATACACCGCCCTGTTGAAGAAATACAACCTCGAAGAACCGACTAACTGACCCGGTGCAGCCCTGTGGGAGCGCAGCCGCTCCCACAGTCGGCGGCTTTCGCTTGACTGCCCGGCCCAGGTAAAGCCTGTGTCGACGCCAGCAGTTGGAGAGACACATGCAATTTGAATGGCCTTACTTTTTTTCTCTGTTTTCGCTCTCGGACTTCTGGAAAGCCTGCATTACGGTGGTGGAACTCAGCACGCTGGCCTGGTTCATCGGCATGCTGCTGGGCTTCCTGCTGGCTTCGGCCAAGCTTTCGGCCGCGCGTTGGATCAGCGTGCCGGCGTCGATTTATATCTGGTTCTTTCGCAGCGTGCCGCTGCTGGTACTCGTGGTGTTCGTCTATAACCTGCCGCAGATGTTCCCGGTCACCCGTGGCGTCCTGTCCAACCCGTTCTATTCCGGCCTGTTGGCCCTGGTGGTCACCGAAGCGGCCTATATGGCGGAAATCCACCGTGGTGGCTTGATATCCGTGGCCAAAGGTCAAAAAGAGGCCGGCCGCGCGCTGGGCATCGGCCTGATCGGTTTGCAGCGCCTGATCGTGATCCCCCAGGCGTTCCGCATTTCCCTGCCGACGCTGATCAACGAATACATCACCGTGGTGAAACTGACCTCGCTGGTCTCGGTGATTTCCTTGACCGAACTGTTGACCGTGGGCCAGCGCCTTTACGCGCAAAACTTCCTGGTGATGGAAACCCTGTCGGCTGTGGCGGTGTATTACGTGCTGATCGTGACCGTGCTCGGCTGGCTGTTTCATTGGCTGGAGCACCACCTGGAACTCAACAACCGCACACCCCGGACGCTGGATGACACCAGCATGGGGCGCCTACGCGCATCACAACCCGCCCCTCCTTCGGCAAGCGCTCGGAAAGCCTCCGGGCCTGGCTCGGCACCCGCCCTGCAACTGGTCGACATTCACAAGCGCTACGGCCAGCACGCTGTGCTCAAGGGCATCAACCTTGATGTAAATGTGGGCCAGGTGATTTCCATCATCGGCCCATCGGGCTCGGGGAAAACCTCGCTGATTCGCACCGTCAACGCCCTGGAAAGCATCGACCAAGGCGAGATCATTCTGTTCGGCGAAAGCTATATCCACGCCGGTGACAACACCAACACGCAACAAGTACGCCGTGGGGTACAGCACATCGGCATGGTGTTCCAGGGCTTCAACCTGTTTCCCCATCGCACCATTCTCGACAACGTCACCCTCGCGCCGCGCTATCACGGCCGCGACAAGCTCATCAGCGAGCAGCGCGCCTACGCCCTGCTGGACAAGGTCGGACTGCTGGCTCACGCGCACAAGTATCCGCATCAGTTGTCTGGGGGGCAGCAACAACGCGTGGCAATCGCCCGCGCATTGGCCATGGATCCACATATCATGCTGTTTGATGAGCCGACGTCTGCCCTTGACCCGGAACTGGTGGGCGACGTGCTCAAGGTCATCGGCGACCTGGCCAAAGAAGGCATGACCATGCTGATCGTGACCCACGAGATGGACTTCGCCCTGTCCATTTCCGACCGGGTGATTTTCATGGAAGACGGCCTGGTTGCGCTGGATGCGGCGCCTGGGATGATTCGTGCCGATCAGTGCGGCGAGCGAATCAAGGCGTTCATGCGGGTTTGAACCCGGCGTGAGTGGCGCCTGAAATTCGAAACGCAAGCGTCGCTGATCAGCGCCACTCACCGTACTCTCAGCGCCTGGCCTTGAGCCGGACACTGGCAAAGGTCGACTCCCCCCGCGCCTGCTCCAGGGCACTCATTGGCATCGGCACCGGTACGGCGCGAATCATCGGCTTCAACATGACGGCTCGCTCGCCTGCCGTCACCAGGCGCTCGTCACTGGGCGGCACGCCAAAGTACTCGCGGTAGCATTTGGAGAAGTGCGGCGTGGACACAAACCCGCAGAGCAAGGCCAGCTCCACGATGGAAATGGGGGTTTGCTTGAGCAACTGACGCGCGCGGATCAGCCGCAACCGCAGGTAGTAACGCGAGGGCGAACAGTGCAGGTACTTCTGGAACATGCGTTCAAGCTGCCGGCGTGACAGGGCCACGTACTCGGCCAATTCATCCAGGTCGATCGGTTCTTCCAGGTTGGCCTCCATCAGCGCGACGATTTCCTGCAGCTTCGGCTGCTGGGTGCCGAGCATATGCTTGAGCGGCACGCGCTGATGATCCTGCTCGTTGCGCATGCGCTCGTACACGAACATGTCCGAAATCGCCGCCGACAACTCATGCCCATGCTCACGCCCGATCAGGTGCAGCATCATGTCCATGGGCGCGGTGCCGCCCGAGCTGGTCAGGCGATCGCGGTCGAGGGTGAACACGCTGGCGCTGAGGCTCACCCGTGGAAAAGCTTCCTGCATGGCCGCCAGCCACTCCCAATGCACGCTGCATTCAAACCCGTCGAGCAGCCCCGCCCGGGCCAATACCCAACTGCCGGTACAAATACCACCCAGGCGCCTGGAATAACGCGCCTGGGTCCGCAGCCACTTCATCAATTCATCGCTCAGGGTGTGTTGAATACCCGTGCCGCCGCACACCACGACGATATCCGCAGAGGGCGCAGCGGCTATGGAACAGTCCGGCGTGATGGGCATGCCGTCGCTGGCCCACACAGGATGACCGTCGACACTGGCGGTCTGCCAACGATACAGCTCCTGGCCTGCCAGTTGGTTGGCCATGCGCAGCGGCTCTACCGCCGACGCCAACGAGATCAGGGTGAACTGATCCAGCAGCACGAATACCAAACAGGTGACCGGCCGGGGGTTCATGGGCGCGAAGCCAGGGGGATCGGTTTTTGGGTGCGGTCGGGCTGCCGCGCCGTGATCACGCCGACCAGGGAAATCAGCAAGGCCAGGCCGATGGTCGACGACACCTCAAAGCGGTGCTCGGGCGTCAGCAGCATCACCGCCAATGCGCAACAGATGAAGACGATGACCACCCAGGTCAGCCAGGGAAACAGCCACATCTTGAACGTCAGGGTGACATTACGGCGTTGCAGGACCTTGCGCATGCGCAGTTGCGACACGGCGATCACCAGGTACACCAGCAAGGCGATGGCCCCCGAGCTGGCCAGCAGAAACTGGAACAATCCAGCGGGCATGAAGTAACTGAGCAAGGTCACGCCTGCCCCGAGGATCGTGCTGGCGATCACGGCGGCCCTCGGCACACTCGCTGCCGATGTCTTTTTCATCAGCGTGGGCGCATCCCCGCGCTTGCCCAGGGAATACAGCATGCGTGAAGCAATGTAGATGGACGAGTTCATGCAGCTCGCCACGGCAATCAACACCACCACGTCCACCAGTAACTTGGCGTGGGGAATGTTCATCAGCTCCAGGGCGCGCTGATAAGAACCTACCGACGCCAACAGCGGGTCATTCCACGGCACCACGGAAATCACCACGAAGATCGACAACACGTAGAACACGCCGATGCGCCACATCACCGAGCGCGTGGCCCGGGCGATATTCTGCGCCGGGTTATTGGACTCGGCAGCCGCGATAGTGACGGCTTCCGTGCCGATAAAGCTGAACATGATGGTGATGAATGCCCCGACCACCGCCGACAGGCCGTTAGGCGCGAAACCACCGTGTTCTTCCATCAGGCGACTCAGGCCGCTGGCCTCCCGCTCGGGAATCCAGCCCATCAGCACCGCGCCTCCCAGGCCGATGAAGCCGATGATCGCCACCACCTTGGCCATGGCAAACCAGAACTCGAATTCACCGTACTTGGAGACGCTGAACAAATTGGTGACCACCAACAAAAAGATCGACAACAAGGCGAACAGCCAAGCGTCGATCTGCGGCAACCACTGGTTGAGGATATGCCCGGCGGCCAGGGCTTCGATGGGAATCACCAGCACCCAGAACCACCAGTACAGCCAGCCGATCGTAAACCCGGCCCAGCGGCCGATGGCCTGGTCGGCGTAGGTCGAGAATGAGCCGGTGTCGGGGTTGGCCACCGCCATCTCCCCCAGCATGCGCATGACCAGCACCACCAACAGGCCGGAAAACAGATACGCCAGCATCACGGCCGGCCCCGCCGCCGCGATGGCGTGCCCGGAGCCGACAAACAGCCCCGCGCCGATAATGCCTGCAATGGAGAGCATGGTGACATGACGCGGCTTGAAGCCCTGCGCCAACTGGCCGTTGGAATCCTTGGAAATCAGGCTATTCATCGTTGTTTTTTATTCTCTGTGATCGACGTTAAGACGTACTGACTGGAAGGTCAGGCGATCATCATTTCTTAATGACGGGTCACAGTACGCGGCCTGCGCGCCGCAAAAATAGCCTCATAGCGGCACGCCGGTGCCTGATATCGACATTGGCGGGCAACCGCCGCTCATTGCCTCGGCGGGTCAAGGTTCGCCAGAAAGCCTGCAATCAGCGCGTTGAACACCGCGCCCTGATCGTCGTGCACATAGTGGCTCGCGTCGGCGACCTCCACCGTCCGCACATGGGGGTTGCTGGCCCTCATCGCCTGCAGCGTCGCCGGCGGCAGGAAGTCCGAGCGACCACCACGAATGAACAGGCTGGGGCAATCCAGCGCGCGCACCGCTGGCCACAGGTCCGTCGGCTCGATACTCAGGCGGGCCTGGGCAATCCCCTGCTGATCATGGCGCCAGCCAATCACACCGTCGCGTTCCTGCATCGAATGCGCCAGCCTCGACGCCAGGCCCTGCTCCGACAACCCCGGGCGCGAAGCCCTCCAGAACGTGCGGGCCGCGTCCCAATTGTCGAACTGCAACGGCGTCTGGCCCATCTCGCGGCGGATACGTGCGGCGCCATCGCCCTGGGTTGAAGAGCCGGGGCCGATGTCCTCGATCAGCAACCCCAGCAAGCGTCCCGGATGTTGCCGCGCATACTCGAGGGCGTTGGCGCCGCCCAATGAATGCCCGAGCAGGACAAAGCGCTGCAGGCCGACATGGGCGATCAGATCCTCAAGGTCCTCGACATAGGATTGGGTGTGATACGTGGAGGGCTCGGCCCAGTCGCTCAACCCACGACCACGCTGGTCGAGGGCATAGATGCAGTAGCCCTCCCCCAGGGATTGCACCAGCGACTCCCAGGTCTGGGCATAGGCGCGCAGGCCGTGCAACAGCACCAGGGGCACGCCACTCGATGCGCCCCAGCGCAAATAATGCAGGCGCAGGCCCGAACGGTTGGTGAAGAAACAGCTGTCTGCAGGCATGGGCTTGCTCCTTTAGAAACGGTCGAAGCGATAAGGGCTTGGGTCAATGATCGGCGCATGCCCACTGACCAGGTCCGCGGCGAGATGACCCGCCGCCGGCGATGTACCGAAGCCGTGACCCGAGAAACCGGTGGCCACGGTCAGCCCCGGAATCTGCGCGACCGGGCCGATGACCGGGTTGGAATCGGGTGTCACGTCGATAGTGCCGGCCCAGGCCTGGGCGATCCGTGCGTGTTCAAACACCGGCCAGGCGGCCATCAGGTTGTTCATCGCGTCGTTATTGAGCTGCGGGTTGGCCGCCGGATCCTGCACCCTGACGCGCTCGAACGGGCTGACGCTGTCGGCGCGCCAACGCCGCGCCAGGGCCAGGTCATTGATGAACGGCTTGCCCAGCGACACGTTCAGCACACTGCGTTGCGCACGGAACTGCGGCATGTATTGCTTGGCGAGCAGCAGATGGTCGAGGGTCAGGAACGCATCCAACTTGCCCCGTTGGGTAATGATGAAACCGCCGTCCTGGTGCTTGCGAAACGAAAAGTCCGGCGCGCCGACCGCGATCTGCGTCGGCCCCTCCATGGGGTGGGTACGCAGTACCGAGCAGGTCAGGGGCAGGGTCGGCAACGCCACACCGAGGTTGCCCAGAAAGCGCCTCGACCACATGCCCCCCGCCAGCAGCACATGATCACAACGGATTTCGCCCTTTTCCGTGACCACACCGCTGACCGCGCCGCCGGACATCTGCAGCGTACGCACCGCGCACTGCTCGATGATCACCACGCCCCTGTCCATGGCGGCCCTGGCAATCGCGCTGCTGGCCAGCGTCGGTTCGGCACGCGCATCGGAAGGGGTAAAGATGCCACCGGCCCAGTCACCCGTGCCGCCTGGCACCAGCGCGTCGATCTCACGCTTGCTGAGCAGGCGTGAATCCAGCGACAAATGCTCCACCGACTTGAGCCAGCCCTCGTGCATTGCCATTTGCGCCGGGGTGCGCCCGACAAACATGATGCCTTCCTGGCGATACCCCACATCCGCCCCTACCCGCTCGGGCATCTGCGCCCACAAGCGGTCGGCGGCCAGGGCCAGCGGGATGTCGGCCGCGTGGCGGCTGGTCTTGCGCACCCAGCCCAGGTTGCGGGACGACTGTTCGGCGGCGATCCGGCCTTTTTCCAGGACCACCACGGCGATATTGCGCTCAGCCAAGGTCAGCGCAGCCGTGAGGCCGATGATCCCGCCGCCAATGATGACGACGGCAGTCGCGCTGGGAAACACGGTGGAGGTTGTCACGGGCGCTATTGTCGGTGCCATGGTCAGGACTCGGTAAACGAATAAGGGCGGCCAGGCCTGTGCATGGCCGCGTGACGATTATTGCGACAGGCGAATGAGGTCGACCTGCGCCTTCGACGCGTTGCGATACGCCGTCACTTCCAGCTCCACCTTGTAGACCGTCGAGCCCAGTGGTGGGCAGGTCACGGTGCTGGCCGGGTCGACGCCGCGAAACTTCTCGCCGATCAGGCCCATCACCGCCGGCACGTCCTTGGGGTCCTGGATGAACACCCGCGAACACACCACGTCGGCCAGGCTCGAATCGACAGCCTTGAGGGCCGATTCGATGTTGGCGAACACCTGGTGCGCCTGTTCCAGGACATCCTCCGGGATCAGCTTGGTCTGGGGGTTACGGCCGGCGGTGTTGGACACGTAGATCCAGTTGTCCACGCACACCAGGCGCGAATAGCTGGCCTGGTCTTCGAACGGTGAGCCGGTCTTGAGCTTGGTGATTTTTGTCATGTCGAATGCCTCGTCAAAGTGAATGAAGCTACGGCTCAGCGCAGCTCCGGGGTTTCCCACAGGTTCAAGGTCACGCCGATGCCGTGCTTGACGGCGTTGCGGTACACCACCGTGCCCCAGGCCACGTCTTCGACGGGCATGCCGCCCACCGACATGATGATGATTTCCTCATCGTTCCTGCGGCCAGGCGCGGCCCCGGCGATGATCTTGCCGATGTCTTCGACGTCATCGAGCTGCATCTTGCCTTCGGCAATCATGTCCATGAAGCGCACGCCAATGACCGGCACGTTGTGATGCGCAGGCTTGGGCAATTCCTCGAACCAGGCCTGGTACAGACCGGTGTTGTCGAGCACCTTGCGTACGTCGGGCTGCTCCATTCCCGCGTCGAGGGAGCAAGACGCCGGCATCGCGAGGAAAGCGCCTGGCTTGACCCACTCACGCCGCACAATTGGGTAGATCGAGGGGTCGCCCGTGGCACCGGAGCTACAATAAGTAACAAGGTCCGAGTCGCGGACCACCGCTTCGAGGGTGTCGACCACGTCTATCGTGGTGATCTGCGGATACGTCTGTTCGACCCACGCGATAAAGTTGTCGAGGCTCTGCTGGCCACGGCCCTTGATCTTCAGGGTGTCGATATGCGGGCACACCGCGATGAAGGCCGCCAGGGTGGTCTTGCCCATCACGCCCGGGCCAAGCAGGCCGACGACTTTCGAGTCCTTGCGCGCCAGGTGGCGTGCGCCCACGCCGGGGATCGCACCGGTGCGGTACGCCGACAGCAGGTTGGCCGACATATGGGCCAACGGCGCGCCGGTGTCGGGGTCGTTCAGGGTGAACATCAGGATCGAACGCGGCAGGCCTTTTTCGCGGTTCGCGATATTGGAGCCGTACCATTTCACCCCGGCGGTGCAGAAGCTGCCGCCCAGGTAGGCCGGCATGGCCATCATGCGCCGATCCGCCGTGGGCTTGGGCATGTTCGGGAACGGCGAATCCTGCGGGAAAATCACCATCGCGCCATGGGAATCATTGTTCGGGCCGGCCATGCGGTAGTCACCGGCATACAGCAGGCCGAACATTTCCTCCATGGTGTTCACGCAGGCCAGCATGTCGGTCACACCCGCGCGGATCATGTCCTGCTCGGAGAGGTAGATAAAATCGATTTTTGTAGTTGCAGACATAGTTATTCTCGGGCTGAAGGTGATATCGCTGCGGTAGGCGCAGCTCCACGCTGTCGAGATCGAGTATCGGGCGGGGGATGGCGGCGGTATTGTAAATTTCGGACATACCGTTCAGTCGGGCATGACGATAGTTGGCGCGATTAATGCGTTGATTTTCCCCTGGCGCTGCCTGCCCAAGGAACAACCATGATCAAACCGAGTGTGCCGACTCCCCGGCTCCACACCGCGAACGAACAACCCTGGTTCGTGCTCAACTCTTCACGCTATTCAGTGATGCCGTCCGCGCACCCGGCGATCTCGCATTTCTATGCCTTCGATGTGGCGCAATCGTCCAACCTGCTGGCCGTGCCGGATGGCTGCGTGGATATCCTGTTCGACTGTGATGCGACGCGACCGACTGCGCGCATCTGCGGCACCCCGCTGGTGGCCCAGGCGGTCGAACTGCACCAGCACCACCACTATTTCGGCGTGCGCTTTTCGCCGGGTGTGATCCCCGGTTTCGTCAATGTACTGGCCGAAGAATTGACCGAGCGGGAGCTCGATCTGCTGGAAGTCTCCGAGTTCGCCCAACGCCTCTTCGAAAGCATCGTCCAGGCCCCGTTGCTGGGCGACCAGATGCGGCTGTTCAACGACTACCTGACCCCGCGCCTGATGGGCAAGACGTCGCGACTCACCGCCATGATCATCCAGCAGGCGCTGCACCATCGCGGTGATATCCGCATCCAGCAACTCGAAGACCTCAGCGGCTACACCAGCCGGACCCTGCACCGCCAGTTCAACCAGGACACCGGCATGTCACCCAAGGCGTTTTGCCGGATCATCCGCTGCCAGGCGGCCCTGGACACCCTCAATACCCAGCACGATGTATCGTTTTCGCAGTTGGCCCTCGACCTGGGGTTTGCCGACCAATCCCACTTCCTGCGCGACTTCAAGAAACTGGTCAGCACCACCCCCTGCGACTACCAGCGCACCATGACGCAAAACGCCTACACCGACAGGATCAGCTACGCCTGATCACGCCGTTTGCGAATAAACCCGCGTCTCCATCGTTTCTCCATAAAACCTCCCATGAAAGCGCATGCTCGTGGTGCACAGTAGTCTTCGTCGCCCCATGGTAATTCGCCATACTGCGATGACCGAACAGCACGACCGAGCCGACCATGACTGAATCACACCCTGTATCGACACCGACGGACCTCGCGTCCCCACGCCAGGCGTTGGTACTGATCGCCGAAGACGAGCCGGAAATCGCCGATATCCTCGCGGCCTATCTCAAGCGCAGCGGCTTCCAGACCGCCCATGCCCTGGATGGGCGCCGTGCCCTTGAACTGCATCAATCGCTCAAGCCCGACCTGGTACTGCTGGACGTGCTGATGCCGCAGCTGGATGGCTGGATGGTCCTGGCCGAGATCCGCCACCGGGGCACCACACCGGTGATCATGCTGACCGCCCAGGACCAGGACATGGACAAACTCATGGGCCTGCGCATCGGTGCCGACGACTACATCGTCAAGCCGTTCAACCCCGCCGAGGTCGTCGCCAGGACCCAGGCGGTGCTGCGTCGCTCCCTCGATCATGGCTACGGCGCCCGCCAGCGCGTGCTGCGGGTGAATGCCTTTGAAATCGACATCGACAGCCATGAAGTCAGCGTGCAGGTCGGTGCACACACGCGCAGGCTCAACCTGACGGTGACCGAGTTCAGATTGTTGGCGCAACTGGCCAAGGCCCCCAAGCGCGTATTCAGTCGCGCCGAGTTGCTGGCCCTGTGTTCCCCCGAGAGCGACAGCCTGGAGCGCACCGTCGACAGCCATATCAGCAAGTTGCGGCGCAAAATCGAAGACCTCGGCCTCCAGGGCGTACCAGCCAGCATCCGTGGGGTCGGCTACCGGTTCGGGAGCCAGCCATGAAGACCGCCAACAGTTTGAGCCGGCAGATCATCGTGTCGATGTCCGCCGTGGTGCTCTGCGTGATCGCCCTGGCCGTGGTCGGCTCCTACGTGTTTTACGCGTTGCTCTGGACGTTCTGGCCGCCGTCGGATCTGGACGTGGACGAATGGCTGCCCACCGGCATGGAGTGGGCCTGGATGGCGCTGATCACCTGCATCAGCCTCGCGGTGGGCGCCGTGGTGGCGATCAAACTGTCCCGGCGCATTCTGATGCCCTTGAACTCGGTCGCGGCCAGCCTTCGCCGGCTCGCCGATGGTGACCTCGATGCCCGGGCGACGGCGTCCGACCGCTCACTGGCAGAGGCCACCTTGCTGGTGGATGACTTCAACAGCATGGCCCAACGCTTGAAACGCATGGCGCAAGAGCAGTCGTTCTGGAACGCCGCGATTGCACATGAACTGCGCACCCCGCTGACCATCCTGCGCGGCCGCCTGCAAGGGTTGGCGGAAGGCGTGTTCACCCCGGACCAGGCGCAGTTCTACAGTCTGCTGAGCCAGGTGGAAGGCCTGACGCGCCTGATCGAGGACCTGCGGGTCGTAGGCCTGGCGGACAACGGCTACCTCGAAGTGCAGATCCAGAGTGCCAACCTGGCCGAGGAGATCAAGGCCGACGCCTGCCTGTTCGAACCGGGCCTGCTGGCCTGCGGGTTCGTGCTGCACCTGGACCTGCTCGAACGGCCTGTGCAGTGTGATCCGGCGCGGATTCGCCAAGCCTTGCTGGCCATGCTCGACAACCTGAAACGCCATGCAACCCCCGGCAACGTCACGGTGCGCCTGGGCAACCAGGATGGCCTGAATACCTTGAGTGTCGCGGACGAAGGCCCGGGGATCGCAGAAGCGTTTGCAACGCACATCTTTGAGCCGTTCCAGCGCGGCGAAAGCTCGCGCTCCCGCGCCCAGGGCGGCAGCGGCCTGGGGCTCGCCGTCGTACGCGCGATTGCCCTGTCCCATGGAGGTCGCGCGACCTGCCGGAACCTCGACAACGGCGGCACCTTGTTCGAGCTGAGCTGGCCCGACCAGTTGGTCGCCATCTAACCCCAACCGCCCCCAGGTGAAGGCATGCGCCTCTGTATTTTCAGGGTCAATCGGTACCGCCACTTTGCCTTGCTCGATGCACAAGGACGCTGCATTGCTTTCAAGAGCTGCGAAGGGATTCCACAGAACGGCGAATGGGTGCAAGTCAACGAAATCAACCTGGCCTGGTTGAACCGCGCGCTGCCTGCGCGCGCCTTGACCAGAGGCCACACACCCGCCTCGTGTAGTCAGCCAGGAATTGCCTGTATGCCTTTCAACTATCGTGATCGAAACGTGATTGACGTGGCACTGCTTGAAGACTCGGTACGGCTCTATAGCGCCAAGCTCAAGCGGTTGCAGCGCTTCTGGATTCCCCTGCAGAAACAGGCGCCACGCCTGGTGTTGTCACTGTGGGTCCTGGGGGTTGTCGCATCGCTGTTCAGCCAGTCCTATTACCACTGGTTATTTACCGCGCCGGCGATTTGCCTGCTGATCACCCTGGAAATCGTGATCGAAGAAGTGCAGATCGACTTGTTACTGATGACCGAGGAAACGCGCTATCTGCTCGACTTCACCCGCGGTCTTTATACCGGGACCCTGAGTTCCCGCCCCCCTACTTTGCGTAAACCAGGTGGCCCATGCCCTCCGTCACACCTCCACTACTGATCGAGCAGAGCCGCAAAATCGGTCAACAATCCGCCAGCCAGACACTCAAGGCGATCGCCAAGGCCTACCCCGGCAAGTTGTCCGGCACCCTGTCGCTGGTGGCGCTGGAAAACGCGCTGCTGCTGGCCTACCCGTTGTTTGCGGGGTTTGCCGTCGACGCGATTATCCGTGGCGACACCGGCAATGCCCTGCTCTACGCCGCCGTGGTCCTCGGGTTCTGGGTGGTGGGCGCCGCCCGACGGGCCCTGGACACCCGCACCTTTACGCGTATCTACGCCGACCTTGCCGTGCCGGTGATTCTTAACCAGCGCCTGCAACGCCACAGCACCTCAACGTCCGCCGCGCGGGTGGTGCTGGCACGGGAGTTCGTCGATTTCTTCGAAAAACACGTGCCCACCATTGCGACGGCGCTGGTCTCGATCATCGGCGCGGCGGCCATGTTGCTGGTAATCGAACCCTGGGTCGGCCTGGCGTGCCTGGTGGCGCTGGGGCTGTGCCTGGTGGTGGTGCCTGGCTTTGCACGGCGCAACCAGCGCTTGCATGAGCGGCTGAACAACCGCCTGGAAAAGGAAATCAGCCTGGTGGAAAAGGTCGGCGCCCCCACGCTGCGCCGCCACTATCAGGTGCTGTCGCGGCTGCGTATCGGGCTGTCGGACCGTGAGGCGGTTGCCTTCCTCACCATCGGCATCCTTGCGGCCCTGCTGTTCGTGGTCGCCATCAGCCAGTTGGCGCTGGCGCCCGCGGTGAAGGCCGGCCATATCTATGCGGTGATGACGTACCTGTGGACGTTCGTCAGTTGCCTGGATGAAGCCCCCAGCGTGGTCGACCAATTGGCCCGGCTCAAGGACATCGGCAAACGCGTGGACCCGGGACTGGATGACACGGCGGCCTGACCCTTCGTCTATTCAGCCGATCGCCCGCCGGGTGTGCGAAGGCGACTCGCCAAACAACTCGCGGTAATGGGCGGCAAAGTGGCTCAGGTGGAAAAAGCCCATCGCCACCGCCACATCACCGACGTTCTGGCTGCAGGCCGGCGTTGCGATCAGGCGTCGACGCACCGCATTCAGGCGCAGGTTGCGCAGGTACTCCAGCGGACGCATGCCGGTCACCGCCTGGAAACTGTTCTGCAGGGTGCGCCGGCTGACCCGCAGGTGTTCGCACAGGTCGAGGATGCTCAGCGGGGTATCGCCGCTGGCATCGATCAACTCCTGGCAACGCTTGACCAGGTACGCACTCACGGCGAAGTTGCCGCGACGGCAGCGCACCTCATCGGTGGCATTGCTGAACAGGTCGAGAAACGCATTGAGCAACTCGTCTTCGAGCATGTTCTCGGCGGTTGCACTGATGGCCTCGGGTTGTTGCAAAAGGTGACGAAACAGCGGGTAGATGCGCTGGCGTATCCGCAGCAGTAACGCGTCATCCACGCACAGCTGGGAGCGGGTGCTCAAGCGCTTGAGCTGGTCGCTGGACAACTCGAAGGCGGCGAGTTTGGCGAAACGCACCGTGTCGACGTTGAAAGCGAAGAAGTGCGTGCCTTCCGGCGCATGCAGCACAAACTCCTCGCAAGCGCGCAACAGCACCACACTGTGGGTGCCCACCTGCTGGCCCTGCACGACGGGCTCGCCGCCCAATGACATGGCCGCGCACAGCCGTCCCTTGGGCGCATGGCCGCGCTGCACCACGCGTTTGTCCAATACTTCCTGGAAGATCTGAAAGCGCTCGGCCGACAGCTGGCGCAGCTCACTGGTCAGGCAGCCGCGCCCCAGTTGGTCATACACCTGCTGCCAGCCCTGGATGGAACCGGCGTGCAGTTGAGGGTCATTGAAGGTTCGAACTTCGGCAAGCATGGTGGTCGTTCCTCGGGGGCCCCGTTGTTGTCATCGGCCTGAAGGGGACTCAAGTCATCCATGACGGCAGCTGTCGCTTACACGGGGGTGGTGTCCGCGGTGAAAAGCAAAGCCAGTTCCGTGCCAAACATCTGCAGGCGGTAGGTGGCGGGCTGGATATCCATGGGCGCCAACAACGCACCGGACAGCACCACCTGCCCGGCCTCCACCGGCTGACCGTCGGCCAGCAGACGGCGAACCAGCCAGCACAGGTTGGTCAGCGGCGAGTCCTCCCGGCCCTCGGTATCGCCTTCGCCGCACAGCGCGCCGGCACATTCCAGGCGATAGGCGACGTGGGTGTGCGCGACGGCATCGAACGCGCTTCGTGGCCCCAGGCAATACAGCCCCGCCGCCGCATTGTCGGCAAGAAAGGCTCCGACCCCGAACGCCCAGCCCTGCCAACGGCAGTCGGCAATCTCGAACGCCGGCGCCACTTCGGCAATCGCGTCCAGGATCTGTTCATCGCTGTAGTCACCGGGCGCGAGGCTGCGCCCCAGCACAATCGCCACTTCGATCTCCAGCTTGGGCTGGATCAAGCGCGACAGCGCCACCGCCGTGTTCGGCTGCACGCACATCGCGTCGGTCAGGCCGCCATACACCGGTTCGTCAATGCCGAAGCGCCGTTGCGCGGCGCTGCCGGCGAAGGCGATCTTCCAACCGCTGAACTGTTCGCCCGCCGCCAGGCGCGCATCCAGCGCCTGGCGTTGCAGGGCGTAGCCGCCGCGCAGGTCCAACGCCTCGGGGGCCAGTGGCGCAATCGCTTGCACCGCACGCGTGGCCTGGTCTAACTGATTCAATACGCCCGTATCGATGCTCATGACAGCTGCCCCGCTAACTTGCGTAATACCGCGTCAAGTCGCTCAGGCGTGGTAATGGCGGCGACAAACCGGTCAGGACGCACCACGACGACGCAGTCACGCACCCTGGAGAACCATTCGCCGAGGCGGTTATCCACATCCTCCACGCTGATGGCGTCCGTGGCCGTCAAGGGCTGGTGGCGGCCCAGGCCGCTGCGCGAGCGATTGACCTGGATAAAGCGCGTGTCCCAGCGCGCCCAGAACCTTGCCATGTCTTCGCTCAGTGGCTCACGGGGATTGACCCGGTAACCCAGCACCGCATAGGAATTGCCCAGCACGTCATCCAGGCGCCGACGCTGGCCCTGGGCGTCTTCGATAAACGGCTGCACAAACAGCTGGCCCACCAGGTCGTCTTCACGCAGTTCGGCACGTTCGTGATAGACCAGCCCTTTGGTGAGGGTGGCCTTGGGTTTGAACTTGAACTCCAGCAGGTGCGAACGCAGGTTATCGACGCTGTTCACCGCCTGGAACAACCAGTCGCGCACGCCGGCCATCAACGGGTTGGTCAGCCCCAGTACCGTGCCCATATTGTCGGCCAGGGCCACCAGTTCGGTGGCGTGCCCGCGACGTTCCTGGTCGTAGCTGGCGAGGATCCCATGGGCCGCACGCCCCTGGATGATCGCGGCCAGTTTCCAGGCCACGTTGGCCACGTCGCGCAACCCGGAATTAAGGCCCTGCCCGGCCCAGGGTGGCGATATATGCGCGGCATCGCCGACCAGTGCCACACGCCCCTGGACAAACCGCGCCGCCACACGCGAATGGTGGGTGTAGGCGCGGATACGGATGATATTCAGCGCGTCCACGGCGTCGCCGATATGCCCACGGATCAGGTCGCGAATGGTGTTCTCGTCACACATCTTCGCCTCGTCCTCGCCCTCCATCAGCATGAATTCCCAGCGCCGCTGCTGGTACGGCAGGTAGATGCACACGAAGGGCCGCTGCGGGTCGGCGTGCAGGGCGGTGTAAGGCGCATCCAGGGTGTCATTGGCGGTATCGACCACCACCCATTTGCGCGCATGGGTCAGCCCCAGCAGTTCGACGCCGAGCTTTTTGCGTACGGTGGAGCGCCCGCCATCGGCGCCGATCACGTAATCGGCGCGCAGCTGATAGACCTCGCCCTGGGCATCGCGCACCTGCAAGGTCACGCTCTCCCCATCCTGTTCCAGCTCCAGCATTTCATGGCCCTGGCGCAACACCACAGTGCTGCGCTGCCCCAGGGTTTCGCGCAGCGTGCCTTCGAGCAACTGCTGCATGAAAATGTTGCGCATCGGCCAGCCGTACTGCGCGGCACTTGGCTTGACCTCGGCAAAACACACGCCCCGCGCGTTGTAATAACGCAGCGGCACATCGCAGATCATGTCACGCACTGCCAATTCGGCGATGCCGATCGCCTGCAACACGCGCAGCGCTTCATCATCCATGCCCACCGCGCGTGGGTAAGGCAGTATGCAGTCGGCAAGCTCAAGGACGACGCAGTCGATACCGTACATCCCCATATAGTGCGCGGCCGTGATCCCATTGGGCCCGCCCCCGACAATCACAACCTGGGTCTTCTCCTGCTTCATCGCTGTTCACCGCTTTCTTGTTGTGGTTTTAAACCGGCGTTGCCAAGGCCCGCACGCGTGTCATCAGTGCAGCCCGTCAACGCCCTGGATGTCTTCGGCACGCAGGCCACCCAGCCGTGCGTGCAGGCGCCCGCGCGTGGCGAAGGCCCAGATCACGATGACTTCGTCCGGCGCGGGGCCGTCGCCGAACATCAGCGACATGCTGTCGTAGTGGGAACGTACGTAGAGCGCATCCTTGTGCGCCAGGGGTACGTCGATGGTCGAACCCGGGCCGCCGCGCTTGCCGGTGGAAGGCACCCACGACTTGCCACCGCCCAGCGCGACGCGAATCGGATCGGCGGCCGGGTTGGTCAGGAACGCGTTGCCGTGCTCGTATTCGCCCGCGCTGCCCACCAGGATCGCCTTACCATAGCTGACAATCTCATGGGCACCGGCCAGTGCCTGTATGCGCCGGCCAAACTCTTCGCCCAGCAACGGCGATGGGTCGACCAGTTCGGCGAGCGACTCGCTGTAGCGACCGGCATAGGGGTTGGCGATCACGGCGGCGATCGCGTACTTGAACAGGGGCTCGCCATCGGCCAGCTGGCCGGTTTCGTTGGCCAGGGTTTCTTCGACAAAGCTGTACCATTTGCGGATGTGATACGTAGCAAAATTCGCGGTTTTCATCAGGGTTGCCTCAAAGTGGGTCGAGTGGATCCAGGTTGAAATGTCGGCTCGGCGCGCCGGCGGCCTTGAACCGGGCCTTGCCGCGCGCATCGTCGTGTTCGGTCTCGAGGAAGAACTCCATGCGATTGCCGTCGGGGTCGTTGAAATACACGCCATGGCCGATCTCGTGATCGGTGATCTTCACCACCTCGACGCCCTTGCCCAGCAACATGCCGTAGAGCTGGCGCAGGGTGGTCATGTCCCCGGCGATTTCCAGGCCGTAGTGCTGCAGGCCCAACCCGCCTTGATGGGCGCCGGGGTCGGCGCGAATCAGGGCGATGTCGTGGTGCTTGCCGCCAAATGCCATCATGACCCAGCTCTCGCCCCGGGCACTTTCGTGCATGCCCAGGATGTCGGCGTACCAGCGTGCCGACACGTCAGGGTCACTGACCCACAGCGATAAGTGAGTCCGCAGGATCTCGATCTTCATGGCGTTATCCCTCAGTGCTTTTTGACGATGGATTGATGCCCGGACTTGATCTGCGCAACCGCAGGCGTCCAGAGCACATCAGCGATCTCGCTGAATTCCCGCCAATGCTTCTGCCAGCCGTCACCGCCATTGTCGGAGGTGAACAAATGCCCGTACTTGGTGCCCGCCACGATCTGTCGCGGGTTGGCCGGGTTGAAGGCAATCGCCCAGACACAGGAGTTGGGCTGCTGTGGCAGCGGCAGCACGTTCCAAGTGAGTGCGGCATCACGGGACACCAGGATCTTGCTGGTGGTGCCGGGGGTGCCATCGGAAATACTCAGGTACAGCTCGTTCTGCGTGCCCAACGGCGCGTTCATGGCGCGGATGTAGTACAGGCCGAAGGCTTCGCGACCGATGATGCCGGTCCAGGTCAGCCCCTCGTCCAGGCTGCGGTACACCGCATTGACGCAGACCACCACAATGACTTTCTCGCCGTGGTTGGGCAGCACCAGGATGTTGTGGACGTCGGAGTTGTAGTCCCACAGCAGCCGGTCGTCGACGCGGGTCCAACTGTCGCCGCCGTCGCGGGAATGGAACAGCCCGCCCTCCTCCAGGCCGAACCACAGCTGGTTGCGGTCGGTAGGGTCATAGGCGAAGGCCAGCAGGCGTGGGCGGCTGACGCCGTCGCAGAACTCGGGGATTTCCACCGGGGCGCGATCCCAGCTCAGGCCGCCGTCCAGGGTGCGCCACAACACGGCACGCGAAGGCGCGCCGGTGCCGACGAAAATGCGTTGTGCATCCTGCGGGTCAACCGCAACTTTCCACACGGTCTGCCCGTTGAAAGGCGAATCGATGCGCCGCCAATGCCCACCGGTATCGTGGCTCACACACAAGCCCACATCGGTACCGGCATAGATCCGCTCGGGCGTGTCGGGGTGCAGGCTCAAGGATCGGGTGATCGCATCGAACTCCAGGTCCTGCCCCAGGCCCAGGCGATGCCAGGTACGGCCATCGTCGGCACTGCGGATCACCGCTTGCCCGACGGTGGCGACCAAAAGGGTTCCGTTACTCATCACAAATGCTCCTCAGATATAGATGCCACGGGTCAAGCCACCGTCGATGCCGATGGATTCGCCCGTCACTGCGCCAGCTTTTGGCGATGCCAGGAAGCCGATCAGCCAGCCCATTTCAATCGGTGCGAGGGTGCGGCGAATCGGTGTCGCGTCGATGTAGGCCTGCTCGACCTGCTGCGCGGTCTTGCCTTGCTTGACGGCTTCGCGGTCGTACAGCTCCTGGATATGCGGGGTATCCACCACGCCCGGGTGGATCAGGTTGACCGTGATCCCCGACGGGCCGAGCTGGTCGGACAGGGTCTTGGTCATGTGCGCGATCGCCAGGTTGCGCATGCCCGAAAGCACCTTGCTGCTGCGCCCGGTGAGGCCGCCGATGTTGATGATGCGTCCGAAGCCGGCCGCCTTCATGTGCGGGGTCACAGCCTTGGCGCAGCGGAAATAGCCGATCACCTTGGTGTTGAGGTCCGACAGCAGTTCATCGTCGCCGGCGTGTTCGATGTCATTGCGCACCACACCCGATGGCGCCGCGGCCCCGTTGACCAGGATGTCGATGCGGCCGAAATGCTTGTGAGCCGCCTCGACCATCTCCGACACGGCCTTCATGTCATTGGTGTCGCAGAACAGCGGCAGCACTTCATTGCCGGTCTGTGCACTGATCTCTTCGGCCGCCAGCTGCAGGAACGCCATGCGCCGCGCGCAGATCACCACCTTGCAGCCTTCCTCGGAGAGAAAACGTGCGACTTCCTTGCCGATGCCCATACCGCCACCGGTGACAATGGCCACGCGGCCTTTCAATTCCAGATCCATAGCAATTACCTCGTGTGATTATTCAGTTCAGGCCAGATCGACAAACACGCTTTTGGTCTCGGTGTAGGCATCGATCACGTTCTTGCCCATTTCCCGGCCCCAGCCGGATTGTTTGTAGCCACCGAACGGTGAAGAGGGATCCACCACGTTCCAACAGTTGATCCATACCGAACCGGCCTTGAGCTGTGCCGCCACGCGGTGCGCCGAACGCAGGTCGCGGGTCCACAGGCCGGCGGCGAGGCCATACGGCGAATCGTTGGCGCGCAGCACCAGGTCGTCGATGTCGGTCCAGCTCATGACGGTCAGTACCGGGCCGAAGATTTCTTCGCGGGCCACGCAGGCGCGCTCGGCACGGTCGAGGAACACGCTCGGTTGAATGAAGTGCCCACGCTCCAGGTGCGCGGGGCGCTCGCCGCCACAGATCAGTTCGGCACCCTCCTCCCGGCCCCGCTGCAGGTACCCCTTGACCGTGTTCAACTGCCGCGCAGACACCAACGGCCCCATGCTGTTGGCCGGGTCCAGGCCATTGCCCAGCACATAGGCGGCGGCATGGCGCTGCAATTCTTCGAGCACCTGGTCGAGCACACTGGCGTGCACATACAGGCGCGAGCCAGCCGTGCACACCTGGCCCTGGTTGTAGAAAATCCCATCGGCGGCCCCCTTGGCGGCGCGCACAATGTCGGCGTCGGGCAGGATGATGTTCGGCGACTTGCCGCCCAGTTCCAGTGAGACCTTTTTCATGTTGCGGGTAGCCGCCTGGGCGATCAGCCGCCCGACCTGGGTCGAGCCGGTAAAGGCGATCTTGTCCACGTCGGGGTGCTGTGCCAGCGGTGCACCCGTGTCGGCACCCAGGCCGGTGATCAGGTTGACGACGCCGGCGGGGAAACCTGCGGCCTCGATCAGTTGCACCAGGCGGATCGCGACCAGCGGGGTCTGCTCGGCGGGCTTGAGCACCGCCACGCAACCGGTGGCCAACGCCGGGCCGAGCTTCCACACGCACATGGTCAACGGGAAGTTCCACGGCACGATCAGCGCGCAGACCCCCACCGGTTCGCGCAACGTGTAGTTGAGCATCGGCGCGCCGCTGGCCGGGGATACGGGCAGCGTGCTGCCTTCGATCTTGGTGGGCCAGCCGGCGAAGTAGCGAATGATGTTTGCCGCGCTGGCCGCCTCACCGCGCGCGTTGGCGATAGGTTTGCCGTTCTCCAGGGTGATCAGTTGCGCCAGTTCCTCGCGGTGCTGATCCAACAGATCGGCCAGGCGAAACAGCAACAGGCCGCGCTGCACCGGTGACTGCAAGGCCCACGTGCCGGTGAAGGCTGCGCGGGCGGCCGCAACGGCCGCATTCACATCGCGTTCATCGCCTTGGGCGACTTCGGCCAGGGTCTGTTCGGTGGCCGGGTTTTCCACGGCAAAGCGACGACCGCCGACGGCGTCCTGCCAGGTGCCGCCGATAAACAGGCGACCGGGCTGCGCCAGGAATGCCTGGACGGCAGGTAATAATTCGAGCGGATGCATAGTCGACTCCTTCACAGCGCCATTTCGATCAGGCAAGGGCCACGGTCGGCCTTGGCATTGGCCAGGGCCCGTTGCAGTTCGGCATTGGTCTGGACCGTGCAGGCCGGTACTCCGTAGCCTTTGGCCAGGGCCTTCCAGTCGATACGCGGGTTGTCGAGCACGGTCAGGCGCAGGGCCTGGGGGTCCATTTCGGTCATGCCGAAACGGCGCAGCTCGTTCTGCAAAATCGCGTAGCGATGGTTGGCGGCAATCAGGATCACCACCGGCAACTGCTCGCGTGCGATGCTCCACAGGGTCTGGATGGTGTACTGGGCACTGCCGTCGGATTGCAGGCAGAACACGCTATTGCCGCGTTCCGCCAAAGCGGCGCCGAAGCCCACCGGAATCCCCTGGCCGATCGCGCCACCGGTATTGGTCAATACCCGATGCCGCGCGGCGCGGGCGGAGGCGGTAAAGAACGGGTAGCCGCAGGTGCCGCCCTCGACCGAGACAATGCTGTCGTGGGGCAGTGACGCAGCGAGCACTTGGCCGATCGACTGCGGTGTCAGTTCGGCATGGCCGGGCGGCAGTTCGATGCCCTCCGGCGTCGGCACGTAGGCCGGTGCAGCCAGGGCATCGGCCAGCGCCGTCAACGCGCCGGCGACATCGTCACCGACCTCGGCCAGGCTCAGCAGGCGCTCACGCTCGGCGAGGCGCGACGGGATGCCTTCGTAGCCAAAGTAACTGATGGGCTCCGGCACGCCTGCACAGATGACCAGGTCGTACTGCTCAAGGATTTCAATCGCCACTTCCGGGAAATACGGCAGGCGATCCAGGTCGGGCAAGCCACCGCCACGGTAGCTCAGGCGCGGAAAGGTCTCGGCAAACAGGCGCACGCCGGGCAGTTGCGCCAGGCGTCCCGCCGCTTCCAGGCCCGCGACCGACAAGCCCTCATCGCCGACGATAAACACCAGCCGCTGGCCGTCACGCAATGCCTGCGCCACGGTTTCGACCCGGTCACCGGCAAACCGACGAACCGGTGCGCGCAGAGGGGCGAATACACCGTTATGGGTCACTGCGTGGGCCTGCAGGTCCATGGGCAGGATCAGGCTGGCGATCTGGCCTTTGGCCTGCCAGGCCGCACGCACGGCTTCCTGCAGATCCTCACCGATACCGGCAGCGGTGCGCGAGGTGCGCACCCAACCGGAAACGGCACCGGCCAGGGCCTGGATGTCGCTGGCCAAGGGCGGATCGTAGTTGACATGCCAGGAGGCGTGATCGCCGATGACGTTGACGATCGGCGTATTGGCCCGACGCGCGTTGTGCAGGTTGGCGATGCCATTGGCAAAGCCCGGCCCCAGGTGGGTCAGGGTCATGGCCGGCTTGCCGGCGATCCGGCCATAGCCGTCCGCAGCCCCCGTGCAGACCCCTTCGAACAGCGACAACACCGGCTTGAGAGCAGGTGCGCTGGCCATGGCGGCCACCAGGGGAATCTCGGTGGTCCCGGGGTTGGCGAAGCAGTACTCGATACCGCTTGCCGCTGCCGCATTCACTATCAGTTGCGCACCATTCATTTTCAGCCCTCTTGCTTGAGCATTTGCAGTGATGAGATTTATCACATACAAATCCGCAACCAACAAGCATTTTATGTTTGTTTTTCTCATTAAGTGAGATTTATGCGACTTAAACACCCTTAAAATCTAACCCGCGATTGCGTTTTTCTCTCACTGCGGTAGTGTTGCGCCAGCGCTTGGGCAACCGGCTCCCCGTGGGGACGCCACAAGCGCCCTTCCCTTTCTTTTAGGAACACAATGAGCAGCCTGAGCAAATTGCTGAGCATCCTCGACCTGTTCGGTCCGCAAATGCTAAAGATCGACCCCGACACCATTGCCGAGCGCATGGGCCTGTCACGGGCGACCGTGTACCGCTACGTCAAGGATTTGTGTGACGCCGGCCTGCTGACCCGCGTGGACGCCGGCAGCTACGGCCTGGGCCCGCGGGTCATCGAGCTGGACTGGATGATGCGCCAGTACGACCCGATCCTTCTCGCCGGGCGCGAGCTGATGCACGAGCTGTCGGCGCAAACGGGCCTGGCGGTGTTCGCCAGCGTGTTTTACGACGGGCGCATCATCAACACCTACATCGCCGAACCCACCGACACCTATCACTTCGCGTTCGGGCGCGGGCAACCGCTGCCGTTTTTCCGCGGGGCACAATCGAAGGTCTTGATCGCCTTCCAGAAAGGACGCCGCCTGCAACGCCTGTTCGACGAGCACATGGCCAACGACCCGGACAGCCCGTATGACTGGGCGGGCTTCTCCAGGGCCGCGAAAAAAATCCGCAAGGACGGCTACTGCCTGACCCACGACGAACTCAACCTGGGCCTGACCGGTATCGCTGCGCCGATCATCCAGGCGGACCTCGACGAGGTGGTCGGCAGCCTGTCGGCCGTCGGCACCACCCAGAACTTCAAGCTGCTGCGCCAGGAAACCGTGATCGAAATGGTCATGGACACCACCCAGCGGATTGCCGAAAACATGCGCAACCCGCCGAGCCACACCGCCCCCTAGGCGTCATGCTCAGAACGGCACGGCCAGCGTCAACTGGCTGTACAGGTTGGTGCCGTTGCCGCCGACCTGATTGCCCCCGGTGGTCGCGTCCTGCCTGGGTGTGTACAGCCCCACCAGCGGGGTGATGATCAAGTGCGGGTTGACCGCCCACTCGGCGTACACATCCAACTCACGGCCATCGAGGTTCAACGCGTTGCTTTTGCGCACGGTGGCGTAGTCGAAATACAGCGCGCCCAGGCTCAGGTTTTCCAGTGGGGTTGCCTTCAGCCCGACATGGTGGATGCGGGTATTGGTGTTGAACGGCCCGGCGTAGTTGCCGGCCACTTCGCCCTGGAACCAGGTGCCGTAGCCCGTGCTCTGGCCGGTGAACAGTGCATCCCAGTTCTGCGAATAGCGGGTGTAGCGATACGTCACCTTGGGCGCCCAGGCGATATCGGCGAAGGTGTAGCCCGCTTCGCCGTACCAGGCTTTTTCTGGCCCCGCGTCCTTGTCCTGCCAGGCGTACTCGAAGGCCAGGCTGACGTTGGGGATGCCCGCATCGCCCTCACCGCGCACGCTGTAGACATTCATGCCCTTGCGCTGGCGTTGAAAGTCGCTGGCCCATTGATCGTTCACGTCCAGGCCGTGCACCCAGGTCAAGCCGAGCGTCCCCGGCCGGGCGGTGTAGTCCAGGGTCGCGGCGGCCAGTTCGGTTTCGGCCTGGATACGGTTATCGGACTTGAGCCACAGCACACTGCCGTGCAGGCCATCCTGCCCCCCCAGGCGCACCACCGCGGTTTGGTCGAACGCGTGCCGGGCCGCCAGGTAGTAGGCGCCCCCACGGTTCAAGGTGCCATCCGCCGGGCCCTTGCCCGGGTTCAGCCCATCGTCGTTGATCAGGAACCCTCGGCCGACCTTGACCACCTGGCGCCCGCCGGAAATATCCACGCCGTCTTGACCGAGCGCCGGGAACAGATCGCCGGAGCGCCAGCCCAGGTAGGCGTCTTCAATCTTCGTGGTGCGCTCGGTGCCGAGGCTGTTGCCACCCGGATCGCCATCGCCCCACGTGGCGGAGCTGACCAGGGCAAATGCCCCGTAGGCGCGGCCAATGCCGCCGAGTGCCTGGTCGCCACTCAAGCCATACTTGATAAAGCCTTCACGCCAACTGGAGCCGCCCGGCGTGCCATCGTAGTTCTTGCGACTGTTGAACTGACCGAACACCGCGGTCATGTCGGCGTTGAGGTGACGGCTCTCATCGCTGTACAGCTCATAAGCGTGCACCTGACTGATAGCGCCGAGCGCCAGGGTGCACACAAGCGTGCAACCGAATACGGGATGACGGGATAGATAACGCATGGCTCAAACTCCTTCTTCGACAGCCTGCTTGCGCACAAACAACAGTTGCTGCCCCGTGAACTCCAGCAGCCCCTCCAGACCGAACTCGACACCGAACCCCGACATCTTGCTGCCGCCAAACGGCGTGTTCGGCTGGATCTGGGCGTGGCAGTTGACCCACGCCACACCACTCTCCAGGCGACTGGCCAAGGCCTGGGCCTGCTCGACATCCGGCCCCCAGACCGAGCCGCCGAGGCCCATGTCACCGGCATTGGCGCGCTTCAGGACATCCTCGACATCCCGGTAGGCAATCAACGGCAACACCGGGCCGAACTGTTCTTCGTCCACCAGGCGATGGCCGTCGGTCACGTCCGCCACCAGGGTGGGTGGATAGAAAAACCCGGGGTGGTCCAGACGCGCACCGCCGCACAACACCCGCGCACCGTTGGCCCGTGCGTCATCGACCAGGGCTTCCACCAGTTCCAGTTGCTCAAGGTTCTGCACCGGCCCGAAGGTGACACCGGCGTCCAGGCCGTCGCCCACGACCTGGCGCGCCGCAATGTGCATCAGCGCGTCGGCAAAAGCCTCGTACTGCGACTCATGGATATACAGGCGTTTGAGCGCAGCACAGGTCTGGCCCATGTTGAGAAAGGCCGCCTGGAAGATCGCCTCGGCCACCGCCTCCACCGGCGTGCCGGGCAACACGATGGCGGCGTCGTTACCGCCCAGTTCCAGGGTCAGGCGCTTGAGGTTGCTGGCGGCACCGCGCATCACGCTTTGCCCGGTGGCCGTGGAACCGGTGAACACGATCTTCTGGATCCCCGGGTGCGAGGTGATCGCACTGCCGAAGCCCTGCTCGCCGGTCACGCAGTTGATCACGCCACGGGGCACATGCCGGGCAATGATCTCGGCCAGGCCCAGGGTGCTCAGCGGCGTCAGGCTCGACGGTTTGCTGATCACGCAGTTGCCGGCACGCAGCGCCGGCATGATGTGCCAGACGGCGATCATGAACGGCCAGTTCCAGGGGGTGATCGACGCCACCACGCCCAAGGGTTTGCGGTGCAGCTCAATGCGCTGGGTGGGCGTTTCTTCCACCCGTTCCACCGCAATTTCCTGCCCGGCCGCGTAGCGGGTCCAGGCGGCGGCGCCCATGACCTCGGAAAAGGCCAGCTCCAATGGCTTGCCCTGTTCCAGCACAATCAGCCGGGCCAGTGATGGGGCCTCCTGCTCGATATCGGCGGCAATCGCCAACAAACGTTCACAGCGATCAGGGTGGCTGCTGTGGCGCCAGCTCTTGAAGGCCAACTGCGCGGCGTTCACCGCCTGGTCGAGTTGCCCCAGGGAACCGGCCGGGCATTGGGCGAACACGGCCCCGGTGGCCGGGTTGATCACATCGAACCGGCCTTCTTCACCGGCCACCTGGATCCCATCGATGAGCATTTTATAGTTGTGCATTTGAAACCTTCCTTTCACACGCTGGCGCGCCATGCCGAGCAACGGCAGGCTGCGATTGTCTGGTTAGTCGAGCGATAAAAACGCGGGGGCCTTAAAGCTTGTGGCTGCCCAAGGCCAGGAAGCGTTGCGGCGAGCTGTTGCGCAGTCGCGCGGCGAGCACGATGCCGATGATCAAGGCCGCCGGAATAATCGCGCAGAGGCTGTAGGACAGCAGTTGGCTGGCACCGGTCAGCACATCGAAATGCACCACCGCCAACACCAGCACCATCACCAGCGCCAGGCACGAAATACCGGGCAGGATCCGTCCACGCAAGAGCCCGACCTTCAGCTCGGGATGCCGATGGAAGTAGACGCACACCGACACCGAGGTCAGCGCCATCAACAGGATCACGCACAACGTGGCCAGGTTGGACAGCCAGGCAAACAGTTGCAGGATCGGATCGGCATCCATCGCGGCAAATATCAGCACCACGACCGCAGCGATCAGGCTTTGCAACGCCGAGCCCATATGCGGGCTCTGGTGCACGCGATGGGTGGTGCCCAGCAGGCTGTGCAACAGGCCGTCGCGGCCGATGGCGTAGAAGTAACGCGCGGCGGCGTTGTGAAAGGCCAACAGCCCGGCATAGATACTGACCATGAACAGCACGCGGATGATCTGGGTCAGCTGCGGGCCGACAAAGTGGTCGGACATGCCATAGATAAAGGTGGTCGGGTCCTGCAGGGACTGCAGCAGCGGCACGATTTTGTCCGCCCCCACGCCCACCACCATCGACCACACCGACAACGCGTAGAAACCACCGATCAGCAACACCGAACAGTAGGTGGCAATCGGGATACTGCGCTTGGGGTTCCTGGCCTCTTCGCCGTAGATAGTGGTGGCCTCGAAGCCGATAAAGGCGGCAAAGCAGAACAGCAAGCCGATTGACGGCGTACCACTGAACACATGACGGCTGCTGAACGAGTCCAGGTTGATGCCGCTGTCGCCGCCGGACTTGAGGATGGCAAAGTCCAGGACCAGGATCGCCAGGTACTCGGCGATCACCACCACCGACAGCACCCGCGCCGACAGGTCAATCTTGCGATAGCCCAGGATCGCGATGCTCACCATCGCCATCAGCGAGTAGGCCCACCAGGGCAGCACCAGGCCGAAGGCGGTTTCCATGGTGCCACTGACCACACCACCGAACATCCCGTACAACCCGACCTGCAGGATGTTATAGGCAAACATCGCCAGCACCCCAGCGGCACCGCCCGCCAGGCCACCCAGGCCACGGGACGTGAACGCGTAAAAGCCACCGGCATTGGTCACGTGGCGCGACATGGTGGTGTAACCCACCGAGAACGCCAGCAGCACCAGCAAGGCCAGGATCAGCAAAGCCGGGGTACCGGCACCGTTGCCCAGCATGATGCCGATCGGGAAGCCGCCGGCGATCACACTCAGCGGGCTTGCCGCCGATATCACGAAGAAGATGATGAAGCCCACACCCAGGGCACCACGCTTGAGCTCCGTAGAGCTGTTGACCGGGATAGATACACTCATGTTGTTGACCTTATTGTATGAGGCAGTCGCTTTTGGGTTGGCCCGACCACACCGCATCGGCACCGGTTAGCGTTTTGTTTTAGTTGCGCGCTGAATTTGATCCTATGCCCGCCCTGGAACGGCTCGCTATCCCAAATCGGTAGCATCCAAAGCCCCGCCCCAAAACAGGTCGGGGCCGCCCGATCCCTCCTCGCGCTGTTGCCGATTCGGGATAGCCGCCCGGCCTGTCATGCCCGCACCCTAGCCTCACCCGTGCTATGCGCGGATGCCGGCAACAAGAATAAGAACGTGCCCATCACCGCCAACGCCCCCGTAGGAAGCCCCAGCCATGCGTCCAGCCCATCTCACCCTCCAATGGCGTATCACCCTGCTGAGCGGACTTTGCCTGCTGGCAGTCGTGGGCGCGCTGATTGGCGCCAGCGCCTACCAGAATCAAACCAGTGCAAAGCTGCTCAAGGAGCAAAGCAGCGCGTTGCTGACACAGGCCGCGCTGGAACGCTTGCAGGCCCAGGCCGTGGCTCATGGCCAACAGGTGGAGCGGTTTTTCAATGAAACCGCGCTGTATGGCGAAGGGTTCGCCCAGCAGGTTCTGCAACTGCGCGAGCAAACCCTCAATGGACGCCTGACGGTCGTGCAATTGCGTCAAGCCCTGGTCGGCATCGCCCGAGAAGCCCTCAGGCAGCGCGAAAAAGTCCTCGGCCTGTACGTGATCATGCTGCCCGATGCACTGGCCGGCAGCGACGCCGACTGGCGCGACCAACGCGCCCTGGCCGGCAATGAAACCGGGCGCTTTGCGCTGTACTGGTCCCAGAGCCAGCCGGGGCAACTGGTGCAGGAGGTGTTGAGCGAGGCACAAATCGCCGCCAACACAGCGCCCCCCGGCAGCGCACCGGCAAACGCCTGGTACGCTTGCCCTCAGGCGCAACGACAGGTGTGTGTGGTCGAGCCGTACACCATCGAAGTGGAAGGCCACAAAGCCCTGATGAGCAGCATTTCCATCCCCCTGATCGTCGACGGCAACGTGCTCGGCGTGGTGGGCATGGACATCAGCCTCGACACCTTGCAGAAACTGGCCGCCAACCTCAGCCAGGACCTCTACCAGGGCGACAGCCAGGTCACCCTGGTGTCGGCTTCGGGTCAAGTGGCGGGACGCAGCGGCGATGTCGCGGGGGAAACCCTGGACATCCGCCAATCCGTGCAAACGGCAGCGGGCACCCCAGCCTGGCAACTGCAGATCAAGGTCCCGCAGGCACGGGTGCAGGCGTCCGCCCGGCAGATGCAGAGCGAACTGGACGACAAAAGCCGTGAGTCCAACTGGCTCAACCTTGGCCTGGGCATCCTGGCCAGCAGCCTGGGGATGTTGCTGATCTGGCTGGCGGCCTACGGCGTGACTCGCCCATTGCTGAAGATGGCCGAGCTGCTCGATGCCATTGTCGAAGGCGACGGGGACCTGACCCAGCGCCTGCCCCTCGGGCGACGCGACGAGCTGGGCCGCCTGGCCAATGGTTTCAACCGTTTCCTCGACACCTTGCAGCCGATTATTCGCGCCATCCAGACCGCGTCCCTGGACACCCGCGACAGCGCCGACACCTCGTCCGGCATTGCCCGCGAAGTCAGTGCCGGTATGCAGCGCCAATACCGCGAAGTGGAGCTGGCCGCCACCGCGCTGCACGAAATGAGCGCCAGTGCCCAGGAAGTGGCCCGTCACTCCCACAGCGCCGCCGACGCCGCCACCGCCGCCGAAAACGCGAGCCGCTCAGGCCAGGCGGTGTTCTCCACCGCCGAACGCAGCATCGAGGCCCTCGACCAACGCCTTGAAACCACCCTCCAGCAAGTCAACGCCCTGGCCGACAGCAGCAACCAGATCGGTCAGGTACTGGACGTGATCAGCGCCATCGCGCAACAGACCAACCTGCTGGCGTTGAATGCGGCTATCGAAGCGGCCCGTGCCGGCGAGCAGGGTCGCGGTTTTGCGGTGGTGGCCGATGAAGTCAGGCACCTGGCCAGCAACACCCAGAGTTCGGTCGAACAGGTACGCACGGTGATCGAAACGTTGCAACAGCTGAGCCAGGCGGTGGTGCACAGTACCCAACTGAGCCGCGAGCAAGCGGGCGGCAGCGTGCTCCAGGTGCAACAGACCCGGGTTGCGCTGGGGCATATTTCCCAGGCCGTGGATGTGATCGAACAAATGAATCAGCAGATCGCCAGTGCGGCCCTGGAGCAGAGCAGCGTGGTGGACGATATCAGCCATCGCGTCAGCGACATCCGCGGTATCAGCGAAACACTCGCCGGGCGCATGCACGAGGCGTCGCAGGCCAGTGACGCATTGCATCAGATGGCCAATCACCAACAACAGCTGGTCGGGCATTTCCGCGTGTAATGGCGTGCCGCCTGACTGAGCTGCGGTGGCCGCCTTTCAACTCTCCAACATTGAATTCCCCCATGATTTATCCACGCCGCTGGCTGATCCTCGGGAGTATTTCCAGCGGGGCCTACTCGGCAGGCGTGGTCATTCCAGCCTGGTTGACCCTTCGACAGCCTTGACCACGCGCTGCTGGTCAGGCTGAGCAGGCAGACACCGCCGCCCACGCCTTAAAGCTTGTGGCTGCCCAAGGCCAGGAACCGCTGCGGCGACGCCTTGCGCAGCCGCGCCGCGAGGAATACACCGCCCAGCAACGCCAGGGGAATGATCGCGCAGAGGCCGTAGGACAGCAGTTGGCTGGCACCGGTCAGCACATCGAAATGCACCACCGCCAGCACCAGCACGGCCACGAGCGCCAGGCACGAGAAACCGGGGAGGATCTGCCCACGCCAGAGCCCGACCTTGAGCTGCGGATGGCGCCGGAAGAACACCAGCACCGCGGCCGAGGTCAGCGCCATCAGCAGGATCACGCACAGCGTGGCCAGGTTGGACAGCCAGGCAAACAGCTGCAGAATCGGATCGGCATCCAGCGCTGCGAAAATCAACACCACCACGGCCGAGATCAGGCTCTGCAAGACCGAGCCCATATGCGGGCTCTGGTGCACCCGATGGGTGGTGCCCAACTGGCTGTGCAACAGGCCGTCACGGCCGATGGCGTAGAAGTAACGGGCGGCGGCGTTGTGAAAGGCCAGCAGGCCGGCATAGATGCTGACCATGAACAGCACGCGGATAACCTGGGTCAGTTGCGGGCCGACAAAGTGGTCGGACATGCCATAGATAAACGTGGTCGGGTCCTGCAAGGCCTGCAGCATCGGCACGATCTTGTCCGCACCCACGCCCACCACCATCGACCACACCGACAACGCGTAGAAACCGCCGATCAGCAACACCGAGCAGTAGGTCGCAATCGGAATGGTGCGCTGCGGGTCCCGGGCTTCTTCACCGTAGATGGTGGTGGCCTCGAAGCCGATAAAGGCGGCGAAGCAGAACAGCAGGCCGATTGACGGCGTGCCGCTGAACACATGGCGGCTGCTGAACGAATCCAGGTTGATGCCGCTGTCGCCACCGGACTTGAGAATGGCGAAATCCAGGACCAGGATCGCCAGGTACTCGGCGATCACCATCACCGACAATACCCGCGCGGACAGGTCGATCTTGCGATACCCCAGGATCGCGATGCTTGCCATCGCCATCAGCGAATAGGACCACCACGGCAGCACCAGGCCGAAGGCGGCTTCCATGGTGCCGCTGACTACCCCGCCGAACATGCCGTACAAGCCGACCTGCAGGATGTTATAGGCAAACATCGCCAGCACCCCGGCCGCGCCACCGGCCAGGCCGCCCAGCCCACGGGCGGTGAACGCGTAGAAACCGCCGGCATTGGTCAGGTGGCGCGCCATGGTGGTGTAACCCACCGAGAACGCCAGCAGTACCAGCAAGGCCAGGATCAGCAACGCCGGGGTGCCCGCGCCGTTACCCAGCATGATGCCGATGGGGAAGCCGCCGGCGATCACACTCAGCGGGCTTGCCGCCGATACCACGAAGAAGATGATAAAGCCCACACCCAGGGCGCCACGCTTGAGCTCCGTGGAGCTGTTGATCGAGTTGGATACACTCATGCTGTTGACCTTATTGTATGAGGCAGTCGCTGTAGGATCGGTGCAGCCGGCTGTCGACCGGTACCGAATAGCTTGTCGTTGTTGTTGCACGCTGGCATCGATCCTATGCCTGCCCGACAGCGTGCCGGTATCCCAAATCGGTAACGCAAGCGCCCACGGCGAAACACCTGCACATCCCGAGCGGACGACGCAGGCTGATTCAGATCTTGCTAAAGGCTTGGGTTCAGGCGCGCACGTTGCCGGTAATGGCGGCGCGGGTCGTGTGGGACGGCAACTGCGCGAACAGCTCCTGGTACTCCGCGGCAAAATGGCTCAGGTGATAGAAGCCCCACTGGGCGGCGGCATCCCCAATCGACAGCTCGGATGCCCGGGTAGACATCAAGGTTCGGCGTACGCCGTTGAGCCTCACTGAGCGCAGGTAATTCAGCGGTGTGGTCTCGGCGACCGAGCGGAAGCTGTTCTGCACCGTGCGCCGACTCACCTGGAGACGCTGGCACAAATCGATCACGCTGGGCACGTCGATCATTTCGGTCGTGGCCAGGCGATGACATTTCTCGACGATAAAGCTGCGCGTGGAACTGGGGCTGCGCTGCTGCTTGTCACAGGCCGGGTCGGTCATCAGTTGCAGCAGCTCGCCGAGCATGGCCTGTTCCAGCGCCGACTCACGCTCGCGCGTGTAGTCGAGGTCATCGTTTACCAGGGCCTCGGAGAACAATGCCAGCAATCGACGCCGGGCCTGGACGAAACGCTGGGGAGACACCTTTATCACCGGTTGGCGCAGCAACCGATTGAGTTCTTTCGCCGACGCCGTCTGTTCCAGCGCCTCTTCGAACAATTCACGCTCAAAGGTAATGGACAAAAGCTCCATGCCCATCGGCATATGGAACATGAACTCCTCTCCACCGTGGAGGAAGAACAGGCTGCTGTCATCCACCTCGCGGCCCTGCATGCGAACCGAGCCGGGCACATTGATCGGCACCGCAAAGCACATCTTGTCGCGAGGCGCCACGCCGTTCTGCACCACACGCTGGTTGATCTGCTCGAGGAACAGGTGGCAACCGGTCGTCGTCAGTTGCATCAGCGAACTCTCGGCCGAACCGGCGGTGAGCTGGCTGTAGTCCTGGCTCCACTGTTGGATGGTGGCTGCGTGGACGTGGATATCGCGGAAATGGCTGATCGTCTGGTTTTTCATTGGGGGGTGTGCCTCTACCAACATTCTTGTTTTTAGATCGCCGATGCCTTTGATACTCGCACATCGGTCACATCCTGCAAATTGTTTATGCGCTGGAATGCCCGCGTCTCATGTGCCGATTCGGGCTACCGGCCGGGAACCCGCGGCGGAGATGATCGGCACACTTAAATCGACATTCCAGAGAGACCGTCATGAGTGAAGCCAACTTTCAAGCCCTGCACTTCGCGGATGCCCCGCACATTGTCTCCGGCACACTGCCCGGCCCCAAGACCTGCGAGGCCCTGGCGCTGTCGGCGCGCACCGAGTCGATGGCACGCGGCGGCGGCCGCATGCCGGTGGCCATGGACCGCGCCTTCGGTGCGACCTTCAAAGACCCCGACGGCAACACCTACATCGACCTGTCCGCCGGCGTCGGTGTCAGCAGCGTCGGCCGCTGCCACCCCAAAGTGGTGCAGGCGATTCGCGAACAGTCCGAAGTGCTGATGCACGCCCTGGAAATCAACAGCACGCGGCGCACCGAATTGGCGGCCAAGCTCTCCGAGATCGCCCCCGATGGCTTGCGTGGCGACTGCGTGACCTTCTTCACCCAGAGCGGCAGCGATGCGCTGGAGGCCGCGATCAAGTTTGCCCGGCGCATTACCGGACGCCACCAGATCATCGCCTTCCATGGCGGCTACCACGGCGTGTGGCATGCCTCGGGCGCGCTGACCACCGGCACCGCCTACCGCAAGGGCTTCGGTGCCCAGATGGGGGGCGTGATCCACGCACCCTACCCGTACGCCTACCGTTTCCCCTTCGACACCACCCACAAAAGCGCCGAGCAGATCGCCGGCGAGTACATCGACTACCTGTTGAACACCCCCTATACCGCCGCCGATGACGTGGCGGCCGTGATCGTGGAGCCGGTGCAGGGCGAAGGCGGCTACGTGCCACCCTCGCCGGAATTCCTGCAATTGCTGCGCCAGGCCTGCGACCGCAGCGGCACATTGCTGATTGTCGATGAAGTGCAATCCGGTGCAGGACGCACCGGCAAGATGTGGGCGGTCGAACATTCCGGCGTGAAGCCCGACATGCTCACCTTCGGCAAGGGCATCGGCAGCGACCTGCCCATGGCCGGGCTGATCATGCGTTCGGACCTGGCGGCCAAGATTCCCGACGGCTCGATGCCCAACACCTTTGCCGCCAACTCGTTGTCGGCGGCCGTGGCGTTGACCAACATCAGCATCCTGCAGGATCCACAACTCGACCTGCTCAACCGCGCCCACACGTTGGGGCTGGAAGCCCAGGCGCATATTCGCGGCTTCAACAGCCCGCTGGTCGGCGAAGTGCGCGGGCGCGGCCTGATGATCGGTATCGAACTGGTCGAGGATCCGCTCACCAAGGCGCCCCTGGCGGGCGAAAAGATCGGCCAGTTGATGGGCTACCTGCTCAACCACGGCGTGCTGATGATCCCCTGCGGCCGCTACAGCAACGTGATGCGCGTGATGCCCTCGCTGACGATCTCCCGCGAACTGTTCTTCAAGGCCCTGGACATCTTCGGCGACGCCCTGGCGTCCCTCAAGGCGTGAGCCTGCCCACTACTCGAGGACCGCAACATGACTGAGCACTTGAATCATTTCATCGAAGGTACGCCCTGCGAAGCCTTCGACCGTCGCCGTTTCGACCTGGTCAACCCCGTGACCGAGCAGGTGTATGGCAGCTCCGCCCGTGGCACCCGCGAAGACGTGGAACGTGCCGTGGCGGCGGCACGCCACCAACTGGAAAGGGGCGACTGGAGCCAACTCGGCGGCGCCCAGCGTGGCCGACTGTTGGCGAAACTGGCCGACCTGGTCGAGCGCGACAGCGAACGGCTGGCCGATCTGGACGCCAATGCCATCGGCCGCTCGCCCATCGAACCGCGCCGGATGGACCTGCCCAACGCGATCGCCAACCTGCGCGCCGCCGCCGGCTGGGCCAATCAGCTCGAAGGTCGCACCATTCCCACCGGCGGTTACTTCGGCACCAAAACCCTGTCGTACACGGTGCGCGAGCCCGTCGGCGTAGTCGGTGCCATCGTGCCCTGGAACTCGCCGCTGATGATCACCGTGTGGAAGCTCGCCGCGTTGCTGGCGGCGGGCTGTACCGTGGTGGTCAAGCCTTCGGAGGAAACCCCGCAGTCGGCCCTGCACCTGGCGCTGCTGGCGCAGGAAGCCGGCTTCCCGGACGGCGTGATCAACGTGGTCACCGGCTACGGCAACGAAGTCGGTCGCGCCCTGTGCGAGCACCCGGATGTGGCCAAGATCAGCTTCACCGGCAGCCCCGAGGCCGGGCGTGAAATCCAGCGCACGGCCGGCGTGCTGTTCAAGCGCGTGGCCCTGGAACTGGGCGGCAAGAGCCCGCAGATTGTGTTCGACGATGCGTCCTTCGACGATGCCCTGCGCGGCTGTGCACTCGGCCTGTTCGCCAACCAGGGCCAGGTGTGTGCCGCCGGCTCGCGGATCCTGGTGCAGCGCAGCCTCGCCGAGCGTTTCGGCGCCGCGCTGGCCGAGGCCGCACACACAGTGAACGTCGGCGACCCGCGCGAGCCCGGGGTACAGATGGGTCCGGTGGCCAAGAAAGCCCAGTTCGATCGCGTCAACCGCTACATCCAGCGGGGCATCGACCAGGGGGCAACCCTGCTGGCCGGCGGCGTCTCGACGCCCGAGCAGGGCTGGTTCGTGCGCCCGACGATCTTCGCCAACGCCCGCAACGACATGGACATCGCCCGGGACGAGATTTTCGGGCCGGTCGGCACGCTGATCACGTTCGACAGCGAAGACGAAGCGATCGCCCTCGCCAACGACAGCACCTACGGCCTGGCGGCCACGGTCTGGACCGGCGACCTGGCCAGGGCGCACCGTGTGGCGGCGGCGGTAAAGGCCGGCGCCGTCGGTATCAACTGCTGGAGCCCGCTGGACGCCAACCTGCCTTGGGGCGGCGTCAAGACCAGCGGTATCGGGCGTGAAGGCGGGTTCAGCGGCGCGCTGGCCTACACCGAGGAGAAAGTCATCACCGTGCTGCTGCCGGCCTGAGCACACGCGCTGTCCTGACCGAGCCACTCTCCAACGTCGAGGGTGGCCATTCCACCGTGCATCGCTCCCTGGAGAGCTTGATATGAACCCAATGGATCAACCGACAATCGATCGCTACCCGACGTCCCTGCGCCTGTTGCACTGGCTGCGGGCAGTACTGGTGCTGGGCCTGCTCTGGGCAGGCTGGCATATGACCGGCATGAATGATGAGGTGGCGAGCAAATTCGAGCTCTATTACCCGTGGCACAAGTCCTTCGGGGTGTTGACGTTCCTGGTGGTGCTGACTCAGCTTGCCGTGCGCTTTCGTACCCCCAGGCTGCCGCAGCCACTGGAAACCCTGGCCGGATATGAACGCTTCCTGTCACGCCTGACGCAGCGCGTCATGTATGTCCTGCTGGTGATCGTGCCGCTGATGGGTTACTCCATGTCGAGCACCTTTACGATGAGCGACGGGGTGTTCTTTTTCGGGGTCAACCTGCCGGAGCTGTTGCCGAAGAATGACGATTGGTTCGCGGTGTTCCAGTGGCTGCACAAAGTCCTCGCCTACACGCTGCTGGTGCTGATCGTGCTGCATGTCGCAGGCGCCCTCAAGCACCGCTTCTACGACCGCGATCCGCGCAACGACGTGCTGCGCCGCATGCTCTGAATGAATGGTGCAGGCAAGGGACATGAAATAACCCCGGCAGCCAGCGTGGCGGAGTGGTCTTCAGCCCCCCCATGCGCCTGGCCGGCCCCTAAGCCCGCGCCCCGATCAACACCAGCACCCCACCCCACTGCGTCACCCTGATCGGCAAGCTTTGCTCCAAGGCCTCCAGGGTCTGGCGCGCATCATCCAGCGGGAACCGGCCACTCACGCGCAGCTGCGCCACCGCGGCATCCAGGCGCACGATGCCCTTGCGGTAGGGCCGGATCGCTTCCACCACGCTGGCCAGTGTCTGGTTGCGCACCACCAGCCAGCCGTCGAGCCAGGCGGTTTCGGTGGCGGCCATGGGCACTTGGGTGAGGATGCGCTGGTGGTCGAACAGCGTGCTCTGGTGCATGGCCACCCGTTGCTGGGCACCGCCGTCGAAGTGCAGCACCGCATCGGCATCCAGGGTGACCAGGCGCATCGCGCCGTCCTGTTCACTCAGCATCAGGCGGCCCGTGGTGGCACTGATATGGGCGGCGCGGGTCTTGACCTGCAGCGGACGCAGCAGGTTCACCAGCATTTCGCCGGTGCGCAGTTCAAGGCTGTGCGCGTCCCCGGCCTGCGTCGAGACCACCTCGCTGCGGGCATTGAGCTTGAGGGTGCTGCCATCGGCCAGTTGCCAGCTGCGACGCTCGGCGGTACCGGTGGCGTAGGTCTGCCCTGCGTCTTCAAAACGCCAGCCCCACCCCGCGCCGGCCGCCAGTCCCAGCGCGCACAGGCTGGTACGCAGGAATGCGCGACGGCTGTTGGGTTGCTCCAGGCTGCGCAGCAACTGCGCGCTGGAGCGCCCGCGCCAGGGTGAGGCCTTGAGCTGATCGAGACCGGCGAGCAGTTGCGCGTATACCTGGCGATGATGGGCCGAGGTGCCCCGCCATTCATCCAGCGCCTGCTGCTGGGCGGGGCTGAAGTCGCCGGACTGGATCTGCACCAGCCAGCCGATGGCTTCCTCGGCCACCGGGTCGTTCAAAGGCTGTTTGCTCACTCGCTCAACCCCAGGTAACAGGCGCGCAGGGCCTGGGTCATCAATTGGTGGATGCGCCCCAGGGACAGGCCCAGGCGTTCACTGATCTGCGTGTAGGTCATGCCGTCCAACTGGCTGTGCACGAACACCGCCTTGGCTTGCCCCGACAGGCCGTCCAGCAGTCGGTCGATGGCCAGCAGGCTCTCGATCAGAATCAGTTGTTCCTGGGGCGATGGGTGCACGTGTTCGGGCACGTCGGCCAGGATCTGCAAGTAAGCTTTTTCCAGGTCGCGCCGGCGCCAGCTCTCGTACATCAGGCGCTGGGCGATGGTGGTCAGCAGCGCGCGCGGTTCGCGAATGGCCGTGGGGTCGGGCAGCATCCACACCTTGAGGAAGGTCTCGGCGGCGATGTCCTCGGCGCTGTGGCTGCAACCGGTGCGGTACGACAAACGCGCGCACAACCAGCTGTAGTGCTGCTGGAAAATCTGGCCGATAAGGCGGGTCTTGAGCAAAGCATTCGGGTCCATAGGTCCATAATCTTCATGGACTGCACACGCCAGCGGACAAGTGGTGGTGGGCCTGTCGGTTTGAGGTAGACCTGCGTCCGGGCAGGTGAGTCCAGTTTGCCCCAGGGGGCTTCACCAGATAAAAGAATAAAAAAAGCCATCAAGCTGCATTTTTTGCATAACCTTCGGCGCTTTTACGGGCACGCCAAAGCACCGCCTGCGGCTGTCGCAGGCGGTACGGCGCGTGGCTCAGTGCGTGGCCAGTTGCGCCTCGCTGCGTTCCTGTTCGCGCAATGGGCGTACCAGCCAGGTGACCACCACGGTCAGCACCAGCAAGATCAACGCCAGCGCCCAGAGCACACCATGGAAGGCGCTGTCATAGCCGCCGATAAACAGGCTGTGCACCGTCGCCGCTTGCTCCGCGCCCAGGGTTTGCAGGGACCCGGTGAGGTTGCCGGCGGCGACGTCGTCGATCCAGCGTTGCAGGGTCGCCGGGTCGGGCGCCAGGCGGCTCAGCGTGCCGCGCAACTGGCTGTCGAGCAAGGTCGCCAGCAGCGAGCCATACAAGGCCACAGCAATCGCTTCACTGCCCAGGCGGAAGGTGTTGAGCAGGCCCGCCGCCATCCCGGCCTTCTGCTCCGGCACGGTCTTGAGCGCCAGGCCATCCACCAGCCCGGCCGACAGGCCCATGCCGATGCCCACCAGCAACAGCGGCACTGCCAGTTGCCACAGCGCCACACCGACTTGGCTGACCAGCGCCAACGCCACCACACCGACCAGCAACGCAATCAGGCTGGCCTTGAGAATGCCGATCGCCGACACCCCGCGTGCCGCCCACTTGCCCGCCAGGATCGGGCAAAACAGCATCGGCACCGTCAGCAGCAACATCGCCAGGCCCGCATGGGTCGCGCTCAATTGCAGCACGCCGAACAGGTAGCTCGGCAGGTACGTGAGCAAGGTCACAAAGCCGAACGACGCCGCCACGGTGACCAGCGCCAGGCCGACAAAGGGCCCGCGCGCCAACAGCGACAGGTCGAGCATCGGCTGCAGGTGGCGGCGCTCCTGCCAGGTGAATACCGCCAACAGCACCACGGCGACCGCCACCAGACCGAGTACACCGCGGCTGCTCCAGCCCCATTGCGAGCCCTGCACAATCGCCACCATCAGCGCCAGCAATGCCAGCACAAACAGCGTCGCCCCCGGCACATCGAAGCGCGCGGTGCGTTCAGCCAACACGCCATCGCGGGTAATCAACGGGCTGCCCAGCAGCACGATCACCAGGGTCACCCCATGGGCCCAGAAAATCGCGCGCCAGCCGACGCTGTCCAGCAGCAGGCCGGACAAGGTCGGGCCCAGGCTCACGCCCAGGCCGGCAACGGTGCCGAACAGGGCAAACGCGCGCAGCCGCGCCGGGCCGCTGAAGTGGGTGGACAAAATCGCGATGCCGCAGGAAAAGATCGCCGCCGCCCCGATGCCCGCCAGCCCCCGCGCCGCATCCAGCAGCCAGGCGCTCTCGGCCACGGCGGACAGCACCGAGGCCACCACGTACAGCGAAGCGCCGGCGACAAAACAGCGTTTGCGCCCGAGCCGATCCGCCAGCGCGCCCCACGCCAGGGTGAAGCAGGCAAACGCCAGGTTGAACGCATTGACCACCCATTGCAGGCTGGTCAGCGGCGCCTGGATGTCGGCGCCGATGGCCGGCAACGCGAGCGCCGTACCCGAGATGGAACTGGGCACGACGAAAATCGCCAGCAGGATGATGGTCAGTAGAGCCGTATCGGCAAAGGTCGTTTTCATGGGTCCTTCCAAGGTCAGGTTGAAGTGAAGCCGTGCACCGGCAAGCGGGCAGGACGGCGCAGGATGATGCCGTCGACCCAGGGCACCTGGTCCGCCGGCACCGCCAGGCGCAGGTTCGGAAAGCGCTGCACGAGAATCTGCAGCACCGTGGTGATTTCCAGGCGCGCCAGGGCGGCGCCCATGCAGTTGTGCATGCCGTAGCCGAACTGCAAATGCCGCGCGCCCTTGCGGTCCAGGCGAATCGCCAGGGGCTCGGGGAACGCCGCCGGATCACGGTTGGCGGCAAACGCATCGGCGTAAATGATGCTGCCTGCGGGAATCAGCCCCCACGGCCCTTCCAGGTCGACGCTGGCCAGGCGCGGAAAGGTCGAGATGGTGCCCAGGGGAATCAGGCGCAGCAGCTCCTCGACCGCCTCCGGGATCAGCCCCGGATCGTCGACCAATTGCTGCCACAGCTCGGGGGCCGCCAACAGGGCGTACACCGATTTGGTCAGCACGGTGAGGATGTTCTGGTCGCCGCCGATCAATACCCCCAGGAGGATGCCCACCAGCTCCTTGTCGTTGAGCGGCGGCTCGCTGTCGGCACGGGTCGCGACGAAGCGCTGGATCAGCCCATCGGGATCGGTGGGCCGCGCACCGGTGACCAGGTCCGTCAGGTAGTTGTACACGCCCCAGAACTGGTTCAGCAGTTCCGGCACATCGGCGTCCGACGCCACCTGCACGGTGTGGCTGAGGGGCCGGTAATACTCACGGTCACTCAAGGGGATGCCGAGCAACTGGCAATCCACGGTGGCGGGGATGTGGTCAAGCACCTGGGCAAACAGATCGGCACCGGGCGCCTGGCGTTGCAGTACATCGAGGCGTTCATGGGTGGCGTGTTCCACCTTGTCGCGCAGCAACGCCACGCCACTGGGGCTGAAGTCCCGGGCCACCACCTTGCGCAGGCGACCATGGTCGGGGATGTCGTTGTTGAGCAGCAGTTCAGGCGGCGTGATGGTCGGCAAAAAGCTCGCGCCGTCTTCTTCGTTGCACGGCGCGCGTATCGCGCGGTTATCCAGCAGCAACGCCTGCACGTGTTCGTAACGGGTCAGGTGAAAGGCCAGGTGGCCGCTGGGCAGCAGAATCCTCGGCAGGCCATTGGCGGGGCTGGCGGGTTGATAGGCCGGCGGTGCATCCAACTGCGGGATGCGCGCCACGGTGACCTCGGGTCTGGCGATCACGGCGATATTCATCAGGCAGGCTCCACGGCAGGTTGCAACAGGCTGACACCGGTGAGGCGCTGCAGCTGGGCGAGCGCCTGGTGGTTGTCGATGAAGTGCAGCACTTGCCAGCCGAGCGCGGCGGCGGCTTCGATGTTTTCCGCGACGTCGTCGATCAACAGGCTGTGCTGCGGTGCGACGCCCGAGCGCGCAGTCGCCACCTGGAAGAACGCCGGCTCCGGCTTGCGGCTGCGCTCCTGGCTGGAATCGACAATCAGGTCCACCACCTCATCCAGGCCCACCATCGCCCGCCAATGCCGCTCCCACTCCACCACGTTGTTGGTGAGGATGCCGACGCGAAAACCAGCACGCTTGAGTGCGCGCACGGCGGCCACCAGCGGCGCATTGGCCGGCACCCCGGCGAACCATTGCGCGCCGAAGGTGTGCAGGTGAGCGCGGGATAAATCGACCTGCGGGTCACGGCGGCGCAGGGCCTGCGCCAGGCGCTCGCCCCACTCGCGCTCGGTGAGCAAGGCACTCTCCACCGGCGCGAGCATGGGCACGCCCAACTCATCGGCCACATCGCCCATGGCCTGTTGCAGCACGTGCGGGGCCAGGCCGGTCTTGACCTGGTATTGCTCGAACAGCGCCGGAATCGGCGGCGACAGCACGCCACCGAAATCGAACCAGATAAATTGCAGGTCGCTCATCGCACACCTCCCGCCACCAGGGCCAAGGGTTGGCTGGCGACCAGCGGCAGCAACTCGAGCTCCGCGGTGGCAATCACCGCGCCGCCCTGCTCGACCTCCAGCGCCAGGGTGATGCGACCATGTTCGTCACGGGCCAGGGAGGTCAGGTCCGCACGCACCTGGGTTGACAAACCAAACTCACCGAAGCGAGTGAACACCACATGGCAGCGGGATAACAGCAACTGCTCCGGGCCCACCTGCAACTGCCGGTCCGCCGCCACCAGCGCCACTTGGCGGAAGCCTTCGAGCAACAGCATGCCGGGGATATGGTCGAGGGGGTGGTCGAAGATCGCCGGGTTGTTCAGGTCGACGATCAGCGGCGCCACCAGCGTCACGGCGCCCTGCTCCAGTTCACGGCCGAGCACCACATTGTTCAGCCAGTGACGCCCTACGGCGGATGGGCTCAAGGGTGGCGGCAACTGTGCCAATGGGTCGGCGTTGGCGGGAATCGCCGCCAGGCCACGGGCACGCATCTTGTTCCAGGCCGCGCCGCTCATCCAGCGAATGCTCATGCGTTCGTGGCGTGCAGCCACTTCGCCATTGATGCTCAGGGACATGTTCAGGGTCACGCCACTGCGCTCGCCGTGACGCAGGTATTCATCCACCACGTAGACATCGATCTCGGCGGATGCCGGACGATCCCCCACCACCAATAAACTCCGGTCGGTCACGCGGGTCACACTGTCCAGGTAGATAAACTTGTCCTGGGCGCTGACGTCGAGGAACGCATGGGAGATATAAATTGACGCCTGGCGGAATACTTCCAGCAATAACAGCATGTCGTAGTGTGCGGCGCGGTGGGTATGTTCACTGAAGTAACTGTGGGTACGCGGTAGTTGGGCGCTGCAGCGAAAGTGTCCTTCCTTTACCAGTTCCGCGCCGGTCAGGAACACTTCGCTGACGGCGGCACGGTGCACCATGCTGCGCGGCACGGTGTTCTCGCAACGAATAGCCAGGGCTTCAGACATAGCAATCTCCTCCTTTGATTACCGCGAGAAGGCTAAGCTGAAACGTTTTTTCGCCACAACTGACCGAACGGCTAGGTCGTTGGACATGAACCTGTAGAACTTGCACTTCAGACATGGGCATCTGTCTCCTGATGAGCTTCTCCGTAAGCGTGCAGACCGCCGTACACGTTCATCGCGGTGAACGTTGTATGCTTTGCGCGGACAACCCGTTCTGGCTGTCAGTACCCTTGTGCAGATAGTCCCTTATATTTTCACTGCGCACTTAGACCCATTTGATCGAAGCTTATAAGCGCAACTAAATCATCTAGACACCCAACTAATCGTTCTAACTTAGTAGTGAAAATCCACACGCGAAGTTGCTCAAGGTCGTAAAGAACATCACGACCCGGAGCAGATTGGCATGTTGAAAACAGGATTCACCCTGGCACCTTTGGCGTGTGCATTGGCCATGGGCGGGCTGACGCTGCCGAGCCTGGCGTTGGCGCAAAACGACGCGGCGTCGGTAAAACGGGTGATTGACTTCAATATCCCCGCAGGCCCCCTGGATGAGGTGCTGCTGAGCATCTCCCAGCAAAGCGGCCACCCTATCGCCTTCGACCCGCCGCTGGTGGAAGGCCGTGGGAGCCGCGCGATCCAGGGCCGACTGAGCCAGGAACAGGCGCTGGGCATTGCCTTGGGCGGCTCCTCGTTGGGCTTCAGCCAGACGGCCAGCGGTGCAGTGTTGATCCATCGACTGGCCAGCCCGGCAGCGGCGGCCAACAGCGAACCGCTGGCGCCACGCCTGAAATCCGTGGAGGTGATCGGCACCCGGCGCAGCGACGTCACCGCGCTGCAAAGCGCGGCGCCCGTGGATGTGATCAGCAGCGAGCAGTTGCAGCGCGCCGGCACCGATAACCTGGCCAAGGCCCTGGAAACCCTGGTGCCGTCAGTGAACTACCCGCAGGTCAACGGCACCGATGGCGTGTCGTCGCAGCGGCCGGTGTCGTTACGCGGGTTGGCGGCCGACCAGGTGCTGGTGCTGGTCAATGGCAAGCGTCGGCATGCCTCGGCGTTCGTCAACACCAAGGCCACCCTGGGGCGTGGCTCACAGGCGGTGGACTTGTCGACGATTCCCGTCAGCGCCGTCGACCATATCGAAGTGCTGCGCGATGGCGCCTCGGCCCAATACGGTTCGGATGCGATTGCCGGGGTGGTCAATATCGTGCTCAAGGAGCAGGACCACGGCGGCGCCGTGCAAAGCACCTTCGGCCAGTACACCAAGGGCGATGGCTTTCGCCGGTCGGTGGGGGGGTGGAGCGGTTTCACCTTGCCCGGCGATGGCTTTCTCACCCTCAGCGGCGAAGGCCTGCGCAGCGAACGCACCTCCACCGGCGGCACCGATGGCCGGCAGTTCTACCCCAGCGGCGACGCCCGTGAAGCGGATGCCGACCGCCATTGGCGCTACGGCTCGCCGGGCCTCGAGGACTGGAACCTGGCGCTGAACAGCGGCCTGTCCCTGAGCGACACGGTCGACCTGTACGGCTTCGCCACCTACCAGGACCGTACCGGCGAATCCCAGGCAACCTTTCGCCGGCCCATCGACCCCAACAACCTGGTGGCCGTGTACCCCAACGGTTTCCTGCCACTGCTCGACGTGCGCTCGCGGGATGCCTCGGTCACCGGCGGCGTAAAGATCCGCGATGAGCAACTCGGCAGCTTCGACCTCAGTGCCAACTACGGACGCAACCGCATCGACTATCACCTCAGCGATTCGCTCAACGCCAGCCTCGGCGCCGCCAGCCCGACGAGCTTCAATGCCGGGGCGCTGGTCAATGAGCAAACCAACGTCGGCCTCGACCATATCAAGGAATTCAAGGTCGGCTGGGGCGCGGGCCCGCTGGTGTTCTCCAGCGGCCTGGCGTGGCGCAATGAAGCCTATGAAGTGATCGCCGGTGACCTCGCCTCCTGGACCCACGGCAGCGCCCTGCCCGCCCGTGCCGGCGGCGCCCAGGGCTTCCCCGGCACCCAGGACAGCGACGAAGGCCGTTATGCCCGCCACGTGTTCGGCGGCTACCTGGGCCTGGAGCAGCAAGTCACCGACAAACTGCAACTGGGCCTGGCCGGGCGCAGCGAGCACTACGACGATTTCGGCACCACCAGCACCGGCAAGTTCTCCGCGCGCTACGACTTCACCCCGCAGTGGGGCCTGCGCTCGACCCTCAGCAGCGGCTACCGCGCGCCCACCCTGGGGCAGATCGGCACCTCGGCGACCCAGACCGAGTTCAAGGCCGGCGACCCCACCGCCTACCAGGTCGGCACCGTCAGCGTGAACACCCCGGTCGCCCGCGCCTTGGGCGCCAGTGACCTGAAGCCGGAAAAATCCACCAGCCTGTCCCTCGGCGTGGTCTGGCAGCCGCTCGAGCGTGCAAGTGTCAGCCTCGATGCGTACCACATCCGCATCAAGGACCGCATTGCCCTGTCGGAAACCCTCAGCGGCGCCCAGGTCAGCCAGATCCTCGCCAACCAAGGCTATGGCAACTACTCCGGGGTGAGTTTTTTCACCAACGCACTCGACACCAAGACCAGCGGCGTGGACCTCGCCGCCCACTATCGCCTGGACCTGGCCGACGCCAGCCAGCTGACCCTCAACGGCGCCTTCAACTACAGCAAGACCCAGGTCACCGACATCAAGGACAACCCCGGCCCACTGGCCGGCACCGGCATCACCCTGATCAATCGCGAAGCCCTGAGCTATGTGGAAAGCGCCTCGCCCAACAGCAAGCTGATCCTCGGTGCCGACTGGCGCAAGGGCGCCTGGCAGGCGAGCGTCAACACGATTCGCTACGGCACCTACACCCTCGACTCCAACCTTGGCGAAGCCCGCGACCAGACCTTTTCGGCGCAATGGGTGAGCAACGCCAGCCTGTCCTACGACATCAGCCAGGCGCTCACCCTGACCCTGGGCGGCAACAATATTTTCGACAGCTACCCGGACAAGATCGACGTGGCCAACCGCTTTGTCGGCGGGCGCGTGGCCTACCAGAGCATCTCCCCGGCCGGTGCCGAAGGCGCCTTCTACTACGTGAAAGCCGACTACCGCTTCTGACTCAACCAAGGAGTTCCCATGAGCTTTGATCCTGTGCGTTTTACCCAAGTGTTCGAACACGACTTTGCCCTGGCCAAGCAACTGCTGATCAAGCACCAGGTGTTGTCGAGCAATGAGGCGGGCAATATCAGCCTGCGTATTCCCGGCGAAGCACGGCTGGTGATCGCCTCGCTCAGCGGCGCCGACAGTGGCGTGGCGGCGATTGTCGATTTCGACCTGCAACACAGCCAGGGCAGCCTCACCGACAACCTCAAGGAAGTGGCGGCGCTGCACGTGGCGATCTACCGCGAGCGGCCCTTGGTGAATGCGGTGATTCACACGCACTCGCCGTATCTCACCGCCTTCGCGATTGCCGGGCGAGCGTTGCGCCCCCATGCCACGCAGTTGCTGGGGATTCTGGATGAAGATCAGGAGGTGCCGCTGACCGCATGGGGGCCGCGGTATGCGCCGGAGCCGGTGGTGGCGGCGTTACGTGAACATCCGCGTGCGCCGGCGGCGTTGCTGGCCAATCACGGGCCGTTTGCCTGGTCGGAACGGGACGTGCTGGCCGCGACACGGTTGTTGGTGAACCTGGAAGAAGCGGCCTACCTGACCTTCCTGGCGCAGCAGCTCGGTACGCCGCAGCCCTTTCCCAGCGGCGCGGCACAGCGGTCGCGCCTGGGCTGGAGTGCGACATGAGTGCGCTCGCCCATCGCCCTGATAAAAGTGGAAGGGGCGGTGCGACGATTCGACTTGCCTCCGGCCCTTACGACAGGTCACTTTGGCAGCGGGCGCTGTTGGTTATTTTTGCATTCGGCGCACTCCACGCCCACGCCGAACCCCTGCTGGAACGCGCCCAATCCCGTGGCACCCTCAACGTCTGCACCAGCGACGAATTCCCCCCCTTCAAGACCTTCGATGCCCAAGGCAAGCCCGGCGGGTTGATCCTGGACCTGATCGTCGACCTGCAACAGCAGCTGTCTGCCAAGGTCGGCCAGCCGCTCAAGCTGCAACTTGTGCCAGTCAATCCGCTCAACCGCTTGCTGTTCCTCGAACAGGGCCGTTGCGAGGTGCTGGTCACGTCCCTGCTCGACACTCCCGCACGGCGGCGCGAAGTGGATTTTGCCAGCCCCGGTTTCTACAGCTCGGCCGCCACCGTGTTTGCGCCGAAAAGCACCGCCGTGCCGGACTGGCAAAGCCTGCGCGGCAAGACCCTGTGTGCGCCCGCCACCAGTGTGTGGGTGCGCCCGTTTGAAACGCGCTACGGCGTGCAGTTCGCCTCGTTCAACGGCACGGCCGAAGTGCGCAAGGCGGTGGCCGACAGCCGTTGCCTGGGGGCGATGGGTGACGATGCGTTGTACAGCGCCCTGGCGCGCCAGCCGGAATGGGCCGACTACGAGGTCAAGCTGCCGGGCCAGGATCCGGCGCCGTGGGGCATCGCCTTGCGCAAGGGCCAGCCGGCGTTGTTGGCGGCGCTGTCGAGCATCGTCGAAGGCTGGCATGCCCAGGGCGTGATCATCGGCCTGGAACAGCGCTACGGCCTGGCGCCGAATGCCTGGGTAGCGCAGCAGCATGCGCGGGCCAGCCATGAGTGAGGCCAACCTGCGCCTGTGGCTGGAACAGCATGGCCTGTCGCTGAGCATCCTGTGGGACACGATGGACCGCCAGCGCTTCCTGCTCGGCCTGGGCCTGACACTGTTGCTGTCGGTGGCAAGTATTGCCCTGTCCCTGGTGATCGGTGTGTGGGGGGCCGCCGGCCTGGGTTCGCGCCGCTCGCTGTGGCGCCGGTTGAGCGCGGGGTACGTCGCGTTGTTTCGCAACACGCCACTGTTGGTGCAGCTGTTCTTTTTCTACTTCGGCGTCGGCGCCTGGCTGCCGCTGGCGGACGACACCAGTGTGCGGCTGCTCAACGGCACGCAATGGGCGATCATCGTGATCGCCCTGCACAGCGGCGCGTTCCAGGCCGAGAACCTGCGCGCCGGGATCGATGCCGTGCCCCGCGCCACCCTCGACGCGGCCGCCGCCCTCGGCATGCAGGGCACCACGGTACTGCGCCATATCGTACTGCCGCTGGCGCTGCGCAACAGCCTGCCGGCCATGGGCAATACGGTGGTGCAAACCATCAAGTCGACCTCGATTGCCTACGCGATTGCGGTGCCGGAATTGCTCTATGCGAGCAATCGGATCTGGTCGGACAACTTCAACGTCGCCGAGATGATGCAGGTGTTGCTGCTGGTCTGGTTGCTGCTGATCGGCACCAGCAGTTGGCTGCTGCGCCGCCTGGAAAACCACTTGCGCCTGCCAGGCCAGGAGTTGCCCGATGCTGCCTGAACCGTCCTGGCCCGCACTGTTGTGGCAGTGGGCGCCGGCGCTGCTGCAAGGCTTCGGCCTGAATATCCTCATGGGCGTCACCGCGATGCTGGTGGCCACGCTGGCCGGTGTCGTGCTCGGCAGCCTGCAGGTCAGCGCCCGGCCGCGCCTGCGTCGTGGTGCCGGGCACCTGAGCCGCCTGCTGCGCAACCTGCCGTGGCTGGTGGTGATGTTCTATGTGGCCTACCTGTTGCCCTATGAAGTGCACTGGGCCGGGCGCTGGTGGCAATTGCCGGATTGGCTCAAGGTCGCACTGGGCCTGGCGCTGCCCGCTGTCGGCTATGTCTCGGAGATCGTGCGCGGTGCCGTACGCGCGGTGCCGCTGGGGCAGTGGGAAGCCGCCCAGGCCCTGGGCATGCATCACGGCCAGGCGCTGCGCCACGTGATCATCCCGCAGACCCTGCCCAGCCTGGTGGCGCCGTGGATGAACCTGTATTGCGCGGTGACCATGTCCACCTCCCTGGCCAACCTGCTGGGGGTGGAAGAGCTGATGACCACCGTGCAATCGCACCTGTCCACGCAACTGCGCAACGACCTACTGCTGCCCGCCTACGGCTTGGTGTTCATCGCCTTCTTTGTCTACATCTACCCCCTCTCCCGCCTGGCCAAACGGCTGGAGCGCACATGAGCACTAACCCCATGCATGACGATACCCTGCTGACCCAGTTGGGACGCGACCCCGCCAGCCACGAAGGCAGCGTCAACACCCCGGTGTATCGCAGCTCGACCTTTATCTGGCCCGACACCGGCACCCTCGAAAACCACCTGCAACAGGCCGCCGACCCGCACTATCGCGGGCATATCTACGGCCGTAACGGCAACCCCACCACCGCCGCCTTCGAAGACGCCGTGGCGCAGCTGGAAGGCGGCTTTCGCGGGCTGATCATGCCCAGCGGCCTGGCGGCGATTGTCGGCGCGGTGCTGGCGGTGGCGCGGGCCGGCGACCATATCCTGGTGACCGACAATTGCTATTGGCATGCGCGCAAGGTGTTCGACCAGATCCTGCCGCGCTATGGCATTGAGGCCACGTACTTCGCGCCGATGCTCGGTGCCGACATCGCCGGCTTGCTGCGCCCGAATACGCGCCTGGTGTACGCCGAAGCACCCGGTTCCAGCACCTTCGAGGTCCAGGACATTCCCGCCCTGGCCGCTGCCGCCCATGCCCACGGCGCACTGCTGATGCTCGACAACACCTGGGCCACGCCGCTGTTCTTCAAGGCGTTCGCCCATGGCGTGGACATCTCGATTCATGCCGCCACCAAGTACCTGGTGGGCCATAGCGACGCCATGCTCGGCGTGATCGTCACCACTGAAACCCTGTATTCGACGGTGCGCGAGACCGTCCGCCAACTGGGCTATATCGCCAGCGCCGACGACGCCTACCTGGGCCTGCGTGGCCTGCGCACCCTGGGTGTACGCCTGCGCCAGCACCAGCGCTCGGCGCTCACCGTCGCGCAGTGGCTGCAACAGCGTCCCGAAGTGGCCCAGGTGCTGCACCCGGCGCTGCCGGGGGCCATCGGGCACGACCTGTTCAAGCGTGACTTCCTCGGCTCCACCGGGCTGTTCGGCGTGGTTCTCAAGCCGCGCTTCGAGCCCCAAACCAAGGCCTTCCTGGAAAGCCTGCAGTTGTTCGCCATGGGCGCCAGCTGGGGCGGTTTCGAGAGCCTGATTCGCCAACAGCAGCGCCACCCTTCAGCACTGATTGAACCAGGCGTGTTGCTGCGCCTGCACGTGGGCCTTGAAGCCGTCGAGGACCTGCTCGCCGACCTGCAACAAGGCCTCGAACGCCTGAGCGCCACCCCACATTCCCCAAGGAGTCTGCCATGAGCCAAGCACTGCCCACCCACTACAGCATTTGCCCGCTGCTGGTTGCGTCCAATATTGCCGTTGAACTCGGTTGGCTGGACGAGGAATACCAACGCGTCGGCGCCGACGCGATCTACCTGCGCTCACTGCCCGACAACCTCGGTTGGCTGCCGCACTTCACCCATGGCGAAGCCCGCTTGATTCGCGACGGCGGCGCGGTGCCGGCCTTGTGGGCGCGCGCCGACCAGGCCGATACGTTGCTGGTGGCCAGCACCGCCACCCAACGCGCCGGGCAGATCCTGGTGCGTGCCGAGGGGCGTATCCGCCAGGTCGCCGACCTGTTCGGCAAGCGCATCGGCGTACCGGTGAGCCGCAACACGGCGCGGGTCGATGTGCTCAAGGCGCTGGCCGAGCATGGCCTGTTCAATGCCCTGCAACTGGCCGGGCTGGAGCCGTCGCAAGTACGCCTGATCGAGCTGGAGGACGAAGGCGACCCGCAGACCTTGCTGCCGGCCGTGCGGCCTTCGGCGTTCTGGTCGCAACTGCATGGGCTGCATGGCCAACCCGGGCATGAGGTGCAGGCCCTGGCCGAAGGCCGTGTGGATGCGCTGCATGTCGCGGCCGGGCATGTGCCGGCGCTGCTCGCCAGCGGTGAATTCACGGTAATCGAAGACCTGGAACGCTACCCGGACTGGACCCTGAAAAACCACAACGGCCCCTACGCCACCACCGTCAACCGTGCCTTTGCCGAAGAGCATCCCCAGGTGGTCGTGGCGTTCCTGCGCGCCGCGATCCGCGCCGGGCGCTGGATCAACCAGCACCGCGATGCCGCCGCCGAGCTGTTCACCCGCGTGACCTTCCTGCCGGACGCCGGGTTTATCCGCCGTGCCATCGCCGAGCTGGATTTTGTACCGAACCTGGCGCCGCAGAACCTGGCGGCCCTGGAGCTGAAGAAGGACTTCCTGGTGCAACGCGGCTTCCTGCAGAACGACTTCAGCGTGCACGAGTGGGCCCAGCCCGAGTTTCTCGCCCAAGCCCACGCCGGGCTTTAACGCTACACCTTTGCCAAGGACAGACAATGATTGCTCAGTACCGCAAGACCCTGCTGGCCAGCCTGCTGGTCGCCGATTCAAGCTGGGCGGCGCAGGCCGCCGATTCCACCGAACCGCAACTGAGCAAAGTCGAGGTGGTCGGTGCCCGCGTGACCGAAGCCAGCGCCGCCATTGGCGAAGACAAGATCAGCAATACCCTGAGCATCTCGCACCAGGCTTTGCTGTCGGCGCCGGCCGGCACTTCGGGGCTGAAAATGCTCGAGGCGCTGCCCGGTTTCAACGTGCAGGTCAACGATGCGCTGGGCCTGTATGAGTTCGGCAACTCGGTGTTCGTGCGCGCCTTCAACCTGCAGCAGATCGGCTTTTCCATCGACGGTGTGCCACTGGGCCGTACCGATCAGTTCGGCGGCAGCCCGATCTATCGCTACGTCGACAATGAAAACACCGAGCGGGTCACCGCCTCCACCGGCGCGGGCGACGTGTCGCAATCGGGCTATGCGTCCCTGGGCCCATATGTGGATTACCAGACCAGCAACCCCACCCTCGAGCCGGGCGCCAGCCTGTCCTACACCCTCGGCAGCGACAGCCTGCGGCGCAGTTTCGTCAAGCTGCAAAGCGGCGAATACCAGGGCCTGTCGGCGTATTTCAGCCGCTCGAAAATCGACGGCGACCTGTGGCGCGGCCCCGGCACCATCGACCGTGAACACCTGGAGGCCAAGGTGCGCTACCGCTTCGGCGAGCGTGACGAAGTGTGGTTGCGCGCCGTGCATAACGCGTTCTACGACTACGACTCGCCCTACGTCAGCAGCGCCCAGTACGACGGCAGCGCCAATGACCCGTTCGGTCGCTCGGGCCGTTACTTCGCCTACCTCGGCAGCCTGCCCGACTTACCCGAGAGCGTGCCCGGCGTGCGCTACAGCAACACCCACTACAACCAGTTCTACAAACAGGCGGTGAACCAGCGCCGCGACACCTTGTACAGCCTGGGCGGCCAGTTCGAGATCCGCCCGGACCTGCTCAACTACACCACCCTCTACTACGAGGCCAAGAAAGGCTTTGGCGTGTCCCCCGAGGCCTACGCCACTTCCCTGGCGCTGCACAACGCCGAAAGCAACGTGGATGGCCTGTTTGCCCCACGAGGCGTGCAATACGGTTTGTCGTCCCTCAGCGGCCATCGCTTCGGCGGGCGCACCGGGCTGCAATGGGACATCGGCCAGCACCAGATCGACACCGGTATGTGGGCCGAGACCGATGTGTTCAACCGCCAGCAGGCGCGCTACAACCTCACCGACGGCAGCCCGGCCGGCGAGCCGCTGTTCAATGAGCCGGTGCACCTGCAAGGGGATTTCAGCTCCACGCGCAATTCGTTGCAGTACCACCTCAAGGACACCTGGACCCTGCTCGACGACCGCCTGCGCCTGCAGTTCGGTTTCAAGAGCCTGCACCTCAAGTACCGCATCGAGGGCTATCGCAACGCCGGCGACTATGTCAACGACCGCCAGCCGCGCCTGGCCACCCAGTGGAACGACGCCTTCCTGCCCCAGGCCGGGCTGGTCTACAACCTCACCGATGACACCCAGGTATTTGCTTCCTATTCGGAAAACATGGCCCTGCCCCGTGGCGCCGACGACATCTTCCGCGCGGCCAGCCCCAGCGCGCCGCCACCGGAGGCGGAGCGGGCGAAGAACTACGAGGTGGGCTATCGCATCAACCGGCCGACCTTCAACGCGGCCTGGGCGCTGTACCGCACCGACTTCGATAACCGCCTGCAAGCCTTCGCCTCAGCCGTGCCCGGCAGCAGCCAGGTGGAAACCTACTACCAGAACGTCGGCAAGGTGCAGGCCTACGGCAGCGAGCTGAGCGGGCAATGGAAACCCCCGATCCTGGCCGACAAGGTGGTGCTCAACGGCAACCTGACCTACAACACCTCCACGTTTCGGAACGACGCCGGCGGCCTTTCGATCAAAGGCAACGAGGTGCCCGACAGCCCGCGCTGGCTGGCCCAGGCCGGGGTTACCTATGAACTGGCGCCATGGGCACTGCTGAACTTTTCGGCACGCTATATCGGCGAGCGCTACAGCAACTTCACCAACAGTGAATCGGTGCCCGGCTACACCCTGTACAACGCCTACCTGGATCTGGGGGGCGAGCGCCTGCACTACGGCCCACTGAAGAATGTGAAGTTACGGTTCAATGTCGACAACCTGTTCGACAAGGATTACCTGGGCTACATCCTCACCAGCACCAGTGGCCCCGCCGTGTTCCGCCCGGGTTCGCCGCGCACCTTCCAAAGCACCTTGAGCATGGAGTTCTGAGCATGAACAAGCGCCTGCTGCTGCTCGCCCTGCTGCCACTGCTGGCCCACGCCGACACCGCCGTCAGTCCCACCACCCTGGCCTTGCACCAGCGCTTGCTGGTGCTGGACAGCCACCTGGATACACCGCTGACCCTGACGCGCCCCGGCTGGAACATCCTCGAGCGCCACGACTATCGCCAGGACGGCAGCCAGGTCGACCTGCCGCGCATGCGCGAAGGCGGCCTGGATGGGGGTTTCTTCGCCGTCTACACCCCCCAGGGCCCACGCACCGAGGAAGGCCGCGCCTACGCCAGCGCCTATGGCCTGGCCACCCTCACCCGCATCCGTGATGTGATCGACCGCAACCCCGACAGCTTCGCCCTGGCCCTGACCGCCGCCGACGCCCGGCGTATCGCGGCCCAAGGCAAGCGCGTGGTGTTTATCAGCATGGAAAACGCCGATCCACTCAGCTCCGATCCCGAGTTGCTCGACACCTACTACCGCCAAGGCCTGCGCATGCTCGGCCTGGTGCATTTCATGAACAACGACCTGGCCGACTCGGCCACCGCGCTGCCGGAATGGAAAGGCCTGAGCCCCAAGGGCCGCGACCTGGTGCAACGAGCCAACCGCCTGGGCATCCTGCTCGACGTGTCCCACGCCAGCGACGCGGTGTTCGACCAGATGCTGGCGTTGTCCAGCGCCCCGCTCATCGCCTCCCACTCCAGCAGCCGCGCGGTCAACCCGCACCCACGCAACCTCGACGACAACCGCGTGCGCCAACTGGCGGCCAAGGGCGGGGTGATCCAGGTCAACGCCTACAGCGACTACCTGATCCCCCTCACGCCCAACCCGGATCGCAACAAAGCCATGGCCGCGCTCGGCGCACGCTTCCACAACCTTGCCGCCCTCAGCCCGGAACAGGTCAAGGCGCTCTATCAGGAACGCGACAGCCTCAACCTGCGTTTCGCCCAACCCAAGGCCAGCCTCGATGTGTTCATGAAGCACCTGTTGCACCTGCTGGAAGTGGCCGGCCCGGACCACGTCGGTATCGGCGCCGACTGGGACGGCGGCGGTGGCGTAAGCGGGCTGGACGATGTGAGCCAGTTGCCGGTGATTACCCAGCGGTTGCTGGATGCCGGGTATAGCGAGCAGCAGGTGGCGAATATCTGGAGCGGGAATCTGCTGCGGGTGTTACAGGCGGCGCAGGATCAGCGGCGGCCATAGTTCAACGCCCGGGTATCCAACCTCTTGGAAAAAGCCGCCTTGGGCGGCTTTTTCCAGCCCCCTTCGTCCTACGACTTGAGAGCAACGTGTGATAACGGTAGATTCGCCTCGCTTACAGAGTCGAAACACACCCTATTTTTCAAGGATGAAGGCGTTCTATGGATCACCAGAAGTTGCTGCTTGAAGTCAAAGACGAATTCATCTGGTTGGTGAAGAATGTCGAAGCCAGCACGGCAATGGGTCTGTTCGACGTCCACAGGATCTCAGAAAAAGTCGTTCTGCCCCTATTCCAAACCATCATGGGCTGGCCGGACCTGCGTAACCTCAACGAAGAGAAAGAGGACTACCCAGCCATCGACCTGGGGGATGAGGTCAAACAGATCGGCATCCAAATATCTGGCACCACCACCCTGACAAAAGTAAAGAACACACTGGCAAAGTTCTTGAACCACGACCTGGACAAAACCTACACACGGGTCATCGTCTATGTGCTGACCAATAAACAGCAAAGCTATTTTCAAAAGGCTATTGATGAAGTGGTGGGAAGCCGGCTGGCATTCAATGCCAAGACGGATATTCTCGACTACACCGACCTGCTGAAAAAGGCTGCCAAGCTAACGCCAGAACCGCTTCTGGTGGTGTGGAAGATACTTAAAAGTTATCGCCATGCTGAAGACCCCGCGCACCGTCCCGTTTGGTTGCTCAGGACTGAAGTCTCCCAAGAGGAAATCCCGCCGTTCACTCCCCGCTGGTTGTTTTTCGCCGAACGTAAGATTCCGCTGCTGGGGCGTGGCGGTGACTTGGACGTACTGGCGGACTTCATGGAAAGCCCGTCGCCATTCAGTTGGTGGACGCTGTGTGGTCCCGCGGGAATTGGCAAGACGCGCTTGGCCCATGAACTTGAGCTCAAGTACAAAGATAACTGGTATTGCGGCTTCACCGACGCGAAAAACCTACCGACCGTCGAGCAACTTCAACAATTGCAACGCCCCACTCTGCTGGTGTTCGATTATGCGGCACGGGACTCTGAAGCGCTCAAGGCATTGTTAAGAATGTGCTGCGCACTGGGCGATAGCCTGAGTTCGAAGTTGCGTGTGTTACTGCTTGAGCGAGAAGCAAATGAAAACGCAGACTGGTGGAAAGAGCTGGTCCTCACTGAAAGCACCACCGCGACATTGATTAGAAACAATCAGTACCAGGCGCCGCGCGAACTGACCGCGCTGAGTGCACAGGCTGGCGAGATATTACGGGCCTGGCTAGAAGCCGGAGCACCAGCGGTCGTGGAGCAACTGCCACCGCCGTCCTCACCGTTCTGGACGCAGGTCATGCACGTCAGCGAAGGCCGTCCTTTGTTGATTGCGCTGATTGCAGGGGCGTTCAGCCGAGCGCCAAATGATACTCACGTGCCCGCCTTGCGCGAGTTGCTGCTGCCGGTGCTGCAACGTGAGGCGCAGCGCTGGAAAACCAGATGCAATGACACAGGTCTGTTTCCAAGGCTCGTGCAGTTGCTCGCAGTGGCCACTCTTATTCGCGGCCTGGATATCCTCCAGGAGGATCACCGGGTACTTGTTCGAACCGGCGATGATGAGTCGGACTACCTGCTGGTCAAAGACCCCAAGACCCAGACATATCGGATCCCCACCGTCGAAGACTTGAGACAGCATGAGCACATCTTCGAACTGTTGAGCACACAACAGCAACAACTCTGGGATGACCTTGCGCAGCTGATTCCTGCAACACAGTTAGCGCCGACTACCAAAGCAGCCTTAGAGGTCTGCCCTCCGAGAGGCATCCTGCAGCCCGACCTGATCGGCGAGTTCTTTATCGATGAATTGTGGCGCCCTCAAATGCAGTTCGCGCCCGCTACCGCACTGCCGACTCTAACCGACGCCTCGCTTGAGGCTATCTTGAGTTCGGCATGGACTCTCCACCCTTACAACCTGCTCGAAACCCTGGATGCGTTGAAAAAAACCACGATCTGCCTCCCAGGATATCTGCGTCTACTCGACATGCTGACGGCGGTCGCCTGTAAGGTGCCGACAACTCATAAGTTTGCGCTGAGCCTACTCGCACGGCTGCTTTATAACGCGATGATCAAACTCGGCACGCAAAAACCGTCTGCGGCGCAAATCAATCGTACTTGCGAGCTATTATCCAGGCTGGCACAACACTTCCCCGCCGATCGAGAAGTGGCGTACCGGCAGCTCAAAGCGCTTATGCACCTGATCGTTGACCCAGTCAAGAAACAAGTCGACGTAGCGCGTGCGCGCGCAGTCAATCTGGAAGCCAGGCAGTTCGTCACCGAAGTCATAGAACATCCAGACGACAAGTTTGAGCTCTTCTGGGGGGACGCTATTGTGAACGTTGCCATGGCAGCTATACAAAACCACCATGAAGAGATGCTGGCTGAGGCGCTGGTTTCTGCCCAAATCCTCCAAACGAATTTTGGCGCTTCCTCTGAGCTGAACACACTCCTGGCGCGTCTTTACAAAGAAGTCGCCAAGTACCTTAGTGAGCCCTTGGGCGATACTTACTCGCTAAGTAGCCAACTGATCCCGCTGGCCAAACGCTGCCTTCCTTTGCTGGCACCACAGGTGGGACAGGGCATTGAACAAGGAAACCTGGACCAGCCTTTCCACGTCAGTTCAACTTGGGCATTGGTCAATATCATGTACGCATACGCGAAACTAAAAACGCCAGCAAAGGTACTCGAACTGCATCCTGAAATAGAACGCTACGTCGCACGGGTCAGCGACCCGGCAGTCGCAATCGCCATGGAGGCCAAAGCGGTATTCAACGCGCAGACTGCGCGACTGCTTGAAAATGACCTACGAAGCGCTTTAGCCCTGGCGAGTCAAATCCAAGTGGTATTCAACGTGTCTTATTCGAATGAAGCAGGCCAGGCGCACTTGTCACTATGGGGACGAAGCCTCAGCCTCACGCTGGCAGCACGCGACTGCGAGGGTTTTCTCGGCAACTGCGAAAAACTTTTCACTCTCTGCCCGCTACTCAGTGACGATGACGGCGTGGTGTGGATGCTTGCCCAAAACCTGCAGCTAATTCGTGAAGGTATAGCTGTACTGTCTATCGAGCAAATTTGCCTTGCAAAATTTACCCGGCATTTATCGGCCTTTGGCAGCCAAACAGGACGTTGCACGAACCTCTTTTTTGCGAACACCTTGACCCTCGCCTGTAAAGACTTCAACAACAAGAAAGACGATCTCCGAAATCTTGAGCAATTGTTCCTATTCGTCAAAAAACGGCTTGAGTTCGACGAGCTGTCCGAGTGTCTGTACGCTGCGTTGTTTGATTACTGGATATCCAAGGGCAAACCCGCATCAATTGCGTTGTTTGGGTGTTGTGAAATCTCCAGCGGTGTAGACAGCAACCTTCGTATACGCATCACGGCTGATGATCTGTCAGTGCTGAGTGACAAGACAATGAAGTTCATCTCGCTAGCAAATCCATAACGCGCTTCCAAAACCGTTCGACGCTGAACTGCTGTACAGACTTCGCCATATTTACTGCCACCCTCCCCCCATCACCTTATACAAACTCACCCGATTACTCTGCTCCGCCAGGCGCAGGGTGATCAGGTCCTGCTGGGCGCTGTACAGCGAGCGTTGGGAATCCAGGGCTTCGAGGTAGCTTTGCGAGCCGGCGCGGTAGAGCGCGTCGGACAGGTCGTAGCTCTTCTGGCTCGCCTCGGTCAACGCTCGCTGGGCGGTGAGGCGCTGGTCCAGGGTGCTGCGCACGGCCAGGGCGTCGGCGACTTCCTTGAATGCGGTTTGCAGGGTTTGCTGGTAGGTCTGCACCTGGATCTCTTTCTCGACCTTGGCCGCATCCAGGGTCGCGCGGTTACTGCCGGCATCGAAGATCGGCAGGCTGATGCTCGGGGCGAAGGTCCACGCGCCGCTGCCGGCCTTGAACAGGCTGGACAGTGACGCACTGGCGGAGCCCGCATTCGCGGTGAGGCTAATGCTGGGGAAAAACGCCGCGCGGGCCGCGCCAATGTCGATGTTCGCGGACTTGAGGCTGTGCTCCGCCGCCAGTACGTCGGGGCGCCGCTGCAACAGGCTCGACGGCAGCTCGGCCGGCACCTGCACCAACGCCGCTGCCGATCGCAGGTGGGCGTCGGGCAACAAGGCATCGGGGATGTCGCTGCCGACCAGCAGGCGCAGGGCGTTGCGGTCCTGGAGGATCTGGCTCTGATACTCGGCCACATCGACCCGCGCCGATTCGACGGTGGTTTGCGCCTGGGCCACGGCCAACGCCGTGGAGCCACCCAGGGCGTGGCTGCGCTGGGTCAGTTCGTAGGTGGACTGCTGACTGGCCAGGGTCTCTTCGGCCAGTTGCAGGTGCTCGTTGTCGGCGGCCAGGGTCAGCCAGGCGGTGGCCACTTCTGCCACCAGGCTGATTTGCGTGCTGCGCCGGGTTTCGGTCAGCGCCAGGTAGTCTTCCAGCGCTTCGTCCTGCAGGTTCTGCACGCGGCCGAACACGTCGACCTCATAGCTGCTCAGGCCCAATTGCGCGCTGTAGTCGTGGCTGGTGACGGCCGTGCCGCCGCTGGACAGCGAGCCCGGCGTGCGGCTGTGGGTACCGCTGACGCTGGCGTCGAGGGTCGGGAACGCCGCTGCGCGCTGGATGCGGTATTGCGCCTGGGCCTTCTCGATATTCAGGCTGGCCAGGCGCAGGTCGCGGTTATTGGCCAGGGCCAGGGTTTGCAGGTGTGCCAGGCGGCGGTCGGTAAAGAACTGCTGCCACTGGATGTCGGCCGGCACCTCACCCTGCACACCCGCTTGCCATTCGCCAGGCACCGGTGCCTCGGGTTGCTGGTAGTGTGGCGCCAGGTTGATGCAGCCACTCAAGACCACTGCGGCCACTAACGGGAAGAGAAAGCGGGTCATGCGTCACCTTTTTCGACAATGGGCGTCGTGCTGACACGGCCAAAGCGGCGACGGATCAACACAAAAAACAGCGGTACAAAGAAGATCCCCAGCACCGTGGCGCTGAACATGCCGCCCAGCACACCGGTGCCGATGGCCCGGCGCCCGGCGGAACCTGCGCCACTGCTCACGGCCAGGGGCAGCACGCCGAACATGAAGGCCAGGGACGTCATCAGGATCGGCCGCAGGCGCTGGCGCACGGCGATCAGCGTCGCCTCGCGCAGGCTGTTGCCCTGCTCCTGCAGGTGCTTGGCAAACTCGACGATCAGGATCGCGTTCTTCGCTGCCAGCCCTACGGTGGTCAGCAGGCCGACCTGGAAGTACACGTCATTGCTCAACCCCGTAAAGCGAGTGGCCCACACCGCGCCGACGATACCCAGGGGCACTACCAGGATCACCGAGAACGGCACCGACCAGCTCTCGTACAGCGCGGCCAGGCACAGGAACACAAACAGGATGGACACCGCATACAGCAACGGCGCCTGGGACCCGGAAAGACGCAACTGGTACGACTGGCCGGTCCACTCGTAGCCGATGCCATCGGGCAGTTGCCGGGCAATCGCCTCCACCGCGTCCATCGCCGCGCCGGAGCTCACACCGGGCGCCGGGTCGCCGACCACTTCCAGGGAGGATGTGCCGTTGTAGCGCTCCAGCAACGGCGAGCCATAGCTCCAGGCACTGCTGGCAAATGACGAAAACGGCACCATTTCATCGTTGCTGTTGCGCACGAACCAGTGGTCCAGATCGGCCGCTTGCATCCGCGTGCCGGCTTCACCCTGCACGTAGACCTTCTTCACGCGGCCCTGGTTGAGGAAGTCGTTCACATAGGTACCGCCCAACGCCGTGGACAAGGTGCTGTTGATGTCGCTGGTGCTCAGGCTCAGGGCCCCGGCCTTGTGGTCATCGATGCTGATTTTGAGTTGCGGTGCATCGTCCAGGCCATTGCTGCGCACGCCCAGCAGGCGCGGGTCTTGCCTGGCCAGCGCGATGAACTGCTCGCGCGCCGCCACCAATGCGTCGTGGCCAAGACCGGCGAGGTCCTTGAGCTGCAAATCAAACCCCGAGCTCTGGCCCAGGCCACGCACGGCGGGCGGTTGCATCACGAATACATCGGCATCGCCGATGCTTGCCAGGGCCAACGTGGCACGTTGGGCAATCGTGGCGGCATCGTCCGAGCGCTCACTCCAGTCCTTCAAGCGAATGAACGCCCGTGCAGTGTTCTGGCTGTTGCCGCCCATGCCCAGGCCGCTGATGCTGATCATCGCCTCGACTTCCGGCTGCTTGAGCATGTACGTCTCGAACTGCTGCAACACCGCCTGGGTGCGGCTGTCGGTAGCGCCCACCGGCAGCTGGATTTGCGCCATGAGAATGCCCTGGTCCTCATCCGGCAGAAACGAAGTAGGCAAGCTGGCATAACCCGCCGCCATGGCTGCGGCGATCAGCACATACACCACCAGGCTGCGCCGTGAGCGTTGCAGGACAGCGCCGACCAACGCTTCATAGGCGCTGGAACAGCGTTCGAAGGAACGGTTGAACCAACCGAAGAAGCCCCGTTGAACCGCATGCCCCGGCTTGAGCAGCGTGGCGCACAGTGCCGGCGTGAGGGTCATCGCCACCACCACCGACAGCACCATGGCCGAGACGATGGTCACCGAGAACTGCCGATAGATGATCCCGGTGGAACCGCCAAAAAACGCCATGGGAATAAACACCGCGCTCAGCACCAGGGCGATGCCGACCAGTGCACTGGTGATTTCATCCATCGATTGACGCGTGGCCGCCAGGGCCGACAAGCCCTGCTCGCTCATCACCCGTTCGACGTTTTCCACCACCACAATCGCATCGTCGACCAGCAAGCCAATGGCCAGGACCATGGCAAACATGGTCAGGGTATTGATCGAGTAACCGAACAACGCCAACACGCCAAACGTGCCCAGCAACACCACCGGCACGGTGATCGCCGGGATCAGCGTGGCCCGCAGGTTTTGCAGGAACAGGAACATGATCAGCACCACCAGCACGATGGCCTCGCCCAGGGACTTGACCACTTCCTCGATGGACAGGCTGACAAAGGGCGTGGTGTCGTAGGCGATCACGTTCTTCAATTGCATTTCGGTGGGGTAAAACGGCGCCAGTTCCTTGAGCTTGGCCTTGACCGCCTCGCCCACCTCCAGCGCATTGGCGCCCGCCGCCAGTTGCACGCCCATGGCGGCGGCCGGCTTGCCGTTGAGGGCCGAGTTGATGTCATAGCTCTCGCTGCCCAACTCCACGCTTGCCACATCACCGAGCAGCACGACCGCGCCGTCGCTGCTCGACTTGACCACCACGTTGCGGAACTCCTCGGCCGTCTGCAGTTTGCTGCGCGCGCTGATGGTGGCATTGAGTTGCTGGCCCTTCACCGCCGGCAATGCGCCGAGTTGGCCGGCTGACACTTCGGTGTTCTGCGCCTCCAGCGCGGTGCTCACATCCGACGGCATCAGCGCGTATTTTTCCAGCAGCGCGGGGTCCAGCCAGATGCGCATGGCGTAGCCCGAACCGAGGGTCTGTACGTCGCCCACGCCGTCGATACGGCTGATGGAGTCGAGCAAGGTGCTGGAGATGTAGTCACCGATCTGGGTGCCGGTGACGCTGGGGTTGTCCGAGGCCAGGGCGGCAATCATCAGGAAGTCCGAGCCGCCCTTGGTCACGGTCAGGCCTTCGCTCTGCACCGACTGCGGCAAGCGCGACTCGGCCTGTTGCAGCTTGTTCTGCACCTGCATCTGCGCTACATCGGGGTCGGTGCCGGCGCCAAAGGTCAGGCTGATACTGGCGCTGCCCGCCGAACTGCTGGAGGCCGACATATAGGTCAGGTTGTCCAGGCCTTTCATCTGTTGCTCGATGACCTGGGTCACCGAGTCTTCGACGGTCTTGGCCGAAGCGCCGGTGTAGGTGGCGGAAATACGCACGGTGGGCGGCGCGATGTCCGGGTACTGCTCCAGCGGCAACTGGCTGATGGATAACGCGCCGCCGAGCATGATCACGATGGCGATGACCCAGGCGAAAATCGGTCGATCGATAAAGAAACGCGCCATGTTCAACCCTCCTGCGCCAGGGCGCCGGCATCGGCGGCCTGGGTCTGGACCATGGCGCCGATGCGGACTTTCTGGCCACCTTCGACGATCACCTGGTCACCGGCCTGCAAACCCGCCGTCACCCACCACCGGTTGCCCACGGCGCGGTCAACGCTGAGCACGCGTTGCTCGACCTTGCCGTCAACCACCAGCAACACCGAGGTCACGCCGCTGGCGCTGCGGCTTACGGCTTTTTGCGGGATCAGGATCGCCTGGTCATCCCGGGCCTGCTCCAACACCCCACGCACGTACATGCCGGGCAGCAGCACATGCTCGGGGTTGTCGAACACCGCACGCAAGGTCACGGTGCCGGTGCCCTGGTTGACGCTGACCCCGCTGAACTTGAGGCGGCCGTCGTGGTTGTAGGTGCTGCCGTCATCCAGTTTGAGGCTGATGCGCGCCTCGCCGTCGCCGTTGGCCTGCAACACGCCACGGGCCAGGTCGCGCTTGAGGGCGAGCAATTCAGTGGTGGACTGGGTCACATCCACATAGATCGGGTCGAGTTGCTGCACGGTAGTGAGTGCGGTGTCCTGGTTGGCCACCACCAGTGCGCCGGGGGTGACCGTGGACGTCTCGATACGCCCGGCCACCGGCGAGCTGATGCGGGTGTAGGCCAGGTTGATGCGGGCAGTGTCGAGGTCGGCCTGGGCCACCTGGACGTCAGCGGCGGCGGTCAGCAGGGTGGCCTGGGAATCTTCGTTGGTTTGCTGGCTGATGGCGTCGATCTTCACCAACCGGGCGTTACGCGCGGCGGTGGTCTGTGCCGACTTCAAGGTGGCGCGCGCCTTGGCCAGGCTCGCCTGGGCCTCAGCCAATGCCGCCTTGTAGGGTGCCGCATCCAGTTGGTACAGCGCCTGCCCGGCCTTGACCTCGGCGCCTTCGACAAACAGGCGCTGCTGCACGATACCGCCGACCTGCGGGCGAATCTCGGCGACCATAAACGCCTGGGTGCGCCCGGCCAGTTCAGTGGTCATGACCTGGCGCTTGGGCTGCACAGTGATCACCGAGACCTTGGGGGTGGCGACTGCGGGCGCGGGGTCGCCAGACGAGCAGCCGCCGAGCAGCACCAGAATGATGAACGACAGGAGTACCGCGGCGGTTACCAGGTATTTGGCGAAAAGTTTGGTCGACATAGTTGCCTCTGCAAGACGGGGTGGTGCAAGCCTTACCGTCATGCTGCTGGGCAAATGTGCAGGAAAATTGAAGATTGCCCGCCCGGGTTGAATCTTTCCTCCCTGGGGCCCTAAATGGGCGGGTCCACTCTTTTACGGCCCTTGTTCATGAAGTTGAGTATCTCCACCAAACTGTTTGTCGCCGTATCGGCCGGCGTGCTGCTGGTCATCCTCAGCATGGGCCTGGCCACCAGTTGGAGTTTTGGCCGCGGGTTCCTTGGCTATATCAATGAACAGGCGCTGGAGCGCATGGCCACGGTGGTGCCGCGCCTGGCCAGTGCTTATGCGCGCGAAGGCAATTGGGCGTTCATGCGCAACCGCCCGGATCGCTGGTTCGACATCATGCGCCCAGACCCCGACGAAGAACGGGTCACCAATGACCTACGTACACCGCTGGCCTCGGACTTGACCGGTGCGCTGTTTCGCATCGCCCTGCTCGACAAGGACCGCAAGCGCGTCACCGGCTACACCGCGATTGGTGAGGATGCGCTGGTGAGCCCCATTGTGGTCGCGGGCGAAACCGTGGGCTGGCTGGCCGTGACCCCGTTCCAGAGCGTGACCGAAGCCGGTGGCGAACGCTTCCAGCAATACCAGCTGCGCACCAGCCTGGTGATGGGCGTGTTCTCGCTGCTGCTGGCGATGCTGATTGCCTGGTGGATCGCCCGCACGCTACTGGAGCCGGTCAAGCGCGTGGCCGCCGCCACCCACCGCCTGGCCAGCGGCGACTACAGCAGCCGCGTGGCCGTGGCCTCCAACGACGAAGTCGGCCAACTGGCCCGCGACTTCAACCAGTTGGCCTATACCCTGGAGCGCAACGAAAAAATGCGCCGGGAGTTCATGGCTGATGTCTCCCACGAACTGCGCACGCCGCTGTCGGTGCTGCGCGGCGAGCTGGAGGCGATCGAGGACGGTGTGCGCAGCCTGGACCCGAATACGATGAAATCCCTGCTCGGCGAAGTCGGCATGCTCAGCAAGCTGGTGGATGACCTGTATGAGTTGTCCCTGGCGGATATCGGTGCGCTGACCTACCGGAAGGCCCCATGCATGCTCAACGACGTGCTCGAAAACAGCCTGGCGATGTACCGGGAACGCTTCGCTGCCCGCCAGTTGCAGCTCGATCTGGAGCTGCCGCGCGAGCCCGTGGAGCTGCTGGCGGATGCCAGTCGCCTGCAGCAATTGTTTTCCAACCTGCTGGAAAATTCGCTGCGCTACACCGACGTCAACGGCAGGTTGCGCCTCAGTGTGGGGGTCGACCGCGACACGGTGCGTATCGACTTTCTCGACTCCGGGCCGGGCGTGTCCGCAAGCCAGTTGCCACGCTTGTTCGAGCGGTTCTACCGCGGCGAGTCATCGCGCAACCGCGAGCATGGCGGCGCCGGCCTGGGCCTGGCAATCTGCCGCAGCATCGCCAACGCCCACGATGGCAGCCTGGTTGCCGACCACTCGCCCTACGGCGGCCTGTGGCTGACCCTGCGCCTGCCCCGGAGCCTGTGAACCATGCACGATGAACCGCCGATCCTGATCGTCGAAGACGAACCCAAGCTCGCCGCCCTGATGCGCGACTACCTGGAGGCCGCCGGCTATACCACCCGGTGCCTGGACAATGGCCTGCACGTGGTGCCCGCCGTGCGTGCCCACGAGCCCAGGTTGATCCTGCTCGACCTGATGCTGCCCGGCCGTGACGGCATGCAGCTGTGCCAGGACCTGCGCGGTTTCAGCGCGGTGCCGATCATCATGATCACCGCCCGCGTCGAAGAAGTGGACCGCCTGCTCGGCCTGGAACTGGGCGCCGACGACTACATCTGCAAACCCTTCAGCCCCCGTGAAGTGGTGGCCCGGGTCAAGGCCATCCTGCGCCGCAGCCCGCAGCTGCTCGGCACCGGCGCGCCGCGCCTGCTGATCGACGAAGCCCGCTACCAGGCCTCGCTGGACGGCATCGCGCTGGACCTCACGCCCCTGGAACTGCGCCTGCTCAACACCTTCGCCCGCGCCGCCGGCCGCGTGTTTTCCCGCGACCAGTTGCTGGATCACCTCTACTCCGACCACCGCGTGGTCACCGACCGCACGGTGGACAGCCATATCCGCAACCTGCGGCGCAAGCTGGAACAGGTATGCCCGGGGGAAACCCCGATTGAGTCGTTGTATGGGGTGGGGTATCGGTTTCAGTTGGCTGAAAAGCAGCCACAGGCCTGACAACACCCCTTCCCACATTGGGTTCTTCGGTGCTTGGAAGATTGAGGTTACATCGGCGTGCTGCTGATAACCCGCAGCGCCAACCCCTCGTACGCATCCAGGGTAATGGTGAACTCGCCCTCCGCCGTCAGGTCGCCCTCCACCCGTTCGTTGATGATGTCCACCACCATCCCCGCCGCGATATCCGGCAGGTTCAGGGTTTCGGTGATCGGCGTGGCGCCGAAGTTCAGCGCGGTGATTTGCGTGCCTCTGCCGGCCGGCAAGTCGTGGACCATGATCAACAGGCCGGGGTTCTGCACGTCGGGCACCAGTATCTGGCGGCTGGCGGCGATGTCGTAGGCGCGGCGCACGGCGAGGATCTTTTGCAGTTGCGAGGCGAACGAGTCCGGGTCCTGCAACTGGCTGTTGAGGCTGCCGTAGAGGCTTTTCGAGCGTGGCATCTGGCCGGCCGACAATTCTGCGTCAGGGTTCAGATCCACCAGGTCGTACGCGCCGCGATGAATCCAGCGGGTATCGCCATCCTGCATCAAGTGCGCGACTTCCTCGGCGGCCAACGGCAGCGCGCCTACCAGGTCCCAGCCGGACAAGGCGAACACCCCGGGCTGCATGGCGTTGTACATCACCAGCAGTAAATGGATCTGGCGAATCTGTTGAATGTCGGCGGCACTGATTGCCTCCAGGTCGCGAATGCCCAGCGCCGCCGTGATGATGCTGGCGGTGGTGCAGGACACGCCATTGGTCACGAACTTGAGGTTATACGGCGCATGCTCGCCGGCCAGGCGTTCGTACATCTGCTCGCGGATGTGCTCGCGCAGGATATTGCCGGGGAATGTCTGCCCCTGGTAAAGGAAGGTGTCGTGGGCATGCAGGGTCCAGAAGTGCACCAGCTCCAGGGTCAGCTCATCGTGGTTCTGCAACGCGTGGATCAGCGAGCCGGGGTCGATGCCCTGGCGGTGCATTTCGCGCAGCATCAGGCGCAGGAATTCGGCATCGCCCATCAACAGCGCGTGCTGGTACGCCGGGCGGGTGATGAAGTCATAGGACAGGTCGGCGCCGCCATGGGACATCGACGCAATGTCATCCACCGTGAGGTTCAACTCCTGGAAGCTGAAACCGCCGGCCTTGCGAATCGCCCCGCCCAGCAACTGGTTGCCGGTGATCGACAGCGGATGGCTCTCGGACCAGGCCGTGCCATCGAGGGTGCGTTCCACGCCGAGGAAACCATTGGCGTCCAGGCGCAGGATTTTCGCGCCCATCACGTCGATGGCGTGCAAGGCGTCGCCGATGATCATCTGCTGCGCGGCGAAGGTCGGGTCGAGCCAGTTCAGCGACGGCTGGCCTTCCTTGAAGTAATGCAGGTACACCCAGCGACGCGGCTTGCCATCCACGCCAATGACCACCGGCGTGGTGCTCCAGTCGGTTTCCTTGACGCCGGGCTCGAAGAAGATCACCCGCTGTAACTGGCCGACGATATAGTGCTTGTCGCGCAGGGCGTCCACCTGGGCCGGGCTGAGGTTCTGCGCGTCGCGACCCTCGGCTACCTCGGGCAGCAACGGCCAGTCTTCCTCGCGGATCTCCACCATATGGTAAAGGCCGGGGTAATCCTCGTAGGCCATCTCCGCCAGGCGAAAGTCCGCGCCCTTGCCGGTGTGGGACGGAATCACGTCGTCGATGATCACCGCATTGTGCGCCGCCGCCATGCGCGTCAACGCCTGCAACTGCGCCTCGGTGCCCAACTGCGGGTCGATCTCGAAGCTGATGCGGTCGAAATTGCCGTCGATGGTCGGCGTGTGCCGGGTGCCGGTCAGGCCACCGGATTTCTTCAGCGGGCCGTTATGGATGCCCTGGATGCCGATCTTCGACAGCGCATGCCACAGCGTCTCATCCCCCAGCGCCTCCAGCACCGTACCGCCCTCACGCGTCACAATCGACGCCGGGTAGGCGGTAAACCACACCGACGACAAGGCCGAGGCATCACGGGGCCGGGTCTGCGCGTACGGCTGCTGCCACAACCGGCCCTGGCCCGAATAGAGCTTGGCGCGCTGGCGTGCCGCGTGCAGCATCGATTGTTCCACCAGCCAGTTCACATGGTTGTTTTCAGCCGCGGTCATAAGCTTGGTACCTGTCGTGGTTAAACATTACTCGTGAACATATGAGGGCTCGGTGGGCCATTCGTTGCATTGCAATGTGGCGTGCCTGAACGGGGGCTCGGGCGCTCAGCAGGTTTCCCGATACTGCCTCGGCGTAAACCCCGTCGATGCCTTGAACTGCCGGGTGAACGCGCTGTGGTCGGTATAGCCGCACTGCAGCGCGACTTCGGTAATCGGCATGTCGCTGTGCAGCAACCGATGGGCGTGTTCCAAGCGTACTTTCTGGATCATCTGCCGGGGTGTCAGGTGGAACACGCGCTTGCAGTAGCGCTCCAGTTGCGCCACGGAAATCCCGGCGATGCGCGTCAGTTCGCCGAGGGTGACGCGGCGGTTGAAGTGCGTGCGGATGTGCTCGTCCACAGCGGCCAGGCGTTGGTAGGCCGGGTGGGTCTGGCTGGCCGATTGCAGGTCGACCGATATCCCGGCCAGGCCGATGATGCGGCCTTCGTGGTTGTACAGCGGCCATTTGTGGGTCAGGCACCAACCGGGTTCGCGGCTGCCGTAGAGGTGCAGTTCGAGTTGGTCTTCCAGCACAAAACCCTGCTGCAGCACGCGCCGGTCCTGCTCGGTATAGCCCGGCCCCAATGGTGCGGGAAAGACGTCGGCGCTGGTCTTGCCCAGCAACGGTTGCAACTGCTTGAGGCCGCAGCGCTGCACCAGGGTGCGGTTGGCGAGGACGTAACGGGCCTCCAGGTCCTTGATGAAGATGGCGGCATTGGGGATCACGTCCAGCATCGGCAGCAATTGCGCTACGCCGGCCAATAGTTGCTCGATGCTGTGGGGAGGACTTGCTCCTTGGCAAAGGCTCGCAAACGCGCGTTGAAGCATGAGTGTCTCTCCCCGGCTGTCACCTTGATGGCAAGCAGATTGCCCCATGCCCGGGGTGCTGTCGAGCAGGGCGAACTGTGCTGATTTCGTCATCGATGCCGGCAAAAAACATCAATCGCCGGCCCGCTTGCGCGTTCACGATAGGGCCACTGCATGCCTATCCCTACACTCACAAGAAGGCAGCCCAAAGCTCTTATTGATGGAGCGCGTTATGAAGCGACTGCATGTGATCGACTCCCACACCGGCGGCGAACCCACGCGCCTGGTGATGACCGGCTTCCCCGCGCTCAAGGGCGCGAGCATCGCCGACCAGTTGGAAAACCTGCGCACGGAGCACGACCCATGGCGCCGCGCCTGCCTGCTGGAACCCCGTGGCAATGACGTACTGGTCGGCGCGCTGTACTGCGCGCCCGTCACCCCGGGCGCCACCTGCGGGGTGATCTTCTTCAACAACGCCGGTTACCTGGGCATGTGCGGCCACGGCACCATCGGCCTGGTGGCGTCCCTGCACCACTTGGGGCGTATCCAGCCGGGCGTGCACACCCTCGACACCCCGGTGGGGCCGGTGGCCGCGACCTTGCACGACGACGGCGCCGTGACCCTGCGCAACGTGCCTGCCTATCGCTATCGCCAGCAGGTGACGGTGGATGTACCGGGCCATGGCGCAGTCCAGGGCGATATTGCCTGGGGCGGCAACTGGTTCTTCCTGGTCTGCGAGCATGGCATGGCGTTGGAGATGAGCAACGTCGACGCCCTCACCGACTACACCTGGGCGATGCTCAAGGCCCTCGAGGCCCAGGGCATCCACGGCGCAGACGGCGCCCTGATCGACCATATCGAACTGTTCGCCGACGACGCCCACGCCGACAGCCGCAACTTCGTCATGTGCCCTGGCAAAGCCTACGACCGCTCCCCCTGCGGCACCGGCACCAGCGCCAAGCTGGCGTGCCTGGCCGCCGATGGGAAACTCAACCCCGGTGAAACCTGGGTACAAGCCAGCATCACCGGCAGCCGCTTCGAAGGCCGATATGAATGGGACGGCACACGTGTCATCCCCTTCATCACCGGCCGCGCCTACATGACCGCCGACAGCACCTTGCTGATCGACGAGCAAGACCCGTTTGCCTGGGGCATCTGAGCCCACCCCCTTTGATTGAACGCTGCAAGGAGCCAGGACAATGAGCGACAACATCTTCACCGGTTGCGTCCCCGCACTGATGACCCCATGCACCGCCGCGCGCAAGCCGGACTTCGACGCGCTGGTCGCCAAGGGCCGCGAGTTGATCGATATCGGCATGAGCGCCGTGGTGTATTGCGGGTCCATGGGCGACTGGCCGTTGCTCACCGAAACCGAGCGCCAGGAAGGCGTGGCGCGCCTGGTGGCGGCCGGCGTGCCGACCATTGTCGGTACCGGTGCGGTGAACAGCCGCGAGGCGGTGGCCCACGCCGCCCACGCGGCCAAGGTCGGCGCCCAGGGCTTGATGGTGATTCCGCGCGTGCTGTCCCGAGGTGCGTCCGCCACCGCGCAAAAGGCGCACTTTTCGGCAATCCTCAAGGCCGCGCCCAACCTGCCGGCGGTGATCTACAACAGCCCTTACTACGGCTTTGCCACCCGCGCGGAGTTGTTCTTCGAGCTGCGCCGCGAACACCCGAACCTGATCGGCTTCAAGGAGTTCGGTGGCGCTGCCGACCTGCGCTATGCCGCCGAGCACATCACCTCCCAGGACGACAGCGTGACCCTGATGGTGGGCGTCGATACCCAGGTGGTGCACGGTTTCGTCAACTGCAACGCCACGGGCGCGATCACCGGCGTCGGCAATGCCTTGCCCCGCGAAGTGCTGCACCTGGTGGCCCTGAGCAAGCAAGCCGCCAAGGGTGATGCCAAGGCCCGGCGCCTGGCCCGGGAACTGGAAGCGGCATTGGCGGTGTTGTCGTCCTTCGATGAAGGCTGCGACCTGGTGCTGTATTACAAGCATCTGATGGTGCTTAACGGCGATATGGGCTACGCCCTGCACTTCAACGAGACCGATGTGCTCAGCGATGCCCAGCGGCGTTACGCCGAAACCCAGTACGCGCTGTTTCGCCAGTGGTATGCCAACTGGTCGAGAGAGGCGTAGCGGATGCACGACCCTGACCCTGCGGATATCGCCGTAATCGGAGCCGGCATCATTGGCGTTGCCTGCGCCCTGCAGCTGGCGCGCCAGGGGCGGAAAGTGCGGGTGATCGACCAGCTGGCGCCCGGCATGGGCGCCTCCTACGGCAACGCCGGGCACCTGGCGACCGAGCAAGTGTTCCCGATCGCCGACCTGTCGATCCTCAAGCGCTTGCCCGCCATGCTCACGGACCCCATGGGCCCGCTGCGCCTGGACTGGAAATACCTGCCACGCGCCCTGCCCTGGTTCATCCGCCTGCTGCTGAACCTGCGCCCGGCGAGTTACCAGCGCACGGTGACGGGTCTGCGCGCGCTCAATGAAGCGAGCCTTGGCGCCTGGCAACGGTTGCTGGCCAGTATTCAGCGCCCGGAGCTGTTGCGCGAAGATGGCTCGCTGCTGGTGTTCGAACGTTCAGACTCCCGCGCGGCCATCGATGGCTTGCAACGGCGCATGCAAGCGCAAAACGTGCCGGTGGAGTTCTGGTCGGGGGATGCCATACATGAGATTGCCCCGCAATTGGCCGCGCAGATCCAGGGCGGCCTGTTTTTCCCGCGAACAGGGCACTTCCTCGACCCTTACCGATTGGTCTGCGAATTGGTGGAGGCGGCCAAGGCCAGTGGCGTGCAGTTCCTCCAACGCCAGGTGCTGGATGCGCGGATTGAAGGCGATGGCATCACCGTGAGCACCGATCAAGGCACCTTTGCCGCCCGCCAGGTGCTGATCGCCTGTGGCGCCCACTCGGCCAGACTCACCGCCGCCCTGACCGGCAAAAAAGTCCCGCTGGACACCGAACGGGGCTATCACCTGATGCTGCCCCATGAACAGCAGCGCCTGCCGTTTGCCGTCACGTCCCTGGAGCGCAAGTTCATCATGACGCCCATGACAGGCGGCCTGCGCCTGGCCGGCACCGTGGAATTCGCCGGCCTCGACCGCCCGCCGAACATGGCGCGGGCGTGGCAGTTGCATCGGTTGAGCCAGGGGTTGTTTCGTGAGGATCTGAGTGCAGAGGACGCGACGCCGTGGATGGGCTTCAGACCGTCGCTGCCGGATTCGCTGCCGATTATTGATCGGGTGTGTGACGGGAAGGTGCTGCTTGCGTTCGGGCATCAGCATTTGGGGCTGACCCAGGCGGCGGTGACGGCGGAGATGGTGGGGCAATTGGCGTCGGGGGCGCCTGCGTTTTCGGGGTTGCCGGCGCTAGGGCCGTATCGACTGGGGCGGTTTTGAGAAGAACCGCCACCTCCAAGCACAGCAACTTGCACACGCTATTTCATGTGGTGAGCGGGCTTGCCCTGCGTGGGGGGCGAAGCGCCCCTGATCAAGACGAATGCCGAGTCTCAGGCACTCCTCTGCGCCTGGTTTTGGGGCTGCTGCGCAGCCCAACGCGGGACAAGCCCGCTCACCACAATTCAGCGCGGCCGCGATAGCGGAGCGTCAGGCGCTAAAGATGTTGACCGTACTGCCGCCATCGCAGCCTCGCTGAAGCTCGACAACTCCCACATTTGATCTTCATGGTTTTGCAGACGGTGCTCGCTTCACTGCACGAGATTACCGGTCGAAGCTGCCAACAGGGCATCCGCCATGCCTTGGATTTCTTCGCGCATCCACAGCTTTTCCAACCAGTCGCCAGGAATCGCTTGGGCGCCATAATATGCACCGGCCAGTTGGCCAACGATGGCTGCGGTAGTGTCTGCGTCATCGCCCAGATTGGCCGCCATCAGCACTGCCGCCGCAAAGCTGTCGGTATGGTGGAAGCACCAGAGCGCGGCCTCAAGGGACGCCACGGCGTAGCCGGTGCCGACGATGTCATCACGGGACTTCTCCAGGTAATTGCCCTGCGCAAGTGCGGCGACTTTGGCCGCCGCGAGGTCCATGTGCGCCAACTGCAATACCTGATCCTTTGAAACCCCCTCAAGCGCATTGCTGATTGCCTGGGCCAGCACCAGGCAGCACTCGATTGCTTCCAGAGCAGCGTGGGTGGTGCGCGAGCTTTCGGCGGCGTAATGGCGGATACGTTGAAGGTCCGGAAAGTAAAACAACACCACCGGTGCAAGGCGCATCATCGAACCATTTCCGGCGGAATACGGGTCCGTAGAGCCTGCAAAGGGGTTTGCACTGTCTTGATACGCCGTTAGCGCCATACTCACGGTCAGGCCAATATCGAAACAGTCGCCGGTGGAACTCAAATAGCCCCATTTCCACCAATTCAGATAGCGACCCATCTGATCCGCCGCGTCAAAACCCTCTTGGCGCAACAAACTTTCGGCCAGGCACAGCGCCATTGAAGTATCGTCAGTCCACTGGCCGGGCTTGAGGTTGAACGGCCCTCCTCCCACCATATCGGTGAGCGGAGTAAATGTGCCACGGGGCATGAACTCCACCGTGGTACCGACTGCATCGCCACAGGCCAAGCCCAGCAAACTGCCGCGATAACGATCCAAACGTGTAAGAGACATGGGTCCTCCTTGAAAAATCATGCCGGCGCGCATAGAGCGACAGTCACCTTACTTGACCAACCGCTTCTCCTTGGAGGGGCGATATCCGAAATACGAGCTGTAGCATTTGCTGAAATGGCTCGGCGAGACAAACCCGCACGCCACCAGCACCTCCACCTGTGACAGTTCGGTGTGCTGCAACAGCCGGCGTGCTTCGGTGACGCGCAGTTCCATGTAGTAGCGCTGCGGCGTGGTGCCCAGTTGTTCCTTGAACAGGCGCTCCAGTTGGCGGCGCGAGCGGCCGGCGTAGACGGCAAGTTGGTCGAGTTCCAGCGGTTCTTCGAGGTTGGCGTCCATCAGCTTGACCACTTCGCGCAGGGGCGCACTGACGCTGACGTTTTCGGTGGGTTTGATCCGCCGGTAACGCGATTCTTCGAAGGCCAGGATGTCCTCGATACCTTCGACCAGGGCTTTGTCGTGCAAGCTTTTGATCCAGTCCAGGGCCATGTGGAAGGCGCCGGAGGGGCTCGACGCGGTGAGGCGGTCGCGGTCGATCACGTAGGGCTCGCTGGTAACGTGGGTGGCCTTGGACACTTCCGCCAGGGCCGGGCGGTGTTCGGGGTGGATGGCGCAGCGGTAGCCCTGCAGCAGGCCGGCGCGGCCGAGGAACCATGCGCCGTTCCACAACCCCGCGAGGCTCACACCCTGCTCGGCGGCCGTGCGCAGCAGCTGGATAAAGGGATCGTCAGCCTTGAGTTCGGTGCGAAAGCCCCCGCAGATCACCAGCAGATCCAGGCCTTGCAGCGCGGGCGCATCGAGACGCGCGTCGGGGCGGATCACCAGGCCCAGGTCGCTGATGACTTCCCCGTCGTCACACCCGAAGGTCCGCGTGGCGAACAGATCAGGTCGCAGCAGGTTGGCGGTGACCACGGTATCGAGGGTCTGGGTGAATGCCGGCAGGGAAAAATGCTCGAGCAGCAGGAAGCCGAGGCGGGTGACCGATGCCGGCTGGGAGGTTTCATTGAGGTAGCGCAGGTTCTTGCCTTTCATGCCACCGCTGAACTGGCGTCTTTCCATCGAGGGTTGGCCCACTTTTATTGTTGATGCAATGGGCGCCATCTTAGGGGGAAAAACGCTGGCTGTCTCAGGCACTGATCTTGAAAAAACCACAGGCGCCAAAAGCCCGTGGCAGAACCCTCGCCGGCGCATCTGATACGGTTTTTTCTTTGCTATCTGCGCCTGTATTGAAACGCCGCCTGGGCGGACAATGGCCCCCATCCTTACCCCCTTTCCTTCGGAGGCCTTATGACCAAGATGGCGATTTTCCTGTTCGGTTTTTTAGTGCTGACCATCGGCATCGGGCTGCTGGCAACCATCTCGCCGGTCTGACGCCTAGCCGGCAAACAACATCGGGTACAGCGACAGCACCAACAGCCCGGCCATTGACCAGTTGAACAGCCTCACCCAGCGCGGTTCGCGCAGCACATTGCGCAAGCCGCTGCCACACCCGACCCACACGCACACACTGGGCAGGTTGACCACGGCAAAGACCAGCGCGATCACCAGCACGTTGGTGACATAGCCCTCAGCCGGCGTATAGGTGGTGATGGCCCCGAGCGCCATGATCCACGCCTTGGGGTTCACCCACTGAAACGCCGCCGCGCCGAGGAAGGTCATGGGCTTGCCGTGTTCCTCATTGCTATCGGACATGCCGCCCGCCGTGGCGATCTTCCAGGCCAGGTACAGCAAGTACGCCGCGCCCACATAGCGCAACACCGTGTAGGCCCACGGGAATACCTTGAACACTTCGCCCAGGCCCAGGCCGACCGCAATCACCAGCAGCATGAAGCCGAGACTGATCCCCAGCGCATGGGGCATCGAGCGGCGAAACCCGAAGTTCACCCCCGAGGCAAGCAACAGGGTGTTGTTCGGACCTGGGGTGATCGAGGACACGAAGGCGAACAGCACAAAAGCCGACAGCAGGCTGGTAGACATGGACATGGTGCGGCATCCGAGCGGTGTGGTAGGCCTGCGACAGTAGTGGGTTATGCCGCCCGGCGCCTCGTACAGCCAGGCACGGATCGAGGCATACACTTCAGGTTCAGATGGCTCCGGCGTTTTCACAAAGCTTTCACAGACGCCCCCTTATGGTGAACCCAGCTCCTAATGAACATCCCTTTTAGCCCGTGCTCCCCATCGCGGGCTTTTCTTTGCCTGGGATTTATCCGGGGCAAAAAAGAGGCAGGCCATTGTTCATGGCCTGCCTCCCGTTGACTGACTGTCAGCGCGGCCCGCCACCAGGGCCGCCGCCTTGACCATGACCACCACCGCCATGGCCACCACCCCCACCACCGCCCGGCGGCATGAATATCCAGCAGCCTGACAAGGTCGACAACAGCGCGACAACAACAGCCGCCTTGGTTAGGTAATTCAACTTCATGACAACGCTCTCTGCTTTACAAGGTTGGGTGTACGTCAAGTAAGACCGCGTTAAATGAAGTCCGTCATGGGTTTCGTGTAACGTCTTGGTAGGGTTTGTGTTGGGGTGGATACACGTCATTCGTTGATGCGAGTAAAGCCAATTTTGATACCTGATCAGCACCAAAGGGAGAAGTCGATGAAAGAGTTGATACAGGGCCTCGATGGACCCAGAACCGCCCAGCAGGAATTGTTTTATGACCTGGAAGATGCAACTGCAGTCATTGGCTGGTCCGTGGTTGAACTGACAGCCCTGGCAAACAGCAGCAGGACGCCGAGTGAGGCGTTGGCGCTAGTGAAGATCTGCACGTTGCTGGCAACTCAGCGGGAGAAAATCGCCAGGTACGCGGGTGAAGTGAAGGCGCAGCGCATCAGCAGGTCAGAGACTGGCGCTGAAGATAGAGTTCAGTACGCTCAAGAATGAGGGCCTCGACTCGGAAATCGTAGCCAGCCCTCAATCTTTACGTCAGTGAACAGTGCGAGCCAGCGGGAGCCGACTCGATCAAGTCATTCGACAGCAGCGTCAGGTTGAGCGTTTGTCGTCGAGATCATGTAGTTTTTTAACACCCTTCCCCGTCTTTCGCTCGTATTGATGATGAAAAAACCAAACGACCAAAAGTAGCATCGCCAGACCAAAAATGAATAGCAACAGCTCTATTGCGGGACCTTCGTGTGAAAACATTTTCGTTCCTCATCCTGAAGTAGCGTGACTTGAAAACAGCCACAACCGAAATTATTCGTAACAATACGAACATTTTCAGGGTAGTCGCCAACACGGGCCATGACAACCTTAAAAGCCTCCTGACCCTTGATCTAGACACGTCACTCGTCGAAAAACCCTTCGAGCGCGGGAGGAACAAGGCACAACGCTGTACACAACGGGAAGGGAATGGCGCCTGCACAGGCGGATGCGGAGGGAGGTAGATCGGCCTGCTCGAGAGGTTGGCACCCGGGCCTTTTCTTCCGCCCAATAAAAAACCCCGTAGACGTTAATCTACGGGGTTTTCAAGAGTGGAGGCCGAGGTCGGAATCGAACCGGCGTAGGCGGATTTGCAATCCACAAATATATTGTTTATTTTCAATTACTTATAGCAACATAAATTCCGCATCGTCAATATTTCTTCCTCGCTGGAGCCCTCTGAAATCGGGAGGTTCTATTTCCGTTGCGGAATGGATTTTCTATGCTTCATCGCCTACAGTCGGGTATCCCTCCTCTCGTTCTATCAAGCCGTCCAATCAACCGTCCGGACAGGGATTCGAACCCGTTCTTGTTTTCGCGTATACCGGTATAGGCCAGCAATAGTGGAAAAACGAGCGAACCTTAGCAGGCTTTGGCGGCCTACTGCGGCCCGTGCCATGCCCTAAATATGCCCTAAGCAGCAGAGTCACGCGCGCCTCAAAGCGCATCGCTTGGCATGTAAGGCAGAATGCAATTACTCTCGATGATGGATCATCTAATAACGGAGCCAGGCTTTTGCTAGCCTAGACAATTATGGAAAATAGAAAAATCACCCCGGATGTCACAGATCATTTCCTATCTGCTTTATTCTAATATGTAGAGTGCCGCGAAATACGCAAAAAAATATTCGATTAAATGTCCCGTCGGACAATGGTTTTTCCGATATTTTTAAGCACTTGTGTATATTGACGTCGCCAGTTACGCTGCCAAAACTTTTCGTCGGCTGAGGAGCCGTCCGCTATTCGACACGTAGATATATCGCTCTTGGCTAAACATTCGGGTTGATGGTTGCAGATAAGCGGGAGTGAGCAGTAAGCCTTGAAAGACTTTGTAAAAAGTTTGTCGATGGGAGTACCTGTGTAAGGCGATAACTTGATCAGTTCTCTACAGCCTTCATTCGACAGAATATAGGCAAACGTCCCTTTGGCTCTAACCCGTGCTATTCCTCGGTTCCAGGTCAGCCACAGCTTGCCCAGGGTTGCACCGAGGTAAAGAAGCTTGGGCGTTCGCATTGTCATGAAGCGATTGATTCGCAAAATTTGCGAGGGCGAGAAGCTAGAAAGCGTTGCATCGTCTTCCAAAATCAATACGGCTTTATAACGCCGCTCAACGGCTAACGTTGCACATTTGATGTGGGAGTTGAAGCACCCGCGTTCCGGGTTTTCCACATCAGCATCGACTAAGATGAATTCTATAACCAGACCAGACTGTGCAAATTCATTTTTTATTAAATTTCTGCGATCTTGCCGGTTTCTCAAACTTATACAAAGCACTCCATCTACCTGGAGATTGCTTAAGTTCTTGGTTGCTGCCACTGGACATGCCCTTCTTTTGTATGAAGCGTGAATACTAAGCGAGTGCCGCTGGTATCGAAAACCATCGATATTGGCAATGCTAGCCTCCTTCTGTGACTTACTCAGCTGGAGATTACAAACAGCGTTTACAATATGGTCGACGCGGCCGCGAGACCTTACAAATAAGGATGGTGAGTTTGGCGCCGTCGCCCCGGCCAGCGATAGCGACTACCCAAAACTCAGGCGGTAGTTTCTACCAGCGACCCTGAACTACTGCCACCTTGAGATATCAGTGCATTCAACAAGGCGGCCGTCAGTGTCGATATTGATGCATTAAGGGCACCTATACGCGCTTGAGCCGCAAGCGCAGCTGCCGCTTTAGCTTCTTCACTTTGTTTTCCGGATTGAGTCTTTTGAAGATTTCGGAGTTCTTCTTGAAGTTGTTTTTGTAACTCTTCAAGTTGTCTCTTCAACGTTTCGACAATATCCGGAGCTTTCGAGGAACTCACATCTTTCTCGTCGAGCACACCTCTAAGTCCATCTCCTGGGCTGACCGCGGATTCGTCCATAGATATCTTTGATGAACCCTCAGCTTTGCTATCGGTTTCTTGACGAATAGCGCCTGGAGCGATTTTTTCTGGAATCGAATTACTAATATTGATAATCATGCAAAATTCCCTAAAGACGGATCAATAATTGTCACGACAGCTATACAGCCACGAGTTGCCCTCGAATTGCGTAAGCTTCAAGACACCACTAGCCAGTTAGCAAGCCGCACCCCGCTCGCGGATAGCTAATGAATTTCTGTGGGCATCTTTAACAAATACGGCATTTAAAATGCCTGGCATTTAATACTACTTAGAAGCACTCGCACTATTAGCGCAAAGGCAATATATCGCCGCGATTGGAAAATGTGGCGCCTTTACCAAAATTGGTCCAGATCTCTCTGTCACCGATGATTTTCTATCTCGTCATGAGGATAAATGTGCCGCCGCAGCCTTTGCCATTGGGCTTGAACATACTGAATTAACTGATTAGGAGGCTACTGAGGGGGATATCAAGAGGAATGCTGGAAATGGACCTGCGCGGAGATGGAGTGTGAACGCTTTGGATTGATGTCAACTGCGGCGATAGTCAGCTGCCGGCCAAGAGACGCAGACGTCCGATTCGCTGAAGAAATGGTCAGCGTGTTACTTTTCCTTGACACACACGGAGTACTGCACCTCTTGTAAGGAAATTACGATGCTCGTCGATACCCGCGAAATCTGCATTCAGTCGCCACGCCTTAGTATTCAGCCATTCTGCGCGCAGGACGCCATTGAATCCTTCGCTTGTATAACTGCCTCGTTGACTCGTTACATGTCGTGGGAGCCACCTGCTTCTCTTGAGGACTACGCAAACGTCTGGCGGCACTGGCTGCCTTCAATCGCAGATGGCAGCGACTTTGTGTTCGCAATTAGACAACTCGACGATGCTCGTTTTACTGGCCTTGTCGGCCTGCACGATACCCACGGTGAAACGCCGGAGCTGGGTATCTGGATTCGTGAAGATAAACACGGGCTAGGCTTTGGAGGTGAAGCGGTCCAAGCGGTTGTTCAGTGGGCCAGCCAGCGAGTGGTAGCAAAAAGTTTCATCTACCCCGTTGCGACGGACAACCATGCGAGTCGACGTATTGCCGAGGCTCTTGGTGGGATCATCCTCGAGATGCGCACATCAGCCAAGTACGACTCGGTTGTTTACCAAATACCAACTGTTTAATCATCTTTATCAAACCCGTCGACTGACTACTTCTGGCCGTGAGTGGACGTTTAGGCTCCTTGGTCTCGAGCACAATCACACGTTCAATCGAGGAGAGCCATACCGATAACGGCCTCTTGAGCTTCCCAAAAAAGGTAGGGTTGCGGAAGCGATCCGAAAAGTTGCGGAAGCGATTACCAAATCGCAGGCAATAAAAAACCCCGTAGACCATTGATCTACGGGGTTTTAAGAGTGGAGGCCGAGGTCGGAATCGAACCGGCGTAGGCGGATTTGCAATCCGCTGCATAACCATTTTGCTACTCGGCCTCAAACGATCAACGCCCTTGCCGCTGGCATTCACCGCATAAAAACTTGAGTGGGCCATAGAGCCCTGCCTCTACTCTAACTCATTGAATACATTGAAGTTTTTAATGCTTCGTTGCGTTCGATGGGCGCCATTATGTACTCATTTGCTTTTGCCTGCAACCCCTTGATTTCAAAAATATTTCGTATTGGCATCAAGGAGTTGCGCGCCTGCCCTACTCCTTGATGAGGTGCTGCTGGTACTGCGGGTCGGCCTTGATCTGGGCGTCGGTGAACGGCAGTGGGCGCAGTTTTTTCTCGGAGAACGCTTGGGTCTGGTCCTTCGAGTATTTCGATGCCGGGTTGCTGGACAGGGAGAATGCCAGCAGGCCTTGGGCGTGTGGCCCCTGGTCGTCGAAGGTGACGATCTGCAGGTAGCTGCTGCCGCTGACCACTTCGCGCTTGCCGTCGACCCGGGGCACGGTTTGCATGGCGTTGTAGATCCCCAGCGCTTGCGGGCCGCCGTGGATCGGGGTTTGGCCGCTGACCTGGATATCGCCCCATTTGCTGTCGGCGTTGAGGCCGAGTTTGGCCACGGCTGCGGTGGAGGCCAGCATGGCTTCGCGCAGGGCCTTGGCCACGGGGGCGCGCTCGATGGCCAGGCCCCGTGGGGTGGTCAGGGGTTGGGCCGGGTCGAACGCGACGCGCCAGGCATCGGGGAGTTGCTGCAGGTCTTCAACCAAATTGATGAAGTGCACCAGGCCCAGGCCGCTGTCGAGGTTGGCGCGTCGGTCCCAGTCGTTGAGGCTGGTGCACAGCGACTTCAGCGCAGTCGCGTCGGTGCCGAGGTGTTTAGCGCAGAATTCCAGCAGGTCGGGCATGACCTGGCCGGCCAGGTACACCTCGTTGTCCATGACCATGTTTTGCAGATCGGCGACGCTGATCGGTTGCGTCTCCAGGGATTGCAGGCGTTGCAGGGCGAAGCGTGCGCGCGGGCCGAGGCCGATGTGGTCCTGGCTGATCACCGGGGAGAAGCCGGTCAACGGCGCCTTGGGGTTGGCCAGCCACGCCGAATCGTTAGAGTGCTGCACGTAGTCGCTACGCTCCAGCTGCGGCAACTGGTCGGCGGGGAAGATGCCGGCCTGGGCGGCGCGCGGGTCGACGTCCCAGGCGCAGGCACTGCGGGCGCCGTCGAGCATGATCATCTGCAGGCCGGCACGCGGGTCGCTGCATTGCGCCAGTTTGGCCGCACTGACGTTGGGCACCACCGACAGGTTCATGTACAGGCTCTGGCCCTGGTCATCGGCGGCCAGGGTATTGACCCACGGGATGCCTTGCAGGGTGTGCACCGAGGTTTGCAGGTCCTTGAGGCTCGTGGCACGGTTCATGGCGTACCACTGTTGCAGGACGCGGTCGTTGCCCAGGTTGGCATCGCGCAGGCTGAAGGCGTGGTGACTGTCCCAATCCAACTTGCCGGGCCATTGCACCACGGGGCCGAACTGCGAGCTATAGACCGGATGGGTCACCGGCTTCACGCTGCCGTCCGCTTGCCTGACCTGCACCGTCACCGAGGTTTTCTCCAGGGGGATGGATTTTCCATCCAGCATATAGCGCGTGGAGTCCTTGGGATCCAACGTCAGGCGAAACAGGGTGAAGTGCTTGGACGTATCCACCGTGTGCGTCCACGCCACATGCTGGTTGAAGCCGATATTGATCACCGGCAGGCCGGGCAGCGCGGCGCCCATCACATCCAACTGGCCGGGGATGGTCAGGTGCATTTCATAAAAGCGCATGCCGCCCACCCACGGGAAATGCGGGTTGGCCAGCACCATGCCACGGCCATTGAACGAACGGTCGCGGCCCACCGCCACGGCATTGCTGCCGCGATCCAGGCTGAAGCGCTGTTGATTGGCGGCGGCCAATTCGAATGCCTTGGCGCTGGGTTGCACACTCGCGGAGGCCTGAGGCGGCGCGGCGCCGACCAGGGCTTCGGCGAACTGGCCGACACCGCCCTCCACCAACAACCTGCGGGTCAATTTCACCAGGTCTTCAACCACCAGCGGCCGCACCCAGGCCGCCTGGCACTGGGCGGGTGCGCCCTGTTCTTTCAGATAGCGGTTGTAGCCGGCCACGTAGCCTTGCATGCGCTGTTGGATCTGCGGGCTTTGCGCCTTCCAGAAAGCCGCCACCGCGCCCGGAGTATTCAGCCAGGTGAAAAACACATCGCTGGCCAGGTTGTTGCGCTCTTCCAGGGTCGACTGCTCGGGGCCGAAGTACCGGGCCCGCTCGCCGTTCACGGTAACCACTTCATTGGCCAGCAGGCATAGGTTGTCCTGGGCATAGGCATAACCGATCCCGAAGCCCAGGCCACGCTCGTCATTGGCGCGAATATGCGGCACGCCGAAACTGGTGCGGCGGATATCCGCCGACGCCTGCGTTGTCGACTCCCGTGCCGTTGCAGCCAGGCTCACCCCCAGCAACAGCCCCGTCACGCACACCCTGGCCAACCCATTGGAAATAATCACACAGACTCCGCAGTCAAATTGAACACCCTCACAGGGGTAACCACCCCACCGTAAGGACGCAAAAAACCGGGAGAAATTTAACCCTGGAGCAGGTTTATCCGAGGCGCTGCAGATGTGACAAAGCCGATACCGACAAATTTTCTACATCACGCCCTTCATGATTTAGCACGCTCGTTCGTCTTATTAACTAAGAGCGCCATCATTTTCCTGATCAGGCTCTGATAAGGAGTTTTTGCATGTACAACCCGCAAGTGCCCACGGACGGACATCCACCCGCAGCCGACAGCCAATTTGGCAACGGCGCCCAAGCGTTCGGCAACCCCCCCGAACAGCAAGGCAACCAGCGTATTCGCCACCTGCTCAAGTGTTTCGGCCTGCGCACCAGCCTGATCCGGCTGAAGGTCATCGACGCCCTGCTCACCGCCGCCGACAACCAGCGCACCCTGGGGGTACGTGGCGTGCACAGCCATTTGCTGGAGCTGGGGATCCCGTTGTCGTTCCTGAGTGTGCGCGAGGTGCTCAAGCGCCTGTGCAGCGAAGGCGTGATCACCCTTAACGCAGATAAAAGCTACAGCCTCCATGAAGAGGCTGCCAAGGTACTCGACGCTCGAAGCTGAGGCGGACCTTAAAGCTTGACCTTGCGGCGCATGATGCCGTTGATCACCACCACGACGACCGCGACGGCGATGGCGATGGTCTGGAACGTCTTCTCACTGATAAACCCGATGTTCTGCAGGTAGGACAGGCCAAACATCGTCGCCAATACCGCCAGGGCGATCAGGATCGAGTATTTCAAGCGTTGCTTTTGGGTCATGACGGGTTCCTGAACCGGAAGAATGTATTCACTGTGTATCGCCGAACACGCCAGGCACATACCCGGCGACGGGATGCACGGGGTCGACGGGGTCTTATGTTACAGGTGATGAAAAGCTTTGGCTCCTCCGGTGTGCCGCTCACCCCGACGACGGCGGGCCGCCGGGCTCAGGCCATGCCGTCACTGGCTCCCCCCATGCGCCCAGCGCTGATGCAACCCGCGTGCAAGCGCATCCAGGGCAAACCCCAACAGCCCGATCAGCAACACCATCGCCATCAGTTCCGAATAGGCCAGGCGATCACGGGTATCCAGGATGTAGTAGCCGAGCCCCGCGCTGACCCCGAGCATTTCGCACGGCACCAGCACGATCCACAGGATCCCGATGGCCAGCCGTACGCCGGTCAGCACGTGGCCCACCACGCCAGGGATGATCACCCGGCGCAAGGTTTCCCAGCGCGTGGCGCTCAGGCTGCTGCTCAACTGCAGCCAGCGCGGGTCGAGTTGGCGCACGCCGGCGGCGGTGTTGAGCATGATCGGCCACACTGCGGCAAACGCCAGCAGGAAGTAGATCGGTTGGTCCCCTACCCCCATCAGCATCACCACGATGGGCATCCAGGACAGCGGTGAGATCATCCGCAGAAACTGGAAGGCCGGCGTGGTCGCCGCTTCCAGGTTGCGCGAACTGCCCACCAGCAGCCCCAGCGGCACCCCCACCAGCAAGGCCAGGAACAGCCCGACGAAGATACGCTTGAGGCTCACGACAATATGCAGATACAGCTCACCGCGCCCCAGCAATTCCCACAGGCTGCTGAAGGTGGCGGCCAGCGAAAAGCGCGCCGCCAGGCCGCCCCCATCGCCCCACACCTTCACCCCCAGCCACCACAGCAACAACAGGCCGGCCAGGCCACTCAACCCGAGCAACCAGCCCGGGACTCTGCGGTTGTTCAAACGCCAATCTCCTCGGTCCGCTCAAAGCCCTCGGGCAAACCGAAGATGCCCATGCCGCCCACCGCTTGGATGGCGTTGCGCACAAAACGGTCATCCACCAGATCCTTGGCGACAAAGGCCGGGTCCAGGTCGGCGAGGAATTTCTTGTCCCCCTCGATCAGCGTGTCCTTCAAGCGTCGCACCAATTCCTCGGTGTAGCTGGGGAATGGATAGGGCTGGAAGTCGATGCGGTGCTCGTCCCAGTCGGCATGCCGGATCGCGCCATCGGCTAGGTAGGCCGCGCGGTCGGCAGCGGCTGGCGCCAGGACTTTGCTCAACACCGGCTCGGCATGTGGCGTGTAGCGGTTCGGGCCGTCCTTGGACAGCAGTTTCACCGCCTCTGCGCGGTTATCACGGGTCCACACCTGGGCCTTGACGATCGCATTCACGACTTTCTGCGACCACTCCGGGCGATTGTTCAGGTCGTGTTCGTGCATGAACACCACGCAGCACGCGTGATTGCGCCACACGTCGCCGGTAAACCGCTGCACACGCCCGACCTTGAGGTTCTCCGCCAGGGCGTTGAACGGCTCGGCGACGATATAGCCGTCGATGCGCTGGCTGGCCAGGGCCGGCGGCATGTCCGAAGGCGGCAGCACGATCAGGTTGACTTCATTGGCGCCGATCGCACTGCCGGCGGCACGCGCCACCGGGGTCAGGCCGTTGTCGCGGAACAGTTGCTGCACCACCACGTTATGGATCGAATACCAGAACGGGATCGCCACCGACTTGCCGCCCAGTTGCTTCACCTCGGTAATACCCGGTGCCACGGTGAGCCCCGAACCGCCCACATGGTTCCACGCCACCACCTTGGCCGGCACCTGGCTGCCATAGCGCGCCCACACGGTCATCGGCGACAGCAGGTGGATCACGTTGACCTGCCCGGAGATAAACGCCTCGATCACCTGCGCCCAACTGCGCAGCAACACCGGGCGCTCGGCCTTGATGCCTTCGGCTTCGAACAGGCCGTTGTTATGCGCCACCAACAAGGGCGTCGCGTCGGTGATCGGCAGGTAGCCGATGCGCACCGGCGCATCCGGCTCGCTGGCGGCGCGGGCCTGCAGGCTGCTCAGCAGCGGCAAGGCGCCGGCGGCACTGAGTACCGCGGAAAGTTTGAGAAAGTCACGGCGCGAGTGGGTCAGGTCATCCAGGCACATGGCTGGGCTCCGGCAGGTCAAGGGGTTGGGGTTGAGGGCGGCTCGCCTGCCGTAGGGTTTTAAGAATCTCGATGCGCAGCGCGCCGATCGCTTCCACCTGTTCTTCCCGCGGTTGCGGCAGGTCGATGCGCCATTCGCCCAGCGTCCGCGCCGGGCGGTTGCCCAGCAGCAGGATGCGGTCGGACAACAGCAGCGCTTCGTCGATGTCATGGGTGATCAACACCGCCGCCGAACCCTGCTCACGGTTGACCTTGAGCAACAGGTGCTGCATATCGGCACGGGTCACTTCATCCAGCGCACCGAAGGGCTCATCCAGCAACAGCACCTGGGGCTGGCGTGCCAGGCAACGGGCCAACGCGGTGCGCTGGGCCATGCCGCCGGACAGCTGCGCCGGAAATTGCTGGCGGGCGTGCTCCAGGCCAACCGCCGCGATGGCGTGGTCGACGCGCCGGCGGCGCTCATCAGCACCCAGGTGCGGCTGGCGGGCGAAATCCAGGCCGAACGCGACGTTCTTTTCCAGGCTCAACCACGGCAACAGGCTGGGGTCCTGGAACGCTACGGCGACACGTGGATGGGGGCCGCTCAACGGCTCGCCCAACACCTGCACCTTGCCTTCCTGGGGCGTCTGCAAACCGGCGAGCACCCGCAACAGGCTGGACTTGCCGACCCCGCTGGGGCCCAGGATCGACACCACTTCACCGCGCTGCAATTGCAGGTCGAAGCCTTGCAGCACCGGGCCGCCGGCGTACCCCAGGCCAATGCCCCGGGCACTCAATACCACCGGGCTCACAGGTTGGCCTGGCGTTGCAACTCGGTGCGCAATTGCACCAGGCTGGGCGTGACGATCGGCACAAATGCCGACTCCCGCCAGCGCCGCGCAAACCCACTGCCATGGGCCGTGAGGTAAGCCTTGCCGCCACTGGCCTGCAGTTCCAGCTGCACCGCGCTGGCGGCGGTTTCGGCCAGGCCGATGCGCAACTTGAACAGCGCCACCGGCTCGGCGGCGAAGCGCCCGGCGAGCAGGCCATTCTGCAGCTCGGTCACCAGGTGATCCAAGGTCCCGCGCAACCCTTCGAGTTCTTCGCGCAACACCGTGCGGGCCGCGCCCAGGTGATGGGCGACTTCCGCCAGCGAACGCCGGGCCAGGCCGATCGACATACCGCACTGCAAGCCCAGGAACGCCGGGCGCACGGCCGGCAGGAACTTGCGTGCATCCTCATGCAGCAACCACTCGCGACTCAGCTCGACACCTTCCAGGCCCAGGGCTGCGGTGTTGCTCGATTGCAGGCCGAGCAGTTCCAGGTCGCCGGAACGTTGCAGGCCAGCCACCGAATCCGGGATCGCCAGGATAAACGGCGCGCCGCCGCCGGCATGCTCGACCGCCGCCGCCGCGACAAAGCCGTTCTTGCGCAGGTTGGTCACCCAGTGCAGGCGACCGTTGAGGGTCCAGCCGTGATCGGTGGGCTCGGCGCTGATCTGCAGCGTCTCGATGCCCGACAGGAACTTCATGGCATTCGACAAACCGGTGGCCCCCGCCAGCCTGCCGCTGAGCAGGTCCGGCAGCAATTGCTCGCGCAGCCGCTCATTCGGGCTCTGCAGCAAATACTCGATAAACGAGCGCTGGCCCCAGCACACAAACGCCGCCGCCAACGAATGGCTGGCGACATGGGCGATGGCCTCGACAGCGCCGGCCACATCGCCGCCCAGGCCGCCGAAGGCTTTTGGCACACCGATACGCAGTACGTTGGCCTCTGCCAGCCGGGGCAGCACTTCCTGGGGATCGCAACTGCCCACATCCAGGGCCTGCGCTTGAACATCGAGCCAACGGCTCAAGATCGGGTCAAGCATTCATGTTTCTCCTTGTCAAAGCAGCGGGACCATCAGCCATTCAGCTGGCCGGTTTTTCCCAACGGTATTGCGCCAGCTCCGGGTTCAGCGGGGTACGGGCAAACACGTTAGCGAAGTTGCACAGGGTTGCCAGGCTCACCCCCAAAATAACTTCCAGGGCCTGGCCTTCGGTATAACCGGCGGCGCGGAACGCGTCAAAACCGGCATCGCTGACATCGCCACGGGTGGCAATGACTTCCCGGGTAAAGGCAGCGAGTGTCTCATACCGGGCATTGGGCAATTCGCCGCGCTGGCGCAGGGCGTCGATCACCTCTTCCGGCAGCTTGGCCTTGTTGCGCGCCACGGCGGTGTGGCCGGCGACGCAGAAATCGCAGCCGTGGGTGGTGGCGGCAATCAACTGCACCACTTCGCGATCGGCCAGGCTCAGCTCGGCCTTGGCGTTCAGGCCCGAGACGGTGATGTAGGTTTCCAGCGCCGCCGGGGCATTGGCCAGCACGGCCAGCAGATTGGGGATGAAGCCCGAGGCTTTCAGCGCATTTTCCAGCAGCGGCTTGGCGGCGGGTGGCGCGGTTTGCGGGGTGAGCAGCGGTACACGGGACATGGAGCGGTCTCCTGAGGGTTCGTGTATCCAGTCTGTTGGTTATAAGAAATCCTCTCAATAGGCTAAAGTAGCGATTACTTGCTCTTGAGTCTTTCCATTAGATGAATTCTTCCAGTGCCCTTGTCGATTGGTTATTAGACAGCCTCGAACTCAACACCAGCCTGTTCCATGTCGGGCGCTATTGCGGCGATTGGCATGCCAGCACCCACGGCCTGGCGCGTGCGAGTTTCCACCTGATCGTGCAAGGCGAGTGCTGGCTGCACATCGCCGGCGAACCCACCGCCGTAGCGTTGAACAACGGCGACGCGGTGTTCCTGCTCCGTGACCTGGAATATCGGTTGTCCGGGGCAGCCACGGCGGCTGGCGCGCAGGAATGTCCGCGACGCCCGATGCTGCCCCTGGACAACGGCGCCAGCGACGGCGTGGGGCTGGTGTGCGGGTTCTTTCACTTCCAGTCGGGCTTGTCGGCGATGATCGTCGACACCCTGCCCGCGTGGATCGTCCTGCGGGCCGGCGACCCCTCGCTGACGGCCGCCCGCAACCTGTTCGAGCTGATCCTGCAGGAGTGCCAGCGCGACCCGGCGCCGTCCGCGGCCTTGCTCGAGCGCCTGTGCCACCTGCTGTTCCTGTATGTACTGCGCCAGCAAGTGCTGGATAACCACGCACTCGGTGGCCTGGCCGCGCTGGGGCGCCAGCCGGCGTTCGCGAACCTGCTGGAACACTTGATCGCCCGCCCGGCAGACGCCTGGACCCTGGAAAGCATGGCGGCCTGCACCGGCTTGTCGCGCTCGGCGTTTTTCAAGCGCTTCACTGAATTGTGCGGGCAGTCGCCCGGCCAGGTGCTGCTGATGATGCGCATGCGCCACGCCTGCCAATTGTTCAAGCAGGACCAGACCGTCGCGGATGTCGCAGTGGCGGTGGGTTATCAGTCCGTGGCGGCGTTTACCCGCGCCTTCCACAAAGTGACCGGGCAGCAACCCGGCGCTTACCGCAAGGCCCAGGCCTAGCGGTGCAAACCGGTGCCCGGCTGTCGGCACAGCTCAACCAGCCAGTCCACGAACACCCTCACCCGCTGTGACAACTGGCGATGGGGCGGATACAGCGCCGTCAGCGCCATTGTCGGCACGGGCAACTGCGCCAGCACGGGCACCAGGCGGCCCTCGGCCAGTTGCCGCATCGCATGATAGTGCGGCGCCTGAATCAGGCCGTAGCCGGCTTCGCACGCAGCGAAATAACCATCGGAGCTGTTGACCGCCACGCGCTTGGGCAACTGGATCGAGTGCACGGCGTTGTCGACCAGGAACTCCAGGCCGAACCGCTTGCCACTGGCCGTGGAGACATACTCGACCATCTGGTGATTGGCCAGGTCGTCGAGGCCCGCCGGTATGCCCATGCGCTCCAGGTACCCGGGGCTCGCCAGGGTCAGCTGGTCCATCATTGCCAAAGGCCTGGCCACCAGCGACTCATCCAGCGCCGGACCGCCGCGCAGCACGCAATCCACACCTTCGCGGATCAGGTCCACCGGGCGGTCGTTCAGGCCGATGTCCAATTCGATCTGCGGATAGCGCGCGGTGAACGCCGGCAACGCGGGAATCACAATCAGGCGCCCGATCCCCGAGGGCATATCCACGCTCAGGGTGCCGCGTGGGTTCTGGCGGCGGGTGGAGAACACCGCCTCGGTTTCCTCTAGGTCAGTGAGCAGCTGTACGCAGCGCTGGTAATACGCCGCGCCGTCCAGGGTCGGGCTGACCTGGCGCGTGGTGCGCTGCAGCAACTGCACGCCCAGGTGCGCCTCCAGTTGCTTGATCAGGATGGTCACCGACGCGCGCGGCAGTTGCAGGCTGTCGGCGGCCTTGGCAAATCCACCCAACTCGACAATCCGGGTAAACACCCGCATGGCGTTAAAACGATCCAAGGGCCGACTCCAGGAGGATTATTTAGAAATTATCAATAGTGATAGTGCTTTTAGCCGGTTTATCCCGGTTTTGTCGAGGGCAACAATGGCGTCCTACCTCATCAGGAGCTGCACCCATGCACACTCGTCAACTCGGTAAGAACGGTCCCCACGTCAGTGCCATCGGCCTCGGCTGCATGGGCATGAGTGATTTCTACGCCCCCGGCACCGACACCTCGGAGGCCACTGCCACGCTGCATCGCGCCTTGGAGTTGGGCGTCAATTTCCTTGATACCGCCGATATGTACGGCCCCCACACCAATGAGCAACTGATCGGCAAAGCCATTGCCGGCAAACGTGACCAGGTGTTCCTGGCGAGCAAGTTCGGCATTGTGCGTGAACCGGCCAATCCGGCGGTGCGTGGAGTGAACGGTCGCCCCGAGTACATTCGCGATGCCATCAACGGCACCTTGCAGCGCCTGGGCGTGGACACCCTGGACCTGTACTACCAGCACCGAATCGACCCGCAGGTGGCCATCGAAGAAACCGTCGGAGCCATGGCCGACTTGGTGCAGCAAGGCAAGGTGCGTTACCTGGGGCTGAGCGAGGCATCCGCCGCCACGCTGGAGCGCGCCCATAAGGTGCACCCGATCAGCGCCCTGCAAAGCGAATATTCCCTGTGGAGCCGCGACCAGGAAAGCAACGGCTGCCTCGCGGCCTGCCAACGCCTGGGCATCGCGTTTGTGCCTTACAGCCCGCTGGGCCGAGGCTTTCTGACGGGCGCCCTGAAAAGCCCGGCGGATTTCGATGCCGATGACTACCGTCGCACCAACCCACGCTTCCAGGGCGAGAACTTCGCGAAGAACCTGCAACTGGTCAAGCAGGTTCAAACCCTCGCAGCCGACAAAGGCGTCACCGCCGGGCAACTGGCGCTGGCGTGGGTGTTGGCACAAGGCGACTTCATTATTCCGATTCCTGGCACCAAGCAGCGCAAGTACCTGCAGGAGAACGTGGAGGCCGTGTCAATCCGCCTCGGCGCGGCTGAACTGGCGGCACTGGAGAGGATCTTTCCGGCCGATGCAAGTGCCGGCCTGCGCTATCCCGCAGAGGTGATGGCCATGCTGGATATCTGACGGCCAAGCTCAAGGGGCACCCGGTTTGCGGTGCTCCGACGCCAACACGTTTAGCACTAAAGCCCCTCCGGGGGCGGGGAACCTTCTCAGTCGGAGTTCCACGTAATAGCAACCCTGATACGTAATCAGGATGCCCTTACACGCCACCCCAGAGGACATACCGATGTTATCTGCACTTGCCCACTCCTTGACATCCGGACTCTACGCCCAACTCCCCCGGCCTTTCGCTGAAACAAACGTTTCGCACTTCACCCCTCCCACCGACCTGACGCCAGGCATCGTGAACCGCCGCACCCACACGCTGCTTGTAGACGGTGACACCAAAATCAGCAGGGTCGTTGACTGGGACCCATCTGACCCCGAAAAACCGGAGATCCTGACCAGTTATCTGCACCTGCAAACCGGTAATGCCGCCGACCGTATCCACGTGCGCAGTTGGTCGGTGGACAAGCTGCAGATCTTCATCAACGATAAACCGCATTTAGTCGATATCAATACAAACGAAAGAAGCGAGCACGAGCTATTCATCGAAAGCCACGGCGGTGACGACACGGTCATCATCGACGATGACGTCAAGCTTCGCGTGAGCGTGCAAGGCGGCGACGGCAACGATTATCTCCAGGCGGGCGGAGGTCGCAGCAGGCTTTTCGGAGGGGCTGGCAACGATATCCTGCAGTTGGGCAGCGGACTGGGTTATGCCGAGGGCAACGACGGCGATGACACAATCATGGGAGGTCCCGGCAATGGCGTAATGTACGGCAATAAAGGCAAGGACCTGCTCATTGCAGGCTTTGGCCCCTCCACCAGGCAGACCTATCTGGACGGTGGCGACGACAACGATGTACTCCTCTCAGGCAGCGGACATACCGTTGCACATGGGGGCAATGGCGACGACGTCCTTGCAGGGTACGAGCGCACGACCTTCTACACCGGCAAAGGAAACGACACTATCTGGAACAACCAGCGCAAGGACCTTATCTATGCCAAGGCCACGGATGGTTTCGACCGCACCAGAGGTTCGACTTTCACCGAAGTGAAGCCAAGCAATGCCGGCAACCTGGGATTCAGTGTAGAAACTCCCCCTCAGACCCCGGAGGAGGACGCACAGGCTTTCAAGCAGCGCGTCGCCGACGATTTTGAATTTCTGCGCAGTTCACCCATAGGGCAACAAGCACTCAAACAAATGGATGAGCTCGCGGTAACAAATGGCGGCAAGGTCACCATTGAGCCAATCGGGAACGGCGGTACCGACTACATTCCTGGCGGTAGTGAACTGGATGAATTGACGCCCGAGGAGCGCGAAAGCGCAGAAGCCGGAACCTACGGGCATATCACGGATGGCGTTCCCGGTTTCCGCGTCACTCGCGGCATCATTCGCTATGAACCGCCATCTATTATCGAAAACGCCGAGCGTACCAATACAATGGTGCCCGTAACCGGTCTCGCCCATGAGATAAACCAAGCCTACACCTACGCAACCGGTACATCCGAGCATGGGTACACCCGCGAAGAGCCGGGGGAGGAAGGCCTTGTCGAGAACAACAAACGTCAAGTCATCGGTTTACCCTACGTTGAAGAACCTTCTCAGGACGGCACCCCTCCCTCGACATCAGCGCGTGTAACCAATCCGAAACACTTCACTGAGAACGCCCTGAATGCAGAAATGGGCAAACCCTTGAGGCAGTCCTACTTATGGACACCCAGCCCTCAAGGTCGCGGGAACTAATGCAGCGCCGGCAGGCCAGGCATTGATTCGATAAGCGGTAATCCCCATGGCGAGGCAGCTGCTGGCCTCGCCATGTTAAAAACCTGATTTGGCACCCCCGTACCTAAAGCTCTTCCTCGCCAAGCCGATAGCCCTACGAAGCTCCAAAACAGCCGCGTCGATAATAAACGCTTCGTAAGGACGACCCCCATGCCCCCACTGCGCTCCATCCAAGCTCGCTATACCCTGTTCCTGGTGCTGTTCGTCCTGGTGTTGTTCGTGTTGACGGTCGTCGGCATCGGCCAACTGGTCGCGCCCACGCTGCGCCATACCGAGGAACAGGTGGTGCTCAACCGCATCAGTGAGGTGGCCGAGCAGATCCAGGGCGAACTCAACAAGGTTCAGTCCCAGCAACGCACCATCACCCAGACCATTCCCCTGCTCGACAGCGATGCCATCGACAAGGTCCTGCCCGGCCTGGTCGACCAATATGGTGAGCTGAAGGTCTTCGGCGGCGGTATCTGGCCGCTGCCCAACCAGCGCACGCCGGGGCGCAATAAGCACAGCACCTTCTGGCACCGCGATGCCTCGGGCAAGCTGGCAGTGAACACCTTCTGGAACAGCGATCCTGCCCCCAACTATTACGACCAGAGCTGGTACAAGGGCGGCCTCGCGTCGCCACGTGGCCAATGTGCCTGGGCCGCGGCCTACAAGGACGACGCCAGCCAGGAGCCGCGCACCAACTGCGCCATGGCGATCCAGCGTGACGGCGCGGCGTACGGCGTGGCCACCATCGACGTGACCCTGGGTTTCTTCAACGAACTGGTAGCCAGCAAGGAAAAGGACATCGGCGGGCAAATGCTGATCGTCGAAGGCGATGGCAAGATCATCAGCAACAGCACGCGCCTGAGCAGCCCGGTGGTGTTGAAGAACATCAGTGAACTGACCGGGACCTCGGCCTTTGCCGCCCAGGTCAGCAAGGCCCTGGCCCATCGCGACCAGGCCTTGCAGCGCAACGAGTTCGACAACCAGGGCGTGGCCAGTACCTTCTACATGCGCCCCATCGAAGGCACGCCGTGGTTCCTCGCCACCGCCCTGCCCACCTCGCTGATCACCGCCCAGCGCGATGACGTACTCGGCAGCCTGGCCCTGTTGCAGATCCCCATGGTGTTGCTGCTGGTGCTGCTGGCGGTGTATGCGATCCGCCAATTGGTGCAGCGCATGAAAATCCTGAAGACCAACATCGACGCACTGTCCACCGGCGATGCCGACCTGACGCGGCGCATCACCATCCGCGCCGAAGACGAACTGGGCGCCATCGGCCATTCGGTGAACCGCTTTATCGTCTACCTGCAAGACATGATCGGCGAAGTGACCCAGGCCACTGGCGCCATGTCAGCGGGCCTTGAGCAATTGCAGCAAACCTCGGCGCACACCAACAGCATCCTGGTGCGCCACGCCTCGGAGACCGACCAGACCGTTACCGCCATCACCGAGATGAGTTCCACCGCCGATACGGTGGCGCAGAACGCGGCGCAAACCGCTTCGTTCACCCAGCGCGCCAACGAACACGCCGACCGCTCCCGCGTGGTGGTGGGTGAAGCGTCCACCAGCGTCAGTGCGCTGATCGGCGAAGTCGCCAGTGCCACTCACACCGTCGAGAACATGCGCCAGGACGCCGCGCGCATCACCGAAACCCTCGGCGTGATCGGCGCGATTGCCGGCCAGACCAACCTGCTGGCCCTCAACGCCGCGATTGAAGCCGCGCGGGCCGGCGAGCAGGGTCGTGGTTTTGCGGTGGTGGCCGACGAAGTCCGCGCCCTGGCGGCGCGTACCCAGGCCAGCACTTCGCAGATCAATGAAATGCTCGCACGCCTGACCACCGGTGTCAGTTCGTCGGTGGCGGCCATGGAAAACACCCAGGCCAGCTGCCAGTCGGCGGCGGATGCCACGGCACGGGTGAACACCGGGCTCGACGAGATGGCCGGTTCGGTCAGCCATATCAATGACCTCAGCACCCAGATCGCCACCGCTGCCGAGCAGCAAAGCGCGGTGACCGAGGAGATCAACCGCAGCATGGTGCATATCCGACATATGGTCGAAGAGCTGGTGCAAAGCGGCCATGCCACGCAAACCAATACACAAAGCCTGCTGGACGCCAATGGCCGGGTGATTGCGTTGATGGGCCGGTTCAAGGTGCGCTGATAAATGGCTGAAACACTCCCGTGCAATGTGCGGGAGTGGGACTATTCTGACAGTTCACAGCCACACAGGAGGTGTGCCATGCGCGCTGTCGAGCAGTCGGTCCGCTTGGAACGGATCAGTCAGGAACGTTTTATCCAGGCCCCTATCGATGCCGTCTACGACTATGTGACCCAACCGGATCGCTGGCACGAATGGCACCCCACCTCCCTCGGTGCCGACACCGGCACCAGCGGCCCCCTCCCCGCCGGCGCACGTTTTACCGAAATGATCGACCTGCTCGGAGTACGCGTGCCCATGAGCTACCGCGTACAGATCGCCCGGCGTCCCGACGAGTTCAAGACAGTGTTCACCTCACTGGCCGTCGACGGTTCGATCCATTACTTTTTGCAGCCCTTTCGCGACGGCACCCTGTTCAAGCGCGTGCTGACCTATGAAACCGAATTGCAGTTGGCCAGCCTCCATGAACGCATGATCGAGCTGTCGGCGATTGCACTGGACCGGCTCAAGCAACGGATGGAAAACTCGCTCTCCGTATAATTTTGAAACATTAACCCGACGTCCCACGGATAAAAGCAGGGAGAATGCCCGGCTTACTGCCCGGTATTGGACGAGACCCCAATGAAAACCCCATTGCGATTGGCCCTGCTTTCAGCGCTGTTCACCACCACCCTGGCCCAGGCCGCCGACCTGATCCCCATCGATGTGCACCGCGACGCCCATTGTGGCTGCTGCAAAAAGTGGATCAGCCACCTGGAAAGCAACGGCTTCAAGGTCAATGACCATGTCGAAGCCGACATGAGCGCGGTCAAGCAGCGGCTGGGCGTGGCCCCGCGCCTGGGCTCGTGCCATACCGCCGTGATCGACGGCAAGTTCGTCGAAGGCCATGTGCCCGCCGAGCAGGTACTGGCCTTGCGCAAGCGCGACGACCTGCAGGGTATCGCCGCACCGGGCATGCCCATGGGTTCGCCCGGCATGGAAATGGACGGCCATGCCGAGGCCTATCAAGTCATCGGCCTGACCCGCGACGGCCAGGATGTGGTGGTGGCGGACTACCCGGCGCACTGATCGGTGCCGATGGGTTACCTGGGGCTGTTTCTCGCCGCATTTGGCGCGGCGACGTTACTGCCCCTGCAATCGGAAGCGGTGCTGGTTGGCCTGTTGATCAGCGGGCATTACAGCCTGTGGCTGCTGCTGGGTATCGCCACCCTGGGCAACGTCCTCGGCTCGCTGGTCAATTGGTGGCTGGGGCGCTGGGTGGAGCACTTCAAGCAGCGTCGCTGGTTTCCGGTCAGCGACAAGCAGCTGGAAAAGGCCCGCCATCATTACCAGCGCTGGGGGCATTGGACGCTGCTGCTCAGTTGGCTGCCGGTCATTGGCGACCCGCTGACGTTGGTGGCCGGGGTGATGCGTGAGCCGTTGTGGCGGTTCCTGCTGCTGGTGACCCTGGCCAAGGGCCTGCGATACGCGGTGCTCGCCGCCGTGACCTTGCAGTGGGTGTTAATCCCCCGTTAATCCCCCGCAAACAGCATCCGAGCACCCTGTTCGGAGCCCCGCCCATGCCTCTATCCCGTGCCTTTTGCATCGCCGGCCTGCTGACGGCCAGCATCGCCCCGGCGTTCGCCGCCAGCTATGGCCCTGAGCTGCAAGGCTTCCAATACCCCTATCCCCTCGAACATTTCCAATTCCAATCCCAAGGTAAATCCCTGCAAATGGGCTACATGGACGTGCCGGCCAAGGGGCAACCCAACGGTCGCAGCGTAGTGCTGATGCATGGCAAGAACTTTTGCGGCGCCACCTGGGAAAGCACGATCAAGGCCTTGAGCGACGCCGGTTACCGGGTGATTGCACCGGACCAGATCGGCTTCTGCAGTTCCAGCAAGCCCGACCACTACCAGTACAGCTTCCAGCAATTGGCCCTCAACACCCACCAACTGCTGGAAAAACTCGGCATTCAGAAGGCCACGCTGCTCGGCCATTCCACCGGCGGCATGCTCGCCACCCGTTATGCGCTGATGTACCCCGAGCAGACCGAGCAGCTCGGGCTGGTCAATCCCATCGGCCTGGAAGACTGGAAAGCCCTGGGCGTGCCCACGCTAAGCGTCGACCAATGGTATGCGCGGGAGCAGAAAGTCAGTGCCGAGGGGATTCGCAAGTACCAACTCAATACCTATTACGTCGGACGCTGGAAGCCGGAGTACGAGCGTTGGGTAGACATGTATGCGGGCCTGAGCAATGGCCCAGGGCATACGCTGGTCGCATGGAACTCGGCATTGATTTACGACATGATCTTCACCCAACCGGTGTACTACGAGTTCAAGCATCTGCAGATGCCTACCCTGTTGCTGATCGGGACCGCCGACACCACCGCCATTGGCAAAGACATTGCGCCGCCGGCGGTCAAGGCCAGGATCGGCAACTACGCGGTATTGGGCAAGCAAGTGGCCAAGCTGATTCCCCACGCCACACTGGTGGAGTTTCCAGGCCTGGGCCATGCGCCGCAGATGGAAGAGCCGGCGAAGTTTCACCAGGCGCTGTTGCAGGGCTTGAACGCCCTTTAATCCAACTTTTTTCGAGGCACGCGTGCATGTCGGTACAGATCGCAGTCATTGATGATTGGCAGAATGTCGCCCGTGGCGTGGTGGATTGGTCGCCGCTGGAGGCCGTGGGGCGGGTGCACTTCCTGCACGACTATCCGGCCGATACCGCCACGATGATTGAGCGTTTAAAGGCGTTCACGGTCATTTGCGTCATGCGCGAACGCTCGACCTTCGACCAAGCGCTGTTGCAGGGTTTGCCCAACCTCAAGTTGTTGGTGACCGGCGGCATGCGCAATGCCGCCATCGATATTGCCGCCGCCAAGGCCCTGGGCATCCAGGTGTGCGGCACCGACAGCTACAAGCAGGCGGCGCCGGAGCTGACCTGGGCACTGATCATGGCGTCTACCCGCAATCTGCTGGCCGAAGCCAACTCACTGCGCGCGGGTGGCTGGCAGGCGGGCCTGGGCGGCGACCTGCATGGCAAGACCCTGGGCATTCTCGGCCTGGGCAGTATTGGCCAGAGGGTCGCGCAGTTTGCCCACGTATTCGGCATGCGGGTGATTGCCTGGAGTGAAAACCTCACGCCGGAGCGCGCCGTGCAGGCCGGGGCGACCTGGGTCAGCAAGCGCGAGCTGTTTGAGCAGGCCGACATTCTCACGATTCATTTGGTACTCAGCGACCGCAGCCGTGGCCTGGTCGACGCCGAGGCATTGAGTTGGATGAAGCCGACGGCCCGGTTGGTGAATACCGCGCGCGGGCCGATTGTGGATGAGCAGGCGCTGGTGCAGGCATTGACCACTGGTCGCCTGGCGGGCGCGGCGCTGGATGTGTACGCCGAAGAGCCGCTGCCGGTGGATCACCCGTTTCGCCACTTGCCCAACGTACTCGCCACGCCCCATGTGGGCTACGTGAGTGAGCAGAACTACCGGCAGTTCTATGAGCAGATGATTGAAGATATCCAGGCCTGGGCCAAGGGCGCGCCCATTCGGGTGCTTGGCTGACGCACCAATCAGGTGCGACCCGCACTAAGGGTGTGAGCTTAATCTTCGTGGTGAGCAGGCTTGCCCTGCGCTGGGGCGCGAAGCGGCCCTGAAAACCGGCAACGGGGTGGCAGGCCGCCAAATTGTTTGGGAGCGCTTCGCACTCCAGCGCAGGGCAAGCCTGCTCACTACAACCTCTCGCCTTCCTCAATTGCATATGGTTACAAGTTTTTTGTCCTACAAAATTCCCGCACAAACCCTACAGGCTCTGGAATCTGTCCTAGACTGATGACCGATGGGTCCCTTCCAAAACAAAAACCCCGCAAAAAATCTAAACTTTCGAACTCTGCCGTAGGTCCAGTTTTAAGGTAGGGCGAGTGCACGCGGTTCACACCCGATGCCCGTCCATCCAATCTATTTAAGCCGACCGTGCAACTGGCATAAGCCTTGCCAGCTTGTATAGCGCTTGTGCGCCTGGCCGCAGGATGCGGTCTTCGGAGCTAGTGGCAGCGGGCCATTAGCCAACCAACATTGGGAGAGAACTATGATCAGTGCCGCTGTAGATACTCAGGGAGAGCGTTTTAGTAAGGCGGCAGAGGGGCCAACGTCACTGGCCGACCTGCCCAACACTGTGCGGCCGATCGTGAGTAATAATCCCAATCGCAAGAAGGTATTGTTCGTCACCTCCGAGTTCGCCGACCTGGTGAAAACCGGTGGCCTGGGCGACGTGTCCGCGGCCCTGCCCCGCGCCATGGCCCACTTGCATGATGTGCGCGTCCTGATCCCCGGTTACCCGCAGGTGATGGAAAGCGACAACCCGATCCATATCATCGGTGAGCTGGGTGGCCACGCCGCGCTGCCGCCGTGCAAGATCGGGCGCATGGACCTCAAGGACGGCCTGGTCATCTATGTGCTGATCTGCCCCGAGCTCTACGAGCGCGAAGGCACGCCCTACGGCGCCAACAACGGCCGCGACTGGCCGGACAACCATATTCGCTTCGCCCGCCTGGGCCTGGCCGCCGCCGACATGGCCGCCAACCTGGCCCAGATCCACTGGTGCCCGGACCTGGTGCACGCCCATGACTGGCCCGCCGGCCTGGCCCCCGCCTATATGCACTGGCGTGGGTCACGTACACCCACACTGTTCACCATCCATAACCTCGCCTATCAAGGCGTGGTCAGCCTGGCCTCGACGCCGGAGCTGGGTATCCCGCCTCACGCCTTGCAGCAGGAAGGCATGGAGTTCTACGGCAAGATGTCGTTCCTCAAGGCGGGCATGGCGTATTCCAGCCACATCACCACCGTGAGTGCGACCTACGCCCAGGAAATCACCACCCCGGAATTCGGCTGCGGCCTCGACGGTTTCCTCGCCGCCAAGACCCAGCAGGGCCTGCTCAGTGGCATCCCCAACGGTATCGATGAAAGTTGGGAAACCTCCACCGACACGCACCTGACCCACAACTTCAATATCGGTGACTGGGAAGGCAAGGCCATCAACGCCGACCACGTGCGCGAGCTGTTCGGCCTGCATGATTCCACCGGCCCACTGTTCGCGGTGGTCTCGCGCCTGGTCTACCAGAAAGGCCTCGACCTCACCGAAGCGGTGGCGAGCTTTATCGTCGAGAACGGCGGGCAGATCGCCATTATCGGGCGCGGCGAGCCGGAAGAAGAACAGGCCATGCGTGAACTGGCGCTGCGCTTCCCGGGCCAGGTCGGTGTGCGCATCGGCTTCAACGAGACCGACGCGCGGCGCATGTTCGCCGGCAGCGACTTCCTGCTGATGCCATCGCGCTACGAACCCTGCGGCCTGAGCCAGATGTATGCCCAGCGCTTCGGCTCACTGCCCGTGGCTCGCAACACCGGCGGGCTGGCGGACACCATCGAGAATGGCGTCACCGGCTTCCTATTCAATGAATCCACCGTAGAAAGCTACGAAGAAGCCCTGAGCCGCGCGTTCCGGGTCTTCGCCAATAAAGGCCTGCTCAACGCCATGCGCAGCCGCGCCATGACCCAACCCTTCAACTGGTGCCAGGCGGTGGAACCCTACGCCGAGCTGTATGAACAACTGGTGGCCAAGGCCTTGGGGAAATCGACTAAATAATCAAGGGAGGTCTTCATAGATGCCGTTACGGACTTTGGAAACCTGGCCCCACGGCGCAATCATGCTGGACGCGCAACACACGCGTTTTGCCTTGTGGGCGCCAGACGCGTTTTATGTCAGCGTTGAATTGGAAAACGGTAAATCCATCGCCATGCTGCCCCAGGCAGATGGCTGGTTCGAGACTGAAGTGAAATGCCCGGCGGGCACGCGCTATCGCTACAACATCGATGGGGAAATGGACGTTCCCGACCCCGCGTCCCGGGCCCAGGCCTCGGACGTGCATGGCTGGAGCCTGGTGGTCGACCCGCTCGCCTACACCTGGCGTCACGCCAACTGGCAAGGCCGCCCCTGGCACGAAGCCGTGATCTACGAATTGCACGTCGGCGCGATGGGGGGCTACGCCGAAGTCGAAAAGCACCTGCCACGCCTGGCCGAGCTGGGCGTCACCGCGATTGAATTGATGCCACTGGCGCAATTTCCCGGTGAGCGCAATTGGGGTTACGACGGTGTACTGCCCTACGCACCGCAGTCTTCCTACGGCTCGCCCGAGCAACTCAAGCACCTGGTCGACAGCGCCCACGAACACGGCCTCGCCGTGATTCTCGACGTGGTCTACAACCACTTCGGCCCTGACGGCAATTACCTGGGCCAGTATGCCAAGGGCTTCTTCCAGGAAGACGTGCACACCCCATGGGGCGCCGGGATCGACTTCGAGCGCCGTGAGGTGCGGAATTTCTTCCTCGATAACGCGCTGATGTGGCTGCTTGAGTACCGCTTCGACGGCCTGCGCCTGGACGCGGTGCACGCCATCGACAACCCCGGTTTCCTCCAGGAACTCGCGCATCGGGTACGCCAGCAGGTGGATACCGGTCGGCAGGTGTGGCTGGTGCTGGAAAACGAGCTGAACCAGGCCAGCCTGCTCAAGGAGGATTTCGACGCGCAATGGAATGATGACTTCCATAACGTGCTGCACGTGTTGCTGACCGGCGAGACCGATGCCTATTACAGCGACTTTGCCCAGGATCCCACCACCAAACTCGCCCGTTGCCTGGGCGAAGGGTTTATCTACCAGGGCCACACCACCCGCCATGGCCACGAGCGCGGCGAACCGAGCGCTGACTTGCCGCCCACGGCCTTCGTCGCGTTCCTGCAGAACCACGACCAGATAGGCAACCGCGCCCTGGGCGAGCGCCTGCACCAGCTCTGCTCGCCCCAGGCGCTCAAGGCTGCAACCGTCCTGCTGCTGTTGTCGCCGATGATTCCGCTGATGTTCATGGGGGATGAGGCGAACGCGAGCGAGCCGTTCCTGTTTTTTACCGACCACCACGGTGAACTGGCTGAAGCGGTACGCGAAGGCCGACGCAATGAATTTGCCGACTTCGCCGCGTTCCATGACCCCGAGCGCCGTGAACGCATCCCGGATCCCAACGCACTGTCGACATTCGCGCAATCGGCCCCGGTGATCGCCGACACCCCACACGCCGAGCTCTACCGCCAACTGCTGGGCCTGCGCCATCGCCATATCGTGCCGCACCTGCCTGGCGCCGTGGCATTGGGCGCGCAGGTGCTGGCCTACGCCGCCGTCAGTGCGCGCTGGCGCCTGGGCAACGGCAGCCTGTTGCAGATCGACCTGAACCTGAGCGCCACGCCGCTGGATCACCCGGCCACCGCGCCGGTCCTGTTCGAAACGCCGGCCCTGCAAGGTGCGCAACTGCCGCCCTTCAGCGCCCGCGTCACTTTATCCCCTGTTGGAGAGCACCCTTGAGCGAAGCGAACCTGGAAATCCTCGCCAGCCGCGCGGGCCTGGCCGTCGATTGGATCGACGCAAACGGCCGCCCGCAACGAGTGACACCCGACGCCCTGCGCGCGGTTCTCAAAGGCCTGGGCCACCCGGCCGACAACGATGCCGACATCAACGCCAGCCTGCTTGAATTGGAGCGGGTGCAACAAGGCAAGCACCTGCCGCCCCTGATGACCGTCGACAGCGGCGAAGGCCTCGACCTGGCGCGCTACTTCGAACCCGACACCCTGTGCCGGGTCAACCTCGAAGACGGCGAAAGCCTGGAACTGCGCCTCGACGGCGATGCCGTGCTTCCCGGGGTTATCGCCCTGGGCTACCACCAGGTGCAGATCGACAACCAGAGCTTTACCCTGGCGGTCGCGCCCACCCATTGCTACAGCGTGGCCGAAGCGGTGGACAACCGCCCCGCCCGCGCCTGGGGCCTGAGCGCCCAGCTGTATTCACTGCGCCGCCTGGGCGATGGCGGTTTCGGCGACACCCTGGCCCTGGAACACCTGGTCCGTTCCGCCGCCGAACGCGGCGCCGATGCCCTGGCGATCAGCCCGATGCACGCGATGTTCAGCGCCGATACCGAGCGCTACAGCCCGTACTCGCCGTCCAGCCGCCTGTTCCTCAACAGCCTGTATGCCTCGCCCGCCTGCATTCTCGGCGAACGTGAGGTGCGCAATGCGATTGAAGCCCTTGGCCTGGAAGAAGAGCTGCGCGCGCTGGAACAGCACAGCCTGATCGACTGGCCGGCCGCTGCGCGAGCCAAACAGCGGCTGTTGCGCGTTCTGTATGAAGACTTCCGTCACGGCCATCACCCGCAGCATGCCGACTTCCTGAGCTTTCGCCAGGCCGGTGGCGAGGCGCTGGAAAACCATTGTCGCTTCGAAGCCGTGCAGGCAGTGCGCGCCGCTGCAGGCGAGGACCTTGACTGGCGCCACTGGCCTGAAGAGTGGCGCTCGCCGCAAAGCCCTGCGCTGGTTGCGTTCGCCGAAGAGCACCACGCCGAGATCGGCTTCTACGCCTTTGGCCAATGGCTGATCGCCCGTTGCCTGGAGCGCGCCCAACAAGCCGCCAAAGGCAGCGGCATGGGCGTCGGCTTGATCGCTGACCTGGCCGTCGGTGCCGACGGCGGTGGCAGCCAGGCCTGGAGCCGCCAGGATGAGTTGCTGGCCGACCTGACCGTGGGCGCGCCACCCGACATCCTGAACCGTGCCGGCCAGGGCTGGGGCATTTCCGCGTTCTCGCCCGAAGGTCTCAAGCGCAACGGTTTCCGCGCGTTTATCGAGATGCTGCGGGCCAACTTCGCCCATGCCGGCGGCTTGCGCATCGACCATGTAATGGGCCTGCAACGCCTGTGGGTGATCCCCATGGACGCCTCGCCGCGTGAGGGCGCTTACCTGTATTACCCGGTGGACGACCTGTTGCGCCTGCTGGCGCTGGAATCCCACCGCCACCAGGCGATCGTGCTCGGTGAAGACCTCGGCACAGTGCCCGATGGGCTGCGCGAAAAACTCATCGCCCGCTCGATCCTCGGCATGCGCGTGCTGTTGTTCGAACAGGGCCACGATGGCCAGTTCAAGCCGATCCTCGACTGGCCGGACAACGCCCTGGCCACCACCAGCACCCACGACTTGCCGACCCTCAACGGTTGGTGGCACAGCCGCGATATCGACTGGAACGTCCAGTTGGGCCTGATCGATGCGCCCACCGTGGAGCAATGGAGCGAGCACCGCCTGCGTGAACGCCAGGCGCTGCGCCAGGCCTTGAGCCAGGACCCGCAGAACTTCGTCGATGAGATCCGCAATGAAACCGACCATATGATCGACGCCAGCGTGCGCTACCTCGGCCACACCCGTGCGCCGCTGGTGCTGTTGCCGCTGGAAGATGCCCTGGGCCTGGAAGAACAGGCCAACCTGCCCGGCACCACCGACACCCACCCCAATTGGCGCCGCCGTCTGCCGGGCGAGGCCTCCAGCCTGCTCGACAACGCCGGTGCCGCGCGCCGCCTTGAACTGCTGGCCGTCGCGCGCAACCAAGCCTACGAGCGTGACCGATGAAAGCCCTGCCCCTGCGCGCTACCCAGCGCCTGCAATTCCACAAAGGTTTTACCCTGGACGATGCTGTGCCACTGGTGCCGTACTTCGCCCAGCTCGGCATCAGCCATCTATATGCCTCGCCACTGCTGAGTGCCCGCGCCGGCTCGATGCACGGCTACGATGTGGTCGACCCCACCAGCGTCAATCCCGAGCTGGGTGGCGAAGCCGCCTTGCGCCGGTTGGTCGCGGCCCTGCGCGAGCACGATATGGGGCTGATCCTCGATATCGTCTCCAATCATATGGCCGTGGGCGGCGCTGACAACCCTTGGTGGCTGGACCTTTTGGAATGGGGCCGGCTGAGTCCCTACAGCGAATTCTTCGATATCCAGTGGCACTCCCCCGACCCGCTGCTCAAGGGCCAATTGCTCATGCCCTTTCTCGGCAGCGACTACGGCGAAGCCTTGCAGAGCGGCACGCTGACGCTGCATTTCGATGCCGCCCACGGCGCGTTTCATGTTGAGCATTACGAACACCGCTTCCCGATCTGCCCACGGGATTACGCGGCGATCCTCGGCACCGACGAGCTGCTCAAACCCCTGGCCGACCGCTTCAGCGCCCTGGCCTATCAGGATGACGCCTACGCCGAAGCCGCCTGGCTCAAGCAGGCATTGGCCGAGCGCGCCACCGAAGTCCTCGAGCTTATCGAACGCCGGCTGACCGAGTTCGACGGACGCACGCCCGAGGGCTTTAAGCGCCTGCACCAGTTGCTCGAGCAACAGGCCTACCGCCTGGCCAGCTGGCGCACGGCGGCGGACGATATCAACTGGCGGCGCTTCTTCGACGTCAACGAACTGGGCGGGCTGCGCGTGGAGCGCACCGCAGTGTTCGAAGCCACCCACGGCAAGATCTTCGAATTGATCAGCGAAGGCCTGGTGGATGGTCTGCGCATCGACCACATCGACGGCCTGGCCGACCCGCGCGGTTACTGCCGCAAGCTGCGCCGTCGGGTGGATACGCTGTCGCCCGAACGGCACTTGCCGATCTTCGTCGAAAAAATCCTCGGCGAGGGGGAAACCCTTCGCGAAGACTGGCAAGTGGACGGCACCACCGGCTACGAATTCATGAACCAACTGTCGCTGCTGCAACACCATCCCGAGGGCTTTGCGCCGCTGGCGGACTTATGGACGCGTCACAGCGAACGTCCCTCGGCGTTTATCGAAGAGGCGCGGCTGGCCCGCCAGCAAATCCTCAACGGCTCCCTGGGCGGCGACTTTGAAAGCGTGGCCCAGGCCCTGTTGCAAGTGGCCCGCGACGACGTGATGACCCGCGACCTGACCCTCGGCGCAATCCGCCGCGCGCTGCAGGAACTGATCGTGCACTTCCCGGTGTACCGCACCTATATCAGTGCTCGCGGTCGCAGCGCAGATGACGACAAGGTGTTCCAGCAGGCCATGGACGGCGCCCGCACGACCCTTGGCGAGGGCGACTGGCCGGTGCTCGAGCATCTGGAAAATTGGCTCGGCGGCCAACCCTGGCGCAATCGCCCGGTGGGCCGCGAGCGCAAGATGCTCAAGCATGCCTGTGTGCGCTTCCAGCAACTGACCTCGCCGGCAGCGGCCAAGGCCGTGGAAGACACCGCGTTCTATCGCTCGGCCGTGCTGCTGTCGCGCAACGATGTGGGCTTCAGTACCGAGCAGTTCAGCGCGCCGTTAGCCGAGTTTCATGCCATCAACCAACAGCGCTTGCAGGCCTTCCCCGACAACCTGCTGGCCACCGCTACCCATGACCACAAGCGCGGCGAAGACACCCGGGCGCGCCTGGCCGTGCTCAGCGAGTGCGCGCCGTGGTATGTCGAGCAAGTGGAGCATTGGCGCACCCTGGCGGCGCCGTTGCGCGACGACGCGACCACACCGTCGGCCGGCGATGAACTGATCCTGTACCAGGTATTGCTGGGCAGTTGGCCGCTGGACCAGGCCGAGGACTTCGAAGGCTATCACCAGCGCCTGTGGCAGTGGCAACAAAAAGCCCTGCGCGAAGCCAAGTTGCAGAGCAGCTGGAGTGCGCCCAATGAGGCCTATGAACAGGGTGTCGAGGCTTTTCTCACCCGCCTGCTGCTCACGGAGGAAGGTCGGCCCCTGCGCAGTGCGATCAATAACGCCGCCCAGGCCATCGCCCCCGCCGGCGCACTGAATGGGCTGGCGCAAACCTTGCTTCGCCTTACCGTGCCGGGTGTGCCGGACCTGTACCAGGGCGATGAGTTCTGGGACTTCAGCCTGGTGGACCCGGACAACCGTCGCCCGGTGGATTTCACCGCGCGGCAACAGGCACTCAATACCCCGCCGGATATCGGCGAACTGTTGTTCAACTGGCGTGACGGGCGTATCAAGCAAACCTTGATTGCCCAGGTACTGGCCTTGCGCAAGGCCCATCCGCAGGTGTTCCGCAGCGGCCGCTATACAGCGTTGGAAGTGGTCGGCCAACACGCCGGGCGGGTGGTCGCATTCTGCCGCGAACACCAGGGCAAACGCGTGCTGGTAGTGGTGCCACGCTGGTCCCATGAACTGCTTGAAAACGGTGTGCATCCCCAGATCAATGCGCAGGTTTGGGGCGATACACGGGTGAAATTACCGTTCGCCGCACCAACGCAAAACTGGAAGGGACTTTTTCATACAGGCGCAGTCACACCAGACAAGGAGCTGTTGATCAGCACTGCCCTGGGGGATTTCCCGGTCAATGTCTTTATCAATCCTGATGATCAAGAAAGCTGAAAATTTTCTGTGAGGAGCATTGTGATGAGTACTGAAGACAAACGCATACGCGAACTGGCGCATCAGATCTGGGAGTCTGAAGGCAAACCCCACGGGGAAGACGCGCGCCACTGGGAGATGGCGCGCAAGCTGGCCGAAGCCGAAGCGCTGACGCCGAGCAAACCCAAGCCCGCCGCCAAGCCCAAGACCGCCCCCAAGCCTGCGGCGAAAGCCAAGCCAGCCGCGAGCAAGCCGGCGCCGCCGGCGGCCAAGAAGCCCCCCGCGCCGAAAAAGCCCAAGGCTTAACGCGCACGGCGCCATCGACCTTTTGCCGGCGCGGTCGGCAAAAGGTGATTTCACTCTTCTTATCATCCGCTGAAAACTCGTCAGCACGGCCGCGTTCGGCCCGAAAAAACAGCCTTGCAGGAGCAACTCAATGAGCAAACCCCATAAGACCCCTTCGACGCCGGGCAGCGAGCCGTCGCGGATTCGTGAAGGTTTGCCCTTCCCCCTCGGCGCGACCTGGGATGGCCTGGGTGTCAACTTTGCGCTGTTCTCGGCCAACGCCGAGAAAGTCGAACTATGCCTGTTCGACGACACCGGCGAAGTGGAACTCGAGCGCATCGAATTGCCCGAATACACCGACGAAATTTTCCACGGTTACTTGCCCGACGCCCACCCTGGGCTGATCTACGGCTACCGCGTGTACGGGCCGTATGATCCGGCCAATGGTCATCGCTTCAACCACCACAAATTGCTGATCGACCCCTACGCCAAGCAACTGGTGGGCGAACTCAAATGGTCCGAAGCGCTGTTCGGCTACACCATCGGCCACCCGGACGACGACCTCAGTTTCGACGAGCGTGACAGTGCGCCCTTCGTGCCCAAGTGCAAGGTCATCGACCCGGCGCACACCTGGGGCAACGACCAGCCGGTGCGGGTGCCGTGGGACCGTACGATCATCTACGAAACCCACCTGCGCGGCATCAGCATGCGCCACCCTTCGGTGGGCGAAGACGTGCGCGGTACCTGTGCCGGGTTGATGGAAGATGATGTGCTCAAGCACATCCGCCAGTTGGGTATCTCGTCGGTGGAATTGCTGCCGGTGCACGCCTTCGTCAACGACCAGCACCTGCTGGAAAAAGGCATGACCAACTACTGGGGCTACAACAGCATTGCCTTCTTCGCCCCCGACCCGCGCTACCTGGCCAGCGGCAAGATCGCCGAGTTCAAGGAGATGGTCGCGCACCTGCACGAGCAGAAGCTGGAAGTGATCCTCGACGTGGTCTACAACCACACCGCCGAAGGCAACGAACGCGGCCCGACCCTGTCCATGCGCGGCATCGACAACGCCTCGTACTACCGGCTGATGCCCGATGACAAGCGCTTCTACATCAACGACTCCGGCACCGGCAACACCCTGGACCTGAGCCACCCGTGCGTACTGCAGATGGTCACCGACTCCCTGCGTTACTGGGCCAACGAGATGCACGTCGACGGCTTCCGCTTCGACCTGGCGACCATCCTCGGCCGCTACCGCGATGGCTTCGATGAACGCCACAGCTTCCTCGTGGCCTGCCGCCAGGACCCGGTGCTGCGCCAGCTCAAACTGATTGCCGAGCCCTGGGACTGCGGCCCCGGTGGCTACCAGGTGGGCAACTTCCCGCCCGGCTGGGTTGAATGGAACGACCGTTTCCGCGACACCGTTCGCGCGTTCTGGAAAGGCGATGACGGCCAACTGGCGGACTTCGCCGGGCGCATGACCGCCTCGGGCGAGATGTTCAACCACCGTGGCCGCCGCCCGTACAGTTCGGTGAACTTCATCACCGCCCATGACGGTTTCACCCTGCATGACCTGGTGTCGTACAACGACAAGCACAACGAAGCCAACGACGAAAACAACCAGGACGGCAGCAATAACAACCTGTCCTGGAACCACGGCGTCGAGGGCCCCACCGACGACCCGGAAATCAACGCACTGCGCCTGCGCCAGATGCGCAACTTCTTCGCCACGCTGCTGCTGGCCCAGGGCACGCCGATGATCGTGGCCGGTGACGAGTTCGCGCGGACCCAGCACGGCAACAACAATGCCTACTGCCAGGACAGCGAGATCGGCTGGGTCAACTGGGACCTGGACGAGGACGGCAAGGCGTTGCTCAAGTTCGTCAAGCGCCTGATCAAGCTGCGCCTGGCCTACCCGATCCTGCGTCGTGGGCGCTTCCTGGTGGGCGACTACAACGAGGACATCGGCGTCAAGGACGTCACCTGGCTGTCGCCGGCCGGCACCGAGATGACCACCGAGCAATGGGAAGACAGCCACGGCCGTTGCCTGGGCATGCTGATGGATGGCCGCGCCCAGGAAACCGGGATTCGCCGCGCCGGTGCCGACGCCACCTTGTTGCTGGTGGTGAACGCCCACCACGACGTGGTCAATTTCCGCCTGCCGCCGGTGCCGGAGGGTGAGTTCTGGACCTGCATGCTCGACACCAACGAGCCGGCGGTACGTGGCCAGGAACGCTTCGAGTTCGACCACGAGTACGGCGTGACCGGCCGCTCGCTGCTGCTGTTCGAACTGCAGCGTGACGACGAGGTGTGACATGGCACTGCATGGATTCCTTCAAGGCTTCCAGGGCTATGCGGACACGCAGGCCCTGGCCAAGGCCTTGAGGGCACTTCAGGAGGAAGGCCTCGATCAGTTGCCGCTGCCTGGCAGCGGCGACACCCTCGGGCGGTTCAGTCGCCTGGCGCAGGTGGCTGGCCATGACCTGCGCTTGTGCAAGCTGTTCGAAGGCCACACCGATGCGTTGGCGATCATTGCAGAGCTGCGCAGCCCGGCGCCGCCTTTGGGCAGTCTGTGGGGCATGTGGGCCGCAGAACCGCCGAATGCCAAGGTGCAGGTGCGCTGCGAGGGTCATCGCCTGCGTCTGGACGGGCGTAAAGCCTGGTGTTCCGGGGCGGCGGTGCTCAGCCATGGTTTGTTGACGGCGTGGGATGAACAAGGCGGCCAGCAATTGGTCGCGGTGCAGATGGATCAACCGGGCATCACGGTCACCCACGACGGTTGGAATGCCGTGGGCATGGCCGCCACCGGCAGCGTCGAGGTCGTCTTTGACGGCGCCCATGGCCTTGCCGTGGGCGGCCCCGGCGACTACCTCGCGCGCCCCGGGTTCTGGCAAGGCGGCATCGGTATCGCCGCCTGCTGGTACGGTGCCGCACAACGCCTGGCCGAAGTGTTGCGCGATCACTGCAGCAAGCGCTCGGAGCCCCACGCCCTCGCCCACCTGGGCGCGGTCGACAGCGCCTTGAACAGCGCGGCCTGTGTGCTGCGGGCCAGCGCGGAACAGATCGATCGCTACCCCAGGGCCAATGCCCGGCACCTGGCCCAGCAGGTGCGCGCGTGCATCGAGGACACCGTCGAGCAGGTCATGCGCCATGTGGGCAGAGCCGTGGGCGCGGGTCCGTACTGCAAGGATCCGCACTTCGCCCAGTTGATGGCGGACCTGCCGGTGTATGTCCGCCAGAGCCATGCCGAACGCGACCTGGCCGGCCTCGGCGAACTGGTCGCCGGGGAACCCACAGGGAGGTGGCAGTTATGAAACCCAACCCGATCGTCGGCCAGGGCACGCCCCTGCAGCGCTGGCAGGACTCGCCGCTGATGGCCGAACTGCCGCAGATCAGCGTCGAACAATTGGTGCCCGAGGGCCACCGCGCGGTGGTCATCGCCCCGCACCCGGATGACGAAGTGCTGGGCTGTGGCGGCCTGTTGCAAGGCTTGGCCGAACTGGGCCGGCCCATTCAATTGATTTCGGTCACCGATGGCAGCGCCAGTCACCCCGGCTCCACCCACTGGTCGGTGGAGCGCTTGAGCGTGGTGCGCCCCCAGGAGTCGGCCCAGGCCCTGCATCGCCTGGGTGTGCCGTTGCACAGCCTGAAATGGTTGCGGGCCGGCTTCAGCGACAGCCAGGTCGCGGCGCGGGAAGAGCAGCTCAGCGCCTTTATCCAGCGCCACCTCAAACCCACGGATGTGGTGTTTACCACCTGGCGCGAAGACGGCCATTGCGACCATGAGGCCGTGGGTCGAGCGAGCGCCAGGGCGGCGCACGCGGTGGGTGCGACCCTTTATGAGCTGCCGGTGTGGACCTGGCACTGGGCGTCTCCCGAGAACAGCCTGGTGCCCTGGCACCGTGCCCGCAAAATCCCCCTGAGCTGTGAAGCCGTCGCGCGCAAGCGCCACGCCATCCATGCGTTCGCCAGCCAGCTGGAGGGTGACCCGCAGATCGGCCTGCCGCCGGTGCTGGCGCCCTATGTGGTGGAACGTCTGCTACAACCTTTTGAAGTGGTATTCGTATGAGTGTGGCGACACCGTATTTCGATCAACTGTTTGCCGGTAACGACGACCCCTGGGCCTTTCGCCAACGCTGGTACGAGCGTCGCAAACGGGCGCTGACCCTGGCACTCCTGACCCGGCCGCGCTATGCCTCGGTGTTCGAGCCCGGTTGCGCCAATGGCGAATTGAGCTTCGAGCTGGCCCCGCGCTGTGATCACCTTTTGTGTTGCGACACCGCCTCGGCCGCCGTCGCCCTGGCACGCAGCCGCTTGCTGGGCTTTGCCCATGCCCGGGTGGAGCAGAGCCGCCTGCCCGCGCAATGGCCGACCGGCGAATTCGATCTGATCGTCTTGAGCGAGCTGTGCTACTACCTCGACCGCGATGACCTGTGCCGCTTGATCGATCGCGCCCTCGGCAGCCTCACCGCCAGCGGCCAGGTGTTGGCCTGCCACTGGCGCCCGACGATCGACGGGTGCCCGCAGACCGCCGAACAGGTGCATGCCCTGCTCCATGAGCGGCTGGGGATGCCCCTGGTCGCCACCCACCACGAACCCGACTTTCTACTCGACCTGTGGAGCCGTGACGGCACTTCGGTTGCCACCCTTGAGGGCCTGCGATGATCGGTATTCTGATCCCGGTACATAACGAAGAGGCGCTGCTCGGCGAGTGTCTGGAGGCCGCATTGGTGGCTGCCCGTCATCCAGGCCTGCTGGGTGAAGCGGTGCAGATCCTGGTGCTGCTCGACAGTTGCAGCGATGCCAGTGCGGCGATTGCCGAGGGGTTCCCGGTGCAGCGCCTGGAGGTGCAGGCACGCAATGTGGGCCATGTGCGCGGGGTGGGTGCGCGACACCTGCTCAACCAGGGTGCGCGCTGGATCTCATGCACCGACGCCGACAGCCGCGTGGCCCCCGATTGGCTGGTGGCCCAGTTAGCACTGGGCGCCGACGCGGTGTGCGGCACCGTGACCGTCGACGCCTGGAGCGAAGGGTTCGACCCGGCGGCGCAGATCCGTTACCAGGCGGCGTACCACGCCCGTGACGGCCACCGGCATATCCATGGCGCCAACCTGGGCATCAGTGCCGGGGCCTATGTGCGGGCCGGAGGGTTCGAACCGCTGCCCTGTCACGAAGATGTGCAATTGGTGCGCGACCTCGAGCGCTGCGGGGCGTCCATCGCCTGGAGCCACGCCCCGCAAGTCATCACCAGCGCGCGCCTGGAGGCCCGTGCCCAGGGCGGGTTCGGCGATTATTTGAAGAGCCTGATGTGCGCGTCTTGAAAAAAACGACATTGCAAAATGTAAAAGCGACCAATCCTTGTCTATGCTGATGACGCCTTGCTGGTAATTCAGGGTTGGATTACCACGCGTGCACCACGGCGGAGTCTGTGGTGAATAAATAGAGTCGTCCCGTCAACGGGGCACGACCCAGCATCAATCGACAAGGACGTAACGCCCATGAAGCCTGCCTCCCTCAGTGAAGGCCGTCGCGGCCCCGCGCAAATCTGGAACAGCGCACCGCAGCTGGCGCAAATCCCGCCTATCTCTACCACCTCCCTGGTGCCCGCTGGCGCGCGCGTGGTGATCATCGCGCCACATCCCGGCGACGAGGTGGTGGCCTGCGGCGGTCTACTGCAATTGCTCAGCACCCTGGAACACCCCCTGCAAATGATCTCCATCACGGACGGCAGTGCCAGCCACCCGGGGTCCCACGTGTGGCCGGCCAGCCGCCTGAGTGTGGTGCGGCCCCAGGAAAGCGCCGAGGCGCTGCGCCGCCTGGGCATGCCCTTGCACAGCCTGAAGTGGATTCGCGGCGGTTTCTGCGACAACGCCCTCGCCGCCCGCGAACCGCAACTGAGCCAATTTATCGCGCGCTACCTGCAACCGGGCGATGTGGTGTTTTCCACCTGGCGCAACGACGGCAATGACGACCATGAGGCCGTCGGCCGTGCCAGCGCCAACGCCTGCAGGCTGGTGGGCGCGCAGCTCTATGAACTGCCGATCTGGGCCTGGCACTGCCCCGCCCGCGAGGGTGCGACGATCCCCTGGCAGCGGGCGCGCAAGGTACGCCTGGACACCTGGACCGTGGCGCGCAAACTCCACGCCGTCCATGCGTATGCCAGCCAGTTGGCGGGCGACCCGCAGATCGGCCTGGCGCCGATATTGGCCCAGGTGCTGCTGGAGCGTATGCGCGAGCCTTACGAGATTGTGTTTTCGTAAGACCGGCAGCTCGTCTATACCTGTCAACTCTGACAGTAGCGCCCTGCACGATGTATGGCTAGGGTGCAAACAGCGCTGCACCCGTTGAGGTGCAGTCGAGAAAGCCATGCCAACTCCTTGCATTGGCCGGTGTTTTCGAACAGGTAACCCGCACTCCCTGCTCCGTATCGCGTGTCACGTTGTCATGGTCTGGCCTGCACCGGCCTTTGCCGGTGCCGGGGCAACTTTCCCCTCGCACGAGGATGGATCATGCGCTCACGGACTCCGACCCTGTTGTACCTGATTGCCCTGGCGACACTGCCGAGCGCCTCTTACGGGGCGTGCACCATCAGCAACACCGCCGGCGACGACCTCTCTTCCTGCGACAGCGGCACGGCACCAGGCTTTACCGACAGTGCCGGCAATAACACCCTGAACCTCAGCGCCACGGGGCGGATTACCGGGAATGTCACCTATGGCGCCGGCAACGATCTGGTGGATGTGAACGGGCCCAGTGCCGGGATTGATGGCAACCTCAACCAGGGCGATGGCAGTAATATTTTCCGGCTCAACCTGGGCAACATCACCGGCAGCGTCAGCCAGGGCTCGGGCGCGGATGTGGCGCAGATCAGCGGCGGCCAGGCCGGCGCCGTCAGCCAGGGCGCAGGCGTCGACAGCTACGCCCAGAGCGGCGGCAGGATTGCGTCACTGGCCCAGGGCGATGGGCTGGACGACTTCAACATGAGCGGCGGCATCATCGACGGTGCTTTCGAGGATGGCGACCGGGCCAAGATGAGCGGCGGCCGCATTGGCCGAGTCGACATGAAACTCGACAACAACCTGTTCGATATGTCGGGTGGAAGCATCATCGCCAACCTGGTAACCGGCTTCGGCGACGACACCATCCTGATCTCGGGCACGGCCTTCGTCGGCGGCAATATCAGTGTCAGCGGGGGCAACGATCACGTGGCGGTGTCCGGTGGTGACGTCAACGGCCAGATACTCCTCAGCTTTGGCGACGATCACTTCGAATGGACCGGTGGCAACCTGCATTCGTTCGTACTGCTGGGCGCCGGTGACGACACGGCGGTGCTGCAAAACCTGGTCAATACCCAACTGGCCGCGGCGCAGTTGATCGACGCTGGCCTGGGTGTCGACACGCTCACACTGGACAATACCAAGGCAGGCGATCCGGGCCTGTTTTCCAACTGGGAGAGCATTCGGCTGGACAACCAGTCGCAGCTGATCCTGGGCGGAACGCTGAAACTGGGTGACAGCGACACCGGCACGGGCAGCCTGAGCATCGACGGGACCAGTGAACTGTTGATCGGCACCGGGGTGATCGACCCGTTTACGGCCGGCCAACGGGTGAACGTCACCAACAGCGGCACCCTCAACATGACCACCGGCAACACCCGCACCAGCGACACCTTGACCATCAATGGCAATTACACCGGCGACAATGGACGGCTTTTACTGCAAAGCGCCCTGGGCGCGGATGATTCCCCCAGCGACAAACTGATCATCAACCAGGGCACCCTCGCCGGTACCACCGCCATCAGCGTCACCAACCTCGGCGGCGCGGGCGCGGCCACCCTGCAGGACGGCATCCAGGTGGTGCAGGCCCTCAACGGCGCGTCTGGCAGTGGCAGCGCATTTACACTGGCGGGCCCGGTACCTGCCGGCGCGTTCGACTACTACCTGTTCAAAGGCGGTGTCACGGCCGGTACGGCGGAGAACTACTACCTGCGCTCGACGATCCCCGTGGTGCCGCCTGGCCCGGTGATTATCGTGCCGTTACCCACCCCGGTTCCCGGTGAACCACCGCTGCCGCCCAATCCCGGGACCGAACCGATCCCTATTTATCGTCCGGAAGTGCCGATCTACGCTGCGTTGTTTCCCGCCGCACAGCAACTCGTGCAGGGCATGCTCGGCACCTTTCACCAACGCATGGGCGACCAAAGCCAGCAGTTGCACACCGGCCCGTTCACTTCGGGCTGGGGGCGGACCTACGGCAACAGCACGCGCCAGAGCTTTACCGGGACGGTCAGCCCGTCGCTCGACAGTTCGGTGACCGGCTTCCAGGTGGGTACCGACCTGTACGCCAGCACCTACGACAATGGCCTGACCCAACGCAGCGGGTTCTTCGTCGGCCACAGCACCCTCAAAGGCAACATCAAGGGCTTCAACGGCGGCTGGCAGGACAAGGACGCCGGCAAGACCACCTTGCGCGGGGACAGCCTGGGGGTCTACTGGACGCTGATCGGCGCCAACCAGGCCTACCTCGACCTGGTATTGATGGGCACCCGCTTCGACGGCAATAACGAGTCGGATCGTGGCGTGAAGATGGACACCCGGGGGCACAATGTCACGGCGTCCGCCGAAGTCGGCTGGCCGTTTGCCGGGATGGGTAACTGGGTGGTTGAACCCCAGGCGCAACTGATCGTCGGCAAGACCAGACTGGATAAGCAAAACGACGGGATCTCCGACGTTTCCTATGACGCCGACACTAACGTCACCAGCCGCCTCGGGGTGCGCCTGCGCGGTGACTATCAGGTCCGCAGCATGCCGCTTCAACCCTACGTACGGGCGAATGTCTGGCACACCAGTGCCGGGCAGAACACCGTCACCTTCAACGGTGTGACAGCCATCGACACCGAGCAGAAGTCCACCACCCTGGACCTGAGCGCCGGCGCCACGCTGAAGGTGGCCACGGGCATCAGCCTGTACGGCGAGGTGGGCTACAACCGCAACCTGGACAGCAACACCTTCAACGGCCGCCAGGGCACGGTCGGCCTGAGAATGGAGTTCTAGGGAACCCGTGAATCACCTATGACCGGGATTGACCACACCGGCCGCCTTGAAGCGTGAAAACTGAAAGGCAATGCCCAGCCAGATAAACCAGGCCGGCATCACGTACAGCGCCAGGCGTGTATCCGGCCTCAACGCCAGCAGGCCGAGGACGAAGGCCATGAAGGCCAGGGAAAACCAGGCCATCGGCACACCGCCAGGCATCTTGTAGAGGGATCTGGCGTGCAGGTCCGGGCGTTTTTTGCGGTAGGCAATGTAGGACCCGAGGATGGTCGACCAGGTGAAAATCACCAGGATCGCCGACACCGTCGACACAATCGTGAAGGCGGTCATCACCTCCGGCACCACAAACAGCAACACCAGGCCCAGCAGCATCAGCAAGGTGGTGAAGGCCAGGCTGATAAACGGCACGCTGCTTTTCGACAAGCGTCCAAAGATACCCGGGGCGTCCCCCAGGTCAGCCAGGCCGAACAACATGCGGCTGGCGGAGAACACCCCGCTGTTGGCCGACGAGGCCGCCGAGGTCAGCACCACGAAATTGACGACCCCCGCCGCCGCTGGAAAGCCCGCCACCAGGAACAGTTCCACGAACGGGCTCTTGCTCGGCGACACCTGTTGCCACGAAGTGACCGCGATGATGCACGCCAGGGCCAACACGTAGAACAGGATGATGCGCAGCGGAATCGAGTTGATCGCCTTGGGCAAGGTCCTCTCCGGTGCTCGGGTTTCGGCGGCTGCGGTGCCGATCAGTTCGGTGCCGGCAAAGGAAAAGATCGCCATCTGGAAGCCGGCGAAAAAACCGAACAGGCCATTGGGAAACGCCGCCTGTTTGTCCAGCAAGTGGCTCACGGAGGCCGTGACCCCGGTGGGCGAGACAAACGAGCTGGCAATCAGCACCACGCTCACGCCGATCAGGGTCAGCACCGCGATGATCTTGATGATCGCGAACCAGAACTCCACTTCGCCGAACAGCCTGACCGTCAGCACGTTCAACGCGAACAGCGTCAACAGCATGCCCACCGCCGGCATCCATGCCGGCACATGCGGGAACCAGTACTGGAAAAACCCGCCGACCACCACCGCGTCCCCCACCACCGCCACGCTCCAGCTCAGCCAGTACGACCAGCCGAGAAAGAACGCCGCACGCGGGCCCAGGTACGCGCCGGCAAAGTCGGCGAAGCTCTTGAAGTTGAGGTTGGACAGCAGCAGCTCACCCATGGCGCGCATCACGAAGTACACGAACAGCCCGATGATCATGTAGATCAGGATGATCGAGGTGCCGGACAACGCGATGATCTTGCCGGAGCCCATGAACAGGCCGGTGCCGATCGCACCGCCCATGGCCATCAGCTGGATGTGGCGGTTGCTCAGGGTGCGTTGCAACGCAGGCTTTTCACACAGCCCGGACGTGGTTGTTTTCATCACAAAACCTCTTGTTATGTTTTTGAGTTTTGGCAGAAAAAAAATCGAGCGAGTGTTGTTATCAGGTCAGGCAGTCTTGCTTTCGAAGCCGTGCAGGACGTTGACGGCGTTGATGCCGATCTCGTCGACCATGTAGCCGCCTTCCATCACGAACAGCGTCGGCACGCCGACCCCGGCGATGATCTCGCCCATGCTGAGGAAGTCCTGGCTGTCGAGGAGGAAGTGGCTGATGGGGTCGTCCTTGAAGGTGTCGACGCCGAGGGAGATCACCAGCACCTCGGGGGCGAAGTGTTTGAGTTGCTGACAGGCGTGGTTCAGCGCGGTTTTGTAATGGTCCCACGTGGTGTTTTTCGGCAAGGGGTAGTTCAGGTTGAAGCCCTCCCCCGTACCTGCGCCGCGTTCGCTGTCGGCGCCGGAAAAGTACGGATAGGACACCGACGGGTCGCCGTGCAGGGAAATGAACAGCACATCCGCGCGGTCGTAGAAAATATTCTGCGTGCCGTTACCGTGGTGGAAATCCACATCCAGCACCGCCACGCGCCTGGCACCTTGGGTGATGGCCTGTTGCGCGGCAATCGCGGCATTGTTGAGGTAGCAATAACCGCCCATGTATTCGCGGGCCGCGTGGTGCCCCGGTGGGCGGCACAGGGCGAAGGCGCTGTGATGGCCTTCGTCGATCAGCGCCAGGCCGGTGAGCGCGATGTCCGCGCTGGTCTTGACCGCCTGCCAGGTGGTGGCGGTGATCGGCGAGCCGGCGTCCATGGCAAAGAAGCCCAGTTTGCCGTCGATAAAATCCGGCACCTGCTCATTGGCCAGGTCGCGTACCGGCCACACCAGCGGCAGCGCGTCATGGCGGCGGCCGATGGCGGTCCACTCGGCCCAGGCGGTTTCGAGGAAGCTGACGTAGCGCTCGCTGTGGGCGTTGACGTAGCAGGCGCGCTCGAAGCGGCGCGGCACGATGATATCGCCCAGCCCGACGTGTCGGACGCGGTCACGCACGGTGTCGGCGCGGCTGGGTTGTTCGAATGAGGGCTTGAGCACGCCGTCCTTGAGTTCGGTGCCGTGGTGCAAACGGTGGTCATCACTAAAAACAGTCAGCATTTGGATACATCCGCCAGAAAAAGACAGGGTCTATTTTGTTCTGGCTGCGCAGGGCTTTCTTTGCTTTTACTTCTTACACTGATAGCTTTATCGGGTGTTTTTACCCTGGTTACAGCCAAATATGAAAAATAAAACCAAACAGGTCGTTCTGGACGACACCGATCTCGCCATCCTCGCCCTGCTGCAGGAAGACGCGAGTATTTCCAACGCCCAACTGAGCGAGCGCCTGGCCCTGAGCCTTACCCCCTGCTGGCGTCGGCGCAAACGCCTGGAGGAAGAAGGCGTGATCAAGGACTACCAGGCCAACCTCGATCGCAAGCTGCTCGGCCTGGACATCATGGCGTTTGTGCATGTGCGTTTTGCGATCCACACCGACCACGCGCCGGATGCGTTCGAAGCAGTGGTGAAGGAGCTTCCTCAGGTGCTGGCGTGCCACAAGATCACCGGCGACGCGGATTACCTCTTGCAGGTGCTGGCGGAGGATCTGGACAGCTACAGCGAGTTTGTGGAAAGCGTGCTGCGACGGCAGCTGGGGATTGCGTCGATCCAGTCGAGCCTGGCGCTGCGCGAGGTGAAGGCGACGAGTCGGATGGCGATTCCGAAGCGCGATTGAACACGCAAAAAAAGCACTCGCCGACGGCAGGTAATGGCCAAAAGCCTGCCCTGCAGATGTGAAAAATTCGTTAACTAATTCTCCCCAAAGGCTTTTTCCGACAGGTTTAATCTGCCAAACTAATGCGAATAATTATCAACAGATTTATTATTCGCCAAGGACGGCACTTAGGGGAGAGTCCGTTCCATGTCTGTGCAACAACACGGCGGTAAAGGTTTTACACCCAGTCTGATTGCTTTGGCGGTGTGTCTCGCCACTTCGCACGCGGCCTTCGCCGCCGACGCTGAAACGCCGGCAACCACCTTGGAACTGGGTGCGACCCAGATCTCCGGCGAGCAGCAACTGGGCGAAACCACCGAGGGTACGCAGTCCTACACCACCGGCGCGATGAAAACCGCGACCAAACTGCCCCTCACCCTGCGTGAAACCCCGCAGGCCGTCACCGTCATCACACGCCAGCGCATGGATGACCAGGGGATGACCAGCATCAACGACGTGGTCAATGCCACGCCTGGGCTATTCCTCAATTATTCCAACGGCCCGGGCCGGCAGTCCTACACCTCACGCGGTTTCGACATCGACAACCTGATGTACGACGGCATTCCCAGCGGCTACAACGGCGTTTCCGTAGGCGCCCAGCCGAACCTGGCGATGTTCGACCGTGTCGAGGTCGTGCGTGGCGCCACCGGCCTGGTGACCGGTGCGGGCAACCCGTCGGCGGCCATCAACCTGGTCCGCAAGCGGCCGCTGGACGAACAGAAAGTCACCCTCACCGGCGCCGCCGGCAGCTGGGATGACTACCGTGGCGAGCTCGACGCCTCCAGCCCGCTCAATGACAGCGGCACCTGGCGCGGCCGGGTGGTCACCTCCTACCGCGACGCCAACAGCTTCATCGACAACGCCGAGTCCTATCACGGCCTGTTCTATGCCGTCACCGAGGCCGACCTGAGCGAAGACACCACCCTCACCCTCGGCTTCTCGAACCAGAAGGACAAGACCAACTACTTCTGGGGCTCGTCGATGATCGGCCAGGACGGCCATCACCTGGACCTGCCGCGCTCCTACAATCCCGGTACCGACTGGGAGAACAAGGATCAGGAAATCAACACGGTCTTCGCCGAACTGCGCCAGCGCCTGGCCAATGACTGGAAGCTTCAGGTCAACGCCAACTACGCTGAACAGAACGCGTTGTTTTCCGGCTCCTACCAGTCGCGCTGGGTCAACAACACCCTGGCGCGCACGGTCTACCAGGCCGCCTACGATGAAAACCAGGCCGGCGTCGACGCCTTTGCCAGCGGCCCGTTCCAGGCATTCGGGCGCACCCATGAACTGGTGGTGGGCGCCAGCCGACGCATCTACGACATGACCACCCACAACTACAGCCCCTACAACACCAACTGGCCCCTCACCGCAGGCAAACCGGACTTCGTCCACACCACCAACGATCGCGAGGTCACCACCCAGGACGGTGTCTACGTGACCACGCGCCTGAGCCTGGCGGACCCGTTGAAGCTGATCCTCGGCGGGCGCCTGGACTGGTATGACTACGATGCCCATGGCAGCAACGACGGCGACTATCACGTCACCCGCAACCTCACCCGCTACGCGGGGCTGATCTACGAGCTGGACGATCACCACTCGGTGTACGTCAGCTACAGCGACATCTTCACGCCGCAGAGCGCCAAGGACACCTCCGGCACTCCGGTCAAGCCGATTGTCGGCAAGAACTACGAGGTCGGCATCAAGGGCGAGTACCTGGGTGGCGCGCTGAATGCGAGCGTGGCGCTATTCCGTGTCGACCAGGAAAACCGCGCCACCCAGGTGACCGTGCAAAACTGCCCACAGACGGAGTGCTATGAGGCCTCCGGCGAGATTCGCAGCCAGGGGATCGACTTCGAACTGCAAGGCGCGCTGACCGAGAACTGGCAGGTCGGCGGTGGCTACACCTACGCGCGTACCCACACCATCAAGGATGAAGCCAACCCGCAGAAGGTCAACAAGCAGTACGACACGGACGTTCCGGAGCACCTGTTCAAGCTGACCACCCGCTACAACTTCCAGGGCCCGCTGGAGAAACTGCGCGTGGGCGGCAACATCTCCTGGCAAAGCCGCCTGTACAATGACGTCAAGCTGGCTGACGGCAGCACCTACCGCCTCCAACAGGGCGCCTACGCCGTCACCGACCTGATGGCCGGCTACAAGGTCAACGACCACCTCGACCTGCAGCTCAACGCCAACAACATCTTCGACCGCCGCTACTACTCCACCATCGCCAACTCCGTGAGCTATGGCGGCGACGCCTACGGCACCCCACGCAACATGATGCTGACGGCCAAGTACAGCTTCTGATCCACCTGGCGAACGGGGGTCCTAAATGTGGGAGCGAGCTTGCTCCCTCCCACATTGCACCCCGCTTGCCACCAGGAATGTGTTCTGCCCCCTCCGAACGCGTTCGCGCTTAAAGTCCCCTCCCCCGATGCCGATAAACTTTTTGGTTTCCCTGCACCCGCAAAGTGCCTGAATGCGGGCCTTAGTGGCACGCCGCATGCTTTGATCCTTGCCAGACCACATGGAGTAAGAGTGAATGCCCGCACGCGCACGTTTCCTGGAGCACTACCGCAAGGCCGACCGCATCATGCTGGCGTTGATCTGGCTGATGACGCTGTTCTCCGTCGGGCTCGCGTTCTGGCACGACACCCTGACCCAGGCAATTGTCGTGGGAGGAGGCACCAGCACGGTGCTCACCGCGCTCTACCGCGCCATCGGCGGCACGCGGGTGATGCGTTGTGCACTGGGCGCGGGCTTGATGGTCATGGCGGCGCTGCACATCAACCAGGCCCAGGGCGTGATCGAAGCGCACTTCGGGATTTTCGCGCTGCTGGCGGTACTGACGTTCTATCGAGACTGGCTGCCGATCCTGGTGGCCGCCCTGACGATTGCCGTGCACCACGTGGTGTTCCATGCGTTGCAGCATCAAGGCTTCCCGGTGTTCGTGATGGCGCATCACGGCGGTTGGACCATGGTGTTTGTCCACGCCTTCTACGTCGTGATGGAAACCATCGCCCTGCTCTACCTCGCGGTAAACAGCCAGGCCGAGGCGGTGGAAAGCGAGGAAATGCTGGAAAAAATGCTCGCCGTCACCACCCAATTCACCGTGGACAGCGCCAGAGGTGAAGGTAAGGTGCACGTCTCTCTTGCCAAGCGCTTCGACCATTTCCTGCAACAAATCACCCACCTCATCGACGGCGTCGCCCGCGACTCCCACGGTCTCGGCCAACTCGGCCAGGAACTGGCCCACGCCAGCGGCACCCTGGAAAAAGGTGCTCGCCACCAACTGGCCGAAATCGCGCAAATGACCGACTCCATGCAGCGCATGGAAGACGCCATGGGCCACATTACGGTGCACGTCGAAGAAGCGGTTGAGCACGCGGGCGTCGCCAGCCAACAAATCCTGCGTGGCCAGGAAAGCGTCGGCCGCGCCCAACACGAAATCACCCAACTGGCCACACGCCTGGAAGGCACCAACCACACCGTGCAAGGCCTGGCGGTCCAGGCCGAACAAATCGGCTCGGTACTGGAAGTCATCAGCAGCATCGCCAACCAGACCAACCTCCTTGCCCTCAACGCCGCCATCGAAGCCGCCCGCGCCGGCGAACAAGGCCGCGGCTTCGCCGTCGTCGCCGACGAAGTGCGCAGCCTGGCGCAACGCACCGCCGTTTCCACCCAGGAAATCAAAACCATCATCGAGGGCCTGCAGCAAGGCAGCCGCCAGGCCGTGGAAGCCATGCACGACAGCCGCCAGGGCGTGGAACGGTGTGTGGAGGACAGTCAGCTGGCAGTGGAAATGCTGCGAGCGGTGGGCAATGACATTACCCAGATCGATGCGCTGAATGGGCGGATTGTCTCCACCACACGCGAACAGACCTCGGCGAATCAGGAGATTGTCGGGCGCTTGCAATCGGTGCAGAGCATTGCTCAAAACACCGCTGACGACGTGGAGATGTTGGCCAGGAGCAGCGAGCAGTTGCCGCCGATTGCGGTGCGGTTGGATGCGTTGGGGCGGCGGTTTCACCCGTGATAGTTTGGGGCTCGCCATCGGCCGGAAGCCATCACGGGTCTCGTCTTGACGGCCCGGGCCGCCCCTGGTCCTGAGCGTTCGCTTAGTCTTGCTTGACCAGCTCGACCCTGCGGTTTTCAGCTTTGCCTGCCTCGGTGGTGTTGTCGGCCACCGGGTCAGCCTCGCCAAACCCGGCCGCAGATAACCTCGCCGCGTCGATGCCCTTGGCGGTGATGGCGGCCTCGACGGCCTTGGCGCGGCCGTATGACAGTGTCTTGTTGTGCGCGGGGTCACCGGTGTGATCGGTGTAGCCGTTAATGGCCAGTTTCAACGATGTATTTTGCTTGAGTAACAACAACACTTGCTCGATCTGTGGCTGTGAACCCGGAAGGATGCGGGTCTGGTCAGTCGCAAAGTTGATGTGCAATGCCACCTTGCCGGTTTTATCTATCTGCGCTTTCAGTTCACTGGCCGGCAACAGGCTGGCCGTTATTTGCAGCGGTTTGGTTTCGGCAATCAGCAGGCCGCCGCCGAACGCGTAGCTGCACAAATGAATCCAGATATCGCGGTCGGCGCGATGGATAACAAACACCTGCGCGGCGTTATTCCAAATGTCCCCCAGGCCACTGTTGTATTTGAGCGCGAAGTCCCGCGGCCATTCTTTGATCTTCTGGCCGGGGTCTTCCGGAATCCTGCCATCGAAGATCTTGCTGCCGCCCAACGAGGACACGACGGACTCGAGGTTGCGCTGCAATTCCAGGTCGGAGAACGCCTTGCCCTGCGCGGCGTCGATATGGGCTGACCAGACCTTGCCTTCTACTACTGCCAGGCGATCACCGGTCCAGAAGGGTACCTGATCAAAGTCGGAGACATCGGGCGCGGTGGCGATGACATATCCGTCGGGAAGGGCGATGTAGGGAAAGGCGCCCAACGGCACGTTCGACACCTCAAGACTCGCGGCATCGAATACCTTGTTGTCTGCTCCGCTCTCGAATGACGAGGCTTGAATGCTCAGCCCCAGGGTGACGATTAAAACCAGGGTAGTCGCTGCTGTTTTTTTCACTAACGTCATGTTATTCCCGCAAATCCTTAGCACCCAGGGTGATGGTCGAGCGGATAAAGGGTGCTGCTGTAGTTGGCTGCTTATAAAACCGGGGCTATCGAGATAACTCAATAGCACAGCTGCCCTATTGCATCGCGCTTTGGCGCTGGATCACAGTTGTTCGCGCTCTAATAGGTCTTTTCTACGCTATTCGACGCTGCCGATCGTATTGAACAGGGATGCTTTTTTTGAAACCTATAACCACCAGAAAAATTGAAATGAACGCTGCGCTGGCGATGGCCTTGATCTCGCTGTTAACCACCAGCGCTACCTGGACCGAGGCAGCCGTTGGTGCAACGGCCTCCTCGGCACCGTGTACCAATGAAGCGGATTTCCAGGCCGGCACCGTTGTGGAGTCTGAAAGTCGCGACAACACCTCTGCAGTAACCAATCGTAGTAAAACCGAAACGCTGGGCCATGAAGACTTCGCCGGGGCCAACCCGGTGGCGTCATTACACACCACGTTCATAAGCAATTCGCCGGTGTATTTAACGACCACCTTTGCGCAAATCAAGGACGGCCAGTTGATTCGCTATGGTGATCGGCACGGTGCCGGGCCTTCGTTGACCACGACCCTTTACACCCCTCCTCCCACCACGCCGCTGGATTTACAACCCGGGCAGACAGTCGCCGTCAGTTACAAGAACCAGGTCGTCAGCGGCGGCACCACGCTTGAGTTTGAGGTATCAGAAAAGCTGACCTACCATGGCCGCGAGACGATCAAAACAGCACTCGGGACATTCGAGACCTGTCGCTTCACCAATGAAATTTCCACTGGATCAACGTCCGGTCAACAACCGACCCAGAAGGTCGTGGTGCAGAATTGGTTTGCTGCCGAAGGGCCCTACCGTGGGCAATCAATCAGGTCGACCAGTCTCTCCGGAACGAATGGTGGACAGGAGCGGCTCGTTGAAGTGGTCAAGATGCGATATGAGACGCGAGCCAACTAGGTAGCTTTATGCCCAGGCGCTGAGAAGGAGGATAGCACTGCCCTTCCTGGCAACGGGTTCAAGCACGCTGTTTGTGCCGAAATTGCATCAAGCAAAATGTACTTAATTGCTTAATGGCCTTTAGTAACTAGTACAGGTGTACTAGTTCAGCTGTTCTATATCATAAGTTGCATGAGTCGGACATGATCAAAGCGTGTTTTCATTGATCTGGACGGGTTGTGCTTGCTGATATGAGTTGCCGAATTGTGGTGGCGGACGAACATCCACTTTATCGAGAGGGCATGACAGGATTACTGGAGTGCTTAATACCTGGAGCAAAAATAAAACAGGCAGGAAACCTGGAGGAAGTCTGGGCTCTCCTGAATCGCTGGCAACCTGTCGCCATGCTGTTTATCGAAGTATATTTGCCAGGGCTTTGCTCCTTGAAAGAGCTTGCAAAACTGTGCGAGGAAAGAGGCACTACTGCAGTCGTTGTTGTTTCGACAGTCGATGACAGCGTGGTCATTACCCGAGTGATGGAGGCCGGCGCCAATGGTTTTATTGGCAAGAACATTTCAGCCGAAGAGGTACGTAACGCCATCAACGATATTCGGAACGGCCAAGTAGTGGTCAAATACGAACCGGCCGAATCGCCATCATTTGAGAGTGATCACGCGATGGGCAAACTGACGTCGCGGCAGCGGGAAGTCTGGCATTTGATCGCACAAGGTAAAACCAACAAGGAAATTGCCGCTGAACTGGAAATCTCTCCCTATACCGTGCGTATTCACGTGTCTTCGCTGATACGTGCCTTGAACGTACCCAATAGAGCAGTAGCCGCCGCGCGTTTCGCGGGGCGCTACACCTGCTAGTCCCTTGATGGATCTACGGGTAACTCACACTTCATTGACTTGACCTGTTCAAGCAATACGTTACGCAGTTCCGGCGGTCGCACGGGTTTGGCCAGTACCGAGATATTGAATGCGTGCAGTGATTGACGGATGCGCTCGATTTCGTGCCCGGTGATGACCAATGCCGGTATCTCTTGACCCCGGAACTCGCGTATTGCCGCGATACATTCGGCCCCCGAGACCTTTGTGCCCAGGTCGAAGTCGGCAATGATGATGTCGCAATCGCTGGCCAGGGTATCCGCATCACTGTGGGTCTCGACGACGCAGCCCCATTTCTCCAGCAGGGCCTTGGTGGCCAGCAACACATTGGCGTCGTCTTCAATCAGGCATATCCGTAGTCCGTTCAGGCGCTCATGGGTGCTTTTCATCCGAGGCGCGATGACCTTGGGGGCGGCATGTTTCAATCCGCTGATTGCAACCTGGGTGCCGCGCCCGGGCGTGGAGCGAATATGTACATCGACATTGAGCAACTGGCTGATGCGCTTGACGATGGACAAGCCCAACCCCAGGCCCTCGACATCCTTGTCGCGTGCGTGGCGCACCCGGTAAAACTCTTTGAATACGTCCGGCAGATGTTCGGCGGCGATACCGCAGCCCTTATCGTAAACCACCACGGCCAAGCCCTTTGCCTGGCGTCTGACACCGATCAGCACGGGCTCTCCCGATGCGTACTTGATCGCATTGGACACCAGGTTCTGCACCATGGTGGTCAACAGCCCCGCATTGACATTCACCCAGTGCTCGCAAGGGCGCAGGCGCAGTTCAATCCCGGCCCAGCGCGCGGCCTCGGTGTTCTGTTTGACGACCTCCTGCAACAGCGCGCCCAGGTTCACCGGTTCCGCTCGCGGCTCCAGCTTTCCGTTGTCGAGGGTGTAGATATCCAGGATCGAACGGAACAGTTGAGAGACGGTATGCAGCGAGCGGTCGATGTTGTCTACCAGGCGCAGTTCTTCGCCGCCCAAATTCGCGTCACGCAGGCACGCGGTGAACAGGCCGATGGAGTGGATGGGCTGGCGCAGGTCGTGGCTGGCCTGGGCGAGAAAGCGTGATTTCTCCTGATTGGCGGCGATTGCCTCTTCCGATGCGATACGCGTGCGCTTGAGCAGAATGTGCGCATAGGCCGGTACTACGATGGTGGTCACGATCAGCATCAGGAACATGTAGGGCTGTGCGCGCCAGAAGGGGTTGAACAAGAAAATAACGATAAGGGTGGACAACGCGATCACGGTTGCCAGGGCCAGATAGTGTGAGCCGAAACGCATGCCATTACCCAGGGTTACCCAGAGCAGCGCGGCATAGATAGGCAATGCACCTTCGCCTCCCAGCACCATGGCGAAAGCGATACCGGTGTAGTCATGAAGCATGGAGAGCAAGCGCCGCCAAAAAAAGTGTCCTGGCCAGCGCTTGATCGCCATGCGCAGGAATATCGACACCACGATGAATGTCGAGATATACACGATGATGGGCGTGTAGGCTGCGGTATCGCTGGGGCGCAGCCCGCTCAGTACGATGATGTACAGCAGCGCACAGGCGCTGACGGTCAGGCGTAACGTGGCCTGATTGAGTTCGCTGTTCTTTTCCACGCGTTCAACCTCATGGACCATGGGGGATGCATCGCTGGATGCCGCCCCCTTGAGAACAATAAGGCGTAGGTTGGCGTGTTAAGGCATCAAACGACACAGCGTGTCGTATCAGAAGTGGAACGTGTCAGTAAAGCCTGTAGTAATCCACCACGTCATCCACGAAGTAGATTATCAACCTCGTTCCCTTGGTCTGGCTTTGAGCTTTTTTCGTGCCCGTCACACTGCCGACATCATTGGCGACACCCTGAGCCTTGGACACTTGCGACGAGGCGTCGTACATCTTCAGGCTTGTCTCGGTCGAGACATATTTGTGGGCCAGGGTCATGTACTTTTCCAGGCCCTCCTGGTTTTTATCATAGGTCCAGTTGGACCCATTGCTTCTGCTCGTTGAATCAAGTTCCTCTTCGGCTGGAGCGCCGAACAATTGCGTCACCTGAGTCTTTGTAGTTTTTCCCGGGATGATGGTTTTCTTCAGGTAAGCAACATCGTACTTTTGTGCTCCCGGATTTAAGGAATTCATCAAATCCCCAGTGTTAGCACAGCCTCCCAGGCCTGCGGTCAGTATGCACAGCGTGAATCCGATTCTAAGTAGTTTTCCATATTTCAAGCACATAGACTTACCTTGAGTTGTGATTAATACCATTCCATTTCGACCGGATGCACGGTGAAGTTGACACAACGTAGTGCAACTAATCGAGCCTTTGGATTCACAGGCGGGCAAACACACTGGAACACTTCAACGCTGAAGTTAAAGTGCATTCCGGTGTGCGCTCGGGCTCAAAGCCTTTAAGACTTTTTCGAGCGTGTACAGCTTATGAGGGCGCGTGAGCTGACGCCATAGTACAAGTGTGCTATAGGCGACCAACAGGGACTTGTCTAGCATAGCCAGATGGACATTAATGGCTTGAATCAATGTAATGAATTGCTCGCCAGTTGATGTAATGCCCGATTATTGAAGCCGCATGAATGGAGTCGAAATATGAAATCATGGATCACCGTCTTATCCATTCTGATGCTGTCCGGGTGTGCGGGTTCTCCCTTGAGTAATCTGGTCATGAACCAGCGTTATCAAACGACATCGGACATTACTGCTTCATGGGTAGGTGCATCCGAAGATGAGTTGGTGACGTCATGGGGGGCGCCGAAAAACAGCCATGGCCTCAGTGATGGCAACTCGAAAATCATCGGCTACGACTACGTATGGCTTACAAACGGCAGCCATTCGATGGAATGGGGTTATGTGCCTGATTACGCCCGTTGCGAACAGCGGTTCATGATTGAAAAGGGCGTGGTGACCCGCTGGTATTCATCTGGCGACTGTCCAAAAAGGCCTAAAGGCGCCAAGTTGATCCCCGGTAACACCCCCGTGCCCCAACCCACGCTCTAATGGTCACTGCACCGTCTTGATTCACGTATCGAGCTTGCCCGGCCACCCACTGGCACCGGGAAAGTTACTGAATTGAGCCGCCGCCGCCGCACGGGTGGGCACACCCAGGGATTTAAGCAGAGTGGAAACATGGATGCGTACGGTGAACGGGGAGATACCCAGTTGCTTGGCTATTTCCTTATTGGTCTTGCCCGCCGCAACCAGGCCGAGCACTTGCCGCTGGCGGGCGGTGAGTGAGGCAAGGCTTGGGTCCAGCAGGGGATTTTCGGGGTTGTACTTCACCACGACCTCCCCTTCCCGAATCGCCAGGATGGCTTCGGCAATGCCTGCCGGATCAACGTTTTTGCCGATAAAGCCATCAGCACCTTGGGCGATGACCTGGGAAATAATGTCCAGGTCATCGACCATCGACACCACAATGATCGAGGTGCGCTTGAACTCGTTGCGCAGCTGGCCTATGACCTGCATAGACGTGATACCGGGAAAGCGCAGGTCCAGAATCAACGAATCAACTTCTGCGCCCGCACGCGCCAGCGCCAGTACTTCATCCAGATTGCCCGCCTGCTCTATCATCGCTGTCGGCATAAGCCGTTCTATGGTTCTCAGCATACCTTCGCGAAACAGAGGATGGTCATCTGCCACTATGATTCTGTGCGTCATGTCAAGGTCCATCTCACCTCAGGTCCGGCGCATCGTAACGCAAACTGTAACGCCAGGTTTCAACTTTTAAGCGACTTCTTACCCTGGAGAATCGCAATGAACATGACGGAAAAGAACAGTGAACTGGACCAGGCCACGTTGCGGTTGACGGTCAGCACCTGTGCTTCGCTGTACATCTTTGTGGTGGCCCTCCTTCCTTCAAGTGACTTCGCCACCTATGTACCGATCATGTGGTACATGGCGTTTTTCATCAGCGTGGCAGTCCCCCTGCGCATGGCGATCAAGCGCTGGCCAGGGCACTTTTTCTGGCGCCGATTGTTCGCCATGGCCCATGACTATACCGGCATCGCTTTCGCCATGATCGTGGGTGGAGAAGGCGCGTTGCCGGTTTATGCCGCGTTGCTCTGGGTCACATTGGGCAATGGCATGCGCTTTGGCTCGCGCTACTTGACCGCCGCGACACTCATCGCGCTGAGCATGCTGGTCATGATCTTCATGCTTACCCCCTTCTGGCGCGCACAGCCCTACATGTTCCTGATGCTGATCGTGACCACCATCGTAGTGCCGGCCTATGCGCATATTCTGCTCAAGCGCACTCGCATAGCATCGGAAGAGGCAATCGCCGCCAATCAGGAGAAATCACGCTTTCTCGCCCAGGCCAGCCACGACCTGCGCCAGCCCATCCACTCCATCGGCCTGTTCACCGCGTGCCTGCGGGACGCGAATTTGGGCGGCGAAGAACTGCGCCTGGTAGACAACATCGACCGCTCGCTGCATACCGTCTCTCAACTGTTCCGTTCGATCCTGGATATCTACACCCTCGACAACGGAAAGCTGGAGCCACAAGCGGAGCCGGTGAACCTGGGCGCGCTGCTGCGGGACGTCGTCAAACAGAACACCGAGGCCGCGCGCTGGGCCGGGGTTCAACTGCGCCTGCGCCCTTGCGAGCACTGGGTGAATGTCAATGCGGGGCTGTTGACCACCATGGTGCAGAACCTGGTGTCAAATACACTCAAATACGCGTCCGGCCAACCGGTCTTGATCGGTGTGCGTCCCAGAGGCAAGGGCTTGGCCATTGTTATCTACGACAAGGGACGCGGCATCGCCGCTGAACATCTGCCGGACGTATTCAAGGAGTTTTACCGGGTGCGCCACGCACGCGACAAGGATGTCGAGGGCCTGGGGTTGGGCTTGTCCATCGTCAAGCGCATCAGCCAGTTGCTCAATCTGGATATCCAGTTGGACTCCCGACTCGGCCAAGGCACCCGCGCCACTATCCAACGCCTGGAAAGCGTCGCGCCGGGCACCGAGACACAACGGCCAGCGCCCACGCAAAGCCGTCTACAGGGTCTGCGGGTATGCCTGGTGGAAGACGATTCCAACGTACTGATGGCGACCTCGGCCTTGCTGGAAAAATGGGGATGCGAGGTAGAAAGTCATAGCGATGGACTGAACGTGACCACGGAATGCGACATCATCATTGCCGACTTCGACCTGGGCCCTAGGATTTCAGGCGCCGAGTGTATCGCCGCGATTCGCGAACAGCGTGGCTGGGAAGTACCGGCCATGATCATGACCGGCCATGAAATCGAGCGTATCCGCAGCACATTGATCCACATGAATATCTCCATCCTGTCCAAGCCCGTGCGTCCGCCTGAATTGCGAACGACCCTGCTCGAACTGACCAAGCATTTCGCCAGGGAAATGAGTTAGCTGGAGGATGTCCATGCCCGGATATATCCGGGTGCGGCGGTGTGTGGAATGCACGCCTATCATTAGCGCGGCTTGCCATTCGCCTGTCGGTTTGCGGCGAGGTAATAGGTCACTTGTCGTATTGATGTCGCTGGCTCCCCGTTATCCAATGCGCCTGAGGAACGTGCTGCGCTGAATCAACGTTGTTTCAGCGCAGGCCGATCCTCCGCTGCCTTGATTCAGATACCGTTCAATTAAGCGTAAGGAGTGTCCCAGCCGAAAGACGGGCGGTTGGTTTTGACAACCGCGCCACCTTGACCGACTCGGGCCACACAGCGATCAAGTGATAGAGGGAGTTTTTATGAAAGACAATATGAAGAAAGTACGTTCGACCATCGCATTAGCATTGGCTCTCTCAGCAGGCCTTGCGTTCAGCGGTACGGCCAGCGCCTTTACTTTTGAACATGGATGGAGTTGCCAGAATAAGTGGTACCAAATGGGACTTATTGAACTGATTGCTTGCGGAGGTGGAGGCGACGGTTGATCTGCCTGGGCCTTTTTCAGGCATATGAAGGAGCGGCAGTTTATTAACGTTTCACACACACAAACAACGCATTGCCGGTCACGCCCGCCCAGGGCGTGATCCGTTCATAGTCATGCTCGAACACCTGCACCTCAAAGTACGGCTGTAACAGCCCCTGCAACTCCGTGAAACTCAGCGCCACCATGGTGTGCTCATCCTGCCAGGCCTGGGTCACACCCGCCGTGGTCTTCTCGATACTCAGGCGCAGCGCCTGCTGCTCCCCTTCTCCGCGGTAATGCCAGCCGGAGCCAAAGGTGAAATGACTGCCTTCAAACTCCACGCTATGGCGTACCAGCAAGCGGTTGTCGATATGCAGTTTGTCCACCGCGTTGAAGCAGAACACGCCGTTGTCGGCGAGTGCGTCGTGCACGCTGGCGAGGCAGGCGCGCAGTTGGGCCAGCCCGGGGTTGTAGTGGGTCGAGTACAGGAAACAGGTGATCAGGTCTTGCGGTTCGTCCACCTGGAAGCCGGCCATGTCCTGGCGGCTGAACCGTGCCTCGGGGCAACGCAGTTGGGCGAGGTCCAGCATCGGTTGGCTGATGTCCAGGCCGGTGCTGCGGTAGCCGAAGTCGAGGAAGTGCCGCACATGGGGCCCGGTGCCGCAGGCAAGGTCCAGATGGCGGCGCCCCTCATTGCCGAACAACTGGTGCAGGCGGCGCACGCTGTGGCTCTGCGCGCGGTAGTCGATGTCGGCGCACATTAGGTCGTAGTAGATGGACAGGTCGGTGTACAGCGCGTTGGAGGACATAAGTGGCCAGAGGGTTCGGCGGGAATTTCGCGCCGGCATGGTAACCCAGTCCTGGGTGTAAACCGCTACACTCGCCCCTCAACCATCCGCCAAGGAGGCAACCATGAGCGTTCGCGGTCAAGACCGACAGATCGACAATATCGAGTTCAACGTGGGCGACATCGCCCGCAGCAAAGCCTTCTACGGCGCGGTGTTCGGCTGGGCATTCGTCGACTACGGCCCCACCTACACCGAGTTCAGCGATGGCAGGCTGACCGGCGGGTTCACGACCGCAGAGCCCGTTCGACCGGGTGGCCCGCTGGTGATCCTGTACGCGGATGATCTTGAAGGCACGCAGCAGCGGCTCAAATCCGCAGGCGCCGTTATCAGCCGCGAGACCTTTTCGTTCCCCGGTGGCAGCAGGTTTCACTTCATTGACCCGGATGGTTATGAACTGGCGGTGTGGACCGCTCAGCCGTAGCTGGCCGCAACACCTGGCGTGGAAGCGCAGTCGCGCTCCCACAGGCTGGCGAGCGCCGCTATTGCAACGGCACATAAATATCGGTCTGCCATTGATCCTGCGGTGTCTCGGGGAAAATGCTCAGGTATTCGAAAAACAACGGCTGGTCCCGAAGCTCCTCGCCGCTGCCAGGCAGCCAGTCGCGGTAGATCGGATAGATCGACTCTGCGATGTGATCCGGCGAACCCACATGACGCACCACCACACAGCGCCCGCCGGGGATGACGCGTTCAGTGACGCCGAACTCATTCGCGGCCAACGCCTGGTGAATCTCGCCGCAAATGGCAAACCGGAACTCATCGGCCGGGGTCGTATCAGGATTGTCGAAGGGAATACCGAAGCTGCGACTTGAAGCCACCGGCGACTGCCCGCTGTGCATGCGCCACGCAATGAATGTCTGCACGCTTTCATTCACGCGCCCTGGGGCGCCGCGGTGCTCGAATGCGGCCACCTTGACCGCAGGAAACTCCACAATTCGTACCTGCATGATGATGCTCCTGGAAAAGTAAGGGACGCTGAATACCGCGCGCCAGAGCTGCCAATCCGGTCGTTTCCGGAATGCGCTCGGCGCCATGCCGAACGCTCGCCTGAACGCCCTGGCAAAGGCTTCAGGACTTTCGAAGCCGGCCCCCAGCGCCGCCTCCAGCACCGAATAATCAGCGCGGGAAGACAAGTCATGTGCCGCGCGGCGCAGGCGCATCAGTTGCACATAGCGCGCAACCGGCATGCCCACGAACGCGGTGAATTGCCGATGGAAGTGAAACACCGAAAAATGCGCCACCTCGCTCAGCGCCTTCACCGACAAGTCACCTTCAAGATTCGCGTCGATATAAGCGAGTACGGCGTCGAAGCGCTGTGTGTAGGCGGCGTTGCCTGGCAAGTCAGACACGGGTTGCAAGCTCCGGGATAGGCGTTGGACGATAGGATCGACTATACCGACAGCCTGCGCCTAGCCGTGCTTGCTGAGGTGGATGTGCCAGCACGGATTCACAAAGCAAGCCTGGCAATCACCTTGATCTCGAACTGGTACCCATACAGCCACGTAACCCCCACGCCAGTCAGCGTCGGGTGCGGCGCCTCGCCCCAGAACTCCGGCACCACCTTCCAGATCGTCTCGAACCTGGATTCGGGATCGACGATAAACACCGTCACATCGATCACATCGTCAAAGGTGCAGCCGGCAGACCCCAGGATCGCATTCAGGTTGTTGAACGCCAGACGGACCTGATCCTCCAGATCGGGCTCGGGCGAGCCGTCTGCATGGCTGCCGACTTGGCGTGCTGTGGTTGCCCAGCTACATGTCGAAAGCCTTCGAGGACCGGGGCGAGTTAGTGCCCTTGTTCAAGGACTGGCACCTTGATCCGATGCCGCTTTACGTGGCCTTTCCGCCGAACCGGCATATCAGCCTGAAGCTGCGCGTGTTTATCGAATGGGTGGCTGAGTTGCTGGCCGTGCATGCGCCTGTCAGTGGGCGACAGGATGGGTGCTGATGGACGCGTGTATGGGTTCGCTGATCGACCTGAACAACCAACCTCTACGGCCTTTCAAGGCTTCTCTTCAGTCGGCGCAGATGACTACTGACGATCACTTTATGGGCGAGCCCTACCGGTAACATGTAGATGCGTCCATAGAGGTTATGCGTGACGACCGATGATGTGATGGTGAGCACACGATCTGTTATCGAAAGGCAGATCATGACATCCAGATGCCTGTCGCGCTCGGTAAGAACCAGGATATCGGAGGCGCTGTGCTCCACCAGAAAGAAATCCAGGTGTTCGCCTGCGTGTACCGTTTTTCGCGCAACGCCGGAGAACCCGCCGATTCGCCTCACACCGAATAACGAAGAGATTGCGTCCCTTATTCGGAAAGCCAGCCGCATGGCCAGCCCCGGCTCAGCCGTTGTGATGTTCCACGCGTCAAGCATGGTGATTTCAACGGGGAGCTGAACCGACCTAATGTGGTAGTAATCGAGCTCCGACAGTGTACGCAACGTGTGGGCTGGTGATGTGATAGGCAATTTTCATCCCGTCCAGTGGGCCAATTTTCATTCCCGATAACATCCGAGGCTGAGTGTTATGCGGCTATGTTACGTCAATGTACAGCCGCCATGAACGTCCCCTCCCTGTCCCTTCCCCTGTGTATCGCAAGTGGGCGAACATATCCCCGCCATAGTATGGTTGCGGCCCCCAACCCTCACAGGATATGAAGGTTACCCATGCGTTTACTGTTTCCCCTGGCCGTCAGCTTGACGCTGATCGGCTGCGCCACCACCAAGACCGACGTTCGCAACGAAGCACACATCAGCCGATATGACCCGACCACTACCGCGCGTGTCCGCCTGATCACCGGTGACACCACCCACGCCGGCTTTATCAGTGGCCAGACCTGCGAGATGTTCTACAACGAGTCCCTGCTGACCAAAACCCCCGAAGAAGCCGGATGGCAAACAGCCCATGTCGACTCGGCGGGGCTCTACCCTTTCCGGGCGACAGACCGCCAGAACAGCGTGATTGGCATGCCTGCCAGCAAGGCGAGCAAAGCCATCAATCAATCGCCCAAGGTGTTTGACGAACATGTCATCCCGGCCGGTAAACCGTTTATTGCAGGGTTCGCCATGGGGGGCTCGCAGCTATCCTGCTTTCCCGCGCCCGTCACGCTTATCCCCGAGCCCGGTAAAGACTATGAAATGGAACTTCAAATGATGAAAATCAGCACGTTCAAGGCCGGCTGCGTGATTGCCGTCCGCCAGCTCTCCACCCAGGCCGACACCACCGTAGAAACGCCGCTGAGACCGCAGGTGTGTGCCAAAACACCGTCGGGCTGGTACACCGTGACCCCAGCGCCCTTGCCTTGATCGCCCCTGGGCAGTTGTTGAACGGCAGTTGCATTTGACTCAATGGTTTTCCTCACACTCATACAGGGACAGACATGGGCATTTTGGATCGATTGTTTGGTGGACGCTTTACCATGCCTCCTCCCGAGGAAACCAACCTCAGCGCTTCAGCGATCATGAAAGAGCTGCGGCCCGAGCGCAGCGACCCCTCCCAGAAAAAAGCCCTCGAAGCCTTTGCCCAGGCGCTGGTGGCGACCACGGCGGAAAAAGAAGGCGCCAGACTTGTCCGCCGCGTTATGCGCAGATACGCGATGGGAGATGACCCCTGCAGTGCCCTCACCGAAGGTTTCCTGAATGACGCCAAGGGGCAAAAACTCGAACACCTTGTACTCCTCAGCGTGGATTGGAGGGGCTATGACGTGTTTGAGTATCTAGCGCCCTTTCTGGTCAGCGCCAGTGGCTTGAAGACGCCCTACGCCTATGTACGGGAAAACGCTACCTCCATGCCACAGGTTCTCGATAACTTTGATCAGTGGCTCGCCCGGTTCGGTAAACGGTTTCTTCACCTGGATTCCGGAGGTGAAAATTACGACGGTTTCATTGTTGACACGGATCGACTCGAAGACGTTATCGAGCTGGCTGGACGAGCGGGAATCCACGTGCGTCTTGAGAGCTTCTGACTCTGCGGCGGGGTGAGGGGCTTCTGCAGAACCTGTTCAATCAAGCCCTCGCCCGATGAATGTCCCTGCCCCGGCCGCAATGATCAGGTTTTCCCTTTCCCGATCATTGCGGCCTTGGACCTGGAGCCCTGATCCCCCCTCGGGCGTTCAGCCCGCTGTTTTTGCTCCTGCTTGAATTGCTGCTGCCAGCGCGCCAGCGCCTCAGCCCCGTCCGATGCCTGCACGGCCCATGGCGTCGACGCGATCATGCCGAAAAGCGTCCAGATAAGGAGTTGCTTCATTTCATCTCACCTTGGTTGTTTGAACTGGAATGGATGCGGATATCCGCGTTGGTAATGCTTGAATAGGTGTCGAGCAGCCCGGCTAAATCCTGGTAGCCAGCCGCCAGAGCGTGAGCCCCCAGCCGGGTCAATGATCTCGACGTCCGACGTGCCTGAGCCGCGCTGATCGCGGGAGTGGAGGCATACCGTGAAATACGCCGCTCGCCCCTTTGCGCACATTTGGCGATTGCTGAGTCAGGTTCCAGCTCCCGTGTCTGGCGTTGCAAAGTCAGCAGCCGGCGGCTCAATTGAAGGGACACAGAGCCGGCGCCGCCCGCCGGTTGGTGACCAGCGCCCAAGAGTGCCTGCAAGGCAACCAATCGGTGCTGTTGCCGGGCCTGCCACTTGAGCAGGTCCATGCGGCGCCCGTGCCGGAGTAAGCGCCGGGTGTCCCTGTGCAGCGCCTGGGTCAGGACGTGTACATGGCGGGCGGATTGCCCCGGCAGTAGCTGGAAGGCCAGCAGGCAGATGGCAAGTGCTACCAGCCAGGCGAGCGCTTGATTGGCGAAGTCCGTGAAGTCGTACTGGGCCGTGCCGCCGGTGCCGACGAGGGTGTTGAACGCGATCAGGTAGGCAATGCCCTGCAAGGCGTGGCGCGGCCGGGTGGTGGCATGAATGCCGACGGTCCAGAAGGCGATCAGCACGACGCTGAGCAACGCGAACCCGCTGATGTGCGGCAACACCAGGAACTTGCACGCCGCTGCCGTTACGATGCCGTACAGCGTTCCCTCGAAGAAACGGCCGATGCCTTGAGCGGGCGCCGGGCTGGTGGCCAGCAAGGTGCAGCACGGGCCCAACACTGCCAGCAAGGTTGGCCCCTGGTCCCAGGCGCTCAGGTACCAGACCGCAGCGGTTGCAAGCGTGGCCGCCAGGGCGCGTAGACCGTTGCGCAGCGCGTCGCCGTAATGGCGGTGGAACCCCACGGCGCGGGCCGGCGTCCGGGGCGCGCGCTCAAGGCAGGCAAAGCTCAGCAAGGCGCTGGACAGGTCTGCCAATTGTTCACTCAAGCACTGCTGGCTTTGACGGTTTTCATGGGCCTGGGCGAGGCGGTGCTGCATCTCCCGGACATGCTCGGCTGCCACGGAAAAACCCGGCTTTGCGTCGGCCAGCTGTTGCAGTTGCGCGCCCATTCGAACGAGGGAAGGCAAGCCACCGTGGTTGAGCGGTGACTCGTCCAGGATCACCCCATGCACATACGCAAGCCCTGCCTGCAGGGTCGCAAGCCTGGAACGGATCAGGCGCGACTCACCTCGGCCGATCCCAAGAAGCTCGTCCACCTTACCCACATCGATGGCCAACTGGCCCTGCGCAATAGCCAGTTGCGCGCCCTGCTCCCCCTCAATTCGCAAAGCCAGCAATCCCAAGGTACGGGCGGCGATGTCCTCAAGTGCCTTGTTCAGTTTGGACTCGACGGTCTTGCGGCTGAACAACGTCGCCACCAGACTCAGGCTCAACACCCCAAGGACCACGGCCGTGCCGCGCGCCACGATATGCTCGAAACCTTGCTGCGGGGCGACAATGGCCGGGCCCAGGGCAAGGCAAACCGTATAGCCTGCGACCACTGCCGCCGTGGCCTGGTAGTGCCGAAGCACGGTCATGGCACCGACACAAAGGCCGAGCCACACCCCGATCCCGAGGATGAACAGCAGCATTTTTTGCGCGAACAGGCCGGTCAGGACCAGGGCGGCGAGCAACCCCGCCAGGGTTCCCAGAACGCGATTGAAGCCCTTGCCGACCACCGCGCCCTGCAGCGGATGGATCAGCAGCAACACGGTCGAAGCCGCCGAGAACGGCGCCTCCAGGTGCAATTGGAAGCCCAGCCACAGGGCCAATGTCGCCGCCGCAAGACTGCGCAGCACATACCCCGAGGTCTCGGGCGACCATGCCCCGAGCATTCGCAGTGCGCGGGCCATCACATGAAATCCTGCAGCCACTGGGTAAGCCGCCAATGGGGGGCGGCCCCCGCCTCGGCGACCTCGATACTCGCGGTCATTCCCGCCGCCAGCTCCACGCCCGGTGGCACCTTGTCCAGCTCAATCCGAACCGGCACACGCTGGGCCAGGCGTATCCAGCTGAAGGTAGGAGCCACCTGGGGCAAGCCGCTGTTACTGCGCAGCTCGTTGCCGTCGGCAATGCCTCTGCCGAGGCTCGCCACATGCCCTTCAAGCAGCGGTGCGAAGCCCATGAGCTTGATGGACGCCGCGGCCCCCACGCGAACACCCGGCAGCTTGGTCTCCTCGAAGTAAGCGGTGACCCAGAAGCTATGGCTGTCGACCACAAAGATATTGGTATCGCCCGCCGCCGCGTAGTCACCCGGCTGCAGCCGCAGCTGGGTCACATACCCGTCGACCGGTGAACGAACCGTCGTACGCTGCAGATCCAGCTGCGCGTGGGCCAACTGGCTCTGGGCCGCGTCCACCCGCGCCCTGGCCACCGCCAGGTCCCGGGCCGCATTGTCGGTCTCCTCCCGCGCAATGGCATCGCCGAGTTGCTGGCGACGGCTGAGCTGTGAGCGGCGCTGTTCGAACACACTGCGCGCCTCGGCAAGCTCGGCCGTTCGCTGTTGCCGGGCCAGCAGATAGGCGCTGCGGTCGATCTGATACAACAACGCGCCCTTGGCGACCCACTGGTTGTCCTCGATCAGCAGTTGTTCAACCTGGCCGGACACTTCGGGGGCAATGCGGATGACTTGCGCACTGACCCGCCCGTCCCGTGTCCAGGGGGCCAACTCATAGGCGCGCCACAACTGCGTACACAGCAGCAGTGCGGTCAAGCCGAGCACCAGGGTGACGAGGGTCTTGAGCAGGTGTTTGATCGTCATCGCCCGCGCCTCAAAACTTCAGCACAAGGATCGAGAGAACGATCAACGACATGCAGAAACGCGCCATGCTCGGGTGCCAGGCCCAGCCCAGCCAGGGCCGCATGATCCGCTCCAGCAGTGCGTAAACCACGGCGGTAACGCCCAGGTAGAGCAAGAAAGGCGGCAGGTAGAGGTGGGCAATCGTGATTTCGCTCAGCATCGTTGAATCTCGCAGTCGGCAATGGCCTTTCTGACGATGGTAGGGACTGCAAGGCCGTGCCGATATTGAGTATGCTGCCAAGATATAATCAAATTCAGACAATCGAGGTGGCGCGACGTGGACGAGACACATCTCTACGGGGTGGATCAATTCGAACTGGACAGTTTCGACCAGCCCGCAGTGGCGTTGATGCTGGGGAGTCAGCGAAACGACACCGAATTCCCCGTCCATACCCACCGCAAAGGCCAACTGGTAGTGGCGTATCACGGCGGCATCGTATGCACCGTAGAGGATGGCGTGTGGATGGTGCCGTCGGGGTTCGGCGTATGGATCCCGGGCGGTATTGCCCACAGCAACCGGGTGACCGCCAACGGCAAGATCGGCTATCTGTTCGTAGAGCCCGGTGCGGCCGCGCTACCGCACACATGCTGCACGCTGGTGCTGTCACCGCTGGTCCTGGAATTGATCCTGCACCTGAGCGCCCAAGCCCAGGACTATCCGCCGGCGTCTGCCAATGCACGCGTGGCGAGCGTGCTCCTCGAACAGTTGGAACTGGCTCCCTCGGAACAGCTGTACCTGCCGCTTCCGGCCACAACGCAGCTGCGTTTCATCGCACGGGGGTTGGCCCAGGACCCGTCAAATCGCTGCACCATGGCCCAATGGGCACGCCAGGTCGCCATGAGCGAGCGCTCCCTGGCGCGCTTGGTTAAAAGCGAAACTGGGCTAACCTTTGGCCAATGGCGCAAGCAATGGCAAATCATCGTGGCCTTGCAGAGCCTGGCCGAGGGCGAATCCGTGCAACGCACCGCCGAAGCCCTCGGGTACGAGTCGGTCAGTTCGTTCATCAGTATGTTTCGCAAGACACTGGGCTCGCCGCCAGCGCGGTACATGCGGCGGACCGCAACACATCAGCGGGGATCCCGGTTGGCTGATGAAGCTTTACCCGTCGAACGGTCTAAATTTGCAGAATGACGTGCCGATAGGCTGGATGTAACCCAAGGAGGCGGTTTCCCATGTTCAATACAAAAGCCAAGAACCAGCTTCACGCCCAGGCAGCCGAGCTGTTGGAACTGCGCCAACTGCGCGATGGCCTGAACCGTGAAATGCTGACGTTGAGCATCGACTCGACATTCAAGATCACCGCATGCAACGACAACTTTGCCAAGTCGTTGGGCTACACCCCGGAGCAACTTCGAGGCCGTGCCATGGCCGAGATCGTGCCGCAGTACGTCTCCAAGCTGCCCTGCTTTCATAATTTTCGAGCGGCGGTCGCCGCTGGCAAGTCCATTACCGACGATTACCGCTACCTGCATGCCGACGGCTCATTGATATGGCTGCATGCACATTGGCAGCCGATTACGGATGCGAGCGGCCAGCTGAGTCATGTCACCTGCTATGCAACGAACATTACCGCCCGGGTAGAAAAAGCCTCGGAAAACACCTCTTTCATCCAGGCATTGCTGCGCTCGACGGCGGTGATCGAGTTCGACCTCTCCGGGCATGTCATCACCGCCAATGAACAGTTCCTGCACGCCATGGGCTACAGCCTGGAGCAAGCCAAAGGCAGCCACCACCGGATTTTCTGCAAGCCGGAGGAAACCTCGTCGCAGCACTACAAGGATTTCTGGGCAACCCTGAACAGGGGCGAGTTTGTAGCCGGCCGATTTGAACGCGTTGACAGCCGCGGCCAGACCGTGTGGCTGGAAGCAACCTACAACCCGGTGTACGACACTGAAGGCGCACTGTGCAAGGTGGTCAAGTTCGCCACAGTGGTCTCCGACCAGGTTGCCCGGGAACAGGAAGTCAGTGGCGCGGCGCAAACCGCATTTGAAATTTCCCGGCAGACCGATGTCAGTGCCGAGCGCGGAGCCGTGGTGGTCAACGACACGATGCATACCATGCATAAAATCGCCGCTGATATGCAGGCGGCTGCCGGCGGAGTCGAAGCCCTCGGAAAACAGTCACTGCTGATCAGTTCGATCATTCAGACCATCAGCAGCATTGCCCAGCAAACCAACCTGCTGGCATTGAATGCCGCGATTGAAGCCGCCCGTGCAGGCGAGCAAGGCCGAGGCTTTGCGGTGGTGGCTGATGAAGTGCGGCAACTGGCCGGGCGCACCAGCACGGCGACGGAAGAAATCGCCTCGGTGGTGCTGCAGAACCAGAAACTGGTGGATGAGACCGTCGCCGAAATGGCCAACAGCAAATCCCAGGCAGAGCAAGGTCTTGAACTCGCCACGCAGGCAGGCCAGGTCATTGTGGAAATTCAGGACGGCGCCAAGCGGGTGGTCGACGCGGTGGGCAGGTTTGCGAATCAGGTGGCTTAGCTTGCCCGCAGTGGCGCAGGCGAATTCGATAGCGATGACATAGCAATCGATGGTGGCCACTGTGGGGCTGTCTTTTGAGGGTTGGATGCAAGGGAACTATTTGCTGTACGCCTGCCCCAGATTCAATGCCTGGGATGCCTGCAACAACCAGCGACTAAAGTGGAGCTTTTTTTCGGATCAATGCTTGTTCTCATGGCGCAAGCGTTCCGGTGTTGTCCCGGTCCAGCCGTGAAAGGCGCGAAAGAAAGAGTTGGGGTCGTCGTAACCCAGCAAGAATGAAATCTGCGTGTAAGGCAGCTCTGAATTGCGGATGTAATGGCGGGCCAACTCTTCACGTAGTCCGTGCAGAACTTGCGAAAAGCTTGTTTTCTCCTCGGCGAGTCGTCGTTGCAAGGTGCGCCGACTGACTGCAAGTTTGCGTGCGACCTCATCAGCACCTGTAATCCCACTTGGCACCAGCTCAAGCAGAACACTACGCACTTGGCTGGCTATGGATGAGTCTCTGGTCAGCTCGGCCAGCCGCTCCTGCAGCTTCGGCTCGAACAGTGCCCACATGGCCTGGTTTTCTGTAATAAACGGGCGCTCGGCGTCGGCGCGGGAAAACTCCAGGCCAATGCTGTCACCTAACTCCAGGGTACAACCAAAGAACTGTTCGTATGCCAGTTTCGGTTCGAGCGTCCTGGGGGAAATGACACGCAGCGGCACGACAACCTGTCGCGTCGCCATGCGTGCAATCTGGACGAAATAACCCAGTTCCACAGCGATCAACGCGGTGGCGGGCTGCTCGCTGGTCGCGCGGAAGTGGATGCCCAGGCGCAGCCGCTCCGGGTGTACCTCGATGTCCAGGTGCATTGGACCGATCAGGGGTTTGAATTGCTGAATACGCTGGGATGCGACAATCAGGTTGGGGCTGCAAAATGCCGCGAAAGTCGCCGGATCGAACATTTCTGCTGAAAAATTACGCAGTATGCGCAGCGGTAACTGCGCATCACCGAGCAATATTGTCAGCGTTTCCCATAGCCGAAAGTAATCCGCGCTCGCCAGGCTGGCATCGCGTCGTTCGAACAGGTCTTTAGGCAGTTGCGCCATAGCCAAGAACTCGCGGACCGGGACGCCCAGGTCTGCGAGCAGTACCTTCCAGCCTGACGAGACGGAGAATCGTTCCATAATGTGATCAACGTGCCTTTATGCGGCCACTTTCTATCAGCTGCGCGAAGAAATCATTCATGGAGTCCTGCATCGGACGATAGCTCACACCCAATATCTCACGGCTGCGACGATTGTCCGCTCGCCATGGCAGGTCAACATTCAGGCTGATCATTTTGCGCGTGAGTCCCTTGTTCATAAGTGGCCCGACCGTCCAGACCAGCCACTTGGGCAGCTTGCGACGAGGGATTGGATAGCGCGCACCATAGCGTTCCAGCAGCGTCTCAGCCATCTTCAGGAAGCTGGTGTTATGCCCTGATACGATGAAGCGCCCTTTGGCCTCTGGGACAAAACCGCCCCGGAAGTGGGCCTCCGCAAGATCCCTGACATCGACGACACCGAAGCCGATGTCAGGCACGCCCATCTTCAGGGTGCCGTCGCCCATCTGACGAATGAGGTTGAAGCTTTCGGAGGTACCGTTGGGGTTCACTCCTGGCCCGATCACCAGCGAAGGGTTGATGGTTACCAGGTGCCAGCGATCCTGTTTCTTTGCAATGGACCAAGCCTCTTTTTCCGCCAGCAGCTTCGAATAGGAATAGGCCTGATGATCGACCGAGGAGCTGGTGTTCCAGATTTCTTCAGTGAACAGCCCTTCTGGGGTCTTGGCCAGGTCGGCATTGTCGCCATAGATGGCGGCGCAGCTGCTAGTCACCACAACGCGCTTTACCGAAGGCGTCCCATTGGCAGACTCCAGAACATTGCGCGTGCCGAGTTGAGCCGGCTCTATCAGTTCTTTGACCGGGTCCTGAATATCCAGGGTGAAGGGCGAGGCGGTATGGAACACGACTTCGCAGCCTTGCATCGCCTTCTGGTAAGAGCCCGGCGCAAGCAGATCTGCCGCGAAGAAGTGGATAGTGCCCGGCATGCTTTCAGCCAGCGCAGCCAGAGGGTGCAGTTTCGATGCATCATCCGGGTCACGGACGGCAGCGTGCACCGTCAAACCTTCTTGCAGCAGGCGGCTGACCAGCCAACCGGCCACATAGCCCGTAGCTCCAGTGACCATTACAGGTTTGGTTTTGTCGATATGCATATCAGGCTCCTGGCTCAGATTTACCCTCAGCTTGCCTGCTATGCCGGTTCGCAGCACTAGCGGATGGTGCCAAGCGACTCGCATAATGCGCCACATGCGCGTGAGAAGGGTTTTGGGCATGACAAGTAGACGAGCCGCTGAGTCCACTGTTGGTCGAAAGCAACGCGCACATTGTCCAACCACCTCCACTCCCCTTATCCTCGACGGTCCCCGTCCGTCCAAAACCGGAGCCGCCATGGACCTCGCCACCCTCGCGCTGTTCCTCCCCGCCTGCTTCGCCCTGAACATGGCGCCCGGCCCGAACAACCTGCTGTCCGTCAGCAACGCCACGCGCTACGGCTACCGCACCTCGTGCCTGGCCGGTGTCGGTCGCCTGCTGGCCTTTGCCGGGATGATCGCCCTCGCCTCCGCAGGCTTGGCGGTGGTGCTGCAGACGTCGGAGTTGTTGTTCTACGCGATCAAGATTGTGGGCGCGGCGTATCTGTTTTATCTGGCGTTCCAGCTGTGGCGGGCTGATCAGCAGGCTGAGGCGCAATCGGCAGGCGCGAAGGTGGGTTTGTGGGCACTGGCGCGACAGGAGTTTCTGGTGGCGTCAGGCAACCCCAAGGCCATCCTGATCTTCACCGCGTTCCTGCCGCAGTTCGTGGTGCCAGGCCAGCCGATCACGCCGCAATTCGCCGTGCTGGGCGCGCTGTTCCTGGTGTTGGAATGGATCGCCATCAGCCTCTACGCCTATATGGGCCTGCACATGCGCCGCTGGTTTGCCGAGCCGCGTGGCAAGCGGATATTCAACCGCTGCTGTGCGGGGTTGTTGTCGGCGGCGGCGACGGTGTTGTTGACCGCACGTAGGGCTTGAGGAAAAAAACATGACCCGCAACCAACTTGCCGACCTTTACCTCGGCTACATCGACTGCCTGAACCGGCAGGATTGGAACCGCCTGGGCGACTTCGTCCACCCTGAGGTGGCCTATAACGCCAAGGTAGTCGGCCTGGAGGGCTACCGCGCGATGCTGGAGCGCGACTTTCGCGAGATCCCCGACCTGGTGTTCCACATCCAGTTGCTGATCGCCGACCCGCCCACCGTCGCCAGCCGGCTGAACTTCAATGTTACGCCCCGGGGCGAGTTTTTCGGGCTGGCGATCAATGGTCGCCAGGTGGCGTTCTCGGAGAACGTTTTCTACACGTTCGTCGACGGCAAAATCGCCCAGGTCTGGTCGGTGATCGACAAGGCGGCGATCGAACGGCAGTTGGCCGTCTAAACTCCATGGACCCATTGTCCGTGGAGACCGATCATGAAACCCAAGAACACCCTCTGCCTCTGGTACAACGGCACCGCCGAGGAGGCTGCGCGCTTCTACGCCAACACCTTCCCCGACAGCACGCTCGACGCCGTGCACCTGGCCCCCGGTGACTACCCGTCCGGCAAACAGGGCGATGTGCTCACGGTGGAATTCACCGTGATGGGCATCCCGTGCATCGGCCTCAATGGCGGCCCGATATTCCCCCACAGCGAAGCGTTTTCCTTCCAGGTCGCCACCGATGACCAGGGCGAAACCGATCGCTACTGGAACGCTATTATTGACAACGGCGGCCAGGCCAGCGCCTGCGGATGGTGCAAGGATAAATGGGGATTGTCGTGGCAGATCACGCCTCGGGTGTTGACCGATGCGGTGGCCAACCCTGACCCGACAATAGCCAAACGTGCTTTCGACGCGATGATGACCATGACCAAAATCGACATTGCGGCGATTGAAGCCGCGATAAAAGGCTGATCCACCTGCACCGGCGCATTCAAGCCACGGGGGAAGTTGACACACCTCGTAATATTCCATGAAGATAGCCCCAGTCTTCATGGGTGTGTCAGCTTATGTCCGCAACCTCAGTGGTTAACCTTTCCGTCATTGGCTTGATTGCCAAGGCGCAAGGTTGCGTGGCGCACGCCCTCAAATCGAAGAAACAGTCGCTCATGTGACCGGGGCGCGCTGTCCCGTCAGATGAGCTGACAGGACATTGAGCGCGGACTCCCTCCCCCTTGCACAATTGCCCATGCCTTTCTGACGGTGACTCAAACGGTCAATCATCAGGAGAAAGTGCATGTCATCGTTTCAAGGTATCTGGGTTCCCGTGGTCACGCCGTTCCAGGACGGCGCCATCGATTTTGTCGGCCTGCGCCGCCTGGTCAGCCACCTGCTGGACAAGCACGTGGCCGGGATCATGGTGTGCACCACCACCGGCGAAGCTGCATCGCTCAGCCGCCAGGAACAATTGGCGGTGCTGGATGCGGTATTGCAACAGGTGCCCGCCCACCGTGTGGTGATGGGTCTGGCGGGCAACAACCAGATTGAGCTGCTGCAATTCCAGGCCGAGGTGCTCAAGCGCCCGCTGGCGGGTTTGCTGGTGCCCGCGCCGAGTTACATCCGCCCTTCCCAGGCCGGCCTTGAAGCGTTCTTTCGCACGGTGGCCGATGCGTCCAGCGTGCCGATCATTCTCTACGACATTCCCTACCGTACCGGCGTGACCTTCGAGCAGGCGACCTTGCTGAACATCGTCGCGCACCCGCAGATCGTGGCGATCAAGGACTGCGGCGGCAACCTGGGCAATACCCTGGCGGTGTTGGCCAGCGGTGAGGCCGATGTGTTGTGTGGCGAGGACCTGCAGATCTTCAATGCGCTGTGCCTGGGTGCCAGCGGTGCGATTGCCGCGTCGGCCCATGTGTGCACCGAACAGTTTGTGGCGCTGTGGCAACAGGTAAGGGACAACCAGTTGGCTGAGGCGCGGGCGACGTTCCTTGGCTTGGTGCCGTTGATCAACACACTGTTCATGGAGCCCAACCCGGCGCCGGTGAAAGCCGCACTGGCGCTGGAGGGCTTGATCGAGAGTGAGTTGCGGGCGCCGATGCAGCGGGCAACCCAGGCGGTCATCGCAAAGCTGCAAAGGCTTTCACGCAAGGCCCAATAACCTGTGGTGAGCGAGCTTGCCCGCTCATCACAATAAGCTTGCGCAGGCTCAACCAATAACGCATTCGAGAGCGCACCTCCACACCCCACGTGATCTGAGGACTACTCGTAACTTGTGGTGAGCGGGCTTGCCCCGCGCTGGGCTGCGAAGCAGACCCAAAACCAGGCGCTGCGGTTTACCTGACAGAACACAGGGAGCCTGATTGGGGCTGCTGCGCAGCCCAGCGCGGGACAAGCCCGCTCACCACAGCAAGCCCGCTCATCACAATAAGCTTGCGCAGGCTCACCCGATAACGCATTCGAGATTGCACCTCCACACCCCACGTGATCTGAGGACTACTCGTAACTTGTGGTGAGCGGGCTTGCCCCGCGTTGGGCTGCGAAGCAGACCCAAAACCAGGCGCTGCGGTTTACCTGACAGAACACAGGGAGCCTGATTGGGGCTGCTGCGCAGCCCGGCGCGGGGCAAGCCCGCTCACCACAACAAGCCCGCTCACCACAGCAAGCCCGCTCATCACAATAAGCTTGCGCAGGCTCACCCATTGCACCTCCACGCCCCACGTGATCTGAGGACTACTCGTAACCTGTGGTGAGCGGGCTTGCCCCGCGCTGGGCTGCGAAGCAGACCCAAAACCAGGCGCTGCGGTTTACCTGACAGAACACAGGGAGCCTGATTGGGGCTGCTGCGCAGCCCGGCGCGGGACAAGCCCGCTCACCACAACAAGCCCGCTCACCACAGCAAGCCCGCTCATCACAACAAGCCCGCTCACCACAGAAGCTCAGGGCATCAGGAAATCTGCCCCCCCACCTGCCGGGCCGTATGCAACCGGTGCAACGTGATCTCGCGCACCGCCTGCTTGCTCAGTTCGATGTGCCGCTTCAGCAGGTGCTGCGCCTGGTCAGCCTGGCGTTGCACGATGGCCGCAAGTATTTGCCCATGCTCTTCGTACGTCGCCGCAATGCGGGGCGCCTGGGTAAAGTCGAGCCGCCGGATGATGCGGATCTGCTCCGTGATGGCGTAGTGCATGCGCGCCATTTCACGGTTGCCGGTGGCTTCCACCAACGCGCAATGAAAACGCTCATCCAGCGCCGATACGGCCTGGGCGTCCTCCAGGCGCTCGCCCTCCTGCACCTGCCAGGTGGCCTGCAACGCTTGCAGCATCGGGTTCGGTTCATCCATCGCACATAACCGGCCGACAGCCGCCAGTTCCAACACGATGCGCACGTCGTAGAGCTCTTCGAAGTAGGCGAAATCGAACGGCTTCACCTGCCAGCCGCTGCGAAAATACACCTCCACATACCCTTCCCGTTCCAAGCGATACAGCGCCTGACGCACCGGCGTACGGCTGGCGTGCATGCGTTCGGCCACCTCGCCTTCGCTGAAGCGATCGCCCGGCAGCAGGCGGAAGTCGAAGATATCCGCCTTGAGCTGCGCGTAGACCTGCTCGGCCAGGCTGTCGGGGCGTGTCTTGGCCCCCATGCTCAGCCCCGGCTCGCAATAAAGGCGCGCCAGCCACCGAACTCGGTAATGTCGAGGGCATCGGCCAGTGCCCAGGGCTCGCAGATGAAGCCTTTGACGCTGCGCCCATCCGCCAGCAGCAGGTTGCCGATCCCCAGCGGTGCGGGGATCTCGGCGACGAACTCGCCGAAGCGTGCGAGGGGCATGTCCCACAGCTCGACGATGATCGCCCGACCGCTGTCCGCCTTGGCCAGCCCTGGCTTGGGCGGCACCGTGCCCGGCAGCGCGTACAGGCGGTAAGTGTCGGCCGTCAGGGTTTGCTCCACCAGCACCGCGTTACGCGTCGTCAGCTGGACATTCAGTGGCATGCCGGTGAGGTGCGCGCCCACCACCGCCACGCGCACGCAGCCGGGGGCTTGGGCGGGTGCGGACGGTGACGGCAGATAACGCTGGGTGGCGCCCAAAGGCAGCTCCAGGCTGGCTTGCCAGCGCTTGCCCAGGTGCGCCAGCGCCGTGTCATGCCAGGCCGGTGCGAGCAAGGTAATGCCGCTGGGCAAGCCATCGGCGCGGATACCGGCCGGCAGCGCCAGGGCCGAGAGGTCGGCCAGGTTGGTGAAGTTGGTGTAGTAGCCGAACTGCGAGTTGTAGCGCACCGGCTCTTCCGCCATCTCGGCCATGGTGCGCAGGGTTGGCGAAGTCGGCACCAGCAAGGCATCGAAACCGGCCAGGCTGTCATTGATGCAGCGGCTCAGTTCGGCTCGCAGGTATTCGGCTTTGTAGGCGTCGCAGGCGCTGTACTGGCGGCCATTCTCGACAATGCCGCGCACCACCGGGTTGATTGCCTCGGGCTGGTTTTCCAGCATGCTTTCCAGGGCCACGGTGCGTTCGGCGACCCAGGGGCCGAAGTACAGCTGGTCCGCCAGTTCCTTGAACGCAGTGAAATCCACCGGGGTGATCACTGCGCCCAACGCCTTGAAGTGTTCGACCGCGTGTTCGAACACAGCCTGGTTCTGGGTATCGCCGAAAAACTCCAGGGCCGCCGGGATGGCCAGCTTGATCGAAGCGCCCACCGCCACTGGCGCCGTGTTGGGGTTGGCGCGGGAATAGGCATCGCTGGCGTCGTATCCCGCCGCAACGTGCGCCACGGTCTCGGCATCTTCCACGGTCAAGGCAAACACCGAGACGCAATCCACCGTGCGGCAAGCCGGCACCAGGCCAGTATTGGACAAACGCCCCTTGGTCGGCTTCAACCCGACGATATTGTTGAACCCCGCTGGTACGCGCCCGGAGCCCGCCGTGTCGGTGCCCAGGGAAAACGCCACCAGCCCACGGGCGACCACCGATGCAGAACCGGAGCTGGAGCCGCCGCTGACGTAATCGCCATTGAAACTGTTGCCCACCGCGCCATACGGCGAGCGGGTGCCCACCAGGCCGGTGGCGAACTGATCGAGGTTGGTCTTGCCCATCAGGATCGCGCCGGTGGCGCGCAGCTTCTGCACGACCGAGGCATCCCGGGTCGCGCGGTAGGCAAATTCTGGGCAGGCGGCAGTGGTGTCCCAGCCGGCCGCGTCGATGTTGTCCTTGATCGCAAACGGCACGCCATACAACGGCAGCTGGGTCATATCACCGCCCAGCGCTGCCAGCCGTTCGCTCAACTGTGCCAGTTGCTCGGCCAATGACGACGGCTGGGCGCGGGCGATCCAGGCGCTGTCCTCGGGGGGGTATTGCGCGGCCAGGGTGAGCAAAATGTCCGGCGTGATCGCGCCGCTGCGGTAAGCAGCCTGCCATTCACCGAGGGTCCAGCCAAAAACGTTGTGCATGGGAAACTCCATCTTGTATCCAAGTTTGGATTTCTCTAAAGCAAAGCCCACGCCAGGTCACTCTGCCAGTGATTACGCAGGTATCGCCGCACAACGTGCGCTTAGATAGCGCACCCGGGCATCGTCCATGCGCCAAAAAAAGACATTCAATCGACCCCTCGGTTGCGACCGACCCGATACCGACCTACTGTTCCAGACCATGCTCTGCCATTTGCTGTCCCCCACCCTAAGCCTTCAGGTGACGACATGCCCACGCTCCCCCGCCCTGCCGTACTCGAGCTGATCGGCAACACGCCGCTGGTTCGGGTCAGCCGTTTCGATACCGGCCCCTGCACGCTGTTCCTCAAGCTTGAATCCCAAAACCCCGGCGGTTCCATCAAGGACCGCATCGGCCTGGCCATGATCGACGCCGCCGAACGCGACGGCCGCCTGCGCCCCGGCGGCACCATCATTGAAGCCACCGCCGGCAACACCGGCCTGGGCCTGGCGCTGGTGGGCCGGGCGAAAGGTTATCGGGTGGTGCTGGTGGTGCCCGACAAGATGTCCACGGAAAAAGTGCTGCACCTCAAGGCCATGGGCGCCGAGGTGCATATCACCCGCTCCGATGTGGGCAAGGGCCATCCCGAGTATTACCAGGACATGGCCGCGCGGCTGGCCAAGGAAATTGACGGCTGTTTCTTCGCCGACCAATTCAACAACCCGGCCAACCCCCTGGCCCACGAGACCAGCACCGCGCCGGAGATCTGGGCACAGACCCAACACGATGTGGACGCGATCGTGGTGGGTGTCGGCTCGGCCGGCACCCTCACCGGCCTGACGCGCTTCTTCAAACGGGTGCAGCCCGAGCTGGAAATGGTCCTCGCCGACCCGGTGGGTTCGGTGATGGCCGAATACAGCCGCAGCGGAAAGCTGGAAACACCTGGCTCGTGGGCGGTGGAAGGCATCGGCGAGGACTTCATCCCGTCGATTGCCGACCTGTCCAGCGTGCGCCACGCCTACTCCATCAGCGATGAAGACAGCTTCGACCACGCCCGCCAGCTGCTCAAGGCCGAGGGCATTCTCGGCGGTTCCTCCACCGGCACCCTGTTCGCGGCCGCGCTGCGCTATTGCCGCGAACAAACCATGCCCAAGCGCGTGGTCACCTTTGTTTGCGACACCGGTACCCGCTACCTGTCGAAGGTCTACAACGACCAATGGATGACCGATGCGGGCCTGCTGCACTACAAGCACTACGGCGACCTGCGCGACTTGATCGCGCGGCGCTTCGAAGATGGCCGCGTGATCAGCGTAAGCCCCGACGACACCCTGCTCACCGCCTTCCAGCGCATGCGCCTGGCGGACGTGTCGCAACTGCCGGTGCTGGTGGACGGCCGCGAACTGGTGGGGGTGATCGATGAGTCCGACATCCTGCTGGGCCTGCACCATGACGCGGCGGACTTCTCCATGATGGTCGCCAGCGCCATGAGCGACAAAGTCCACACCCTGGCCCCTGGCGCCAGCCTGGCCGAATTGCAGGCCGAACTGGACCGCGGCCTGGTCGCCATCATTGCCGACGCGGCGGGCTTTCACGGCCTGATCACCCGCGTCGACCTGCTCAACCACCTGCGGAGATCCCTTGCATGAGCCAGCCCGATAAAAGCGCGTTTGCCACCCGTGTGATCCACGCCGGGCAGTCACCCGACCCGACCACGGGCGCGCTGATGCCGCCGATCTACGCCAACTCCACCTACCTGCAGGACAGCCCCGGCGTGCACAAGGGCTTCGACTACGGCCGCTCCCACAACCCCACGCGGTTTGCCCTGGAGCGCTGCGTGGCCGACCTCGAAGGCGGCAGCCAGGCGTTTGCCTTCGCGTCCGGGCTGGCGGCAATCTCCACGGTGCTGGAGTTGCTGGATGCCGGCGCCCATATCGTGTCCGGCAACGACCTCTACGGCGGCACCTTCCGCCTGTTCGACAAGGTGCGCCAGCGCAGTGCCGGGCACCGTTTCAGCTTTGTCGACCTGAGTGATGTGGCGGCGTTCGAAGCGTCCTTGCAGGACGATACACGCATGGTCTGGGTCGAAACCCCGAGCAACCCGCTGCTGAGCCTCACCGACCTCGCCGCCATCGCCCGGATCTGCCGCAGCCGCGGCATTCTCTGCGTGGCCGACAACACCTTCGCCAGCCCGTGGATCCAGCGTCCGCTGGAGTTGGGTGTCGACATCGTGGTGCACTCCAGCACCAAGTACCTCAATGGCCACTCCGATGTGATCGGCGGCATCGCCATCGTCGGTGACAACCCCGAGTTGGCCGAGCGCGTGGGCTTTTTGCAAAACTCGGTTGGGGCCATCGCCGGCCCGTTCGACGCCTTCCTCACCCTGCGCGGCGTGAAAACCCTGGCCCTGCGCATGGAGCGCCATTGCAGCAACGCCCTCGACCTGGCGACCTGGCTGGAGCAGCAACCGCAGGTATCACGGGTCTATTACCCAGGCCTGGCGTCCCACCCGCAGCACGAACTGGCGCGCAGGCAGATGCGCGGGTTTGGCGGGATGATCTCGGTGGACTTGAACAGCGACCTGAACGGCGCCACGCGCTTCCTGGAAACCGTCAAGCTCTTCGCCCTGGCCGAGAGCCTGGGCGGTGTGGAAAGCCTGATCGAACACCCGGCGATCATGACCCACGCCAGCATCCCGGCGGCGACCCGCGCGCAGTTGGGGATTGGCGACGGGCTGGTGCGGTTGTCGGTGGGGGTTGAGGACGTGGAGGATCTACGGGCAGACCTCGCCCAGGCCTTGGCCCGGATATAAATCCCCCCAGAAAACAAAGATCAACTGTGGGAGGGGGCTTGCTCCCTCCCACATTGGGTATGCGTCACCCCTGGACGATGTTGGCACGCGCCGAATGCAGCTTCTTGTAGCTCTCGATCAAGCGCAAATGCCGGTCCAGCCCTTCCAGCTTCATGCTGGTCGGCGTCAACCCATGGAAGCGCACACTGCCATTGACCGAACCGATCACCGCGTCCATCCGCTCATTGCCGAACATGCGGCGGAAGTTGGCTTCGTAGTCCGCCAGTTCCAGGTCGTCGTCCAGTTCCATCTCCAGCACCGCATTCAACGCCTGGTAGAACAGGCCACGCTCGGCGGTGTTGTCGTTGTACTGCAGGAACATCTCCACGCACTCCTTGGCCTCTTCGTACTGTTGCAAGGCGAGGAAGATCAGCAGCTTCAATTCGAGGATGGTCAGTTGGCCCCAGGCCGTGTTGTCGTCGAACTCGATGCCGATCAGGGTGGTGATGTCGGTGTAGTCGTCCAGCTCGCTTTCGATCAGGCGCTCGACCAACCCCTGCAATTCCGCTTCGTCCAGGCGGTGCAGGTTGAGGATGTCCTCGCGGAAGAACAGCGCCTTGTTGGTGTTGTCCCAGATCAGGTCGTCCACCGGGTAGATTTCCGAGTAATCCGGCACCAGGATGCGGCAGGCGGTTGCGCCGAGGTGTTCGTATACCGCCATATAGGCTTCCTTGCCCATGCCTTCGAGGATGCCGAACAAGGTCGCGGCCTCTTGGGCGTTGGAGTCTTCACCTTCGCCTGAGAAGTCCCACTCGACAAATTCGTAGTCCGATTGGGCGCTGAAGAAGCGCCACGACACCACACCGCTGGAGTCGATAAAGTGCTCGACGAAGTTGTTCGGCTCGGTCACCGCCTGGGCTTCGAAGGTCGGCTGCGGCAGGTCGTTCAAGCCTTCGAAGCTGCGGCCTTGCAGCAGTTCGGTAAGGCTGCGTTCCAGCGCCACTTCCAGGCTCGGGTGTGCACCGAACGAGGCGAACACGCCGCCGGTACGCGGGTTCATCAAGGTCACGCACATCACCGGGAATTCGCCGCCCAGGGACGCGTCCTTGACCAGCACCGGGAAACCCTGGGCTTCCAGGCCTGCAATACCCGCCAGGATGCTCGGGTACTTCGCGAGCACGTCAGCCGGCACGTCCGGCAGGGCAAATTCGCCCTCGATGATTTCGCGCTTCACCGCCCGTTCGAAAATCTCCGACAGGCACTGCACCTGGGCCTCGGCCAGGGTGTTGCCCGCGCTCATGCCGTTGCTGAGGTAGAGGTTCTCGATCAGGTTGGACGGGAAATACACCACCTCGCCATCCGACTGGCGCACGAACGGCAGCGAAACGATGCCGCGCGCTTCGTTGCCGGAGTTGGTGTCGAACAGGTGCGAGCCGCGCAGCTCGCCGTCGCGGTTGTAGACCTTCAGGCAGTAGGCATCGAGGATTTCGCCGGGCAGCTCGTCATTCGGGCCCGGCTGGAACCAGCGCTCGTCCGGGTAATGCACGAACGGCGCATTGGCCAGTTCCTCACCCCAGAACTGGTCGTTGTAGAAGAAGTTGCAGTTGAGCCGCTCGATGAACTCGCCCAACGCCGACGCCAGGGCGCCCTCCTTGGTCGCGCCCTTGCCGTTGGTAAAGCACATCGGTGAATGGGCGTCGCGGATATGCAGCGACCACACGTTTGGCACGATATTGCGCCACGAGGCAATCTCGATCTTCATGCCCAGGCCGGCAAGGATCCCGGACATGTTGGCGATGGTCTGCTCCAGCGGCAGGTCCTTGCCGGCAATATAAGTGCCCGCCTCGCTGCCCGCGCCCGGCATCAACAGGGCCTGGGCATCGGCGTCGAGGTTGTCCACTTCTTCGATCACGAATTGCGGCCCGGCCTGCACCACTTTCTTCACGGTGCAACGGTCGATGGAACGCAGGATGCCCTGGCGGTCCTTATCGGAAATATCGGCCGGCAACTCGACCTGGATCTTGAAGATCTGGTTATAGCGGTTTTCCGGATCGACAATATTGTTCTGCGACAGGCGAATATTGTCCGTGGGGATGTTGCGCGTGCTGCAGTACAACTTGACGAAGTACGCCGCGCACAACGCCGACGAGGCCAGGAAATAATCGAACGGCCCCGGTGCCGAGCCATCGCCTTTATAGCGAATAGGCTGGTCGGCAATCACCGTGAAGTCATCGAACTTGGCTTCAAGCCGGAGGTTGTCGAGAAAGTTGACCTTGATTTCCATGGGGGCACACCAGAATAACGGGCTAAACAAAAATGGCCGCCATTATGAGGTTTTTCATCGGGAAGTTTCAGGCTTTTCAATCATGCGGGGTGATGGATAGCGGTTCTGCCGGCGCGATTCTTTATCTCATAGCATTTGAAAAGCCGCTGGAACAGTGCCAGCATGGCTATGTGCCACTATTTAATTTCAGCGCTTCAGGTGAGGGTCAATATGGAATATCAACTCCCTGCAACAAAGGCGATGAGATGGCTGACAAATGCAGACGCGCCGTATGACACACGCATACGCAGCGAACTTATAGCCGGGCCTTTTTCTTCGAAGGGGGTGCTGTGGGTCGGCTGGTTTAACAGCCTGGTGATATGCACAGTCGTGGTTACACTGCGCCCGAGCCAATTCTTCATTGCCTGGCTCATCATTGATTCGATGATCTGGGTCTCACGGTTAGCGCTGCTGTATTGGATCAATACATACGGCGGCCAAAAATATCCTTATGTCATTGATCTATCGTTATTACTGGGCCTGGTCTGGGCGGCGGAGCTGGGCCTGGGTACCGCTGGTTGCCTGATCAGCGGCGATGCGATTCTTCAAGTTCTCGGGTGCACGTCAATGGTCAGCGTGAATGCCGCGATCGCCATGCGCAACCAAGGCGTACCGCGCTACGCATTCACTCAAATATTGCTGACGGATGTGCCCATGAAGCTCGCCACCTTGTTTCAGCCGGAACCGCTGCTCAGGATATTCCTGCTCCAGGCCCCGCTGTACTTGACGGGCATGTGGCTACTGCTCAACACGTTGAACGATAACCTGGTGCGCGCGTTACTGGCCGAGGCCAAAAACCAAATCCGCGCGACCCATGACCCCCTCACGGGCCTGTACAACCGTATGGGGATACTCGAACTGATTGAAAACACCCTGGCCCGCAGCCGGCATGCCGATAAACACTTTGCGGTGCTCTATATAGATCTGGATGGTTTCAAGGGCATCAACGATAACCACGGACATGCCGAAGGTGACAAGGCGTTAGCCGAATTTGGCGCAACACTTAAATCGATTGTCAGGCTAAACCAGGATTGTGCCGGCCGCTTGGGCGGAGACGAATTTATTCTGCTGATGAATAATTCCGGCATGACCTCTGCCACCCTGGCAGCGCAACGAATTATAGACACATTGCGACAGGCCTCTGAGCGTTGCGCTCTTCCCTATGCCTTGCAAGCCAGCATCGGCATTGCCCTCTTTGAAGGCGCCGACAGTACGTCACATACCTGTGCACAAACAGTGATTGCCCATGCGGATGGTGCGTTATATGAAGCCAAGCGCGCAGGCAAAAACTGTTTTCGTATCGCACCAGGACAATTCGCCATTTAGGCCCTCCTGAACGCCATTCGTCACGTCTCGGTTTATATCAAACAATCGCCATCAACTTATTCCGTGTGATGCCGATGAACTTATGGCAATTCAGGGAGTAGTCGGAATGCGCAACAACCAGCCTGTAACACAGCGCGAGATTTCACTCGCGCCTTCGCAAAAACTCATCTCCGCCACCGATGTTCAAGGGATGATCACTTACTGCAACGACGCCTTCGTCGATATCAGCGGTTTTGAACGCGCCGACCTGATCGGCGCGCCCCAGAACATCGTGCGTCACCCCGACGTGCCACCCGCCGTTTTCGCCCACATGTGGAGCGCGCTCAAGCAAGGCCTGCCGTGGATGGGCATCGTCAAGAACCGCTCGAAAAACGGCGACCACTATTGGGTCAATGCCTACGTCACGCCGATCTTCGACGGCAGCCGTGTCGTTGGCTTCGAGTCGGTGCGGGTCAAGCCCTCGGCCGATGAAATCCGCCGCGCCCAGGCCCTCTACCGGCGTCTGAGCCAAGGCAAGCCGGGCGTGCCGCGCCAGGATGCCTGGCTGCCGGCGGCAGTGAGTTGCGTGCCGTACATGGCCACCGGTGTGGCGGGCAGCGTCGCCGGGCTGTTCCTCAGTGCACCGGTGGCCGTCGCAGTGGCCGTGGCGGTCGCGCTGCCGGTGGGCCTGCTGTGCTCGCGCTGGCGCCAGGGCAGTACCCTGCGTCTATTGGAGGGGGTCGAACCCTCGACGTCGGATGCCTTGATCGCGCAGATGTACAGTGACGCACGCGGCCCACAGTCGCGTTTGGAAACCGCGTTCCTCAGCCAGACCGCACGCCTGAAAACCTGCCTCACCCGCCTGCAGGACAGCGCCGAACAACTGAGTACCCTGGCGGGGCAATCCGATCAGTTGGCTGCCGCCAGTGCCAAAGGCCTGAACCGCCAGCGCGTGGAAACCGAACAGGTCTCGGCGGCCGTCAACCAGATGGCCGCGACCACCCAGGAAGTCGCCAGCCATGTACAACGCACCGCCGACGCCACCCAACAGGCCAACGTGCTGACCGGGCGCGGCCGCGAAGTGGCGCGCGATACCCGTGAAGCCATCGAGCGTCTGTCCACCATGGTCGGCGAGACCGGGGTGACCGTGGCGCAACTGGCCAGGGACAGCGACGAAATCGGCAGCGTGGTGGATGTGATCAAAGGCATCGCCGACCAAACCAACCTGCTCGCCCTCAACGCCGCAATCGAAGCGGCACGGGCCGGCGAGCAAGGCCGAGGCTTTGCCGTGGTAGCCGACGAAGTGCGCCAACTGGCCCAGCGCACGTCACAATCGACCACCCAGATCCATGGGCTGATCACCAAGCTCCAGGCATCCTCCAGCAACGCGGTGCAAAGCATGGAAAACGGCCAGCGCCAGGCCCAGGAAGGCGTGGCCTGGGTGCTGGAAGCGGACCAGGCTCTGGTGGGGATCAGCGAAGCGGTGTCGCATATCACCGACATGACCACCCAGATCGCCGCCGCCACCGAAGAACAAAGCGCCGTCGCCGAGGAGATCAGCCGCAACATCACCACCATCGCCGAACTGGCCGACCAGACCTCGATACAAGCCCATCAATCCACGGACCTGAGCAAGGAACTGACCAATACCGCGTCCACCCAATACGCGCTGGTTGAACGCTTCAACCGCTGAAGGCAGACAAGCTTCTCTAGTAAGCCCGCTTACTGTGGTGAGCGGGCTTGTTGTGGTGAGCGGGCTTGCCCCGCGCTGGGCTGCGAAGCGGCCCCGATCAAGATCACTGCGTTCCATCAGACAAACCGCAGTGCCTGGTTTTGGGGCTGCTTCGCAGCCCAGCGCGGGGCAAGCCCGCTCACCACAACAAGCCCGGTCACTCACAACAGGCCCGCTCACCATAGTAAGCCTGCTCACCACTACAAGCCGGCTGCCACAACAAGCCCGCTCGCCACAAGATAACCACTCATGCCAAGCTTGGGTTAACGCCCACTCATCCCTCTGCATGAAGCCCGCTCATGTCCATCGCCGACAACCTCATCGCCTTCACCTTCGCCGCCACTCTGCTGACCCTCACGCCGGGGCTCGACACCGCCCTGGTCCTGCGCACCGCCACGGTGGAAGGCAAGCGCCAGGCGCTGCAGGCCACGCTGGGCATCAACGCGGGTTGCCTGGTGTGGGGCGCCGCGGTTGCGTTTGGCCTGGGCGCGTTGATCGCGGTGTCGGAGATGGCGTTCAACCTGCTCAAGTACTGCGGCGCGGCTTACCTGGCCTGGCTGGGGCTGAACATGCTGGTGCGTCCGCGTCGCTCACTGGCACCGGCCGCAGACGACCGCAAGCCCGGCGGCAACTGGTTTATCAAGGGCATGCTGGGCAATGTGCTGAACCCCAAGGTGGGGATTTTCTACGTGTCGTTCCTGCCGCAATTTATCCCCCAAGGGCATTCGCTGATTGCCTGGACCTTCGGCCTGGTGAGCATCCATGTGCTGCTCGGGCTGCTGTGGTCGCTGGTATTGATCGGCGCCACGCAGTCGCTGTCCGGGTTCCTGCGCCGCGAAAAGGTCATCCAGTGGATGGATCGCACCACCGGTGTGATCTTCTTGCTGTTTGCCGCAAAACTCGCGCTCAGCAGGCGCTGAGTTTTTTTCCAGACCAAATCCCTCCTTGCTCCCTCGGCGCAAACACGCTACAAATCACCCCGTCGCGAAGTTGTACGACAACCTAAAAATAAATCGCCATCCCCGACGATGGCGCCAACCGCCCGAGCCCCAGCATGACTCCGCCTGCCCCGACGCAAACTGCCCCCGCCCTGTTCTCCCGCCCCATTGCCGTGTTGATTCTGCTCTGCATGGGCTGTGCCTTCGCCGGCAATCACATCGCCGCTCGGGTCGCCTTCGATGATGGTGCCGGTGTGCTGTTGGCCATTCTGCTGCGCTCGGGTGGCACCTTGCTGGTGCTGGCGGTGCTGGTACTGTGGCAACGCCAAAGCCTGCGCCTGCCCGCAGGTGCATGGCGCTGGCAAGTGCTGCTGGGCCTGCTTATCGCTACCCAGAGCCTGTGCCTCTACTCCGCCGTCGCCCGTGTGCCGGTGGCGCTGGCGCTGCTGGTGGGCAACGTGTTCCCGATTCTGCTCGCCCTGCTCACCTGGGCATTCGGCGGCCCACGTCCGACGGCGCGCACCGCCTTGCTGATGGGGTTGATTCTGGTGGGCCTGGTGTTTGTGCTGGACGTACCCGGCCGCCTCTCAGGCCATGCCGATATCGGCCCGCACTGGCTGCTCGGCGTCGGCCTGGCCCTCTGCGCCGCGTTCGTGTTCGCCTGCGCGCTGTGGATCACCGACCACAAGTTGTCCCAGGTGCGCGGCTCCGTGCGCAGCCTGCTGACCATCTTCATCGTATTCAGCAGTGTCAACCTCGCCGGCCTCAGCGGCGCCCTCCCCGGCGGCCTGAACCCGCCGGCCACGGGTACCGGCTGGCTGGCACTCGCAACGTTGGTGGTGCTGTACGGCACCGGTTTTATCGTGCTGTTCATGTCGGTCCCGCGCCTGGACATGCCGCGCAATGCGCCGGTCATGAACATTGAGCCGCTGGCCACGCTGTTGATGGGCTGGGTCGTGCTCGATCAAATGCTCAGCGCCGGCCAGATAGTCGGCGGCGTCATCGTGGTGACCGGGATTGTGCTGCTGACCTATCGCACGTCTGCCCGGTAACGATAAATCCCCGCCTGACCTGGCCCAATTCCTGCCTCCCTCATCCCACCCGGTCGCTACTGACTACGCGGACGACTCTTTTGAGCCCGGCCGCCCAACACCCTCCCCGGATAATCCAGCATCTCCGACCCCCTTCCGAGGCCTTCCCCATGACGAGCCCCTCCACCGAACAGGTAAGCCCCCAAACCCTGCGCAAGGTCATCATCGCCGCCGGCATCGGTAACTTCGTCGAATGGTTTGACTTCGCCGTGTACGGTTTCCTCGCTACCACCATCGCCCAACAGTTCTTCCCCAGCGGCGATGCCAGCGCGGCCTTGCTCAAAACCTTCGCGGTGTTCGCCGTCGCCTTCGCCTTCCGGCCCCTGGGCGGGATTTTCTTCGGCATGCTCGGCGACCGTATCGGGCGCAAGCGCACCCTGGCCATGACCATCCTGCTGATGGCCGGCGCCACCACCTTGATCGGCCTGCTGCCCACCTACGCCGCCATCGGCGTCACGGCGCCGATCCTGTTATCGCTGATCCGCTGCGCCCAGGGCTTCTCCGCCGGCGGCGAATACGCCGGCGCCTGTGCCTACCTGATGGAGCACGCGCCCCGGGACAAACGCGCCTGGTACGGCAGCTTCGTGCCGGTGTCGACGTTCTCTGCCTTCGCCGCCGCCGCCGTGGTGGCGTACGCACTCGAAGCGTCGTTGTCCGCCGAGGCGATGGGCAGTTGGGGCTGGCGCCTGCCGTTCCTGATCGCCGCGCCGCTGGGCCTGGTGGGCCTTTACCTGCGCTGGAAGCTGGATGAGACGCCCGCCTTCCAGGCCGTGAAGCAGGAGCACGCGGTGGCCCACTCACCACTCAAGGAAACCTTGCGCAACCATGGTGCGGCGATCTGCTGCCTGGGCGCTTTTGTGTCACTGACGGCGCTGTCGTTTTATATGTTCACCACCTACTTCGCCACGTACCTGCAAGTGGCCGGTGGGCTGAGTCGGGCGATGGCGTTGCTGGTGTCGCTGATCGCGTTGATCTTCGCCGCGGCGATTTGCCCGCTGGCGGGGCTGTATTCGGATCGCGTGGGGCGTCGGGTCACGGTGATGACGGCGTGCGTGTTGTTGATGGTGGTGGTGTATCCGTCGTTCCTGATGGCCAGTTCCGGTTCGTTCACGGCGTCAATTGTCGGGGTGATGTTGCTGGCGGTCGGCGCAGTACTGTGTGGTGTGGTGACGGCGGCGTTGCTGTCGGAGACCTTTCCGACCCGCACGCGTTATACCGCTTCGGCGATTACCTACAACATGGCGTATACGATCTTCGGCGGCACCGCGCCGCTGATGGCCACGTGGTTGATCAGCACCACCGGCAGCAACCTGTCACCGGCGTTCTACCTGATTGCCGTGGCATTGCTGGCGTTGGCGGGCGGACTGGCATTGCCGGAGACGTCGAGGATTTCCCTGCACGACGTGGGCGCAGAGGACAAAAGCCCGGCGCCGCTGCTCTCGCGTTAAGCACCCACACCGTCCAAACCGTAGCAGCGGCCGACGCATGAGCAGCGCTTTTTGAGGGGGCCGCTATGAACACAGCGCTATGCATCGTTGCACCGGTTTGGGATGCCAAGCCTTGAGCGGGCACTCAGCCCGCCGCCAACAGCCCGACCAACTGCCACGGCGTCATCTTCGTCACCATGATCATCACGATCACAAACATCCCCAGGAAGCCGAAGACGCCCAGCCAGAACCATTGCCGGTACACACCACGGTATCCATCATCCAGCACCGTGTCGGTCTCGACCGCCCGCGAGGCCATCTGCTGCATGCGCTTCTGCAGTACCAGCACCGGCAGCCACAGCGAGCCCACGCCGAGGAAGATGATCAACGCGGTCAGTACCCATTCCGTGGTCACAGGCAGCCCGGCAAGCTGGATCAGCAGCAAGCCCGTGATGATCTGAATGACGCCCGCCGGCGTGGTAATCCAGGTATCAAACCGCACGACCATGCGCGCCACTTGGGCGATCACTTGCGGGTTGGCCGTGCGACTGGCGGCGATCAGGTAGAGGTACGAGCCCATGCCGAAGCCGAACAGGAAAATCGCCGCGATGATGTGCAGGTACTTCAGGCACAGGTAGAGCATCGGTCAGGCCTGCCCGTCAGAGAAGCGCACCGTCAGGCTGAGCTTCGTCGGTTCGTTGATGGCGGCCATGTATTCGTCGACGCTGATTTCACCTACGCACGGGCGGGCACCGGGTTCGGGCACGTAACCGTGGGCCATTTTGATGGCAAGGGCGACGGCTGCACAGCTGGGGATTTCCGGTCCCTTGTCGTCCAGGGCCGTGAGTTGCACCGCCAGGGACAGCGGCTGGCCTTGCATGCCCAGCCCCTGCACGTCGATGTACATCGCGCTTTTGCCATCGCCAAATCGTTCGAACCAGGTGCCCAGGCGATGCAGCCTGGCGGCCCACACGAGGTGGTCGCGCACAATGCCCATGCGTAGCGCTTGCGCCAGCAGATAATTGGCGACACCGCCCAGCTTGAGCCCCGCACCGGCCTTGAAGCGCAGGGTATGGGCGCCATAACGGCCAGCGAATATATCCATGTCGGGCACGTCCACATTGGCCAGCACCCGCGTGCCGAGCTGGGGCATCCTGCGCAGGGTCAGGTCCTGCCAGCCCAGCACCTCGTGCACCTGGCCCTGCTTGAGTTGCTTGATCGGTTTGCCCGCGTAGGCAAGCACGCCTTCGATGGTCGACAGCCCCGGCATCTTCGCCGAAGAGGAAATGCCATGCTCGATGGTGTCGATGCGCATGAAGCGATCGCGGTACTGATCGATGAGGGCGGACGACAACGTCGGTACAGAGCTGCAACCGCTGAGGACGGCCACGCCCGCCTGCCGGGCTTTCGCATCCAGCACGCCGACGCCATTTACGAAGGTCCGGCAATCCGACAGGTCGCAGTAGTTCACGCCCGCGTCGATGCAGTGCTGGGCGACGGCATAGGACTGCCCCTGGAACGGGCCGCCGGTGTGGATCACCAACTGGATGTCCATCGACTGCAAGACGCCAGCGAACCCGGCCGCCATGGCATCGCCGCACCAGCTTTCGCACTCGCGGCCCGAGGACGTTTTCAACCCGTCGACTTTGCCCTGCAACTTGTGTGAGTTGCGGCCCGAGACCACCAGTTCAATGCCCGGCGCGCCCGCCAGGTGCCGGCAAATGATGCTGCCAAAGTTGCCGTAGCCGCCGATCACCATCACCCTGAGTGCCATTGCATGCTTCCCTGATCAATCAATTGTGCGCGGGGCCTGAGGCAGGCCAGCAGCTGAAACGGCTAAAGATACCCGATTTGCTTAATCGCCTGAGCCAGGATCGGCATTCAGGCAGCATTGCTCCCAAGCCTCAGGGCTGCTTACGATAAAACCCGGTCAGGTAGTCCTGGCTGTCCGGCGCCGAGTTGTGCTCGATCACGGCAAAACCCTTCACCAGTTGGATGTGATACGGCCCGGCCCGAGGGGGCGCCTGGGGCGCGCGCACGATGATCAGGTTTGCGGTTTCCATCGGCACGCGTTGGTGCGTAGTGATGATGATCTTGTCGGTGCCGGTGTCTTTGAGCGTCACGCTGAGTTCCGCCACTTCCCGGCCCTGGGCATCGCGTTCGGGAAGGATTTTCAGGTCCAGGTCACCGTCGCGGCCGAGAAAGTCATCGCGCATCTGGTAATGGCCATCGCGCTGGTCGCGGGCCACGTCGCCGAGTTTGTCGTACTCAGGCGCCCGGTCCTGCCTGTGCAGTTGAATCTGCAGCTCGGGCTGGTCGCCCTTGGCGCCACTGACCCAGGTGCCCGCGTAGGCATAAGGTTCGACGGTTTCCCGCGTGATGCGCCAGATGCCGGTTTGACGGCCATCATCGGCGTATTCGTGCAGGTAGATAAACGACTGGTCGCCGTATTCACCCTGATCCCCCACCAGTTTGATCGGCTTGCCGCTGCCGCTTTTGGTATAGCGCAACTCACCGATCAGCACCGCGCCCTGTTGCTGGTACCAGAGCTGCACCGGGATCTTGCCGTTGAGGGTGCCGGCCAGGAACTCGGGGTCTTCGTTGACCGGTCCTTCCAGTCTGGGCGTTTCCAGCCACTGGCCGTCCTTCCACTCACCGGTGGTGCGCAGCATGTAGCCGCTGGGCATGCTGTTGTTGGCGTCATCGTCCGTCGCCGGCACTTCCGCCTGGGTGTACGCGCTGAGTCGCACCAGTTTGCCGTCGCGCATCTGATAGCGGCTGGCGCGGGTCCAGCAGCAACCCCGGTCGGTCTGCGAATGGATAATGCCGTCCTTGGGATTGATCGAAAACATCCCGCCGGAGGTCTCGTTGGCCAGGTCGGTCAAGGGGCCATTCAGCACCCAGTGGGACGTGTGCGGGTCTTGCAGATACACGTCGTAACTGGACTGGAAGTCCTTGTCCGCACCGGTGCCATTGCGGATCGCCAGGTCCTGGCGGCCATCCTGGTTGATATCGGCGAAGTACACCACGCCGTTCTCCCCCATCAGGCGCCAGTCCACGGTTCTGCCTTGCTGATCCAGCGGCACCTGGGCATCCGGGGTCTGCAATTGCTGAAGGATTTCGAGGGAGCGTTTGTCGCGCAGGGTGATGAGCGCCGGCGCCAGGTGCTGTAAGTCCTGCGGCACGTCCGGGAACAACACCTCGACCAGGTATTGACCGCTGGGGTCATTGACCGAGAACGAACGGGGCTCGGCCATGACGGGAGCGGCCAGGGCCAGGGAGAGGAGTACACCGCTGAGTCGCGTACGCATCCAACGCATCCTTGCTGAAATTCGGGGGCGGCAGTGTAAAGGCAAATGGCAAAGGCATCGAACAAATCGCTGTTTAGGCGCACTCAATGGCTGCTATGTTTTGTGCCTCACGAGCCAAAGGATGTGCCATGGAACCGTTAGCCACCAACGCTGCACTGGTGATCATCGACATGCAGCAGGGCATGAATGACCCGAAGCTCGGGCGCCGCAACAACCCGCAGGCCGAGCAACAGTTGCAGCAATTGCTCGGCGCCTGGCGGCAGTCGGGGCGGCCTGTGGTGCACGTCAGGCACATCTCCCGTACCCCCGGCTCGGTATTCTGGCCGGGCCAGCCGGGCTGCGAATTTCAGCCTGCGCTGCAACCACTGGCCCACGAACACGTGGTGGAAAAGAACGTACCCTGTGCCTTTATCGCCACCGGGCTGGACCGCTGGCTGCACGCGCGATCGATCAAGCAACTGGTGATCGCCGGGGTGATCACCAACAATTCCGTCGAAGCAACGGCACGCACAGGCGGCAACCTGGGCTTTGACGTGCTCGTCGCCGCAGACGCCTGCTACACCTTCGATCAAACCGATGGATCCGGACGCCTGTGGCCAGCGGAGGACGTGCACGCGCTGTCGCTGAGCAACCTGGCCATGGACTACGCCAGGGTGGTCGAAACGGCCGGGATTCTCGGCGCTATGCGCTGAACACGCCGGCTTGCACCAGCATGTCAACTCGCGCCCTTGCTATAGGCAAGTGCGGGCTGCATCTTAACCATCGTCGACATTTTCAGCACTGGAAACAGCCCATGCGCATCGCCTGCCTTCATACCGCAGCCAGCAATATCAGCGTGTTTGAAACCGCCGCGAAAGCACTGGGTATCGGCGCTGATGTGCTACGCCATGAAGTGCGCGCCGACCTGTTGGCTGCTGCCGAAAACGCCGGTCATCTGAGCGCCGACATCTGCGCATCCACCGCATCAGCCCTGCTTGCACTGGCTGAACAGGCCGACGCCGTGGTGCTCACCTGCTCGACCCTGGGTCCGGTCGTTGAAGGTATCTCCAGCAGTGTCCCGATCCTGAGGACAGACGAAGCGCTGGCCGCCTCGGCGGTGCAGGCGGGCGGAAAAATTGCGGTGCTGTGCGCGGTGGAAACCACCCTCGAACCGACCGCGCGGCTGTTTCACAAGGCCGCGCTGCAATCGAACGCCGTCGTCGAAGTGCGGCTGGTTCCGGGGGCATGGCGCTTGTTCAAGGCGGGTGACATCGACGGCTACCTGGCGACAATCGCCAAAGCTGCCGATGCCGCCTATAGGGATGGAATGACACGGGTTGCGCTGGGCCAGGCGTCGATGAGCGCGGCCGCCGTGCAGGTAACGGCCGGCCCGCTGCCCCTCACCAGCGCAGCGGCCGGGCTGGCGGCAGCTATGCGGGCCGTTGCCCTCAGTGCGGTTGTGCAACCATTGCACGCCAGGCCTGAACGCTAGCTCGCTCGTTGACCCTGGCCTGCCAGGCGCGCAGGGCTTCACACGTCTGCGGCACGGGCAATTGCACCAGGTCCGCGAAGATCATGCCGCCGAGTAACGCGATATCGGCCATTGAGAAGGCATCGCCTGCCACAAAGGCGCGGGTCTTGAGCACGTTATCGAAATAGTGCATCCCCCTGACCGCCTTGTCCCGCATGCGCATGCCCCATTCGGCGTTCTGATAAAGCTCGACCTCAGGCCCAAGCCCAGGGGTGGCATGATGGAAATACACGCTGACCGCATCCATCAATTCAATCTCTGCGCGCTTGGTCATCATATGGATCAGGCCTTGCTCGGTCGGCGTCCTGCCGGTGAGGGTCGGGTTGCCATCGAGCGTGTCCAGGTATTGGGTGATAGCCGTGCATTCAGCGATGAATGTGCCGTCGTGCAGTTGCAGCACTGGCAGGGTGCCGGAGTAGTTGAGGGCCCGGAACTCAGGCTGTTTGTGCTCCCCTTTCCATAGGTTGACCGACACGAACTCAACGCGCGGTAACAGATCTTTCTCGGCCAGCGCAATACGAACACGCGCTGGATAAGGGCCGTTGTACCAATCATAAATCTTCATCAACGGCGGTTGGCATAAGTGGGGTTGTGGTTGTTGGAACGTCATGATCTGCTCGCCTACCTGTCAAATGGTAGGTAGAGACTGAAGGTATTATTCCAGGCCGTCAAGCATTACCTACCAGTTGGCAGGTAAACCCTTATCAGCGTAGAATTCGCCCCTCCCCACATTTAAGAGCAATCCACCCGTGAGTGAAAATGCCCGCGAAGCGATTCTGGAAGCCGCCAGACTCGCCGCTCAGCACTACGGCTACAGTGGCATCAACTTCCGCAGCATCGGCGAAACGGTGGGGATCAAGAACGCCAGTATCTATTACCACTTCCCGAGCAAAGCCGATCTCGGCGCAGCCGTTGCCAGGCGCTATTGGGAAGACGCCGCCAGCGCCCTCGCGGCGATACGCAGCGAGAACCCGGAGCCGCTGCAATGCCTGCGTGCTTATCCGAGCATCTTTCGAAAATCACTCGAAGACGGCAACCGCTTGTGCCTGTCCAGTTTTATGGCGGCCGAATATCAGGACCTGCCGGAGCCGGTGAAGGAAGAGATACTGACGTTTGCCAATATCAACGTAGCCTGGCTGGGGGCGTTGCTTGCCGAGATCGAACCCGGCAATACAGAGGCATGCGAGCGTCGCGCGCGTGCCATCTACACCGCCATTGCCGGCGCGCAGTTGATTGCCCGCACCCGGGCCGATCTCGGTTTGTACGACGAACTGGTCCAGAGTTATCGGGACGCGGGGCTTATCCCGGCGTGACAAGCTGGAGCCCTGCCGGCGACAGGTAGCGCTCCAGCAATGGCCCCATCGCTGTTGGCCCAACAACACTGCTTGGACAGCTTGTGCTGAATCAACACACGCCTCCTCCCCCAAAAATCCACATATCCCCTTGAAATAAAAGCATTTAATCCTCTGGCATGGCGCGTGCAATCGCCTTCGCATACTGACGAAGGAATACCCCCATGCCCCAGACACTGCCCCAGGCGCTGTTGCGCCAAGCCCACACCCGAGGGTCGGCGATTGCCTTGCGCTTCAAGCGCCTGGGTATCTGGCATGAGCGCAGCTGGAGCGCGGTGGCGCACGAGGTCAGCCAGCTCGCTGCCGCCTTGCATCAGCGCCGCTTCGGGCCTGACGATAACCTGTTGATCCTCAGCCAGGCGCGCCCCGAAGCGTTGCTGCTGGCGCTGGCCGCGCAATGGCTGGGCGCCAGCGTCACGCTGCTGGACCCGGACCGCGACAACCGGGCGCTGCTGGCCGGGCTGCGACCGCGCTTCGTGCTCGTGCAAGACCTGGAAGCGCTGCAACAACTCGGTGAACGCGGGGTGGTGGTGTTTCTTGACGGGCGTGGCCTGAGCCAGTTCGCAGACGCCGATTTGATCGACTATGCCGAGCTGCGTGCCGATGCACCGCCACCCGCCCACGCCCCGCAGCCGAGCGACACCGCCTTCGTCTTTCATGCCGACACCTCCCTGCACTTGACCCACGCGCAACTGCTCGCGGGCGCGCGGACGCTGATCGACCGCGAACACCTCGGCGCCGACGACGAAGCCCTCGCCGCACGGGTGTTTGCCGCCAGCGGACAGGCACGCTACCTGCTCGCGCCCTGGCTGCACGCCGGCTTTCGGCTGAACTTCCCCGAGGCCCTGGCCACCCGCGACACCGACCGCCGCGAGCTGGGCCCGACCCTGGTGCTGGGCACCCGCGAATCCTATGGGCGCCTGGAGCAATGGGTGCGTGAACGCCTGCCACTGCCGGGCAGCTTCAGCCATCGTTTATACCACTGGGCCATGCAGCCGACCCCCTCCCCCGTGCGCCGCTGGCTGGGCCATTGGCTGGTGCGTCGCCCGTTGCTGGATGTACTGGGCATGAGCCGCCTGCGCGTGCCCTTGCTGGTCGGGCCGCCGCTGCATCCGGAAAGTGCCGCCTTCTTTGCGGCCCTGGGCATTCGTCCCGGCCATTGGCAAGAGCCGTCCACCCGCAACGAACCCAGCGACCACTTGCTGCCTCAATCTGCCTGACGAGCCTTCCATGCCCACACCCACTGAAGCGGTATTACTGCGGCTCGATGACATCTCCCTGTCGTTCAAGGGGATCAAAGCCATCACTTCCATCAGTTTCGAGGTCAAGGCCGGTGACATCTGTGGCCTGATCGGCCCCAACGGCGCGGGCAAAAGTTCGCTGCTCAATGTGATCAACGGGGTCTACCACCCCCAGGGCGGCAGCATCCGCTACGCCGGCCAGACCCGGCGGCGCATGCGTGCGCACCAGGCGGCCGAAGGCGGGATTGCGCGGACTTTCCAGAATATTGCGCTGTTCAAGGGCATGAGCGTGCTCGACAACGTGCTCACCGGGCGCAACCTCAAGCGCCGCAGCAGTTGGCTGGAGCAGATGCTGCGCCTGGGCCGTGCGCCACGGGACGACGACGCCCACCGCCTGCACGCGGAAAAGGTGATTGCCTTCCTGCAGATCCATCCCTGGCGCCACGTGCTGGTCGGCACCCTGCCCTATGGCCTGCAAAAACGTGTCGAACTGGCCCGCGCCCTGGCCGCCGAACCGACCCTGCTGTTGCTGGATGAACCCATGGCCGGCATGAACGCCCAGGAGAAAGCCCAGATGAGCCAGTTCATCCGCGACATCAACCGCGAGTTCGGCACCACCGTGGTGTTGATCGAGCACGACATCGGCGTGGTCATGGGCTTGTGCGACCACGTGGTGGTCCTCGACTACGGTCGCAAGATCGGCGACGGCACCCCGCAACAGGTGCGCGCCAACCCCGATGTCATCGCCGCCTACCTGGGGACCTGAGCATGGAATTTTTCTTCGAAGTGCTGATCGGCGGGCTGCTGGCGGGCGTGATGTATGCCCTGGTGGCGATTGGTTTTGTGCTGATCTACAAGGCCTCCGGCGTGTTCAATTTTGCCCAGGGCGCCATGGTGCTGTTCGCCGCGCTGACGTTTGTCAGCCTGTTGGAGCGCGGCTTCCCGTTTGCCTGGGCGTTCCTGATCACCCTGGCGAGCATGGTGGTGCTGGCGCTGCTGATCGAAAAAGTGGTGCTGCGGCCCTTGGTCAATCGCCCACCGATCATCCTCTTCATGGCCACCCTCGGGCTGTCCTACCTGATCGAAGGTTTCGCGCAGTTCCTGTGGGGCGCGCAGGTGCACGGGCTGGACCTCGGCATCGCCGACGAGCCGCTGGAAATCCGCGGCATGTTGCTTTCGCAATTCGACCTGTTTGCCGCCGGCACCGCCGCCGCCCTGGTGATCGTGCTGTCGCTGTTGTTCAACAAAACCCGGGTGGGCTTGTCGTTGCGGGCGGTGGCCGATGACCCGCTGGCGTCCATGGCCATCGGTATTCGCCTGCAGCGCATCTGGGCGTTGGTGTGGGCGGTGGCCGGGTTCGTCGGGCTGGTGGCCGGGTTGCTCTGGGGCGCACGCCTGGGGGTGCAGTTCTCGCTCTCGCTGGTGGTGCTCAAGGCGCTGCCGGTGCTGATCATCGGCGGGTTCTCGTCCATCGGCGGGGCGATTGTCGGCGGCCTGATCATCGGGGCGGCGGAGAAAGTCGCCGAGATCTACCTCGGCCCGATCATCGGCAGCGGCATCGAGAACTGGGTGCCCTACGTCCTCGCGTTGCTGTTCCTGCTGGTGCGGCCTGCCGGGTTGTTCGGCGAGCGCGCCATCGAACGGGTTTGATTGTCCTTGGGGAAATGCCTGCATGTTGTATCAAGAAGTCGGTCAAATCAGCACCTCCTACGCGGCCGAGCGCCGCACCTTTCGCCTGCGCCAGGACCGCGTCGCGCTGTGGCTGCTGCTGGGCGTGGCGTTCTTTGCGGTGCCCTGGCTGGGCAATGACTACTGGTTCAGCGCGATCCTGGTGCCGCTGCTGGTGCTGTCGCTGGCCGGGCTTGGGCTCAACCTGCTGACGGGCTACGCCGGGCAACTTTCACTCGGCTCGGCGGCGTTCATGGCGGTGGGCGCGTTTGCCACCTACAACCTGCAGTTGCGGGTGCCCGGCCTGCCGCTGCTGGTGAGCTTTGCCCTGGGTGGCGTGATCGCCGCCGCGGTGGCGGTGTTCTTCGGCTTGCCGAGCCTGCGCATCAAGGGCTTTTACCTGCTGGTGGCGACCCTGGCCGCGCAGTTCGTGGTGGAGTGGGTGCTCACCCGCTTCAGCTGGTTTACCAACGACAACGCCTCGGGCGTGATCACCTCACCGCCACTGCTGATTGCCGGGCTGGATTTCAGCTCACCGCGCGGCCGCTACGTGCTGACGCTGGCCGTAGTGGTGACGCTGTTCTGGCTGGGCAAGAACCTGGTGCGCAGCGAACTGGGCCGCAACTGGATGGCGGTGCGCGACATGGACACCGCCGCTGCGGTCATCGGCATTCGCCTGTTGAAGGCCAAGCTGCTGGCGTTTGCCATCAGCGGCTTCTACCTGGGCATCGCCGGTTCACTGTGGGCGTTCGCCTACCTGGGCACGGTCGAGCCCCACGGCTTTGACCTGAGCCGCTCGTTCCAGGTGCTGTTCATCATCATTATCGGCGGCCTGGGCAGCGTGCTCGGCAACGTCCTTGGCGCGGCATTCATCGTGTTGTTCCCGATTCTGCTGGCCAATCTCTTCGCGCTGTTGCCCGCTGGACTGATGGATGCCGGACAGCTGGAAAACATCCAGAAGATGCTGTTTGGCGCGCTGATCATCGCGTTTTTGATCAAGGAACCGGAGGGGCTGGCCCGTCTGTGGCAGCGCTTTCGTCAACGGGCCAGGGTCTGGCCGCTGCGTTACTGAACTCAATAACCCCCCAGGAATCACCTCCATGACACATCGCTTATCGCTGCGCCGCCTGGCCTTGGGCCTGGCCCTGATCACCGCCGGGCTCACGGCCGGCGCCCAGGCTGCCAACGAACAATACTTCCCGTTGCAGAGCTACCGGGTCGGCCCGTACGCGGCCGGTGGCACCGGTTTTTTCGGCGGCTTTATCGACTACCTGCAATACATCAATGCCAAGGGCGGGGTGAACGGCGTCAAGCTGACCTGGAGCGAATGCGAGACCGAGTACGTGGTGGAAAAAGGCGTTGAATGCTATGAGCGCCTCAAGGGTGGGCTCAACGGTGCACCGGCCGCCGCCACCAACCCGCTGTCAGTCGGCATCGCCTATGCCACCCTGGACCGCTCCACCGCCGACAAACTGCCGCTGATCACCATCAACCATGGCCGCACCGATTCCACCGACGGCAGCGTGTTCCCCTACGTGTTCCCGCTGCAGCTCAACCCGTATTCGGAAGTCTCGGCGATCATCAACTACATCGGCCAACGCGAAGGCGGCGCCGACAAGCTCAAGGGCAAGAAAATCGCCGTGCTCTACCACGGCTCGCCCTACGGCAAGGAAACCAATGGCGTGCTCGAAACCCTGGCGAAAAACGCCGGCTTCGAACTGACCCTGCTGGAAGTGCCGCACCCCGGCAACGAGCAGCAATCGCAGTGGCTGAACATCCGGCGCCTCAAGCCCGACTGGGTGATCCTGCGTGGCTGGGGCGTGATGAACCCGGTGGCGCTCAAGTCCGCGCAGAAAGTCGGCTACCCGGCCGATCACATCATCGGCAATATCTGGAGCAACTCCGAAGAAGACGTGGTACCGGCCGGCGCCGCCGCCAAAGGCTTTATCTCGATCACCACCCACCCGTCGGGCACCGACTTCCCGGTGCTGCAAGGCATCCAGCAAAGCGTGGTAGACGCCGGCAAGGGCAACCTGGCCGACCCCAAGCGTTTCGGCACCGTGTATTACAACCTGGGCGTGGTCAACGGCATTCTCAACGTCGAAGCCCTGCGCCTGGCCCAGGAAAAATACGGGCAAAAACCACTGACCGGCGAGCAGGTACGCTGGGGCTTCGAACACCTGAACCTCGACGACGCACGCCTGCAGGCCCTGGGCGCCAAGGGCCTGGTGCAACCGCTGAAACTGTCCTGCGCCGACCACGAAGGCGGCGGCGCCGTGCGCTTCCAGCAATGGGATGGCCAACGCTGGAACCTGATCAGCGACTGGGTACAGGCCGACCGCGCCTTGCTGCGGCCGATCATCGAAGCCTCGGCGGCGCAGTACGCCAAGGAGAAAGGCATCACGCCGCGGGATTGCAGCAAAGAGCAGTAAGCCCGAAATAGACCGTTGTTGAGCGCTCACCCGGAGTGGGTAGTACCGCCCAGGCGCTCAGCAACCCAATCGGCAATCCAGGCGCCGGCGTTCGAGGTGTTGTCCAGGCTGCTGTGGTGGATACCGCCTTCACGCGGGGTGAACACCTTCAATTCGCGATCCGGGCTGTTGGTGAGTTGGTCATAGGACTGATGCGCGTACGCCAGCGGAATCTGCCGGTCGGCCTCGCCATGACTCACCAGGAACGGCACCTTGATACGCTCCATTACCCCGTTGAGGTGCACCTGCTCGGCGAGCGTCATGAACGCCTCCATGCTGCTCGCACCCCACACCCAGCACACGTGCTCCCAGTAGTGCGGCACCGGTCGTTCACCTTCGCGGGCCAGGCGGCGCTTCTGCATTTCGCCCCAGTTATGGTTCGCCCCCCACACTGCGCCCAGGGCGAAGCGCGGTTCGAACGCTACAGCGCGCGGGCAGTAATACCCACCCAGGGACACCCCCAGCAAGCCGATACGCAGCGGGTCGATTTCGCGGCGGGTTTGCAGGTAGTCCATCAGCGGGCTGGCCCACAGTTCGGTGTTGACGACTGCGGTCATGCCATGCAGGCGCAGGGCTTCGCCGGTGCCGGGCTGGTCGATGAACAGGCTGGAGATGCCGCGTTTGGCAAGCAATTGCGGGAACAGCCCGGCGCGATGGACCATCTCCTTGGTGCTGTCCAGGCCATTGATCACCACCAGACACGGCGCCGCGTCAGTTACGCCCTCAGCCGGGGTGAACAGCCCGGCGAGATGGGCACCGTCGTAGGGAATTTCAAACCGCCGGGTATTTTCGCCAGACAGTTCGACGCCTTCGGCGAAGGTGCGCAGAAACTTGGCGTACAACGCTTTGCGAGGCGCATGACCGTGAGCCTGCATACGCTCGGCAGTGATGAAATACACCGCCGCGCGGTTCAACTTGTCACCGGCGCTGAGCCACCTGCGGGCCGCCTTGTCTTCCTGCGCCAAGGCCACCAGGTTGTCGCCTCCAGCCTCCCAGGCGGCCATAAACGCCTGGGTGCCCGCATCGTCACCCTGGCGGGCTACCTCCAGCAGCGGCCGGCACATGGTGTCGATCTCGCCGATCTTGCCGCCCATCTCGATGGCTGCCGCAACTGCCAGGCTCCACACATAATTGGTTTCGAAATACTGGAACATGCTCATGGGTCAATCCTTGTGAAAATCAGCGGCGCATAGCCGGGAATTCGCCCTGGTAAAAGGTCACGTCCCAGGGAATGTCGTCCTGCATGAACGCAGGCGGGTTGCCCATCCACTGGGCCGTGCCGAAGCGAAACTCCCATTCGCGCGGTACCCAACTGTCGTCGAGGTAATCGGTGTCGGCGCCGTACTCGGCCTCACCACCGGTGGGTGAGTTGAAGTAGCAGAAGATTGCCGAAGCGATGCGGTGGCGGCCGGTACCGAGAAAGCCATGCTGCCAACCGCGTCGGGTCATGTAATTGGAGCCGACCATCACCTCGTCGAAGTCCTCGACCCCGAAGCAGGTGTGATGAAAACGCGGCACCCCGCCCGCCCCCGGTGCCTTGTTATTGAGCAGGAAGGTGTTGTGGTGCTCATTGGCACCGTCGGCGCGCAGGTAGGTACCCACGCCTTTCTGATGGTCGGACAGGCGAAAGTTCAGACGGTCGCGAAAGAACGCAAAGCTCTGCCAATAGTCATCCACGGCAAACACCACGTGGTTGATGGTTTTAGGTCGAGCCCGCGTGCGCCATTTGCGGTGCTGGTTGAGACGGTTGACGTTGCCGGCAGCGTTGACCGGGTCGGGGGCGTAAGTGACTTTCCTGCGGTTGAACACGCGAAGCCCCAAGGCCTGGCCGCAATCGCTGAGAAAGTGCCAGGCATCATCATCGCCCAGGAGAACCTCACGGTCGCTGGACAAGTCGGCGACCAGCCGCGCCAGGTTTTCAGCGTTGTCCACGCCCCAGATGGTCTCCTTCACACCGAAGCCTTCGTAGCGCGACGCCGGAATAGAGGGGTGATGCATTTCGCGCACGATAATGGTCGAGCCTTCCTCCAGTCGATACAGGCTTTCCTGATCGTTGGCACTGAGGCGCACCAGGCCGAAATCATCAAAGAAGCGCGAGGCCAGGGCCAGGTCCTCGACGCCATACAACAGGGTGTCGATGCCGATGATCGCCATCTCAGGTCTCCTGGAAAGTGAAATTGCGCTGCATGGTTGTGTCCTCGTCAAACAGGGGTCTAAGGCCAGAGTAAGAAGCCCGGCCCATGCCGACTAATCGTTTGTCGACATGGGTTCTATCCATGGCGTGGATGGCTTCAGGCGCCCGCCATGGAGTGCGGCGAATCAGTGACGGCTGTTCAAACCCAGCATCTCGTCGAATTGCACATGCAACAGCAGCCCGGCGGCATAACCATCGCGCGGGTTGACGCCGGTGTAGGGGTTCAACCAACTGCTGGCTCCCCACGTACGCAGCACGAAGGGGCTGAGGACGATGCTGTCGGTGAGGATGAAGTTGGCGTCCAGCGCGACCGCATACTCGTTGCGCCCGGGGCGGTAACTGCCACCGCCCGATGCCGCGTGGGCCTCTTCAAGGAAGCGTTGCTCGCGACTGGTCAGTTGTGCCCAGTTGACGTTCACCGAATAGCTGTCGAACGGTCGGCTGCGAAAGGGTGCGGAAAGAATCAGCCCTGCGTTGCCTTGGGTGCCGACGCCATTGGTGGTGCCTTCATCAAGTGTGTGGGTCAAGCTGGCATAGGCCGCTACCGCCGTTGGGTTGAGGTCTTGGGTGGCGCCGCCGTCCTGGCGCCAGACGGTTTTCTTGGCGCCCAGGTAGAAACCTGTCACGCCCTTGCGGGTATCGGCAGCGGCAGTTGTGTCAGTGACTTTCGAGGTGCCGTTGACCGTGAAATAGGGGTCGGTCTGTTGCCCGTTATTGTGAAAGCCCAGCACCTCGAACGTTTGCGGGTAGGCTTGCATGCGGTAGTCGGTGCGATAGGCCAGGTTCGCCAGGTACACCGTACTCAAGGTGCCGCCACTTTCGCCGACGTCGCGCTCCCAGCCATTGGTGAAGGGATAGGCATTGTTGCTGCGCCACGCACCGACCTGCGCGCGCACGGCGGGGCTGAAATCGTAGCCGACGCGCGCGCCCCAGTTGGCGTAGGGCGGCGGGTTGATACCGGCCGTGTCCTGCAGGATCGCGTTCACGCATCCCAGCGGCACGTTGCACAGCGGCAGCGCAAAGTAGTTGCCGGCGTTGCTCTTGCCCGCTTCGATGGACAGCTTGTCGTCGAGCAATTTCTGCTCGTAGGTGAACAGGCTCAGGTGGCTGACATTCGGAATGTAAGGGCCCGGTTTACCGGCAATCACATCACCCACCTGCCGACCGTAGTCCAGGTTGCTGGTCCAGGGCACGTACAGCTGCTCGAAGTGGATCGTCCCACCGGGCAGGCCAATGAGCTTGTCGAGGTTGAAGTCGGCGCCGATGGCAAAGATGGTCAGTGACTCGTGGTTACCGGTGTACAGGCCGGCGCTGGGGTTGCGCAGGTAAATCTCAGTCATCGACAGGTGCGGGCTCACACCATGGTCGTTGAGCCACTTGCCCTGCGCCTCAAGAAGCTTGCCACTTTTGGGTGGCACATTGGGCTCCACATTCAATACGCGCGGACCGACTTTTTCATTCGGGTACTCGTCGCTCGGCGCGTCGGCAGCCAGGGCGGGGCCTGCCGTCACGATGATCAATGCACAACCAACCACCATTCGAATCGTCATGTTCAGTCTCTTTTGTTGTTTTTATGAGATAAGGGGGCCTGCTCCGGTACCAGGGCACCGGAGTGTTCGGTCATTCCAGGGTCAGGCGTCTTCGAGATTGACGCCGGTCAGGCGCAGGTTGCGTGCCGCCCGGCACTTCACCAGGCTGGCGCCGAGTGCCAGCAGTACCACCGGCAGGCAGAGCCAGCCGGCCCAGCCAATGGTGGTGGCCAGGCTTCCGCTGACCTTGCCAACGGCCACGACCAGGATCGGACTGAAAAACATGCCCAGGCAGTAGCTGCCGTACCACATGCCAGTGCCCAACCCGCGGCGCTGCCACGGCAGTTCACGCATGTTCCAGATGGCCAGGGTGGGCAACATCAGGCCGCAGCCCAGGCCGTTGATCAGTGCAACAACCATGATTGCCTGCCAGGTGTGCATCGCCGGAATCAACAGAAAGCTGGTAGCGATCAGGCCAAAGGCCAGGGCCAGGCAATGGGGGGTACGCAGGCCCAGGCGAGTCAGCAGGTGCACGCTAAGAGTACCCAGCACGATCATCACGCTGCACGCCGACGCGACGAGGCCAGCGGTCTGCGGCGACGGTTCGCCGATGTCCCCGAGCAGGTAGGCCATCTGGATCTGCAGGATCATGAACATGACCGCGCCGATGAAGGTCACCACACAAATCCCCAGCATCAGCAACGGCCGAAAGCTCACGTTGTTGCGCGCCTGCTCTTCGTCCGACGCCATGCTGGCTGCGCGCGGTTCCCACAGCATGACCTTGCTCAATAGCGCCAGTGCCAGGGGCACCGCGTAGACTACATAGGGCATGCGCCAGCCAAGTTCACCCAAGGCGCCGCCTACCATGAAGAACAGGATCGCCGACGACGACGCAAAGGTGGTTTGCAGCGCCAGGTACTTCTGGCGTTGCGCACCGCTGTAGTAGTCGCCGATCAGCATGGTGCTGATGGTCACCACCACCGCCTCCACGCAGCCCAGGGCGATACGACTGACGATGATTGCGTAGAGCGAGTCGAGAAACATCGGCATCAGGCCGAACACGCCGTAGCCGACAATCGACGCCACCAGCAATTGCTTGCGCCCATACCGATCGGCCAACACGCCCACCAGCGGGCTGAGCAACGCCACCAGCAAGCCGGGAATAGTCAGTGCCACCGGGATCAGGAACTCGACGTTAGGCACGTCGGAAAAATGCGCCTGCATCTGTGGCAGGCTCGGCGCTACCACGATGGCCGCCATCGGTGACAGACAGTTGATCAACAACAACAGGTACGTAGCGAGGGTCGCCTTTGACTGGGTGACGCGGGTAGGAGCGTTCATGGCCTCTCCGGATTGTTATTATTAAAGGGTGAAACGCACGCTTGGGTATTACAACTGCAGGGTTCGCTCGATCAGTTGCTCGATGCCTCCATCATGGCGCAAGCCCAGGGCTTCGGATGCCTCGGCATGCAAGGGCGGATAGCGGCCGAAATTCGCCTCCAGGTGTTCATCAGGCTGGTACTCCACCTGTGCACGGCGGTCTTCGCCGAAACGCCTGCACAGCCCGTCGACCAACTGCGCCATACTCAGGTGCAACACCGGCAGCGCGAACACTCGCCGCGCCACCAGTCGCTCGGGCGCCAGCGTAGCGGCGTGCAGCAGGTTATCGACACAGCGTGCCGCCGACATCCACCAGGCCTGCGCCTGCGGCGATACCGGGCACTCGAAACGCGTGCCCGCCGCCAGCGCCCAGAACACCTCGCTCATGAAGGCCGACAACAACCCGGAAGGTTGCGGCGGGCGGGCCACAATGCCCGGTAAGCGCAGGCTGATGCCATCGATCCAGCCACGGCGGCTGAAATCATCGATCAGCAACTCACCCATCAATTTCTGGGTGGCGTAACTCAATTGCGGGTGCAGGGGCGTATGGTCGTCTACCGCGGTCGGCAAGGGCGAGCCATACACCGCAATGGTGCTGGCGAACACTACCCGCGCCGGGTTGGGTTGATCCTTGAGCCCTTCCAGCAACGCCAACGTGGCGTCCAGGTTGACTCGACGGCCCAGGCTGTAGTCGCGCTCGGCGGCCCCACCGGGGATGCTCGCCAAATGGAAGGCGATATCGACCGGCGTTTCCAGGGCATCGGCCAGCAACCGCAGGTCGGCGATACTGCCGGCAAGGCAGCGCACGCGGGGGTCCGGCGGTATCTGAGGAAACGCCAGGTCCAGCAGGGTCAAACGTGTCCAGCCCGGCAGTGCATAGGGATCGGCCAGTAAGCGACGTACCAGGGTGGCGCCCACAAAACCATTGGCGCCGGTGATCAATACATGCATGTCAGTGCTCCTGCACGGGGGCTGGAACAAACCGGTGATCGATGGCGCCGAACAGGCTTTGCCCGTCCAGGCCAAAGATTTCAAAGCGCAAACGGTCGCCGAATTTCAGGAAAGGCGTGTTCGCCTCACCCTGCTCGATCACTTCTATTGCACGTCGCTCGGCCAGGCAGGCCGAGCCTTTGGCGGCGTAGTCACGGTTGGAGAAGGTGCCCGAGCCCAGCACCGTACCGGCGCGCAAGTTGCGGGTACGAGCCAGGTGCATTACCAGTTCCGGGAAGCTGAAGTCCATTTCATCGCCGTTGGGTTCGCCGAAACGCTGGCCGTTGCACTGCACATGCAGCGGCAGCTTGACGCGGCCGTCGTGCCAGGCTTCGCCCAGTTCATCCGGGGTGACCGCCACCGGCGCAAACACCGTACTGGGTTTGGCCCGCAGTGGACCGAAACCGATACTCACCTCCTTGAACAGATGCGCGCGCAGGCTCACGTCGTTGAGCAGCATCAGCAGCTTGATATGCCCCGCCGCTGCCGTTGGCTGAACGCCCATGGGCACATCATCAAGCACTACTGCCACCTCGCCCTCGAAATCGATCTGGTGGTCCTCGCCGGGCACCGGGTAATCGTCGCAGGCACCGAAGAAATCGTCCCCGGCGCCCTGGTAGATGATAGGCACGCCGGGATCTTTCTTGATGTCCAGATTGTACGCACGCTCCATCAGGCTGCCGTGGTTGAGGAACGACGAGGCATCGGCCCATTGGTAGGCACGGGGCAGCGGTGCCATGGCCGCGCGCGGGTCAAAATCGAACGCCTGGGGTGCCCGGCCTGCGTTAAGTGCGGCGGACAACTGCTGCAATGCCGGTTCGCAGCGGGGCCATTCTTCCAGCGCAGCCTGCAGGGTGCCGGCGATTCCACTGGCCAGCACCGCGCGGCCCAGGTCGCGACTGACAACCACCAAGCGCCCATCGCGGGTGTGATCCTTCAGGGTTGCAAGTTTCATCGGTGTGCTCCTGGCCCGGACCACAGGGCCGGGCATTCAATGAGTTCCAGCAGATTGCCGCTGTTGTCGCGCACAAAGCCCATGGGGCTGCCTTCGATGACCGTCTCAAAAACGATGTCGGCACCTTTGCCGCGCAACGCGTGGAAGGCAGTCGCGGCATCCTGCACGGCAAAGCACAAGTGCTTGTGGCCGTGGGTCTTGAGGTCCAGGTGCGGCTCGCGACGGTCACTCGGTAACGGGTGCGCTTGGTCCAGCTGGAACAGCTCGATGCGGTAGTCGCCGCAGCGGATAAAGGCGATATGCGCCGGGATCCGGTCAATGTAGGCGCGGCTTTCCAGCTCGAAACCGAGCATCCGCCGGTACCAGCCGATGGACGCCTCCAGGTCGGGGACGCTGATCCCGCCGTGGTGGGGTTTGATCGCAAACATGGCAGCCTTCCTCAGTTCAGTGCCCGACCGCCATCCACTGGGATGACCGCGCCGGTGGTAAATGTCAGGTGGCAGGCCAGGGCCAACACCGCCTGGGCGACCTCTTCGGGCAAGGCCAGGCGACCCAACGGGGTACGTGCGGCTTGCTCGTCACGCCAGCCCTGGGCCAGGCCCTGGACGAACTCCGTATCGGCCAACCCCGGCGCCACCGACACCACCCTTACCTGAGGCGCCAGGGCACGGGCCAGGGACCGGGTCAGGTTGTCCACCGCCGCCTTGCTCGCGCAGTAGGCAATATTGCTGCCCATCGCCGTACGCGCGGCAATCGAGCTGATGTTCACCACCAGCCCATCGCCGCCGGCCTTGAGCAGCGGTGCCAAGGCCCGGATACAGGCGATCGGACCGCGCACGTTGATGGCCAGGATATTGTCGATCAGCCCGTCATCCAGACCCTCAAGGTCGGCATGTTCGACAAACCGCGTCGTGCCGGCGCAATTGACCAGAATGTCGCAACGCCCAAAGTGCCTCTGTACCTGAGTGGCCAGTCGCTCGAGCATGGCGCTGTCGGTGACAGGTGCCGCCACGGCGAGGTGGCCACCGGCAACAGTCGGCAGGTCAGTCACCAGGGTATGGGCGGCATCGCTGGAGCGGTTGTACCCCGCCACTACGCTGGCACCCGCGCGGGCCAGGGCATGGCAGATCACCACCCCCAACCCGCCGGTGGCTCCGGTAACGACGGCGACCTTGCCTTCCAGGCGGCCCATCAGGAGGCCTTCTTCAGGCGACGCACACGGATATCCGCCTGTTCCTTGTGGCCGGAGAAATGCTCCAGTGCACACAACCGCGAGCAGACTTCACCGATGGCCACGCTGGCTTCGTCTGTGAGCACCCGCTGGTAGGTATGAGTCTTGATGAACTTGCCCACCCAGAGCCCGCCGGTGTAACGCCCGGCGCCCATGGTCGGCAGCGTGTGATTGGTGCCGATCACTTTGTCGCCGTAGGACACATTGGTGCGATGCCCCAGGAACAGGCCGCCATAGTGAGTCATGCGCGCCAGGAACCAGTCCGGGTCGCGGGTCATCACCTGCACGTGTTCAGAGCAGATGCGCTCGGATTCGGCGAGCATCTCTTCGTCGCTGTCACACAAGATGATCTCGCCATAGTCGCGCCAGGCCACACTGGCCACCGGAGCGGTGTCCAGGCGCGCGAGCACCTGCTCGATGGCCGCCGGCAATTCTTCGGCAATACGGCGGCTGGTGGTCACGCAAAACGCCGGTGAAGTCGGCCCATGTTCGGCCTGGCCCAGCAGGTCGACCGCCACCAGTTCGGCATCCACCGTGTCATCGCAGATGACCATGGTTTCCGTAGGCCCGGCGAACAGGTCAATACCAACGCGACCGTACAGTTGACGCTTGGCTTCGGCCACGTAGGCATTGCCCGGACCGACGATCATGTCGACCTTCTCGATGTGTTCGGTGCCCAGGGCCATGGCAGCGACACCTTGCACGCCACCCATCACATAGATTTCATCAGCCCCCGCCATGGCCATCGCGGCGATGATCTCCGGCGACGGCTGGCCATCGAATGGCGGTGCACAGGCGATCACGCGTTTCACACCGGCCACTTTGGCGGTAAGCACGCTCATGTGCGCCGAGGCCAGCAGCGGGTACTTGCCGCCAGGGATGTAACAGCCTACCGAACTCACCGGGATGTGCTTGTGCCCGAGCACCACGCCCGGCAGGGTTTCGACCTCCACGTCGCGCATCGACAGCAACTGGATTTGGGCGAAGCGACGGATCTGGGCCTGGGCGAAGGTGATGTCCTCAATGGCCTGGGGCGACAGGCTGTCTATGCACGCCTGGATCTGCTCCTGGCTCAGCCGCAGGCTCGGCGGGTTCCAGCCGTCGAACTGTTGCGAGTACTCCCGCACAGCCGCTTCACCGCGCTGATCGATCGCATGGATAATCTGTTCGACCGTGTCGCGCACCTGGGCGTTGAGTGCCGCCTTGTGCTCCGCCGGTTTGCCTTTTTTCAGATAACGAATCATGAGCCGGTTCCTGTCTTGTTATTCGGTATTCAGCGCCAGTGGATCAGCGGTTGGCCCGCCAGTGGCGCCCGGAAAAACGGAATGCGTGTGCCCTGCAGACTGCCCAGGTACACGGTTTTCAAATCGGGCCCGCCAAACGTCAGGCTGGCCATCCACGGTGCCAGTGTGCCGTGGGCAGCCTGCATGATCTGCGGGGTGAGGGTTTTGGCGCGGTAGTGCTGGTTCAGCAACGCTGTGGCGACCGGGTTACCGTCATCAAGCAGGTTGAGTACTTCGCCATCGGGGGTCAGGGCAATCAGCTTGTCGCTCATCACCAAGGTCACCCACAGGTTGCCGAAGCTGTCGAAGGCAAAACCGTCGGGAAAGCCCTCCAGCTCCGCCGGGCCAAACACTTCACGTTCCCCTAGCGAGCCGTCGGCCTGCTGGCGCAGGCGGGAGATTCGCCGCACATTGCTTTCCACCACGTACAACCATTCTTCGTTGTCGTCGAAGCGGATTTCGTTGGTGCCGCCAAACCCTTCGGCGACGATGCGAATGCCCTGGGCGTCGATCACGCCGATGTAGCCATCCAGCACGCCGGAATTGATCGAGTCGGTCCACGGTTGCATCGTGGTCGTCACCGTGAACCAGATACGCCCCTTGCGATCCCGTAGAGGGAAGTTGGTCTTGCCCAGGGGCTTGCCGTCGAGCTGGTCAAACAGCACCTGGACATGTCCCTGGCGGTCGAGCTTCTCGATACGGTCCAGGCCCCAGTTGCAGATGATGAAGTCGCCCTGCTCCGTCAGCGCCAGGCCATTGGGCAGCGACGCGCCCTGGGACTGCACATAGCGCGATTCGAAGGACGCCGCCTGCGCCTCCACCTGCGTGGGCGCCAACAAGGTCTGCTCGCCATTGGCGGTAATATGCATCACCCCGCCACGTGCGTCGGCGGACCACAGGCTACCGTCGGGCTGGGCGATGATGCATTCGGGGCGTTGCAGATCGTGGCCGACGAAACCGATAGCGTCGCGGTCGACCTGCCAGCCTTTGAGCGGATTACGTTGCATGAGCATGTCCTTGGGTCAGATAGGCTGGGCGACCACATCGATCATCTGTTTCATCAAACCGGCGAAGTTGGCATCCGGTGTCGGCCGCTGCTCCCACTCGCCGATCTGCACGGACCCTTGGTTGATGAATTTGCAACGCTCGTAGCGACGCTGCATGAAACCTTCGAGCACCTCGGCCAGACTCAGCTCGGCGCCACACAGTTCACCCAGCACCACGGCATCCTCCACCGCCTGCGCGGCGCCCTGGCCCATGTGCGGCGTGGTGGCGTGCGCGGCATCGCCAATCAACAACACGCGCCCGCGGTACCAGGGGGCCGGCATCAACAGGGCTTCGAGTGGGCGGTAGACCACTTGGGTGTTGTCGGTGATCTGGGCGCTCAGCTCCGGCACCAGGCCGCCGTAGCCTTCAAGACGTCGGCGGAACTCGGCGGCCAGCGTGTCCGGGTCGAAGAACGGGTTGCCGGGTTCTTCGAACACCGACAGGATGTACAGGCTGTCTTCGGTCAATGGCGTGTAGCCAGCCTTGCCGCCCGGCTTGCCCTCAAACATGTGCGACCAGAGCAGGTCCTTGGGCCGTGGCAGGTTGTAGCGCCACACGCCCTGCCCCGTGAATTGCGGCGTGTACTGCTCGCCGAATACCGTCGTACGCACTTTGGAGTACACACCGTCGGCCCCCACCACCAGGTCATAATCACCCCGACTGCCGTCGGTAAACCCCACGCTGACGCCGTGTTCATGTTGAGAAATATCACTGAAGGTCAGGCCCAGACGCAGGTTGGCGCCACTGGCGGCCACCGCATCAAGCAATACCTGATGCAACGCCGGACGGGTCAGTCCGAGGTTCGCGGGATACTGCTCGCCGGCCAGCCGTGCACCACTGAGTTCGGCTTTTACCTCCCCCTGCTGGTTGCAGATGCGCAGGCCCTTGTAAGGGAAACCCGCGGCCACGGCCGCGTCGGCAATACCCAGTTGCGCCATGGCGCGAATGCAGTTGGCCTGGACCACGATACCCACGTGATACACCTTGGCCTGGGGGCTGATTTCGACAATATCGACCACTACGCCGGACTTGCGCAGGGCGATGGCGGCACTGAGGCCGCCGATGCCACCGCCGATGATCAGCACATGCTTGATGGCGCTCATCAACGCACTCCTCTTGGATGCAGAGTGAAGTGGGCACACAGGCTTGGAAGCGTGAGGTGGGGCACAGGACTGTTCTCCATATTTATTGTTGTTATGGCCGGCCTCACAGGGGGCTGGCTGAACATGGGCCAACCTTACTCACCCCTCAGGTATGCCGGAAATTGTTTGTTCGGATAGGTCCCATCCATCAGATGGATAGCCCAACAGCCACCGCTATTTGCGTTTCAAATCCTTTGCCAGGCAGGTATAACAAGCCTGGATGCCCGTAAGCACAATCATAAAAAACGGAGTAACGCCATGCGCTTTCACGGTCTGGATTTGAACCTCCTCGTGGTGCTGGACATGCTGCTGGCGGAGCAGAACATCACCCGTACCGGTGAGCGCCTGCACCTCAGCCAGCCGGCCACCAGTGCGGCGTTGTCACGCCTGCGCGACTATTTCGAAGATGATTTACTGGTACAGGTCGGTCGCAGGATGGTCCGTACACCGATGGCCGAAACCCTGGCCCAGCCGATTCGTGATTTGCTGATCCAGATGCGCTCCACCTTGGAAAACCGCAGCCGATTCCAGCCGGACCTGGCACGCCGAAACTTCACGCTGATGGCGTCGGATTATGTGGGCATGGTGCTGCTGCCCGAGGTCAGTCGCAGGCTGAACACCCTGGCACCGTCATGCTCCATCGAACAGTTCCTGCCCACGGATGAGGCCGCCCTTGAGATCGAGCGTGGGCACGTGGACTTCCTGGTGCTGCCGGACAAGAACATCCTCAAGGAACACCCCTGTGTGGCGCTGTTCAGCGATGAATACGTGTGCGTGATGTGCAAGGACCATCCGGCGGCCAATGGGCCTTTGTCCATGGATGACTACAAGGCGCTGGGGCACGTGCTGGTGCGCTGGGGCGGCGAACATCGCGCCCCGATGGCTGATGAGTGGTTTGCGCGCAGTTTCGGGTTCACACGCCGGGTGGAAGTGACCACCAACACCTTCAACAGTGTGCCGCCGTTTCTGATCGGTACCCTGCGGGTCGCCACCATGCACCGTCGCCTGGCGGAGAGATGGGCACAATACTTGCCGCTGCGGATCGTGTCCGCCCCCTGGACCGCGCCGCCGCTGACCATGTCCATGCAGTGGAACAAATACCAGCAGCTCGACCCCGGGCTGGCCTGGTTGCGCAACCTGATCATCGAGACCGCCGCCTCGATGGATCCCGATCAGGCATCGTAGGCCTGGCGGGCGGCCTCGATGACCGGGGCCTGTTGTTCGAGCCACACCAGCAGCGCCTCAAACTGGGTGACCAATGAAACGCCCAATGGCTTGAGGCTGTATTCCACCTGCGGCGGAATGGTAGCGATCACACGACGTTCGAGCATGCCGTCACGTTCCAGCGCACGCAGCTTGAGGGTGAGAATGCGCTGCGACAAGCTACCCTCCGCCATATCGTTGACCTGCCGTTGCAGTTCGGTAAAACGCAGCGTACCGGTGTGCAGCACCAGCAACAGCAACGGGGTCCAGCGGTCGCCAAGCCGAGCCAGGGATTCACGCACAGGCCCATGGGGATCATTGCCGCCGCGCAGCACCCGCGCTTTCAGATCATCCAGCGCCTGGCGCTGAATCTTGTCGACCACATGCATCGAGCCTTCACCTTTGTGCATCCCTCTCTCCCTGCCAGCCCCTGGGGGGTACGTACATTCAGGTAACCGACCTACATTAAAGTGCCGTCTTCCGCCTGCCGGCCCGTTGCCCCAGTATTCGGCACAGCGGCGCCCTGCCCCCGGGCAGTACGCCGACAACAAAAACAACAGAAGCGGAAGATCCTATGAATCATTACGATATCGTCGCCATCGGCGGCGGGCACAATGGCCTCGTGGCCGCAGCCTATCTGGCCAAGGCCGGCAAAAAAGTCCTCGTGCTGGAACGCAAGGACTATGTGGGCGGTGGCGTGACAACGCGCCAGCTTAACACTCCAGGCTTCTGGCATGACGAGCACTCCAGCGTGCATATCATGATCCAGGGCAACCCCATGATCACCCGCGACGAGCTCGGTCTGTTCAGCCGGTTCGGCCTCAAGTACAACTACTCCGATGTGCCCCATGCGACCGTCTTCGAAGACGGCAGCGCACTGATTACCTACCGCGACCTGGACAAGGCCTGCGAATCCATCGCCAGCGTGTCGCCTCGCGACGCAGAGACCTATCGCAAGCTGGCGACCAAGGCCGCCGGGCTGCTGCCGATGTTCCTCTCCGGTTTCTATTCGCCCCCGCCGCCCATGGGGGCCATGGTCGCCATGCTTGACCAGAGCCAGGAAGGCCGCGAGATGTTCGACGCCATGCAGCGCAGTACCCTGGACATCGTCGACAACCTGTTTGAGCACGACAAGGTCAAGATCCACCTGTTGCGGGTGATCGCCGAAAACCTGCAAGCCCCGGACGAGTTGGGTACAGGTATGGGTGTGTATGTGTTCGTCGGCATCATGCACACCTACGGCGTGTCGCAACCGGTGGGTGGCAGTGGCAAGCTTTCAGAAGCCCTGGTGCGCTGCATCGAGCACCACGGCGGCGAGATCCGTTGTAACAGCGAAGTGCGCAAGGTGATCGTCGAAGGCGGGCGCGCCAACGGTGTGGAGCTGGCCGACGGTGAGCGAGTTCTGGCCCGAGACGCGGTGGTCGGCGCCTTGCACCCCCATGTCATCAAACGCTTCGTCGACGGGCTTGATCCTGGGGTGACCGCACGCGCCGAACGCGCCACGCTGGCCCCATTCAGCCTGTTCGTGAGCCACTACGACTTGCACCGGCAGGCCGAGTTTCATGCCGGCGCTGATGTCGGTCGCGCCACGATGCTGACCATGATGAGCTGCGACCGCCTGAGCGACATGCTCGACGACTTCGACGAGTTGCGCCGTGGGCGGGTGTCCAGGCGCAGGCTGGTGGCCGGTGGCGACGAGAGCATCAACGACCCGACCCGCGTGCCGCCAGGCAAGGGCATGTTCCACGGTATGACGTTCGCACCCTATGACCTCGCCGAAGGCGGTGCCGCGCGCTGGGACGAGTACAAGGAGGAATTCGGCGATCTGAGCCTCCAGGCGTACCGCAAGTTCGTCAAGAACCTTACGCCGGATAACATCATCGCCCGCAAGGTGTGCTCGCCGCTGGACCTGGAACGCAGTTCGCCCAACTCCATGGTCAAGGGCGATGTACACGGCGTCGCCCCCTACTTCTACCAGAGTTTCGCCCACCGCCCTACGCCCGACCTCGGCCGCTTGAGCGTACCCGGGCTGGACAACCTGTACCTGGTGGGTCCTTTCATGCACCCGGGCGGCGGCGTATTCGGCGCCGGCCGGGGCACCGCAATCAAAATATTCGATGACCTGGGCATCGATTTCGACCGTGTGACAAGGAACTGATCATGAAAATATTCGGCAGCGACAACAGCGAGCTGATGACCGTGAGCGCCATAGAGCGCAGCGGTGACGACCTGGTACTCAAGGGTAAGATCTTCGGCGCCATGCCCATGCTGGCCAGGGTGCGACCGGAAGAAGCACGTGCAGCCTTGCGCCTGCTTGATATCAAGACGGCTGTGTTCCTCTTGAGCCTGCTGTTCAGGCCGGCCAGCCGCAAAGCCGGCAAGTAGGCGCCAGGGTGCTGCAGGAGAGCGGCTTGGCCACTCACCTGCAGCGCTGCATCAGTCCACTCCCAACTCCACCACCCCACCGCTCAGCCGCACCGGCCATACCCGCAAACGCTGGTGCGGTGCCTCCAGGCACTGGCCGTCTTCCAAACGGTAATGCTGCTTGTAGATCGGCGCGGCCACCACCAGGTCGCCCTTGATGCTGCCGACCAGCCCGCGTCCGATCACATTCGCGCCGGATTCCGGGTCGTGGTTGTCGATGGCGTACAGTTTCTGGTCCCGGGCGCCGGGCAGGTAGAACAGCGCGACTTGGGCGCCGTCCAGCCACACTACGACGCCGGAATTACTCACCAGGTCGGTCTCGTTGCACACGCTTTTCCAGGTGGCAAGGTTGCGCTGCGTGTTGGACTGGCTCATCAGGCAAGCTCCTCGGTGACGGCAATCAGGTTGAGTTCGGCGGCCATGATCGGCCGACGCTGGCCGCGTTCCTGGACAAAGTGGATGTCCGGGTCGGGGCGTTTGTCGTTGACGAAGGTGCGGAAGCGCTTGAGTTTTTCCGGGTCCTTGAGGGCGTTGGCCCACTCGCATTCATAGCGGTCGACCACCAGTTGCATCTGCGCTTCGAGCTCGGCGCCCAGGCCCAGGCTGTCGTGCAGGATCACGTCCTTGAGGAAATCCAGGCCGCCTTCCAGGCTTTCGCGCCAGACCGAGGTGCGTTGCAATTTGTCGGCGGTGCGGATGTAGAACATCAGGAAGCGGTCGATGTACTGGATCAGCGTGGCGTCATCCAGGTCGGTGGCGAACAGTTCGGCGTGGCGTGGGCGCATGCCGCCGTTGCCGGCGATGTAGAGGTTCCAGCCCTTCTCGGTGGCGATCACGCCCACGTCCTTGCTCTGGGCTTCGGCGCATTCGCGGGTGCAGCCGGATACCGCGAACTTGAGCTTGTGCGGCGAACGCAGGCCCTTGTAGCGGTCCTCGATCAGCAGCGCCATTTTCACGCTGTCCTGCACACCGTAGCGGCACCAGGTGCTGCCCACGCAGGACTTCACCGTGCGCGTGGATTTGCCGTAGGCGTGGCCGGTTTCAAACCCGGCCGCGATCAGCTCGGCCCAGATGTCCGGCAGCTCGTGCAGTTGCGCGCCAAACAGGTCGATGCGCTGGCCGCCGGTGATCTTGGTGTAGAGGTCGTATTTCTTCGCCACTTCGCCAATCACGATCAGCTTGTCGGCAGAGATCTCGCCGCCCGGAATACGCGGCACCACCGAGTAGGTGCCGTTCTTCTGCATGTTGGCCATGAAGGTGTCGTTGGTGTCCTGCAACGGCACCAGGGACGCGTCCATGATCGGCTGGTTCCAGCACGAGGCCAGGATCGACCCCACCGCCGGTTTGCACACATCGCAGCCGGTGTGGCCACGGCCGTGTCTGGCCAGCAGTTCTTCGAAGGTGGTCACCCCTTCCACGCGCACCAGGGCATACAACTCCTGGCGGGTATAGGCAAAGTGTTCGCACAGGCTCTTGTCGACGCTGACGCCACGGGCAATCAGCTCGTGCTCGAACACCTGCTTGAGCAACCCGGCACACCCACCGCAACCGGTGCAGGCCTTGGTCTGCGACTTGAGCAGGCCAAGGTCGCTGCAACCGCCGTCGATGGCCGAGCAGATCGCGCCCTTGTTGACGTTATGGCACGAGCACACCGTGGCAGAGTCCGGCAAGGCGCCTGGGCCGAGGGTCGGTGCGCCGCTGGACGATGGCAGGATCAGGCTGGCCGGTTCGGCCGGCAGCGCGATGCTGTTCTGCATGTATTGCAGCAAGGTGTCGTAGTAGCTGTTGTCGCCGACCAGCACCGCGCCGATCACGTGTTTGCCGCTCGCATCCACCACCAGGCGCCGATAGCTGGAGGTCGCCTCGTCGATGAACTGGTAGCTGCGCGCACCCGGCGTATGGGCGTGGGCGTCGCCGATGGAGCCCACGTCCACGCCCAGCAACTTGAGCTTGGTGGACATGTCGGCGCCGACAAACGGCTCGGCGCTGTGCTCGCACAACAGCGCGGCGACGCCACGGGCCATTTGGTAACCCGGCGCAACCAGGCCGAACAGGCTGCCGTTCCAGGAAGCGCATTCGCCAATCGCATAGATGTTGGGGTCGCAGCTCAAGCACTCGTCGTTGATCACCACGCCGCCGCGCGGGCCAATGTCCAGGCCGGCCTGGCGAGCCAGGGCATCCTGGGCGCGGATCCCGGCGGAGAACACAATCAGGTCAGTCTCAAGGAACTCGTCATTGGCAAAGTTCATGCGATAGCGGTACTGCTCGCCGGCGCTGATCGACTGGGTGGCGCGGGACAGATGCACACCGACGCCCAGCCGCTCGATCTGGGCCTTGAGGGCCAGGCCGCCAAAATCATCCAGCTGTACCGGCATCAAGCGCGGCGCGAATTCCACCACATGGGCTTCCAGGCCCAGGCTTTTCAGGGCGTTGGCGGCTTCCAGGCCGAGCAGGCCACCGCCCACCACCACACCACGGCGGGCATTGGCGGCTGCGGCACGGATGGCGTCGAGGTCTTCGAGGGTGCGATACACCAGGCGCGAGTCGCCTTCGGCGCCCTCGATCGGCGGTACGAACGGATAGGAACCGGTGGCCAGCACCAGCTTGTCGTAGCCCACGCAACCCTGGGCGGTGATCACTTCACAGCGTTCGCGATCGATCTCCAGCACCGGTACACCCAGGTGCAGGGTGACACCCGGCGTCTGGTACAACGCGGCGTCCGACAACGCCAGGGACTCGGCATCGCGGCCGGTGAAGTACTCCGAAAGATGCACGCGGTCATAGGCACGCATCGGCTCTTCGCTGAACACGTGCAACCGGTAGTGATCCAGCGCGCCGCGTTCGATCAATTGCTCCACGCAATGGTGGCCGACCATGCCATTGCCGACGACGATCAGGGTTTTCATCTGTTTGTTCATAGCAAGCACCCGACAACGTTCATCACGGTTTAAAAAGCAAAAAAAAACGCCTGAAACCTTGCGGTTCCAGGCGCCTTTGCCTGTTCTTATGCGGGATCGGATCGGCGACTGCGCCGGATCTACCGCTTTATGCCCCTGTTGTCGATCGTCGTTGACCGAGGTGGGTTGAGGGGAAGCTTGCAGGGTCTGTGCCAATTGGTCGCGAGCCTTACTGCGACGCCTTCTGGCGGTACTCATCGAGACTGAATGCACACTTCAGCGCCTCCAACTGGTGCATCCCGCGACAAAAAAGTGCATTCCCGGATAAAAATCAAAGGGTCACAGAAGAGCGGGCTTGCTGTGGTGAGCGGGCTTGCCCCGCGCTGGGCTGCGCAGCAGCCCTAAACCCAGGCACCTCAGTCCTTACAGGAAGTAAGCAGCGGCAGTGATGGGGCGGCTTCGCCACCCAGCGCGGGGCAAGCCCGCTCACCACAGTAATCCCGCTCACCACAACAAGCTGGCTTGCCACAATTTGCCCGTGCTTAAGAAATTGGCGCGTGACTTGCTAGGAACACACACAGAGCAGTCAACGCTGATTGCCCATTCACGACAAAGGCGCCGTGCAATCCCCGTTTCCAACGGAGGGTTGCAGGGCGCTTTTTTGTTGGCGGGCAGAAAAAGTTTCGAGGGTGACGGATGGCAAACCAAAGCGTACGCAGTGTGTGTCCCTATTGTGGTGTGGGCTGCGGCATCATCATGCAGGTCGAGCACAATAAGGTGGTCAAGGTCATCGGTGATAAGGCCCACCCCACCAACTTCGGCCGCCTGTGCACCAAAGGCACCACCTGCGGGCAGGCCATCGCCGAGTCCGGGCGGATGGAAAACGCCTACCTGCGCGAGAAGCGTGACCACGACCCGGTGCGCATCGCCATGGACACCGCCATCAGCGAAACCGCCGGGCGCCTGCGCGGCATCCTCGACAGTCACGGGCCGGATGCCCTGTCCTTTTACGTCTCCGGGCAAATGTCCCTGGAGGCCCAGTACCTGATCAATAAGCTGGCCAAGGGCTTTGTGCGCACCAACAACGTCGAGTCCAACTCGCGCCTGTGCATGGCCAGCGCCGGCAGCGGCTACAAGCTGTCCCTGGGCTCCGACGGGCCGCCGGGCTCCTATGAAGACTTCGACCGCGCCGACCTGTTCTTCGTGATCGGCGCCAATATGGCCGACTGTCACCCGATCCTGTTCCTGCGCATGATGGACCGGATCAAGGCCGGGGCGAAGCTGATCGTGGTCGACCCACGGCGCAGCGCCACGGCGGACAAGGCCGGCCTGTACCTGCCGATCAAACCCGGCACCGACCTCGCCCTGCTCAATGGCCTGTTGCACCTGCTGGTCAAGAACGGCCACACCGACCCCGCGTTCATTGCCGCGTTCACCGAGGGCTGGGAGGCCATGCCCGGCTTTCTCGAGGACTACCCGCCGCACACGGTCGCCGAGATCACCGGCCTGGCGGAAGCGGATATCCGCCAGGCCGCCGACTGGATAGGCGCCGCCGCCGAGTGGATGAGCTGCTGGACCATGGGCCTCAACCAAAGCACCCACGGCACCTGGAACACCAACGCCCTGTGCAACCTGCACCTGGCCACCGGCGCCATCTGCCGCCCCGGCAGCGGGCCGTTTTCCCTCACCGGCCAACCCAATGCCATGGGCGGCCGTGAGATGGGCTACATGGGCCCGGGCCTGCCGGGGCAGCGCTCGGTGCTGGTGGAAGCCGACCGCGCATTTATCGAAGACCTCTGGCAGATCCCCCCAGGCAGCCTGCCGCGCCAGGTCGGCGGCGGCACCGTGGCGCTGTTCGAGCAGATGAGCGCCGGGCAGATCAAGGCCTGCTGGATCATCTGCACCAACCCGGTGGCCAGCGCGCCCAATCGCCGCAAGGTCATCGAAGGCCTGCAAGCCGCCGACCTGGTGATCACCCAGGACGCCTTCCTCGACACCGAGACCAACCGCTACGCCGACATCCTGCTGCCCGGCGCGCTGTGGGCCGAGGCCGAAGGGGTGATGATCAACTCCGAGCGCAACCTGACCCTGATGCAAAAAGCCGTCGAACCACCGGGCCAGACCTTGCCCGATTGGCAGATCATCGCCAGGGTCGCTTGCGAGATGGGCTTTGCCGAAGCCTTCACCTATGCCAGCGCCGCCGAGGTCTTCGACGAGATCAAGCGCGCCTGGAACCCCAAGACCGGCTATGACATTCGCGGCGCCAGCCATCAACGGCTGCGCGCGCAACCGCTGCAATGGCCCTGCGCTTCAGACGCCGGCGCGGACCGCAACCCGATCCGCTACCTGAATACAGGCACGCTCAGATTCGCCACCGAGAACGGCAAGGGCCAGTTCCTGGCGCGTCCGCATATGCCGCCGGCGGAGATGCCGGATGAGGCCTTCCCTTTCGTGCTCAACACCGGGCGTTTGCAGCACCAGTGGCACACCCTGACCAAGACCGGCAAGGTCGCCACCCTGAACAAACTCAACCCCGGCCCCTTCGTCGAACTGCACCCCGAAGACGCCGCCAGCCTGGGCATCCAGGACAAGGACCGCGTGGAGGTGCGCTCCTCCCGCGGGCGTGCCGTACTGCCTGCGGTGGTCACCGACCGCGTGCGGCCGGGCAACTGTTTTGCGCCTTTCCACTGGAACGATGTATTTGGCGAAAACCTGGCGATCAACGCGGTGACCAACGACGCGGTCGATCCGATTTCCCTGCAACCCGAGTTCAAGTTCTGTGCCGTCGCCCTGGCCCGGGTCGAGTTGATCGATCACCAGTTTCTCGATGGGCCGGTCTCGCAAGACTTGCCCCCCTTAGTAGAGGACCTCACCCTGTCGCGCCTCGACGCCTTCGCCGATATTGCCGGCCTCCGTAACGTGCCGGCGCCGACACTGAGCGACAGCGAGCGTACTTACCTGGCAGGTTTCCTCAGCGGTCTGCGCTCCGAGGCCGGGCGCCTGGCAGCGGGTGTGCCGGTGATGCCAACCCATGCGCCGCTGACCAAGGATTCCCGACTGTGGCTGGACGGTTTGCTCGGCGGATTGTTCAGCCGCGCAGACGTCAGCGCCATCGCCGCAACGCCCTCCCCGGCCGTCACCCTGTTATGGGCCTCCCAGACCGGCAACGCCGAAGCCCTCGCCGAGCGATTCGCCAAGCGCCTGCGCGACGCCGGTATCAGCGTCGAGCTCAGCGCGATGGCGGATTTCCCGGCCAGCAAACTGGCGAGCACACAAAACCTGGCGCTGATCAGCAGTACCTTCGGCGACGGCGACCCGCCGGACAATGGCGAAGGCTTCTGGCACAGCCTCAGCACCGCCGAGATGCGCCTGGAGTCGCTGCGCTTTGCGGTACTGGCCCTGGGCGATCCGAATTACGACCAGTTCTGCAAGCACGGCAAACGCCTTGACCAGCGCCTGCTGGAGCTGGGCGCGACCCGCCTGCTGGAGCGCGTGGATTGCGACACCGAATTCGAAGAGCGCGCCGATGCGTGGCTGGCCCAATTCCAACAGACCCTCCACCCGGCAAAGCCCGTAGCCCCGGTAACACCCGCCACACCGGCCGGCAAAACCAAGCTGCATGGCTCACGGCTGCTGCTCAACCGGCACCTGAACCCGCAGAGCACCCACAAGGAAACCCGCCAGTTCGCCCTGGACCTGACCGACTCCGGGCTGAGCTATGAAGCCGGTGATGCCTTGGGAGTGATGCCGCGCAACTGCCCGGAACTGGTCAACGAACTGCTCGACCTGACGCGCCTGGATGCCAGTGCCTGCGTGAACATCGACACCTTCGGCGATGTACCGCTGCACCAGGCATTGACCCAGCGTTTCGAAATCGCCCGCCCCAGCAGCGACACCCTCGCCTTTATCGCCGAGCGCAGTGCCAACCCAGGCCTTAAGCGCCTGCTGAGCCCCGAGCACAAGACCGAACTGCAGGCTTGGCTGTGGGGCCGGCAACTGGTGGATGTGCTGCACGAGTACCCCATCGATTGCTCGGCGGACGAACTGCTCGGCACCCTCAAGCGCCTGCAACCACGTTTGTATTCAATCGCCTCCAGCGCCAAGGCCTACCCACAGGAAGTGCACCTCACCGTGGCCGCCGTGCGTTATGGCAAGCGCAAGGGCGTGTCCTCGACCTTCCTCGCCGACCGCGCCGCAGACAGCGAGGTGCCGTTGTTCGTGCAGCCGTCCAAGCACTTCCGCACACCGGCCGACGGCGACGTACCGATGATCATGATCGGCCCCGGCACCGGTGTGGCGCCGTTCCGCGCGTTTTTGCAGGAACGTCGGGCCCAGGGGCACCAGGGCCGCAACTGGCTGTTCTTCGGCGAGCAGCACGCGGCCAGCGACTTCTATTACCAGGATGAACTGCAAGGCATGCAGCGCGACGGCCTGCTCACCCACCTGAGCCTGGCGTTCTCCCGCGACCAGGCGCAAAAGATCTACGTACAGGACCGCATCCACGAACAGGGTGCCGAGCTGTGGCGCTGGTTGCAGGACGGCGCCAGGCTGTATATCTGCGGGGATGCCAGCCATATGGCCAAGGATGTCGACCAGGCGCTGCGCCAGGTCGCGCAAACCCACGGCGGGCTTGGCGTTGAGGGCGCAGTGGAGTACTGGCGCCAGTTGAGCGAACAGAAGCGTTACCTGCGTGATGTCTACTGATTGGATACAGAACAATAAGCACTTTGTATTGTGTACAAAAAACCCTAAAGATTTACCGGCACCGGGCCGAAACAGCAGTGATAGCAAATCGCCGCGCTGTTTTTCCTGAGCGGACGATTTGACCACCCTCTGCGCTGATGGTCGTCTCGATGAAAATAAAAAATAAGCTGGTGCTGGCATTTGTCTCTGTGGCGTTTATTCCGGTAAGCCTGGTGGCCGTGATCTCCGTGATGAACACACGGACCCAGGCGGTGGATCAGTTCATCGATGGCAGCACCCGGGAAATCCGCCAGATCGACGGCAATATCCGCCAGTTCTTCGACGGCACACTGCAGAACGTCGATCAAATGGCCACCGATCCTGTATACACCGCCGTGGACTCTCTGAAGAATTACCAGCCTGCCGATGCAGCCAGCCAGCCGATGCCGGCGGCGGCGCAGGATGTGATCAAGCGCTTTGCACGCTTCGGCGCCACGCACCCGGCCGCCGCGATCCTGTCCATCGGCCTGGAAGACGGTACCTACGCCAAATGGCCGGATGACCCGCAGTTGGCCAAGTACGATCCACGCACGCGCCCCTGGTACAAGGCCGCGATGGCCAGCCCCGGCAAGACCGTGCGCACGCCGGCTTACTACTACGACAAAGACGACGTGGCGCTGGTGGGCACTGCCCGGGCGCTGCTGGATAACGCCGGCAAGGCCAAGGGCGTGTTCGTGGTCAGCGTGTCGCTGAAGAACCTCACCGAACTGGTCAAGAGCATCAAGCTCGGCGAAAGCGGCTACGTGATGCTGATCGAAGACGGCGTGGTGCTGGTCGACCCGCGCGACGCCGCCCACAGCTTCAAGCCGCTCAAGGACCTGGGCGCCGCCTATGCGCACCTGGCCGAGACGTCCCAGGGTTCTACCGAGGTGGAAATCGACGGCGTGCGCTACATGGCCAACGTGTGGACCTCTCCCGGCCTGGGCTGGCGCTATATCGGCCTGATCGAGCACCGCGAAGTGATGGCCGAAGCCACGCGCATGACCTACCTCACAGCGGTCATCGTCGGCGTGCTGGTGCTGATCTTCGGCGTGCTTGCGGCGGCGTTTTCCAAGGTGATCGTCAAGCCCATCGGCCAGGTCAGCAGCGGCTTGCAGTCGATTGCCGAGGGTGAAGGCGACCTGCGCCACGCACTGCAGGTGCAGGGCAAGGATGAAACCGCCGAACTGGCCGGCTGGTTCAACAAGTTCCTCGCCGCGATTCGCCAATTGATCCAGCACATCGGCGCGGCGTCGGCCAATTTGCACAACGCCTCCAAGGTCAACAGCGAAGTCGCACATAACATGAACGAAGCCGCCGGGCGCCAGCGCGAGGCGGTGGAACTGGTGTCCACCGCGTTCAACGAAATGGTCGCCACCGCCAACGAAGTCGCCCGCTCCTGCAGCAGTGCGGCAGAGTCGGCGGAGAACGGCCATCGCCGCGTGGCCGAGGGCAAGCAGCAGATCGAAGTCACCACCGATAACGTCAACCGCCTGGGCCGCCGCCTGACCGAGTCGTCCGACGCCATGGTCGAACTGGAAGCCGGCAGCCGCAGCATCAACCAGATCATCGGCACCATCCGTGCGATTGCCGAACAGACCAACCTGCTGGCCCTCAATGCCGCCATCGAGGCTGCCCGTGCCGGTGACCAGGGCCGTGGCTTTGCCGTGGTCGCCGACGAGGTGCGCGCGTTGGCCAAGCGCACCTCCGACTCCACCGGCGAGATCGAGCACCTGCTCGGCACCCTGGAAAACAAGACCCAGGAAGTCACGCAAAAAATGGGCAGTTGCCTGGACCTGTCACGGGCCAGTGTGTCGTCCATCGAAAGCGCGCGGGACAGCTTTGAAGGCATCCAGCTGTCGGTCAACGAAATCCGCGACCAGAACCTGCAAATCTCCGCCGCCGCGGAGGAACAACACAGCGTGGCCGAAGAGATCAACCGGCATATCCAGCAGATCTACGACGAGGCACGCCTGGTGGAAAGCCTGGCCAACTCGGCGCAGGACGACTCGGGGCGCCTGTCGAACCTGTCGGATGAGCTGAATGGCCTGGTGGGGCGCTTCAAGTCCTGATGAATGCCGCGATCTGTTGCCACATCGCCTGTGGGTTGGAATACATCGGGAAGTGCCCGCACGTCGCAATGGGCGCCAGGCGCACACCGTTAGCCTGGATGTGCGGCAGGTAGGACAGCCCGGCGTTCTGCGCGCCGTACATGAACAGCTTCGGGCATGGCAGGCCGAGGAACTTGTCCATCAGGTCGGCGTTATCGGAAAGCGTCACCATCGATTGGAAAATCCCGCGCACCGCGCCGGCGCGGACCTTGTGGCGCAAGCTCGCTGAATACAGGGCGCTGGCATACGCCGGCGCCTGGCGGGTGCGTTCGATCAAGGCGCTGAAGAACACCTCCGGGTCATCCGCCGGGTAGTCGACGATCTGGCGACTGAGAAAGCAGTCTTGCGCGGCGATATTGCCTTCGATATCGGTGAAACTCAGGACACGGCCAGGGAAACGGTGCGCCAGCAGCAAGGCCGTCAACCCGCCCATGGAGTGGCCGACCAGGTGGAAACGTTCGATCTGGAAGTGCTCCAGCACCTGCAAGGCGGTTTCGAGCAGGAACGGGATGCTGATTGCCCCCAGGTCGGCGCATTCACTTTCGCCACAGCCGGGCGCGTCATACGCAACAAAGGGATACCCGTCGAAAGCCGGGTGCAGGACGATATCGGCGTAGTCTTCCTTGGTGGAGCCAAAGCCGTGCAGGAACAGGATCGGCGCGTGCTCACCGGAGCGATGCAGGGCGGCGATATCCAGCGATACGCCATCTACCGTCAGCGGCAGACGGGTGTGAGTGAACGACATGGCGAGGGCTCCTTGAACACAAAGGCGGCCAATTTCAAGGGTTTCCCTGCGCGTGTAAATGACCGATTGCAGAACGTTTTCATACGCCAATCGTATGAGCCTGGAATTGTGCGACCAGTTCTGTGACTAACGGGTTTGGCCTTTGCGAGTTCCAGGCGACCGCCGTCGTCACGACGTTGAGCTTCTGGGTCAAGGCCCGCAGCACCACGTTATCCGGGGCGAGTTTTTTCAACGAGGCCGGCACCAGCGCGATGCCCTGGCCGCAGCTGACAAAGGCAATCTGCGAGGCCACCGAACGCACCTCATGCAGCACCCGCGGCGAGAACCCGCTGGCGCGGCACGTGGCGATCAGGTTGTCGAAGTACACCGGGCTGACCTTGCGCGAAAACATCACCAAAGGCTCGCTGGCCAGGCTCGACAGGCTGATGCGCGTGCGCGACGCCAGCGGGTGATCGCCGGGCAGCGCCACCATCAGGCGGTCCTCGCGCAACGGCAAGGACTGGATCGCCGGGCCGAGGTCGCCGTCCAATCGCGCAAACGCCAGGTCGATATCCCCCGCCTCCAGCGCCGGTACCGCCTCCACGCTGTCGATCTCGCGCACCGATACGGTGAGCTGGGGGTATCGCTGCTTGAGCAGGTCGATCAAGCCAGGCAACACATCAAACATCGCCGTGGAAATCGCGCCAATGGTGAGCATGCCCGACTGCCCCGCCACCGCCTCCTCCACCGCCAGCTCCAGGCGCTCCAACTGTTCGGCGAACTTGCGCACCGCCGGCAGGATCGCCGCACCCACCGGCGTCAACTTGGCGCCCCGCCGCGAACGCTCGAACAACGTGACCTTGAGCGCCTGCTCCAGCACCTGGATCTGCTCGCTCAACGGCGGCTGCGACATGCCCAGGCGCTTGGCGGCACGGCCGAAGTTCTGTTCTTCGGCCACGGCGAGGAACAGCCAGAGGTGGCGAATAAGGCGGAAGTTGATCATGGGAGTTCCATAGGCTTGACGTATGAAAGGTCAGGTTTAACGCTAATAAACCTATCATCTTTGGATAAGCCTTATGGCGCAAGCACAGCTCCACATTTTTAATCCGCTACGTACGTAGGAAGGACGGTGGGTGAATCCATCCAATCCAGAAAAGCCCGAAGCCGCGCGGTGAAGTTTTCCATCGTGGCGCCAGGGTTCCTGGCCTCAAAGAGAAAGAACGCAAGGTGAGTGACCCGCTGCGGATACCCCCGGACGAACATCGCCACATGCTCTTCGAGGGTGAGGGGCCATGTCGACGCATCTTCCGAAAGCAATACATGGGTGGACCTGATCAGCTTGCGTGAAGCCTCGCGCTGCAAGCGAAGTCGCTGCACCTCGGTGTCGGCGCACGCGATGCGCGTGAGGTACGTGCTCAATACGGCGTGAAAATCACCATTTACCGCCAGCGCGATGTCACGGGATGGCCGAAACCGTTCGAAATGCACTGACAGATCATTGCCCCACAGGCAGCGGCACTGGTGTTTGAGCCAGAAGCCCCACCTGTTGCGGTTTTCCGCCGCCAGTACTTGCGCGCGGTGGCCGATATCGAAATCCACCTTGGTGACAAGGGGGTGCCGCTGCTCCAGCGCACGCCGGACTGCCTCCAGCCGGGCCAATAGCTCCGCGGTTGCCGGCTCGTGCAGCACCAAGGTGAGGTCGAGGTCGGAAACGCCGGGAATGGCGTCGCCCCTTGCGACACTGCCGTAGAGATAGAGGCCGTCCAGGCCCAGGTCGTCCCTCGAGAGCGACGCGCAGACATCCGCCAGCAACGGCTGGTATTCAAGCTGCACGGCGGTGTCGGGGACGGTGAGGATAAAACCGTCCGCGTCGATGCCCGCAGAAGGCGGACTCATGGGCGATGCACCTCGATCACCAGCCCTTCCGCCTCACTCGGCACGCAGAAATGCCGGGTGATCAGCTCGAACTCGGCATCCGTCGCCGCGAAATCATGATCGCCCCGGGCATTGCGCGCATGCAGCCTTGCGCGGCAGGTGGCGTCGTCCAGCTCGAGGTAATGCAGGCGGTGCGGCACCTTGGCGGCCTGCGCCAACCCCAGCAGCCATTCGCGATTGGCCAGGGTATTGGCGGGAAAATCCAGCACCACGTTGACGCCGGACTCAAGCAGGTTGATCACCAACGGGCCCAACACCCCGCGAATACGCTGGGCACAGCGCAGGTAGTCGGCGATCGAGAGGATTTCACCGGGGTACAACTGGGCGAGCCAGGTGTCTTCGCTGAGCAGGATGGCGGCGTGTTCGGCCACCAGGGTCTTGGCCAGTGTCGACTTGCCCGAGGCGATCTTGCCGCACAGCAGGTGCAGGGTTGGCATGGGGACGGCTCCTTATGTGAAGCCTTGAGCATGCCAGCTTTCCGGCTGGTTCTTAATATTTCGACACGAATTATGCTGAACTATCTGATACGTAAGGCGTTCATTTCCTATGCGCAGCCCCGACCAGGGGCGTTGTACAACAAGGAGCCGCCTTACCATGACAACCCTTCCCGCCTACCGATACACGCCGGGGCCGCTGCATGCGACCTTGCTGGCCGGCACCGTGCCGCTGTTTCTCGGGGCCTTGCTCAGCGACATTGCCTACACCCAGACCTACCAGATCCAATGGGCCAACTTTGCGTCCTGGTTGATTGCCGGTGCTCTGGTGTTCTGTGGGTTCGCGTTCCTGTTTGCGCTGGTCAACCTGCTTCGCGCCGAGCGCAAGGCGGGGCAACCCACGCGGTATGTCCTGCTGCTGTTAGCCACCTGGGTATTAGGGCTGGTCAATGCCTTTCAACATGCCAAGGATGCCTACGCCTCAATGCCTGCCGGGCTGATCATGTCCGCCGTCGTCTTGCTGCTGACACTGGCGGCCACCTGGACCGGCCTGCGCTCGGGAGGTGCCAAATGAAAACGCCCCACACACTGAGCGTATTGAGCGCCGCGCTGTTGCTGAGCGCCTGCGGCGGCGAAGGCGACAAGACCCAGGCCCGTGGCCCCGACCCCACGTTGCCGGAGCAACAAAGCAGCCTGTTGCCGAGCATGAAGATCGCCGAGCCCACCCCCTGGGGCGATCAGAAACCCAAGGTGCCCGACGGCTACAGCGTCACGGCCATCGCCACCGACCTGGCCATCCCGCGCCAGACGTTGGTGCTGCCCAACGGTGACATCCTGATCGCCGAAGGCCGTGGCGGCAGTGCGGCCAAGCTCAAGCCCAAGGATGTGATCGCCAGCGTGATCAAGGCCCAGGGCAACACCAAGGTAAAAGGCGGTAACCGCCTGACGCTGCTGCGCGATGCCGACGGTGACGGCACCTATGAGTTGAAGACGGTGTTCGCCGACAACCTCAACGCGCCCTACGGCCTGGCGTTTGCCGATGGCAAGCTCTACGTGGCCAACCAGGATGCGCTGGTGCGCTTCGACTACACCGATGGCCAGACCAAGGCCAGCGGCGCACCGGTGAAAGTCACCGACCTGCCGGCGCAGATCAACCATCACTGGACCAAGTCCCTGGCGGTGAGTGCCGATGGACGCCAGTTGTATGTGGGGATCGGCTCCAACAGCAACGTGACCGAACGTGGCATGGAAGTGGAAATCGACCGCGCCATGGTCTGGCAGATCGATGCAGCGACCGGCGCGCACAAACCATACGCCACCGGCCTGCGCAACCCGACGGCGCTGACCATCCAACCCGACTCCGGGCAACTGTGGACGGTGGTCAACGAACGCGACGAACTCGGCCCCGACCTGGTGCCCGACTACCTGACCTCGGTGAAAGAAGGCGCGTTCTACGGCTGGCCCTACAGCTATTGGGGCCAGAACGTCGACCCGCGCGCGCAACCGCAGAACCCGGCCAAAGTCGCCGCCGCGATCAAGCCCGACTACAGCCTGGGCTCCCACGTGGCCGCACTCGGCGTGGACTTTTCCATCCCGGCCATGGGCGAGCAATTTGCCGACGGCGTATTCGTCGGCGAGCACGGCAGCTGGAACCGCGACAACCCGGTGGGCTACAAGGTGATCTTCGTGCCGTTCAGCAATGGCAAGCCATCGGGTGAGCCGATTGATTTCGCCACCGGCTTTCGCGGTGACGACGGCAAGACCCGTGGGCGCCCGGTGGGGGTGACGGTGGACCCGAAAGGCGCGCTGATCATCGCCGACGACCTGGCCAATACCGTGTGGCGGGTGACGCGCAAGCCATAGCGGCATATGACAGGGGCGGCGGCGCCCCTGTCAGACTTCATCCTGCAATTGCACCTCCAGCCAGTCGAGCAACGCCATGACTTCAGCGCGGATGTCCTCTCCCTGCTGCCGATAAATCGATAGCGCCTGGGGCAAATGCACACTCTCGACACAGGGCCTTACCAGCGCCCCGCTGTCAATCAACCGGCTCGCCGTACGCCGCCAGCCCATGGCGATCCCATGCCCCTCCACCGCCGCCTGCAACATCAGCGGGTAGCTATCGAAGGTCGCACCGCGCACCTCCCCGCCCAAGGCCTGGCCGAACACCTGCAACCAGCTGTCCCACTCCATCAGGTGCGGAGGATGGGAGCTGTGGTGCAACAAGGTGCGCGACTGCAACCCGGCGAGCGACAGCGGTGGTTTGCTGTCCAGATAGCCGGGGCTGCACACCGGGAACACTTCGTCGGCGGCGGTGAACATCAGCGGATGGCTGCCACTCGCGCGCCCGGTACTTTGCAAGGCCACGTCGAAGTGACTGGTGAACTCCGTCAGGGGCCGGGTGGAGGTCACCACCTGGATTTCGATGTGCGGGTATTGCTGGTGGAACGTCGACAGGCGCGGCATCAGCCAATAAAACGCTTCGCACAACTGGCACAGCAACACCACGCGATGACTGTGGGTTGACCCCCGCAGGCTGGTGGCACTCTCACTGATGCTGCGCAGCGCCTCGCCGACCACCCGGCCCAGTTCCCGCCCCTCTTGGGTGAGGAACACCGCCCGGTTGCGCCGGCTGAACAGCTTCACCCCCAGGTTGTCTTCCAGCCCGCGAATCTGGCGGCTGATGGCGGCCTGGGTGATGTGCAGCTCATCGGCTGCCTTGGAGAAACTGCCCAGGCGTGCCGCCGCTTCAAACGGCAACAGGCTGGCCAGGGGCGGCAGGGTCTTGCCAAGTGTATTCATAATCTGAGGTTATACATCCACGGCCGAGAACTCGTTTGTAGCACACCCGCATGACTGGGCACCATGGATCCATTACCTCAATGGATGCCCCGGATGAACGCTGCACAGACCTCCATTGCCGTCGGCGTGCTGCTCGCGATTGTTGCCACACTGGGCTGGGCGCTGAACTTCATCGCGCCCTACGTCACTGGCGGCTACAGCCTTTATGACCTGATGGCCGTGCGGTTTTTGATCGCAGGCGTGCTGGGCGGCACGGGTGTGCTGCTATGCCGGGCACAACTGCGCACGCTCAGGCCCGCCCAGCGATGCCTCGCTGCCACCCTCGGGGCGGTGGGTTGCCTGGGCTACGGCCTGTGCATCGCTGCCGGCGTGATGTTCGGCGGCCCGGTCATGACCCCGGCGTTTATCGGCACGGTGCCGGTATTGTTGGCCCTGGTGGGTAACGCCAGCACCCGGACAGTCCCATGGCGCCGACTGGCAGCCCCCCTGGCATGCCTCACGACGGGCCTCGTGCTGTCGAACATCAGCAGCTTTCATCAACCTGCATTGGATACAAGCGCCTGGTTGGCGGGGCTGTTTTTTTCCCTGAGTGCGGTCGCCCTCTGGTTGTGGTTCAGCGTGATCAACCAACGGCAACTGACGCACCTCGCGGCGCAGGCAACCGGCCTCTGGACCGCACTGATGATGGTGGGCGCCGGTGTCGCCACGTTGTGCCTGCTGCCGTTCATCCAGGCACTTGGCTTGTTCACGCTGCCGACGCTCGGCTTCGGCCTTTCCCAGGCAGGCCCGCTCTATGCCTGGGCCCTGATCATTGCGGTGATGTCGACCCTCGTCGGCGCCTGGGCCTGGAACGCCGCGACCCGACGCCTGCCGATGGTGCTCAGCGGCCAATTGATCGCCCTCGAATCCCTCTTCGCCACCCTGCTTGGCCTGGGGTTCCACGGGCGCTGGCCCACACTCATGGAAGCCGCGGGCCTGGGCGCGGTGCTGATCGGCGTGGTCATGGCGATTCGAATCATATTGACGAGCCCCCAGGCGACGGCCAGTGCAGGGAGGACGGTGACCGTCGAGCAAAGCCATTGACATGCTTGCCTGAGGCAACAATATAATTGCCTAAGGCAACCATTCGAGCATCCGCCATGTCCACTCCCCTGCTTGTGGAACGCGCCGGCATCGTGCGCGGCTTCAATCGCTTCTACACCCACCAGATCGGCGTGCTGCAGGAACACCTGCTGCACAGCGACTATTCCCTGACTGAAATTCGGGTGATGTACGAGCTGTCCTCCCGTGGCGACCTCACCAGCGCCGACCTGTGCCAGATGCTCAGCCTCGACGCGGGTTACCTGAGTCGCCTGACCAGTGGCTTCGAGAAAAACGGCCTGATCCAGAAAGTCCGCTGCGCCACCGATGCGCGCGCGGTGCAATTGCACCTCACCGATCTCGGTCGCGCGGTCCTGGCGCCGCTGGAACAGCAGACCCAGGATGAAGTCATCGCCCTGCTCGAGAGCCTGCCCGAACCCCAGCAGCAGCAATTGACCGACGCCATGCAACGCATCCAGGCCCTGTTGCAAGGCAGCCCGTCGAGCTACCTGCTGCGCGATCCACGCCCCGGGGATATGGGCCTGGTGGTGCAGCGGCAAGCCGCGCTGTATGCCCGCGAATACCATTGGAACTGGGAGTTTGAAGCGCTGGTGGCGGAGATCGTCGCCAAGTACCTGCGCGAGTTCGACCCGGCGCGGGAGCACTGCTGGATCGCGGAGAAGGATGGCGAGGTGGTGGGTTCGGTGTTCGTCGTGCGCCATGACGATACAACCGCCAAGCTGCGCATGCTCTACGTGGATGCGAGTGCGCGGGGCCTGGGCATCGGCCAGCGCCTGGTGGACGAATGCCTGCGCTTTGCCCGCGATGCCGGCTACACCCGCATGATGCTGTGGACCATGAGCGCCCTGACCGATGCGCGCAAGCTCTACCAGAAAGCCGGTTTCGAGTTGGTGGAAGAGGAGCCCACCTTGAGTTTCGGCAAGCAGCTGGTCAGCCAGACCTGGGCGCGCGCGTTGTAGAAAAGACGTTTGAAGGAATGGGGCTCGACACAACGTTATGGGTGATTCGACGGACCTGTGGCGAGCGGGCTTGTCCCGCGTTGGGCTGCGCAGCAGCCCCTAAACCAGGCGCAGCGGAGTGCCTGATACAACGCATCCGTCTTTATTAGGGGCGCTTCGCACCCCAACGCGGGCGGTGCGACGATTCGACAAGCCCGCTCACCACAGAGGTAGCGGGTCTGGGTTTACAGGTCCGTGATTTCCTTGTGGCGCGGCACCAGGGTCTTCATCACGCTCCACGCCACCAGGTACGCCAGCGCACAGATCGCGAACATGATCATGTAGCCGGTGTGGATGTCATTGATGGACTTGTAGTAGTCGAACACCCAGCCGCCGATCTTGGTCATCACCACACCGCCGATGCCGCCGGCCATGCCGCCGATGCCGACCACCGAGGCCACGGTTTTCTGCGGGAACATGTCGGACACGGTGGTGAAGATGTTGCACGACCACGCCTGGTGCGCCGAGGCGCCGACGCCGATCAGCAATACCGGGACCCAGAAGCTGATGTAGCCCAACGGTTGTGCCAGCAACACCACCAACGGGAACAGCGCGATTACCAGCATGGCTTTCATGCGGCCGTCGTAGGGGGCATCGCCACGGGCCATGAAGTAGCTGGGGAACCAGCCGCCGCCGATGCTGCCGACCATGGTCATGCTGTACAGCACGGCCAGCGGCATGACGATATCGGCGCCTTTCATGCCGTATTGCGCCGACAGGTAGGTAGGCAGCCAGAACAGGAAGAACCACCACACGCCATCGGTCATGAACTTGCCGAAGGCAAACGCCCAGGTCTGGCGGTAGGTGAGCAACTTGAACCACGAGACTTTTTTCTGTACCGCGCCTGCAACCGGCGGGATAGAGGGCTGCTGCGCCTGGTCGCTGCGGATATAGGCCAGCTCTTCGGCCGACAGGCGTTTCTGCTGCTCCGGCTTCTCATACACCGCCGCCCAAACCGCCACCCACACAAAGCCCAGCATGCCGATAACCATAAAGGCCGCTTCCCAGCCCCACATCCCGGCGATCAGGGGCACGCAGATCGGCGCCAGGATCGCGCCGACGTTGGCGCCGGAGTTGAAGATCCCGGTGGCCAGCGAGCGTTCTTTCTTGGGGAAATATTCGGCGGTGGCCTTGATCGCAATCGGGAAGTTACCCGCCTCGCCAATCGCCAGCACGGCCCGGGACAGCATGAAGCCGGCGATGGACACGGGGATCACCGCCAGGCCGAACGCGGCGCTGACCGCGGCGATGCCCTCGCCCATCGGCACCGAGAACGCATGCATGATGGCGCCGGTGGACCAGACCGCAATCGCGATCACGTAGGCGGCCTTGGTGCCGATCTTGTCGACAAACCGCCCGGCAAACAGCATGGAAATCGCATACACAAACTGGAACACCGCCGCGATATTGGCGTAATCGGTGTTGCTCCAGCCAAATTGCGTCGACAACTGCGGCGCAAGCAGGCTGAGCACCTGGCGGTCGAGGTAGTTGACGGTGGTCGCGAAAAACAACATCGCGCAGATGGTCCAGCGATAGTTGCCTACAGCTTGGCCAACGCGCTGGGCGTTGATGGGCTCGATCAAGTTCATGGCATCACTTTTTATTTTTGTTAGGTAGGACATATGTAACGTCATATGTCGTCGTACAACTGTGGCTTTTATATCGGGCTACCTACCCGCTGTCAATCTGAAAGATTACGGCTTTTGCGGGCTATCTCACGGGTGTGAAAAGTGTCAGGCGCGGCTAGGTTGTAGGACGACAAATGCGCATGACCCGGCTCGGCGCCTTGCCGGGCACATCGTCGAGCACACCGAACGGCTGCATGCCGACCTTCTCCAGCACACGGATCGACGCCGCGTGATCGGGCCGCACCAGGCCGAACACTTCCTGCAGACGGAGGGTGTCAAACGCCAACGCCAGGGCATCGCGTGCCAGCTCAGTGGCGTAGCCCTGCCCCCAGGCTTCCACGGCAAAGCGGTAGCCCAGGTTGACGCGCGGTTGCGTGAGGTAGTTAAGCGGGGCGACTCCACCAAAGCCGATGATGAAGTCCGGCGCGTCAATACGGGCAACCGCCCACCAGCCATAGCCGTTGTCGGCCCACTGCTGGAGCCAGTGATCGAGCAGGCGTTGGGCCGCGGACAGGCTGGGCATGGGCCCGGAGGGATTGAAGAGATTGGTCAGCGGGTCACCGACGATCGCGAATAATCGCTGCACATCCCCAAGCTGTGGCGGACGATAGACAAGGCGGGAAACGGTGGCAGGCATCGGGATAAGTCCTCTTTACAACTGTGGCGAACGGGTTTGCCCCAGGGTAGGTGCTCACCCCGAAAACCCAGGCAATTGCACGCAAATTGCGCCCCAGGCAAAAAAACGCAAATAGCGGTGAATTATTTCATGTCCGCTTGTATCTGAACTGACAGAGCGGTGCCATTGCAACGATGGCACCTCCCCTGTTCTGTTTTAGAGTGGTCCGCATGAAATTACGTAAGAAAAGCGTCAAGCCCATCGGTTTGAAAGACATCACCATTGTTGACGACGCCAAGATGCGCAAGGCGATCACCGCCGCCGCACTGGGTAACGCCATGGAGTGGTTCGACTTTGGTGTCTACGGGTTTGTCGCCTATGTATTGGGCAAGGTGTTCTTCCCCGACGCCTCCCCCAGCGTACAAATGATCGCGGCACTGGCGACGTTCTCCGTGCCGTTCCTGATTCGTCCCCTGGGCGGCCTGTTCTTCGGCGCGCTGGGCGATAAATACGGACGCCAGAAAGTCCTCGCCGCGACCATTGTGATCATGTCGCTGAGCACCTTCGCCATCGGCCTGATTCCCGGGTACGCCTCCATCGGCATCTGGGCGCCGATCCTGCTGCTGCTGTGCAAAATGGCCCAGGGCTTCTCGGTGGGCGGTGAATACACCGGCGCCTCGATCTTCGTTGCCGAATATGCGCCGGACCGCAAGCGCGGTTTCCTCGGCAGCTGGCTGGACTTCGGCTCCATCGCCGGTTTCGTCCTCGGTGCCGGTGTCGTGGTGCTGATCTCCAGCGTGCTGGGCGAAGCCGACTTCGAGGCCTGGGGCTGGCGCCTGCCGTTCTTCCTGGCCCTGCCCCTGGGCATGATCGGCCTGTACCTGCGCCATGCGCTGGAAGAAACCCCGGCGTTCCAACAGCATGTCGACAAGCTCGAACAGGGTGACCGCGAAGGCCTGACCCATGGCCCGAAAGTGTCATTCAAGGAGATCGCCACCAAGCACTGGCGCAGCCTGCTGACTTGCATCGGCATCGTCGCGGCCACCAACGTGACGTACTATATGCTGCTCACGTACATGCCGAGCTACCTGTCCCATAACCTGCACTACTCCGAAAACAGCGGCGTGCTGATCATCATCGCGATCATGGTCGGCATGCTGTTCGTGCAGCCGTTCATCGGTTTTGTCAGCGACAAGATCGGCCGCAAGCCCTTCATCATCGCCGGCAGCATCGGCCTGCTGTTCCTGGCCATTCCGGCCTTTATGCTGATTACCAGCGGCAAGACCGGCCTGATCTTCGCCGGCTTGCTGATCCTGGCCGTCGTGCTTAACTTCTTTATCGGCGTCATGGCGTCCACGCTGCCGGCGATGTTCCCCACGCACCTGCGCTACAGTGCCTTGGCCAGTGCGTTCAACGTCTCCGTATTGATCGCCGGCGTCACCCCTACCGCGGTGGCCTGGCTGGTGGAAAGCACCAACGACCTGTACATGCCCGCCTACTACCTGATGGTGTTTGCGGTGGTCGGCCTGATCACCGGCCTGACCATGAAGGAAACCGCCAACAAACCCCTGCGCGGCGCCGCACCGGCTGCGTCGGACATGGAAGAAGCGAAGGAGTTGCTGCAGGAGCATCACGACAATATCGAGCAGAAAATCGAAGACATCGACGCCGAGATTGCCGAACTGGAAGCCAAGCGCCAGAACCTGGTGCAGCAGCATCCGCGTATCAATTAAGACCTGACCAAGCGTGGTGGCAAGGGCCGCCACGCCAGTGGAGTGTTCAACCATGCTTCCAAGCTTCACCGCCGCACACGCGTTACTCAGCGCCGACGAACGCGCTGCCATCGCCGAAATCGAAGCCACCACCAGCATCCTGCAATTGGTCACCCGCCTGACGGGCATGCGCTTTGCCGGCATCGCCAAGTTCACTGACCTGGAATGGATTGTCTGTTCAGCGCACGACCCCTTCGACATGGGCATTCATGCCGATGACGTGCTCGACCTGGAAACCACCCTGTGCAGCGAGTTCTGCATCAACCCGCAGACCCTGTTCATCCCGCAGGTCAGCGCCAATGGCCGCTTTGCCACGCGCCCGGTGGTCAAGCAATACGCCATCGAGAGCTACGCCGGGGCGCCGATCTTCCTCCCGGATGGCCGCCTGTTCGGTGCACTGTGTGCGCTGGATTCCCGGGCGATGCTGTTTGACGACCCCAACCTGCCGGAAACCCTCAGCCTGTTTGCGCGGCTGATCGGCTGCATCTTCTACGCTAACTTGACGCCAGCGGATCGCTGACCGGCGCTTTGCCGCGCAGCATGGCCATATCGCGCTTGGGCGGCACACCAAAAAGCCGGCTGTACTCGCGGCTGAACTGCGACGGGCTTTCATAGCCGACCTTGAACGCCGCACTGGACACGTCCCGGTGCTCGTTCAACATTAAGCGCCGCGCTTCGTTGAGGCGCAGCCATTTCTGATACTGCAGCGGGCTCATCGCCGTCAGTTGGCGAAAGTGATGGTGAAAGGTCGCCGCGCTCATCTGCACACGCGCGGCCAGTTCGTCCACGCGCAACGGCACGTCGTAATTGAGCTTGAGCCAATCGATCGCCCGCGCAATCCGATAACCCTGCCCGTCCACGGAACAGATCTGGCGCAGTCGGCCGGCATGGTCGCTCTGCAATAGCCGGAAGTGAATCTCGCGCTGGATCAAGGGTGCGAGCACCGGTATCGCTTCGGGCTCATCAAGCAATTCAACCAGGCGCGCAAAGGAGGCGAGCATGGCGCCGGTCACGACACCAATCCCCACGCCTTTCATCACCGCCCGCTCACGCGTTGGCGGCAACGCCCCCTGGGCGATCAGCTCGGCCAGGATGCGCAGGTCGAGCTTGAAGGTCAGGCCCAGGCACGGGCGGGTCGGGCTGGCGACCAGCACTTCGGAGTTGGCCGGTATATCCAGCGACGTGAGCAGAAATCGTGCCGTGTCATACGGGTACCCCTCGCCGCCGACCCACAGCCGCTTCTCACCCTGGGCAACCAGCACGATGCTCGGCTCGACCATGCACACCACGGGTGTCGCGGGCTGCTCACGCCGATAAAAGCCCAGGCCGGGGATGGGCATGGGGTAGTCGCCGGGTATGCAGACCCTTGAGCCGATCGCGTGGACCAGCACGTCCAGGGGCATTTGATTGATCTTCATAAAGGGCCCTTCGCTCTGATCGTTGGACTTTACCCCGACCGGCCCGCTTACGTCCCCGGCAACCCGCCAGACTCAGAGGATCAGGCAAGTAATCCAGTGGAACGCACTACAGAACCCTCAGCCACGCCGGGAAAATGTGCCGACCCCCTTCTCAAGGATCCATCCATGAAAAGCCTCTTGCTCACCCTGAGTCTGCTGGTGATTTCGTTCTCTTCTCTGGGAGCCGACATGTCCAACGGTGCAAACAACTTCTACACAAGCGACAAGGTGACCGTCGAAAAAGTCACCTTCAACAATCAATACGGCATGCCGGTGGCGGGCAACCTGTTCGTGCCCAAACAGCTCGCCCCGGCCTCGAAAAATGCCGCGCTGATCGTCGGCCACCCGATGGGTGCCGTCAAGGAACAGAGCGCCAACCTCTACGCCACCAAAATGGCCGAACAGGGCTTTGTCACCTTGTCGCTGGACCTGTCGTTCTGGGGCGAAAGCGCAGGCACACCACGCAATGCGGTGCTGCCCGACCTCTACGCCGAAGACTTCAGCGCCGCCGTGGACTTCCTCGGCACCCGGCCGCTGGTCGATCGTGAGCGCATCGGCGTGATCGGCATCTGCGGCAGCGGCAGCTTTGCCATCGCGGCGGCCAAGATCGACCCACGCCTCAAGGCCATTGCCACGGTCAGCATGTACGACATGGGCGCCGCCAACCGCAACGGTCTCAAGCACGGCATGACAGCGGAACAACGCCGGCAGGTGCTGGTGCAGGCGGCCAACCAGCGTTACGTGGAATTCCAGGGCGGCGAGACCCTCTACACCAGCGGCACGCCGCTCAAGCGGAGCGGCAACCCGATTGGCGATGAGTTTTTCGATTTCTACCGCACACCGCGCGGTGAAGTCACACCGGCCGGCGCGTCGCCGCAGACCACCACCATGCCGACGCTGACCAGCAACGTGAAGTTCATGAACTTCTATCCGTTCAACGACATCGAGACCATTTCGCCTCGCCCGCTGTTGCTGATTGCCGGTGCCGACGCCCACTCCCGCGAGTTCAGCGAAGACGCCTACAACCGTGCCGCCGAGCCCAAGGAACTGGTGATCATCCCCAACGCCGGCCATGTGGACCTCTACGACCGGGTCAACCTGATCCCCTTCGCCAAGCTCACCAGCTTCTTTAACAGTCACTTGAAGTGATCTCGATAAACCCTCACGCGCCCCGCTGGGGCGCCGTCTTCGCCCTGTCCCTGGCGGCCTTTGCCCTGGTGGCCTCGGAGTTCATGCCGGTGAGCCTGTTGACCCCGCTGGCCGCCGACCTGGGCATCAGCCAAGGCCAGGCCGGCCAGGGTATTTCGGTGTCAGGCCTGTTTGCCTTGCTCACCAGCCTGGTGATCGCCCGAGTGGCGGCGCGCATGGATCGCAAGCGCCTGCTGGTCGCGCTGACCTTGCTGATGATCGTGTCCGGCAGCGTGGTAGCGCTCGCGCCGAACTACCTGATCTTCATGCTCGGCCGCGCCCTCATCGGCGTGGCCATCGGCGGCTTCTGGTCGCTGTCGGCAGCCACCGCCATGGGCCTGGTGCCCGAGGGCCAGGTGCCGCGCGCCTTGGCTATCGTCAATGGCGGTAACGCACTGGCAACCGTGATCGCAGCACCGTTGGGCAGTTTCCTCGGTGGTTTGATCGGCTGGCGTGGCGCGTTTTTCTGCGTGGTGCCGGTGGCCGTGGTTGCGGTGCTGTGGCTGCTGCTGAGCCTGCCGTCGATCAAACCCCGTCGCCAGGCCGGCAACGGCCACCTGTTGCGCTTGATCAAGCGCGCCCCGGTGGCCCTGGGCATGCTGGCCGTCAGCGTGTTTTTCATGGGCCAGTTCATGCTGTTCACCTACCTGCGGCCGTTTCTGGAAGGTGTTACCCAGGTGGGTGTATCGCTGCTGTCGTTGATGCTGCTGGTGCTCGGCCTGGCCGGTTTGGCCGGCACGCTGCTGATCGAGCGTGTGCTGAAGAACGGCCTGTACCCCACGCTGATCGCCATTCCCGTATTGATGGCGGTGATCGCCCTGGCATTGGTCGCATTCGGCAGTTCGCCCGTTATTACCGCCGCGCTCCTCGGTGTGTGGGGCCTGGTAGCCACCGCCGCGCCGGTGGGCTGGTGGACCTGGCTGGCAAAAAACCTGCCTGAGGATGCCGAGGCAGGGGGCGGCTTGATGGTTGCCATCATCCAACTGGCAATCGCCGCCGGGGCAACGCTGGGCGGTGTGGTGTTTGACCTGTGCGGCTACCAGGTGACGTTTGCCTTGAGCGCCGCACTACTGTGCATGGCGGCGATACTCGCCTGGGCCGCTGCGCGGGTCAGTCAACGCGCACTGTCGATGATCTGCCCGCCATCCGGTGTCAGGCTGTAGCCGGTGATGAACTGCGCATCCTGGCTGGCCAGGAACAGCGCCACCGGCGCGATGTCGTCTTCCGGCGAGCCATAACGCCCGAGCACATTGGAGGGTGCCGGCGCATCATAACTATCACCCCAGGTATCGGCCACCGGCAGCAGGTTATTGACGGTGATGTTATCCACGCCCCATTCCCGCGCGGCCGAGCGGGTCAGCGCGCGCACCGCTTCCTTGGCCATGTTGTAGGGCGCGTAGCCTTGCATGCCGATGATGCCGGCCAGCGAACCGAAGTTGATCACCCGCCCTGCGCCGCTGGCCTTGAGGTACGGGTAGCAGGCTTGCATGGTGCGCAGGTAGGCGATCGGGCCCATGTCCAGGTTGCGTTGCAGTTGTTCGACCGGCAACTCGAGCACCGAGGAAAACACCACGGACGGGTCGAATGCGTTATTGACCAGAATGTCGATGCCGCCATAGGTGGCGACGACGTTCGCCACCGCTGCGCTGACCTGCGCCGCATCAGCCAGGTCGCACACCACGCCGAGCGCCGTGCCGCCTGCGGCCTGGATATCGGCCACCACGCGCGCGACGTTTTCCGGGGTGCGCGACACCACGGCGACCTTGGCGCCCTGGGCCGCGAACAGCTTGGCCGTGGCGCGGCCGATACCACGTCCGGCACCGGTGACAATGGCGACTTTTGCGTTGAGTCGGGACATGTGTTTTCTCCAGTCTGTGAGGGATGAATTTCAGCTAAGATCCCCGCGGAGATGAATTCGCACAAGTAGGATGAAAAAGTGGCAGTCAGTATGGAAAACCAGACTAAAAGCGTTGAAAAGCTGAATATGCATGAAGAAATGCGGCGTGCATTTTCACTGCTCAGCGGCAAGTGGAAACTGGAAATCATGTGGCTGTTGAACCAGCGGGTCTATCGGTTCGGCGAGCTGCGCAAGACCATCGGCGGCATTACCCAACATATGCTCACGGCCCAACTTCGCGAGCTGGAAGACGATGGCCTGGTGACCCGCACGGTGTTCGCCGAAGTACCGCCCCGGTCGAATATGAAATAACCGCCAAAGCCCGCGCGCTCGCGCCGACCCTGCAGGCGCTGATGGCGTGGTGGGCTGAATACGGCGACAGCCTGCCGGTGAAGCCGCCATCCCGAGGGCGCACCGCGCTTCAACGCCCGCCAACACCGAAGCGCTAAGTTTTTTACCCGCACCGCCGATAACCCGTCATACCAATGACTTGCAGCGACGTCCTGCGGGAAACCATGCCGAACTCTCTCGCCCCTATCGTCCGCACCTTGTCCGACCGCAGCAGCCTGTCGCTGGCGCGCACGTCGCTGTTCAATTTCGTGGCGTTGCTGGCCTTGGTCTTTGCCGCCGCCGCCTACTCCCTGGTTTACCTTGCGCACGAACTGGATCACTCCGAACAGCAGGAAAGCGCGTTTTATACGCGTAAAGCCGTGCAATCCCTGGAGAAGTCCCTGCGGGTGACCGTCAAGGACTACGCCTTCTGGAGCGATGCCTACAAGCACCTGCACATGACCGTCGACAGCGACTGGGCCTACGCGCGCGGCAACGTCGGCGCCACGCTGTATCAGGACTTCGGTTTCCAAGGCCTGTTTGTGGCCGATAACGACAATCGCACGGTCTACTCGGTGATCAAGGGCGAGCTGCAAAGCGTCGAGCTCTCGCAGTGGCTCGACCAGCCCTTGACCGAAATTATCGAGCAGGCGCGTGCCGGGGCTGAAAACGAAACACCGGTCACGGCGTTCATCAATGTACGCGGCAGCCCGGCACTGGTGGCCGCCGCCGCGATCACACCCGGCACCGACCCCACGGTAGTGCCCGATGGCCGGCCGGCCTCGGTATTGATCTTTGTCGATGTCCTCAACAGCGCCAAGTTGCACGCAATCGGCGATGAGTTCGGCGTGGGCAAGCTGCATGTGGCCACGCCCGATGACATCGGCCAGACCCTGGTTTTCCCCCTGGGCGACAACGGCGCCGCCGGCAGCCTGCACTGGGAACCGGCCCGGCCCGGCCTGCGCTTGATGGGCGTAGGCCTGCCGCTGCTGGGCCTGGCCGCGTTGCTGGTGTGCCTGATGACCTGGGTGATACTGCGCCGCACCACCGCCGCCGCCCTCGCCCTGGATGCCAGCCACACCTCCCTGCTGGACAGCCAGGCCGCCCTGGCCACCAGCGAGGCGCGCTTTCGTGACGTGGTGGAGGCCAGCTCGGACTGGGTCTGGGAAATCGATGTCGGCTGGCGTTTTACCTACCTGTCGGAGCGTTTCGAAAGCGTCACCGGCCTGACCCGGCAAGCCTGGCTCGGGGCGGCCATGAGCGACCTGCTGGACACCGAGGCCGACCTGCTGTCGCAGTGGCTGAGCACTCCGGGCCGGCGCGTGGACATCAGTGTGCAATGCCGCTATATCGATGCCCAGGGACAGGAGCGCACAACCCGGCTGTCGGCCCGGGAAATGCCCTGTGGCGGGTTTCGCGGGACGGCCACCGACGTCACCGAAGAAGTCGAAGCACGTCGGCGCATCGAGTACCTGTCTCAACACGACGCCCTGACCGGGCTGCCCAACCGCACGCGCCTGCAGGCATTCCTGGACGGCAAACTCAAGGCCCTGCCCAGCGCCGAGCAGCCGCTGGTGATGCTCAGCCTCGACCTGGACCGCTTCAAGCCGGTCAATGACCTGCTCGGCCACGCCGCCGGTGACCGGGTGCTTAATCAAGTGTCCGCCCGCCTGGCTGCTTGCGTGCGCCATGGTGACCTGGTGGCTCGCGTCGGCGGCGATGAGTTTGTGTTGATCCTCAGCGACGCCGGCAGCCAGGATGAAGTCGAAAGCCTGTGCCTGCGCTTGATCGAGTCCATCGAGCAGGCGATCAAAATCGACGAACAAGAGGTGTTTATCAGTGCCAGTATCGGCATTGCCCTGGCGCCCACCGATGCCCGCGATGCCACCGAACTGCTGCGCTACGCCGATATCGCGCTGTATGAGGCCAAGGCCGCCGGGCGCAATACCTGGCGCTTTTACTCCGGGGACATGAATACGCGGATCATCGAGCGGCGGCGCCTGGAGAGCGATCTGCGCTTTGCGATCAAGCACGCCGAACTGCGCCTGCACTTCCAGCCGCGCTATCGCATCGCCGATGGGCAGATGGTCGGGGCCGAAGCCCTGGTGCGCTGGCAGCACCCGGTACGCGGGCTGATCGCCCCGGACACCTTTATTCCGATTGCCGAAGAATCGGGGCTGATCCTGGCGCTGAGTGACTGGGTACTGGCCACCGCGTGTGCGTGCGCGGCGCAGTGGCCCGACACGCTGTTCGTCTCGGTGAACCTGTCACCCACCGAGTTCAAGCGCGGCAACCTGGTGGAGCGCGTGCGCCACGCCCTGGACGCCTCGGGTATCGACCCTGCGCGCCTTGAGGTGGAAATGACCGAAAGCGTCATGCTCGAGGACGCCGTCGGCGCACTTGAGGTGATGCGCACGCTCAAGCAACTGGGCATCCGCATTGCCATGGATGACTTCGGCACCGGCTATTCGTCCCTCAGCTACCTGCGGGCGTTCCCGTTCGATGGCCTGAAAATCGACCGCAGCTTCCTCACCCGCCTGGAGGAAAGCGAGGATGACAAGGCGATTATCCAAGCCATTGTCGGCTTGGGCCGTGCCCTTGCCCTGACGGTCACGGCCGAAGGCATTGAGACCGCTGAGCACCTGGCCATGCTCAAAAGCGTGGCGTGTGAAGAAGGCCAGGGCTACTTCCTCAGCCGACCGCTGGATATCGACGCATTCAACGGTTTGCTGGACGACTACTGCGCCGACGTCAGCGGAAAAAATGACTCGGGGTCTTGCCAAACTGTTTCTTGAACATGCTGGTAAATGCGCTGGGGCTTTCGTAGCCCAGCTCCAGGGCCACGTCGATAATCTTCTGCCCCACCGCGATACGCTCCAGTGCCAGCAGCAGCCGCGCCTGCTGGCGCCATTGGCCGAAGGTCATGCCGGTGTCCTTGCGGAACAGGCGCTGGATGGTTTTCTGGTCGAGGGCCAGGCGCTCGCTCCAATCCGCCACGGTGGAGGCATCGCCCGGGTCCTCCTGCCACGCCAGGCAGATCTGCTGGATCCGCAGATCGGCGGGCTGCGGCAGCGACAGCGGCAAGGCCGGCAACAGCGCCAGCTCGTCGAGGATCAAGTGCATGATCCGCGCATCGCGGGAGTCTTCGGCATAGGGCGGTTTCAAGCTCACGGAGGCCTTGATCAGCTCGCTGAGCAACGGCGAGATACTCACCGCCTTGGTCTCGGTCGGCAGGTTGGGGAAACTGTCGGGGCGCACGAACACGCTGCGCATTTTCAGGGCGCCCACGCAGCGCAGGGAGTGCACGTGCCCGCAGGGCATCCAGAAGCCGCGATGGGGCGGCACCGTCCATTGGTTGTGCGCCGAATGCACCACCATCACGCCTTCGGTGGCGTAGAGTAATTGATGCTTTTCGTGACTGTGGTCGGGGATCACCCAGTTTTCCGGATAATCGGTGGCCGAACTGATGACAGCCCAGTCGCCCTCATCGATTTCCTGCAAAAATTTATCCAGTGATTTGATCATTTCGCCCTTTTTACGATGGTTGCCTCCCGAATTACGCGAGACAGGCATTCCTGGCGAATCTAGCATAAGCTCTGAAACAAATTGAAATGGGCAGCCTGCTCAAGTACTCGCTGCCCCTGTTCGCTGCCTTGTATGGAATGCCTGCATGTCGACCCTGACCGCATCACCTGCCGCCACCTCGAGTCCGCCCCACGTAAGCCCGTTAGTCCTGCGTATCCTCGGCGCCTGTGCCCTGGCGCACCTGATCAATGACCTGATCCAGGCCGTATTGCCGTCGATCTACCCGATGCTCAAGGCCAACTATGGCCTGACGTTTACCCAGGTCGGCCTGATCACCCTGACGTTCCAGCTGACCGCCTCGCTGCTGCAACCCTGGATCGGCTACCACACCGACCGGCATCCCAAACCGTGGCTGCTGCCGGCGGGCATGGTCTGCACCCTGGTCGGCATCCTGATGCTGGCGTTTGTCGGCAGCTTCCCGGCGATCCTGCTGGCGGCAGGCCTGGTGGGCGTCGGCTCGTCGACCTTCCACCCGGAAACCTCGCGCGTCGCACGCCTGGCCTCCGGCGGGCGCTATGGCCTGGCGCAATCGACCTTCCAGGTCGGCGGCAACACCGGCAGCGCGTTGGGGCCGTTGCTCGCGGCGGCGATCATCATTCCTTACGGCCAGGGCAACATCGCCTGGTTCGGGCTGTTTGCCGTGTTCGCGATCCTGGTGCTGTATGGCTTGAGCCGCTGGTACCGCAACCACCTCAACCTGTTCAAGCTCAAGCAAGGCGGCAAGGCCACCCACGGCTTGTCCAAGGGCCGCGTGACGTTTGCCCTGGTGGTGCTGGCGGTGCTGGTGTTCTCCAAGTACTTCTACATGACCAGCCTGACCAGCTACTTCACGTTCTACCTGATTGAAAAATTCCACCTGTCGGTATCGAGTTCCCAGATGTACCTGTTCCTGTTCCTCGGTGCGGTGGCCGTGGGCACCTTCGCGGGCGGGCCGATCGGCGACCGGATCGGGCGTAAGAAAGTCATCTGGTTCTCGATCCTCGGTGCCGCGCCGTTCACCCTCGCCCTGCCCTACGTCGACCTGTTCTGGACCGCCGTGCTCAGCGTGGTGATCGGCTTTATCCTCGCCTCGGCGTTCTCGGCCATCGTGGTGTTTGCCCAAGAACTGGTGCCGGGCAATGTCGGCATGATCGCCGGGATCTTTTTCGGCCTGATGTTCGGCTTCAGCGGGATCGGCGCGGCCTTGCTCGGACTGCTCGCCGACAGCCACGGCATCGAGTACGTCTACACACTGTGCTCGTTCCTGCCACTGGTGGGCATCCTGACGATACTGCTGCCGTCGACCAAAGGCGTCTAGACCGCCGATCATCGGATGGCTGTATGCCATTATCCTTTGGGCTCTGAAAAACCTGCGTGTGCGCTTACAATCCCCAGCCTCAACGCACACCCAGGCAGACCCGGCACGAAATGACGCTCGACCCTCCTACGATTTTGGCACTCACCGTTGCCCTGGCCGCTGCTGCTGCCCTGTACCTGGCCATAGAATGGCGCAGCGTACGCGAACCTTCGCTGCTGTTCTGGAGCGCCGGTTTCGCCACCATCACCGTCGGCTCCACCCTGGCCCTGCTGCGCATCAATGGCTACCTGCTCATCGGCATCTGGTTTGCCAACGGCTTGCTGGTGGCCGCGCACTGCCTGTTCTTGCTCGGGGTCGCGCGCTTTACCCAGGTACGCCTGTCGCCGCGATGGTGGCTGCTGCTGGCCGTGTGGCTGGGCATGCTGATGCTCCCGACCGACCTGCCGTGGTCCAAAGCCATGTTGGGCGTGCAGTCGCTGCTGGTCGCACTGCCGACCCTGCGCGCCAGTTTCCTGCTGCGGCCCCACGGCCGATCATTGAGCATCGGCGCGGTGCAACTGCGTTATGTGCTGCTGGTCCACGGCATGTTCTACGTGGCCAAGGCGCTGTCGGTGGTGATCCCCGGCACCTTGATCGACCTTGCGGCGTTCAAGGGCGAGATCATCCAGGTGTCCCTGGTGGAAGGCGCCATGGCGATCATGCTGATTGCGCTGTCAATGACCGGCTCGGAGCGCTACCGCCGCGAACAGCAGATCGCCCGCCTCGCCGCCCGCGACCCACTCACCGCCCTCTACAACCGCCGCGCCCTCGACCTGCGCGCGCCGCGCCTGCTGGCCCAGGTGTCGGCGCAACAACCAGGCGCCCTGCTGCTGATCGATATCGACAACTTCAAGTCGGTCAACGACCTCCACGGCCATACCGCCGGCGACCGCGTGCTGATCGCCTTGAGCGAGATGATTCGCGCCGTCGTGCCCCGAGGCGCGCTGGCCGCACGTTTGGGCGGTGATGAGTTTGTGATCCTGCTCAACCCGGCCTCGACCGAGCAGATCGTCGAACTGGGCAGCAGCCTGCGCGAGCAGTTCCAGCAACTGGCCGCACAAACCTTCGCCACGCCCGCGCCGGTGACCCTGAGCATCGGCGCCACCCTGTTCGACCAGCCGCCGGCCAGCCTGGCGGCGCTGATCGAACAGGGCGATACCACGCTGTATGAATCCAAGCGTGGCGGACGGGACAGCATTCGGCTGGTTGATCGGACCGGGGCCTACAGGTCGTAACTGACCGCTACACACCTCCCCGTCCTCACCGACTCCAACGCACAATCGGCCAGATGCAGCGCATACAACCCGTCGCGCACACTGGTGGGCAGTGCCTGGCCGCTGTTCAGCGCATCGATAAACCGGGTCAGCTCATTGCGATAGGCATCGGCGTAACGCTCCAGGAAGAAATGCTGCAACGGTTCCAGCGCTTCGGTGTGGTCGGCGCTCCAGTGGCGCAGGGTGCTGGGGCGATGGTTGTCGGTGAGCAGCACGCCAAGGGCGCCGGAGACTTCCACCCGCTGGTCGTAGCCGTACACCGCCTGGCGGCAGCAGTTGATATGGCATTGCTTGCCGGAGGCGGTACGCAGCAGGACCATCACGCTGTCGTAGTCGTCGATCTGTTCCAGGCTCGGGTCCACCAGGCGGCTGGCAATGGCGCTGACTTCCACCGGTTCCTCGCCGAGCAGGTGGCGGGCGGTGTCGAAGTCGTGGATGGTCATGTCGCGCAGGATGCCGCCGGAGTGTTCCAGGTAATCCCGCGGCGCCAGGCCTGGGTCGCGGCTGGTGATGATCACCTGGCGCACCGCGCCGATCTGGCCGGCATCCAGGGCCTGGCGCAGGCGCAGCATGTCGGGGTCGAAACGGCGATTGAAGCCGAGCATCACCTTGCCGCCCTGGCGCTCCACGGCCTGGGCGGCGCTGCGGGCCTTGGCGATATCGAGGTCGATGGGCTTCTCGCAGAGTACCGCCTTGCCCTCGGCGACGGCGGCCAACAGCAGGTCGATATGGGTGTCGGTGGGGGTGCCGATGACCACGGCGTCGATGTCTTTGCGCGTGAGGGCGGCGGCACAATCGTAGGCCGCCTCGCAGCCCAGTTGGCGGCTGAGGGCATCGACGCCTTCGCGCCAGGGGTCGGCCACCAGCACCAGCGTGGCATTCGGGTGGGCGGCGACGTTGGCGGCGTGGATCCTGGCGATGCGCCCGGCACCTAGAACAGCGATACGTAGCATGGTTGAACTCCTGATGTTGTTGTTGGAGGGAGTACTCAGTCCGGCAGGTTGAACGGGGTGACGATCTGCACCTGTGACGGCGCAATCGGCCCGGCCTTCCACAACCGGTGGTAATGCAGGATGTGCAGGAACACGTGGCGGGCATCGATCTGCAGGTTGTGGTCGATGATCGCGGCGATTTTTTCGTCCAGCAGCAGTTGGCGGTTTTCTTCGTCGAGGTCGTGGCCGATAAACACTTCCAGCGGGCGACCCAGGGCGGCGAAGGCGTCGACAATCGCACGGTTGCCGCCGCCGACGCTGTACACCGCCTTGAGGCCGGGATGCTGTTGCAGCGCCTGGGTGACCCGCTCGAAGGTGCGCGGGTACACGCCATAGCCGCCGCTGACGTCCAGCACCCGCAGGTGAGGGGCTCGCCCGCGCAGCCAGGCGCGAAAGCCCATCTCGCGCTCCTCCTCGCCCCGGAACAACTCGCTGCCGATCACCACCGCCACGTCCTGGGGCAACGCCGGCAGCCAGCGCGACATCAGGTAGGCGGCGGTCTGGCCGGCGGTGCGGTTGTCCATGCCGACGTAGCCGATGCGTTCGCTTTGCGGCAGGTCCGTCACCAAGGTCACCACCGGGATGCCCGCCGCGATCAGGTGCTTGACGGCCTGGTTCACCGCCGGTTCGTCGGCGGCCTTGAGCACCACGCCCTGGCTGCCGGTGTCGAGGCAGCGCAGCAACTGATCGTGCATGGCCTGGGGTTCGATTTCTTCGAACAGGTGAAAACGCGGGGCGATGCGAAACGGCGCGAGGCTGGCCAGTTGCGCGGTGATCGCCGCCTGCACTGCGGCGCTGAAACGCTGAGGGGTGTGCATGATCACGTCGACATGGAAGGTGCGCCCTACCGCCAGGCCGTTTTTCTCCTGGGATTCCAGTTCATCCAGCGCCTGCTCGATACGTCGGCGAGTCTGGGCGTGCACGCTGCCGCGCTGGTGCAGCACGCGGTCGACCGTGGCCTTGCTCACGCCCGCCTGGGTCGCGAGCTGCTTGATGGAGAAGTGTTTGGCGCGTTCGAGCATGGGTTTCGCCTGAGGTGTTTATGAGGTCTTTTTTAGGCGTTACTGAGGTTTTGCAATGCTAGTCTCAGTTTTGTCCGGCGTCGAGCCGGGCAATCAAAACAACAACAATCCAGGAGAACCCCATGCCTCGAGCCGACCTCGCCAGTACCTTCAACGGCCAATATTTTGTCGTCACCGGCAGCACCCAGGGCCTGGGCGCCGCCGTGGCCCACACCCTGGCGCGACGCGGCGCCGCCGGGCTGATCATTTGCGGGCGGCGCCGCGCCCAGGGCGAAGAACAGGTGCGGCAGTTGGCGCAGCTGGATTGCCAGGCGTTTTTTGTCGAGGCCGACCTTGAACAGGTCGAGGATTGCCGCGCGATCATCGACGCCGCGCGCACCCACTTCGGCACCTTGCATGGCCTGGTGAACTGCGCCGGGATGTCGGACCGCGGCACCATTGTCGACACCTCGCCGGAGCTGTTCGATCGGCTGATGGCGGTGAATGTGCGCGCGCCGTTTTTCCTGATGCAGGACGCGTTGAAATTGATGATCAGCCAGGGTGTGGAAGGCGCCGTGGTGAACATCCAGAGCATCACCGGGCATGGCGGGCAATCGTTCCTCAGTGCCTATGCGGCGTCCAAAGGTGCGCTGGCGATCCTGACCAGGAACGTGGCGTTCAGTGCGCTGCGCAACCGGATCCGCGTCAACGGCCTGAACATCGGCTGGATGGACACGCCCCATGAGGATCAGATCCAGCGCCAGTACCACGGCGCCCAGGACGGTTGGCTGGCTGAGGCTGAACGCGCGCAGCCGTTCGGTCGCCTGCTCAAGCCCGAAGAGGTGGCGCAAAGCGTGGCGTTCCTGCTGTCGCGCGAGTCGGGGATGATGACCGGCGCGGTGATCGACCTGGAGCAAGGCGTGGTCGGCTGCACCGACAGCGGCAGCCCGCAGCCCTTCAAGGCCCTGAGCCTGGGAGGTGAGTAATGTCGGCATTCGTGACACTGCAGGATGTGCGCATTGAGGATTTCAAGCGGATTTGCGCGCAACAGGCGCGTGCCGAGGACTATCCCCTGGCTGCGGAAGTGCTCGGCAACGTGCCGGTCTATCAGGCCCGCAGCTTGCGCAACAGCGACCGTCACACGGTGATGAATGAGCTGCACCGCTTGTTTCGCGATGGACCGGGCGTGATGGTGGTGCGCCGCGCCTATGAGGACCTGGAAGTGGTGGATCGCCACAGCCAGGTGTTCGAGGCGATCTTCGCCCAGGAGGCCGCCCAAGGCGTGGCCGCCGACCATTTTGCCAAGGCCGGCAGTAACGGGCGTATCTGGAATTCATTGCAGAAGGCGGCGCTGCAGTCGCCGCAATCCTTTGTGGAGTATTACGCCAACCCGCTGCTGGGGCTGATCGCCGAGGCGTGGCTGGGCCCGAGCTATCAGGTGACGGCGCAAGTGAACGTGGTGCACCCCGGCGGCCAGGCGCAACAGCCACACCGCGACTATCACCTGGGCTTCCAGACCACCGAGGTGGTGGAACGCTTTCCCCTGCCCTTGCATGTGCTGTCCCAGTACCTGACGTTGCAGGGCGCCGTGGCCCACTCGGCGATGCCGCTGGAAAGCGGCCCCACCCAGCTGCTGCCGTTTTCCCAGCAATACGCCCTGGGTTACCTGGCCTGGCGGCGCCCCGAATTTATCGAGCACTTCCAGCAGCACGCCGTGCAACTGGCGCTGGACAAGGGCGACCTGCTGTTTTTCAACCCGGCGTTGTTCCACGCCGCCGGCACCAACCGCACGACCGGCCACCAGCGCATGGCCAACCTGCTGCAAATCTCCTCGGCCTTCGGCAAGCCCATGGAAGCCCTCGACCGCGACCGCATGATGCTGGCGGTGTACCCGGCCCTGCTGGCCAACACGGCCCTGGATGCCCAGGCAATTGCAGCGGTGGTGGCCTGTACCGCCGACGGCTATGCCTTCCCCACCAACCTCGACACCGACCCACCTTTGCAGGGCCTGGCCCCGCAAACCGGGCAACAACTCATGCTGCAAGCCCTCGACGAACGCTGGGCGCATGAGGACTTCGCCGCGGCCGTGGCGCAACTGCGGGCCAAGCGCCAGGCGTGATGCTTTAACAACAACAAAAACAACGGAGCACAACCATGAAGAAGCAACTCCTTGCGGCACTCTTGACCCTCGCCATCACCCCCTGGGCGCTGGCCGATATACGGATCGGCGTGAGCATCGCCCAGGTCGACGACGTGTTTCTCGCGCAAATGCGTGACTACATGGCCGCCCACGCCAAGGAACTGCCCGGCGTGACCCTGCAATTCGAAGACGCCCAGGGCGACGTGGTGCGCCAGCTTAACCAGGTGCAGAACTTCACCGCCCAGGGCATGGACGCGATCATCGTCAACGCCGTAGACACCGCCGCCACCCAGAAAATGACGGTCAATGCCCAGCAGGCCAAGATCCCATTGGTGTACGTCAACCGCCGTCCCGAATTCAAGGAGGTGCCGCCGGGGGTGGGGTATGTCGGTTCGGATGAGATCAAGGCCGGTGAAATCCAGATGCGCTACCTGGCCGAGAAAATGGGCGGCAAAGGCAACCTGGCGATCATGCTCGGGCTGCTGTCCAACAACGCCACCCACAACCGCACGCAGGGGGTCAAGAACGTGCTCAAGGACTATCCGGGTATCAAGATCGTCGAGGAGCAGAGTGCCGAATGGCAGCGCAGCAAGGCGATTGACCTGATGAACAACTGGATCGTGTCCGGGCGCAAAATCGACGCCGTGGCGGCGAATGCCGATGAAATGGCGATTGGCGCGGCCATGGCGATCAGCCAGGCCGGCATGCAGCCCGGCAAGGATATTCTGGTGGCCGGCAGCGATGGCGGCGCGGCCGGGCTGGATGCGGTGAAGAAAGGCCAGTTGCTGGTGACGGCGTATCAGGACAACAAAGGGCAGGCAGTCGGCTCCATTGACCTGGCGGTGAAGATGGTCAAGAAACAGCCGTATGACGCCGAGCTGACCATTCCTTACCAGCAGATCACCAAGGACAACTACCAGGCATTCCTCAACCCATAAACGGTTGTCCTAATGCCAGTCAGTGAATCACCTTCGCTTAACTGAACGACGTTAGGGCTTGCCACAAAAACCGGGGGTGTCGCTGCGGCTCATCGCAATGCGTAAAGCACCATTGCACCCAGCCCGAACAGGCACGCCACCCCCAGCCCATACGCCAGCGTGCGCCACGGCTGCCATCCCGCCAGATACATCAGCGTATGGGCCATCCGCGCCAGGGTGAAACCAATGAACAACCAGGCAGTGGTCGCACCGGCAGTGCCCAGCGCCACACACAACCCACCGAGCACGAAGAACAGCGGGATATTCTCCAGGTCATTGGCCCAGGCCCTGGCCGCCCGACTCACCTGGGATAACTCCACGGGATGCGCAGCACGCTTGAAGACCGCCGCATCTTCGCGGTTGGTGAACGCCAGCCCGCGAAGCCGGAAAAATCCCTGATAGCAGGAAATGCCGAACATCTTCAGGCACAGCACCAGCACGCACAGGGCGTAGATGTGCAACAGCTCATTCATCCCGCGCGCCCTTCACGACGATGTAGAGCAACGGCCCCACCGACACGAACACCGCCGTCAGCAAGAAGTACGGCAGCACCGACGCCAGCGACCGCCCCCGCGACCGTGCATCCCGGTACATCCACACACAGGCCAGCACGGCCATCAGGTACAGGTCGATGACGACCTGCGCGGTGTCCGGGCGCGATATCAACTCTCGTCCGAAGGCCAGCAGCGATTGCTCGGCCGTGAGCAGCGTGAACAGGGTGTACAGCGAAAAGCCCAGCAGAGCGGCGAGGGCCAGGTAAGGTTTGTGCATGGTCGGCTCCTTGACGTGATCGAGGCTCACCCTAGTGATAAGGTTGCCCTCCTCGCAATGACCTCGGAGGTCATAGTCACGCCATGGATAACCCCGCTACTGCCGGCGAACACTTGCGCCAACTGCGTCGACACGCCAAATTGAGCCAGCTCGACCTGGCCTTGATCACCGGCATTTCCCAGCGCCATCTCAGTTGCCTCGAAACCGGCCGTGCCAAGCCGAGCCCAGGCACCCTGCACAACCTGCTCAGCGCCCTGGAAACACCCCTGGAGCAGTGCAACCGCGTGTTCCTCGCCGCCGGTTTTGCCCCGCGTTACGCCGCTACCCCGCTCGCGTCACCGGCCATGGCCGCAATTCGCGAGGCGGTCAGCCATGTCCTGCACGCCAACAACCCGGCCCCGGCGATCCTGCTGGGCAGCCACTGGGAAGTGCTGGCGGCGAATGCGAGTACCGGCGTGCTGTTGGCACTGGCGGGAGTCACACCGCCGCTGGAAGGCCTGAACCTGCTGACCACCCTGCTGCAACCCGGCGGCCTGGGCGACCACCTGGTCAACGCCGAAGAAATCCGCACCCTGGCCTGGCAACGGGCAAGCCGCGAGGCGCTGGACAACCCTGCGCTGGCCGCTCTCCTGGCGAGCCTGCCCGCCCCCGCCCACACCACGCCGCCGCCTGAAATGCCGCCACTGGTGTTGACCCGCGTGCATACCAGCCGGGGCGAGCTGAGCTTTCTGTCCACCTTCACCACCTTCGGCATGCCCCAGGACATCACCCTCGCCTCCCTGCGTATCGAGCATCTGATTCCCGCAGACGACGCCACCTGGCAGGTGATGCGTGCCGCCCATGGGGAAAATGCCGCACTGGTTTTGTGAAATATCTGTACGTAGACTGCCGCCATACCTCAACTTAAGGCGGCGAAGAAAACGTCATGCAAGTTACCGAAGTCTCCATTGCCCAATTGCGCGCGGCGCTCGAATCCGGCCAGACCACGGCCGTTGAACTGGTGCAGGCTTACCTCGCGCGGATCGATGCCTACGACGGTCCGCAGACCGCTACCGCACTCAACGCCGTCGTCGTGCGCAACCCCGACGCCCTGAAGGAAGCCGAGGCCTCCGATGCACGCCGGGCCAAGGGTGAAACCCTGGGGCCACTGGATGGCATTCCCTACACCGCCAAGGACAGCTACCTGGTCAAGGGGCTGACCGCCGCCTCCGGCAGCCCGGCCTTCGCCAAGCTGGTCGCCCAGCGCGATGCGTTCACCATCGAGCGCCTGCGCGCCGGCGGCGCCATCTGCCTGGGCAAGACCAACATGCCGCCGATGGCCAATGGCGGCATGCAGCGCGGCGTGTATGGCCGCGCGGAAAGCCCGTATAACGCCGACTACCTCACCGCGCCTTTCGCCTCCGGTTCATCCAACGGGGCCGGCACCGCCACCGCCGCCAGCTTTGCCGCCTTCGGCCTGGCGGAAGAAACCTGGTCCAGCGGGCGTGGCCCGGCGTCCAACAATGGCCTGTGCGCCTATACCCCGTCCCGCGGGGTGATTTCGGTGCGCGGCAACTGGCCGTTGACCCCGACCATGGACGTGGTGGTGCCCTACGCCCGCACCATGGCCGACCTGCTGGAAGTGCTCGACGTGGTAGTGGCTGAAGACCCGCACACCCGTGGCGACCTGTGGCGCCTGCAGCCGTGGGTGCCGATCCCCAGCGTCGCCTCGGTACGCCCGGCGTCTTACCCCGAATTGGCGGCTACAGCCGAATCCCTGGCCGGCAAACGCTTCGGCGTGCCGCGCATGTACATCAACGCCGACCCCGAGGCCGGCACCAGCGAGAAGCCCGGCATCGGCGGCCCCACCGGGCAGAAGATCAACACCCGCGCCAGCGTGATCGACTTATGGAAGGACGCACGCCAGGCCCTTGAAGCGGCCGGTGCAGAAGTCATCGAGGTGGATTTCCCACTGGTGTCCAACTGCGAAGGCGACCGCCCCGGCGCGCCGACCGTGTTTACCCGTGGCCTGGTGTCCAGGGAATTCCTGCACGATGAACTGTGGGAACTGTCGGCCTGGGCCTTCGATGATTTCCTGCGCGCCAACAACGACCCGGCCCTGAACCGCCTGGCCGATGTGGACGGGCCGAAGATCTTCCCCCACGACCCCGGCACCTTGCCCAACCGTGAAGACGACCTGGCCGCCGGCATGGACGAATACGTGCGCATGGCCGAGCGCGGCATCACCCCGTGGAACGAGATCAGCACCGTGCCCGATGGCCTGCGCGGCCTGGAGCAAACCCGGCGGATCGACCTGGAAGACTGGATGGATAAGCTCGGCCTCCACGCTGTGCTGTTCCCGACCGTGGCCGATGTGGGCCCGGCGGATGCCGACGTGAACGAAGCCAGTGCCGATATCGCCTGGAGCAATGGTGTGTGGGTGGCCAACGGCAACCTCGCCATCCGCCACCTGGGCGTGCCCACCGTTACCGTGCCCATGGGCGTGATGGCGGACATCGGCATGCCGGTCGGGCTGACCTTTGCCGGGCGCGCCTACGATGATTCGGCATTGCTGCGCTTTGCGGCGGCGTATGAAGCCACCGGCAGCAAACGCCTGATCCCGCCGCGCACGCCGCCGCTGGCGACAAACTAACTGATTCACTGTGGGAGGGGGCTTGCTCCCGATGAGGGAGTGTCAGTTGATGCATCTGTGGCTGACCCACTGCAATCGGGAGCAAGCCCCCTCTTACATTTGGAACTGCATATATCAGGTAGATCTCGGTCTGCTTTTACTCTGGCTTTTTCGGCCTTGGAGCCAACTGGAGTTGGGCTGGTGTACTCGGTAAAAAATGTGGGAGGGGGCTTGCCCCCGATGAGGGAGTGTCAGTTGATGCATCGGTGGCTGACCCACTGCAATCGGGAGCAAGCCCCCTCCCACCGTTCTAACCGCATTTCAAGTCAGGCCATGTAGGGCACGGCAATCAGCAGGATTGCCGTGCCATGGCAGGCCGTCGCCGCCAACACGCCATGACGCATGCGCACCAGTGCGCAGGCCAGCCCTTCGATCAGGGTAAACAGCAACACCGGCCAGCCCAGTTGAGTCACGCTCAAGGCCAGGAAGGCATGGCAGGCGGCAAACGCCACGCCACTGATCAGCGCCGCTCGCAGCGGTGTCACCTGCTGTTCAAGGTAGCCCTGCAAAAACCCGCGAAACAACACTTCCTCCAGCGCATTGGCGCCATAGGCCAACACCACCATGCCCGGCAGCCATACCCAGTAGCCGGGGATCGCGTGCGGCTCTATCCCTTGATAGAGCCGCAACGGCACACCGATCAGGCAACCGACCGCAAGCCCCACCGCCAGGCCCAGGGCGCGGTGGCCCCTGGTCCATACCACCAGACGCCACAACTCCGGCGCCACCCGGGCCAACCCTACGACCAGCAGCACCGACAGGCCACCCAGCGCCGCCAAGACAAAGGCATTCGCGGTGAAGGCGATTTGCACCTCGTCACTGAGCGCCCACATGCCCAGGGGCGTCATCGCATCGCGCATCAGCACGAACGCCGCGAGCAGAATCAGGATGCGCATGGCCGGCAACGACGTGGGCGTCAACCCGAACCACAGGCCAAACAGCAGCAAGCCCGGCGCCAGGTGCAGGCCATAGTTGAGCAGGACGACCAGACCTTGGCTGACCATCAGTCGTGCGCGACCGCGACCATGTCGATCTCCACCGCCGCCGACTTCGGCAGTTGCATCACCCCCACCGACGTGCGCGAATGCACCCCGGCACCGCCGAGGATCTCGTGCAACAGGTCCGAGGCGCCGTTGGCCACTTCACTCTGCTGATCGAAGTCCTCGGCGCTGCGTACATACACGGTGATACGCGGGATAGCCTTGACCCGGTCCAGCGAACCGAGCGCCTGCTTGAGCAGGCCCAGGCAGCGCAATGCACTGATGCCGGCGGCGATCTGGGCCTGGGCCAGGGTCAGGGTGTCACCGACTTTACCCGGCAGCATGATCGTGTCGCCGACGCGAGGGATCTGCCCGCTGATGTACAGCTGGTTACCGTCGCGCACCAGCGGCGTGTAGTTGCCGCCGACTTTGAATTCATCCAATTGATAGCCGAGGCGTTTTTGCACGGCTTGGTATTTTTCATCGGGCGTCATGGGCGTGCTTCCTCGTTGCGTCGTTGCCACTCATCCACCACGTCGCCCATCGTCTTGGGTGTTGCGTTGCGAATCCACGCCATGAAAGGCCGGTCGAACTTGAACCCCGGCCCACAGTGTTCAAGCATGAAGCGGCGCACGTTCTGGGTATTTTTATAGTGTGGGGTCACGGGAGTGGCGCGGGTGATGGGTTCGCTGTGCCAGTCAACATCCATTTTGTCTCTCCGGAGATCTGGGGGTCGGGCAGTAGCATAGCGATGTGCTACTTGCACCGGAAGCGAGGTTTAAGCCAAACGAGGTGTTGAGACATCGTATAAGAAACCCAGATGTCCACACCCCTTGAAACACCAATCCTTTCGAGATATTTCAAATTTTTCTTTCCTTCCCTGGGGAAAATATTGCATGGTTGTACGATGACTTGACGAGTCATATCCGCCCCCAACAACAATAAGGAAACATCCATGCAAAACGTCAAAGTGCTGATCGGTTTTCTGTGCCTGTTCAGCGGCTATGTGGCCGCCGCCCCTGCCGCCGACAAAGACGTCGCCCAAGCGGTCGACCACCTCACCCAGGCCATGCTGCATAAAGACCTCAAGCAGCTCCAGAGCCTGACCGCCGAGAACCTCACCTACGGCCACTCCAGCGGCAAGATCCAGAACAAGCAGGAATTCATCGCCGACATCGAGACCGGACGCAGCGGCTTCAAGACCCTGGAAATGCAGAAACAGACCATCACCCTGAGTGGCGATACCGCCCTGGTACGCAACCACTTCTCCGCCCTGGCGGTGAACAGCGGCAAGGAAGTGCCCACCGAAATCGAGAACTTCCAGATCTGGCAAAAACAGAAAGGCCACTGGCTGCTGATCGGGCGCCAGGCGTTTAAATTCTGATGGCTAGCGGTGGGCCATCGGGCTCACCACTGCACCACCTTGCGCACCTTCAGCAACGCCTCGCGCAGCGCCGGCATGTCCACCGAGCCCAAGGCCAGGCGCAACGCATGGGGCACGTGGGCCGAAACGGCGAAGGGCTCGGCGGTGGAGACGGAAATACCGTCGCGCTGCAAGGTCATGGCGACTTGATCGGCGCGGGCCTCTTCCGCCAGGGGTAGCCACAAGAAATACGATGACGGGTGGCTGGTGTAGGCAAGCCCCTTGAGCACCTGCGCGGCCAAGGCTTGCCGCGCCTGCGCATCCTGGCGCTTTTGTGCTTCAAGTTGCGCCACCGTGCCATCCTCGAGCCAGGCCACCGCAATCGCACTCATCACCCCCGGGACGTTCCAGGTGGTGGCCATGATGGTGCGCTCCAGTGCTTTGACCCAACCCGACGGGGCAGCGATAAACCCCACGCGCAGGCCGGTCGCGACACTTTTCGACAGCCCGCCCACGTAGACCGTGCGCTCCGGCGCCAATCTGGCCACGGGCAGCGGCGCGTCCTCGGCCAGGAACGCGTAGGCCGCGTCCTCGATGATCATCAGGTTGTGCTCACGGGCAATCGCCACCAACTGCTCGCGCTGCGCCAGGCTCAGCACCCAGCCCAACGGGTTATGCAGGGTCGGCATGCTGTACACGGCACGCACCGGACGCTTGCGACACAGGCTGTGCAGGTGGTCCAGGTCCGGGCCGTCGGCGGTGACCGGAATGGCGACAATTTCCAGGTGCAGGGTCTCGGCCAGCACCTTGAACCCCGAATACGTCAAGGCGTCGACGGCGATCACATCACCGGGCTTGAGCAAGGCCATCATGGTCACGGCCAACCCGTGCTGGGCGCCGCTGACCACCAGCACCTGTTCGGCCTCGACCGTCAGCCCTCGGCTCAACAGGTGCCGCGCGACAGCCGCGCGCTCATGCAGGCGACCGGCGTGGGGCTGGTAACGCAGCAGCGCGTCGAGGTCGCCGGACAGTGCCAACTGGCGCAATGCGGTGCGCAGCAAGTCGGCCTGGCCCGGCAAGGACGGGTAGTTGAAGTTCAGATCGAGCATGCCCGCCGCCACACTCATCTGCCCGCTGCCCTGCCCCGGCGGCAGCGAGATTTCGCGCACAAAGGTGCCGCGGCCCGTTTCGCCACTGACCAGGCCCATGGCCTCCAACTCGGCGTACACCCGGCTCGCGGTGACCAACGCCAGGCCATGCTCGGCGGCCAGTTGGCGGTGCGTCGGCAGTCGCGTGCCGGGGGGCATGCTGCCTGAGCGAATGGCCTCGGCGAAGCTGTCGACCAACGACTTGTAGCGGGCACGGGGCATAAGCGATGTATCCATGACAATTTTTTGATTGTCTTTATCTTCAACCCTAGGATGCCTGCCACGCAACTCCTCCTTTCGGACGCCCCTTATGGAACGTACAGCTCCCCTCAGCAACCTCGACACCCGCACCCAAGGCTGGATCAACGGTTTTATCGGCGTGGTGATCTTCAGCGGCTCGCTGCCGGCCACGCGCCTGGCGGTGATGGAATTCGACCCGGTGTTCCTGACCATGATCCGCGCCGCCATTGCCGCGCTGCTGGGGCTGGCCTTGCTGGGGCTGTTCAAGGAGAAACGCCCCGCGCGCCAGCAATGGATGCCCCTGGCCATCGTCGCCCTCGGCGTGGTGATCGGCTTTCCGTTACTCACCGCGCTGGCCCTGCAATACGTGACCTCCGCGCACTCCATCGTCTTCATCGGCCTGCTGCCGCTGGCGACCGCCGTGTTTGCTGTACTGCGTGGCGGCGAGCGTCCACGCCCGGTGTTCTGGCTGTTTTCGATCCTCGGCAGTCTGCTGGTGATGGGATACGCCTTCGCCCAGGGCTTGAGCGCCGCACCGGCGGGTGACGTACTGATGCTGCTGGCGGTGCTGGTGTGCGGCCTGGGGTATGCCGAAGGCGCCAAACTGTCGCGCAGCCTGGGCGGCTGGCAGGTGATCTGTTGGGCGCTGGTGATGTCGTTGCCGGTGGTGGTGCCGTTGAGCCTGGTGCTGGCGCCGTCGAGCGTCAGCGGCATCAGCCTGCCGGCCTGGCTGAGCCTGGGCTATGTGTCGCTGTTCAGCATGCTGATCGGCTTTGTGTTCTGGTATCGCGGCCTGGCCCAGGGCGGCATCGCCGCCGTCGGCCAATTGCAACTGCTGCAACCGTTCTTCGGCCTGGCGCTGGCAGCGGGCTTGCTGCATGAACAGGTCAGCCTGGGCATGCTGCTGGTGACGGTCGCGGTGATCGGCTGCGTGGCCGGGGCCAAGCGCTTCGCGCGCTAACGCTGGGGCGCGACCATCTTGAACTTGATGTTGATGTCGTCGGACACCACGCTGTTGCCGGCCCATTCGCCTTCGCCGATCCTGAAGTCGCCGCGCCTGAGGATGAACTCACCGTCGAACACGCCAATGCCATCCAGCTCCTTGAGCACCACCTTGACCGCTACCGGGCGCGTGGTGCCCTTGATCGTCAGGTTGCCGCTGATGTTGAAGCGGTTATCCCCCAGGGCCTTGACAGCGGTGGACTCATACACGCCCACCGGATAGGTCGCGGTATCGAACCACGAGGCCCGTTGCAGCTCGTCGTTGGCATCGGGGCTGCCGGCATCGATACTCGCCAGCTGGATCTTGAGCAAGGCATGTCCGCTTTCGGGCTTTTGCGTGTCAAAGCTCAGCGTGCCTTCGAAGTCGCCGAAGGTGCCATACACCCGCTGCCCCAACTGCTTATAGGTAAAACTGATCTGGCTGGCGGTGCGATTGACGTCGGTGTACTCCGCCGCCTGGGAACAGCCGATAGCACCCAGGACCAGGACCAACGGGAGAATTCGACGCTTCATGCCACGCTCCGCAAAAAAAGGATGTATTCCCATCAGGTGCCTGTCCTGCTAAACAGATTAGCCGCTCACAACAATAAGGACGCTGCATGCCCACCCCTTCTCTACAGGACATCACCGCGCCGGAAGGCATCTGCTACGGCTGCGGCGGCAGTAACCCCCATGGCTTGCATATCAAGAGCCGCTGGGATGCCGATGGTGTCCATCTCATCGCCGAACATCGCCCCGAGGCAAAATACAGCGGCTGGCCCGATCTGGTCTACGGCGGCCTGATCGCCATGCTGGTGGACTGCCATTCCAACTGGACCGCCATGGCCTACCACTACCGTGCCGAACAGCGCGAACCCGGCAGCCTGCCGCGCATCGACTGCGTCACCGGCAACCTGGCGATCAAATTCATCAAGCCGACCCCCATGGGCGTGCCGCTCACCTTGCGTGCGCGGGTCGAGGGCGACGTGGGTCGCAAAAGCCGCGTGGTCTGCGAGGTGTACGCCGGCGAGGTGCTCACGGCCATCGGCGATTCGCTGTTCGTGCGCGTCGACACCCGCGAACTGGCTGCGGCCGCCCATGGCCGTGACGGCTGATCCTGGTCTACATTGACTGGCACCGCTAATCGAGGACCGAACCGATGACTCGTCTCACCGCGAAAGACTTTGCCCCCGAACTGCTGGAACTCTACGACGGCTACGCCCACGGCAAGCTCAACCGCCGCGAATTTCTCGACCGCGCGGCGCTGTTCACCTTTGGCGGCCTGACCGCCTCGGCCCTGCTGGCGGCCCTGAGCCCCAACTATGCCCTGGCCGAACAGGTGAAATTCACCGACCCGGACATCGTTGCCGACTACATCACCTACCCCTCGCCCAAGGGCAACGGCACCGTGCGTGGCTACCTGGTGCGCCCGGCCAAGGCCACCGGCAAGCTGCCGGCCGTGGTGGTGGTCCACGAAAACCGTGGCCTCAACCCCTACATCGAAGACGTCGCCCGGCGCCTGGCCAAAGCCGGGTTTATCGCCCTCGCGCCGGACGGCCTGACCTCGGTGGGCGGCTATCCCGGCAACGATGAAAAAGGCGTGGCGCTGCAACAGACAGTCGACCCGACCAAGCTGATGAACGACTTCTTCGCCGCCATCGAATGGCTGATGCACCACGACAGCAGCACCGGCAAGGTCGGCATCACCGGCTTCTGCTATGGCGGCGGCGTGACCAATGCGGCGGCGGTGGCTTACCCGGAACTGGGCGCGGCGGTGTCGTTCTATGGGCGCCAGCCGGAAGCCAAGGACGTGCCGCGCATCAAGGCACCGATCATGCTGCATTACGGCGAGCTGGATACGCGGATCAACGAGGGGTGGCCGGCGTATGAAAAGGCCCTGAAGGCCGCCGGCACGACTTATGAAGCGTACATCTACAAGGGCGCCAACCATGGCTTCCATAACGATTCGACACCGCGTTATGACGAGGCCGCGGCGAATCTGGCATGGGAAAGGACACTCGGTTGGTTCCACAAATACCTGGCCTAAGTGCAGTCCAAATGTGGGAGGGGGCTTGCCCCCGATTGCGGTGTATCAGCAACCATTGAGGTGACTGACCCGCCGCTATCGGGGGCAAGCCCCCTCCCACATTGACCATCACCACATTCCAGATCAGTGTTCCAGCGCATACCGGCGGCAATGGTTGAGGTAGCCCTGCTCATGACTGCCCACCAACTGCACCACGCTGGTCCATAACCACGACGGCGCATCCAATTGCCTGGTGCGGTTTTCCTGCAGCACCGCCATCCAGCCCTTGCGCGTCGCCCGGTCCATCTGCCGGGCATGGGCGATACCGACCACCCGCGCCAGGTAACCGGCGGCGTGCATGGCATCGAGTTCACTCAGTTCGTCCAGTTCCAGCTTCATGTCCTGGGGCAACAGTTCGCGGATGAAAAAGCCATGGTCCAGAAACCGTGTCGCCACCATGCGTTCACCCAGGCCCGGCGACAGCTGGCGGGCGCCCTCCACCACTCGGCGGCCGTTGTCCCTGGGCATCTTCGCCCGTGCCGCGCGCGGTGCGGCGGCGCCGACGGCTTCCTTGATATCGATCAGGCAGTATTCCTCATCGTCCTTGTCGCCCACCCCCAGCAAGACGGCGTAGCGCAGCAGGCCGAGGGAGCTGCAGCCCTTGACCCAGTAAGCCGAATCCAGCAGTTGGACCTTGGCGTCCTTGGGGCGGCCCTTGAGCGAGGTGACCAACTGATGGATGTCATCCGACGCGCAGACGCTTTCCAGCGCACTTTTTTCTGCCCGCGACAGCGACCAGAAATGCTTGCCCAGCGGGATCGTCGGCCGCACGTTGTCGATGCGCTCACGGGCCAGGCTTTTCCAGGTGCGCTCGACGGCGCTGCGCATCCCCGCCTTGACCTGGGACGGACGCGGCGGTACCTCGTCGGGCTTGTCCTTGAACGCCTGTTCATAGCCCACCATCATTTCTTCAAGCATGCGCGCGGTGGTCACGCCCGGCAGGTCCGAACCGCGCGCGGCGGTGGCCAGGGACAGCGCCAGGCGCACCAGGTCGTGGGCCGGGTTGCCGATCACGGCCTGGTCAAGGTCGCGGATATGCATATCGATGCGGCCCTTGTTGTCGCCGGTAGGCCCCAGGTTGCCCGCGTGGCAGTCGCCGCAGATCCAGATCGCCGGGCCTTGAGGCAGACGCCTGCCCATCTGGCTGTGCAGCCACTCGTAGAATTGCACGGTGCTGCCGCGCACATACGCGTGGGCGGAGCGTGCCATCTTCAAATTGCGCAGTTGGGTGAGGTGTGGCATGCGAGCGGAGGGGCGCGGTGTTTTCATGGAATAACTCAGTGCAGGTGTAGCGGTAGAACGCCGGCCCTAAGCAAATGTTTCATTATGTTTCAAAAATAAACTCAGACCCGCCCACTCTCCTCCAGCAACCATGCCTTGAAGGCCTGCATGGCCGAGGTTTCGGCCCGCGACTGCAGGCGCGTCAGCCAGTAGCTGCCGGTGCTGATGCCGACGTCGAAGGGCTGGCGAATCACATCACTCTCGAGTTGCCGCGAGAACATCATCGCCGGCGCCAGCGCCACGCCGCTGCCTTGCAGCGCAGCCTCCATCATCGCCAGCGACGAGTCGAACACGATGCTGCGCGGTACCAGGGTGTCGGCGGGCAGCCCGGCGGCCTGAAGCCACAGGCTCCACTCATCCGCGCGGTAGGAGCGCAATAGCGTGTGTTTCAACAGGTCGGCCGGCGTGTGCAACTGCGCGGCGAGTGACGGCACACACAGTACGGTCAGCGGCGCTTCCAGCAACTCCAGCGCATCCGTGCCGTGCCAGGCACCGGCACCGAAACGGATCGCGTAATCCAGGCCTTCGGCAGCCACGTCGACGCGGTTGTTGTGGGTGGACAGGCGCAGGTCGATGAACGGGTAGCGGCTCTGGAAGTCCGGCAGACGTGGCAGCAGCCAGCCGACGGCAAAGGTGCCGACCGCGCCCACGGTGAGTACCTCGCGGTAATGCCCGCCCTCGAACTGACCCAAGGTGTGGGCAATACGGTCGAACGACTCGCGCACCACCGGCAGCAGGGTTTCGCCCTCGCGGGTGAGCATCAACCCGCGGGGCAGGCGCTTGAACAAGGTGACAGTGAGCTGCGCCTCCAGGCTCTTGACCTGATGGCTGACCGCCGCCTGGGTCACGCATAACTCGATGGCAGCGCGGGTAAAGCTCAGATGCCGGGCGGCCGCTTCGAAGGCGCGCAAGGCGTTCAACGGTAAGTGGGAGCGGAGCATATTGACCCCAATATTTCTAATGACTGCTGCGAGATATCATCGTTTGCCCAGGACCGGCGAACGGCCTACATTTGCCTCGCCCGCGCAGGCCCTTCATTCAATCGATCATTCTCATGGAAGCGTTATCATGCCCCAACATTTACTGTCTGGCGTGCGTAATTTCACCGCCCTCGCGGTGTTTATCGCCGCCGGCAACTGCCTGGCGGCCACCGACCTGCAGGCGGTGGTGGATGCCAATGTAAAACCGCTGATGCAGCAGCAGTCAATTAACGGCCTGGTGGTCGGCGTGGTGCGGGCCGGCAAGGCGCAATACTTTAACTACGGCGTCGCCGCCACCGACACTCGCCAGCCGGTCAGCGAAAACACCCTGTTCGAAGTGGGCTCAGTGAGCAAGACCTTCACCGCGACCCTGGCCGGTTACGCGGTAGCCAGCGGCAAACTCACGCTTTCCGACCCGGCCAGCCATTACCTGCCGGCACTGGGCGGCGGCACGTTCGACCACATCAGCGTGCTCAACCTCGGCACCTACACCGCCGGCGGCTTGCCCCTGCAATTCCCCGCCAACGCGGATAACAGCCAGCGCATGATCAGCTACTTCCAGCATTGGCAACCCGACTTCGCCCCTGGCACCCAGCGCCTGTATTCCAACCCGAGCCTGGGGTTGTTCGGCTACCTGGCGGCGCAGAGCCTCAAGCAGCCGTTCGCTCAGGCGATGGAAAAGACCCTGTTGCCCGCGCTCGGGCTCAAGCACACCTTCATCAAGGTGCCGCAGAGCCAGATGAGCCTGTACGCCCAGGGCTATGGCAAAGATGGCAAACCGGTACGCGTCGGCCCCGGCGCCCTGGACAGCGAGGCCTACGGCATCAAGACAAGCGCTGCGGACTTGTTGAAGTACGTTGACGCGAACATGCGCCCGGCAACGCTGGATAAAACCCTGCAGCAGGCGATCAGCGTGACTCACACGGGTTACTACAACGTGGAGGGCATGACCCAGGGCCTGGGCTGGGAAATGTACCCCTACCCCATCCCGCTCGATAGGTTGATGGCCGGCAACTCCACACCCATGGCAATGGAACCGCACACGGTCAACTGGCTGACCCCGCCCCAGGCGCCCCACGCCGACACCCTGGTGAACAAGACCGGCTCCACCAATGGGTTTGGCGCCTACGTGGCGTACGTGCCGAGCAAGGGAGTGGGCGTGGTGATATTGGCGAACAAGAACTACCCGAATGCCGAACGGGTAAAGGTCGCCCATGCAATCTTGAGTGCGCTGGACCACTAACGGTGGAGGGGCCGGTGCGACGATTCGACTGGCCCCCTCCCACCTGTTGACCCGCGCTACATCCCCAGCCAATGCGGCAAGGCCAGCGAGATAAACGGCAAGTACGTGACCATGATCAGGAACACCAACAGGATCATCAGCCACGGCAACGCCGCACGAATGGTCTGCCCCAGCGTCAACCCGGTCACCGCCGAGGTCACGAACAGATTCAGCCCCACCGGTGGGTGCACCAGGCCGATTTCCATATTGACCACCATCACGATGCCCAGGTGAATCGGGTCGATGCCCAGCTTCATGGCGATCGGGAAGAAGATCGGCGCCAGGATCAGCACGATGGCCGAAGGCTCCATGAAACTGCCGGCGATCAGCAGCACCACGTTGACCATGATCAAAAAGCCAATCGGCGTGAGGCCCTCGGACAGCACCCAGGCGGTGATTTCCTGGGGGATCTGCTCGGTGGTCAGCACATGGGCGAAGAGCATGGCATTGGCGATGATAAACATCAGCATGATCGCCAGGCGCCCGGACTCCAGCAGCACCTTGGGGCAGTCGCGCAGCTTCATGTCCTTGTAGACGAACAACGCCACAAAGGCCGAGTACACGGCCGCCACCGCCGCCGCTTCGGTGGGGGTGAACATGCCGCTGTAGATGCCGCCGAGGATGATCACCAGCAGCAACAGGCCCCAGAAGGCGCGGCGCGCACAGCTCAGCCACTCACGAAACGTCGCCCGTGGCTGGGCCGGCAGCTTCTTGATGCGCGCGACAATGTAGATCGCCACCATCAGCATCAGGCCCAGCAGCAAGCCCGGGATCACCCCGGCCATGAACAGCTTGCCCACCGAGGTTTCCGTCGCCGCCGAGTACACCACCATCACGATCGACGGCGGAATCAGGATGCCCAGGGTGCCGGCGTTGCAGATGATCCCCGCGCCGAATTCCTTCGGGTAACCGGAGCGCACCATGCCCGCCACCGCAATCGAACCCACCGCCGCCACCGTCGCCGGGGATGAGCCGGACAGCGCCGCAAACAGCATGCACGCCAGTACCGCCGCAATCGCCAGGCCGCCACGGATATGCCCGACACAGGCGTTGGCAAAGTCGATCAGCCGCTGCGCCACGCCGCCGGTGGTCATGAACGCACCAGAGAGCAGGAAGAACGGGATCGCCAGGAAGGTATAGGCGTCGGAGGTTTCGAACAGCTTGATCGCCAGGGAACTGACCGAGTCCGGGCTGAACATCAGGATCGACACCGCGCCCGACAAACCCAGCGCGATGGCAATCGGCACGCCGAGGAACATGAACACGAACAACAGCAGGAACAGACAGAGCACGGCCATCAGTGACGCTCCCCATGGCTGCCGGCCAACTTGCTGGCCTCACCGGCCTCGTCGGCCAGCCCCAACCCGACCTGACGGCGGGTAAAGATGCGGTAGAAAATTTCCAGGTAGCGGATAAACACCAGGGCAAAACCGATGGGCACGATGATCACGATGTCACCCACGTCGATGCCGAACTTATCGAGGTCTTCGGCGCCGATATGGGCGGTCATCACCGCGCTGACCCACTTGTAGCTGGCGACCATGAACAGCCCGGCATAGGCCAGGCAGCACAGGCAGGCGAGCATGCCCAGCACGCGTTGCACCGGACGCCGGGTCAGCTTGACCAGCGCGTCCACCCCCAGGTGCCCGGCGGTGCGCACCCCATAGGAAATGCCGAAGAAAATCAGCCAGCCGAACATGGCCTTGGTCAGCGCCACGCTCCAGGTCATGTCCTGGGCCCAGGTCATGGTGCCGTCGCCCAGGGCGCTGAAGAAGTTGCTGCTGAAGGCCCACTTGTCGGCCAGGGCAAAGAACAGCGTGTAGATGTTGTTGAGCATGACGTAGACGAATGTCACAAGGGTCATGGCCGCCAGCAGGAAGGCAATAAAGCCTTCCTCCAGGTGCTCCCAGACGCGCCTTAGCGTTTGCATGGCAAAACCTCGCGAAAGCAAAATGAGATGTCAGGGCGGAAACCGGCCTTAGTGGTTGGCGGCATCCGCCGCCTTGATCAGATCAGCCCCGATGTCCCCTTCGAACTTCTGCCATACCGGGCGCATCGCGTCGCGCCACAGCTGGCGTTGCTCGGGGGTCAGCTCGATGATTTCGCTGGTCCTGGCGTCGATGATCTTCTGCCTGGCCGACTGGTTCAGGGCTTCGGCCTGTTTGTTCACCTCGACGGTGACCTCGACCATGACCTGCTCCAGGGTGCCGCGGATGTCCGGCGGCAGGCCGTTCCAGAAGGTGGCATTGGTGATGACCATGTAGTCGATCAGGCCATGGTTGGATTCGGTGAAGTACTTCTGCACTTCGTTGACCTTCTGGCTTTCATAGTTCGACCAGGTGTTCTCGGTGCCATTCACGGTGCCGGTCTGCAAGCCCTGGTACACCTCGGCAAAGCTCATCTTGCGCGGGTTGGCGCGGATCGCCTTGAACTGTTCCTCCAGCACGCTGGAGGCCTGCACGCGGAATTTCAGGCCACGGGCGTCCTTGGGTTCATGCAGCGCCTTGTTGGCGGAGAGTTGCTTGAGGCCGTTGTGCCAATAAGCCAGGCCGAGGATGTTCTTGTTCTGCATCGAGGTCAGCAGTTGCTTGCCCTCGGCGGCCTGGAAGCGGTCGACGGCGGCCAGGTCGTTGAACAGGAACGGCAGGTCATAGATCTGCACTTGCCGGGTGTATTGCTCGAACTTGGCCAGGGATGGCGCCAGCATCTGCACGTCGCCCAGCAGCAGCGCTTCCATTTCCTTGCCGTCACCGAACAGTGACGAGTTGGGGTACACCTCGACCTTGACCTTGCCCGGCAAGCGTTCTTCGGCGAGCTTCTTGAACAGCAACGCGCCCTGGCCCTTGGGGGTGTTTTCAGCGACCACGTGGGCGAACTTGATCACGATCGGGTCCGCCGCCTGGGCCAGGCCTGCGGCAAACAAGGTGGCGGCGCAGAACAGCGCCCGAGAAAGCTTGAGCATGGAAATCACCTTCTTATTGTTGTGGTTAGGGCAAGGTGCCTGATATGACGCGTGTAGTGAATTTCGAATTTTTGATACCTGCGTTCGGCCACGCCGAACACCAACCTCAAGAAAAATGCAGTTCCCCCGGCCACATTTGATTCGGCTCCGTCAGCTATGACTGTGCGAGCAACCGCTGCGCCCGCAACAACACCGGCGCATCCACCATCTGCCCATCAATCTGGTAAGCCCCCGCCCCGTGCGCCCCGGCGTCCACCACCCGCTGCGCCCAGGCCAGGTCTGCGGCGCTGGGCGCCAACGCTTCATGGATCACCGCCACCTGCCTGGGATGGATACACAACGCGCCGGCAAAGCCCATTTCATAGGCATGCCGGATCGAACGGCGCAGGCCGTCGGGGTCGTCGATGGCCGGGTGCACGCCATCCAGTGGCGCCACCAGGCCAGCCGCGCGGGAGTGCACGATCAGCGCCAGGCGTGCCTGGTCGAGGGCGAACTGCGCGGCCGGGGAGTTGCTGCTCAGGTTGAGGTCCAGCGCCAGGTCCAGGCCGCCGAATGACAGACGTTCGACCTGCGGCGCCTGGGCGATGTCGGCCAGCGCCAGCAAGCCGCGGGCGCTTTCGATAATCGGCCAGATCAGCTTGCCCGCCGTGGCGACCACCGCCACCTGGGCCGCACTTTCCACTTTCGGCAGGAGTACACCCGCCACGTTGGCGTAGGCTTTGCAAAACGCCACATCGTCGAAATGCCCGGCATGTTCCGGCGCATTGATGCGCACCCACACCCGGGCCTGCGGGTGACTTTGCAGGAACGCCCCGAGGTTATCCCGCGCCTGGCGCTTGAGCGGCTCTTCCACCGCGTCTTCGAAATCCACGATCACGGCGTCGGCGCCACTGGCCAGCGCCTTGGCAAAGCGTTCCGGTCGGCTGCCGGGAACAAACAGCGCAGAGCGCACAAGAGGATTTGGCATAACGGACTTCCTTATTAGATAACGCCGCGCGCACGCAGGCTGTCGATGGCATCGCCGGAGTAACCGAGCTGCTCGAGGATGCCCTGGCTGTGCTGCCCCAGCGCCGGTACGGCGTCCATGCGCGGGGTAAACGCCCCGTTGCGCGCCGGCGGCAGCAGCGACGGCAGCGGGCCGGCAGGGCTTGCGACTTCACGCCAACTGTCGCGGGCCTTGAGCTGCGGGTGGTCCCACACGCCTTGCATATCGTTGACGCGGGCGCTGGCGATCTGCGCGTCCTCCAGGCGCTGGATCACGGCCTCGGCATCCAGTTGGGCAAAGCTGTCGACGATGATCTGGCGCAGCGCCTCGCGGTTGGCCGAGCGCTTGAAGTTGGCGCTGAAGCGCTCATCCGTCGCCAGCCCAGGCGTGAGCAGGACCTTGTCGCAGAACGCCGCCCATTCGCGCTCATTCTGCAAACCGAGCATCACCGTGCCGCCATCGCCGGTGGGAAACGGCCCGTAGGGGTAGATGGTCGAATGCGCCGCGCCGGCACGCGGCGGCGGCGGCGCACCGTCGAAGGCGTAGTACATCGGGTAGCCCATCCATTCCACCAGGCTTTCGAGCATGCTCACGTCGATGCGGCTGCCCTGCCCCGTCTTGCCGCGCAGCAGCAGCGCGGAAAGGATGCCGCTGTAGGCGTACATGCCGGCGGAGATGTCGGCGATGGAGCAACCGGCCTTGGCCATCTGCTCGTCACCCGGGCCACCGGTCACCGACAGAAAGCCGCCCTCGCTCTGGATCAGCAGGTCATAGGCTTTCTTTTTCTCGTAGGGCCCGCCTTCGCCATAGCCGGAAATGTCGCAGACGATCAGCCGTGGAAAGCGTGCATGCAGCGCCTCGAACGACAGGCCCATGCGCGCCGCCGCGCCCGGTGCAAGGTTCTGCACCAGCACATCGGCCTCCGCCAGCAGGCTGTCGAGGATGGCGTCGGCTTCGTCCTGCTTGAGGTCCAGGGTGAGGCTTTCCTTGGAGCGGTTGGTCCACACGAAATGCGAGGCCAGGCCACGCACGCGCTCATCGTAGCCACGGGCGAAGTCACCGGCACCGGGGCGTTCGATCTTGATCACGCGGGCGCCGAGGTCGGCCAGTTGACGGGTGCAAAAGGGCGCGGCGATCGCGTGTTCCAGGCTGACAACGGTGATGCCGTCCAGCGGTCGTGGGTCAGTCATGACAGTTCCTCAGAGCCAGTGGGCCATGGACGCGGCGTTGCGCACATCCCAGACCTTGGCGATCAATGTGTCGGCCTGGGCCGGTGTGCGGGCGCTACTGAACCGGGCGAGGCGCTGGAATTTATCCGCCAGCTCTGCACGGCTCAGGCTGTTCCCCGGGTCGCCCTTGGGCTCGTCGATGGCGCCGTGCAGGGTGCGGCCGTCAACCGTGGTGACGGTGACGCGGCCGAGCCAGCGCTGCGGGTAGGCGCCATCGACCTCGGGGTCGAGGGTCATGCTGACCCTGTCGCGAAAGGCGGCGACGGCGGGATCGGTCAACGCGTACTCATGGAACTCGGTGAGCCCGGCCTTGCCATGCACGGCGATCAACCCCAGCACGGTGCCCATGGAGAACTTGGCCTGATGCACGCTGGTCGGCACGCTTACCCGCCCCAGCACATCGATGGCGCCTTGGTGCACACGGGTTTCCACACCGGCGACATCGACGGCCTCCAGGCCTTCGCGTTGCATCAACGCCAGCAACGCATCGGCGGCCGGATGGGTATGGCGGCACGACGCGTGGAACTTGAACGAGGTCTCCAGCAGCGCCCAACGGCTGCCAAGGCCAGCCGACAACTTGCTCGGCTCGGCATCCGTGGACATGCCCGCCGCCAGGCCCTGGTCGCCTTCGAGGATATTGCGCGCACCGGTCAGGCCATCCGCTGTCAGGTACGCGGCGAGCAAACCGTCCGCGGCCGCCTTGGCCGTGTGCAGTTGCTTGGAGTCGGCGGCATCGCGCAGGAATTCCCACAGCCCGGCGGCCTGGGTGCCGGCGCTGCCAAGCAGATGGGTGAACTGGTCCTGATTGAAACCCAGCAACTTGCCCACCGCCACGGCCGCCGCCAGGGTGCCCACCGTGGCCGTGGTGTGGAAGATGCGGTAGTGGGAGCGCCCCATGAATTCGCCGATGCGGATCCCGGCCTCGTAGCCGGCCACCGAGGCCAGCAACAAGTCACGGCCGGATTTACCGAGGTCCTGGGCGGCGGCCAAGGCAGCGGGAAACACCACGGTGGCCGGGTGCAGCACCGAGCTGTTGTGCAGGTCATCCTGTTCCACCAGGTGGGACGAGGCGCCGTTGACCAGCGCGGCGAAATACGCGCTGCTGCCGGTGCCATTGACGATCACCTGGGCCGGGCCGCTGCTCGGGCCCATCCTCTGGGCATAGCGCTCGAACAATGGGATCGGGTGCGCGCCCTGGCTGGCCAACGCGGACGCCAGCCAATCCAGGTACAGGTCTTCGGTGCGCGCCAGCACGGGTTCGGGCAACTGCTCGTAGGCCAGGTCGGCCAGGAACCGACACAGGGCTTGGGTATGGCTCATGGGCAGGCCCTCAGAAGCTGCGTGGCAGCTCGAGCAGGTGCTCGGCCACGTAGGACAGGATCAGGTTGGTGGAGATCGGCGCCACCTGGTACAGGCGCGTCTCGCGGAATTTGCGCTCCACGTCGTACTCACAGGCAAAGCCAAAGCCGCCGTGGGTCTGCAGGCAGGCATTGGCCGCTTCCCAGGACGCCTTGGCCGCCAGGTACTTGGCCATGTTCGCGCTGGCGCCGGCATTCGCGCCGCTGTCGTATTCCGCACAGGCGCGCCAGCGCATCAGGTCGGCCGCTTCGACTTCGATATGGGCTTCGGCGATCGGAAACTGCACGCCCTGGTTCTGCCCGATGGGCCGGCCGAACACCACGCGGTCGCGGGCGTAGGCGCTGGCCTTGTCGATAAACCAGCGGCCGTCGCCGATGCATTCGGCGGCGATCAGGGTGCGTTCGGCATTGAGGCCGTCGAGGATGTATTTGAAGCCCTTGCCCTCCTCGCCGATCAAGCTATCGAGGGGCAGTTCAAGGTTGTCGAAGAACAACTCATTGGTCTCGTGGTTGACCATGTTCGCGATGGGCTGCACGGTCAGGCCGTTGCCGATGGCCTCACGCAGATCGACCAGGAAGATCGACATGCCTTCGGACTTTTTCTTCACCTCGGCCAACGGCGTGGTGCGCGCCAGCAGGATCATCAGGTCGGAATGCTGCACCCGCGAGATCCAGACTTTCTGGCCGTTGATCACGTATTGGTCGCCACGCTTGATCGCGGTGGTCTTGATCTTGGTGGTGTCGGTGCCGGTGGTGGGCTCGGTGACGGCCATGGATTGCAGGCGCAATTCGCCACTGGCGAGCTTGGGCAGGTAGAAGCGTTTTTGCGCCTCGCTGCCGTGACGCAACAGGGTGAACATGTTGTACATCTGCCCATGCACGGTGCCGGAGTTACCGCCGCAGCGGTTCACCTCCTCGAGGATCACCGAGGCTTCGGCCAGGCCCAGGCCGGAGCCGCCGTACTCCTCGGGAATCATCGCCGACAGCCAGCCGGCGTCGGTCAGCGCCTTGACGAAGGCTTCGGGGAAGCCCTTTTCTTCGTCGATCCGGCGCCAGTAGGCCGCGTCGAATGCGGCGCACAAGGCGCGCACGCCGTCGCGGATGGCATTGAGTGCTTCGTTGTCATTCGGGTTCATCTCATGGCTCTCCGCCTGTTGTTCTTGGCTTATTCGAAATGCACTTCAGCGGTTTGCGCCAGGCCATCGGTATTCCCGGCCCACAACGCTGCCACCCCGGTGTCACTGATGCGACCGCCCACTGCAAACGGCTGCGGCGCAATCAACGGGCGCACGCCGCGATAGGCAAAGCGCCGCACGCTGGCTTCGGGATGGGCGCGGCAAAACGCGCGCAGGCTCAAGGTCGCGATCAGCGGGCCATGCACCACCAGCCCGGCGTAGCCTTCGGTGCCGGTGACATAGGGGTAGTCGTAGTGAATGCGGTGACCGTTGAAGGTCACGGCGCTGTAGCGAAACAGCAGGGTCGGCGTGGGGTCGATGGTTTCCTGCCACTCGCCCTGGGCCGGGGCCTCGCCGCTGCCCGGCTTGGGCGGCGTCGGCTCGCGGTAGACGATGTCCTGTTCTTCGCGGATCGCCAGGCGACCGTCCTGGGCATAGTCATGACGCACGGTGACAAACAACAGCGAGCCGCTGCGGCCGGTCTTTTCTTCGACCTGGGTGATGGTCGACACGCGGGTGGCCGCCTCGCCGGCCCGCAGCGGGTGCAGGAACTCGATACGCCCGCCCGCCCACATGCGATTGCGGTTATCCGCCGGCGGCAGGAAGCCGCCACGGGCCGGGTGGCCGTCGCCGCCCAGGGCGCTTTCCGGCAGCGGGTCCTGGAAGAAGCACCACTGCCACAGCGGCGGCAGGTCCGCGCCCTGCTCGGGGACGGCTTCGCCAAAGGTGGCGGCAATGCGTTTGAGCAGGTTATGGCTCAGGTGGTCGTGGGCGGTTTCGCTTTGGCCGATCCAGTCAGTGGCGCTCATCGGGTACAGGTCCTCGGGCAGTGAGTGTCTGCCCCGGATCATGCAAGCGCGGGCCCGTTCTGAGAATTTGCATTTCAATAAACCAGCGTTCGGTTATGCTGAACGCCGCATTCCAACCCGTACCGTTTGTGGCGAGGGCGCTTGCTCCCGCTGGACTGCGCAGCAGGCCTGGTTTTTTGCGGCCGCTTCGCGCCCCAACGGGAGCAAGCTCCCTCGCCACAGGTCTTCGCAAGCCTGGAGTTTTGCATGCACTTCGACCTGGCCGACCTGCGCCTGTTTATCCATATCGCCGAATCCCCCAGCCTGACCCAGGGCGCCAGGCGCGCGTTCCTCTCGCCGGCCGCCGCGAGTGCGCGGATCAAGGCGCTGGAAGGCCAACTCGACACGCGCCTGCTGTACCGCGACAGCCGTGGCGTAGAGATCACCCCGGCGGGTGAACGGCTGCTGCACCATGCGCGGTTGATCATGCGCCAGGTGGATTACCTCAAGAGTGAGTTCACCCAATACGGCGTGGATTCCGCCGGGCATATCCGCATCTTCGCCAACACCACGGCGGTCACCGAGTTCCTCCCGGAGGTGCTGGCCGGCTTCCTGTCCCAGCGCCCTGGCGTGACCGTCGACCTGCAGGAGCGCTTATCCCGCGATATCGTGCGCGGCGTGCTGGATGGCACCAGTGACATGGGCATCATCGCCGGCCCCGTGGAGGCGGCGGGTTTGCAGGTGCTGCACTTCAGCACCGACACACTGGTGCTGATGGTGCCCGTCGGCCACGCCTTGGCCGGTCAAGCCTCGGTCACCCTGGAGCAGACCCTGGCCTATCAGCATATCGGCCTGCATGAAGGCAGCACCTTGCTCAGCTTCCTGCGTGAACACGTCGAGCGGCTGGGCAAGCAGTTGTCCCTGCGTATCCAGGTGTCGAGCTTCGAGGCGATTTGCCGGATGGTCGAAGCGGGCGTGGGCATCGGCATCATCCCCGAGTCCGCCGCCGTACGGCACAGCCGCACCATGCAACTGGTGGCGGTGACGCTGGATGAGCCGTGGGCGATTCGCGAGCGCAGTATTCTGGTCAGGGAGCTTGAGGCACTGCCCGGCACCATACGGGCATTGATTGCCACGTTGATGCCGGAAACGGTCAATGCAGGGTGAGGTTGTGCTGGCTGGCGTGGTCGAGGTTGATGTGGCTCAAGCGGCCTTGATCATCGAATAACAGCCAGTCCGCCCCCAGGCGCCGCGCCTGGACTTGCGCTTGTGGCCAGTGCAGGCTGACGCAGAGCCGGTCGCTGGCGCGATGAATGAAATGCCAACGGGTCTCTTCTTCCTCCACGCCATAGCGGATCAGCAGCCAGTCCTCGAACAGGAATGGCCAGACCGTTTGATCCCACTCCTCCTCCCGCAGGTTGCCGGGCAAACGATAGCCCTTGCGCGCCCCACCCTGCTTCAGGACGAGGATCGGCGGCCCTTCGCTGTCGTACTTGATTAAGTATTGCGCCGCCTGACCGGTTGCACTGGGTAGCCCGAAATCCGCTTCTATGACATCGATTCCAGGGTCGCGACTGATCAAGCGACGCTCCGGCAAACGATAATGCCAGAGCGCCAGGATCCCGCCCATTTCCAACAGCCAGAGGTATTCGTTGTGCTGATCCGTCTCGAGGGCATGCACCCGTGCCGGTAGATCGCCCACGTGCCATAACGTTTCAAACCCACGATCGACGTCCACCACCCGCAGTTCCCGGTCACGGCCGACGGTCCAGGCAGTGCCGTCAAACACCTTGGCAAATACGTCCAGCGCCAAGACACCAAGGTCCGTGGCCGTGCGGCTTACCAGGTCCAGCTTGCTGATACGCCACAGCCGGTCTCGACGCGTCAGCGCCAAGGCCACTTGGCGGCTGCGGCCGATGACAATCTGCTGCGCCGGCACCGCAAAATGAAACAGCGTCTTGCCCTGCGCATCCACCACCATCGCGCCGGCCTCGCCCAGCCCCAACAGGTAACGCTCATCGTGCAGGGGCACGGCATCCAGGATCGGCCGATTGCCCGCCGCCGGTGCGGACCACTCCAGCGTGCTGCCCACGCGGTCCAGCGACAAAACGGCTGGACGTTTCAGCGCCTGGCCCGGCAGGTCCGCCTGAAGCAATTTATCCCGACTCATTTTGACCAGCGCCTGCAACTGATTGAAGTTCAGACGCCCGTGCCCACTGAACTGGTCGGCAAGAATCGCGTGCACGGTAGCGCCTGCCAGCCAGGCCAGGGCCGAGGATTGGGCTTTATGTTCCAGCAATGCCTCGGCCAGGGCGGCGCGCTCGCTGCCGCGCGCGGGGTCGTCACGCACGTCTTCGACCCATTCGCCGTACGCCTCCAGGGTGTCCGGCAGCAGGATGGCGCGCTTGACCAACGCGCCAATGGCCAGTCGCCCACCGGCCGCTTCGGCATTGAGCAGCCATTGCGCGGCGCGTGGGCGTTCAGCCGACAGACTCCAGATCACATCGACCGCTTGCAGCCACAATCCCTTGGCGATCAACGCTTCGGCCCACTCCAGGCGCAGGCGGTCGGCGGTTTCCGGTGATTTGGCCTGGAGCATCAACACCGCATCGCCGAAGGCATCGTCACGGCGCGCCACCAGCAAGGCGCGCTGCCAGTTCTCGGCCAGGCACAACAGGCGTACGATCACCCCAGGTGGCATATCCCAGGCCAGGGCGAGGTCGGCGGCTTGTTGATAGCGCGCGTGTTTTTCCAGGTAATCGAGGGCCTGCTGACGCTCCTTGAGCAACTCGGCGAGGATAAACACCGCTTCTTCAATGCGCCCGGCGCGGTCCAGGCGCTCATAGGTCTGGCGGTAGACCTGGCGCAGGTGCTCGGTCATCCCCTCTTCGAAGAACATCGAACGGCTTGCCCCGTTCTGCCGGTCCAGGGCCAGGTCCTGGCGGCGTTGGGGCGTTCCAAAGCTCTGCTCGTCACCGGACTGCTCACCATTCAAGGGAATGGCATGGCGCAAGGCTTCTTCGAAATTGCCGTCCTCGAACATCTCAAGCATCCGCCGCACATAAGCAGCCTGACGCTTGCCATACAACGTGGACAAACGCGAATGCAGGGTCAGGCGGGTCAGCCAGCGGCGCCATGCGGCGGGTTTGTGCTGGCGCGGTTCGCTGCGCGCAGCGATGCCTGGGGCGACCGGTGCTGTTGGCGTGCCGGCGACTGGCGTGCGCCCACGCCGCAGCGCTCGGTTCAGGCCCCATAAAAAGCCGGTCAAGAACAGCCCACCGACCAACGTCAAGCCGACCACCGCAAAAACCTGGTCGCTGCTCAGCGTCGGCATGGGTGTCAAGGGCGCGTGCTGACCCTGGTTGGCCATCCACAGCACAGCAGTCACCAGCGCCAAGGTCGCGCCAAGCTTGAGTGCCGGGAACGCGGCAGGCTCGCGTGAGCCCCACTCGCTGTTGCCAGGCGCGGTCGCTTTGGCCGGCGGGCTCTTCGGCGCATGGCGCTGACGTTCGATCAGCGCCTGCATCACCCCTTCCCGCTCCGGGCTGACGGGTCCCAGTGCCCCGCCGAGAATCTCACGCACATCGGTGACCCGCAGCGGCGGCACCGGTTCCAGTACCGGTGCATGGCAGTCGAAGGTATCCAACAGTGTGCAGGCGCTGATATCCAGCCACTGCCCAGGCGCCAGCAACTGCGCATCGCGCAACTGCAAGGCCTGCACCTGGCTGCCACGCACCAGCCACAGGTCGGCAGCCGGCAAGGCCCGCAGCTCCTGCGGGTCGAGCAACGCGGAGGACAAACCACGGCCCTGGCGCACCAGCGGCCAACCGACCAGGGTTTCGCACAACACCGATTCAGGCCGCGCGAACTGCAACACATCGCCGTCGGCAAAGCGGTAGGCACGGGCGCCGGGCTGCCAGTATTCGAGGATCAAGCCGGCGCGCTCGTGCAAATCCAAGCGGTCGCTGGAAAACCACAGCCCATCAATGTGTTGATGCCCCGTCAGCAGCGGGCGCCTGATCAGCATTCCGTCCTGTTCAAGCATGCTCACGCTCATGAGTTAACAACGCGACCTGGTTACACAGCACTTGCAGGCGCATGGCACGCTCGGGCACCGAATACACCAACAGTTCACGGGCGCTGGTGATAACGGCGACCAGGCCACTCATCGGGCAGAACGTTGCCCGCGCAATCGCTGCCGAGGTGGTGAACAGCACACGCTGCTGCCCTTCGATATACAAACCGACGGTGTACTGGTTCGGGCCCAGCAGTACCAGTGCGTGCAGTTCCTGGGGGCCAACCTCATGGTGCAGGCCGATGGCCTTCCAGCCGGGGGCCAGGTCGATCTGGGCTTTTTTCGAGGGGAAGCTGTCGTGGGTGACCACGCGCCAACGTTGGCTGCCAAGATTATCGGTCAGCAGTGCACAGCCGCCAAAGTACTGCCGCCAATAGGCGGTGCCTGCAAACAGTACCTGGCTCACGCCATTGGCCGTACCCACCGCGTAACCACCGGACCTCAGCCCATCGCCCGTAGCCGCATACACGACGACTTGCCCGCCTTCACTGCGGGCGTAGGCCAGGGTCAAGGTGTCGACCTGGGCCAGGCCGATGACATTGTCGGTGATGTCGCAGCCCTCACGCGCCGGGGCGCGGAGCACCGCGCCTTGCCAGCAGGCGAGCCGGCCCTTGCTGTCCAGCAGGTAGAGCCGTTCGCTTTTCTGACTGCGCAACCACACCGAGGGCAGGAACGTCGCGGTGCCTGGAGGAAGGTGCAGTCGTTCGGCGGGCGGTTTGTCGATCGGGGCAATGCCCGGTATGTTCCAGAAGCTCAAGGTGTTGTCACTGCTGAGCACCGCGCCCAGGCTGCGGTAGTGAAAGCTCATGCTCAACGCGCGTTGGTGGCTTGACCACAGGCGCCGACGCACCTCGAGGGATTTTTTCTGGTTCCTCGACGGCAGCTTGATCACCACCATTCCGGTTTCGTCCAGCATGCGCAGGGCGACATGGCTGCCGGAGCCTGAGATCACCGGCGGCAAGGTCAGGACCACGCGCGGCACCACACCAGTCTTGCTGGCGGGCGGTGCCTTGACCTCGTGATCGAACTGCCCTTTGAGCAATTGCACCGCGTGCTGCGCTTGCGGCATCGGCAGCAACACCCGTCGCGTCTGGCTTGCCTGCAGCTCAAACGACAGGCTACGCCCATCCAGGCTGCGCTTGACCTGGACCCGGTGGCTGCAATGCCTGGCGTCGGCGACCGGCAAGCGTTGCCCGACCATCCAGCATTCACCCACAGGACGATCCTGCGCGGCCATCCAGTCGCGCCAGGCATACCAATGGCTGTCGCTCACCCCTTCATAGGTGCGGGCGTTAAGCAGACGTTTGATCTGTGCAGGCGAATCCAGTTCATGCAACACCGGCGGACCTTGCAGCAGCCCCCAACGCAGCTCGGCGCCCGCCTCTTCGGCACGCCGCGCCAACAGCATCAGCAATGCGATATGCACCAGGCGTGCGGCCCCCAACTGCAAGGGACCGGCGTCGAACAGCACCACTATCAGGCGGTTGGCCTCACGGGCACGGTACTGGGGCGCGAGGAACATATGCTCGCCCCCGACCGCACGGCGAAGAAACTCATCGGGTACCTCCTCTGCCAGCAACCATTCACTGGAGAGCAGACGCTCATAGGGGCCACGGCGTTGCAGGTCGCCCAGGCCATCAGGCTCCGGCACACCGCCTTGTTGCCTGCCCCGCAGTGGGCCGAGCAGCGGGTTGAGACGGCCCAGCAGATCGGCGAACACCGGCAGGTGCTGGGGCGCAAACCATTCCAGCCACTGCCGCCAGGGTTGCAGGGCATCAGGCAGTTGCATCGGGCATCCCCCAGTGAGCAGCGATTCGCCGCAAATGATCGGGGCTGACGGGCAGCAAGCGATCCAGCGGCACCACGGCCTGCGGTTCACGCCACAGCAATAACGGCGAACGTTTGAAGCGTGCCGCCAGGGCCTGGCCCAGCACATCTACCGCAGCTGTCGGCTCCCAACTGGTGGGCAACCACAGCCCTGGCGCGACATCTCCCGGTGCGGCGTAGGCCACCCCGTCGACCCAGGGCAGGTCAACACCGGCGCCGGTAACCACCAGCACTTCACCGCTGGCCGTGGCTTGCAGTCGCGCAGCCTGTTCGTCCGGCAGCTGTAACAAGCGCGCGTGCAGAAGCCGAGCAGCGTCACCCCAGGCGACAGCGGCCTGCGGCTCGGTCGGCACCTGCCGTGGGCGCCAGGTCCATCGCTGCAACGCTGCACTCATGGCGTGGGCGTCAGCAGTCGCGCCAATTGCCCGCGTACCTGTCGCAACGGCTCAGGCAGGGTCTGGCTGTTGAAGTTGGCGTCAATCTCGCGCAGCAGGCCTTCCAGCGCCGGGCTCGCCGGTGGTTCGGTGCGTGCCAGGTAATCTTCGGCGGTTTCCAACAGGCGATTGAGTCGTGACATCGGCTGCAAGGTGGCTTCCTCCACCGCACTGAACAAATGACGGTTGCTGGAGGCGGCAAACAGGTCGCGCAGCACTTCACGACCGTGCTGCTGGGTTTCCTGGGTCGGCAGCACGTACAGCAGCGGCCACAGGTCGGCATCGCTGGCTTCCAGGCGCCCGCCCAGCAAGGCAGCCGCTGCGATCAGCCGTTGAGACTTGACGATGCGCCGGTCCGATAACTGAATGCCGGCTTCACGCAGGCGGCGGATAGCCTGGGCCAGTAACGGACGTACGGTGTTTAGATCGACGCTTTTCAGCGCATGGCCAAGGGTGTCCAACTGGGTCAAACCGAGCAACTGCTGCACCGGCCGCTGTTCCGACTGCCAGCCACCCGCGAGCATGGCCTCCAACTGGTTATCCGGCACCGACTCGACAAACAGGTGCAACAGGAAACGATCGCCGAACGCCGCCAGCGCTTCGTCGTCCGGCAGGCCGTTGGCAGCACCGACACACACGCGCAGCGGGCATTGGATCTGGGTGTGTCCACGGCGAAAGCGGCGTTCGTTAAGCACGCCCAGCAGGGTGTTGAGGATGGCGGTCGAACCGAGGAAGACCTCATCGAGAAAGACGATATCGGCTTCCGGCAGCATGCCGCTGACGTCGGTTTCGACGGTGCCTTCGCGCAGTTTCTTCAAGTCCACCGCACCAAACAATTCCGAGGGTTCGGTAAAGCGCCCCAGCAGGTACTCGAAATAACGCCCGCCCATGGACTGCGCCACACGCCGCACCACGGCACTCTTGGCGGTGCCAGGTGGCCCGATGACCAGGATGTGTTCCTGGGCCACGGCGGCCAATACAATCAGCTCGGCCAGTTGCTCGCGTCCGACCAGGCCTTCGGTGGCCGCACGCACGGCATGGCGAATTTGCGCGGCAGCGCTGTGCAACTGAGCAATCATGGGTGTCTTCCCTGAAACCAAAGCAAGGAATCTTGCCTGAGGCTAAGGTATTAGCAAAGCGTTGTTACATAAACCCAAGAGGAGTCAGCCCCGATGCAGCTTGAGGGATCCTGCCACTGCGGCGCCGTGACGTTCAGCCTCACCAGCGCCCACCCGTACCCTTACCAGCGTTGCTATTGCTCGATCTGCCGCAAGACCCAAGGCGGCGGTGGTTATGCGATCAACCTGGCCGGGGATGCCAACAGCTTGCAAGTGCGCGGACGCAAACAGATTTCGATCTACCACGCCCGGCTCAAACCCGAGGGCGCCAGCCGTGCCCATGCGAGTAGCGCCGAGCGGCATTTCTGTTCGCAGTGCGGCACTGCGCTATGGCTGTTCAGCCCGGAGTGGCCGGAGCTGATCCACCCGTTTGCCTCGGCCATCGACACGCCGTTGCCGGTGCCGCCGGAGCATACGCACCTGATGCTGGGCTCAAAGGCGCCGTGGGTCGAGGTCAGCGTGCGCAAGGGCGACCTGCAGTTTGAGGAATACCCCGAAGAATCCATCGCGCAGTGGCATGAACGCCATGGGCTAAGCCGTTAACAGTCTTTGACAGTTTCCCGACAAAGCTCGCAAAGATTGTTGGACGGCCCTTCCCTAGCATTCGAGCATCCAAACAGCCATTCGGGTGCTCCTCATGTTTCGCAGATTGCGCGGTATTCCGCTGCTGGGTTGCCTGCTGGGCAGCCTCGGTTGCCATGGGCAGCCGCCGGCACCGCCGCCCATTCAGAAGGGTGACTACGGCGCCATCATCCGCTACCTGCAAGCCCGCATTCCCCGAGCGATCGCCCAAGAGCATATCGCCGGCCTGTCGATTGCCCTGGTCAATGGCCAGGAGCTGATCTGGGCCCAGGGCTTCGGCCTGGCCGACAAGGCCCGGGGCGTGCCGGTCACGCCCAACACCGCATTCCGTGCCGGTGGCATTTCCAAGCTGCTCACCGCCACGGCCGCGCTGCAATGTGTGGAACAACAGCGGCTGGCGCTGGATGCGCCGATCCAGCAGACCTTGCGCGAGTTTTATGTGCGCTCGCGCTTTCATGACGACCAGGCCGCTGCCGACCGCGCTGTCACCCTGCGGCGTTTACTCAGCCACCAGTCCGGCCTGCCCAGCGAACACTTGCGTGACCTGCGCAGCACCTACGCCATGGGGCAGATGCCGATGCGCGTGTCGGGGGTTTGGCTGAGCAGCCCGCCAGGCTCGCAGGTGGCGTATTCCAACCTCGGTTATGCCCTGGTGGGCGCGGCCATCGAGCGCAGCAGCGGCAAAAGCTTTGAAGCCCAGTTGCAAAACAGCCTGCTCAAGCCGCTGGAAATGAACCAGTCGAGTTTTGTCGGCACCGCCAGCCAGCAGGCGTTCCGCGCCCTGGGCTACACGGACGGCGTTGCCAGTACCGATGCCCCGGTGCGCGACCTCGCCGCCAGCGGCCTGTGGGCCAGCCCGAAAGACCTCGCGCATTACGTGCACATGCTCTTCGCCCAAGGCGTCTACAAAGGCAACCGCGTGCTGGGCAGCGCTTCGATTGACGCGATGTTCACCCAGCAGAACACCGGCAATGCGCTGGACTTCGATTGCCAGATGGGCCTGGGCTGGTTCCTCGCCCCATGCGGTGACGAACCCGTCGGCCCCGGTATACGCACTTACCAGCACAGCGGTGGTGGCGACGATTTTGCCGCGCAGTTGAGCCTGCTGCCCGACCAGCAACTGGCCGTGATCATCATGGCCAATGACAGCAACGCCGAAGACCTGGTGGCCGGCCTGGCCACCGACACCCTGCGCCTGCTGCTCCAGGCGCAAACCGGCCACGCGGTCTGCGCCGACGACTGCCAGGCGCCCAGCCACGGCCTGAAACTGCGCCACGTACCGGCCGCCATTGACCGCAAGCGCCTGGCCGGCTTCTACGCCACCGCCTGGGGCGTGTTCCGGATCAAGGATGACGATCAGCGGCTGTCGGGCGAGTTGGCCGGCTACACCTTCGAATTATTGCGCGACGACGATGGCTGGTTGCGCGCGCAGAAGAAAGTGCTCGGCTTCTGGTTCAAGGACCTCGGCGAACTGGGCCGCGTGCAACTGGACGTGATCAGCGTGCAAGGCCGCCAGATGCTCACCGCCCGCAGCCACGGCCAGCGCGTGGCTATCGGTGAGCGCATCGAACCGCCGCCCTTGCCCTCGGCCTGGGCCGACACCATCGGCACCTATCAAGTGCTCAACACCCATGAGCCCGACGCGCCCCTGAGCGGCATCAGCGTGCGCCTGGAAGACGGCTTCCTGGTGATTCGCGGCCAACTGCACGACGAACCGCTGACCGACTACATCCTGCTGCCGATCGACAACGCCCATGCCGTCCTCGCCGGTAACGGCTACGGCCTGGGCGATACGGTGAGCCGGCAGATCAACGGTCTCAGCGCTTCGGGCTACGCCTTCAAACGCACTCGAGCCCCTTATAAACCCTTGGCCTTCTAACCCCCATATGGAACCCTTTATGCGCTCAACCCCCCTGTACCTGTCGCTCTCCTCACTGTGCCTGCTGGCCGCTGCCGACCGCGCAATTGCCGAAGACTGGCAATACAGCCTCAAGGCCGGCATGGCCAACGTGCCCCGCTACAGCGGCAGCGATGAACGCATGACCGCGCCGGTGCTGGGCGGCAAAGTCGTCAGCCCCTGGGGGATCTTCCTCGACACCGACAAAGGCCTGGGCTGGGGCTATGAAGGCAACGCCTTGAGCTTCAGCACCTATATCGGTGCCAGCCATTCACGCAAGGACAAGAATCAAAGCCTGCACGCCGGCTCGAAGCGGCTCAAGGGCATGGGCGAGATCAAGGCCCGCCCGCAGGTGGGGGTGAGTGCCAGCTATAACTTGGGTGGCGTGATTGCCGGCGCGACCCTGGAACACGCGCTCAAGGAAGATGACCACAAAGACAGCGGCAAGGCGTTCACCCACCTGGAGCTGAGCCTGGGCACCACGCTCTACGACGGCCGCTACGGATCGGTCGATGCCAGCCTCAACAGTCACTTTGGTGACCGCAATTACCTGCAGACCTGGTACGGCGTGACCACCGACCAGGCCGCGCAAAGTCGCTTCAAGGCCTACAAGGCCGGTGCGGGCAACATCAGCAATGGCATGAATCTGGTGTGGAGCCTGCCGATCAGCGAGCACATCCAGTTCTCGACCCTGCTGGATGTGCAATACCTGGCGGATGACGCGGGCAAGAGCCCGATTGTGGAGCGGCGCTTGCAGACCTCGGTGATGGGGGTGTTGGAATACACCTTTTGACCGGGTAAGCCCGTCAGAAAATGTGGGAGAGGGCTTGCCCCCTCCCACATTTGCCTCCCACTGTTCTCCGGATACTTATTCGGCAGACGCCCACGTCATGCGAAACGACGCCCCGCCCCACTCCGAATCCATCACGTGCACGTGCCCGCCATGCCACTGCGACACCCGTTGCACCAGCGCCAGGCCGAGGCCGAAGCCGCCGGTGCGGCGGTCGCGACTGGCATCCAGGCGCATGAAGGGCTGGAAGATCCTGGCCCGGCCTTCCTCAGGCACGCCGGGGCCGTCGTCACACACACGCACTTCGTAGCCCTCGCCGAATTTCACCAGCGACACCTCGACCCGGCGCTCGGCATAACGGATGGCATTGCGCAGCAGGTTGATCACGGCGCGGGCCATGAAGCGCGGTTCGATCTGGATAACGTCGACCTCGCAGGTGCGCAACGACAACTGGATGCCGGCCGCCTCCGCTTCCAGCGCGACGCTGCCGATCACGCTGTCGAGCCAGCTGTGGGCCTCGATGCGCTCGCGGGTGACCTGGGTGGCGCCGCGCTCCAGGCTGGCGTAGGTGAGCAGTTCGGACACCATCTCCTCCAGCTCGCCGAGGTCGGCGTACATATCGGCGATCAATTCGCCCCGCTGGTGCGGGTCGGCCTGTTGCTTGAGTTGGTCGAGTTCGAACGATAACCGTGCAATCGGCGTACGCAGCTCGTGGGACACCGCATTGGTGAGTTCGCGCTGGTTGGCGATCAGGCTTTCGATGCGCTCGGCCATCTGGTTGAAGTGCCCGGCCAGCGCACGCACGGTGGAGCTGCGCGGCAGCAGGATGCGTGAGCCGAGGTCGTTGTCGCCGAAGCGCTGCGCGGCCAGGCGGATATGTTCCAGGTCGCGCCAGTGCGGGCGCACCCAGAAATACAGGACGATGGCCAGGCACAGCCCGAGAAAACCGTAGGCCCACAGGTATAACCACTTGGGCTCTTCCGGCAGTTTGATTTCCAGCAGTTGCGTGCCACCGTCGATGCCCGTGAGAAACTCCATGAAGTCGCCGCGCACCACCAGCAAGCCCTGCTCCAGAAGCTTCTGTTCGCGCTCGGTGAGGGCCTGGGCATCCTTTTGCACCAGCTTCAGGCGCAGTCCGTAGTGGGACTGCAACTCGGCCAGCCGTGCAGCGCGCTGTTCCACGGGCAACGGCCGCAGTTGCTCCACCAAGCCGTATGCCGGGCCACGCATGGCTTCGCGGTTATAGGTCTCGTTGGCTTCGGGGAGCAGTTCGTCGAAGGTGTAGTTGACCAGCCAGATCGCCCCCGCCAGGCCGATTGCCAGAATCACATACAGGCGCAGAAACAGGCGCAGCATCTAGACCTCCCACGCAAACGGATTGAACAGATAACCCTTGCCCCAGATGGTCTTGATGCACACCGGCTCACGGGGGTTGTCGTTGAGCTTGCCGCGCAATTTGCTGATGTACACGTCGACGCTGCGGTTAAGGCCGTCGAAAGCAATGCCGCGCATGCGGTTGAGGATGTCGTCGCGGGAAAGAATCTTGCCCGCGCTGCTGGCCAGCAACCACAGCAGTTCGAACTCCATGGTGGTGAGGTCGATCTGCTCGTCCCCCAGGCTGACCACCCGGCAACTGCGGTCAATCGCCAACCGGCCGAACGCGAGGGCGCCGCGCACCGTCGGCTCGGGCGCCTGGCGACGTTGCAGGGCGCGCAGGCGTGCAAGCAGTACCGGCGGCTTGATCGGCTTGATCACATAGTCGTCGGCACCCGACTCCAGGCCGAGGATGTGGTCCAGGTCGTCTTCCTTGGCTGTGAGGATCACAATGGGGGTATCGGACACCGTGCGGATTTCGCGACACACATGCAGGCCACTTTGGCCAGGCAGCATCAGGTCGAGCACGACAATCTTGGGTTTGAAGTCGAGGAACGCCGCCAGGGCTTCATCGCCACGGTGCACCACGCGCACCTCAAAGCCATGCTGTGACAGAAAATGCGCGATCAGCCCTGCCAGCTTCTCGTCGTCCTCAACGAGCAGGACCTTGCCCAGACCCAGGTTTTCCATAAGTTCTCAGTGTGCAAAGGCGGATTGAAGAGCGGGCATTATAGGTGGCAAGCTGGGCAACTAAAGCAACTGGCCAGTTGGTGCCGACGAAGCTTCATGCTTTTAAGAGTTTTTAACAAATAGCCTGCACTTTTTAACGCCATCTACAGGGAGTTGTATGCGCAAGGATTACCTGGCGTTCTTCGTTTCGCTGTTCCTGTCGCGGCTGGCGGACCAGATCCTGTTGTTTATCGTGCCACTGATCGTGTTCCAGACCACCCACAGCGTGTCCTGGGCCGGGCTGGCGTTTTTCGTCGAATCACTGCCGCGCTATCTCGCGTTTCCGGTATGCGGGGCGTTGTGCGACAAGTATTCGCCGGTGCGCATCCTGCATATCAGCCAGGTTTACCGGGCACTGGCCTGTGTGGTGGCGGTGGCGTTGTATGGGATGTTCGACGGTATCTACTGGCTGGTGCTGCTGTCGGCGTTATGCGGGGTACTGACGACCCAGGGCATCATGGCCCGCGAAGTACTGATGCCCCATGTCTTCCAGCAGTACAGCTATGCCAAGACCCTCTCCTACTCGCAGATCGCCGACCAGAGCGGCCTGGTGCTGGGGCCGCTGGTGGCCGCGCTGATGCTGGCGGTGTGGGCCTGGCACTGGGTGGTGCTGGGGATTGCCGGGCTGTTTGTGCTGGCGGACCTGGCGATGCTGGCCTGGCAGCGTAAAACCACGGCAAGCCTGGACACCCATCGGCAGCACCGGGATATCTGGCTGCAGCCGCTGCGCATCGCCTTCGGGCATATCCGTCACCTGGCGGAACTGAAGCGGATCATTACCCTGGCGGTCGGTGTGAACCTGATCATCGGGGTGACGCTGGCCACCTCCGCCGCCATGGTCACCGGGCTGTACGCCGCCGACAAGGACACCTATGCCCTGCTGCAGGCGGCCGGCGCGGGGGTGACCATTGCGATTCTGTTTTACCTGGCACGCTCCACCCTGCCCCTGAAAGTGCTGGGCGGACTGTCTTACTCGATGATCGGCGCCGGCGCGTTGATCATGGCGCTCAGTCCCAACCTGTGGGCATACACCCTGGGCTTCCTGCTGGTCACCGGCTTCGACAAGATGTTTAACGTTTACCTGCGCAGCACCCGCCAGCGGGTCATTCCGGTGCAGGACTTCGGCAAGACCGTGGGCGTGATCACCTTGCTCAACAACCTGCCCCAGCCGCTGGCCGGCCTGGTGATTGCACTGCTGGCGGCGCCCTTGGGCACGCAAGCGGTGATCCTGCTGCTGACCGGGATCACCGCCTTGATCGGCGTGGCCGTGGCCTCAGGCTGGCACGCCACTGTGAAAGCGGAACTCGATATCGGGTGATTCGATCAGCTCCTGCTCGGCCGCCCTCACCCGCTCGATCACCTGGGCGATGTCCTTGGCGTCGCCGTACTGGTAGGCCAGCTTCAGGTAACCCTGGAAGTGCCGCGCCTCGCTTTTCAGCAGGCCGAAGTAGAACTTGCCGAGTTCTTCGTCCAAATGCGGCACCAGGGCTTCGAAACGCTCGCAACTGCGGGCTTCGATAAAGGCGCCGACCACCAGGGTATCCACCAGCTTGACCGGTTCGTGGCTGCGCACCACCTTGCGCAAACCGGAGGCATAGCGCCCGGCGTGCAGTTGGCGCAATTCCACCTTGCGCTTCTTGATCAGGCGCATGACCTGCTCATGGTGCACCAGCTCTTCCCGGGCCAGTCGCGACATCATATTGATCAGGTCAACGTGGGCGTGGTACTTGGCGATCAGGCTCAGGGCGGTGCTGGCCGCTTTGAATTCGCAGTTCTTGTGGTCGATCAACAGGGTGTCCTGATCGGCCAATGCGGCCTGCACCCAGGCGTCGGGGGTTCGGCAACCGAGGAATTCGTGGATTTCGGGCAGGTTCATCGGGCTCACGGGCAAAGGATCACAAAAGGCCGCCGATTATACCCACCGCACCGCAGACCACCAGCCACCGGCCTTGATGTGCATCAACATGACGTCTGGCGGGCAGCAACTATAGTTGTTCCACGCCCACCCTTTTGGAGATCCGATCATGCAAGCCATTCGCAGCATCCTGGTGGTCATCGAGCCCGCGCACTCGGAAAGCCTGGCCCTCAAGCGCGCCAAGCTGATCGCAGGGGTCACCGGCGCGCACCTGCACTTGCTGGTCTGCGACAAGAAACACGAGCATTCGGCGCTGTTGAGCCTGCTCAAGGCCGGTTTGCAGGAGGACGGTTACAGCGTGACCACCGAACAGGCGTGGAATGAAAGCCTGCATGACACCATTATCGACGTGCAGCAGGCCGAAGGCTGTGGGTTGGTGATCAAGCAGCACTTTCCCGACAGCCCGCTCAAAAAGGCGCTGCTGACGCCGGCGGACTGGAAGCTGTTGCGCTTGTGCCCGACGCCGGTGTTGCTGGTCAAGACGTCCACGCCTTGGGCGGGCGGGGTGATTCTGGCGGCGATCGATGTGGGCAACAACGACGGGGAACACCGCGAGCTGCATCACGCGATCATCGACCATGGCTTCGACATCGCCAGCCTGGCCAAGGCGCAGTTGCATGTGATCAGCGCCCATCCGTCGCCGATGTTGTCGGCGGCGGACCCGACGTTCCAGCTCAAGGAAACCATCGAGGCGCGTTATCGCGAGCAGTGCAAGGCGTTCCAGGCGGAATTCGATGTGGACGACGCGCACCTGCATGTCGAGGAAGGCCCGGCGGATGTATTGATCCCCCACCTGGCCCACACATTGAAAGCGGCCGTGACCATCATCGGCACCGTGGGGCGCACCGGCATTTCCGGGACGTTGATCGGCAATACGGCGGAGGTGATCCTGGATGCGGTGGACAGTGATGTACTGGTGCTCAAGCCGCAGACGTTGATGGATCACCTGGAAGAACTGGCGACCAAGGCCTGACGCCGATCCCCCTCCCACAGTTGGATGTGTGTCGTCAGTCAGCGAGCGCGTCTTTCAGGAACCCCGGGGCGATATAGCGCTGGTAATGCGCCTCGGAGAGGATAAAGAACTCACGGTCGATGGCATCGCGCAGTTCCGGCAAGGCCCAGTCGCGAAACTCCGGCAACAGCACCATGCCGTACGCCTCCAGGTTATTGATCACCCGCGCGCCGCGGGCAATCAGCTGGTACGCCCAGCAGTACTCGGACTGGTGCGGCACGAAACGGATCTTGCGTTGCTCCAGTTGGCCGCGCAGGGTCTTGGGGTCGAAAATCTCGAGCTTGCCGGCCATCACCTGCACCAACAGTTGCTCCAGCCGCAGCCAGACCGCACGTTTTTCTTCCTCGTTATAGCCATTCCACTGGATCACTTCGTGGTGGAAACGCTTGCAGCCACGGCACACGAGATCGCCGTAGACCGTGGAGCACAGGCCGACGCAGGGGGTCTTGATGGTTTGGTTGGACATGGGCAACGACACGCAAATCAGCGAAACAGTGCGCCATGTTAGCCCTTTGTCTAAGGTTGATCACCCAGCAAACTTGGTGATGCAACTTACCTTTCGAAATTTTTTGCCGTAGAATCATCCGGCCTTGTAAGGCGCCAATAATCCGCTGGAAGCTGTTTTCAAAGCGTCACGAGCACAGTCGTTCCTTCAGAACGGTGTTGGCGATGGTTATTACCCGGTAGGTAATGATCAGCGCCAACCCTCATCAGCTCCGTTCTGCAGGCGTAAAACTTTGAAAGCAGCTTCTGTAAGGAATGCCGGCAGCGCTGGCTTTGCGGCCCAAAAAGCCCCCGAGCGCATGCGTGCCGTTCATTTCTGGATGAGCGTCCCGTGGGACCACTGATGAGGGTAATAACTGTGCTTGAAGCCTACCGCAAACATATCGAAGAGCGTGCAGCACTGGGTATCGTTCCCCAGCCGCTTAATGCCGAACAAACCGCAGGCCTGGTTGAGCTGCTGAAGAATCCTCCGGCTGGCGAAGAAGAATTCCTCGTTGACCTGATCACCAATCGCATTCCACCGGGCGTTGACGAAGCTGCCTACGTCAAGGCCGGTTTCCTGTCTGCCCTGGCCAAGGGCGAAGCCACTTCCCCCCTGATCGACAAGAAACGCGCGGTTGAACTGCTCGGCACCATGCAGGGCGGCTACAACATCGTGACGTTGGTCGAGCTGCTGGACGACGCCGAGCTGGCGCCTGTCGCGGCAGCCCAACTCAAGCACACCCTGCTGATGTTCGATGCGTTCCACGACGTCGCCGAAAAAGCCCGCAACGGCAACGCGCACGCCAAAGCCGTGATCCAGTCCTGGGCTGACGGCGAGTGGTTCCGCAACCGTCCGACCCTGGCCGACAAGATCAGCCTGCGCGTGTTCAAGGTCACCGGCGAAACCAACACCGACGACCTGTCCCCTGCCCCGGACGCCTGGTCCCGCCCTGACATCCCGCTGCACGCCCTGGCCATGCTGAAAATGGCACGTGAAGGCATCGTGCCGGACGAGCAAGGCAAGACCGGCCCGATGAAGCAGATCGAAGAAATGCGCGGCCAAGGCTTCCCGATCGCCTACGTCGGTGACGTGGTCGGTACCGGCTCTTCGCGTAAATCCGCGACCAACTCGGTGCTGTGGTTCTTCGGCGACGACGTTCCCTACGTGCCGAACAAGCGCGCCGGCGGCTTCTGCTTCGGCAGCAAGATCGCTCCCATCTTCTACAACACCATGGAAGATGCCGGCGCGCTGCCGATCGAATTCGACGTGACCAACATGAACATGGGCGACGTGATCGACCTGTACCCTCATGCTGGCAAAGTCTGCAAACACGGCACCGACGAAGTCCTGACCACCTTCGAAATGAAGACCCCGGTCCTGCTCGACGAAGTTCGCGCCGGCGGCCGTATCCCGCTGATCATCGGCCGTGGCCTGACCGACAAGGCGCGCGCCGAGCTGGGCCTGGGCCCTACCGACCTGTTCAAGCTGCCTGAAGCACCGGTCGACACTGGCAAGGGTTTCACCCTGGCCCAGAAGATGGTCGGCAAGGCGTGTGGCCTGCCGGAAGGCAAAGGCGTTCGTCCAGGTACCTACTGCGAACCGAAGATGACCACCGTGGGTTCCCAGGACACCACCGGTCCGATGACCCGTGACGAACTGAAAGACCTGGCGTGCCTGGGCTTCTCGACCGACCTGGTGATGCAGTCCTTCTGCCACACCGCGGCCTATCCGAAGCCGATCGACGTGACCACCCACCACACCCTGCCTGACTTCATCATGACCCGTGGCGGTGTATCGCTGCGTCCAGGCGACGGCATCATCCACAGCTGGCTGAACCGCATGCTGCTGCCGGATACCGTCGGTACCGGTGGTGACTCCCACACCCGTTTCCCGATGGGCATCTCGTTCCCGGCCGGTTCCGGTCTGGTCGCCTTCGCCGCCGCCACTGGCGTCATGCCGCTGGACATGCCGGAATCGATCCTGGTGCGCTTCAAAGGCAAGATGAAACCTGGCATCACCCTGCGTGACCTGGTTCATGCCATTCCTTACTACGCGATCCAGGCTGGCCTGCTGACCGTAGAGAAGAAAGGCAAGAAAAACGCCTTCTCCGGCCGCATCCTGGAAATCGAAGGCCTGAACGACCTGACGCTGGAGCAGGCTTTCGAGCTCTCCGACGCCTCGGCCGAACGTTCGGCTGCCGGTTGCACCATCAAGCTGTCGAAAGAATCCGTCACCGAGTACCTGAACTCCAACATCACCCTGCTGCGCTGGATGATCGGCGAAGGCTACGGCGATGCCCGTACCCTGGAACGTCGTGCTCAAGCGATGGAAGCCTGGGTCGCCAACCCGGAACTGATGGAAGCCGATGCCGACGCGGAATACGCCGAAGTCATCGAGATCGACCTGGCCGAAATCAACGAGCCGATCCTCTGCGCACCGAACGACCCGGACGATGCCCGTCTGTTGTCCAGTGTTGCCGGCGAGAAGATCGACGAAGTGTTCATCGGTTCGTGCATGACCAATATCGGTCACTTCCGTGCTGCCGGTAAGTTGCTGGAGCAGGTCAAGGGTCAGTTGCCAACTCGTCTGTGGCTGTCGCCGCCGACCAAGATGGACGCTCACCAGTTGACCGAAGAAGGCTACTACGGCATCTACGGCAAGGCTGGCGCGCGCATGGAAATGCCGGGCTGCTCGCTGTGCATGGGTAACCAGGCACGTGTAGAGCCGAACTCGACCGTGGTATCGACGTCGACCCGTAACTTCCCGAACCGCTTGGGTGACGGCGCGAACGTCTACCTGGCTTCGGCTGAGCTGGCGGCAGTCGCGTCCACCCTGGGTCGCCTGCCGACCGTCGAAGAGTACATGGGCTACGCAGCGAAACTGGACACCATGGCCAGTGACGTCTACCGCTACCTGAACTTCGACCAGATCGCCGAGTTCCGCAAAATCGCAGCAAGCGCCAACATCCCGGTGATCCAGGCTTAACGGTGTGTTGATGTGAAGGACGCCGCGTATCGCAAGGTACGCGGCGTTTTTTTATGCCTGGAATACCAACACATTCAGTTGATCCCTTTGCTAATGACCCACCGCCATCGGGAGCAAGCCCCCTCCCACAGTTTTGACCGCGCCAGGCGACCTTATACCCTCAACCACACCACCGTCTGATCCTGAGAATGAGCTGACTGATGCACACCGATCCAAATGTGGGAGGGGGCTACACCCCGATGACCTTATACCTTCAGCTGCGCCACCGTCTGATCCTGAGCCTGAGAATGAGCCGACTGATGTACATCGCTCCAAATGTGGGAGGGGGCTTGCCCCCGATGAGGGAGTGTCAGTTGATGCATCTGCCACTGACCCACCGCCATCGGGAGCAAGCCCCCTCCCACAGTTTCGACCGCGCCAGGCGACCTTATACCCTCAACCACACCACCGTCTGATCCTGAGCCTGAGAATGAGCTGACTGATGCACACCGATCCAAATGTGGGAGGGGGCTTGCCCCCGATGAGGGAGTGTCAGTTGATGCATCTGCCACTGACCCACCGCCATCGGGAGCAAGCCCCCTCCCACAGTTTCGACCGCGCCAGGCGACCTTATACCTTCAGCTGCACCACCGTCTGATCCTGAGCCTGAGAATGAGCCGACTGATGTACATCGCTCCAAATGTGGGAGGGGCTTGCCCCCGATGAGGGAGTGTCAGTTGACGCATCTGCCACTGACCCACCGCTATCTGGAGCAAGCCTCACGCGTCACGCTTTACCCACCTCAAGCGCCAGCTGCACCGCGCCATCGACGCTCAAGCCACTGAGCAGCACATGGGGCGCGAGCGCTTCGGGCAGCCCCTGCAACACCTCGCGGGCGTCATGCCGCACACGGGCCAGTACCAGGCGCTTGCCCTCCCCGCGCACCTGGGCAAAAAACGCCGCCAGGGCTTCGATGCTGGTGCCGTCCAGGTCCGGGGATTCTTCCAGGCTCAACACCACCGCCTCGACCGGCGACTGGCGCATCAGGCGCAAGGCCGCGCCAAGGATGCGCTCGGCATTGGCAAAAAATAGCGCTTCGCTGGGCCGCACGATCAATACCCCCGGCACGGCCAGGGCATCGGCATGGTGCTGGCGATCGACAAAGTCATGACTGTCACCCAGGCGCCCCAGCACCTGGATGTCGGCTGAGGACATCTGGCGCAACATCAACATCACACTGATCGCGACCGCGAGCAGCAAACCATCCAGCACACCCAGCACCAGCACTGCCGTTACCGCACAGATCACCAGCACGCGATCGCGCCGCCACAGGAAATAACGCCCGAGCGGCTGCACGCTCAAGCCTCGCCCCAGGGCATAGATGACGACGGCGGCCAGCACCGGCTCCGGCGTGAGCGCGACATAGGGCAGCACCGTCAGCACAATCAGCAGGATCACCAGCGCCGCGACAATCCCCGCCAGGCGCGAATAGGCGCCGGCCGCCTCGTTGGCCGACGTCGCCGAATACCCGGCACCGGCCGGCATGCCGTGGAACAACCCGGAAACCAGGTTGGCCGCGCCCAGCGCCAGCAGGTCACGGTTGGATGACACCCGGTCGCCATGCTTGAGCGCGAACGAACTGATAGAGCCGTAGGACTCCGCGTACAGGATCATCACCAGCGCAAACGCCAATTCCCCCAGGCGCAGCCAGTCGGCAAACGGCAGCACCGGCAAATGCCCCAGCTCCAGGCGCAGGTCGATCATGCCAATCTGCGCCACCCCATAGGCCTGCAGGTCCAGGTACTGCCCGGCAACGATGCCGAGCACCACGACCACCAGGCCACCGGGCAGGCGCGGGAGGCGTGCGCACAGCCACAGCACCAGCAATGCCAGCCCCGCCACCAGTGCCGCAGGCCAGTTCCAGCGCGGCAGCTGTTCCAGCAACTGCGGCAGAAAACGGATCAGGTTGTTATCGGTGAGGTGCACACCCACCACACCGGCCAATTGCTTGAGGATGATGGTCAGCGCCAGGCCGAAGGCGAAGCCACGCAACACCGGCTTGGCGATAAACGAGGTGACACCGCCGAGCTTGAACAGCCCGGCCAACAGGAAAAACACCCCGGTGAGCAACACCAGCCCGAAGGCCAGGGACAGCCTCAGCGCCGGGTCGTCACCCGCCAGGCTCGCCGTGGCCGCCGCCAGCACGGCCGCCGACGACGAAGTGGCCGAGACAATCGCAAAACGGCTGCTGCCGAACAGGCCGTAGCACACCAGCCCGGCAAACAAGGCGATCACCCCGGCCTGGGGCGGCAGCGCGGCAATACTGGAATAGGCCACGGCCTCAGGCAGCAGCAAACCGGCAATGGATAAGCCGGCCAACAGGTCTTGGATGCGGTTCGACGGTACGGCAACGGGTGCATCGGTTTCAGTCTTCAATCGGCCCAACCCATCCTGGCAAAAAGCGTGGGTAAGCTTAGCCCTCATTGCCCGACTGCGGTTGCGCCACGTCAGCTTTTGCGCAGGCAAAAAAGCCGATTCGCGGTGGACGCGAATCGGCTTGCGGGCGTGAGCCCCGGGGTCAGGACAGCAGCGAGTAAATCAATGCGGTAATCGCCACCAGGCCCACTGCCGTGACAAACACGTTGGACGCCTGCCCACGGTACCTGGCCATGGCCGGCACCTTGCGGATCGCGTACATCGGCATCAGGAACAGGATCGACGCGATGATCGGCCCGCCCAGAGTCTCGATCATGCCGAGGATGCTCGGGTTCAGCGTGGCAACGATCCAGCACACCACCAGCATGAAGGCGGCGGTCATGCGGTCGAGAGTCTTGGCGGCCGGACGGCGACCGCTTTTGAGCACCAGGCCCTTGAGGCCTTCGCTGGCGCCGATGTAGTGACCAAGGAACGACTTGGCAATCGCCACGAACGCGATCAACGGCGCGGCAAACGCGATGGTCGGGTTGTTGAAGTGGTTAGCCAGGTACGACAGGATCGACAGGTTCTGCTGTTTGGCTTCAGCCAGTTGCGCCGGCGACAGGGTCAACACGCAACTGAACACGAAGAACAGCACCATCACCACCATCAACAGGTGCGCGCGGGACAGGATCTGCGAACTGCGCTCATCGGCGTGTTCGCCGTACTGGCGCTTCTGGTCGACCGCAAACGCCGAGATGATCGGCGAGTGGTTGAACGAAAACACCATCACCGGAATCGCCAGCCACAAGGTGTTGAGCAACGCCGACGGCGCCGGCACCACACTGGCGGTGCTGAGGATGCCGCCGTTCCAATGGGGGATCAGGTACACCGCGAGGAACAGCAAGGCGACGATAAACGGGTACACCATCAGGCTCATGGCCTTGACGATCACCTGCTCACCGCAACGCACCACCGCCAGCAGGCCGAGGATCAGCACAAACGCCAGCAACGCCCGTGGCGGCGGCATGATGTGCAACTGGTGTTCCATGAAGCTGCTGACCGTGTTGGTCAGGGCCACGCTGTAGATCAGCAGGATCGGGAAGATTGCGAAGAAGTACAGCAGCGTGATCAACGCACCGGCCTTGACGCCGAAATGCTCTTCGACCACATCGGTGATGTCGGAACCCGCACGACCGGAGAGTACGAAACGGGTCAGGCCACGGTGGGCAAAGAACGTCATCGGGAACGCCAGCACTGCCAGGATCACCAAGGGCCAGAAGCCGCCCAGGCCGGCGTTGATCGGCAGGAACAAGGTACCGGCGCCAATGGCGGTGCCGAACAGGCCAAGCATCCAGGTGGTGTCCTGGCGGCTCCAGCTTGAGAGGGTTGCAGGTGTCGTTGCATAGCGTTCGTCGACGCTATTGGCCTGATCATTCATCCGGTCGGATCTCCGCATTTACACGGCCGGGACGAGTCAGAAAAACCTGACAGGCAGCGCCCCGACCATAGAAGGGGCCGGATTGTCCGGGATTCTCGTGAATAAGCAAAGACTTAGCTGAGGAACGGTTATGCGGTGCAGAGGCTCAAGCGCGGCCCTGGGCAGTCGTTTCGGGGAGCCGCCGCGGGTTTCTCGAGTGGCTGCCAGGCGCCATTGACGAGAGCGATCCATGACTCTAGTCAATAGACTCTCCATACTTTTAGAGAAGTCACCTACAGCAAAAAAAGAAATCTCTCGTATCCAGTTAAAAGTTTAACCACGACGCCTTTGCAATTGTTACACAACCCTACATAGCCATTGAGCAATCGCCAAAAACCCAACTAACATCGCCCCGTTCCAACCGAAGAACAACATGCTTATTTAAAATAACAAGGACTCCAATATGCGAAGACCTACTGTTGTTTTTGCTGGATTATTGATCACGGGCCTACTCTGTTCGTCCGAAAGTTACGCCACTGACGTTCACGCACTGGCGTCCTCGCCTCAATGGCTGACCACCAGGGTTTATATCGAAGGCGAGCCGGACACCGACGTCAAGGCCAGCTACCCTGGGGTGGTAGGCATATCGATGTGGGACCCGCAGCGCAATCGCTATGAGTTCTTCTACACCGATACCGGCCGCTCGAAATACGCCGATGGCGGCGGCGGTTACTTCCTGGTCACCGGCGATAAAAAGACCCATATCCTGGTCCCTGACCTTGGCCCGACCAGAACCATTGTCAGAAGACTCGAAAAACTCGACAGCAGCGAATTCACTTATTCCCGCGAAGTGTCGCGCGACATGGTCAGCACTAACCCGCCCGTTCGAATTTATGTGGTACACGCCCCCTACACCGGCCCCATAAAGACAGTCATGTCGAACTGATTAAACACTCATGTTTAGTGATAAAACCGAATAATAAACAAGGCACCTGATAATGAATATGCGCAAACGGTTAATACCCGCACTGCTGGCCGCGACACTGTTACCCGGTGCAGCGATTGCACACACTTCAACAGCCCTTCCTGCAGAAAACGCTGCTGCCACAGCGGACAACGCCGTCATGTTGACCGTATTTCTTAAACACGATCAATCACGCCCCTTGAGCGAATTGAAACAACAACTGGCCAAGCAGGAATTTCACAAGGTGTTCCCGCCTGCCGGGGTGGAAGTGCTGAGTTGGAACATCACCATGGGTATCGGGCAGGTCGTCGTGTTGCGCCTGCCAGCGTCGCGCCTGGCGGAAGTCAACCTGGCGATTGAAAACACCGCATGGGGGGTCTACACCACGGAATTCTTCCCCACCTACAATTTCATGCCCATCGCTCAGGCCGAGCAGGAAAAGGCACGACTTAGCCCCCCGCAGTGATCTCCTGCTGGCAGCAGCGCCCCTGTTCCAGCTGGGGCGCAACTTTTTCGGCACCTGATGCATTTGACAGCCTCGCCCCTGTCCCAGCATGATCGAGGCATGACCTTTTTCCAGCAGCTCCTCACCCGCACCACCACCACGACCGCTCCAGGCGGGTCGTGCGGTTGCCGTGGGTGCTCGAGCTAGACACCACCCAGATTCAACCCAAGGCCCCGCCAGCAATGGACGGGGCCTTTTTATTGCTCCGTCGACTGGCACTCACAAGGAGCAATACCATGGCTGACGCCCTGTTGATCATCGATATGCAAACCGGCCTGTACGATGGCCCCGACAAACCCTTTGAACGGGAGCGCGTGCTGGGCACCATCAACTCGTTGATCGGCCGCGCCCGTGAAGCCGGCGCGCCGATCCTGGTCGCCCGCCATACCGGCCCGGCGGGCTCGCCGATAGCTGCGGGCAGTCCGAATTGGCAACTGTGGCAAGGGCTGCAGGTAGACGAGACTCACGACCATCTCTTCGACAAAACCCGCCCCAGTTGCTTCCTGGGTACCGACCTGGCCCGACGACTGCGGGCCCTGGAAGTTAATCGACTGGTGATCGTCGGGATGAAAACCCAGTACTGCATCGACACTACCTGCCGCGTGGCGGTAGAGCTGGGCTTCTCGGTGATCGTGCCTGAAGACGCCCATACCTGCATGGACACCCCGGCGCTGAAGGCCGAGGCGATCATCGCGCATCACAATGCCACGCTGGCGGGGGCGTTCGGGCTGAGTGTGAAAGCCGCTGACGTCCGGTTCTGACGGGTACAGACTGTAGGAGCAAGCGTGCTTGCGCCTGCAGTCGTAGATTTTTTCTACCCGGGCAAAACGCGCCCTGCTGCAAATCCCGCATACTGATGCCCTCAAAACCTTCAGGAAGAGCCTTCCGATGACCACCACTGTTCTGGTTCTGGTTGAAACCATCAATGAATACCTGCAAATCATCGAGAGCAACGACTTTCATGTGATCCTGGCGCCCACACCCAGCGAGCGCGCCCAGGCGATCAAAACCCACGGCGGCCAGATCAAGGCCGTACTGACCCGTGGCCCGTTGGGCCTGTATGCCGAGGAAATCGCCGCCCTGCCACTGCTGGAGATCATCTGCGTGATCGGCGCCGGTTATGAGCATGTCGACCTGCAGGCGGCGAGCAATCGCGGCATCGTGGTCACCAATGGCGCCGGGGTGAATGCGCCGTCGGTGGCCGACCACGCCATGGCGCTGCTGTTGTCGCTGGTGCGCGGCATTCCCCAGACGGACGCAGCGGTACGCCGCAGCGAATGGCCCAAGGTCATGCGCCCGTCCCTGGGCGGCAAGCAATTGGGCATCCTCGGGCTCGGCGCGGTGGGCCTGGAAATCGCCAAGCGCGCGGCCCTGGGCTTTGGCATGGAAGTGAGCTATCACAACCGCCAGCCGCGCGATGATGTGGACTACACCTACTGCGCCACGGCCGTGGAGCTGGCGCGCAGCTCGGATTTCCTGATCCTGGCCACGCCCGGCGGCGCCGGCACGCGCCACTTGATCGACCGCCACGCCCTGGACGCCCTCGGCCCGAACGGTTACCTGGTGAATATCGGCCGTGGCAGCGTGCTGGTCACCGCCGACCTGGTCACCGCCCTTGAACAACGCCGTATCGGGGGCGCGGCGCTGGACGTGTTCGACGATGAACCCAAGGTGCCGGATGCCCTCAAGCGCTTGAGCAATACCGTGCTCACGTCCCATGTAGCCGGGCTGTCACCGGAAGCCGCCCACGACACCGTGCAGCGCGTGGCTGACAACCTGGTGGAGTACTTCGCCGGCCGTCCGGTGCTTACCCCGGTCGTACTGCCCGCGCCCGAAAAATGACCGATCAGGCAGGCTGATCACCCTTCAACACGCTAACCTATTAAGCCGCCCCGACCTTGTCGCTGGGCGGTGGTGCGCATTAGATTAGGAAATAGTCCGACGCCTTTAGAATAAGCAGAAGGGATAAGCATGGCGCTTAACGACCAATCGACCCAGATTCGCCCAGGCGAAGAACTTGATGCCAACCTGATCGATCCCTACCTCAAGGCCCATATCCCTGGCCTGAGCGGCACGCCCACGATCAGCCAGTTCCCCGGTGGCGCATCCAACCTCACCTACCTGCTGGAATACCCCGGCCAGGAATTCGTGCTGCGCCGCCCGCCCTTTGGCCACAAGGCCAAGTCCGCCCACGACATGGGCCGCGAATACCGCATTCTCAACCGGCTCAAGGATGGTTTCCCGTATTGCCCCAAGGCCTATGTGCACTGCACCGACGCGTCGGTGATCGGCGCCGAGTTCTATGTGATGGAACGGGTCAACGGCATCATCCTGCGTTCCGACCTGCCCGCCGAACTGGGCCTGGATGCCACCCGGACCGAGGCGTTGTGCAAGAGCTTTATCGACAAGTTCGTCGAACTGCACCAGGTCGACTATCGCGCCTGCGGCCTGGCCGACCTGGGCAAGCCTGAAGGTTATGTGGCACGCCAGATCGGTGGCTGGAGCGACCGCTACGAAAAAGCCCTGACCCCCGACGCCCCCAACTGGGAAAAGGTACGTGCCTGGCTCAACGACAAGATGCCCGCCGACCATCCCACCTCGAGCATCGTGCATAACGACTACCGCTTCGATAACGTGATCCTCGACCCGCATAACCCGATGCAGATCATCGGCGTGCTGGATTGGGAACTGACCACCCTCGGCGACCCGCTGATGGACCTGGGCAACACCCTCGCCTACTGGATCGAAGCCGACGACCCGGCGCCGGTGCAACTGATGCGCCGCCAGCCGAGCAATGCCCCCGGCATGCTCACCCGCCGCCAGTTCGTGGATTACTACGCTGAGCGCGCCGGGATCCAGATCGACAATTTCGACTTCTACTACACCTACGGCCTGTTCCGCCTGGCCGGCATCGTGCAGCAGATCTACTACCGTTTCTTCCACGGCCAGACCCAGGACAAACGCTTTGCACAGTTCATCCACATGAACAAGCTGCTGGAGCAGATGAGCCTGAATGTCATCGGTAAATCAGCCCTCTAAGGAATCGCTAATGTCCAAGACCCACCTGTTCGACCTCGACGGCAAGATTGCCTTTGTGTCCGGCGCCAGCCGTGGCATCGGTGAAGCCATCGCCAAGCTGCTGGCCCAGCAAGGCGCCCACGTGATCGTCTCGAGCCGCAAGCTCGAAGGCTGCCAGCACGTGGCGGACGCGATCATCGCCGACGGCGGCAAGGCCACGGCGATTGCCTGCCATATCGGTGAAATGGAGCAGATTACCCAGGTGTTTGCCGGCATCCGCGAACAGTTCGGCCGCCTGGATATCCTGGTCAACAATGCCGCGACCAACCCGCAGTTCTGCAACGTGCTGGACACCGACCTCGGCGCCTTCCAGAAGACCGTTGACGTGAACATTCGCGGCTACTTCTTCATGTCGGTGGAAGCCGGCAAGCTGATGCGCGAGAACGGCGGCGGCAGCATCATCAACGTGGCGTCGATCAACGGCATTTCGCCGGGCGTGTTCCAGGGCATCTACTCGGTGACCAAGGCCGCCGTGATCAACATGACCAAGGTGTTCGCCAAGGAATGCGCCGAGTTCGGCATTCGTTGCAACGCCCTGTTGCCGGGCCTGACCGACACCAAGTTCGCCTCGGCGCTGGTGAAGAACGACGCGATCCTGAAAATGGCCCTGGCGCAGATCCCGCTCAAGCGCGTGGCCGACCCGAGCGAGATGGCCGGTGCGGTGCTGTACCTGGCCAGCGATGCGTCGAGCTACACCACCGGTGTGTCGCTGAATGTGGATGGCGGCTTCCTGTCCTGAACACGTGCCTGGGAGCAAGGGCGCTTGCTCCCAGGCATACCGGCACGGCTAGAAGTCCACGGGGCTCATGTCAATCTTGAACATGACAAGTTTGCCGTCCTTGGACGTCGCGCCTAATAACTTGAATAACTGGCCACGCCACAACGCGTCGGAAACGCGCCTGGCCGCCGGCGTATCGGGCTGGGATAACGCCAGCACTTGCCGCACCCAACTGTCGGTCATTTGACGTGAGTTTGTCGTCCCTCCCAGGCTGACGTTGGCAAGCTCGCCGGCGGAGGTATGACTGACATGCTTGGCTTCCAGAATGTAGATATCGCCTGCCGGGCCTTCAAACACACGATCGAAGCCATTCTGCCCACCTCCGTAGGTTCCGCCGGGAAGTACCGTATAGCCATCTTCCGTCAACCGGGCCTCATACATCGCTTCGTTCACTTCGCCCTTGCGCTTGTTGTCCCGGGCAGCGTCTTTTTCCCGCCACGTCTCAAGTAATTTCTCTTCGGCCACCGACCGTCTTCTGTCGGGATAGTGCAGTTGCATCGTTCGGCTGATACGCGCCACATTGAAGTTACCGTCTTTTGAGCAACTGACCGTGCCCAAACCTTGAAACCCGTCGTATATCGGCATCCCCGGCGGCAATGGGCGTCGGCTTTCCAAGGCGCTGCAGATGGAAGCCAGACAGTCATACGGGTAACCATTGCGCCAGATATAGGCATCGATCAGCCGGCCTTTTTGCGCGGTTGGCGCACTGCGGACAGTCGGCTCGCAAAACCCGACTATTTGCCGCAAGTAGCCCTGCATGTAGTGATAAACCCGCTGGTCGATACTGCTATTGGGCAGATCGACTGCCCCCACACGCCCGGCATAACCTTTGATATTCCGCGCCGCTTGAAAAAGATTCGAGAGTTGATCGACAGCCAGCATCGGCACCCAGCTATCGGGCGCGCCACCCATTTCAATAAAAATCCCTGCCCCGCCATGCCCGCCCGCCTCCATCACCTTCCAACGCAGCCTTGCACTATCGAAGCTCACGGAGCAAAAGCCGGTGTCCACCGGCAAATAATGTCGGTTGTCGTTTAACCTGAACAGGCCATCCGGTTCGATACGCCCGGCGTTTACCAGATTGCCTCCCGCCCCCACAGCAAACAGATGGGGTAGCGCATTCGGCACGGCACCTGATGGGTTGCCATAATTGGCATCCATAAAATATTGCTCAGCCCCGATCATGAAGGCTCTCTTGCCCGGGAACGCCAGGGTGTTGGTGGGGGCCGGACTCACCGGCAACGTGTAAAGCCCCAGGTCCCATACCGGATCAATACGCTGGGTCGCCGACAAGCTCACACTGCTCAGTGGGGCGGTCAGCGAGGAAGACGAAGCACTGTGGCTCAGTGACGACGCCGATGAGCTATGACTCAGGCTCGGGGAAGACGAGGACGAACTGGCCGCAGAGTGACTGCGCCAGGTGTTCGTCTGCGGCACCCGGTGCAGTGCCGGGCCTTGTGGCAAACGCGAATCCGGCAGTCTTTCACGCCATTCCCCGGTCTGCGGATCGCGCACCGCCAGGACGGTGGTGCCGTCGTCCAGGTTCAGGTAAGTGCGCGAATCATATTCACGCAACCCCGTAGCGGGATCAGGCGCCGGTATGGGGTCACCCAGGGCGGCGAAAATGGCGTCTCGGGTGACGGCGGGGGGCGTGGGCAGATCAGTCATGCGCTGATAAGTCGCGCTCGGAACCGCTGCGGATGGCGTGTTGCGCACGGGTATCGCTTCAGGCGGCAGGGGCCCGCCGGCAAAATCAACCACAGGAAACGCGGTACGCGCACTGGGTGCTGCGCCGCTGGGGCGATCGACCGGACGCCCTGTAACCGGTGGCACGGAAGGGGAAGTAAATTGCTTCATAGAATGTCCTTGGACTATGTTGTTCAGCCACCCGTCAGAACCACCTCGGCTGCTGATGGGTTCAGGTTGAAACAGCCAGCTCCTCACTGGATAGCCGCCGATGCCTGTCAGCCTCCAGCCTCCAGCAATCCGCCATGACGTCGTAGTAAACGGTGCCCGTTGTCCCATCGGCCATGCCGATGCCGGTCACGTTGATGGTTGGCGTAAACACGGCGGCTCTTTGCCGGTGGTGACGCAAGGACTTCAACAGTTGCGCAATCGAACTATTGCCCGAGGCAGCGACCCTGGCGAGATACACCTTGCCAAGGTCCAGCCTGACGTCGAAACGCCCGCCGTCCTTTGAATGAATCCGGATGTTTTCCAAGGGCACGTCGGGGTCGTCATACCGGGGGACCCGAATCGACACGCTGCCCACCTTGATGTGACCGGGGCTGACAACAATGCTGTCGAGCCGGATATCTTCCGCCAGCGCTGTACAAAAGAAGTCCCAGGTCGATGCATCGGACTCTTTATTCAGCGCCTGCGGTGTTGACAGCTCAACGATCGCCCAGGACGTCAGATAGATTTCGTACACCCCGCCCCGTCCGCATAACACACAGGTTGCCAGGTGAGGGGCCGCGCCCAGGTGCACCCGTTGTGAGTGAGCGGTCAGATTCAGGCTTTTAGGCCTGCGCGGCCTCAAGAACGGGTAGTGCCCGTACCTCAGGTTCAGCGAAGCCATTGCGTCCTTGATTTTGTAACCCGGGCTGGCGAAATCACTGACGTAAGACTGCACCGGCGGTAATAGCCGGTACGAAACACCGTCACGCATCACCACGACAAATTCAGCCTTCAACTTCAAGGCTGACGCCTGCAATGAACCGCCCACGCTCGTCCACGTCGCTGAGGGTTGCGCTGCGTATTCGTCGAGATACAGCGTGCGGCCATCAGCCCACTCAAACTTTATCTTCGCGCCCGTGTAATCCAGGTAGTCGAAGTGGCTCCGGCGTCGCGTGACCACATGATAGGTCGTATACACCCCTGCCAATTCCTGGCTGTCATAGTCCACATACACACAGCATCGGCCCTGCTCCTGGCTTGCATGTGCATCAATGACCGTCATCCCGTGGCCGCGGCTGACAAAGTAACTGGACGTGCCTGCCGCCAAGGCAACCGACTGACCGGGCCCCAGAATAATCGGGGAGATCCTGGGGCCGGGAGGCGCCAGCACTTCCATGCTCACCTGCGGCTCCCCGGTCGGGTCCAACGTTTCAGGCAGCAAGGGCGCTATTCGATAGCCGTCCTGGGTCAGAAAGCTGAAAAGCGCGTTGGCCAGGTGCCGTTTACCCTCGCGTAGCGTGTAGACATTTTCGATCTCGACACAAGGGCCCGGCAGTTCACCGTCCAGCCCCAGGGTGGACGCCACCTTCAGAGCGTTGCCCGAGATCCACCAGCGTTGAATCCGGCTGAAGGGCCAGTTGAGCATGATGAGGCTGCGCTGCTGGCCGTCCTCCTCGATAACCACGTCCTTGGCGCTCTCAAGAATCTCGAAGTAATCGGCACCTGGCCCGCCATTCACCCTGGCGCTGCCACGCTGTATCAACAACTGGTCGTCTCCGGCCATTGCGTGGGCCTGGTCGTACTCCCCCTTCAGGACAATACGGTTGGCCTCGTTACTGCCGGTAATCACGCTGGAAGCGCCGGCAAGGGACGCAACATTTTCAATACTCCACAACCCCATGCACTTGAGACCGTCGCGGCCATTGTCGGTCATCAACGTCACGCTGCCCGCCCCCAGATTGACATTGAAGCCTGCCGCACGCGGCCCCGGCGTCTCGCCGAGAAAGCTCAGGGTGTCAGCCCCGGTACCGCCCACCAACACCGAGATCGGCACCCGCCCTTCTGCACCAGAAAAAGTATCCGGCGGTACCTCGAACATGAATTCGTCGTCCTGGCTGCCGCCCACCAGGTGCTTGCGACCACCGCCATAGCGAAAGTGGTTCGGGCGATTCGGCACGCCCAACACCGAGTCATCCCCGCCACCCAGCAGCCAGAGCACACCTTTTTCGGGTCCCTTCGCCCCCCAGGTGGCTTCGGGCAATAAATCGACGGCCCCCTCCTTGCTCGCGTCGAAGTAGTCATCCACCTCATGGATGACCGGTTCACGCACCAGCGTGTGAGGCGCCTCACCCGCCTGCTCATCCCATTGATGTTTCCAGTGCCGTATCGTCTGCAGGCGGACCTCGAACCTGCCATTGACGATGGCCTGCACACTGTTCTTCATCTCTGCGCCAAGCAATGCCCGGGCTTGGGCCTTGAGGCTTTCTGCGTAGGCAGTGCGCGCGCGGCTGGTCTTGTAGCGATCGAGTACGCTGTCATCCAACTCCACGCCCGCAAACGCGAACCAGCCAGTGCGCAGGCGCTCGAGGGTGCTCAGCTCGATGTAATCATCGATCTCATCCACCACTCGACACGCGGCATAAATCCGCGCGCCGACAATCAGCACCGCTGCGGCGATAAGGCCTACGGGCCCGGCCGCGCCGAAGCCCGCCAACGCCGAGACGCCCAGTGCAAGACTGAGGGTTGCGCTGACGAGACTGAAACCGGCCTCGACGTAGAGATCCTGCGCCTGTTTGCCTTTTGCTTTCAGCGCGTTTGAAAGCGCAATGAGCGCCTGGGCAATATCAAAAGGCACGGTCAATACCGAGGCGATCAATCCGGCACCACGGCGCAACAGCAACCCCGCGCGTGATGCGCAGAACCCGCGATAAACCGTATGGCCGGCGCTCATCATTTTCTGGCCGATACGCTCCAACGCCAACTCCACACCGAGGGACGCCACTTCTGCGGAAAAGGCGCCGCCCTCGAACAACAGCTCGCCCGTATCCCCCGTTCTGAGCGCTTCGCCTATGCCTCGAATGGCACTGTAAAAACCGTAGAGCTGCAGCCCGACTCCCAAGGTTTGCGCACTCCCGCTCCTGAGCTTATCGGCCCAGCCGGGCAGGCTTTCCATGGCACTCACGTCGTTGAGGTTGACGCTCTGTACCCGCCGCAGCAATCGATCGAGTTTGACAATCGCCTCGTCCGAAGCATCCGGCGGGCTCAACATGCCGGGCGCCCACTCCGAACGCAATGACGCCAGTTCAAACAGTGCGGCAGTGGCCTGGTCACAGCTTTCACCGCTGGCGGACGTCATATACGCTTTAAGGTGCACGGCAGAAAACGTGATCTGATCGATCAATGCCTGATCAGCTTCCTTGACGCGATACCGCTCCACATCAAGTTCCGCGCCCTCCAGGCGCGCGCCCATGCTATCCAGGGCCACGCGGCCAACCGAAGTCTCACCGATACCCATCGGGCCCCATGCGGTATCCAGATCCATCAAGGTCTGTTGACGCAGCGGTAAGACCGACGCGCCGTCGTCCTGCAACTCTTCCATTACGGCACTCCAGTCACTGACGAAGCACGCTTCGTCGTTATCAACGCGAACACCCTGTGTGCGCACTGCGTCGATACTGAAGTGTTGAGGGATGAACCTGGGGTGCATAGGTAGAGCGCGGGTGAATATCCCGCTCAAGCATTCGGCGGTTGCTGGCGAAAACTCACCGCCAGGCGGTTCCAGCCACTGATGCTGGAGACCGCCATGGTCAGGTCCACCAGTTCCTGTTCGCTGAATTCCTCGCGCACGGCGCTGAAAAGTTCGTCCGAAACACTGGAAGTCGGCAGCATCGCCACCGATTCGCACCAGGCCAATGCCGCCTTCTCCCGCGGCGTAAAGAACGGCGAGTCACGCCATACGCATAGCGCGAACAAGCGTCGCTCCGTTTCGCCGCGCTGACGCGCCGCCATCGAATGCATATCGGTGCAAAAGCCGCAGTGGTTGAGCTGCGAAACGCGGATCTTGATGAGTTCCAGCAGCGGCCGCTCGATGGACAGGCCAAAGGTGTTCGCCTCCAGCAGCAACATGCCCTTGAGCGCTTGCGGTGACGCGGTGTAGTAGTCCAGACGGGATTCCATGGGCAGCTCTCGGGGCAATGACCGTTCAGCCTAGAACTCTCACGGTGTCAGCCCTATAGCCAATCCGACGGTTTACCCAGGGACCATTTTGAGCGCACCTCGCGAGCGAGTAACCTTGGCGCAGAGCGAAGACCCCGGGATAAAACATGGAACTGCACGTCGTCATCAATGGCCGCAAGGATCTGGCCGAACAGCTGTACCAGCAGTTGCGCGAGGCCATTGGCTCCGGGCGCCTGGCCGCCGGTGCGCAACTGCCGCCCAGCCGCTTGCTGGCCGAACAACTGGGGGTATCCCGCAAGACCGTATCCGACACCTACGCGACCCTGACCTACGAAGGCCTGCTGGTCGGCAAGACCGGCCGCGGCACCTTCGTCAACGCCCGTACGCCGCAGACCGGGCGCCTGCAAACTGCTACCGACCTGGCCTGCGCCGCCAACCTGGCGAAGTGGCAGTCACTGCCCTCGCCCATGCGCCACCCCACTCGCGACAGCACGTTGCGCTACGAATTTATCGGCGGCGCCACCAGCCGCAACCAGTTCCCCCAGGATGAATGGCGGCGCTGCACCCAGGACGCGTTGCGGCGCATCGCCCGGGACAGCGGGTTCTACAGCCAGCCGGAAGGGTTGCCGGCCCTGCGCAGCGCGATCGCCGGGCATATCGCGTTTTCCCGTGGGGTCCAATGCCGCGACAGCGACATCGTCGTCACCAACGGCGCGCAGCAGGCCCTGGACCTCATCGCCCGCGTGGTGCTGGAACCGGGCAGCATCGTCGCCATGGAAGACCCCGGCTACAGCCCTGCGCGCCAGTTATTCATGGCGATGGGCGCGCGGGTCATCGGTGTTCCCGTCGATGAGCAAGGCATCCAGGTCGACCGGATCCCCGATGGCGCACGGCTGATCTACGTCACGCCCTCCCACCAGTTCCCCCTCGGCATGCCCATGAGCCTGTCACGTCGGGAAGCGCTGCTGGCGCGGGCCTTCGAGCTGGGTGCGATCATCATAGAGGACGACTACGACAGCGAGTTCCGCTACGAAGGCCGGCCCACCGACTCACTGCAAAGCATGGACAGCCGTGGCGTGGTCACCTACGTCGGGACGTTCTCCAAGACCCTGTTGCCCGAACTGCGCCTGGGCTATGCGGTGCTGCCGCCGGCGATCTACGGCGCGGTGCTCAAGGCCAAGCAATTGACCGACCAGCACAGCTCCACGTTGCCGCAATGGGCACTGGCCAAGTTCATCAGCGAAGGTTATTTGCTCAAGCATATTCGCCGCTGCCACACCGTGTACGCCGGGCGCCGCGAGCGCATTTTGCAGCGCCTGGCGGGCGACCTGTCACCATGGTTCGAAGCGGTGCCCACCGTCGCCGGGTTCCATATGGCGGCGTTGTGCAAAGTACCGGTGAATATCCCGTTGCTGATGGAATTGGCACGCCAGGTGGAAGTCGGCCTGTACCCGCTGGACGTGTTCTTCCACGACACGCCGGTGCGCCCAGGCCTGATCATCGGGTTTGGGGCCATCGAGACCCTCGACATCGACCCGGCGCTGGACAAGGTGTGCGATATTCTCCAGCAGATTGGCTAGGGGGTTTTCCGAGGGATTGGTCATTGGTCCTGGCGCGTCGAGGCTCTAGCCTGTGCGCTGACACCCGACCTCGGAGACCATCGCCATGCCCGACCGTGCCTTCAACACTGTTCATGTCCGCGCGGCTGCCGGGCGCTCCAGGGAACTGGGCGAGCGCCTGCGGCAGATCGCCGAGCTCGTGCGCGCCACCCCAGGCTGCCTCGATTACGCCGTACAGCGCAGCCCGGTGGACCCCGACCTCTGGACCGTCAATGGCTGCTGGGCCGGTGCCGAACCGCTCAACGCACACTTCGGGCTGCCGGCCCTGCAAGGCTTTATCGAGCTGGCCTCGGCAAACCTGGCGAGCCGGCTTGCGTTCGACCATTGATGGGATTGGCCTCATCACCAATCAGCAGCATGGGTGAAGCCCCCTCCCACCGTCAGCGGCTCACGGGCGCTTGAACTGGCGACGCAGTTCTTCGATCTTTGGGCGGCACACGCACCCATCAAGGTGATCATTGACCATCCCCATCGCTTGCATCAGCGCATACATCGTGGTCGGCCCGACGAACGTCCAGCCGCGTTTCTTCAAGGCCTTGGACAGGCGCACCGAGGCCGGCGAGATGGGATTGCCCGTCCAGTAAGCCAGGTCCACCACTGCCGGGCGCTCTTCAGGGCCGGGTTCGAACGCCCATAACCACTGCGCCAGCGAGCCGGTTTCAGCCACCAGCTCGCACGCCCGGCGGGCGTTGTTGATGGTGGAAACGATCTTCGCCCGATTACGCACGATGCCCGGATCCTGCATCAACCGCGCGATATCTGCCTCGCCGTACTGCGCCACCCGGCGAAAATCAAAACCGTCGAATGCCGCCCTGAACGGCTCGCGCTTGCGCAGGATGGTGATCCAGGCCATGCCGGCCTGGAAGCCTTCCAGGCAGATCTTCTCGTACAGCTGAACATCATCCGCCACCGGTACGCCCCACTCGTGGTCGTGATAACGGGGGTATTCCGGTGCGGTCGTACGCCAGGTGCAGTGGGTCAGCCCTGCTTCGTCGGTGGTCAGTCCTGATTTGTCCATCCATCACCTCATGTGCCAGGCGGCGGATGATAAGCGAAAAAATTTGCGCCCCGCCAACCGCTCAAGCATCAACCTTCGCGACCAACTGGTCAGACCGGGACCTGCCAACCGCCGAATTTTTACTTGTGATTTCAAAAATACCTGGCCTAGACTGGCGACGCACTGGACTTACCGGTATGACCACAACAATTAAGCCCTGGAACCACCGGGGCACCGAATAGAGATCCCTCCCATGCTCAGATGGTGCTCGCGTTCGATTTTCCTGCAAGTCGTGATTGGCCTGATGCTCGGCATCGTGTGCGGCCTGGCCCTTCCCGAATTCTCCTCGCAACTCAAACCCCTGGGTGACGGCTTTATCAAGCTGATCAAGATGCTGATCGGCCTGATCGTGTTCTGCGTGGTGGTCAGTGGTATTTCCGGGGCCGGCGACTTGAAGAAGGTCGGGCGCATCGGCCTCAAGTCGGTGATCTACTTTGAAGTGCTCACCACCATCGCCCTGGTGATCGGCCTGGTCATGGCCTTCAGCACCGGGATCGGCACCGGCGCCAATATCCATCTGGAACAGCTCTCCTCCGCCGGTCTCAATGAACTGGCCGACAAGGGCCAGCACATCAAGGGCACCAGCCAGTTCCTGATGGACCTGATCCCCAACTCGGTGATCGGCGCCTTTGCCGACAACAATGTCCTGCAAGTGCTGCTGTTTTCGGTGCTGTTCGGCAGCGCGTTGAACCTGGTGGGCGAAGCGGCCTCCGGTATCACTCGGCTGATCAATGAACTGAGCCATGTGATTTTCCGCATCATGGGCATGATCGTGCGCCTGGCGCCCATCGGCGTGTTTGGTGCGATCGCCTTCACCACCAGCACCTACGGGCTGGACTCCCTGCAACACCTGGGCAGCCTGGTGGGCCTGTTCTACCTGACCTGCCTTGCCTTCGTCGCGCTGATCCTCGGCGTGGTGATGCGCCTGTCGGGCCTGCGCATGCTGCCGCTGCTCAAGTACCTGCGTGAAGAACTGCTGATCGTGATGGGCACCGCTTCCTCCGACGCGGTGCTGCCGCAGGTCATGCGCAAACTCGAACACCTGGGCATCGGCAGCTCCACCGTGGGCCTAGTGATTCCCACCGGGTACTCGTTCAACCTCGACGGTTTCTCGATCTACCTGACCCTGGCCATCGTGTTTATCGCCAATGCCACCGGCACGCCGCTGTCAATGACCGATCTGCTGACCATCCTGCTGGTGTCGCTGATCACCTCCAAGGGCGCCCACGGGATTCCCGGCTCGGCCCTGGTGATCCTGGCGGCGACGCTCACGGCGATCCCGGCGATTCCGGTGGTCGGCCTGGTGCTGGTGTTGGCGGTGGACTGGTTCATGGGTATCGGTCGCGCCTTGACCAACCTGATCGGCAACTGCGTCGCCACCGTGGCCATCGCCCGCTGGGAAAAAGACATCGATATCCAACGCGCCAACAAGGTGCTCGACGGCCAGCAAGGCTATGCCTTCCAGGCCAGGAAGCCGGTAGTGCCGGTCCACCAGGAATTCTAATGCTGTCTCATGGGCAACACTGGCTAATGTGGGAGGGGGCTTGCCCCCGATGAGGACGGTCAGTTGATCTATCTGTAACTGATCCACCGCTATCGGGGGCAAGCCCCCTCCCACACTGGATTCGCCCCATCAAGGAACCATCGACGTGATCAGCACCTCAACCGTCGTCAATTCAGTCGTAGAAAAACTCCGCGCCGCACTCAAGCAGGGTCAGTGGCGCCGGGGCGAAATGCTCCCGGGCCAGCGCGAACTGGCCGAACAGCTGGGTATCAGCCGCCCCAGCCTGCGCGAAGCGGTGATCGTGCTCGAAACCCTCGGCCTGGTGCGCTCCATGCCCGGCAAAGGTGTGGTCGTGCTGGAAACCAGCGTCAGCGAACCACAATCGAGCGACGCCGTGGCCGATGCCAGCCTCGAAGACATCCTGCAACTGCGCTACACCCTCGAACCCTTTATCGTCGGCCTGGTGGCCCAGTCCATCAGCAGCAAGGAAGTCGGCCAATTGCGCCTGACCCTGATGGACATGCGCGAAGCCCTGGATGCCGGTGACGCCGAAGCCGGCATGAACGCTTACCTCGACTTTCATGAGGAACTGTTCGCGCTCACCGCCAACCCGATCTTCCAGAACGTGGTGCAGCAAACCAGCACCGCCCTCAAGCAAAGCGCCCAGGTACTGCGCAATTCCCCCGAGCACCTGGCGGAACGCCTGCAGGAAAATGAAGCAGTGGTACGCGCCATCCGCAACAAGAACAGCGCCCTGGCCAGTGCCGAGATGCGTCGGCACATCCTCCAGGAAGGCCTGCGCATGGGCATTCACTTGAACATTCCGGACGACCATCTCGGCAACTGATTTTTTGGAGACAGGCCATGACCGCCCACGCCCTGCAACGCGATCCGATCATTCCTGCCCTGCGCCTGGTGGCCGGTAAAAAGCCTTCGGTGGACGACATCTACCCACGGTTGTTCGACGCCATCCTCGAACAGCGCATCGCCCCGTCCAGCCGCTTTACCGAAGAAGGCCTGGGCGAAACCTTTGGCGTCAGCCGCAGCGTGATTCGCCGGGTACTGGCCAAGCTGTCCCACCAGCAAGTGGTCATCCTGCGCCCCAACCAGCGCGCCCAGGTCGCAGCGCCGGATGCCCAGCAGACGCGGCAGATCCTCGAAGCGCGGCGCATGACCGAAATCACGGTGGTGCAATTGGCCTGCGCCCAGGCCACGCCCACGCAGATACGCCAGCTGCGCGAGCTGATAGCACGGGAACGCGACGGTATGGAACGCAACCAGCGTGGGCCGGCGATTCGGTTGTCAGGGGAGTTTCACCTGCAATTGGCGCAGATGGCGGGCAACGCGCCGTTGGCGCAGTTTCTCAACAGCCTGGTGCCATTGACGTCGCTGATCATTGCCCAGTACGAAGCGAAAGCCTGCACGTATTGCGCGTGGCAGGAGCATGTGGCGATTGTGGATGCGATTGAGCAGCGGGATGTGACTGCTGCGGTGGGCTTGATGACCCGGCACCTGGATCACCTGGAAAGCAAATTACTCAAACACCACTGACCACCAGATAAATAAAGATCCAAATGTGGGAGGGGCGGTGCGACGATTCGACTTGCCCCCGATAGCAGAGTGTCAGTCAACACATACATGACTGACCCACCGCTATCGGGGGCAAGCCCCTCCCACATTGGTTTCACCCAGGCATCAAGCCGGTTGCAGCACCGACTGACCACTCAACGCCAGGTCCAGCAGTTCACGGTTGGCCACCGCGTACATGGCGTAGTCCGTGCCGACCGCAGCACGGATTTCCACCATCATTGCGACCCAACGATCAGCCATGTCCTTGTGCTGCTCAAGCCACAGGGCCACGCGGGCTTCCATGTCCTGTGGCGCGTCGGCCATTTGCAGGACGGAAATGGTGATCGCCCGCTGCTGCCAGTCCACATCGTCGCGGAACGCTTCGCGGGCCTGGGCCTGCCAGTTGTTGGCCACGGGCAGATCGCTGATCTGCTGCAGGTACCACGGCAGGTCCAGGGCGCTGCCGACGGCGAAGTAGGCCTTGGCCACTTCGGCGGCGTCATGCCCGGTCACATCAGCGGCTTCGATGATCGGCAGCAAGGTGTACAGGTGGGTCGTGCCTGCAACCATGCGCGCCAGCAACTCCGGCACGCCGGCTTCGGTGTAGGCCTGGTAGCGGGTCTGCCAGCCTTCGCGGGTCGGACCTTCCAGCAGTTCGTCGAGCTTGAGGCCCAACGCGGCCAGGTGCGGACCGAAGTGCGCGGTGTCACGGCCGGCGTCCTGCTCGTTGCGACGGCTGCGCAGGAACCAGCGCGTGGCACGACGGCCCAAGCGCATCAGCTCATCCATCAACTGCAATTGCACGTCAGCGGAGACCTGGTGGTCCAGGGCTTCGATCTGGCGGAACCAGTGCGGGAGGTGGAAGATGTCGCGCACGATCACGTAGGCACCGGCCACGTTCGCCGGGCTCATGCCGGTCGACTCCTTGAGTCGCTGCACAAAGGTGATGCCCATGTGGTTGACCAGGTCGTTGGCGATCTGGGTGCTGACGATCTCGCGCTTCAGACGGTGGCGACGCATGGCTTCGCCGAACTTGGCCACCAGGCTCGGTGGGAACGCGGTTTCCATGTCGCGGGTCAGGTAGTCGTCATCCGGGACCAGCGACTTGAGCAGCGCTTCCTTGAGGTCGATCTTGCTGTAGGAGATCAGCACCGACAGTTCCGGACGGGTCAGGCCCTTGCCGGTAGAAGCGCGCTCGGTGAGCTGCTCTTCGGTCGGCAGGTACTCGATGGCGCGGTCCAGCTTGCCACGGCTTTCCAGGTCGCTCATCAGGCGCTTGTACTCGGCGGCACGCTCGTAGGCACGGCGCGCAGCCAGGGACAGGGCCTGGGTCTGCTTGTAGTTGTTGCCCAACACCAGGCTGCCGACTTCGTCGGTCATGCTCGCCAGCAACTGGTTGCGTTGCTTGTCGGTCATGTCGCCGGCCTGCACCACTTCGTTGAGCAGGATCTTGATGTTCACTTCGTGGTCGGAGCAGTCCACACCACCGGCATTGTCGATGAAGTCGGTGTTGGAGCCGCCGCCATTGAGGCCGAACTCCACACGGCCCAGCTGGGTCATGCCGAGGTTACCGCCCTCGCCCACCACCTTGCAGCGCAGCTCGTTGCCGTTGACGCGCAGCGCGTCGTTGGCCTTGTCGCCTACATCGGCGTGGCTTTCGGTGCTGGCCTTGACGTAGGTACCGATACCGCCGTTCCACAACAGGTCCACCGGCGCCTTGAGCAAGGCGTTCAGCAGTTCGGTCGGGGTCAGCTTGTCGGCCGAAATGTCGAAGCGTTCCTTCATCTGTGGCGAGATAGCAATGCTCTTCGCGCTGCGCGAGAAGATACCGCCGCCTTCGGACATGATGCTGGTGTCGTAGTCGGTCCAGGCCGAACGCGGCAGCTCGAACATGCGCTGGCGCTCGACGAAGCTGGTGGCCGGGTTCGGGTTCGGGTCGATGAAGATATGCAGGTGGTTGAAGGCCGCGACCAGTTGCAGCTTGTCGGACATCAACAGGCCGTTACCGAACACGTCACCGGCCATATCGCCGACGCCCACCACGGTGATGCTGTCTTCCTGCACATTGATGCCGCGCTCACGGAAGTGACGCTGCACACCGACCCACGCGCCCTTGGCGGTGATGCCCATTTTCTTGTGGTCGTAACCGGCGGAACCACCGGAGGCGAACGCATCGCCCAGCCAGAAGCCGTAGTCGATGGCGATGCCGTTGGCGATGTCGGAGAAGGTCGCGGTGCCCTTGTCCGCGGCTACCACCAGGTACGGGTCATCGTCGTCATGGCGCACGACGTTGGCCGGCGGCACCAGGGCGCCATCCTTGAGGTTGTCGGTGATGTCCAACAGGCCGGAAATGAAGATGCGGTAGCAGGCGATGCCCTCGGCCGCGATCTCGTCACGGCTGCCGCCCAGTGGCAGGCGACGCGGCAGGAAGCCGCCCTTGGCGCCCACCGGCACGATCACCGAGTTCTTCACTTGCTGGGCTTTGACCAGGCCAAGCACTTCGGTACGGAAGTCTTCTTCACGGTCGGACCAGCGCAGGCCGCCACGGGCCACGTTGCCAAAGCGCAGGTGCACGCCTTCGACGCGGGGCGAGTAGACGAAGATTTCAAACTTCGGCACCGGCTTGGGCAGCTCAGGGATCGCGCGCGGGTCGAACTTGAAGCTGAAGTACGACTTGTTCTGGCCGTTGGCGTCGGTCTGGTAGAAGTTGGTGCGCAGGGTGGCCTTGATCAGGTCCAGGTAGCGACGCAGGATGCGGTCTTCGTTGAGCACCTGGACGTCGTCCAGGGCGGTGAGGATCGCTTGTTCCAGGCGCTGCTGCTTGTCTTCCAGGTCATCGGCGGTGAGCTTGCGCGCCAGGTAGAAGCGGGTCTTGAACAACCGGGTCAACTCGCGGGCGATGTCGGTGTGGTTGTTCAGGGTGCTGGCGATGTAGCCGAGGTCGAAGCCCAGGCGGATCTGCTTCAGGTAACGGGCGTAGGCACGCAGCAGCGCGACGTCGCGCCATGGCAGGCCGGCGGTGAGTACCAGGCGGTTGAACGCATCGTTCTCGGCATCGCCATGCACGATGTGCACGAACGCGTCCTGCAGGGTGTCGTTGAGCTGCTGGATGTCCAGGTTCACGCCTTCGGCGGCGATGAACGCAAAATCGTGGATCCAGAACTCGCGGCCGTTGGCATGACGCAGGCGGTACGGGAACTCACCCAGCACGCGCAGGCCGAGGTTTTCCAGGATCGGCAATACGTCGGACAGCGCCAGCGGGGTATCGGCGTGATACAGCTTGCAATGCAGCTCGCGCTGGCCGGACACCTGGCCCAGCGGCTGATAGAAGCTCATCACCAGCGGGTTGGCTTCGGTGAGGCTGAGCAGGTGCTGCATGTCGACCACAGCCGAATGCGCAGCGAAACGCTCGCGGTAGCCGGCCGGGAAGCCTTTCGGGAAATCCGCCAGCACGTTGGTGCCGTGGGCTTCGCCGAAGCTTTCCACAACGAGGCTGGAGTAGTCGTCCTGCCAGCTGCGGCAGGCCTGCACCACTTCTTTTTCCAGTTGCAACGGGTCGATGTCCAGGCGGTTCTTCGGGTCGACCCGCAGAATCAGCTGCACGCGCGCCAGCACGGATTCGGAGAAGAAGGTCCAGAACTCGCAGTCCGAGGCTTTCAGGCGATCCATCAGCACTTGCTGGATCTTCTGGCGCACTTCGGTGGAGTAGATGTCGCGCGGCACGTAGGCCAGGCAGTAGCAGAAACGACCGTACGGGTCTTTGCGCAGGAACACGCGGATCTTGTTGCGTTCCTGGATCTGCACGATCGACATCACGGTGCTGAACAGCTCGTCGACCGGGGTCTGGAACAGGTCGTCACGGGGCAGCACTTCAACGACTTGAGCAAGCTCCTTGCCCAGGTGCGCCTTGGCCTGGAAGCCCGAGCGACGCTCGATTTCCGCGACCTTGCGGCGGATATACGGGATGACGCGTACGCTTTCGCCGTACACCGACGAGGTGTAGAGGCCCATGAAGCGGCACTCCTTGATCACCTTGCCGTCGGCATCGATCTGGCGGATCGACACGTAGTCCGGGTAAGCCGGGCGGTGTACACGGCTCGGGTGCGCGGCCTTGGCGAACGACAGCACGGTCGGCTCGCGCAGGTACGACACGGCGTAGTCTTCGATGCGCAGGTCGTCGGCGGTGAGGCCGGCGCGCAGCAGCTTGGTCAGACCGAGGAACGAGTTGGCGTCATATTCGATATGACCGCCGTCCGCCTCGTCACGTACCACGAACTCTTCATAGCCGAGGAAGGTGAAGTGGTTGCCCACCAGCCATTCCAGGAAGTTCTTGATCTCGGCTTTTTCTTCGCCATCGATGCCGAACGGGCTGGCGTCGATACCGTCGAGCAGCTCCTGGACCTTGGCCTTCATCGGTTCGAAATCGGCCACGGCCACGCGCACTTCGCCCAGTACCTGCTCAAGCTCTTTGCTCAGCACGTTGAGTTCGGCGGCGTTGGCGCAGCGGTCGATTTCCAGGTACATCAGCGATTCTTGCTCGATGCCTTCGCCCTGGGTGCCCTTGGGCAGGATTTCCAGCAACTCGCCCTTGGTGCCACGGCGCACGCTGAGCACGGTGGTCTGCAGGGTGTGGATGCTGTAGCCACGGCGGTTCAGCTCGGTGCGTACCGAGTCCACCAGGAATGGCAGGTCATGGTGCAGCACTTCGACCGCGGTGTGGGTCGATTGCCAGCCATGACGTTCGTAATCGGGGTTGTAGACCCGCACTTGCGGTTGGGTGTGATCAAAGCGCTCAAGCAGGCGCCAGGCAGACAGGGTGCAACCGGCCAGGTCGGAAAGGCGACGCTGGGTCAGTTCGTCCAGGGAAATGATGCCGAAGAATTGTTCAGCGAACAGCGCCACTTGTGGCAGTGCCTGTTCACTGATGTGCTGCGCCAGTGCCGCTTGCAGTTGATGCTGGAAGTCGGCCTTGCTGGCTGCGGTGAAGAACGCCATCTGTGGTACTCCGCTTGGGCTTGTTATTGATGGAAGCGTCGCGTGTTATCCCCTGGTGGGGAGACCGTCAGCTCTGTTCGCAGGTAACGAGTTAAGCACCATAAACGAATCAGGGTGACAGGTGGGTGAAGCTGGACAAGACAATGAGGTCACATACAACTTCCATAAGATGCGCACCTTGCCGGGTGACGGTACGACGGGCAGGTCAGGCGCCTGGCACGTGCACATCCGTTGCGCAGCTTAACGAGTGTGGGAAGCCGGGTGCTTGCGGTGCTGCGACATATTCGGTCATCGGTACGCAGGCTTGGGGTTGCGACTTGGGCAACCCGGAATTTCCGGTAGAAAAACCGGCTATTTTTCCGCCACCGAGTACCGAAAATGACTGGTAGAGCCCGACAGGTCATGCACTGGGTCTGACACAGGAAGCAGCACAAAATTCGCCGCAATGGCACAATTGCCTACGCAACGCCCTACCCCAGACAGGATTCCCCATGCTGCAACTGAAAACCGACGCCCTGATGGCCACCCCGTGCGACGACGAAGAAGACAACATGGCCATGCTCTGCTGCCACGGCAGGAACGGCGAGATGTTCATGCTCACCCGCTACCCCGACGAAGACGAAGTGGAACTGACCTGGGACTACGAGCCGTCGACCCTGGATGGGCTGAAAGTCACCCTCAGCGATACGACATTGCGGGTAGAGCTGGCGGCGGGCGATGCCGATGCACTGGGCGGCAAGGACCAATTGGAGATAACCCACGCCACCGCCGCAGCGGAGATGGCAGAAGTGGAACAGACCCTGCAGAACATTCTCAAGGGCACCGGCACCTACATCCGCGCCTGAATCGCACTGGCGCAGCCTTCACCGATGCCCTTGACCGTTGGTCGGTACTGTTATTTCTAACAGTACCCGGCCCCGTGTTTCCGGCCTTAGCTGAGCAAAGCAACGGTGACTGCACGGGTGCCTCGATGAAATCCATCAGCAAGTTTCTGGCTATTGGCCTTTTGACCACGGCTTCATCAGCGCTGGCGGCATCCGCAGCCAACATTGACTACTCACATTTGATCCTGCTGATCAAAGATGACGGATCCAGGTCGCGAAATCTTCAGGACCTCGTCGACCCCTCCAGCACCTTCCAGCACCGCGTGCCCAACATCAAGCCGCTGGTAACGCCGAGCAAGGCCCGCACGCTGGCGGATGTAGAAGCCCTGCGCCGGCATCGACTGGACCGCTACTACATCGTCGACACCCGCCACTTGAGCCACAGGCAGGCTGACGCACTGCGCCAGCAACTCAAGCAAGACCCGGTCATAGAAGACGTCGACTTTGAACCCGTGGTGGAGGGCATGCACGAGGACAAGGCCGACCCCATCGCGGGCAGTGCGCGCAGCGGCATACCGGACCATACCGGACGCCAGTACTACCTGCTCGGCCGACAAGCCGTACCGCCCTACAACATCGGCGGTGTAAACGCGGTGAAGGCCTGGACCGTACCCGGTGGCAAGGGCAACAACATGCGGGTGATCTCTTCGGAGATCGATCATTGGGCCTACAACCACGTGGACCTGCCCAAGCCTTTTCTGGAAGTCGATGCAGGGGCCATCACCGGCTACCACGACACGGCCAGCGTCGGCACCATCGGCTCCAGGGACAATGGCTTCGGCACCACCGGCATCGTGCCCCATGCACAACTGGGTTATTCGCAATATGGCCCCAGCCGATTGCTGCAAACCGCCGAACTGCTGAGCCCCGGCGATGTGGTGCAATTGGGCGTGCATATGAATTACACGCCCTTTCCAGCAGTCGGTTGCAGCCAGAACTGCTACATGCCCGTGGAATACAACCGAACGGTACGCGACATCATTACCTACCTGACCATGGAAAAAGGTGTGCATGTCGTACTGGCTGCGGCAAACGGCAATATCAACCTGGACCACCCCTACTTCAACGGCTACTTTGATCGCAACAGATTCGATTCCGGCAGCATCTACGCGGGCGCCGTGTACCCCACGAGCGGTTTGAGAGCCTATTACTCCCAATACGGCCGACGCGTCGACCTGTTCAGTTGGGGCGGCTCCGTCACCACGACGACCTGGACCACCGCCAACCCCACCAGCGCCTATACCCACACCTACAGCGGCACCTCCTCCGCCAACCCGATCATTGCCGGGGTGATGGCATCGCTGCAAGGTGTGGCGCGGGCCAATGGCCTGGGCAACCTCGCACCCAAGGAGCTGCGCAGGATCCTGGTAGAAACCGGCTATCCACAAGCCAACGGCAACCGCACCGAGATTGGCGTGCAGCCGGACCTGGAGGCCGCCATCCGCAAACTGCTTGCCGACGGCGCCGGCCAACCGCCCACGGGCCGGCTGGCCATCCCCGAGCAAGCCAAATCGGGAGAGACGTTCAACGGCCATGTCTATGCGCAATCGCCCACGCAAAAACCGCTGACCTATCGCTGGAATGCCGACGGGTTTACCCCACCGGACGGGGATGGGCCGACCTTGTCATTGACCGCACCGCCCGTAACCGCCGATACCCTGACCTCGATTTCCGTGGCGGTGTCCGACGGCACCCACACCCTCAACCTGAGGGAAAACATCACCATCAAGGCCCCTGACGCGCCTCCGGTCGGCGACTGCGCCGCCCCCTGGATTGCGAGCAAGGTGTATGCCGTGGTCGGCGAAAAAGTCTCCTACAGCGGTTACAACTACCAAGTGGCGCACTGGACGCAAAACGCTCGTCCCGATCTGAACTTTGTTGAAACCGGCTCCGCCAAACCCTGGCGGCGCCTGGGCACCTGCGGCAGCGCGCTGCCGGTCGCCAGGATCACCGGCCCCTCCAGTATTGAAGCCGGCAAGGCGGTGCTGCTATCGGGGGCTTCCTCCACGGGCCAAGGCTTGCGCTTCGCCTGGGCGGCCACTGGCTTCAACCCGGATTCTTCGGCGCAAGCGTCCAGCAGCTTCATTGCCCCGAATACGGCGGGAACACGCGTCATCACCCTGACCGTCACCGATGAACGCGAGCGCCGCGCAACCGCCAGCCACACCCTCACGGTGACCACCGGCACCCCCGCCAACCGCCCACCCGTCGGCAGCCTGCAGGGCAGCGAAACGGTCGATTCGGGCCAGGTCGTGAGCTTCATCGCCAACGCCAGCGACCCTGACGGCGACCCGATGAGCTACACCTGGACGCGCCCGACCGGCTTCACCGGCACCATCGGCAATACCCGCAGCGTCACCCTCACCGCCCCTGCCGTCAGCGGCGATACCCGCGTCATCGTCAGTGTCGTGGTCAGTGACGGACGCGGCGGTACGCTGCGACTGGAAAAACCGATCACCGTCAAGGCCCCGCCACCTTCGGGCAGTTGTGGCGATATTCCGGCGTGGTCGCCCACCAAGGTGTATTCAACCTACGCAGAGGCGGTGGCGTACAACGGCATGGTCTACAAACAGAACTTCTACAGCCTCGGTAAACGCCCGGATCTCAACTCTGCCGTGCACAGCCAGCCTTGGCATCCCGGGGTGCCCTGCCGTTGAAGCAGAGGCGGTGAGCGGGCACGCCTGCTCACCGCCCTTTGTGCCTCTCACACAATTTTCCTACAAGTTTTGCTAAAAATACCCCGCGTGCCGTTAGTCGCCACCCCCTGCCATGCATTAAAGTAGGCGCCCCAGGCTGTCGTTTGTTACATGACGCACAGGCTCATCTCTCCAGGAACCGTCATCGATGGAACATCGTGAAGCGCTGCTCGCGCTGCGAACCTTTCTTTCTACGCAGATTCTCGGCCAGGAAAAACTCATCGATCGCCTGCTGATCGCCCTGCTCGCCGACGGCCATATGCTGGTGGAAGGCGCGCCGGGCCTGGCCAAGACCAAGGCGATCAAAGAGCTGGCCGAAGGCATCGAAGCGCAGTTCCATCGTATCCAGTTCACCCCCGACCTGTTGCCCGCCGACATCACCGGCACCGAGATCTATCGCCCGGAAACCGGCAGCTTCGTGTTCCAGCAAGGGCCGATCTTCCACAACCTGGTACTGGCGGACGAGATCAACCGCGCCCCGGCCAAGGTGCAATCGGCGCTGCTGGAGGCCATGGCCGAGCGCCAGGTCAGCGTCGGGCGCAGTACCTACGACCTGTCCCCGCTGTTTCTGGTGATGGCCACGCAGAACCCCATCGAGCAGGAAGGCACCTACCCGCTGCCCGAAGCCCAGCTCGACCGCTTCCTGATGCACGTCAAGATCGGCTTCCCCGACGCGGCCGTCGAACGGCGCATCCTGCAACAGGCCCGTGGCGAAGCCCTCAACGGCGAAACCAAGCCCGAGCGCCGTGTCAGCCAGCAGGCGATCTTTGCCGCGCGCAAGGAAATCCTCGGCCTGTACATGGCCGATGCGGTGGAGGAATACCTGGTGCAACTGGTCATGGCCACGCGCACCCCGGCCAAGTTCGATCCCGAGATGGCCGAGTGGATCGCCTACGGCGCCAGCCCCCGTGGCTCCATCGCCCTCGATCGCTGCGCGCGCGCCCATGCCTGGCTGGCCGGTCGCGACTTTGTCAGCCCGGAAGACATCCAGGCGGTGCTGTTCGATGTGCTGCGTCATCGCATCATCCTGTCGTTCGAAGCCGAAGCGGCCGGGATTGACCAGGACCGTGTGGTGCAACGCATTCTCGACGTCGTTGCCGTCGCTTGAAGTCGATGAACGCAAGCGATGGGGTGCGCGTCACGCTCAGCGAGCTGATCGAGATGCGCCACCGCGTGCGCGAAGTGCAGCTGTTTTCCACGCCAAGCCAGCGCAGCCCGCTGATCGGCCTGCACCACTCCAAGCTGCGCGGGCGCGGTGTCGACTTCGACCAGGTGCGCGTGTACCAGGCCGGCGACGACGTGCGCACCATCGACTGGCGCGTCACCGCGCGCACCCAGGAGCCGCACACCAAGCTGTTCCACGAAGAACGCGAACGACCGATTTTCATCATGGTGGAGCAAAGCTGCCGGCTGTTTTTCGGCTCGGGGCAAATGTTCAAATCGGTGCTCGCCGCTCAAGCCGCCAGCCTGATCGGCTGGGCCGCGCTGGGGCACAACGACCGCGTCGGCGGGCTAGTGTTCGGCGACAACGAGCACTACGAAATCAAGCCGCGCCGCAGCAAGCAAAGCCTGCTGCAATTGCTCAACCGCCTGGTGCGCGTCAACCAGAGCCTGGACACCGAAAGCCGCCCGGAGGCCGACGCCCTGGGCATGGCCCTGCGCCGTGGCCGCGAAGTGCTGCGTCCCGGCAGCCTGGTAATCGTGATCTGCGACGAACGTGCCCTCACCGAGGGCGCCGAGCAGCAATTGAGCCTGCTGTCACGCCATTGCGACTTGCTGCTGTTGCCGATCTCCGACCCGCTGGACCACGCGCTCCCTGCCGCCGGGCTGCTGCGTTTTGCGCAGCGCGGGGCGCAATTGGAACTGGATACCCTGAACTTCGATTTGCGCCAGGCCTACAAGGCCCAGGCCGAAGCGCGCATCGCCCGCTGGGAACTGCTCGCGCAGAAACTGCGAATCCTGTTGATGCCCCTGAGCACCCAGAGCGAAATGGTCGAACAACTGCGCGAATACCTCAACCCGCAACGCCCGGTTAAAAAGCAATGAGCAGCCTCGACCAACTGCAACCGCTGATCGCCCCGCCGCCCATCGGCTTCTGGCCGCCCGCGCCGGGCTGGTGGCTGTTGCTGCTGGTCATCCCGCTGCTGGGTTGGGGGGTGTGGTCGCTGCGCCGCTTCTTGCCGACTCGACGCCCCCTGGCCCGCGCCGAACAACCGCTGGACCCGCTGCGCATCGCCGCCCTGGCGGAATTGGCGCTGATGCCCAAACCCTACGATGGCGCGCCCGCCGGTGCCTGGCTGCAACAGCTCAATGGCCTGCTCAAGCGCCTGTGCCGCAACGACTATCCCTATAGCCAGAGCCATACCCTCAACGGCCGCAAATGGCTGGCATTCCTCGACAACCGTTGCCCCGCCGCCGGCCTCACGCGCTGGATGGTGCTGGTGGAGGGAGCCTACAAACCCGAATGTAAACTCGACGACAAGGCCATCGCCGGCCTGACCCAAGCGGTCGACACCTGGATTCGCAAACATGTTTGAGTTCGCCTGGCCGTGGATCTTCGTCCTGTTGCCCTTGCCCTGGGTGATGCGGTTCATCCTGCCGGCGGCCGACAGCGGCGAGCCCGCCCTTAAAGTCAGCTACCTCGGCGATCTCGAAAGCCTGGCCCGCCGCCGTGCGCGGGTGAACCTGCCGGGCTGGCGCCAACAGGCGCCCTTCGTGGTGCTGTGGCTGCTGCTGCTGACCGCCGCTGCGCGCCCGGAATGGCTGGGCGAACCACTGCCGATTGCCGCCAGCGGCCGCGATTTGCTGGTGGCGGTGGACGTGTCCGGCTCCATGGACTTCCCCGACATGCACTGGCAGGACGAAGACGTCAGCCGCCTGAACCTGGTCAAGCACCTGCTCGGCGACTTCCTTGAAGGCCGCGAAGGCGACCGCGTGGGCCTGATCCTGTTCGGCAGCCAGGCCTATCTCCAGGCGCCGCTGACCTTTGACCGCCGCACCGTGCGCACCTGGCTGGATGAAGCGCGCATCGGCATCGCCGGCAAGAACACCGCCATTGGCGATGCCATTGGCCTGGCGTTGAAACGCCTGCGCCAGCGGCCTGCGCAAAGCCGCGTATTGATCCTGGTCACCGATGGTGCCAACAACGCCGGGCAGATCAACCCACTGACCGCCGCGCGCCTGGCGGCCGAAGAAGGGGTGAAGATCTACCCCATCGGCATCGGTGCCGACCCCGAGCAAACCGGTTCCCTGGGCATCCTTGGCGTCAACCCGAGCCTGGACCTCGACGAGCCGGCACTCAGGGCGATTGCCGAAGCCACCGGCGGCCAATACTTCCGTGCCCGCGATGGCCAGGAGCTGGAAGCGATCAAGCAGACACTGGACAAGCTCGAGCCCGTCGAACAGCAACCCACCCAGGCGCGCCCGGCGCAGGCGCTGTACAGCGGACCGCTGGCCCTGGCGCTGATCCTGAGCATGTTGCTGGTGATCCACGAACGCTGGCCGAACAACGCTCTGCAACGCGGGTTCAACAAACTGTCGAGCAAGGGGATCTTCCTGCAACAGCATCCGGAATGGCGCCAGCGCCTTAAACGCCTGCGTCTGCGGAGGCGTCGATGATCGCCCTGTGGCCGCATTGGTTCCGCCCTTGGTGGCTGTTGCTGCTGCCGCTGCTTGGCTGGTTGCTGTGGCAGCTGTGGCACCGGCAAAAGCGCGCCGGGCGCTGGCAGATGATCCTGCCGCCGGCCTTCCACGCCGTACTGCTCAGCGGTGGCAGCGGGCGCGAAAGCAAATCGCCATGGGTGTTGCTGGGCCTCGCCTGGCTGTTGGCGGTGCTGGCGTTGCTGGGTCCCAGCTGGCAACGGGTTGAACAAACCAGCCAGAAACCCTCCGACCCGTTGGTGGTGCTGCTCGAACTGACCCCGGAAATGCTCGCCACCGACAGCCCGCCCAACCGCCTCGAACAGGCACGGCGCAAACTCTACGACTTGTTGCAGGCGCGCAGCGATGCGCAAACCGCCATCGTCGTCTATGCCGGCAGCGCCCACACCCTGGTGCCGCTGTCGGACGACCTGGCCACCAGCCGCAACCTGCTCGAGGCCCTGCGCCCCTCGATCATGCCGGAGTCCGGCCACCGCGCCGACCTGGCCGTGGAGAAAGCGCTGGACCTGCTCAAGCATGGCGGCCTGGGCCAGGGTCGCCTGCTGCTGGTCGGCTCATCGCTGTCCAAACAGGAACGCCAGGGCATTCGCCTGCTGCTGCAGGGCAACCAGGCGCCGAGCCTGTCGATCCTGGGCATCGGCAGCCGTGAAGGCACGCCGGTGACCCAGGAAAGCGGCGAATTCCTCAAGGACGAACAAGGCGCAATCCTGGTACCGCGCCTCGACAGCCCGACGCTCAAGGCCTTCGCCAGCGAAATGGGCGGACGCTACCGGGCCGCACGCCTGGACGATAAAGACCTGCGCCAGCTCGGCGTGCTGGACCCGCCCCAAGCCCTGCGCAATGACGGCCAGTTGCTGCACCTCGACACCTGGGCCGACCAGGGTTACTGGCTGCTGCTGCCGCTGTTGCTGCTGGCCGCCTGCGCCGGGCGGCGCGGCTGGTTGTTCTTTCTACCGCTGCTGCTGTTGGGCTCGCCCCAACCCAGCTATGCCTTTGAATTCCAGGATCTGTGGCTGCGTCCGGACCAGCAAGGCCAATACCTGCTCAAGCAGAAACGCCCCGCCGAAGCCGCCGAACATTTCGAGGATGCCCAATGGCAAGGCGTCGCCCTGTACGAGGCCGGCAACTATGCCGAGGCCATCAAGCGGTTTGCCGAGGGTAATGACGCCTATTCCCACTACAATCGCGGCAACGCCCTGGCCAGGTCCGGTGAACTCGAAGCGGCCATCGACGCCTACGAACAAGCCCTGGAAGCCCAGCCCGACCTGCAACCGGCACTGAAAAACAAGGCCCTGGTAGAAGCCCTGATCCAGGAACAGGCAGAACCCGAGCCGCAAACGCAGGCAAAAAACGAGGATGACGAAACCACCCAACCCGGCCAAACTGCGCAACCGGGCGCCACTGGGCAAAATGCCACAGGTGGCGAGCAGTCGTCCCAGGGCCAGGGCGAAGCCGGCAGCGGCGATACCCAGGCCGGCACCCCGCCGCCAGCCGCTGGCAACGACGTGCCGGGCAGCGAGTTGGGCGATGAGCACACCACCACCCCGCCGCTGCTTGCTGCCGACGCCAACCTCGACGGTGAACACCGCCAGGCCCTGGAACAATGGCTGCAGGAGATCCCGGACAATCCCGGCGAACTGCTGCGACGCAAATTCTGGTACGAACAGCAACAGCATCAGGACAAGACTCGATGAGCCGCCGCACCACCCTTCTGCTTCTGCTCGCGTTGTCGGCAGGCCACGCCCAGGCGGCCAGCCTGGTCGCCAGCGTCGACCGCAACCGTCTCAATTCCGGGGAAACGGTGGAACTGACGGTGGAATCCAGCGATGTCACCCAGTTCGGCAAGCCCGACCTGTCGCCCCTGGATGCGCAATTCGAAGTCAGCGGCACGCGCCAGCTCAACCAACTCACGACACTGGGTGGCGATAACCATGCGACCACGCGCTGGATCATTACCCTGCTGCCCAAGCAGAACGGCACGGTGGTGATTCCGCCACTGCAAGTGGGTGAGTACACGACCCAGCCGATCAGCCTGCAAGTGCTGGAAACCACCAGCCAGGACACCAACGCCGAGCTGGCCCCGGTGTTTGTCGAAGCCAACCTCGACCAGACCAGCGTCTATGTGCAGGCCCAGGCATTGTTGACCGTGCGCGTGTACCACTCGGTGTCGCTGTATGACGACAGCAGTCTCACGCCGTTGCAGATCCCCGATGCCCGTGTCGAACAGTTGGGCGAGTCGCGCACCTACGAAAAGGTCATCAACAGCATCCGCCATGGCGTGATCGAAACCCGCTACGCGATCTACCCGCAGCACAGCGGCACCCTGGAGATTCCGTCGCAGACGTTCAGCGCCACGCTGGTGGAGTCGCGTCCACCCCAGGAAAACACGCTGCAGGGCACCAAGCCCGGCAAGCTGATCCATGTGAGTTCGGCGGCGCTGCCACTGGCGGTCAAGCCCAAGCCCGCGCTGTACCCCGTCGATGCCCCCTGGCTGCCGGCCCGCAGCCTCACGCTCACCGAGAGCTGGAACCCGGAGCCGGAACATGTACAAGTCGGCGACTCCCTGACCCGCAGCCTGACCGTCAAGGCCGAGGGCCTGTCCAGCGCCCAACTGCCGGCCCTGCCCAGCACCGACATCAACGGCCTGCGCCGCTACCCGGACCAGCCGGTGCTCGGCAACCAGACCAGTGACCGTGGCCTGATCGGCAGTCGCGAGGACCGTGAGGCCCTGGTGCCCAACCGGGTCGGCGCCCTGGAACTGCCTGCCGTCGAGGTGGTGTGGTGGAACACCCACGAGGACCATCTGGAACGCACCAGCCTGCCGGCCCGCACCCTGCAAGTGGCCAACAACCCCAGCCTGGCGGTGGACACGCCGGCCACCCCAACCATCATCACCGCACCGGACGACAGCCGCCTGTGGCTGTGGCAACTCAGCACCCTGCTCCTGGCCTGCACCACCCTGCTGGGCTTCGGCCTGTGGTGGCGGGCCCGTCGGCAACCGGCGGTACTGCGCGCCACGCAAACCGGCCCGAGCCCGCGCACCCTGCTCGACGACCTCAAGCGTGCCACCCAGGCCAACGACCCCCAGGCCACCCGCCAGGCGCTGGATGCCTGGGCGCGGCAACAGCCGGAAACGTTGGCGGATATGGCGGCACGGTTCGTGCCGTTGTCGGATGCATTGGATGGGCTCAATGGCGCGCTGTACAGCGAAAGCGGTCAATACTGGCTGGGCGAAGAGCTGTGGCGTGCGGTCAAGGCCATCCCCATGGCCGAGCGCGAGCAGGACCCGGCGACGGACACCACCAGTTTGCCGCCGCTGTATCCCAAATAAGCCCTCCCAGATTTGACTCGTGCTGCCTGGGGACCTGCATTGTTAAAGGCCAGCAATCCAGAGCCCGTTAAAATTGCAGGACGTGCATTTGATCAGCAACGCCACCACCCTCGCCGACGGAGCGGCGGGCCGCATCCAGGGTGGACACCCTCCTTTGAATATTCCCGCGTGGGGCGTGGAAATAATCAATCAAAGGACATCCACCGTCTAAAGGTTCACGAAGGCGTTAAAGCAGGCCCTACTGATTGGCAGACAATGCCGATGAGCACTCCTGCATCGGCTCCTTATGATGTGGGTTTTCCGGAATCGAACCAGTTGACCATAAACCGCGCGTAATCAGCGCCAGCCTCAGCCAGTTTTTGATCGCGCTTTCCATTGGTCACACTTTCAAGCACTTCCCTGGGAGTCATTGGCTTTTCCTTTGACTCGCTTTTTCTTTCCGGCGTCTGATGATGTAGGGGAGGTAAGGTGAACGAGTAACGAAGGTGATCACCACCGGGATTAGTTTCAATCATATTCAATTTATCCTTCAAACAGTTCATAGGTATCCCACCTTCAGCTGGGACCTGTTTTGAGTGCATGTTCATCAGCGGTCAGTTCCAAGCGCGCCTGGTAACAGGGTATTTACAGGTAAACTCTCCGGCTTTATCGCCCTGCTTTGTTTTCGGCGGCCATTCATCCTCTTTTCCTCTACGGAGTTCGCCTTGCGTCTGTTCCACACCTCCGACTGGCACCTGGGCCAAAACCTCCACGGCCAGGAACGCGACTTCGAACACGCCTGCTTCCTCGAGTGGCTGCTGCGCCAGATCGCGGCCCAGCAACCCGATGTGCTGTTGATCGCCGGCGATATCTTCGACACGGTCAACCCGCCGCTCAAGGCCCAGGAGCGCCTGTACGATTTCATCATCAGCGCCCACGAACAAAACCCCAAGCTGACCATTGTGATGATCGCCGGCAACCACGACTCCGGCTCGCGGATCGAGCTGCCCGCGCCGTTGATGCGGCGCCTGCGCACCCATGCGCTGGGCCGCGTGCTGTGGCTGGACGACGGCCAGCTGGACGCCGAACGCCTGCTGATTCCCCTGCCGGATGCCAAGGGCAAGGTCGCCGCGTGGTGCCTGGCGCTGCCGTTCCTGCGCCCGGCGGAAGTCACCGGTGCCCACCTGGGTGACGACTACCTGCAGGGTATCGGCCAGGTCCATGAATGGCTGATCGCGGCGGCCAACGCCAAACGCAAGAAAGGCCAGGCGTTGATTGCCATCAGCCATGCGCACATGGCCGGCGGTTCGGTGTCGGAAGATTCCGAGCGCAGCCTGATCATCGGCAATGCCGAGGCGCTGCCGGCCAAACTGTTCGACAAAAGTGTCGGCTATGTTGCCCTCGGGCATTTGCACAAGCCGCAAAAGGTCAATGGCGAGGAGCGCATTCGCTACAGCGGCTCGCCGATACCGCTGTCCTTTTCCGAAATTGGCTATAAGCACCAGATCCTCGATGTGACGTTCCAGGGCGAACGACTGGTCAGCGTCGAACCGCTGCTGATTCCCCGCTCGGTCAACCTGCAACGCCTGGAAGCCGCGCCCCTGGCGGACATCCTCAAGGCCCTGGAGGCGCTGCCCGACATCGACCTGCTCGCCGAAACCCAGCGCCACCCCTGGCTGGAAGTGCGCGTACGCCTCGACGAACCGCAACCGGACCTGCGCCAGCAAATCGAAACCGCCCTGCAAGGCAAGGCCGTACGCCTGGTGCGCATCGCCGCCGAATACGCCGGCCAAGGCCGCCGCGACGACAGCAACGAAGACGCACTGATCGAACTCGACCAGCTCACGCCCCAGGAATTGTTCAGCCGTGCCTGGCAGGACAGCTACGGCAGTGAAGTGGATGAACAGACCTTGAAGGATTTCGCCGTGCTGCTCCAGGAAGTGCAACAGGCAGGTGAACAGCCATGAAGATTCTTGCCATTCGCCTGAAAAACCTCGCCTCCCTGGCCGGGCCATTCGAGATCGACTTTACCGCCGAGCCCCTGGCCAGTGCCGGGCTGTTCGCGATTACCGGGCCGACCGGCGCCGGTAAAAGCACCCTGCTCGATGCCCTGTGCCTGGCGCTGTTTGGCGCCGTGCCACGCCTGGGCGATACCGGCCAGGCCAAGATGCCGGATGCCGACAGCGATATCTCCATCGGCGATCCACGCACCCTGATCCGGCGCGGCACCGGTGGCGGCTACGCCGAAGTGGACTTTGTCGGTGTCAGCGGCCGTCGCTACCGGGCGCGCTGGGAAGCCAATCGCGCCCGCGACAAGGCCAGCGGCAAATTGCAGAACAGTCGGCAGAGCCTGATCGACCTGGACAGCGACCAACTGCTGGCGAGCCAGAAGACCGAATACAAGACCCAGCTGGAATTGGCCCTGGGCCTGAACTTCGAGCAGTTCACCCGCGCCGTGCTGCTGGCCCAGAGTGAGTTCAGCGCCTTCCTCAAGGCCAACGACAACGAACGCAGCGAACTGCTGGAAAAGCTCACCGACACCGCGCTGTACACCCAGCTCGGCCGCCGTGCGTTCGACAAGGCCAAGGACGCCAAGGACGCGCACAAACACCTGCAGGACCAGGCCACCGGCGTGGTGCCCCTGGCCCCCGAGGCGCGCGCCGAACTGGACCGGCAATTCGACGCGGCCCAGCAACAGCTCAAGACCCAACAGGCCCAACTCAAGCAATTGGAGTTACAGCACACCTGGCTCAAGGAACTGCGCGAATGGCAGGACCGCCAGCGCAGTGCCACCGAGCAGCTCCAGCGTGCGCAAGCGGAGTGGGACAACCAGGCCACGCAGCGCCAGGACCTGAGCCGCCTCGACCAACTGGCACCGCAGCGCCATCAGTTTGCGCGCAGGGCTGAACTGCTCACCTTGCTGACGCCACTGGCCGCGCAGATTCAGCAGTACACCGAGCAACAGGCTGAACTGCAGACCCGCCAGGCGCAACTGCAACAACAGCAGACCGCGGCCCAGACGGCGCTGGTTGACGCACAGCAGCAACAAACTGCCGCCGCGCCCCTGCTACGCCAAGCCTTCGATGCGCAAAACACCCTCGCCCACCTGACCGAGAGCCTGGGCAAATTTGCGTCTGAAAAACAGTTGGCGCAAACCGCCTGCACTGAAGGTCAAGCCAACTTGAATGGCTTGCTCGACAAGCAAAAACAAGTCGACGAGCGCCTGCAACGCCTCGCCGCCGAACTGGAGCGCAGCAGTGCCCTCGCACCGCTGGGCGATGCCTGGAACGCCTACCGCGATCGCTTGCAACAGTTGATGCTGATCGGTAATCGCCTGAAAAAAGGCCAGGCCGAACTGCCAGACCTTGAACAGCGTGCTACCAGCGCCGCAGAAAAATTTGCCCAGCAACGCGAAGCCCTTGACCTGCTGTATCAAGAAGCCGGCGCCGAACCCCATGCCGTGGCCGAACAGGTGCAACTGCTGGCCAGCCTGTTGCAGGACAATCGCAAGCAGCAGCGCGCCTTCGAAGACCTGTCACGCCTGTGGGACAGCCAGCAGCAGCTGGAGCAGCAAGCGGTCGCCCTCACGCAAAAGCTCGCCGATGCCGCCCGGCAACGCGACCAACTGAACCAGACCGGCCTGCAAACCAAGGCCGAGCTGGCCGTGGCTGAACAGACCCTGACGGTGACCAAGCAACTCTTGGAGCGCCAGCGCCTGGCCCGCAGTGCCAGCGTCGAGGAATTGCGCGAGCAGCTGCAGGACGGCCAGCCCTGCCCGGTGTGCGGCAGCCACGAGCACCCGTATCACCAGCCCGAAGCCCTGCTGCACAGTCTCGGGCGCCACGACGACAACGAAGAGGCCACGGCGCAGAAAACGGTCGATACCCTCAAGGAAAAACTCACCGAACTGCGCGGTGAAGTCGGCGGCCTGATCGCCCAGCAAAAAGAATTCCTGCAACAACAGGAACAGCTGGTCACCCAACAGCAGGCGCTCCAGCCCAGCCTGGACGCGCACCCACTGGCAGCCTCGCTGTTCAATCAGGACGCAGCCAAACGCAGCCATTGGTTGGCCCAGCAACTCAGCCAACTGAGCCAAAGCATCACCCAGGACGAACAGCGCCAGGGCGCCCTGCTCAACCTGCAGCAAAACGCCGGGCGCTTGCAGCAACAACTGCAAGCCGCCCAGGACGCGAGCCAGCAGGCGCGCCAATTGCTGGTGGACCAGCAGCGCGAGCTGTCCAACGACCGCGAGCGCCTCGACGAAGAACTCAACGCCTTCGCCAGCCTGCTCCCCGCCGACACCCTGGAAGGCCTGCGCAGCGACCCGGCCGCGACCTTTATGCAGTTGGACCAGCAGGTCAGCCAACGCCTTGAACAACTGGGCCATCAGAAGGATGAGCTGGCCGAGCAGCAGGAACGCCAGCAGGCCATCGAGAAAGAGCACACGCACCAGCAGCATCGCCAACAGCAACTCGAGGCCCTCAACCAGCAATTTACCGAGCTGGTCGCGCAGCAACAGGCCGCCCAGGAAAAACTCGGGGCCTTGCTGGGCGAGCACGCCAGCGCCGAACACTGGCAACAGCAACTGGAACAGGCCGTGGAGCAGGCACGCCAGAGCGAGACGGACGCCAACCAGCAGTTGCAGGACATCCGCAACCAACTGATCCAACTGGCCGCCGACCTCAAGGCCCGGCAGGAGCGCGAGCAAGCTTTCGAAGCCGAACAGCACAGCCTCGATGCCCGCACCACCGAATGGCGCGCCCTGCACCCCGAGCTGGATGACGAGGGCCTGGCGCGTCTGCTGGCGTTTGATGACACACACATCGCCACGCTGCGCGAACATCTGCACAGCAGCGAAAAAGCCGTCGAGCAAGCCAAGGTATTGCTGCAGGAACGCGAACAACGCCTCGCCGAACACCAGGCCCTGCACAACGGCAACCTGGACGCCGAACAACTCGACGGCGCCCTCGCTGCGCTCAATCAACACTTGGCCGACGGCGAAAAACACTGCGCCGAACTGCGCGCGCGCCAGTCCGAAGACCAGCGTCGCCAGAACGCCAACAGTGCCCTGGCCGAACAGATCGCCAAGGCCTATGACGAGTGGCAACGCTGGGCACGCCTGAACGCACTGATCGGCTCGGCCACCGGCGATACCTTCCGCAAGATCGCCCAGGCCTACAACCTCGACCTGCTGGTGCACCATGCCAACGTGCAACTGCGCCAATTGGTGCGCCGCTACCGTCTCAAGCGCGGCGGCAGCATGTTGGGCCTGCTGGTGATGGACACGGAAATGGGCGATGAACTGCGCTCGGTGCATTCGTTGTCCGGCGGCGAGACGTTCCTGGTGTCCCTGGCCTTGGCCTTGGGCCTGGCGTCGATGGCGTCCAGCACCTTGAAGATCGAATCGCTGTTTATCGACGAGGGCTTTGGCAGCCTCGACCCCGAGTCCCTGCAATTGGCTATGGACGCCCTCGACGGCTTGCAGGCCCAGGGGCGCAAGGTGGCGGTGATCTCCCACGTGCAGGAAATGCACGAGCGCATCCCGGTGCAGATCCAGGTCAAGCGCCAGGGCAATGGCCTGAGCACCCTGGAGGTCAAGTGAGCGAGGCGTTGCTGTATTCGTTCCGGCGCTGCCCCTATGCGATGCGCGCACGCCTGGCGCTGCGCTACTCGGGGGTGGCGGTGCGGATTGTCGAGGTGAGCCTCAAGGCCAAGCCGGCGGAGATGCTGGCACTGTCGCCCAAGGGCACGGTGCCGGTGCTGGTGGTGGATGGCGTGGTGATCGACGAGAGCCTGGCGATCATGCAATGGGCCTTGGCCCGGCATGATCCGGATAACTGGTTATTGCAGGGGGATCCGGCGGTACTTGAGCTGATCGCCGAGAACGATTCAACCTTTAAACATCACTTGAATCGATACAAGTACCCCGAACGCTATCCCGAGCAGCCGGTGGAACACTATCGAGCCGAAGGCGAGGTGTTCTTGCAGAAGCTCGAGGGGTTGCTGGCCCAGCGCGCCTATCTGCTGGCCGACCACCCTGGCCTGGCGGACATGGCGCTCGCGCCGTTTATACGGCAGTTTGCCCACGTGGACCGCGAATGGTTTGCCGGTACGCCGTACAAAGCGTTGCAACGCTGGTTGGAAGAATTCCTGCAATCGCCCCTGTTTATCGGCGTGATGGCGAAGACTTAGCCTTCGATCAGACTCAACAACCGCTCGCGAGCGATCTCCGGTTCGCCGTCCGTCAACTGCACGGATGACAGGATCGGGGTGGAATAAAGGGCGAGGATAAGTGCGGCGAGTCGAAGTGCCATGCTGTCGATTCCATGAAAGAGCGCGTCAATATTTAAGCGTCAATTTAAACACATGGCAATGCGCCATTACCTCATTTTTTTCTTCGACAGCTGCACAAACGCCAAACCACTCGAACGCGCGTTTACGTTCCAGTGGTTTGGCGTCTGCTTGTGTGCAGGGTCAATCAGCGCTCATTGCTGGGTCTTGTGATCCAGGGCGGCGTAGAAGTTGGCGCTTTGTTGCAGGTATTTCTGGGTGTAGGCGCTGGTGCTGGATTTTTTGCCGCTGACTTCCACGCTGGCGGCGGCAGGCAGGGCGACGGTGGCGGAAACGGCGGAGGCGGCGATGACGGAGAAGAGATTCAAGTTCATGTCGGTAACCCTTGTGTTCGTTCGGTTGGATGGCCGGGGAAGGCCTTGGAACCCAACTTACGCCCGAGGATTGAACCTTAGAAATGCTTTGAAACAGTAGCCGCTATTAATACAATTAATACTAAGGGTCAGGCCCCGCATGGCGGGGCCTGTGGCTTATTGACGCACCAGGAACTTGAGGTCGCTGGGGGCATCGATCGGCAGTTTCTGCACGGTTTTACCCAGCAGGCCGGTCTTGGGGTCACGTTCGACCACCACGATTTCGTTGCTCTTCTGGTTGGCGATCAGCAGGAACTTGCCGCTCGGATCGAGGCTGAACTCCCGCGGGTGGTCGCCTTCGACGCTGCGGCGCTGCAGCTCCGTGAGGTGGGCGGTGGCCGGGTCCACGCCAAATACGATGATCTGGTTGGCGGTGCCGCGATTGCTCACGTACAGGAACTTGCCATCGCTGGAGGCGTGCAGTGCGGCGCCGGCCTTGTCGGATACCGGTTGGCCGGCGGCGAAGTCCACCAGTTGGGTCTGGCTGAGCTTGCCATCGGTGTAATCGAAGACCGCAACCTGGGCGCTCATCTCGGTGGTCAGCCAGGCATGCTTGCCATCGGCGCTGAACAACAGGTGACGCGGGCCGCTGCCCGGTGGCAGTGGCACAAAGGCCGGATCGGCCGGGGTCAGCGGCAGCTCGTGGTTGGCCTTGGGGTCGTAGCGATAGGCGAACAGCTTGTCCGCCCCCAGGTCCTGCACAAACACGTACTTGCCATCCGGCGACGACACCACCGAATGCACATGGTTGGAGGCCTGGCGCTCAGGGTTCACGCGACTGGCCGGGTGTGCACTCAACTGCACCGGTGCCGACAGCTTGCCCTCGGCATCCACCGGCAGCACCGCCAGGCTGCCGCCCGGATCTTCCAGCACCGAATAGTTGGCGACGAACAGGTAGCGCCCATCCGCCGCGACGCTGGAATGGGTCGGCTCGTTGCCCAGGCTCTGCACCTGATTGACCAGGGTGAGCTGATGATTCTTCGGGTCGATGCGGTAGCTGCTGACGCGGCCGACCGGGTCTTGCTGGCCCGGGCCGTTTTCATTGACCACAAACAGGTGCTTCTGGTCTTTGGAGACCGTCAGCCACGAAGGGTTGGCGGACTTCGCCGCCAGTACCGGCTTGCCTTGGAACTGCCCGGTGCGGCTGTCGAATTGCAGGCGATAAATGCCTTCGCTGGAGCCGGCGGTGTAGCTGCCCACCAGCAACTCATAGGTGTCCGCCGGTGCAGCCTGCACCGACATCGCACCCACACTGCCGGCCATCAGCAGCGGCCAGAATTTACGCATCATCATGCTCGTCTTCCTCGTCGTTATTGTTGCCGGTGAAGGCGGCCATGCACACCAGGCGGTGCTCGCCCGAATCACCGGTGAGGGTCCAGCTTTGCAAGGCGTCATCGAAGGTTGCGGCCTGCACCTGCACCAGGCTGAAGGACCAACGTTTCTCGGCCCGGCCGTCCATGCTCTTGATCAGCAACTGTTGATCGTCGAGGCTGAAATCAAAGGCATGCAGCCCATCGATTTCGAGCATGTCGCTGGTGTGGAGTTCAGTAAGCAGGGAAGCGGCAGTCATCAGGCTCATTCATCGCTGGAAAAAACGCTGATGATAGGCCAATCCGGCCACGCCGTCGTGTCGCGATAGCGGGCTACCGCACGGCAGCGGCCGGCGCTTGCCATTCTGGGGGCGAACTCCCCACAGAATGGAATCTCCTATGCCAGACACTTCAAACGCCCCGCCGGCGGGGCCGCTGCACTTCGCCCACCGCAGCAACACCCCGGCCCTGGCGGTCGCCCAGCAGTTCGCCACACGCCCGACGTTACGCCAGGTGGTCGAACGGCACCTGCACGAGCGCCTGCAGGAACAGTTCCCGGCGCTGCCCCTGGACCTGGCCACCCTCAAGCTGGCCACCCCCAACCAGCGGCGCGGCTGGGACCTCAGGCGCTTGACCGATGTGGTCCTCGAGCACCTGGGCAATGGTACGGCCCTGAACCTGACGCAGGTGGTCGACCAACGCCGCTGCTTCCTGTCCCAGCGCCCGCCCTCACGCTTGACCTATGAGGCCAATGGCCCCCGCGAGCCGGACATGGCGGTGATCGAACGGCTGATCCTGGACCTGGCCTTCACCCTGCCCATCGCTTTTCAGCAAACCCTGGCCACCTATTGGAACGGCGCTGCCGACACCGGCAGCAGCCGCTGGCAATGGCTTGGCGATCTACTGGCGGACACCCTCAAAAGCAGCGCCAGCCTGCTAAGCGCCGGCACGCCGCGAGACATGCTGGAGAGCGTGACCCGCCAGCCTGACCGGCGCGAACGCCAGGCCGGGCCCAACGGATTTGTGCATGCTTACTGCCTGGAAGCCTGTGTGATCCGGCACGGCCGTGAAGCCCGCCTGCTGAGCAGCGACCTGCTGTTGGTGCAAGGCCACCAGGCCTTGCTGTGCCAGGCGTCGGGCAGCGTCGAGCCATTCGCCTCACTGGAGGTCTTCACCCAGGCCTGGGGCCAGCGCCTGAGCCAGCGGTTGCAGGTCGACAAGGTGGTGGTCAGGCGCTACGAGCCCGATGGCAATCTCTTCGATACCCAGGCCGCCCTGTTGCTCAACCAGCAACTGGATGACCTCGAAGCCATCGCCCTGCCCGCCTCCGACGGCGTGCGCAGCCTGGAGCAGCGTTTTGCCCTGGCGACAGACCCCAGCGCCGCCTTTGTCGCTGCGCCGGCACCCGACCCGACACATCAGGACGCCATCCAGACGGCGTTGCCCGCCTGGCTGCAGAGCGCCAATGCCCAGCAGCGTTTCGCCTATCGCCAAGGGCTGTTGGAACAGGCCCGCCTGCAACGCCTGCAGGCCGGGGCGTCGTTCCTGGACGGGGTCGAGAGCCTGCCGGCCTTTGCCTCCCGCACCCTGCGCGAGCAGATGCGCCGCGACCACCCTGGCGCCAGCGTGGAACCGGACAACCTGCGGCTGACCTTCCACGTCCCGGTGGGTGACCTGCACAGCGGTTACCTGGCACCGGTGACCCTGGACCTGACCGAGCTGGCGATCAAGAACCTCGCCGCCGCGCCGCACGGCCGCATGACCCTGCAGGACACGTCCGGGGCCGCCCTCCCGGCCTGGCTGACCGAGGACTATATCCTCGGGGAAAAAGGCCTGTTCCACAGCACGCCCGGCCTGATCCGCCAAGTGGATATCGGCCGGCGCTACCCGCAACAGCTGCGCGACCTGCTGCTGGGCGACAACCCGCAGGTACGCCGGCGTGAGGCGCTGTTCGGCCAGGCGCTGACCGTGCAACTGCCGCACCAGGCCCTGGAACTGGCGATTCGCGGGCAACAGGGCTTCAGCTTCCTGGGGTATCGCTACGTCAAGGCGGTGCTGCACGCCAGCGCGGCGGGGCGCGTGGTCGACACCCTCGACATCGTGATGCGCCCGCTGGCCTTCGCCCGCAAGCCCGCTGCCGTGCCGGATATCGTCGGCAACATGTTTATCATCGAACCCCGTGACATCGACGCCGGGCCGTCGATTCTCTATCGCCCGCTGTACTCTGACGCGTTGCAGCAATTCGCCAGCCGCGCGGCCCTGTTCGACGCCATCGCCCAGCCCGGTGCACTGCAAGACAGCGTGCTGGCCTGGATGAGCGACAAGGCCCGGCCGATCTACAGCCACGGCGGCTTCCGCAGCCCGCATATCCTGCGCTTCGGCCAGGGCGACGACACGGTGCAGTGGCCGGCGCCGCCGCCCGCGCAGTTGGTACAGGAGTTCAATGGCAGCGAAGTCGAGGGTTCCCTGGCGCAATGCCTGGCCACCGGCAACCTGACCCAGTACCTCTACGGCAGCAACGCCCGGGCGCTGGTGGACCTGGCGGATCGCGACGCGGTGTCCAATGCCGAAAGCCGTTGGGCGGTGTTGCTCGAAGGTGGCTGGCTGCTGTTCAACGCCCTGCTCTTGCCGCTGCTGCGCGGGCCGGCGCTGGTTGCAGGCTGGATGGTGCAACTGGCGGTCAGCCTGCGGCACGATATGGCCGCCCTGCACGGCGACGACGCCGCCGCCCGCGAACTGGCCTGGGTCGACGTGCTGCTCAACATCGGCCTGATCCTGCTGCACATGGCCCCCCGGCAACACCCGACCCTCGAGTTACCCTCGGAGCCCGCCTTACCGGCCACCCTCGCGGCCCTGCAGCGCCCGCCAGGCCTTGCGCCCCGTCCGGCCACACCTGTGGAACTGGGCCCGGTGGGCCTGCCCGCAGAGCCGCCGGCCGGCGACCGCACCCTGGTCGACTTTGTCCATTCCAACGCCCGCGACGCCAGCCGCCGGCGCCTGCTCGAAGCCCTGCGCGAACTGCATGTGCCATGGCCGGTGCCGGCCCCCGAGCCGCTGGACGCCGGCATGTTCAAAGGGCTGTATCGCATCGACCAGCAATGGCATGCCTCGGTGGGCGGCCTGCTGTTTCGGGTAAACATCGCCGCGGACCTGGGTGAGGTGTGGCTGATCCATCCGCAGAAACCGCAGCATCCAGGCTTCGTGCTGGTGCGCAATGCCCAGGGCCAATGGGGCCTGGACCTGGGTCTTAAACTGCGCGGCGGCGGGCCGAAAAACCGCCTCAAGGCCAAGCTGGCCCACATCGACCAGCAGCGCACCCAAGCGTCGGAGGAGATCAATCGCATCAGTGATGAGGTCAGCGGCCTGATCAAACGCCTGCAGCCTATCGACCAGGTGCTGGATGCCGCCCGGCAGAAGTTCGAGCAGGCCCATAACGCCCTGGGTCTGGCCCGCATCCGCTTGCGCAGCGCACCCGACGACCCGGCGCGGGTGGCCGAGCACCTCGCCAGCGTCGCCCAGCGCTCCCGGGCCAGGGCCGGGTTCCAGGTGTTTCAGGAGCGCTTCGATGCGGCCGCCGCCGAGTTGCTGCAACAACGGCGCGCCTTGATCGAGGCCTACGGGCGGATGAAAGCCGTGGACAGCCGCTTCGACTACGAAGGGCAATGTGTGGAGCAATATCAGTCGATCCTGGCCACCGATGAAATTCGCGTCAGCCAGTTGTCGTCCCTGTACCTGGCCACGTTTGTGTCCGAGCAGGGCGAATCGCTGATCGAGCTGCAAGACAGCGCCCAGGATGTGCAGGCGCTGCGCTATGTCAACGACCTGCTGGAAACCAACTTTGCCGTGTCCGAGCGCCATGCCCAGGCGATGATTGCCATCGAGGACACCCTGGAGGCGATGGCCGCACGCTTGAAAACCGGCGCGGCCCAGCGCCTGAATTACCTCAACGGGCATCCCAAGCGCCGGTTCTACAACCGCCTCAATGCCACCCTCGAATCCCTGGATGTGCTCACCGAGTTGAGCATCGACCGGACGATCCCGGCCAGCACCCCGCAGGAGCACTATTTCCTCGCGCGCCATGGGCACCTGCAATCCTCCCTGTCTGCCCTGGAAGACTCCCACCTGGACCTGCTGACCACCGAAGGTTTCACCACGACCGAACGCAAGGAGGTGCTGACCAACCTGGTCAGGCACTACAACCGGCGCCTGCAGATTTACCAGAGCCTGCTGGAACTCGATTCGCCCCTGGCGCACCCGCGCTACATGCCGCTGCTGATCGAGCGGTTGAACACCGTGCGCGACAGCGCCGAGGCCGACCTGGCGGCGCTGCTGCGCGAAGATGAATTCCTGCCGCCGCAACCGGGGGCCTTCAAACCGGTACAGGCTCCGTCAAGAACCAAACGGGTGTTCAAGTCGCGGGACAAGGGCCCCCTGGTGGGTGACCTGGAACCGGCGCAGCGTGACCAGCCCTTCCCCACCATCGTGACCCGCAACCCCATTACCCAGCAGGTCAGCGGGCGCTTTATGGAGCACCCCAACGAGGGTTGGGTGGAAATTGTCGAGGCCAGGCCCAGCCGTCCCGCCGAGCCACCCCAGGCACCGGCGCTGTCCACACTGCGCGCCCAGGCGCAACGGTTGCAGGAAGAAGTGCCGGCCATCGAGCGCTCCATCGACTTCCAGAAACGCAAACTCAGCGACCCGACGCGTCGCGATGACCTCAACCCGCGTGACTGGCACGACATGCTCGCGCACCAGGCCGAGCGCCTCGACAGCGTCGCGACAGAATTGTCCAGCCACGCGGCCGACAAGCCGGACGTGCTCCAAACCGTCGAGCGCCTGCGCCTGCGCGCCGAGGATTTGCGCACCCAAGGCCGCCAGCATTGCATCGAGGGTTACAAGGCCCAGCGCCCGCGCCAGGAAAACATCGAATTCCTGCGCGCCCATGCCGCCGTCGACATCGGCCTGGTCCACGGCCCGCAACGCACCGCCGCCAAGGACTATGTGTCGGAGTTCGCCGTGCGCGAGAAAAACCGCCTCACGGTGCTGTGGTATGCGCACTTTCACTACAGCCAGGCCGACAGCCCGCCGGGCGCTTATACGGCGGCCCACCTCAAGCGCCCCGAACAGCGTTTTGTCACCCTCCGGGACCTGATCGCCCAGGCCGGGGCAGATAACCGAAGCATCGTGCGCGACCTGTACAACCCGATCACGGCACCGCTGGATCAGCGTCTGTTCCTGAGCCTGCTGCCCGCCTGAACCCCCGCCATGCATGGCATCGCCTGAAAAGGATTTTTATGCAACTACCTGACCCTATTGCCCACGCCGTCAGCGCACGCTTCACCCAGCGCCCGGCGCTGGAAACCGTGATTCGCGAGCAACTCGCCACGGCCATCGGCGCCACGTACCCCAGCCTCAGCCTGGACCTGCGCCGCACCCGCCTGGCCCGGCCACAACGCCGCGGCTGGCTGCTGCAACCCTTTATGCCGGTGGTCCACGATGCCCTGGCCAGTGGTGCGCCATTGGATTTCAGCGAGGTCAACGGCTCGCCCTGGTACCTTTCGGACGAGCCACCCAAACGCCTGAAACTGCCCGGCCTGACCGAGGAAAAACTCGACATGCAGGTCATCGCGAAGCAGGTCGGCGAACTGCCGCAAACGCTGCCCATCGCCCTGCAGAATGCGCTGGCGGCGTATTGGGACACCGGCCCCTGGCACTGGCTGGCCGGCGTCTTGCGGGACACCCTGCGCATCGGCGCCCTGGGCCAGGCCGGCCTGGACCAACCCGCCAGGGAAACCCTGGAACAATTGATCGACTGCCCTGACCGCGAGGCCCGCCTTGCGCGGCATGGGGTGAATGCGGTGTTTGCCTACGCCCTGCAAGCCACCCTCACCCACGCCGAACGCTCGGTCACACGGATGGGGCCGCAGCTGGCATTGATTCGTGCCGTCAACAGCAAGGTCTCGGTGGTGCTGTGTGACCCGCAGCACACCGCCGAGGTTTTCCCGAGCATGGACGCCCTGATCCAGGCCTGTGGCCAGCGACTGGGCCGCCAGTACCAGGTCGACGACATCCTGATTCAACGCTACGAGCCCGATGGCGATATCTTCGAGCACCAGGCGTCGATGATCCTCGATCGCCAGCTCGAAGACCTCGGCAACCTGCGCCTGCCCACCGGCCAGCCGTTCAGTACCTGGCAGGCGCTGTACGCCGAGATCACCGACCCGGGGCGGTTTTTCCGCGACACGCCAACCGCCCCGCCCCAGACCCTGGACACCCTGCGCCAGCACCTGCCGGCCTGGCTGCGCGACGCCGATGCCGACGACCAGGCCACGTACCGGCGCTACGCCCTCGCCATGGCCGGCGCCAAACGGCGCGCGGCGGGGCGTACGGCCTTCAGCCAGATCGATGACCTGCGCACCTACACCGTCAAGGCGTTGTTGCAGGCCTTGCAGCAGGATGCCGTGACCCTGGGCAGCTCGGCCCTCGCATTGCCTTCCGTCGGCGCCTTGCACCCCGATGACCTGCAACTGACCTTCACCATTGCCGCCGGCTACCCAGGTACGTCAGGGATCATTCGCCATGAACGCATGAGCCTGACCGACCTGGCCATCGACAACTTGTCCAGCCGTCCCAGCGGCAGCGTGACCCTCACCCACCGCCACGGCCTGCCCCTGCCGGCCTGGCTGACCGCCGACTACCTGATGGGAGCCGACGGCCCGGTGGCGCGCGTGGACATCGGCCAGCACTACCCGCGGCTGCTGGAGGCCCACTGGCTGGGGGAAAGCCCCGAGGCACTCCGGCGCGAAACCCTGTTCGCCCAACAACAGGCCGTGCAGTTGCCGTTGCTGGCCCTGGAATTGGCCCTCAAGCAGCAAGCCGGCCTGAGCGCCCGGGGCGCACGCCTGGTGGCGGCACTGATGGAGCCCGAAGCCGCCAACCAGAAGGTCGACCAGCAGCCGGTGGTGATCCGTCACCTGGCCCTGCTGTCGGCACCCGGCGCCCATCCGGACACGGTCAGCGCCATGTACCTGATCGAGCCGCAGGACATCGGCGGCGGCCCCCATGTGTTGTATCGCCCGCTGTACGCCGAGGCGCTGCAGGAATTTGCCAGCCGTGAGGCGCTGCTGGAGGCCATCGCCGAAACCGGGCCGCTGCAGGACAGCGTATTGACCTGGCTGAGTGACAGGGCCCGGCCGATCTACGCCAATGGCGGGTTCCGCGAGCCCCACTCATTGCGCTTTGGCCAGGGCGACGAGTTTGCCCCCTTGCACAGGCCAGCGCCGGCCACCCTGGCCGCCGATGGCATCAATGACGAGTTGCAGCAGTGCCTGGTGACCGGGCGCCTGATGACGTACCTGTACAGTGATCACGCCCGGGCCCTGATCGAACAGGCCAACCGCGAATCGGTGTCCAACAGCGAAAGCCGCTGGCAGGTGCTGCGCGAAGGCAGCAGCCTGTTGTTCGGCAACCTGTTGCTTCCGCTGCTGCGTGGGCCGGCCATGCTGACCGGCTGGCTGTGGGGCCTGATGGCCAGCCTGGGCGAGGACATTCCGGCACTGGCCTCCGAAGACCCGCAAGCGCGCGAACTGGCCAGCGTCGACCTGCTGCTCAACCTGGGGTTGCTGTTGTTCGAAGCCGTGCCCGCGATCACCGCCGCGCCCCCCGCGCTGGCGGCGGGGCTCAAGGACCAAGCGTTGCCCCCGCCCCTGGCCCCGTGGGTCGCCGAGCAGTGGCCGCAACCGCCCCCGCCCGCCATCCGCGAAGGCGCGGTTATCCTGCCCGGTGCGCTGGAGCGGGTGGACAACACCGTACTGGACTTGAGTTTTACCCAGGCTCGCCCGCGCCTGACCACGATCCAGCGCCGCCGCCTGGCCAGCTTCAGCACCCCACGCCCGACGCCCCTGCCCCAACCGGTGTTGAACGGGCCGCGCCGGGGGCTTTACCCCGTCGAAAACCGCTGGCATGCCCTGGTGGACAACCAGTGGCTGCAAGTTGCCCTGGAGCCGGAAGGCGATATCCGCGTGGTGATGCCTGGCGACGCCAGCCTCAACGGCCCGTACTTGCGCAGCGACGGCCACGGGGAGTGGTCGGTAGACACCCGCCTGCGACTGCGTGGCGGCATGCCGCCGAAACGGATTGCCGCCGAACGCCAGCGCCAGGCGCAACGCATCAGCGAACTGAAGAAGAGTTTCGAACAGTTCATCCAGGGCCAGGTGGCCATGCAGGGACGGCTCGACGTGATCCTGGCGGTGATGACCAGAACCGCCGAAGACTCGCGCTTCAGCGAAGCGCAACACGCCGACAGTCGCCAACGATTCGATACCGCACTGCAGGAACAGACCCAGGGCTACCAGCAGCAACTGGACAGCCTGCCGGAACGCAGCAGGCTGGGGATTGCCCTGCCGCCCCGGTCGGTGGCGAGCCTGTTGGAAAATGTCATCAACAACGTGCGCAAACACGTGGTGGTGGCCGAAAAAGACCGCGCGGCGCTCTACCGCAGCCACCCTCACTTCACTACCAAGGGCGGCCGCCTGGCCGAAGCGGTGCTGACCGATTTCCCGGCCTACCGCCAGTTCATTCGCGCAATGATTGCCATCAATGAGCGCTCGGTGCGCTGGCTCGAACTGCGCGATCGCTACCTCGAGCAGCTGTTCAACCTCGGCACTGCCAGCGCGGAAGACTACATTCGCCTGACCGCGGAACGCCCCCAGGAAATCAGCGTGCTGGCCGTCAAGGACCTGCTGATGCGCAACTACGAACTGATGACCCATAAACACCCTGGTCATCCCTTGGTGGAGGTGCTGATCGATATCCTTGAGCCGCTCCAGGAACACTTGCGTACCCAGGCCGACCTGAACGACCTGGAACTGTCGGCAGAGGAACGCGTCAACGTGCTGGAAAGCCTGGTGGAGCACTATGGCCGGGGGCTGGACTCGTTGCAGGGGGTTGGCATCGTCAACGCCGATGAGTTCGATGTCGACTATTTCGCCAAGCTGGTCAAGCTGGTGCAGGCGCTGTACGAGGAGGCCGCCAGTCAGTTGGCCAGCGAAATCAAGCCGCTTGCCCTGCCCGCCCCGCGCCCGAGCCGGCGCAGCCCGACGGCGGTGGGGAGACCGCAGAAAAAGGTCATCCGCACCTCGAAAAAAGGCACCTTTATCGGCGAGGTCAAACCGCTGGGCACGCTGGAAACCGTGGAGGTTCGCTCGGAAGTCACGGGCGAGGTGCTGGGCACCTACTCGCAACGGGGCGAACAATGGATCGAGTTCAAGGAGTCGCCGCCCTCACCTACCGCGCCGGCTCCCCGCAGCCTGAGCCTGGTCAAGGGGGAAGCGCGCAAACTGCTGGGCATGCTGGAAGAGCACCTGAAACGCGGCGATCAATACAAGAAAATCTCCAGGCATCCGGAAGAGGTCCAGGAGGTGCTGCAGTATGAGTCGGTGCGCTACGACAAGTTGGCGACCGAACTGCATCAGGCCATCCAGGCCCAATCGGCCGAGGCCCGCACGCTCGCGGACCAGAACCTGGAGCGTGACATGCGCCAGGCGGCGGCACGCCTGAGCGAGCGCGGCCTAGCCCTGCGTATTCAACTGTGCCTGGAGCTCCCCCCCACCCACGGCAACCTGGAATTCCTGATCGAGCAAAAGCGCGCGAACATGGCGCTGCTGGGCGAACGCATTCAACTGATCGGCGACCGCCGGGACTTTGTCCAGGAATACGCAATCAACGACCAGGGTGGCTACCCCTTGTGGTACGCCCACTTCCACTACCCGGCAGCCGACACGCCCAAGCAGGCCTACACCGCCGCCCACCTGAAGACCCGCGAACAGCGCCGGGTCAGTTACTACTCGCAACTGGCCAGGGCCCAAAGCCCACAGGCCGTGGTGGATGTGCATCGTGGCTTGATCGGCAAGGCGCTGGCGCAGCGCTGGTTCCTGCCGCTGGCCCGCTGACAGGACCGTAGCGAGGGCGCTTGCTCCCGTTGGACTGCGCAGCAGTCCCATTGTTGGGGCCGCTTCGCGGCCCAGCGGGAGCAAGCTCCCTCGCCACCACAGTTCGCTCGCTGCTCTTTAGCCAGGCTCAGTGGGCAAACAACGAGTTACCCTTCTGCCCCGCCAGCTTCTCGGGCTTGATCAGGAAGCGTGCCAGCGCCGGCAGCAGCCACAACGCACCGAACATGTTCCACAGCAGCATGAAGGTCAGCATCAGGCCCATGTCGGCCTGGAACTTGATCGCCGAGAAGATCCAGGTGCACACGCCGATGGCCAGGCACAGGCCGGTAAACAGCACGGCCTTGCCGGTGGACTTGAGCGTCTGGTAATAGGCTTCCTGCAACGGCAAACCGGCACGCAGGAAACTTTCCAGGCGGCTGTAGATGTAGATGCCGTAGTCCACGCCGATCCCCACCCCCAGGGCCACCACCGGCAAGGTCGCGACCTTGACGCCGATGCCCATGAACGCCATCAGCGCGTTGCCCAGCACCGAGGTCAGCACCAGCGGCAGCACGATGCACAGGGTCGCCGCCCAGGAGCGGAAGGTGATCATGCACATGGTCGCCACGCACAGGTACACCAGGATCAGGATGGTCAGCTCCGATTCCTTGATCACCTCGTTGGTGGCCGCCTCGATCCCGGCGTTACCGGCAGCAAGGATGAATTCCAGGCCGTCCTTGTTGTTCTCCTTGGCGAAGTCCTGTACCGCATGCACCGCGCGGTCGAGGGTCTCGGCCTTGTGGTCATTGAGGAACACCAGCACCGGCGCCAGGGAGCAATTGTTGTTGTACAGGCCGTCGGCGCGGGCGATGGAGTTGTTCAACACGTCGGGGTTGCGCGACAGGGTTTCCCATTTCAGGTTGCCCTCGTTCATGCCCTTGATCATCTGCTTGGACACGGTCACCAGCGAGATGGCCGACTGCACGCCCTCGGTGTTCTGCATCTTCCACATCAACTGGTCGATGGGCGCCATGGCTTCATAGCGCGAGCAACCTTCGGCCTTGGTCTTGACCATCACCACCAGCACGTCGGAGCTGGTGGAGTAGTTGCTGATGATGAAGTTGTTGTCCTTGTTGTAGCGCGAGTCCGGGCGCAGCTCCGGCGCGCCCTGGTCGAGGTCGCCGATCTTCAGGTTCTGGCTGTACCAGAGGCCGCCGCCAAAGGCGACCAGCGCGAGCAGGACCGAGACCGGCGCGACTTTGGGGCTGGCGAATTTCGACAGCAGGCGCCAGAACGGATGTTCTCGGTGCGCGTCCTTCTTGCTCCGGGCGATGGCCCGCTTGCTGATACCCGCATAGGAAATCGCCACCGGCAGCAGGATCAGGTTGGTGAACACGATCACCGCCACGCCGATGGACGCGCCGATGGCCAGTTCGCGGATCACGCCGATATCGATAATCAGCAGGGTAATGAAACCCACCGCATCCGCCAGGATCGCGATCATCCCCGGCAGGAACAGTTGCCGGAAGGTGCGCCGCGCGGCCGTCAAGGCGTTGTCCGCCTCGCTGGATTGCAGGGCGATACCGTTGATCTTCTGCACACCGTGGGAAATCCCGATGGCGAAGATCAGGAACGGCACCAGCATCGAGTACGGGTCCAGCCCGAAGCCGAAGAAGTGCATCAGGCCCAGTTGCCAGACCACCGCCACCAGTGTGGTGCTCAACACGGCGATGGTGCTGCGCAGGCAGTTGGTGAACCACAGCAATAGAACCAGGGTGATGACGAAGGCAACGCCGAAGAACAGCACCACCATCACCAGGCCGTCGATCAGGTCGCCGACCTTCTTGGCGAAGCCGACGATGTGGATCTTGACGTTGGGGTTCTGGGCTTCGAACTTGTCGCGGATCTTGTCTTCGAGTTCATGGGAGAACTTGCGGTAATCCAGGGCCAGCAGCTTGCCCTGGTCCTGCGGGTCCGGGTAGGACTCCAGCAGCGGGATGTCGACGATACTCGACTTGAAATCGTTGGCCACCAGCCGTCCGACCTGGCCGGACTTAAGCACGTTATTGCGCAGTTGATCGAGGCTTTGCGTCGAGCCGTTGTAGCTCTGCGGGATCACTTCACCGCCGGCGAAGCCTTCTTCGGTGACTTCGGTCCAGCGTACGCTGGGGCTCCACAGCGATTTAAGGCCCGAGCGGTCGACGCCGGAGATGTAGAACACCTCGTCGTTGATCTGGCGCAGGGTCTCCATGTATTCCTTGGTGAAGATGTCACCGTCCTTGGCCTCCACCGAGATACGCACCGTGTTGCCCAGGTTGGCCAGGTCGTTGCGGTGTTCCATCATCTTTTCGATGAAGGGGTGCTTGAGGGGGATCATCTTTTCAAAGCTGGTGGACGGGCGAATCAACGTCGCCTGCCAGAACAGGAAAATGCTCACCAGCAGGCAGATCACGATGACTGCCGGGCGGTTATTGAAGATCAGGCGCTCAAGAAAGGTCGCTTTATCGTTGTGATGACTGCTCATGCGTTCCCCGCCTTCTTATTGTTTTGTCGGTTCGGCGCCAGTGGGTGTGGCGACGCGAACACCACCCTGCCCGACCAGAATCAAGTTGCCGTTGCCTGCCGCCGTGACGGCCGACAATGAAATACGATCGGGGCGATTGAACACGCTGAAGGTCCGGCCGTCGTCATGGCTGACCACCACGCTGCCGCCGTTGCCGACCACCACCAGCGAACCGTCTTCGAGCAAGGTGGCCCCCGACAGGCCGAACTCCAGGGCCCCGCGTGCGGCATTGAGTTCGACTTGTTCCCAGGTGCTGCCGAAATCCGTGGAGCGGTAAAGATTGCCGCGCAAGCCGTAGGCCAGCAGGGTTTGGGGTTGTGCGGTGCTGATCACGCCAAACAGCGAGCCCTCGTAGGGGCCTTCGAGTTTTTCCCAGGTCTGGCCGTCGTCGCTGGAGCGGAACATGCTGCCCTGCTCGCCGACGATAAACAGGCCGGCGTCCTTGATCCGGGCGATGGCGTTGAGGTGAAACTGGTCTTCATTGTCGAGGCGGTCGCTGACGTCTTCCCAGGTCTTGCCGCCGTCGGTGGTTTCGATCAGCGCCCCATAGGCGCCCACGGCCAGGCCGTGGTGGGCATCGTTGAACCACACGTCGAGCAACGGCGCTTCACGCTTGAGGTCTTGATACTGCTGGGTCCAGGTGGCACCGCCGTCGGTGCTGGCGAGGATTTGCGCATCATGGCCGACTGCCCAGCCCTGCTTGTCATCGACGAAATACACCGCCGTGAGCAGTTGCCGGGTGGGAACCTTGGCTTGGGTCCAGGTGCTGCCCTGGTCATCGGAATAGAGGATGTGCCCACGATCACCGACCGCCACCAGGCGCTTGCCGGCATGCACGACATCGATCATCAGGCCCTTGGCGGCCTTGGGGGATTCAATCGCAAAAGAGCTATCGCTGGCGGCCTGGACAACGGTCGGCAACGCGACAGTCCCAAACAGCGAGAGCGCTGCGGCCAGCAACGCAACCCTGCGTGCGGCGCGTGGGCGGCAAACAACCCAACCCATGACAGGCTCACTCATAGACCTTTCTCCCATTTATTATTGTTAGGTCGTCTCGCCTTCCCGGGCCCTGAAACCTGCAATCTAGAGCGCCTGGAGGAAGCAGGGGCCATCCTATCGGGCTTTCGAATCGTCTGACAATCGGTGCTACGTTATCTTTTGTTAACTGACGGCGTTTGGCCATGCCTGAATAGGCGGGTATCAACCAGGCTGATTAATGAATTTTTATTCCATCTATTGAAATTTAGGAATTTTTATTCCATTAATAGCCTTCCTGAAAACAATAATCCAAAGGACCACGGCTATGCGTGAACTCGGAATCGGCTTGATCGGCACAGGCTTCATGGGCCGCGCCCACGCCCTGGCATTCAACAATGCCCGGACGGTATTTGAACTGCCGGTACACCTCAAGCTGGCCGCCCTGGCCGATGCCGACACCGAGCGCGCCCAGCGCTGCGCCACGGCCTGGGGGTTTGCCCAGGCCCACGGCGACTGGCAGGCGCTGATCGACGACCCCGCCGTGGATGTGGTGGCCATCACCACGCCGAACCACCTGCACTTTCCCATGGCGATGGCGGCCATTGCAGCGGGCAAGGCGGTGTACTGCGAAAAACCCCTGGCGGTCAGCCTGGAGCAGGCCGATGCCATGCGCCAGGCCGCCCGCGAAGCCGGGGTGGTGACGCGGGTCGGCTACAACTACCAGCACAACCCGATGATCGGCCTGGCGCGGCAACTGATTGCCGAGGGTGACCTCGGCGACATCATCAGCTTCCAGGGCGAGTTCAGCGAAGACTTCATGGCCGACCCGGCGTCACCGTGGTCGTGGCGCTGTGAAGTGGGGCATGCCGGTGGCGCCCTGGCGGACCTGGGCAGCCACTTGCTGTCGATGGCGCGTTACCTGGTGGGCGATGTGACCGGCGTGTGTGCCGACACCCAGACCGTCCACGCCCAACGCCCGGCCGTCAAAGGCAGCGCCGAGCAGAAAGCCATCGCCGTGGATGACCAGGTGCACGCCCTGCTGCGCTTCGCCAACGGTGCGCGCGGCACGGTGAGCAGCAGTTGGCTCAAGCACGGTTACAAGAACCACCTGAGTTTCGAGATCAGCGGCACCAAGGGCACCTTGGCGTTCGATCAGGAACGCTTGAATGAACTGCGCCTGTGCCGTGTCGGCCAGGACGGTTTCCAGCGTTTGCTGGCAGGCCCTGCCCTGCCCGGCTACGCGGCGTTCAGCCCGGCTGCGGGGCATCAACTGGGGTACAACGAGCTGAAGACCCTGGAGGTGCAGGAGTTGATCATGGCGCTGGCCGGCCAGGGCGCGGATGGCACCGACTTTGACGCGGCGTGGGAGGTGGAACGGCTGGCGACGGCGATTCGTGTGGCGGCCCGTGAAGAGCGCTGGGTCAACCTAAACTCGCTCTGAAGCGCAATGCAAAACCCTTGTGGGAGGGGCAAGCCCCCTCCCAACTTTCAGATCACCTGCACACCTCTCAATCAGCGGAAGTGAAGCCTGTCGAGCATGTCGGGACGCCTGAGGAGTTCCTTCGCCAGCCAGGCCTGGCGACCGAAGTAGGGATGCCTGGTAACGGTCCAGTTGGCAACTTCATGCAGTTTTTCGAGGCTGAGGTGGATGGGCCACTGCGGGTCCTTGAACAGATCGAAATCACGCATCAGCTCTCGGGCCAACTCTTTGTCATTCTGGTTTTTAAACATCGTGATGTTGAGGTTGTTTCGATCGATCAGGCTATCCAGCCCGCCGGTGATATGGTGACGGTCCATATCGTCGACCAGGTCTCCACGCCTCATCAGTTCCCGTGCCAGGCGGATATTCTGGTCTTTGTCATAATCGCCGGTCAGCGGTTTGCCGGCCATATTCTTCAGGCCGTCCTTGGTGATGATCCCATGGGGTGCCTTGAAGTCATCGAACCTGTCGAGCAGCATGCGTGATAGGTCCGCATTGCTCTTGCTACCAAAACCGTAGCAGGGCTTGCAGGGGAACGGGTCGGGCCTTGGAGGGCGATGGGCGCCAAAGCAGTGACGGACGAACTGCTTGAAATTGCTCATAACCCCCGCCGGCCAATAACCTGCTTTGATCTGCTGTGCACGGTCACGCGCCTCGAAGCCGGCGGTACCCGCGTTCGCGTAAAACGCCGCCGACCGCGGGGTGTCACTCGACTGAAAGCTGATTGAGGCGCTCTTTTGCGGAGTGGCGGACGCATTCGCCGTTGGTTTTGGGGAAGAGCTATTGCCCTGATCCACCTCCGGGTCCAGGCGTGAGGAAGTAACAGGTTTATCAAGAGCAGGCGCCAACATCGTTTGATGTCTCCAGTCCGGTTTGGCCAAAAAGTGTTCACCTGCCTGTCCAGCGTCGCACCAGGACGCAGATACACAGCGATAACGCTGGGTTGCAAGTAGTCCTTATGTGGCAAGCCTGTCCGAATCAGTTCCTGCCTTTCTAGCGCAAGGCTCGACGCAACACTTTGCCCACCGTCGTTTTAGGCAACTCGGTAGTGCGAAACTCCACATACCTGGGCACCTTGTAGCCCGTCAGGTATTCCCGGCAATGGGCGAGGAGCTGTTCCTGGGTCAGGTTCGGGTCCTTGCGCACCACGATGATCTTGACCTTTTCCCCCGTCACGCCGTCTTCCACGCCGATGGCCGCCACTTCGCCGACGCCCGGGTGCAGCGCCACCACGTCTTCGATTTCATTGGGGTACACGTTGAAGCCCGAGACCAGGATCATGTCTTTCTTGCGGTCCACCAGGCGGATATAGCCGCGTTCATCCATCACCCCGATATCACCGGTCGACAACCATCCCTCGGCGTCGAGCACTTCGGCGGTGGCGTCCGGACGTTTCCAGTATCCCTGCATCACCTGCGGGCCGCGCACTTGCAGTTCGCCCTGCTCGCCGATATCGGCCAGCTCGCCGTCTTCACGCATAAACCGTACCCAGGTCGACGGCAGCGGGACGCCGATGCTGCCGGTGAATTCCATTTCGCGCATGCGCGCAATGTCGATCGGGCTGATGCTCACCACCGGCGAGCATTCGGTGAGGCCGTAGCCTTCGATGATCGGCAGGCCGGTGACGTCCTTCCAGCGCTTGGCCACCGCCGTGTGCGTGGCCATGCCGCCGGCGATCACCATGCGCAGGTCGGAGAAGTCCCGGGCGCAGAACTCCTTGTTCTCCAGCAGGCCGTTGAACAGCGTATTGACCCCGGCAATGCCATTGAAGCGCTCCTTGCGCAGGATCATCTGCACCCGCTTCACGTCCCGCGGATTGGCGATGAGGATGTTGCGCCCGCCCAGGCACATGAACATCAGGCAGTTCACCGTCAGGGAAAAGATGTGATACAGCGGCAGCAGGGTGACGTTGGTTTCCTGCTTGTCCTGGTCCAGCTGGTCGCCGACCCAGGCTTTGGCCTGCAACAGGTTGGCGATGATATTGCGATGGCTGAGCATCACGCCCTTGGCATCCCCGGTGGTGCCGCCGGTGTATTGCAGGAAGGCCAGGTCGTCGAGGTGCATGTCCACCGGGAAGTGGTTGAGCGCGCGGCCCTGTTTCAGCACCTGGTTGAAACGCACCGAGCCCCTCAGGTTGAACGCCGGCACCTGCTTTTGCACGCGACGCAGGATGAAGTTCATCGCCGCGCCCTTGAAGCTGCCAAGAAGATCACCGATGGCGGCCACCACCACGCGCTTGACGCGGCTGCCGGCGATGACTTTTTCCAGGGTATGGGCGAAGTTTTCGAAGATCACCACGGTTTCAGCGCCGCTGTCCTTGAGCAAGTGCTTGAGCTCATGGGCGGTGTACAACGGGTTGACGTTGACCACCACCGCACCGGCCAGGATCGTGCCCAGCAGGCAGATCGGGTACTGCAAGCAGTTGGGCATCATCAGCGCCACGCGGTCGCCCTTCTGTACGCCCTGGCCCTGCAGCCAGGCGGCAAACGCAATGCCTTGCACCTGCCAGTCGGCGTAGGTCATTTCGGTGCCGATGCTGACGTAGGCGACCCGCTCGCGAAATTTCTCCAGGTGCTCCAGGAACACCTCGCGCAACGACGGGTAGTCCTCGATACCGGCATCGATGTCCGCCGGGACGCCGGGCAGGTAAGCGTTCAACCAGACCCGTTCGGTATGTTCCAGGCTGATAGCGTTCATGGCAGTCTCCTTATTGTTGTTATTGATGGGGCTACTTTTCGACGATAGCGGTAATGCCCAGCCCGCCCGCCGCGCAGATGGAAATCAGGCCGCGACCGCCGCCCCGCTCGTGAATGGCCTTGGCCAGCGCCGCCAATTGCCGGCCACCGGTGGCGGCAAACGGGTGGCCGCAGCCGAGGGAACCGCCGTTGACGTTCATTTTGGCGCGGTCGATGGCCCCCAGCGGCGCCTCCAGGCCGAGCCGTTCGCGGCAGTAGTCGGCGTCTTCCCAGGCCTTGAGCGTGCACAGCACCTGGGCGGCAAAGGCTTCGTGGATCTCGAAGAAATCGAAGTCGGCGAAACTCAGCCCTTCGCGCTTGAGCATGCGCGGTACGGCGTAGGCCGGCGCCATCAGCAGGCCTTCGCTGCCGTCGACAAAATTCACCGCCGCCGTCTCGCCCGTGCGCAGGTAGGCCAACACCGGCCAGCCATGGGCCACCGCCCACTCTTCGCTGGCCAGCAGCACCACCGAGGCGCCATCCGTCAGTGGCGTGGAGTTGCCCGCCGTGAGGGTACCGTGCTGGCGGTCGTAGGCCGGGGACAGGCCGGCGAGTTTCTCCAGGCTGGCGTCGGCGCGCAGGTTGTTGTCCCGCGCCAGGCCGCGATGGGGGCTGATCAGGTCGTCGAAGAAACCGCGCTGATACGCGGCATCCAGGCGCTGGTGGCTGGTGAGGGCCAACTCGTCCTGGGCCAGGCGCTTGATCTGCCAGCGTTGGGCCATTGCTTCGCAATGTTCGCCCATGGACAAACCGGTACGCGGCTCGCCATTACGCGGCAACAGCGGCTTGAACAACATCGACGGACGCACCTTCAGCAGTGCCTTCACCTTGTCGCCCATGCCCTTGGCGCGGTTGGCCGCGAGCAAGGTGTGGCGCAGGGATTCATTGATGCCGATGGGCGCGTCGGAGGTGGTGTCGGCGCCACCGGCGATGCCCACGTCGATCTGGCCGAGGGCGATCTTATTCGCCACCAGCAAGGCCGCTTCCAGGCCGGTGCCGCAGGCTTGCTGCACATCGTAGGCCGGGGTCTGCGGGGACAAGGTGGTCGACAGCAGCGATTCACGCGCCAGGTTGAAATCCCGCGAATGCTTGATCACCGCGCCGGCGGCAAACTCGCCCAGGCGCTGGCCGTGCAGGTTGTAACGGTCGACCAGGCCTTGCAGCGCCGCCACCAGCAGGTCCTGGTTGCTGTCGTGGGCGTACACCGTGTTGGAACGGGCAAACGGGATGCGGTTGCCGCCGATGATCGCCACGCGGCGGGTCGGGGCCGGGTTGAAGCTGTAGTCACTCATGTAGGGCTCTCATTCCAGACAAATAGCCCGCGCATATGCGGTTTGTCGCCGGCGAAATTGCGCACTTCGAATTCGCGCCGCGGGCCGCTCACGGGGTGTTGCCACAGGGCGACCTGGCCGGGCAGAAAGATCGGCAGCTTGAAGTCGCAATGGGCTTCGGCCTGACCCAGGCCCCCGGGGGGTTGTTGAGCGGCCAATGCGCGGCCGAGGGTCCACATGCCATGGGCGATGGCGCGGCGAAAGCCGAAGAGCCTGGCGCCGATCAGCGAGGTGTGGATCGGGTTGAAATCCCCCGAGACCTTGGCGAAGCGCCGGCCCAGGTCCGCAGGCAGTATCCAGCGCTGGGTGCGTAACAGGCCCTCCTCCTGCAACGCCAGCGCGTCCTCCCATGGCTCGCCGACGGGACCTTTCACCTCGCGGCGCAGGTACAGGCTGTCGCTTTCCCACACCAGGCTGCCGCTGCTGTAGGCACGGGTGGCGATGCTCAGCGCCTGGCCCTTGGCATGGGCCACCCAGCGTTCGCAAAAGACTTCCAGGCGCAGTGCCTGGCCTTCCTGCAGGCGCTGGTGCTGCCGAATGCGGTTGGCCAGGTGCACCATGCCGCTGGCCGGATACGGGAAACTCGGACGGGTCAGCAGCATCAGGTGCAGGGGGAACGCCAGCACATGGGGGTACGACAGCGGCACGCCCTGTTCGCGGCGAAAGCCACAGGCACGGCCGTAAGCCGCTATGTCCGCAGCGGACAATTCCGCCGCCGAGCGCACCAGGCGCTCCCTGGGCAACAGCGGTGCGCCGTCGAGCTTGGGTTTGCGCAGGGCACGTACGCCGTCCAGCAACAGGCGCGCGCGTGATGGCGGTGGGTCGATGATCTGCGTCACGTAGTCCATGGCTCAGGCTCCCAGCAGGCTTTGGCCGCACACGCGCACGACCTGGCCGTTGATCCCGCCCGACGCCGGGTGCGCCAGCCAGGCAATGGTTTCGGCCACATCGATCGGCTGCCCGCCCTGGGACATCGAGTTCATGCGCCGCCCGGCCTCGCGAATCATCAGCGGGATCTTGGCGGTCATCTGGGTCTCGATAAATCCAGGTGCTACCGCATTCACCGTCACCTGTTGCGCCGCCGCACGCGGGGCCAGGCCTTGCACCAGGCCGATCACGCCGGCCTTGGAGGTGGCGTAGTTGCTTTGCCCGAGGTTGCCGGCAATGCCGGAGATCGACGACACGCACACGATACGCCCCCCCGGATTCAGGCCCTGGCTGTCCAACAAGGCGTTGCTCAGCTGCAATGGTGCTTCGAGGTTGACCGCCAGCACGCTGCGCCAGGCCGCTTCAGGCATCTTGGCGATGGTCTTGTCGCGGGTGATCCCGGCGTTGTGCACCACCACATCGAAGGCACCGTATTGGCTGACATGGGCATGCAACTGGGCAGCGGCGTCCGCTGCCGTGATGTCCAACGGCAGCGCCGAACCGTCCACACTCGCGGCCGCCTGTTGCAGCGAGTCCTGGGCCTGGGGCACGTCCACGCAGACCACATGGGCGCCCTCGCGGGCCAGGACCTGGGCGATGGCCAGGCCAATGCCTCGGGAAGCGCCGGTGACCAGCGCGCGTCGGCCGGCGAAGGGTTTGTCCCAATTGACGGCGACCGGCCCATCCACCGGTTTTTCCAGGCGCACCACCTGCCCCGACACATAGGCCGAACGCCGCGACAGGAAGAAACGCAGGCTGCTGTCCAGTGCGTCTTCCGCTCCCGGCGCCACGTACAACAACTGCACGGTGATCGCCCGGCGCAACTCCTTGGCCAATGAACGTACCAGGCCTTCGAGCGCACGCTGGGCGATGGCCTGGGGCAACTCGGTGCAGTGTTCCGGCGCGGTGCCCAGCACCACAACGCGGCCGTGTTGGCCCAGGCGTCTGGCGTTGGCGTGGAAGAACTCATAGAGCTCGTCCAGTTGCTGCAGGCCGGTTATGCCGCTGGCATCGAACACTGCGCCCTGCACCTTGACCGTGGACGGCGCCTTGAGCGTCGCCGGGGTGGCGGTGACCGTGTCGGTGGCGCTGAACACCTGTTGCACCTGCGCAGCCAGGCGCCCTGCCCCGGCGACAATCACCGGATTGGCCAGGCCTGGCTGACCGCTGCGATGGCGCTGCAACGGCACGGGCTGGGGCAAGCCCACCACCTGGGCCAGGCGACGGCCCCAGGGGGAATTGACGAACGATAGGTAGCTGTCACTCATAGATAGATCCACTCACCACACAAACTTGCCGTGTAAACCCGGTCTGTGTGGGAGGGGGCTTGCCCCCGATAGCGGTGTGTCAGACCACAGGATGGGTATAGACAAATCGCTATCGGGGGCAAGCCCCCTCCCACATCAGTTGACCGGGGCGTTTTCACCTTGGGCGGCTCGGCGTTTGGGCGCCGGTTCCAACGCCTGCCTGCGCTGCTGCAACGCCTCCAGCAAACCGAAGTCCTGGGGGAAGTCATCCACCTGGATAGCGTGGTCGGCGTATTCCACATAGCGCGCCAGCAAGGCGTCTTCGTCGTCGCTGATCAGGTCCAGCGCCCGCGCCTTGACGCGCCAGGCGGTAAAGGCCGTGGCGGCAATCGGCATCGGTTCGAGCAGGCCTTGCCTGATGGCCGGCTTGAGCCGGGCGTCGATCAGCTCGACTTGCGGCAGCAGGCGGAAGCCCAACTCGCCGTAGGCCAGCTTGTCGATTTCCGGACGCGGAATGTAGGAATTGGCCAGCAGGCGGTCGCGGGTTTCGCCGGGGATCTGCACCACATCGGCCACCTGGGCCAGCAGCTGATCCGAAGGTTTGCGCAACGCAATACCGAACGGGAACGTCAAGCCACGCAGCACCGCCGCCGCCGCTGTGGAGGGGTAGTTGTCCAGCACTTCGGCAAGGGCTTCATGGGCACGCAGCAATGCGTCCTGTGCCGCCCAATGCACCAGCGGCAGGTCTGCCTGGGGCCGGCCGTCATCCTCGAAGCGCTTGAGCACGCAGGACAGGATGTACAGCTGCGACAGAATATCGCCCAAACGCCCGGTGATACTTTCCTTGCGCTTGAGGGCACCGCCCAGCACGCCCATGGAAATATCCGAGATCAGCGCCAGCACCACCGACAGGCGATTGGCCTGGCGATAGTAGGACGCCAGCGCCGGGTCGGTCTTGGCCGGTACGGAAATCAGGCGCCCGCCGGTCAGGGCATGCACCGCCGCACGTACGGTGTTGGCCAATACAAAGCTCACATGGCCGAACATCGCGCTATCAAAGTCTTCCAGCGCCTGGCGCCGGTCCGGGTTGCGCGCCGCTTCCATTTCGCGGAACACATAGGGATGGCAACGAATCAGGCCCTGGCCAAAGATGATCAGGCAGCGCGTCATGATGTTCGCGCCTTCCACCGTGATGGCGATGGGGCTTTGCTGATAGGCACGGGCCAGGAAGTTATTCGGGCCCATGCAGATGCCCTTGCCGGCAACAATGTCCATGCCGTCGTTGACGATCATCCGCGCGCGTTCGGTGACGTGGTACTTGGCGATGGCCGAGATCACCGAGGGCTTCTCACCGGCATCCAATGAAGCCACCGAGACCTTGCGCACCGCATCGCAGGCATACAGATGCCCGGCCATGCGCGCCAGCGGCGCCTGCACCCCTTCGAACTTGCCGATGGGCAAGCCGAACTGTTTGCGCATCGCCGCGTAGGCCGTGGTACCACGCACCGCGACCTTGCCCAGGCCGACGTTGGCCGACGGCAGGGAAATCGCGCGGCCGGCGGCCAGGCACTCCATCAACATGCGCCAGCCGTTGCCGACCTGTTCGCGGCCACCGATCACCCACTCCAGCGGGATGAACACATCCTTGCCGGTGGTCGGGCCGTTCTGGAATACCGCGTTGAGCGGCCAGTGCCGGCGACCACTGTTTACGCCGGGATGGGAGGTGGGGATCAGGGCACAGGTGATGCCGAGAGAGCCCTTCGGCCCTAGCAATCCGTCCGGATCTTCCGCGCGAAACGCCAGACCGAGCACCGTGGCGATCGGCCCGAGGGTGATATAGCGCTTGTCCCAGGTCACACGAAACCCCAGTACCTCCTGGCCTTCATGGGTGCCTTTACAGACGATGCCCAGATCGGGAATCGCCCCGGCATCGGAGCCGGCGTACGGGCTGGTCAGGGCAAAGCACGGGATGTCTTCGCCCCGGGCCAGGCGTGGCAGGTAGTAATTGCGCTGGGCATCGGTGCCGTAATGCAGCAGCAGTTCGGCCGGGCCCAGGGAGTTGGGCACCATCACCGAAATCGCCGCCGCCGAGCAGCGCGTCGACAGTTTCATCACCACTTGGGAATGGGCATAGTGGGAGAAGCCTTTGCCGCCGTACTGCTTGGGAATGATCATGCCAAGGAAGCCGGCGTCCTTGGTGTACTGCCAGCCTTCGGGGGACATGTCCTGCCAGACCTGGGTGGTTTCCCAGTCGTTGGCGATGTCGCACAGGGTTTCCACTTCATTGTCGAGAAAGGCTTGCTCCTCGGCGCTGAGGCTCGCCGGGGCCGCTTGCAGCAGGCGCTGCCAGTCGGGCTTGCCGCTGAACAGCTCGGCGTCCCACCACACGGTGCCGGACTCGATGGCGGCGCGTTCGGTGTCGGACATCGCCGGCATGATCGTGCGAAACAGATTGAGGGCCTTGCCGGTCAACAGCGCGCGGCGCAGCGGTTTGAGGCTCATCAACAACGCCGGCAATACCACCAGCACGGCCGCGACGGTGGCGCCGAAAGCCGCCACCCCATTGAACAGGTAACCCGCTGTCAGCCAGATCAGGCCAGCGCCCAGCCACAGGGTGGCGGCAGCTTGTCGATACGCCAGGGCAATCGCGGCTGCGACACCCACCAATAACCAGATAACCATGGGGATACCTCTACTCGATTCAGGGCGTGGTTTACGTGCGAAAGGTCGGATCGACCTGCGGCGTAAAGCCACACTACAAACTTGGAAAGACAAATTCAAATTTTGTTTTGAAATTTTTATTTAATGCCTGGGCGAAAAAATAGCGGCTGAATGAATCAGCCTGGAATGCCAATACTCAAGGAACTGTTGACGTGGAATGAGGGTGAAGGCATCAAGATGCGCCTGGTGCCTTTTCCATCACCCTCTATGAAATATCAGAACGCGTAGGTGGCCGACACGCTCACCACATCGCCCGACGACTCCGCCTTGCCATTCAGGCTTGCGCCACCCAGGCGATCGACGTTTTGAGTCTTGAGCTTGACCTCTTGCACGAACTGGTGGGAATAGGCCAAGTCAAGACTGAGGCCCTTGATTGCTTTCACATCGTAACCAGCCCCCAACGACAGGAATGTACGGTCGCCATCCGGGATTCGTGGGTCGCGGGTCGAATTGCGTGTAGGTGTCTGGTCAAGGGCTACACCTGCACGCAAGGTCAACTCATCGGTCAAGCGGTAGTCACCGCCGAGGGAGTACATCCAGGTGTTCTTGTAGTTGTAGGGAATGGACACAATGGTGGTGCCACCGGACTCGAGCGTCAGGTCTTTGAAAGAGGACCACTCAGTCCAGGTCACACTGGCCCCCATCGTGAAGCGATCGTTGAACTGGTGCACCCAGTCCAGGCCGGCCGTGGCAGGAATGTCCAGTTGGACACTGGCATGGGCGCCGTCCGGTGCCAGCTCTAACCCTGGATAAGCGGTATTCACCAACGTACCGCTACCGCCAAACGGACTTGGCTGGGTCATCAGGTTGTAGGAAAACTGATCGGCGTAAATATTGTATTTGCCGGTCATCTTGTTCTTGATCTTGGCGTGGTAATTCAAGCCAAGGGTGTCTCGCTCCGTGGGTTTCCAAACAATGCCGGTAAACCAGCCCGCTGAAATGTTGTCGACCTTCACACGCATCAAGGCATTGCCGACATCAGATGGAAAATTGATCCCGCCCAGCACGGAATCGGACACCGCGGCGGCAGACAACAAGTCCACGTTTTGGCTGACGAAGCCCTTGCTGTGTTGCACGATCACGCCACCGCCGATAGAAAATTGATCATTCACCTTAAAGGACAGGGATCCGGTCAATCCTACGGTTTCAATTTTGGTGTCCACTGCAAAGTCGCGCAGTTTCGAGTCCTGATCCCAAGTGGAGCGCATACCTTGCGGCACAACCTGGCTCAGGCCGAAAGCAAACCGATCCCCCAGGGGCATGACCATGAAACCGGTTGGCAACCAGGCAGTGAACCCGCCTTGACCGCCGTCGTTGCTATTCACCGTGGTCGCTGCGACGTCGGGAAAACCATTGGCGTCCAAGGGCGTATTGGAAATCGGGTTGCCTGCATAATCAGAGGCGTCACCTTTGTATTTGATCTTGATGCGGGCGTAGTCGACGGTAAATTGCGCCACGTTGTGTTCGACAAACGCCATGGCCGCCGGGTTGTTGTATGCGGAACTGGGATCGTTCTTGAACAACGAGCCACCGGCAAATGCCCGGCCCCAACCGGGTGCACCGTAGGTCGGAGTTGAAAAACCGCCGGCCTGTGCAGGCGCGTTCACCATCGCCCCGCCTATCAGTGCCAGCCCCAGCAAAACCTGCACGTGTTGTTTCTTATTATTCATGCGGCACTCCTTATTGTTATTTCTCTGAGCCGGCCCCACCGGTTCGTTTTGCTTCCGGCAGTTCACAAACTGGCGCCCGATCGAGGCGCCAGTCTTTCAACAGGTGATCAGCCCGGTGTGTCAGTTACCCATCAAGGCACGATGGTAAATGTCGGGCTTGGGGTAACGCTGAGGCTCACCACGGTGCAGCTGCCGCTCAAGGTCTGGTTGGAGGCGGTCAGCACACCCCCGCTGTAGCCCACGGTGATGGTGGATGGACCGCAATTGGACGCCGGATACAGAACCGACGCGGCGATGGTGTAACCAACGTTGCTGACCGAGCCCGCAGCGGCACCGGTGGCGGTCAAGGTCCATGGCAGACCGGTGATTTTCGGCAGCGCACAAAGACCACCGCCGGTCACCGCCACACCGGTGATTTTTGCCACACCGCTGGCATCGACGTTCCCGGTAAAAGTTGCGCCGCAGTTAACAGTGGCCTGGAACGAGGATGGCGACTTCACCGAAATGGTGCCTGGCGCAGTGAAGCTCGAGTTCACCGGGGTGATGCTATAGGCATTGGCCATCGAAGCAGCACCCATGCAAACAGCCAAAGCAGACAACGATACGAGGGTTTTCAAGCTTTTCATTGTTTTTCCTCACATGTTATGGCGAGTCATTTCGCCAGGGGGTAATGGCCATGAACGAGAGGTCACGGTGAAACTGCAGAACTTCCCTTTCCAGCCAAATTTCAATTCAATTACCGCAGCACGCTATTCAACAACTTTGAAGTTCGGCGGCATCTTGATCGACACCGTCTTGATCTTGCAGTCTTCGCCAATCGGTACATTGGCGGCTTCCAACTTGCCGGTGGCGTTATCCCAGGTGCCATCGGCGGTAGAAGGCCCGCACTTGCCGCCCAGGCCGAAGGCGTGAACATCCACACTGATCTTCGACATGGAACCGCTCCTGGTATCTTTGGCGACCAGGATCCACGGCAAGTTGATGGCTTCGACGCGACTGCACTTGAGGCCGCCGTCGAATTCGACTTTGTCGACATTGACCGAGGAACCGTCCGCAGCGACCTTGCCGGCCACCTTGATGGTGCAATCGGCGCTGATCAGCGCGCCTTTGGAGAAGCTGATCGGGCCCTGGGCGGTAAAGGCGCTGCCCGCCGGTTCGATACGCGCGGCCTGGGCCTGGTGATAGGCGATCAGGCCCAGCACGGCCAATACGATATGGGTGGTGAACTTGGCAGGTGTTTGCATGGTGTATGTCCTTCCCTTTAATTATTGTTGTTCGGGTCAAAGCACTTTCTCGGGGCGATAAAATCCTGCGCGGCAATCAGGCCCCGAGTACACGACAACACTAAGTGTTACTTCAGATCAAAACGGCTTGGCACTGCCGCTGTACTTCTCCAGGTACTTCAAACGCTGTGAAGGTTGAAGATTGGTCAGGGTGATATTCCCGGCATAATGATTAAGGACTCGATGATCCATGCGCCGCCGCCACAAGTACGGTACATAGGCCCAGACAATCATGCTCGCGTAACCATAAGGCAGTTGCGGCGACTCATCGAAGTGGCGCAACGACTGATAACTGCGCGTCGGGTTGGCGTGGTGATCGGAGTGCCGCTGCAGTTGGAACAGAAAGATATTGGTGACAATCCGATTACTGTTCCAGGAGTGCCGAGGCGAACACCGTTCATAACGACCGTTGGGCAACTTCTGGCGTTTAAGGCCGTAGTGCTCCACATAGTTCACCACTTCCAGCAACGAGAAGCCGTAGATGCCCTGGATAACCAGGAACGGAATCACCGCAGCCCCCAGCCAGGCAATCATCGCGCCCCACAACACCACGCTGTACATCCAGGCACTGAGCACAGCGTTTTTCCAATGCCAGGCCGGCAGGCCGAGTTTGCGCAGGCGCTCGCGCTCCAGGTTCCAGGCCGAGTGTGCGCTGAACCACACCGAGCGCGGCAGGAAGGCCCAGAAACTTTCACCCAGCCGCGAGCTGGCCGGGTCTTCCGGCGTGGCGACGCGCACGTGATGGCCACGGTTGTGCTCGGTGTAGAAGTGCCCATAGAAGGTCGGCGCCAGGGTGACCTTGGCGAGGAACACTTCCAGGGCATTAGGCTTGTGCCCCAGTTCATGGGCCGTGTTGATCGCGATACCGGTGGCGGCGCCGGTCGACATGGCCATGCCCAGGTAGGTAAACCAGCTTGGTTGGCCATGCAGTTGCGCACGCTCAGTGATGTAACCGGCGGCGTGGGCCAGCCAGCTGGAAGGCTCAAGGTTGGCGGTGGCGTGCAGCAGGCCGCCCCGGATGATCCAGTCGATGCCGCCGGCGGCCAGCCATCCGGTAATCACCACCGACGCGATGACGAACAGCACACCGGTGTAGACGATCCAGCGGTAGTAGCGTTGGGATTCCAGGTGGTTGACGGCGGATTCGGGCGGGTTGCTGATGTCTTCGCCGAGCAGCCCGTCGATCAGGGGGATCAGGCCAAAGATCACCAGTACACCGACCCACCACAGTTGCTGGATGCCAGTGGCAATGGCGAGGGCGCCGGACAACAGAGGAGTAGCCAATGGCAGGATGCCCAGCCACCACAGGTGGCGCTTGCCGTCGGTCCAAATGCTTGGCGCTGCCAGAGTCCGGTTCATGGCAGCCTCCTTGGCAGGCAGGCGGAAAACAGGTTCAGGGAGCGCTGGGTGCTCCGGGAAATCAACCATGCGATAAAAGACGTTTTTTTCATTTTTATTCGCTCTTAGGCATTTCAAAAATCATTTCAAAATAAATATTGAAATATTTTTTTAAATAAATAGCGCGGAATCGTTAGGTCGTCAACTACTTTTTCGAGGCCTTTTTTACGTGACTGGACAGTCTGTTTTTCAGCTGTTTGGTCAGGTCTCTAGGGCAGGCATTTGCGACGTTCGACCCGACAATGAGGGCCACGATTATTTGTTCGCCAAGGCAAAGGGCGGATGCAGGACCGTGGCCGTTTCCACCGGGCGCACGCGCTTGGCCACGTGCAGCACGGCCTCGACCACCCGCGCCGTGGCGGTGATCGGCAGCATGTGGCCACGCCCTTCCACCACTTGCAGCTTGAGGCCGGGCACTTTATCGGCGAGGGCCTGGCCATGCCGGCGAAAGTCCAGCACCTTGTCCCGCGTGCCATAGATCAGGCCGATGGGCAGGGTCAGTTGGGGGTAGCGCTTGACCATCCCGGGCAGGCAGTCGTTGACCAGCGCAATCTCGCTGGAGGCAGCGTAAAAGTTGTCGGGGCGCATCCCCAGCAAGCCGCCGCCCCGGGTGGCGAAGTCCTCGGGAGCGGCGTCCGGCGCAAACACGCCCTTGACCACCGAACGTCGAGTCAACAGGCCCATGGGCACGGTGAGGGTATTGGCCACAAAGCGTCGCAACCAGGCCGGTCGCACCGCCAGCGACCAGAACACCAGCGGCAACCTGGGTTGGGGATGGGTCAACGGTGCCACCAACACCAGGCCCGATACAGCCTGAGGATGATCGAGGGCCAGGGCCAGGGAAATCGCGCCGCCGAGGGAATGCCCGAGCACCAGGGGTTTGTCCAGGCCAAGCTGGTTGATGAAGGCCGCGACTTGCCGCGCCTGGGCCGGCAAGTCCGCAGCGGTACCTTTATGCCGCGTGGAATACCCTGACCCGGGACGGTCGAGGGTGATCACCCGAAAGTGCTCACGCAGCTGGCCGGACAAGGCATAGGTCAGGTTGCGACTGCTGCCCATCAGCCCGTGAATCATCACCAGCGGTGGGCCCTTGCCCTCTTCCACATAATGAAAGCGCTCGCCATCCACCTCCACGAAGCGCCCGTTGATTGGAACAGCGGCTTCGATGCGCCGTGTCATCCAGGCGCTGAAACCCCATAGCACCGCACTTGCCCCCACCAGCACACCTGCAGCAGTCACCCATTGCACAGCCATAGCTCGTCCTCGGCTTCCCTGTGACCGGCGACCTGACCGGAATTGATCAAGGCCTCGGCCAACGTCCACACCCTGGACCTGAACGGCGTGCGTACCACGCTCGTCCGTCGGACAAGTCGCACATAAGGCACAAGGTCCTAGCGTAGGCGCTATTTTCAGGTAGATTATTTAAAATCTTTTTTAAAATAATTAATTCAATTTTTCTTTGCAATGGTGTTCTATCTAAAAGACACAACAAAAAACAGGAGCACATCCGATGCCCATGAAGGACCGCCTATGAATGCCCACAGTGATTCCATCGACATCGCCATCATCGGTTCGGGTTTTGCCGGCCTGTGCATGGCCATCAAACTCAAGGAAGCGGGGTTCACCGACTTCTTTATCGCCGAGCAGGCCGACACCCTCGGCGGCACCTGGCGGGACAACCGTTACCCAGGTTGCGCCTGCGATGTGCAGTCCCACGTGTATTCGTTTTCCTTTGCACCCAACCCGGACTGGACTCGACAGTTCGCGCCGCAAGCGGAAATCCGCGCCTACCTGGAACACTGCGCGGTGCGCTTCGGATTGGCGCCCTACCTGCGTTTCGGCATGGGCCTGAAGCGCGCGGTGTTCGATGAACAGCTACAACGCTGGCAGTTGAGTTTCAGCGATGGCCGCCACGTCAGTGCGCGGGTGCTGGTGTCGGGCATGGGCGCCCTGGCACGCCCGGCGCTGCCGGAGATTCCGGGGCTGGACACCTTCAAGGGCAAGCGCTTCCACTCCCAGCAGTGGGATCACGCATACGCCTTGAAGGGCAAGCGCGTGGCGGTGATCGGCACGGGGGCCAGTGCCATCCAGTTCGTGCCGCAGATTGCGCCGCAGGTGGCGCACCTGGATCTGTTCCAACGCACGCCACCGTGGATCATGCCCAAGCCCGACCGCGGGATTTCAGCGTTCGAACGCTGGCTGTTCAGGCACCTGCCTGTTACCCAGCGTCTGGTGCGTGGCGCCTTCTACTGGGCACTGGAAGGCCGCGTGCTGGGCTTTGCGCTGCACCCACGGCTGATGAAAATGGTGCAGAAAGTCGCCCTGCGCCACCTTCGCAAACAAGTGGCGCGCCCTTCCCTGCGCAAGGCCCTGACGCCGGACTACACCATCGGCTGCAAGCGTGTGCTGATCTCCAATGACTACTACCCGGCGCTGTCGCGCAGCAATGTCGAGGTGGTGACCGACAAAATCCTGCGCATCGAAGCCGACGGTGTGATCACCGCCGACGGTATCAAGCACCCGGCCGACTGCCTGATTTTCGGCACCGGCTTCCAGGCCACCGACCCGCTGCCCCGGGGCTGCATCATCGGTCGCGACGGTGTGGACCTGATGGACACCTGGCGCGACGGTGCACACGCCTATAAGGGCACCACGGTGCCGGGCTATCCCAACCTGTTTCTGATCATCGGGCCGAACACCGGCCTGGGCCATAACTCGATGATCCTGATGATCGAGGCACAGGTGACCTACATCCTCGACGCGCTCAGGCAGATGCAGCGCCATCGCATCGCCACGGTGGACGTCAAACCGATGGTGGAACAGGCCTACAACCGTCAATTGCAAGACCAACTCAAGCGCACCATCTGGAACACCGGCGGTTGCCAGAGCTGGTACCTCGACCCGCGTACCGGCAAGAACACCACCCTGTGGCCCGCTTCGACATGGCGCTTCAAGCGGGTCACCCGGCAGTTCGCACTCAAGGACTATGCGGTCGACCTGTTGCCCCTCACTGTTCCCACCCGCCCGGCCACGGCGCCCCACTCCACCGCAGAAGGCAGTTTCTCATGAAGTCATTCAACGGCCGCGTGGCGGCGATTACCGGCGCGGCATCCGGCATGGGCCGCGCATTGGCCCTGGCACTCGCGCGCGAAGGTTGCCACCTGGCACTGGCGGACAAAAACGCCCAGGGCCTGGAGCAGACCCTGGCACTGATCAAGACCTCAACCCTGGCGCCGGTGACGATTACCACCCAGGTGCTGGATGTGTCCGACCGCCAGGCCATGGAGGCTTGGGCGGCGCGCTGCGTGGCCGAGCATGGCCAGGTCAACCTGGTGTTCAACAACGCCGGCGTGGCCCTGTCGAGTACGGTCGAAGGCGTGGACTACGCCGACCTGGAGTGGATCGTCGGCATCAACTTCTGGGGTGTGGTCCACGGCACCAAGGCGTTCCTGCCGTACCTCAAGGCCAGTGGCGACGGCCATGTGATCAACACGTCCAGCGTGTTCGGCCTGTTTGCCCAGCCCGGCATGAGCGGTTACAACGCGACCAAATTCGCCGTGCGCGGCTTTACCGAAGCCCTGCGCCAGGAGCTGGACCTGCAACGCTGCGGCGTCTCGGCCACCTGCGTGCACCCCGGCGGCATCCGCACCGATATCTGCCGCAGCAGCCGCATCGACGCGAACATGACCGGCTTCCTGATCCACAGCGAACAGCAGGCCCGCGCCGACTTCGAAAAACTCTTCATCACCGATGCCGACCAGGCCGCCAAGGTGATCCTGCAAGGCGTGCGCAACAACAAGCGTCGCGTGCTGATTGGCCGCGACGCGTATTTCCTCGACCTGCTCGCCCGTTGCCTGCCGGCGGCCTATCAAGCGCTGGTGGTGCTGGCCAGCAAGCGCATGGCCCCCAAGCAACGCAGGCCAGTGTTTGAAACCAACGACGAGCCCCGTCTCTGAACAGGAGCACGAATCATGTTGCCGATCCGCCGCGACCTCCATTTTGCCCTGCCCGCCGAACGCATCACCGACTGGCACGAACAGGGCCCGTTCATCACGCATTTCTTCAATGCCTTGTCGCTGCTGTTCCCCCAGGGCGAACTGTTTTTCATGGACAGCGTGCGTCACTACCGCAAACGCGTCGACGATCCGGCGCTAAAGAAACAGATCCAGGGATTTATCGGCCAGGAGGCCATGCACAGCCGCGAACATGTGGCCTATAACGACCTGATGCAAGCAGCCGGGCTTCCGGCGCACACCCTGGACCGTCGGCTTAAATTCATTCTCGATCTGCAGAAGAAACACTTCGCACCGTCGTTCAACCTGGCGATCACCATTGCCCTTGAGCACTACACGGCGATGCTCGCGGAAATCCTCCTGAGTGACCCGTCGCGCTTTGGCGATTCGCTCAAGGGCTACCAGCAGATGTGGTATTGGCACGCCCTGGAAGAGACCGAACACAAGGCCGTGGCCTTTGATGTGTGGAACACGGTGATCAAACCCGGGCCCAAGCGTTACCTGCTGCGCACCGGGACCATGCTGACAACTACGGTGTTTTTCTGGCTGGTGGTGCTGGATTTTCATGTGCGTCTGTTGATTGCCGACCGCAAGGCGGGTGGGCACCTCAAAGGCTTCTGGCGCATGTTGAAATTTCTTTATGGCCCCAAGGGCGTCTTCCCACGCATGCTGAGGCCGTGGTTGCACTACTTCAAACCCGGCTTTCACCCCTGGGATCACGACAACCGTGCACGCCTGGCGGGTATCGATCGCTTGGTCGAGGAGATCGAACAGACCCAGCGCGGCTACTAGACCTGCGCCATGGCCGCACGCTGGCGCACAAAGCCCTCCAACTGATCTCCGGGCAACGCCTTGCTGAAATACCAGCCCTGGATAATCAGCTCGGCGCCGGTGTTCAAGAAGGCCAACTGCTCGGCGGTCTCCACGCCCTCCACCACCACGCCCAGGTTCAGCGCTTCGCAGAAACGCAGCATGCCGGTCAGGACCTGGGCGCCCTTGGGATCGTGCTGCGCCACCACGAAACTGCGATCGATCTTGATGAAGTCCACCGGGAACTGGTGCAGGTAACTCAAGGCCGAAAACCCGGTGCCGAAATCATCGATATAGACCTTGGCGCCGATGCCCTGCAGTTTCTGGATGTTCTGGCGCGTGGCAGGGATATCGCTGACCAGCGCGTCTTCGGTGATCTCCACCGATACCTGGCCATGGGCCTGGGCGAGGATCTCCACCAGGCGCTCGCCGTGGGCGGCGTCGGTCAGGGTGGCGCTGGAAATATTGATGGTCATCGGCAGGGTAAAGCCGAGTTTCTGCCATTTCTGGTACTGGCGAATCGCCTGGGATGCCACCCACATATCCACGTCCGGCATCAACCGCGCCTGGGCCAGCCATTGCAGGAACTCCCAGGGTGAATGCACCGTACCCTGGGCATCGCGGGCGCGCATCAGCGCTTCGCAGCCAGTACACAGCCCGGTGCGGGTCGAGACCTGGGGCTGGTATTCAAGGTAGAACTCATAATCGCTGATCTGCTGGATGCGATTCAGTTCATTGGCCTGGCGCGCCAGCGCCTTGTGGGAAGCCAGGACCGGGTCCAGTTCGCGCAGCCGGCCTTTTTCTTCCAGGCCGCGGAAGGTCATGTCCAGGGACTTGAGGTACACCGTGCCACCTTCGGCAGCCTGGCGATGAATCGCGCGCACATAGGGTGCATACACCAGCGTGCCCAGGCCCAGGAGCGTCACTTGCAGCGCGACGGCCGCCAGGTCGCCATGAGTACTCAGGTAGGCATTGAGCAACACCGGTGCGGTAAACGGGACGCTGGCCACCGCCGGGGATACCCAGCCCAGTTGCACCACGGTAAGCGCCACCATTGCGTTCAACGCAGGCACCAGCAGAAACGGAATGAACAGACGCGGGTTGAGGATGATCGGCAGGCCGAACAGCAGGACCTCACTGACGTTGAACAGCGAGAGCGGCAAACTCGCCACGGCCACCAGGCGCATGGACTGGCTCTTGGAAAACAGCAGGATTGCGATCAACAAACACAACGCACCGCCCGAACCACCGATAAAGGCAAAGCTGCCCAACAGGCCGCCGTTCAGCACATACCTGATTGGCTCGCCCGCTGCCAACGCGGCGCCGTTGAGCACCACGGCCTGGTCCAGCACATCAAACAGCGGTTGCATGGCATAGACGCCGTGAACCCCGAAAAACCACAACAGCGAGTTCATCACGGTGACAAACAAACCGCTGCCGTAGGGCGACTCCAGCGCATCGAGCACCTGGGGGCCCTGCAGCTGCGCCACATAGGGTATCTGCAACAACAAGGACAGCGCAGCCACCAGCGCCAGGGCGGTAATAGCCCCTGGCACTACCATATTGATCGTGCCTCGCAGGTTGTACCCCACCAGGTCTTCATTAACCAGGCGCGTCCAGCGAAAACGGTGCAGCCAGGCCAAGGCCGGTACATTCAGCAGCGGCGAGGCAATAGCAATAAACAGCAGGAAGGTGGCCGATGCCCGGGGATATTCCCGCAGGATAAACGTCGCCAAGACCACATGGGCCAGGCACAGGAACGCCACCGGCAATTGCGGCAGGCGGTGCTGGATCGCCAGCATGTAGCCAATGGAGGCGGCCACCAGACACGGGATCACCGAACTGATCTGATTGTGCAACCCCGCCAGGAAGCTTACCACCTGCGGGCTGCAGCCCAACACCCGAGCGCATTCGGACAGGATCAGAAAGGCCGCAGACACCAGCAGGCACGGCAAGATCCACAGCAGCCCTTCGCGGATCGCTCGCAACGAATCGGCACTGGCCAAAGCGGCCAGGCGCTGGGTAAAGAAAAGTTTGAACAGCGTTTGCGCCATGACCCATCCCTCTGCCCATCGCCCGCTGCCCTTGGAAAGCAGGGTCGGAAGCACCGGGGCTAACGCTACACGTCCTGGCACCGGGAGCGAAAGTCCTTTGCCATGGGTATCGGTGAATTTCCAGCAATGAGTGACAGTCAAAGCCGGGTATCTCCAATAGTTTAATTTTCTGGTCTGGACCGGTCCTGGAATCTGCTTCAATACCCGTTATCCGTGTTGCTTGTGCACACACGGCTTGCCCCGGGCCAGAAACCGAGGCCTGGTCCCACCTGATTTGGAGCACGCCCTTGTCACCTCCCGGCGATAACCACCAGCTCGCGCTGGATCGATTCCTGAACGAACATCCCGATGTGGCTGCCGAACTGAACACCCTGAACCCACTGGCCGCTCAGGCCAAGGGTGAAACCCTGGCACAGTACCGCGCCGAACGGCTGCATGAAGCCTTCGAGGCGGAAGCAGAACGCCTGGGTTTGTTTGCCTGGGAGCTGACCCTCAGGCTGACCAGCCAATCCCCTGCTGACTTCGAGGCGCGGCGCCTGGAAGTACACAAGGAAGTTGCCCAGATGGCCGGCTTGAGTTGGACCGAATACTGCCAACTGCATGATTTGGCTGATTGACACCCCCACTACACAAACCAGTAGCGCCGTCGTCTATTCATCGCTTCGCCCAACTCCTCGATGGCAATGGTTCGGCACTCAGGGTCCAGGGCCAGCGCAGAACGCAATGCCGGCCAGCACCGCCGAGGTAATTGCCGAGGCCTGGACAATGGCTGATCCGACTGATGCTCGCCGGGGCGCCGTCCCTGGGCGAGCTCATAGATTACGCAGGCGGCGCCATACAAGTCGGCCCTGGCGGAGATGTTCCCCCCGGCCACCAGTTCCGGCGCCGCATACCCGGGCGTCCAAGCCTTAAAGCGACTGCGACTCAAAGTGGGCAGCCCCGCAGCCTGCTCCGCCTCGGCATGGCCCAGGCCGAAATCGAACAGCCGCACTCCCTGCTCGCCCAGCATGATATTGGCCGGTTTCACATCGCCATGGAGAACGCCCCGCCTGTGGGCATAAGCCAGTGCATCCAACAGTTGCAGGGCGATGGGTTGCAACTCCCGCCACGGCAATCCATCCGGGCACTCCGAGAGGATGCGGTCAAGGGTCCTGCCCTGCAGCAGTTCCATGGTGAAGAGCGCCACCTGACGCGGAGTATCGACCTCGAAAGCGTACGTTCTGACCACGTGATCATGCCGCAGGCTCCGGGTCAGGGCGAACTCGCTGTACAGCAATACATGGCCGTCGGAAGATTCGGCAAGCGTATCGCTCAACAACTTGAGTGCCACCCACGCGTCGGGCTCGCCGAACGCCTCGTGCAGCATATCCCGGGCTCGGTAGACCACTCCCATGCCACCGCTGCCCAATAACCGATCCAGCTGATAGCGTCCCGCAAGCAGTTTCGGCGGGCCGGCGACCTCGCTCATGGCTGGACTACCACGGCCGTCAGGTCATCCTGGGCCGCCCCCCGTAGCACGTCGGAAAACAACCGATCCACTACCTGGCGGGGCGGCCCCACACTCAGGGTGCTGCCCAACTCGCCATGGCTGAGCCCCTGATACAAACCATCGCTGCACAATAAAAACACATCCCCAGGTTGGGTAATGAACTCCAGCACCGCCAGGCTCAATGGCTGCCGCCCACCGATGGCACGGGTCAAGGCCCTGGCATCCGGATGCGCCAGGGCCTGCTCCAGGCTCAATTGCTGCTTGTCCATCAGTTGCTGCCACAGGGAATGGTCCCGCGACAGTTGGTACAAACGTCGTCCCCGCCAAAGATAGCAACGGCTGTCCCCGACCCAGATGCAGGCTGCGCGATTACCCTCCAGCAGCAACGCAACCACGGTGCTGCCCATGATGCCGTCGGCAGCTTGTTCCGTGGTGGCTTGCCCCATTTGACGGTCGAGCCGTCGCAAGCAGCATCGTATGGCATCGATCCGTTCGTCAAAGCTGCCCTGGTCGGGCAACGAAGCCAGGCTGCTGATGACCCAGTGGCTGGCCACATCCCCAGCCAGATGCCCACCCATTCCGTCCGCTACCGCCCAACAACCGCGCCGGGGGCAGTCGAGGAACGCATCCTCATTACGCGCGCGCGTCTTGCCTCGCGCCGTTCGCCCGGCGCTGCACCCATCGGCATGCACCTGCCTCACAGTTGCTCCGGCAAACGGAAGGTGCGCCAGTTCGCCATCTGAAAAGGACCAGGGTTGCGATGGCTGTTGAGCAGGAAGGTGGCATGCGTGCCAGCGAGCTCAGCCTTGAGCAGCCGAGAACCCCGGCCGCTCCCAGGCTCACTTTGCATCAGCTCGAAAAACCGGAACAACGACCAGGGACCAGCGTTTTTTTCCATGCCCAGCGGCCGCTCCGCCCCCCGCTCCAGCACCAGGCTGCTACGGCCATCGTCCGCCTCGCCTGGCCACTGGAAAGCCATGGGCACGATCGGGCCATGGCGGTATTCAAGGTGTTGATCACCAATGCTCAGGATCGCTCGGCTGACCGCCTGGTCCAGGCTATAGGGCGCCAGCGTGAAGCGAACCGCCCACTCACCCTGGTCCTCGGTAAAAAACCCCTGGCGAATCACCTGGGCCTTCGTCAGCTGGTCCAGCAATGAGCGCGACAGCGCCAGGCTACGGCCATCCAGGCCGCGTAGACGATAGCGACCGGACTCGGCACTGACAAAGGCCCGCAGGTAGCTTTCATAAAAGCGCGCCATGCCACCCCGCGGCTTGAAAAAGTCCTGGAAATCGCCAAGGGCAACATCACTCTCGGACCGTGGGTTGAATGGGTACCGACGCTGGATCGCCTTGGCGTAAAAGCCATAGACCTCACTTTGGTAACGCTGATTTATATACACATACGCATCATCGAGCAGCAGCCGCCAACTGTCATCGGCAATGCCTTCAAACCACCCCTTGACCGGCAACGGCAGGCGCCCGGCAGCATCCCGCAGATTCCCCAGCAATGGCTGCTGCCCTTCCATTCGTTGCCTGGCCATCATGAATGCCGCCTGCCCTGGGGTAGCTTCGCGGTTAAGGGCCGCCAGTTGCAGATGCCATTCATCGAGCAGCCGCAACGCCTGCGTCAGTTCAGCTCCAGGGTTCTGATCCGCGTCCAGCAATTGATGCAGGTGCTCGAACCGACGCTGCAGTGCACGCCGGGCAGAATCAGGCTTTGCCTGCCCATGCAGCTGGCTGGGCAGCACGCTGGAAGCGCTGGTCCCGAACTCGCCGGAGGGCGGGCTGAAATCCTCAAGGGGATCGTTGGTCGACAGCAGGCGTGTGTTTTCCCGAACCTGTCGCAACAGCTGCATCAACGGCGACTGCGCTGACGCCAGGCTGGCAAGCCCGTCAGCATGCTGGCTCAGGCTGTCACTTTCCTGCAGGCGCACCTGGCCAATGGCTTGGCTCCAGGTGTCGGCGTACTCACTGAAATAACGTTGCTCGAGCTCCAGCATCAACTGGCGCAAATCCAGGCTGCTGAGGTCTGCGTCCTCCCCAAGTACCCAGTTGTCCTGAACAATGGCATTCACCAGCCGAGAGCCCTGCCTTTCGAAGTACTGCACATACCGCCGGGTATAGAAGCCGGGGATGGGCTGCTCGACCGCTGCGAACCCCCTCCCCTCGGCCAGGCGCAAGGGCTCAAGGTCACGCGCCTGGTCACGCAGCACCCGATAGACCACGCCCGCCAACGACTCGCCGCGCAGTTCCTGGCGGGCCTCGGCGAGCAGCTCAACGTTCAAGGGCATCGCGAAGGGGCGCTCAAGCAGCCGTGCAAAATGTGCATTCAATCGTTTCTGCACCGAAGCATCCCCGGCATAGCGCACAGCCCAATGAACGGCCACGCGCTGCGCCAGCCAAACCTTATCGCGACGCTCGCGAAGACTGAGCATCAGGTAAGCCCGCAGGATGTCCAAAAGCCCCTCGCGGTCGCCAAGGCTGGCCCGTACCTGTTCTTCAAGCATCGTAGATACCAGCGGCAACAACTGCTGGTGCAGCAAGTCTTCATAGGCACTGACCAACAGTGGCCGACTCGCCTCCCCTTGATACAAGCCGCCCCGCTCCACCGCACGGGCCTCCGCCAACGCTGGAAACACTTGGGTCGCAGCCAGGCGGTCGTCCAGCAGACGCAGGAGCACCAGGGTATCGTCCAGACCGGGTGACGCGGGCGGCTGTGGCTTGAGCAGTTGCGCCAGTTGCACCAGCCGCTGGTGATTGATCGAATAACTGTGTGCCCACAGCCACCCCGCCGCGACAATGACCAGGGAGGCGGCCAACGCCAGCAACCCTTGGTGTCGACGGATACGCTGTCGTTCCGGAGTCTGCAGCCCGGCGAGATTGGCCTCGGCAAAAATCACCCGCTTGAACAGGCCCTGGACGAAGTAGGAACGCCTGTCGGCAGTCTGCGCACTCGTCAGGTAAAAGCCACGCAATCCGTTAATACGCTGAAAGCGATGAGAGGAGAACGCAGACTCCACAAACAGGCACAAACGTTCACCGATTTGCGCAGCCTGCCGAGGAAAATCGAGCATCAGCCCGCGACGTTCGATATTGCGTTCCTGATGCAAACGCGCAATCAGCTCTGCTCCAAGGCGTTGCAGAAACGCCTCAAACGCTTCGCGAACCTGGGTGATCGCGGTACCGGCCGGACCTGTTGCCACGGGTTCTCCGAGCAGGGCTTCGGCGCCGTCGCCCTGGGACGCATCGAAGAACTCGACAAAGCCCGGCAACCGGTCAGCCTGGGTCAATACCAGATAGATCGGCACATCCACATGCAGCATCTGCTGTACGTCCTGCAACCGGGTGTGCACGTGGCGCGCATGCATGTCCAGGTCGCGATCATTGCTGCCAAGCAGCGTCTCCACCGCCAGCGTCACCACCACGCCATTGAGGGGGCGAGCCCTGCGCCGCAATCTGAGCTGCTCCAGAAACGTCGCCCAACCGGCCCCATCCACGGCACTGTCAGGTTGGGCCAGGTAGCGCCCTGCGCTCTCGACAAGGACAGCTTCGTCGGCGAGATACCAATCAAAATACTGGGTTGCGCCCGGTGCCATCGCTTCCTCCCGATCAAGTGGGAACTGCGATCCGCAGGCGACCAGCAGACGGGTTCTGCCGCTGCCCTGCTGGCCGAGCAACAGATACCACGGCAAGTCGTTGCGCCAACGCTCATTGCGCTCGCCATAACGACGGGAGGTTTTCAGTGTGTGCAACGCCTCCTTGAAACGCCCCCGCACCTGCCTCCGCTCTTCGTCAATCAACCCCTTGCGTTGGTGGCGCTCCTGGTGCTGGCGCCGATTCAATCGTGCGGTACGGCGTGAGTCGACCATGACCATCGCTAACCCCCACAGCAGGAATAACCCGCTTATGGTCAACAGACGAGCTGGAGCGCCCTGCCAGAAACGGTGGTCGTCCACCGCCAGCAATGGCCCGAAAAACCACACCAGCAACGCGCTGGCGAACACCACAAACAGGCTCCAGACCCAAGTCTTGCGCAGCGCCGTGCCCACGCCCTTGAAGAATGCGTTCATTCATTGCTCCCAGCGTTACAACGGCGACCGTGTCTGATCCGACGCCAAAGATTGAAAAGGTTGCAGCACCGCCATGCGTTCATTGCCCAATGCCCAGGCAAAACCCAGGTACATGGCCAGCAAACAGGCGAGCGTGAAGACGACGACCCCGGCAGGGGAAAAGATGTGCATCCCGGCACCCGGTGCCTGTGCTGCGGCAGCGGGTACAGGCATCGGCGGGCGCTCACCGCGCACATGCCGGATCTGTCGATACAAGCCATCGCGTACCGCTTCCAACTGCGGCCCGCCCCGCTCCATGACGCGGTATTTACCTTCAAACCCCAGCGACAGGCACAGGTACATCAACTCCAGCATTGCCAGGTGCTTGACGGGGTCGCGGGATAAACGCTCCAGCAGTTGGAAGAATTTTTCGCCACCGAAGGTTTCGTTGTGAAAGCGGCTCAACAGGCTGGATTTCGACCAGTCACTGCGACTGCCCCACGGGGTAGTGACCACGGCTTCGTCAATAACGCTGCACAGCACATAGCGCGCCGACATGACCTGCCTGTCCTCTGCACCCTGGTGCAAGGCATACGCTTCAAACGCCGTGATCCCCGACGACAACCGGTCATTGAGGGCCTGCAAGCTTTCCCGGCCGGAACTGCGCTTGAGTCGAACGACCTGCGACAGGAGTTCCCAGGCGGCGGCCACCAGGATGTTGGGCCCGATCTTGAAACTCTGTGCCCCTTGCAGGCTGGCGGTGTAGATCATCCGGTCTTCCAACCGTTCGAAGCGCGGTGGCGATGGGAAGTCCGTCACCGGCGCCCCTGCGGGCGCGCGACCATCGAGGTCAAGCAGGATAGTTTTTTCGTCCTGCGGGTATTCGCTGTCCATTGTCATGGCATTCAGTTCCTGATGGCCCAGAAATTGAGTTTGAGTTCGGCAAACTCGCCACTGGCGTGGAAGGCAAAACCGCCCGATTGTTCCAGCTGCGTGATATCACGGGCACTGAGTTCGAGCATGAAATAGGTCTTGCCGGCATGGAACGGGATCTGTCGGGGCGCCACCGGCAGTGGCTTGACCTTGATGCCGGCCAGATGCAGATTGACGAGCTCGCGGATGCGTTCCACGGAGCCGATTTTCAAGTGCGCCGGAAGGCGGTGGCGCAGCTCCTCCGAATCGCATTGGGCAGTTGCCGCCAGAATGAATGTTGCGCTACCCAGCAGTTTGAGATCACTCACCGGACAGACCAGCACACCATACTGTCGCGGCTCCAACGGGAGCTCAGTGGCGTGTTGTTCCAGCACCAACGACAGCACGGTGCGAATGCCTTCCATCAACCCACGAAAACTCGCCCCCTGCTCACCATGCTGGTAACGAGTCTCCAGTTGCGCGCGTTTGTTGTCGGTGGCGAACGTCGACAACTCGCCGAGGATCGACAACAACTGCCTGTACAACACCTCCGGACGTACCTGGCTCTGACTCAGGAAGTGACGCAACACCAGCTCGGTTCGATTGATCAGTTGCAGCATCAGGAAATCGCCGACCTGGGCCCCCTCCGCCCCGCCACCTCCCCGGATCCTCGCGGCAATCGCATCGCCTCGGGTGCCCAGCAGACTCAGCACTTCCTTGATACATGACGCGACATAGCCTGAGCCCTGCACATAGATAAACGCCGGTACGAAATCCGCGTCCAGCCGCACGCCGCCCTCGCGGGTCGAATCCAGCACCCGGGCAACCTGGAGTTTCACCTGCAACGTGTCACTGGTTTGCTCCCCTAACAGCAATCGCAGGTCCGGGCGTGCGCAGTTGATCCGGCAACGGGAATCAAAGCCAGCGTTTGAATCAGTGATCTCCGCTTCGCAGCTTACGTAGCGCGCCAGCACATCACTGTGCTCCTGCTGGCGCACTTCCACCTGATTGCCGATGGCCAACGGCAACGCCAGGTAAATGGCTTGCCCACTGGTGTGGGCAGGAACCTGCAACGCCAGTGGCTCCATCACGCTGCTCAGCTCGAACAAGCTGCCATCGGGAAATACACCGCTGGCCTGGTTGACGACCAGCTTCCCCAGATTGAGGTACTGCATATCGACATCAAGGGTCAGGAACCCCCAACCATCAATGCCCAGCAAACGGGTACGGTTGAGTTGCTGGTGGTAGTAACGGTCGTTGTGCTGCAAGTGTTGGGGGCGCAGCAGCATGCCCTCCTGCCACACGACTTTATGAACCTGCATGTCTATCCTCCGACCTCCGGGCTTGAGGGGTAACGACGCGAACCCCGGACTCGTCGAGCATCAGCTCGACACGCGTCAGGCGCTGCCGGGCGACGGGCAGCACAAGCCGCCATTGCACATGGGGCAGGTCCCGATAGGCAGCCACCACCCCGACATAACGACTCTGTGGTTCGACACTGAGCTTCAGCGCCAGCCGCTCACCGGGGCGCAGCTCCAACTCCTCGCTGTTGACCCAGTCCTTGGGCAGCGCCTGCTCTGCGCGGCTATAGAGGGTGAAGAAATCAGCGTTTTCGAACGCCACCGCGTGCCGCAGCTCCAGCAGGCGCACCACGATGGGAGACGGGCGACCGTGAAGGTCGCGGTTGACGCCGTCGCTGGCGCTCAACGCCAGGTCCAGCTTGGTCAGGGTTGAATACGGTGACACGCTGGCACACCCGGTCAGCAGGCCGAGTACAAGCAGCATTGACAGAACGGCAGCTCGATACATGACAGTCATCCCGGATAAGGCGCATGCAGCGTGGCGACCAGGCGCACCTGCTCCGCGTAGGCTTTGGAAAATTGGTTACGCAACAGCTGCTCGCCCAAGGGTTGCTCGTCGATAAGGTGTCGGTAATGGCGCTGGTAGGCCCGCCAGTGGGCTCCATCGGTAGAGAACCTGGCCGGCATGTCCTGGCGCTCGAAGCACAGCAACAGATGGCTTGGTGCAAATGCCTCCACAGCGCCACGTATTGCAGCACGGCAAGCCACGACCAAGGCCAGCTGGTGGATTTGCATTTCCCGGAATGCCTGGGCGACCGCTACCTCTGCAGGCAGCGGGCCCGGCTCACCGAGGCCCAACAGTGAGGCCAGGGCAGACGGGGTATCGGTGCAATCCTTCAAGGGGTTGTGACTCTTAATGGCAGGCACGGTCCAACCGAGGTTCAACTCGCCGTTCAGCTCATCGCGAGTACGCAGACTCTGCTGCAGCCCTTCGATGGTTTGCCTGAACAGACCAGCCACCTTGATCGCCAGGGCTTCGCATGCCTGGGTATCAAGCGTATCCAGGGGCACGCCCATCGCGTCCGCGAACTGCGACCAGAATGGAGCACGACTGGCTGCAGTCACCTGGGCGGGTTGAGTCGAGGCCTCTTCCGTTACTGGCTCGGCCCATCTCGGCACGATCAGGTGATCCCGTTCCAGGGGGCAGTGGGACAGTGCGCAGGCCGCCCTCGCAGCCGAGAGTTTCAGCGCCTCCGGATCCCCGGGTGAGCTGCCATGCACCTGCTCGCTATCGAGTGCTCGCAAGGGGTCAAGCACCAAAAACGCGTCATCCGGAATCGTATCGTTGCCGAAAAACACCTGCCGGCCATTTTGTCTCCCGGGCGCCACAAGTCGTGCACGGATATCCACTGGCCCTAGTTGGTAGACATCACCCTCGCTGATCAGTCGTGCCTGCCCTTTGCACAAGCGCTCCGCGCTGCCCGACACGCCAATGCCATTGCTGCTGATGTCGGTGAAAAAATACTGGCCATCCCGGTAACTGACCAGGCCATGATGACTGGAGAGCAAGCGACTCGCGTCCGGGATGACCCAGTCACAGCCGATCCCGCGGCCGATCACGCCGCCGACGCCGTCGAATGTCTTACAGGATGCAGGCTCACCGCTTCCGGTATTGCACACCTCAAACACTAGTTGCATGACAAGGCTCCGCTGTTCAATCGCTGCGACGTGTCGCCTGGGGGTCACCCAGCGGACGGTAGTCAGCGTCATCAAAAACGTAATTGGCGTTGCAGCCGCTCAACAAGCACAGGACAAGCCCCAAGGATTTCCAAGTACGAAGTGGCATCAGGTATCTCCAATGAAAGTAAGGCTGGCGGCGAAGAGTGGAAGCCATACGTGCACCATTCAGCGTCCCCCTCGGACATCGCCGCCAGGGATGTTCAAGCGTGCAAGGCGGTAAAGCAGGGTGCGGCGTGCTAGCCCCAACTCGCGTGCCGTACGGGTCCGGTTGCCACGGTTCTTGTGCAGGCAGTCGATCAGGAATACCCGTTCAACCCGTTCCAGGCGCTGGCGCAACGTCGCGCCGACGGCAATAGTGGTCGGCCCGGACGACAGGCCCAGGTGTTCAGGCAGCACCACTGCGTCGTCACACAGCAGTACCGCGCGCTCGACCAGGCATTTGAGTTCACGGACATTCCCGGGAAAAGGGTGGCACGAGAGTTGATCCAAGGCCGCAGCAGACCATTCCACCGGCGAGAGCCCCATTGCCGCGCAGGCCGATTGTGCGAACTGTCGCGCCAACAGCAGCACATCTGCGTCGCGCTCGCGCAAGGCCGGCAATTCGATCGGGAACTGCGCCAGTCGGTAGTACAGGTCCTCGCGAAAACTGCCCTCCGCCACCATTGCAGCCAGATCACGATGGGTCGCTGCGATAATTCGCACATCGACCTTATGGGCCGCATCGGCTCCCAACGGGCGAACCTCGCCTTCCTGCAACACCCGCAGCAGCTTGGCCTGGAGTGACAGCGGCATATCGCCGATTTCGTCGAGGAGCAACGTGCCGCCATCGGCGGCGTCAAATAGCCCCGCATGGTTACGTTCGGCGCCTGTAAAGGCGCCCCTGCGATAACCGAATAGCTCGCTCTCCAGCAGCCCCTCGGGAAAGGCCGCACAGTTCTGCACCACAAAGGCTTTGCTACTGCGCGGCCCGGCAGCATGGATGGCCCGTGCCACCACCTCCTTGCCGGTTCCGGTCTCCCCGCGCAGCAGCACCGTGCAGGGCGCATTCAGCACCTTGCCGATCAGCCGGTAGGTTTCTTCCATGGCTGCGCTGTTACCGATCAGCCCATACGTCATACGCGCCGAGGGTAGACAAGGCCTGGCCTGGGAGCCGTTGTGCGGCGGACGCACACGTCGCAACAGCGCCAGCTGACTCAAGGCGAAGCTTGCCAGTTGGCTTAACGAGGGTCCGTAGTCCTGGAGCAGTTTCGGCCGCTGGCTGGCGCACAGCAATAGACCGGCAACGGCCTTGTGGCGAGCGAACAGCGGCAGGCATATCAACGAGTGCCAGGGCGTAGCTGTCGCGGGTAGAAAACCGCTTTCGTACACACTGTCGTCCAGGTTATCCACGCTCAGGATACTGGGATGGCCGAGCACGTGACGCAACAGTTGCTGATGCTGAAAGTCTGCGCCGCAAGCACCCTCGCCGAGGGGCAATGCGCCAGGAAAATACTGGGCAATCAAGTCCAGCCGACCCGTGTCCTCGTCCCGCCAATATAACTGGCCGAGTTCGCATTCACTCAGTTGCGCAGCCGCTGCAACACACAGGCCTGGCAGCGTTGTCTCGTCACCCTCGATGCCCATTCGGGTGAACCAGGCCAACAACGTCTCGGCGTAGGCCAGGGGTTGGGGTAAAGGGGCCAGCACATCGTTCATCATTGGCTGAACTCACAGATCGGCAGCCCGTCACCATCCAGGCAGGCGTGGGCCCGCGACAGCGGCTCACCCATCGCCACCGCCCCAAGCAGTCGATCGACCATCTGCGGCAACAGGTGGATCTCGATCCATTGGTCGATGTACCGCGCTCCGCTGTCGCTATGGACGCACCGCTCAGCCATATGCGTGACCAGTTCGGCCGTATAGCTCAAGGCCAGCTTGCGTGACTGCAACCTTCGCCCAAGACGGTCGAGCTTGAGTCTTGCCAGGTCATGCAACACAGCGCCCATCAACGGGTAATAGGGTACGACTCGCATCCGGGCGAGCAGTGCCGGTTTGAAATAGTCGCGCAGCAGAGGGTGAATTGCGTCCTGCAGCACCTGTGTGCCAGGTCGTCGGCCGCCTGCACATAAGTCGATAATGCAATCGCTGCCCAGGTTGGAAGTCATCAGGATCAGCGTATTGCGAAAATCGATTTCCCGGCCTTCGCCATCGTTGACCAGCCCCTTGTCGAAGATCTGATAGAACAGGTTCAACACCTCCGGGTCGGCCTTTTCGACTTCGTCGAGCAGCACCACCGAATAGGGGCGCCGGCGCACGGCTTCCGTCAGCACTCCGCCCTCTCCATAGCCGACATAACCGGGAGGTGCGCCAATCAGCCGAGACAGGGCGTGTTTTTCCTGAAACTCCGACATGTTGAGGGTGGTGACAAAACGCTCGCCGCCATACAGCAAATCACCCAGGGCCAAGGCCGTTTCGGTCTTGCCCACACCACTTGGGCCTACCAACAGAAACACACCGACCGGCGCATCGGCCTTGTTCAGTCCGGCAGCCACCGCGCGCAGGTTGCGGTCGAGCGCCTGTATGGCAGGTTCCTGGCCGAGAATGCGCGACCGCAGCGCATCGGCAACCCCCAGCACCGATGCACTGTGCTCAAGGGACAGTTGTTCAACCGGAATGCCGGTCCAGGCGCTGATGACCTGTGCCACCAGTCGCGGGCATACACGCAACGGCTCCGCCAACGCGCGCTGTTCCAGCCAGCGCTGCTCCTGAAGTTGACGCTCACTCTCGACAGCCGCCAATCGCAGGCCCAATGCTTGTGCAGCCGGCTCATCCATTGGCAATCCGGCGTCCCTGTCTCGATTCAGCGAGTCGCGCTGCCGCGAGCCTTCAGCGTGCTCGGTACACAGGCGCTCCAATGCCTCGGGCACCATTATCTGGTTGATTCGCGCACGTGCGCAGGCGGTGTCCAGCACATCCACGGCCTTATCGGGCAACTGACGCCCTGCCAGGTAGCGGGCGCTCATCTGCGCCGCCGCGACGACGGCATCGTCACGTATATGCACGCCATGGCTGGATTCGTAGGCCGGGACCAGCCCGCGCAGGATCGAAGTCGCCTGTTCAACGCTGGGCTCGCCAACCAGCACAGGCTGGAAACGCCGCGCCAAGGCAGGGTCTTTTTCAAAGTATTTCTTGTATTCGGACCACGTGGTGGCAGCGAGGGAACGCAACTCACCACGGGCCAGGGCCGGCTTGAGCAGGTTGGCGGCATCGCCGGCACCCGCCTGGGCACCCGCCCCCACCAGGGTATGCGCCTCGTCGATAAACAGAATCACCGGTGTCGGCGCGGCATTCACTTCGTCGATCACGCCTTTGAGACGCCGCTCGAACTCGCCCTTGATGCTGGCACCGGCTTGCAGCAGTGCCATGTCCAGGGTCAGCACACGCACACCCTTGAGTGGCTCCGGCACCTGCGAGCTGGCGATGCGCAGGGCAAGGCCTTCGACAACTGCGGTCTTGCCCACCCCGGCCTCGCCGACAAGGATCGGATTGTTCTTGCGCCGCCGCATAAGGATGTCGATCAGTTGGCGGATCTCACCCTCGCGACACAGCACCGGGTCGATACGCCCTTCATGGGCCTGGTGTGTCAGATCATGGGTAAAGCGCGCCAGCAGTGACTCGCCGCCTGCTGCCGGGCAGACGTCAGGCCCCTGGTCCAGCACAAACCCGTGTATACGCTGTGCATCCAAACGGCTCAGCAACGCGTGATAGCCGGTGCCCGCGTGCTGCAGCGGGTGACGCAACAAAGCCAGTAACAGTGCACCGTGGTCCACGAAGCTCTGGCGCAACTCCAGATGGGCAACCATCAACGCCTGTTGTAACCACTGCACGAGGGCCGGGGCGAACACCGGATTACGCGTGGCACTTGCCTGCCCCTTGGGCTGCAGCGTTGCTTGCAGCGTCTGCGCCTCGATCCCGGCGTCGGCCAAGGCTCGTATCAAAAGCCCCCTGGGACGTTCCAGCTGGGTCAGTAGCAGGTCTTCCACCAGGACCTCCCTGCCACCTCGCGTCACGCAACGTTCGGCCGAGCGCTCCAGGTCCTGACGGACTGCGGGCGTCAATGTCAGGATCAGCTGTTGCAGGTCTACATTCATCATGGTCATTAGTCCCTAGTGAGCATTGCTGGCCACGATGACCGCACCATCGGCGCACTCGTGTGCCAGCCAAGTGGTCCACCCCAGCCTGCAGACATTGTGTTCACCCACGTGCAACGGCCTGAGCGCCTCCTTGGCCAGCACCAGCCGCAGGTCATGCTCCAGCGGGTCTCGTGCAGCCAGTCGCACCAACGAACACAGCAGTGGATACTCCGACCCCGTCGGCAAGAAACCATGGAAGCGCTGCCAATCCAGATCCTGTATATGCACCCGGAACTTACCGTTGCAGTCGGTGATCCGGCTTCCCAGTACCTGGTCGAAGCCCAACAGGCTGTTGGCACAGCCAAGCTGGTTCAACTGCGGGGGAGCAATGGCAACCGTGCGTTCCACCCATTGCTCTATAAACATGCGCTCATGCCCGAAGTAGTAACGCAGCACTGTTTCGATCACCGCCGCCGAGTGCGCCCGCAGGCCAAGCAACCCCAGGTAGGGCAACAGTCGCTTGCAGTCCAACTGCGCGGCGGTACGGATGCGCTGGCCCCTCAACCCGATCAACGCAAACATCTGCTCGGAAAAAGCATCACGCGCCTGCGCCTGGAAACACGCCTGGTAGCGGTATTTGCGCCAGATCGGCAGCATCAGCCGTTGCAGACGATGGTGAAACAGGTCCAGGAAGTCTCGAGTCGCGTGGCCGCCCGCTCCATCGGCACTCGCCTGCTCACCGTAAAAGGCCGGCAAGGGTGAACCTGCGCCGCAGAGGCCCAGGACATTGAGGCGAAGACGCGCACGCAATTGATCGTGTTCAACAAAAAACTCCAACCGGTCAATATCGTGACCGGGAAAACCAAGACCCGGGTTGGCCTGAAACTCCAGCCGCTCATAGAGTGCGTTGTCATCCAGTAGCGGATGGGCATCGCGCAGGCGCTTGATCACCTGCGAAATCGCCTGGAACAGCGAATATTCACGGATGGCACGGCACAGTTGCTTCAAAGCAGGGGCTGCTGCCCCATCTGAGGTGGCCATAGGTACACATCTCCTTGTGTGCTGATGACACGCAGCTCGTGGTAGGCATTAAGGCTGGCATAAAGCGCGAAGAACTCGTTGAGCACCGAGGCGAACAAAAACGCTTCGCCCGCCCCCAGGAAACCTTGGGAATCAATGCTCAGGTCGACCCGCACCCCTCGAAGCGGCATGCCCCGGTGCAAGCGGTCGACGGCCGTATGGCTGATGGATCGCAAGGCCCCCAGCCTTCTCTGGCTGACCTTTTTCGCTTGCAGATCGTGGTAACGCGGCACGTCATAGGTTTCGAGGACCACCTTCAAGACATTGATGTCGCTCAGTGACAAATAGTTGAGCGACATGTTGCTGATAAGTCGCCAGAGAAAGTCCTGGTCCAGGGGCGGTGCGAAACTCGCAGTCGGTGCGCAGATATTGCGAAATGACAAGCCCTCCGGTGTCTGCTCACAGGGCTGATTGATCTCCCCTGCCTGCAATTGCCGAGGCAGGTTGTGATTGGTGCATGTCAGCTCGATCGACAGCGTTTCCTGGGTATGCCCCCGCCCGCTTCCGAACCCCAGCCAGGTATCGAGCCCGGCATGATGCGCCGAAGCACGCTGACGAATGCTGTAGCTGGTGGGCGCTGCCGATGCATCGATAACGCCGTCGTGCTCAAAGGATTCAAACGGTACGTACGCCTGATACCCCAGCCCGCCGGGGCGCCAGCCCGTGACCTTGTCGACGGAAAATACACAGGCGTTTGCGCGCGCATATTCCCCAGGAATCAACAGGTATTCGTCCTGCTTGCCGTCCAGGCGAATCGGCACCGCATCATGTTTGAACAGGTTGACGATGGGCGTGCAGTACAGCCTCACGTTGTCCAGCGTGGGGTATCCGGTTGCCTGGCAACGGGTGCGTAACTTGAAGCACAGCCTGACGCTGCAGATTTGCTTGAGTACGTCCTGGGGCAACCGCTGCAACGCATCCAGGCCAAGCACATCGACGAACAGGTACTTTTCAGGAAAGGCGAAATACTCCTGCAGATGGCGGTATCCACGAAAGGTATTCTGCGGATAAGGCATCAGCGCATGCTCCTCCGCGAACCCCACCGGACTGACCTGATCGCCACCCAATCGCAACAGCAGGGGCTGGCCATCAGCCCCGCTGACCACAAGCCCATCACCGCCCAATGGCAGCAACTCGATACCCTCAACCTCGCGCAACAGGCTCAGGTACAACGCTTGACTGATGTAGCGGTCTCCCGACAAATGCAGGCGCAATTGATCGAACGCACATTCGCTGAAATTGCCTTCGCCGCCCATGTCCAGGCGCAGGCTCAGCAACGCCTGCTCTCCCTGGACGCAGTACTCCAGCGTGCTCAGTTGCAGCGGCAAGATGCAGGTGGCGTAGCAGGTTCGAAAACGACAGCGGTCACCATCGACCGCAGCGCTTTCGACCGGTGTATCCCGTGCGACCATCACACCGGGCCCCGCATGTTTCAACGGCTCGAACTGCAGGATACTGAACGCAGGTAGGGGCCGCATGTAGTTGGGCCACAGCAGGTGCATCAAGGAATGAGTCAGCTCAGGCAACTCGTCATCCAGCTTCTGGCGCAGGCGACCGGTGAGGAAAGCAAAGCCTTCCAGCAGCCGCTCCACATCCGGATCCTGACCGGCCTCCCCTAAAAAGGGCGCGAGAGCAGGATTGCGCTCGGAAAAGCGCCGCCCGAGCTGTCGCAACGCACTGAGTTCGCTCTGGTAATAGTGGTTAAAGGACATCAGGCAAGACCTCAACCTGTCCAGCATCCTGCAGGCGCGCGGTGAACACCACGGGCTGCGTCACCCCGTCGACGCAGAGCGTGGCGTCAATGGCAAACGCCAGCGCCAGAGGATCGTCACCACAAGGCAACGCCCTCACGTGCGTATCCTTCAAGCGGGGCTCATAGGCCCGGATAAACCGCTCGATCAACAAGCGCGACTGGCTCAATGACTCATGCAGACTCTGGCTCATGTCATTGAGATCCGGCATACCGTAATCCTCCAGTGTCTGCACGCTGCCAGCGCGGATGCTGAGCATCTTTCCCAGATGAGCTGCGACGGACGTCACGGCACATGATGATTTTGCGGCCGGACTTTCAAGTCGCTCGAAGAGGTTTTGGTTACGCGTCATCCCTTGGCCCCTGCTCATTCTTTGTCGAGCTTGCCAACCAGGGACAGGGTGAAATCCGCCCCCATGTATTTGAAGTGCGGTCGCACACTCAGGTTGACGCGGTACCAGCCAGGCTCGCCCTCGACATCACTGACAACGATACGTGCCGCCCGCAATGGCCGCCGCCCACGCACTTCGGCACTGGGGTTTTCCTGGTCGGCCACGTACTGGCGAATCCACTTGTTGAGCTCCAGCTCCAGGTCGGTACGCTCCTTCCACGAGCCCAGTTGCTCCCGTTGCAGGACCTTGAGGTAATGGGCCAGGCGGTTGACCACCATCATGTAGGGCAACTGGGTGCCCAGGCGGTAATTCAGCTCGGCCTCCTTGCCCTCGGCACTGATGCCGAAACGCTTTGGCTGTTGCACCGAGCTGGCGGAGAAAAACGCGGCATTGTCACTGCCCTTGCGCATCGTCAAGGCAATGAAACCCTCTTGCGCCAGTTCGTATTCGCGACGGTCGGATACCAGCACTTCAGTGGGAATCTTGGTTTCGATTTCGCCCATGCTGTGGAAGTGATGCAGGGGTAAGTCCTCCACTGCGCCGCCGCTTTGCGGACCGATAATGTTCGGGCACCAACGAAACCGCGCAAAACTGTCGGTCAATCGTGTGGCAAAGGCGTAGGCGGTATTACCCCAAAGGTAGTGCTCGTGGCTGTTCACCACGGTTTCCCGGTAGGCGAAGGTCTTGACCGGACATTCAAGGGGATCGTAAGGCGTGCGCAGCAGGAATCGCGGCACCGTCAGCCCGATATAACGGGCATCTTCGCTCTGGCGAAAGCTATGCCATTTGGCGAACTGCGGACCTTCGAAATGATCCCTGAGATCCTTCAAGTCAGGTAGATCGGTGAAGCTTTCCAAGCCGAAAAAAGTCGGCCCGGCGGCCGCGATAAACGGTGCATGGGCCATGCAGGCGACCTTGGAAGCGTATTGCATCAGCTTCACATCGGGGGCGCTGGGGGAAAGAAAGAAGTCAGCGATGATTGCGCCCACAGGTTGACCGCCGAACTGACCGTACTCCGCACTGTAGACGTGCTTATAGAGCCCGGACTGGGTCACCTCGGGTGAGTCTTCGAAGTCATCCAGCAGGTCTTGCCGAGAGACATTCAGCAGTTCGATCTTGATGTTTTCTCTAAAGTTGGTGCGCTCGACCAACAACTGCAGGCCTTTCCATGAGGATTCCAGGGCCTGGAAGCGCGGGTGGTGCAGAATCTCATCCATTTGCCGACCGAGCTTCTCGTCAATCTCCGCAATCATCCGGTCAACCAGGTGTTTCTTGACCGGTTCCCCGCTGTTCTGCGGCTTGATCAGCTCTTCGATAAATGCCGAGACGCCACGCCTGGCTATGCCGTAGGCCTCATCATCCGCACTCAACAGAGTCTGGGCGATGATGTTGTCGAGAATGCTGTGCTCGTCAGTGATGAGTACGGGTATCGAGGTGTGTTGAGTCGTCATGGCGCCAGTGTCCTTTTACTGAAGAATGTCAGGCGGTCCGGCCGCTCAGGCCCAGCTCCGCCAATACTCGGGCACGGGATTCGTCGTCGGCCAGGGCCTGTTCGATGGCTTTGCGAAAGCTCGGCGTGTTGCCCAGTGGTCCCTTGAGCGCCATGAGCGCCTCACGCAGGGCCATCAGCTTGTGCAACTCGGGGATCTGCTCCACCAGGTTCGCCGGGTTGAAATCCCTCATCGAATTGATTCGTAACTGGATGGCCAGGTCTTCGACCTCGGCGCCGTCCTGGAGCCGATTGGGGACATTCAGCGTCAGGCTCAGCGCCTGTTTGGCCAACACCTCATCGAGGGTGTTCTGGTTGAGGGCGATGGGCTTGCGATCTTCAAGCTTGCGCAGGTCCTCACGCTGGGTGAAGTCCCCCAGCACGAGGAGTTTCAACGGAAGCTCGACTTCTTCCCGCACACCGCCGACGGCGGGTTTGAAGGTGATATTGATGCGTTCCTTGGGTGCTACCGAACCTTCTTTGGCCATGGTAAATCTCCTTTTCAAGCGGCTCGTAAGCCTATTCAAGTACCGCTTCCAGATCGAAGAGGCACAGCCTGCGGTGGGTGTCTTCCTTGCGCTCGCGCACGGCATGGTTTTGTGGCAGCAGGTCGCAGCAGCGGTGCAAGAGGCGTGTCACTTGAAACGCCAGCTCCGGCTCCCAGCGCTCCAGGCCCGAGCGCTGCAGCTCGAAGTCCAGTTGTTCGAGCTGGATCTTCGCCAGTTCATGTTTGCCAGCGTGTGCACACAAGCGCGCCAGGGCCAACCGCCAATAAAAGCGGGCGCGATCGCTGCGAGCGGCATGCAGGCCTTGATTGAGCTCATGTACCGCGGCTTTGAGCCCATCCTTGCGCAGCCGCGGTAGCACATCCTGCAAGGCGATCTCCCAGGGCTCGGCATCGCCCCCCACGCGGGGCGCCTCAGGGGTTTGCAGGTAATGGGAGACATGCAGTGCGATCCAGTCGCGAGTGGCGTCGTCGGCAAAAGGAGCGCCCCCTTGAAAGCGAAACGCCGGCAAGTCCGGCAATCGTTGCAACAGCAGGGCGAAACTCACTTCCAACTCGCTCATGGCCAGTTCCGCCTGCTGGGCTTCCAGGCATTGCCAGAGCATGTACAGCCCATCGAACCAGAACATCGCACCTGAGAGGCCGGCCTCAAGTTCAGGCAGCAGCTCGGCGTGATGGCCTTGGGCAAAACGTTGCTGGTAGTACTTGAGTCTGTCGGGGGCAGGTCCGCACAACGCGGTGACTCGCTCACCGTTGGCATCCGGATAGCGGACGATGGACAGCCAGGCCAGCGTTCGACTCAGGTGCAAGGCCCGTAGGTCGGCGGCGTCCTGGCGTAACCACCAGGCACACAACGGACGAGCTTGTTCCTGCAAGGCATACAGCAATTCATGCGCGTCTTTTTCGTTGTTTACCGTCGGTTTGGCCGTTGAGGATGGCGTAGCAGCGGGTTGCACTTGCGCAACGGCGGCGTTCAACCCGGCGACAGGGGGATGGCCTTGCACAGCAAGCGCCAACCACTGCTCCAATTGTTTGCGAATCGGCAGCAACAGCGGCGCGTCGCCTCCCAAATGTGCAGTCCAGAGTTCATCAAGGCGCGTGAGGTGTTCAAGCATGGACTGGAATAGGGGTTGCTGGTCCTGAACCGACAGGTCTTGGACAAGCAGTGTCTCAAGGCGCAGGACCAGCCAGCCGAACGCCGCGCCGCGGGTGCGCAGCTTTCCAGGGTATACCGCCGACCAATGGTGCTCACACAGATAGCGCAGCAACCCGAGGCCAGCCAGCAGTCCGGCAAAGGACTCGCGGTGGTACAGCGCCCAGGTCAGCCAGACGGCCACGCGCAGATCCTTGGACTGCTCACGCAACAGGCATTCGCTGATTTCCAGGAGCTTTTGCCAGTCCGGCTGGCCGGCGCCATGCATGGACTGCATCTTTGCCAGTTCGGACTCCAGGGTTTCATATTCATTTGAATAGCGCATATCACTGCCGGCAAAGTTCGCTGGCAAACAGGGCTGCCGGGCAAGCTCGAGGTAATAAGCGCAGAGTTTTTCTGAATGGACCATTTAGGAGCGCACTCGACTATCCAAGGCACGAGAGACAAACTAAGTGCATTTAACTTTCACACCAGATTGCCATGAACCCTTCGCTTGATTCGCCGCGAAGCTCGTAAACCTTAGCCACGACAATAACATCCAGCAAGCAACAGGTTCACACTTAAGACATTTCCTACACACCCCGTAAACCAAGGCATATGCAGACTTTTGCGCAGCTACAGAGATGTAGTTCACCTAACCCCAGCGGAAAACCAACTACTAAGAGACGTAGCAATATGAGCAACTAAATGCGCACTTATGCGCAAACACTTTCCGTAAAACAGCCAAAAAAAACCATAATACCCGTTTAAACCCAACGCCTATATCCACAGCATGCCAAGTCCGTATTGGTTCCCGCACTTTCCGGCACGCTTCTTGTAATAACCACATTCCCAACCGGCACGATTAACCGTTGGAACTACTTCATCAATCAGACAAGGAAACCCGTCATGCCAACACCCGCGTATCTTTCCATCACCGGTGTCAAACAAGGTTTGATTACGGCAGGCACATTTACCCAAGACTCGGTAGGCAACATTTATCAAGAAGGTCATGAAGACCAGATTCTGGTCCAGGCCTTTGCTCATCAAGTAATCATCCCCCGCGATCCGCAGTCGGGTCAGCCGACGGGCCAGAGGGTCCATAAGCCGCTGATGATCAGCAAGGTCTTCGATAAGTCATCGCCCTTGCTGTTCAGCGCATTGACCAGCGGTGAAGAGGTCAAATGCCGACTGGAGTGGTTCCGTACATCATCGGCCGGCACCCAGGAGCACTACTTCACGATAGAACTGGAGGGCGCGACGCTCGTGGACATCCAGTCCCGCATGCCCAATTGCCAGGACCCGGACAATGCCCACTTCACTCACCTGGAGGATGTGTACTTCACCTATCGCAAGATCGTATGGACCCACGAAGTGTCGGGCACATCCGGATCGGATGACTGGCGCAGCCCGGTAGCGGGCTAAGTCGGACCTGAGCAGGAACGGGAGCCAGGGACGGCACCGTTTCTGCCAGGCAACTACACCATCGCCAAGGGATGCTTGCGCTTGGGTGCGCCGAACACCCGGTCGATGGCATCCAGGTCGTGCTCATCGAGCACCACCTTGGCGGCGGCCGCATTGAGCCGTACATGCTCCGGGGTGACCGCCTTGGGAATGGCGATCACACCGTCCTGGCGCAGCACCCAGGCCAAGGCAACCTGGGCAGGCGTGACCTCGTGGCGGCGGGCGATCTGCTTGAGGGTCTGGCTGGACAGCAACGCCCCACCCTGGGCAATCGGGCAGTACGCCATCAGCGGCAAATGGTGTTGTTGCCACCAGGGCAACAGGTCGAATTCGATCCCGCGCTCTTCGATGTTGTACAGCACCTGGTTGGTCGCGCAGGCCGGGGATGCGAGCTCCTGCAGGTCGGCCACATCGAAATTCGAGACGCCCCAGCGGCCGATCTTGCCGGCCTCACGCAGGCGCTCGAACGCTTCGACAGTTTCCTCAAGGGGGTACTGGCCACGCCAATGCAGCAGATACAGATCAATGTAGTCCGTGCCCAGGCGCCGGAGGCTGGCTTCACAGGCACGGGGCACGCCTTTTTGGCTGGCGTTGTGCGGGTAGACCTTGCTCACCAGGAACACTTGGTCACGCCTGCCGCTGATGGCTTCGCCGACGACTTCCTCGGCGCCACCCTCGCCATACATCTCGGCGGTGTCGATGAGGGTCATGCCCTCGTCGATCCCCAGTTGCAATGCCGCGACTTCAGCGCGGCGCCGGTCCGGGTCTTCGCCCATGCGCCAGGTTCCCTGGCCGATGACAGGGACGGGAACACCCGCCAGATCAATGGTGCGCATGACAACCTCCTGATGAGTTCGCGAATTAACAGTGTGGCATTGACCGGACAAAAGGGTTCAATCGAAGTATGGTTGCCCTTTGCCAAGTCGCCAGGAAGGACCTGCAATGCTGTTTGTCGTGATGCTCGGGGGCAAGCACCCACGGGCAAGGATTGAAGTGCACGATGTAGTGTTCGCCGTAGCAGACACCCTGGAAGGCACCTACCCGCAACTGCGCGAGGGCTGGTTTGGCAGCCCAAAGGGCGTGCATATCGATTCGTGGATGGCGGTGGATGGCGTCGACGGCTGGAAAGTCGAACTCAGCCACCTGGCCCCCGCTGCCGACGCCCATCACCTGTACTTCATCAACCTTGGCGGTTATGAAACCAATAGCTTTGGCGAGGCCCACCACTACCTGCTGGTGGTCGCCCGCAACAAACGGGAGGCGGCCAGCAAGGGCAAGCAACAAATGCTGCGCCACTGGTCCCAGGCCCACACCGACGGCGTGATGGATATCGACGACTGCCTGCCCATCGACCTGGTGGACGGCCGCTACCTGCACCTGGTGCAAGGCGCCCATCGGCCGATCATTCAGCAGAACGACTATATCGTCTTGAATTGATGGAGGCTTATTCGACCTGACATCAGATAACTCCGGCAACGTCAGACGTAACACTGCTGTTGCTGTGGCTTTTGCTCTTGATCTCAGGCGCCCCGTCAAACACGCTGGCCGAACGCAGGCTTGAATCCGTGGCCCATGACGGCGGCCCACGGATTCAAGCCTGCGTTCGGGCACACCGAGCCTAGGCGAGGTGCCGAGTGTTGGGGCGTGGACCTTTTGCTTACTTTTGGGTCCCTCCAAAAGTGAGCCGCTGTAAGAGCGGAACCATAGGCAGCCGCTACCGCAGCAACGGATATGTACTCGGTCTGATCCAACATCCTGGTCGGCTGTCAGGCCGCCATCGGGGGCAAGTCGAATCGTCGCACCGACCCTCCCACATGTGATCTATATGCATCAGGTAGATACCAGCCTGCTTTGGGTCTCACTCCATCACGCCAATACCCAAGCCCAACGCCCCAACCTGAACCCCAGCGGAACTTTGCCAGGAAATAACCGCCTGAATCCGGTACGCTCACCGTTTTTACTCAAGGAGTTAATCCCCATGGCCAAAGCCACCGCCCGTCACATCCTCGTTGCCACTGAAGACAAGTGCAACGAACTCAAGGCCCAAATCGAAGGCGGCGCCGATTTCGCAGAAGTCGCCAAAGCCAACTCCAGCTGCCCATCCAGCCGCCAGGGCGGTGACTTGGGTTCGTTCGGTCCAGGCCAGATGGTCAAGGAATTCGACACCGTCGTCTTCAGCGCCCCGGTCAACACCGTGCAAGGCCCGGTAAAAACCCAGTTCGGCTACCACCTGCTGGAAGTCACCAGCCGCCAGGACTGATCCCATCCGCGCTGCTGCTTGAAACAACGGCCCGCCTCTTGGTGGGCCGTTGTGCATGTGACGACTGGCGACGCTGATGCCGTTAGCGTACAAATCCTTATTCTTCTTCACCCGGCGTTCAAGGCTGACAATGCGATTGGCTTTTTCCAGACTGTTCAGTACCTCCCTGGCCCTGCTGCTGGCCAGCAGCGCCGTGATCGCGGCGCCCCAACCGTCCATGACCGTGTACGGCGAACCGGCCAAGTATCCCGCCGGTTTCAGCCATTTCGACTACGCCAACCCCAACGCCCCCAAGGGCGGCAGCCTGCGGCGCTCGGCGCTGGAGATCGGGCGTTTCGACCATGTGCTGCCGTATATCGACAAAGGCATCGGCGTCTCCCAGGTCGACGGCTGGCTGTATGCGCCCCTGGCCCTGCGTTCCCTGGATGAGCCCTATACGGTGTATGGCCTGGTGGCCGAGAAGATGGAACGCGCGGAGGACGGCCTGTCCCTGCGCTTCTTCCTCAACCCCAAGGCGCGCTTTGCCGACGGCAAGCCGATCACCGCCGAAGACGTGCGCTACAGCTTCAACCTGCTGATGACCCAAGGCAGCCTGCGCTTTCGCACGCTGTTCGCCGACGTCAAGCACGTCGAAGTCGAAGGCCCGCGCCAGGTCCGTTTTGATTTCTCCAGCAATGAAAACCGCACCCTGCCCCTGGATGTCGCCACCCTGCCGGTGTTTCCCGAGCACTGGTGGAAAACCCGCGACTTCGCCAACGGCGGTGGCTACGAAGCCCCACTGGGCAGCGGCCCGTACAAGGTCGGCAAGATCGACTCGGGCAGCACCATCACCTTTACCCGCGACCCCGACTGGTGGGGCAAGGACCTGCCCGTCAGCCGCGGCCTGTACAACTTCGATCACCTGAGCCTGGAGTACTTCGGTGACACCGAAGTGGCCCGCCAGGTACTGCGCGGTGGCGCCTACGACTTCAACCGTGAGTTTTCCGCCACCGGCTATTCCATCGGCTACAACGGCCCGGCCCTGGACGATGGCCGCCTGCAACGTGCGCACCTGGCCAAGGACATGCCGCAACCGGCCCAGGGTTATGTGTTCAACGTGCAAAAACCGATGTTCAAGGACCGTCGCGTGCGCCAGGCCCTGGCGATGCTGTGGGACTTCGAATGGGCCAACCGGCAGATGATGCGCAACCTGTACATCCGCCAGCAAAGCTACTTCTCCAACAGCCCGTTGGCCGCTACCCAGCTGCCCACCCCGGAAGAACTGGCGATTCTGGAACCCTTGCGCGGGCAGATTCCCGACGAGGTATTCACCCAGGTGTTCAAGGCCCCGGTCACCGATGGCAGCGGCATGATCCGCGACAAACAGCTGCAAGCCCTGGCGCTGCTGGAAGAAGCCGGCTGGAAGCCAGACGGCGACAAACTGGTCAACGCCGAGGGCGAGCCGCTGGAGTTCACCTTCCTCAATGCCCAGAACGGGCTGGAACGCCTGCTGTTGCCGTACAAACGCAACCTCGCACAGATCGGCATTACCTTGAACATCCGCCGCATCGATTCTTCGCAATACGTCAACCGCCTGATGGCCCGCGACTACGACATGATCGTCACCGGCTTCCCGGTCACCACCTCGCCCGGCATGGAGCTGTACAACTACTTCGGCTCGACCGCCGCATTCGATCCGGGCGCCAACAACTACATGGTGCTCAAGGACCCGGCCGTCGACAGCCTGATCAAGGGCCTGGTCAAGGCCGACACCCAGGCGCAGATGCTTACCTATGCCCATGCCTTGGACCGGGTGCTGCAATGGAATTACCTGTGGATCCCCAATTACTACCCGCCCGGCACCTCCGCCGCGTGGTGGAACCGCTTCGGCCGCCCGGCCATCGAGGCCAGGAATGATGAAGCCCTGGAAACCTGGTGGGAAATCAGCCCTACCCCGCTGACCAATGAACAAATGAATACCGAGTTGAAAAAACGCGCGGGAGCTCGCTGATGTTTGCCTATATCGTGCGGCGCCTGCTGCTGATCATCCCGACGCTGGTGATCATCCTGCTGGTCAACTTCGTGATCGTCCAGGCCGCCCCCGGCGGACCGGTGGAACAAGCCATCGCCCACTTGCAGGGCATCGGCGGCGGCGCGGTCGGCGGCTCATCCGGCGACGGTGTCAGCAGCGGCTCCCGTGCCAGCCGCGGGCTGGACCCGAAACTGATCAAGGACATCGAAAAACAATACGGCTTCGACAAGCCCGCGCCGGAACGCCTGTGGCTGATGCTCAAGAGCTACGCCCAGCTGGATTTCGGCAACAGCTTCTTTCGCGGCGCCACCGTGATCGACCTGATCCTGGAAAAAATGCCGGTGACCATTTCCCTCGGCCTGTGGGCCACGCTGATCACCTACCTGGTGTCGATCCCCCTGGGCATTCGCAAGGCGGTGCGCCATGGCAGCAGCTTTGATGTGTGGAGCAGCACCGCCATCGTGATTGGCTACGCGATGCCGGCGTTCCTGTTCGCGATGTTCCTGATCGTGGTGTTCGCCGGAGGCACGTCATTGAACTGGTTCCCGGTGCGCGGGCTGGTCTCGGAAAACTTCGCCGAGCTGAGCACCGTGGGCAAGATCGCCGACTACTTCTGGCACCTGGTGTTGCCCGTCAGCGCACTGGTGATCGGCGGGTTCGCCACCCTGACCATCCTGACCAAAAACTCGTTCCTCAATGAAATCACGCGCCAGTACGTAGTGACCGCCCGCGCCAAGGGCCTGAGCGAACGGCGGGTGCTGTACGGCCATGTGTTTCGCAACGCCATGCTGCTGGTGATCTCGGGGATTCCCCAGGCGTTCATCAGCGTGTTCTTTGCCGGTTCGCTGTTGATCGAGGTGATTTTCTCCCTCGATGGCCTCGGCCGCATGAGCTACGAAGCGGCCGTGTCCCGGGACTACCCGGTGGTGTTTGGCTCGCTGTTTATCTTCACCTTGTTCGGCCTGCTGATAAAACTGATCGGCGACCTCTGCTACACCCTGGTGGACCCGCGTATCGACTTCGCCGCGAGGAACGCCTGATGCTTAACCTGTCTCCCGTGGCCCGTCGACGTTTCGAACGCTTCAAGAAAAACCGTCGTGGCTGGTGGTCGCTGTGGCTGTTTATCGGGCTGTTTATCCTGACCCTGGGCGGCGAGTTGATCGCCAACGACAAGCCCTTGGTGCTCAGCTACAAGCACGAGCTGTATTTCCCGGCATTCAAGCGCTACACCGAGCAGCAGTTCGGCGGACAACTGCCGTTCCAGGCCGATTACCGCAGTGACTACGTGCAAAAGCTGATCAAGCAGGACGGCGGCTGGATGCTGTTCCCGCCGGTCCCGTTCAGCGACGACACGCCCAACTACGAACTGACCCGCCCGGCCCCCAGCCCGCCCTCGACGGTGAACTGGCTGGGTACCGATGACCAGTCGCGGGATGTATTGGCGCGGGTGATCTTCGGCGCGCGGGTGTCGATTCTGTTTGCCCTGGCACTCACCGCGATCAGCGCCACCATCGGCATCGCCGCCGGGGCCTTGCAGGGCTATTACGGCGGCTGGGTGGATCTGCTCGGCCAACGCATCCTTGAAGTGTGGTCCGGGCTGCCGGTGCTGTACCTGCTGATCATCCTGTCGGGGTTTGTCGAGCCGAACTTCTGGTGGTTGCTGGGGATCATGGCGCTGTTTTCCTGGCTGGCCCTGGTGGATGTGGTGCGCGCCGAGTTCCTGCGCGGGCGCAACCTGGAGTACGTCAAGGCCGCACGGGCCCTGGGCCTGGGCGACGGCAAGATCATTCGCCGGCACATCCTGCCCAACGCCATGACCGCCACCTTGAGCTACCTGCCGTTCATCCTCACCGGGGCGATTTCCACCCTGAGCGCCTTGGACTTCCTCGGTTTCGGCATGCCTGCGGGCAGTGCGTCACTGGGCGAGCTGATTGCCCAGGGCAAGCAGAACCTGCAAGCGCCGTGGCTGGGCCTGACGGCGTTTTTCACCTTGGCGCTGATCCTGTCGCTGCTGGTCTTTATCGGCGAGGCACTACGTGATGCCTTCGACCCACGTTCATGAGTGACTGCGTATGAACCTGATCGAAATCCGCGACCTCAGCGTCGCCTTCAGCGGCCAGACCGTGGTACGCAACCTGAGCCTGGACGTCCGTCCCGGCGAGTGCCTGGCGCTGGTGGGTGAGTCCGGCTCCGGCAAGTCGGTGACGGCGCACTCAATCTTGCAACTGTTGCCCGAAGCCGGCACCGACACCCGTGGCTCCGTGAAATATCGCGGCCAGGAACTGGTCGGCGCCTCGGCATCGACCTTGCAGAAACTGCGCGGCAACCGCATTGCGATGATCTTCCAGGAGCCGATGACCTCCCTCAACCCGCTGCACAGCATCGAAAAACAGATCGGCGAAACCTTGCTGCTGCACAAGGGCCTGGGCGGCAAGGCGGCGCAGGCGCGCATCCTCGAGTTGCTGCAGTTGGTGGGCATCCAGAAACCCCAGGAACGCCTCAAGGCCTATCCGCACCAACTCTCCGGGGGCCAGCGCCAACGGGTGATGATCGCCATGGCCCTGGCCTGTGAGCCGGAGCTGTTGATCGCCGACGAGCCCACCACCGCCCTCGACGTGACCGTGCAGCGCAAGATCCTGCTGCTGCTCAAGTCCCTGCAACACCGCCTGGGCATGTCGCTGCTGCTGATCAGCCATGACCTCAACCTGGTGCGCAGCATTGCCCAGCGGGTGTGCGTGATGCGTGCCGGCGAAATTGTCGAGCAGGCTGACTGCGAGACCTTGTTCACGGCCCCCCAACACCCCTACAGCCGCCTGCTGCTGGACGCCGAGCCGTCCGGCGATGTGCTGTGCAGCGAGCCACGGGAGACCGTGCTGGACGTGCACGACCTGAGCGTGCAATTCCCACTGGGCGGCGGCCTGTTCCGGCGCAAGACCTACCTGCGCGCGGTGGATGGCATCAGCCTCAGCGTGCAGCGCGGCAAGACCCTGGGGATTGTCGGCGAGTCCGGTTCGGGCAAGTCCACCCTCGGCCAGGCGATCCTGCGCCTGCTGGATTCCACCGGCAGCATCCGCTTCCAGGGCGAGGCCCTCGACCCGCTCAACCACAAGCAGATGCGCCCGTGGCGCAAGCAGATGCAAGTGGTCTTCCAAGACCCCTACGGCAGCCTCAGCCCACGCATGTCGGTGCAGCAGATCATCAGCGAAGGCCTGGAGGTGCATGCGCCGTGCAGCCTGGCCGACCGCGATGCGCAAGTGATCCAGGTGCTCAAGGACGTGGGCCTCGACCCCGCCAGCCGCCATCGCTTCCCCCATGAGTTTTCCGGCGGCCAGCGCCAACGCATCGCCATCGCCCGCGCGCTGGTGCTCAAGCCGGCGCTGATGCTGCTGGATGAACCGACCTCGGCACTGGACCGTACGGTGCAGAAGCAGGTCGTAGCGTTGCTGCGTGAATTGCAGGAAAAGTACGGCCTGACCTACCTGTTTATCAGCCATGACCTCGCCGTGGTGCGCGCCATGGCCCATGACATGATCGTGATCAAGGACGGCAAGGTGGTCGAGCGCGGGCCGAGCCATGACGTTTTCGAAGCACCGCAGCACCCGTATACCAAAGAACTCCTGGCGGCGGCCGGCGGGCTGTCGTCATGAGTACCAGCCTGACGGACTACCAACAGGTTCGCGGCCTGGCGATCCAGTCGCTGTTCGAGATCATCGAGCAGTCCAGCGAAGGCACGGTGATTGTCGACCGCGACGCCAATATCGTCTGGATGAACGAGCGCTACGCCAAGCGCTTCGGCCTCAAGAGTGCCGATGAAGCCATCGGCCAGCCGTGCGAGCAGGTGATTTCCAACAGCCTGTTGCGCCAGGTGGTGCGCACCGACCGGCCGATTCTGCTGGACATCCAGGACACCCCCAAAGGCCCGTTGGTGGTGATGCGCCTGCCGATCCACAACGACGCCGGTGCAGTGATCGGTGCGATTGGCTTTGCCTTGTTCGATGAGCTGCGCAACCTGTCGCCACTGATCGAACGCTACCTGAGCATGCAGCAGGAACTGGCCTCCACCCGCTCGTTGCTGCGCTCACGCCAGAGCAAATACAACTTCGCGCACTTTATCGGCACCAGCGCCGCCAGCCTGGAAGTCAAACGCCGTGCCCGGCGCAGCGCAAGCGCCGAGTCACCGGTGCTGCTGCTGGGCGAGACCGGCACCGGCAAGGAATTGCTCGCCCAGGCGATCCACGGCGCCTCACCGCGGGCGCACAAGGCGTTTGTCAGCATCAACAGCGCGGCGATTCCCCATGACCTGCTGGAAGCCGAGTTCTTCGGCACCGCGCCGGGCGCCTTTACCGGTGCCGATCGCAAGGGCCGCCCGGGTAAATTCCAGATTGCCCAGGGCGGCACGCTGTTCCTCGATGAAATCGGCGATATGCCGCTGCCGCTGCAAAGCAAGCTGCTGCGGGTGTTGCAGGAAAAGGAATTCGAACCGGTGGGTTCCAACGAAATGCTGCACAGCGATGTGCGGGTGATCGCGGCCACCTCCATGGACCTGGAAGCGGCGATCAAGCGCGGTGAGTTCCGTGCGGACCTGTATTACCGCCTGAACGTATTGCCGATCCAGGTGCCGCCGCTGCGTGAGCGGCTGGAGGACATTCCGGCGCTGAGCGAAGCGATCCTCGAGGAACTGCGCAGCCAGCATGAACTGGACCGCGAGGCCCTGGCGCTGTTGGCACAGCATGCGTGGCCGGGGAACATCCGCGAACTGCGCAACGTGCTGGAGCGCGCGGCGTTGCTGAGCGATGACCTGGTGTTGAACGCTGGGGACATTCGTGCGGCGATTGGCACGTTCAGCCCGGTGGAACGCGGTGCGGTGGACACGGTTGAGGGCGAGACGTTTGCGGCGGCGCGGGAGCGGTTTGATCGGCAGGTGATTGCGGCGGCGCTCGAGGCGTGTGACGGGAATGTGGTGGAGGCGGCCAAGCGATTGGGGCTGGGGCGATCGACGTTGTACAAGAAGATGGTGGCACTGGGTATCGCCTAGTCTCAAAATAGAGACCAAATTCTCCATACAAAGACATTCCCTGTGGGAGGGGGCTTGCCCCCGATAGCATTAGGTCAGTCAACACATATGCTGGCTGATGCACCGCTATCGGGGGCAAGCCCCCTCCCACATTTGATCTTCATTTGTCTCCAAATAGAGACAGCATTCAAAAACACTCGAAAGAAATTAAAAAATATCCATATATTTCAATAACTTGAAAATATGGCACACATCTCGCTATAGCCCTCCCCACTGCTTCACCCACAACAATAACAATCCGATGGAGACACACCATGAGTGTGATCATTGCCCTGGCAGCGCTCGCGTTGCTGATGCTGGCTGCCTACCGTGGCTATAGCGTTATCCTGTTTGCCCCCATCGCCGCCCTCGGCGCCGTGCTGCTCACCGACCCGTCCGCTGTCGCCCCTGCCTTTACCGGGGTGTTCATGGAGAAAATGGTCGGCTTTATCAAACTGTATTTCCCCGTATTCCTGCTCGGTGCGGTGTTCGGCAAGCTGATCGAGCTGTCGGGTTTCTCGCGTTCTATCGTGGCGGCGGCGATCCGTTTGCTCGGCACGCGCCAGGCGATGCTGGTGATCGTGCTGGTCTGCGCCCTGCTCACCTACGGCGGCGTGTCGCTGTTTGTGGTGGTGTTTGCGGTGTACCCGTTTGCGGCGGAGATGTTCCGCCAGAGCAATATCCCCAAGCGCCTGATCCCGGCGACCATCGCCCTCGGTGCGTTCTCGTTCACCATGGACGCCCTGCCCGGCACGCCGCAGATCCAGAACATCATCCCCAGCACCTTCTTCAACACCACCGCCTGGGCGGCGCCGTGGCTGGGGCTGATCGGCACGATTTTCGTGTTCTGCGCCGGCATGCTCTACCTGGCGCGCCAGCGCAACAAGGCCCAGCGCGCCGGTGAAGGCTACGGCACCGAGCTGCGCAACGAGCCGGAAACCGCCGAGAACCTCACGCTGCCCAACCCGTGGATCGCACTGTCGCCGCTGATCCTGGTGGGCGTGATGAACCTGCTGTTCACCCATTGGATCCCACAATGGTATGGCAAGACCCACAGCCTCAGCCTGCCGGGCATGAGCGCACCGGTGACCACCGAAATCGCCAAGCTCACGGCGATCTGGGCGGTGCAGGCGGCGTTGCTGGTGGGCATCATCATGGTGCTGGTATTCGGCTGGTCGGCGATCAAAAGTAAGCTCGCCGACGGCAGCAAGAGCGCGGTCAGCGGCGCATTGCTGGCGGCGATGAACACCGCTTCCGAATATGGTTTCGGCGCGGTGATCGCTTCGCTGCCGGGCTTCCTGGTGCTGGCGGACTGGCTCAAGGGCATCCCCAACCCGCTGGTCAACGAAGCGATTACCGTGACCCTGCTGGCCGGTATCACCGGATCCGCGTCCGGTGGCATGAGCATCGCCCTGGCGGCCATGTCCGAGAGCTTTATTGCGGCGGCCCATGCGGCCAATATTCCCCTTGAAGTGCTGCACCGGGTCGCGGCCATGGCCAGCGGCGGCATGGACACCCTGCCCCACAACGGCGCGGTGATCACCCTGCTGGCGGTGACCGGCCTGACCCACCGCGAAGCCTACAAGGACATTTTCGGCATCACGATCATCAAGACCCTCGCGGTGTTCGTGGTGATCGGTACTTTCTACGCCACCGGCATTGTGTGAGGTTTTCATGACGAGATTGAACGGCAAGACCGCCCTGGTCACCGGTTCCACCAGCGGCATCGGCCTGGGTATCGCCCTGAGCCTGGCCAAGGCCGGTGCCAACCTGATCCTCAACGGCTTCGGCGACGCCAGCGCGGTGGTCGCCCAGGTGCAGGCGTTTGGCGGCAAGGTCGGCCATCACCCGGCGGACGTCAGCGACCCGGCGCAGATTGCCGACATGCTGACCTACGCCGAGCGTGAGTTCGGCGGTGTCGACATCCTGGTGAACAACGCCGGCATCCAGCATGTGGCGGCGGTGGAGGACTTCCCGGTGGAACGCTGGGACGCGATCATCGCGATCAACCTGTCCTCGGTGTTCCACAGCACGCGCTTGAGCCTGCCGGGCATGAAGGCCAAGGGCTGGGGGCGTATCGTCAACATCGCCTCGGTGCACGGCCAGGTCGGCTCGGTGGGCAAGGCCGCTTATGTGGCAGCCAAGCACGGCGTGATCGGCTTGACCAAGGTGGTGGGCCTGGAGACCGCCACCAGCAACGTGACCTGCAACGCGATCTGCCCCGGCTGGGTGCTGACGCCGCTGGTGCAGAAGCAGATTGATGATCGCGTGGCCAACGGCGTCGATCCGCAGCAGGCGCAACATGATCTGCTGGCGGAGAAACAGCCGTCCCTGGAGTTCGTGACGCCGTCGCAGCTGGGAGAGCTGGTGCTGTTCTTGTGCAGCGAGGCTGGTGCCCAGGTGCGGGGGGCGGCGTGGAACATTGATGGCGGCTGGCTGGCCCAATAAGGCCAGACACATTAGAACGCTATAGTTTGGAAAACCTGCATAAGAACAAGAGACCGTGCTGATGTCCGAAATCCTCTGGCAACCTTCCCCCGAACGCATCCGCACCACGCGAATGGACCAGTTCCGGCGCTTTATCAATGATCGCCACGGCGTGCAGCTCAGCGACTATCCGGCCCTGCACCAGTGGAGCATCGACCAGCGCCCGGACTTCTGGCAGGCGATCGTCACGTTCTTCGATGTGCAGTTTCGCAGCCCGCCCAGTGCAGTGCTGATCGAAGACGTCGAGATGCCCAGCGCCCAGTGGTTTCCCGGCGCGACCCTGAATTTTGCCGAACACCTGTTGCGCCGCCGCGACGATCACCCGGCGGTGGTCGCGATCAGCGAAGACGGCCAGCGCGAACAACTGACCTACGCCGAACTGGCCGCCCACGTCGCCGGCCTGCAGGACAGCCTGCGGGCGGCCGGTGTCGGCCGCGGTGACCGGGTCGCCGCCTGCATGCCCAACACCTGGCAAACCCTGGTCGGCATGCTGGCCACCACCAGCCTCGGCGCGATCTGGTCATGCTCCTCGCCAGACTTCGGCACCCAAGGCGTCATCGACCGCTTCGGCCAGATCGAGCCCAAGGTGCTGATCACCTGCGCCGGCTACCGCTACGCCGGTAAAACCATCGACCAAAGCGTCAAGCTCAATGAAATCCTCGAACGCCTGCCGTCCCTGGAACAATTGATCATCGTCCCGTATGCACGGCCCCAGGCCTGCGTCGAGGACTATCAGACCCAGGCCCGCGTCGCCCTGTGGAACGACTTCTACCAACCCGGCGGCGCGCCTGAATTCGTCGCGGTGCCGTTCGACCATCCGCTGTATATCCTCTATTCCAGCGGCACCACCGGCGTGCCCAAATGCATCATCCACGGCACCGGCGGCGTGCTGCTCACCCACCTCAAGGAACACGGCCTGCACGCGGATATCTCCCGCGAGGATTGCCTGTTCTACTACACCACCTGCGGCTGGATGATGTGGAACTGGCTGGTCTCGGTGCTGGCGATCGGGGCCACGGCGGTGCTGTATGACGGCTCGCCGTTTCACCCCGGCCCGGAACGCTTGATCGACCTGATCGACGCGGAAAAGATCAGCGTGTTCGGCACCAGCCCCAAGTTCCTCGCCACCCTGGAAAAGGCCGGGCTGCAACCGCGCCTGAGCCACGACCTGGGCAGCCTCAAGGGCCTGATTTCGACCGGCTCGCCCTTGTCGCCCCAGAGCTACGACTACGTGTACCGCGAGATCAAGGCCGAGTTGTGCCTGTCATCGATGTCCGGTGGCACCGATATCGTCTCCTGCTTTGTGATCGGCAATCCGGTGCTGCCGGTGCGGCGCGGGGAAATGCAATGCAAGAGCCTGGCGATGGCCATCGAGGTGTGGGACGACCAGGGCCAACCGTTGGTCGGGGAAAAAGGCGAGCTGGTGTGCACCCGGCACTTCCCGGCGATGCCCATCGGCTTGTGGAACGACCCGCACCAGAAGAAGCTGCGCGCCTCGTATTTCAGCCAGTTTCCCGGCGTGTGGGCCCAGGGCGACTACGCCGAGCAACGCCCCAACGGCAGCCTGCTGATTCACGGCCGCTCCGACGCAGTGCTCAACCCCGGCGGCGTGCGCATCGGCACCGCGGAGATTTATCGCCAGGTGGAAAAAGTCCCGCAGGTGCTGGAAAGCCTGGCCATCGGCCAACGCTGGCAGGACGATGTGCGGGTGGTGCTGTTTGTGCGCCTGGATGACGGCATCGAACTGAATGAGGCCCTGGCGCAGCAGATCCGCCAGGTGATCCGCGCCAACACTACGCCGCGCCATGTGCCGGCGAAGATCCTCGCCGTCAGCGATATCCCCCGCACCATCAGCGGCAAGATCGTCGAACTGGCGGTGCGCAACGTGGTGCACGGCGAGCCGGTGAAGAATACCGACGCACTGGCCAACCCGCAGGCCCTGGAGCAATTTCGCGACCGCCCCGAACTGGCGGAAAGATGAAAGGTTTCAGCCCTGCCGCACTCATTTGAAGACAAACCCTCAATGCATGCTATTTTTCGAGGGTAGTCACCCATCGGTGTCCCACGGGATAATGGGTGTTGTCATTTTTCAAAGCGTTACGCTCAGGGCTTTTTATGAAGGGAACAACCACCGGCAGCGAAGCCGCTGCATTGATTGCGCGGCTGGACTGGGCGCACAGCCCCCTCGGTGAGGCCAATGATTGGCCGCAAAGCCTGCGCACAGCCGTGGACATCGTCATCCACTCTCCGATGCCGATGCTCCTGCTGTGGGGCAGCGAACTCACCCAACTCTACAACGACGGCTTCGCCCTGCTGGCGGGCAATAAACACCCGGACGCCATGGGCCAGCCGGCGCACCAGACCTGGCCGGAACTCGAAAGCTTCACTGCGCCGATCTACGACGCCGTGCTGACCGGCCAGGTGCGCACCTTCAGCGAGCAGCGTTTTGTCCTGCAACGCAACAATCGCGACACCGAAATCTGGCTGGACCTGACCTACAGCCCGATCCGCGATGAAAGCGCCAATGTGGCCGGCATCCTGGTCACGGCCATCGAAACCAACGAACGGCGCAAGGCCCAGCACAACACCGAACAACGCCTGCAACTGGCCCTGGCCGCCACCGATGCGGTGGGCACCTGGGACTGGGACATTGGCGAAGACCGCTTTATCGCCGACGCGCACTTCGCCTACCTGCACGGGGTTGATCCAAGCGACGCCAGCCGGTTGCCGATCAGCGACTACCTGCAAGGTGTACATCCCGAAGATCGCGGCATGGTGGCGCGCAGCATCAAGCATTGCATCACCTACGGCACTGAATACGCCGAGGAATATCGCCTGCAACAAGCCGACGGCCAGGTGCGCTGGGTGTTCGCCCGGGGGCGTTGCTACAAGGATCATCAAGGCCGCCCCGCGCGCTTCCTCGGCGCGGCACTGGACCTCACCGAGCGCAAAAATACCGAGCAGGCCCTGCGCCAGAGCCAGACCGAACTGCAGTTGATCATCAACGCCATGCCGGTGCTGATCGGCTACGTCGACCACGAGCAGCGTTTTCGCCTGAACAACAGTGCCTACCTCGACTGGTACGGCCTGACGCCCCAGGAGCTGTACGGCAAGACCATCCGCGAAGTGCTCGGCGACGACGTGTACGCCGGGCGCAAGGACAAGATCGCCGCTGCGCTCAGGGGCAAGGCCTGCAGTTTCATGACCGTCACCCCCCATCGCGATGGCCGCCCGCGCCATGCGTTGATGAAATACCTGCCACGCTTCAGCAATGACGGCTCGGTGAACGGTTTCTACATCTTTGTCATCGATGAAACCGAACGCAAACTCACCGAAGAAGCCCTGCGCCACCTCAACGAGAACCTCGAGGAGCGCGTGGCCCAGCGCACCCAGGCGCTGGCCGAAGCCAACGAACGCCTGCAAAACGAGATGTTCGAGCGCGAGCGCGCCGAAGATGCCCTGCGCCATGCGCAGAAGATGGAAGCGGTGGGCCAGCTCACCGGCGGTATCGCCCACGACTTCAATAATATGCTCACCGGCATCATCGGCAGCCTGGACCTGATGCAGCGCTACATCGCCGCCGGGCGCAGCGACGAGATCGGCCGCTTTACCGACGCCGCCGTGTCCTCGGCCCATCGCGCGGCCGCCCTCACCCACCGTCTGCTGGCGTTTTCACGGCGCCAGTCGCTGGACCTTCGCCCGCTGGATCCGAACCAGTTGGTAGCGTCCCTGGAGGAGCTGTTCCAGCGCACCAAGGGCGCGCATATCACGCTCAAGGTGCAACTGGGCCGCGACATCTGGCCGGTCAACACCGACGCCAGCCAACTGGAAAACGCCCTGCTCAACCTGGTAATCAACGCACGCGACGCCATGCCCGATGGCGGCGAACTGCTGATCGAAACCGCCAACAGCTACCTGGACGGCACCGATATCACCACCCTCGAACCAGTCAGGGCCGGCGACTACGTGATGCTCGGCGTGTGTGACAACGGCAGCGGCATGGCACCGAAGATTCTCGCCAAGGCGTTCGACCCGTTCTTCACCACCAAGCCCATCGGCCAGGGCACCGGCCTGGGGCTGTCGATGATCTATGGGTTTGCCCAGCAGTCCGGTGGCCACGTGACCATCCAGAGCGAACCGGGCCAGGGCACCTGCGTGCGCCTGTATCTGCCGCGCCTGCACGGCACCTCCCTGGAAAGCAGCCAGCCCGCCCATCCGGGCGAAGTCCCGCTGGCCCTTGCCGGCGAAGCGGTGGTGGTGGTCGAGGATGACCCGGCGGTGCGCATGCTGGTGGTCAATGTGCTCGACGAGCTGGGTTATACCGCGCACCAGGCGGCGGATGCCCGTGCGGCGCTGCCGTTGCTGGAGTCGGACTTGCGCGTGGACCTGCTGGTGACAGACGTCGGCCTGCCCGGCATGAACGGCCGCCAACTGGCGGAGATCGCCCGCCAGCATCGGCCGGGGCTCAAGGTGCTGTTCATGACCGGCTACGCGGAGAAAGCCGCCGAACGCCAGGGCTTCCTGGAGGACGGCATGGACATGGTCGCCAAGCCGTTTTCCATCGACCTGCTGGCGACCAAAATCCGCAGCATGATCAGCGTCGATGATTCAGTTCAGGCATAATCGCGCGCCGTCGCACACCTGGTAGAGACCGATGAAAGCCCAAGCCCGCCATATCCTGGTGAAAACCAGCGAAGAAGCCGAACAGCTCAAGCAGCGCATTGCCAAGGGCGAAGCCTTTGATGTGCTGGCCAAGAAGTACTCCACGTGCCCGTCCGGCAAGCGCGGCGGCGACTTGGGTGAAGTGCGGCCGGGGCAGATGGTCGGGGTGATCGATGCGGTGATCTTCAAGAAACCGGTGAAGGTGGTGCACGGGCCGATCAAGAGCAAGTTCGGGTATCACCTGGTGCAGGTGTTTTACCGGGATTGAGGCTTTGGCTTAAGACCGCTATCGGGGGCAAGCCCCCTCCCACAGGGGTTTGCTCCCGATCCGCCGCAGGCGGCCATTCATCTACTCCCTGGGGATCAGCGCCCCCGGCACCTGGATAACCCGGCTCGCCAATCGATGCCCGGCCAAAGCAGCCTCCTGGGGCGAACCGCCCTTGAGCCGACTGGCCAGGTACGCCGCACTGAACGAATCCCCCGCCGCCGTAGTGTCCACCACCTTCTCCACCTTCAGCGCCGGCACGGCAAGGCGCTCACCGTCGCAACGGATCAAACACGCATCCGCACCGCGCTTGAGCACCACTTCCGCAATCGCCGGGTACGCCGCGAATACCTGTTCGCTGTCGGCATAACCAAACAACGCGCGTTCGTCATCCTCGGTCAGCAAGGCGATATCCACCTCGGCCAGTACGCTGCGATAAGCCTCGCGGGCAACGTCCACCGTGGCCCAGAGCCGTGGCCGGTAGTTGTTGTCAAACACCACTGCGCCGCCACGTCGGCGGGTTTCGATCAGCACTTCGAGCAGGCGCTGGCGCCCGACTTCACCCAGCACCGCCAGGGTAATGCCGCTGAAATACACCACGTTGTAGTCCGGCAATGCCGCCAGGATCGGCGCAGCCGCCGGCGTGGTAAAGCAGTCGCGCACGGCCGCTTCGTTGCGCCAGTAGAGGAATTTGCGCTCGCCGTTGGCATCGGTCTGGATGCAGTACAAGCCGGGCAAACGCCCGGGCAGGCGCTGGACCCGCTCCAGGCCCAAGCCTTCTTCGGCCCAGTGCGCACACATGGCGTCGCTGAAGCTGTCATCGCCCAAGGCGGTGACATAGTCCACCGTGCCGATATCCCCCAGCTCACGGCGCAGGTACACCGCCGCGTTCAGGGTGTCGCCGCCGAAGCTCTGTTGCAGGCTGCCGTCGGCGCGGTGTTGCAATTCGATCATGCATTCGCCGATCAGGGCGATGCGGGGGTGGGTGGTGGTCATGGCTTTACACTCAGAAACGGGTTTCCAGGGACTCGATCACCCGCAACTGCTCATCCACCAGGCAGCCGACCTGCCACTTGTCGAAGGTCAGGCAAGGGTGCGAGGTGCCGAAGGAAATGATGTCGCCGATGCGCAGCTCGACACCTGCCGCAACGGTCATGAAGGCGTGCTGGTCCATCACGGCGGTGACGGTGCAGGCGCTCACATCATCGCCTTCCGCCGGCAGGATCCCGGCGCGATAGCGTTTAAGCGGCACCGGTAAACCGGCGTCGTAGGCCACGTCGCGCTTGCCCAGGGCGATCACCGCAAAGCCCGGCTCAGGCAACGATTGCACATGGGCCCAGACTTCCAGGGCCGGGCGCAGGCCTTCCTGGAGGTCGCTGCGACGGTCGAGCACGCAGCATTGCGCCTCTTTGTAGATGCCATGGTCGTGGGCCACGTAGCTGCCGGGGCGCAATACGCTGAGGAAACGGCCGGCGGCGTTTTGGGTTTCGAAGGACTCGGCGATCAGGTCGTACCAGGCCGACCCAGACGCCGTGATAATGGGCTTGGGCAGGTCGAAGGCCCCATTGTTTTGCAGGTCCACGGCCAGGCGCACCAGGCTCGCGGCGAAGTCGCGGATGCCATTGATGGCGTGCTCGCCGTGGATCACCCCTTCGTAGCCTTCGATACCGGTGAGGGCCAGGGCCGGCTGGGCCTTGATCGCCTTGGCCAGGTCGCGCACTTCCTGCTCGCTGCGGCAACCGCAACGGCCGCCGACCACGCCGTATTCGATCATCACGTTCAGGCGCAGGCCACGGGCGGCGAAGAACAGGCCCAGGTCGGCGACGTTGTCCGGGTGGTCGACCATGCAGTGGAAGTCAAAATCCTTGTCGGCCAGCAGGTCGGCGATCAACGCCATGTTCGGTGCGCCCACCAACTGGTTGGCCATCAGCACCCGGCGCACGCCACCGGCATAGGCGGCGCGGGTCTGCACCGCGTTGGCCAGGGTAATGCCCCAGGCGCCCGCGGCAAGCTGGCGCTGGAACAATGCCGGCATCATGCTGGTCTTGCCGTGGGGCGCCAGTTCCGCGCCGCTGTTGCTGACGAAATCCTGCATCCAGCGAATGTTGTGTTCCAGGGCGTCGCGGTGCAGCACCAGGGCGGGCAGGCTGACGTCACGGACCAGGTGGGCACCGACGGCGGCGGCGCCCTTTTCAACGGCATTGATGGCTGACATGGAAAACTCCTATTCGTTGATGCGACGGGCCAGGTTGTTGGCGCTGTCGATCAACACCCGGCGATAGTCGTTGTAGTTTTTGCTCGCATCGGCCCGAGGGGCGACGATGCACAGCGTCGCAATGCTGACGCCCTGCGCGTCCCGGACCGGGGCGGCAAAGCAGTGGGTAAAGGTGTCGGCCACACTGTCGAAGGAAAAGAACCCATCGAGGGTGGCCTGGCGGATTTGCGCGAGGAAGGTCTCCAGCGGCAGGCGCTGGCCGTCCGGCAGGATAAAGTCGTCGTGGTCGATCAGGTCGATGATCTGCTGGTCGCTCAAGTGCCCCAGCAACAGGCGTCCGGAGGCGGTCCATGGGATCGGCGCGTCTTCACCGATGTCCGAGGAAATACGGAAATGCCGCTCGCCTTCGCGCATCAGCGCCACCGTGTATTTGCGCCCGTTGAGCAGGCACATCTGCGCGGTTTCGTGGGTTTGGCTGACGATCTCCTGCAACGCGTGGTCGGCCTCGCGGGTCAGGTCGAAATGACGCAAGTGGGCCTGGCCGAGGAAATACAACTGACGGCCGAGGTAGACGTGACCGTCCTTGCCCACGGTTTCGAGGATGCGCCGCTCCAACAAGGAGGCGACCAATTCGTAGACCGTGGATTTGGGGCTGCCGATGCCACTGGCAATATCATTCGGGCGCAGGGGCTGGCCGATTTCCTTGAGAAAATCGAGGATATCGAATGCACGGTCCAGGCCTTTGGCGCGGCGTTTGATGGTGTCTTCGGTCATGGCGATATCGGTCCGGTCGAAGTTGTTGGGTACGACACAATTCTCCTGTGGGAGGGGGCTTGCCCCCGATGAGGGAGTGTCAGCACATGCATTTGTGACTGACTCACCGCCATCGGGGGCAAGCCCCCTCCCACATTGGATTTGCAGTGGGCTTAAGAGTGGGGCAATTTAGCCCTTTTTCTTGTAGGCCACGCAATCAATCTCGACCTTGCAGTCCACCATCATGTTGGCCTGCACACAGGCGCGCGCCGGCGCGTGTTCCGGGGTGAAGTATTCGCCGAAGACCTTGTTGAAACTCCAGAAGTCCCGCGGGTCTTCCAGCCACACGCCGACCCGCACCACGTCTTTCAACTCGTAGCCGGCTTCTTCGAGGATCGCCACCACATTGCGCAGGGTCTGCCGGGTTTGCTCGATGATCCCGCCGGTGATGATTTCGCCGTCCACCGCAGGCACTTGGCCCGAGACGTACAGCCAACCGTCCGCTTCCACCGCGCGGGCGAAGGGACGCGGCTGGCCACCGCCGGCCGTACTGCCGGCTCCGTAACGAGTGATGCTCATAAAACGATGCTCCTGATTAAAAACGAATGTTCTTGAGAAATTCCGCCAGGCGCGGCGATTGCGGCCGCTCGAAGATGTCCTTCGACGAGCCCTGCTCTTCAATCCGGCCCTGGTTCATGAAGACGATCTTGTCCGAGACTTCATAGGCAAAGCGCATTTCGTGGGTGACCAGCAACATGGTCATGCCCTCTTCCGCCAGGCCCTTGATCACACTGAGCACCTCGCCCACCAGTTCCGGGTCGAGGGCCGACGTGACTTCGTCGAAGAGCATCAGGCTCGGGTTCATGGCAATGGCACGGGCTATAGCCACACGCTGTTGCTGGCCGCCGGACAGCTGGCCGGGGAAGTGATCGCGGCGCTGCAAAAGTCCTACACGGTCCAACCATTTTTCCGCGAGTGCCACCGCCTCGTCCTTAGGCATTTTCTTAACTTTCAACAGGCCGAGGGTGACGTTCTGCAATGCGCTCAGATGGGGAAACAGGTTGAACTGCTGGAACGCCATGCCGGTCATCGCCCGGTGCTGGGCGATCACGCGTTCGGGGTGACGCACGCGCTTGCCGCCGATGTCGCTGTAGCCGATGGACTCGCCATCCAGGGTGATCTGCCCGCCCTGGAATTCTTCCAGCAGGTTGACGCAACGCAGCAAGGTGGTCTTGCCCGAGCCGCTGGAGCCGATCAACGTCACCACGTTGCCGCGCGCCATGGACAGGTCGACGCCCTTGAGCACTTCGACCTCGCCGTATTGTTTACGCAGGCCGCGGATGTCCAGCAGCGGCTCGGTTGTTTGAGGTTGGTTCATGGCAAGGCCACCCGCTTTTCAATGTAGCGCCCGAATAACTCGATGGCGTAGTTGATGACAAAGAACAGAAACCCGGCGAACAGGTAGAACTCCAGGGTCATGAAGGTACGCGCGATCACTTGCTGGGTACTCAGCAGCAATTCGGCCACGCCGATCACCGAGAGCAAGGTCGAGGCCTTGACGATTTCCGTCGAGGAATTGACCCAGGTCGGCAGGATCTGCCGCAGCGCCTGGGGCAGCAGCACGTAGGCCAGGGACTGCCGGAATGTCAGCCCAATCGCCTTGCCTGCTTCCAACTGCCCACGGGGAATGGCTTGCAGTGCACCGCGCACGATTTCCGAGACGTGGGAGCCGCAGAACAGCGTGAGCCCGACGGCGCCGGCCTGGAACGCGGTGATTTTCCAGCCAAGCGCCGGCAGCATGTAGAAACACGCCAACACCAGCACAAACACCGGCGTGCCACGGATCAGGTCGACATACAGGCGAAACGGTGCGCGCATCCAGAATTTGCCGTAGGTCAGGATCAACCCGGCGACGATACCGATCAGCGTGCCAAAGATAATCGCCAGCGCCGACACCGCGACACTGGCCTGAAACCCCGCCCAGAGCGTATCCCGGGCGATCCACAACTCATGCAGCCAGCTGGGGGACTCGTACATGGACACCCTCCTTAACGACGGATCGCGAGACGCTGCTCCAGGTAACGGAGCAGCATGGCAATGAGGTAACAGGCCGCCACGTAGAGCGCGGTCGTGACCAGCCAGGTTTCAATCACCCGGTAGCTTTCGACGTTGATCTTGCGGGCGTAATAGGTCAGCTCGGGCACTGCGATGGCGGCGGCCAGCGAGGTGTCCTTGAACAGCGAGATAAAGTTGTTCGACAGCGCGGGCAGTACGTTGCGCAGCATCACCGGTACGGTGATATACGCACGAATCCGCCATTCGCCGAGGCCGATGGCCAGTCCGGCTTCGCGCAAGCCCTTGGGAATATTCAACAGCCCGGCGCGGAACACTTCGGTCAGGTAGGCACCGGCGTACAGCGACAGGGTGATGATGAACGACGGGATCTTGTCCAGGCGGATACCCAGGCTGGGCAACGCAAAGTAGATCAACAGGATCAGCACCAGGATCGGCGTATTGCGGATCACCGTCACATACACCGAGGCCAGGATTCGCAACGCACGGTGTCTGGACAGCATGGCAAACGCCATCAACAGGCCGATCACGCAACCGATGGCGATCGACAGCAATGCCAGTTGCAGGCCCAGGCCGAGCCCCGCCAGCAAGGTGTCGAAATCGCGCCACACGGCGGCAAAGTTCAACTGATAGTTCATGGTCAGCAGTACCTGATGGGGGCGCCGTTGGCGGCGCCCCGGTTTTCACGAATCACTTGAACTCGACGGGAAAGCCGATGGCAGGTTCCGGCAGGTCCACACCGAACCACTGCTTGAACGACGCCTTGTAGGTGGGGAATTCCACACCGGTCATGGCCTCATGCAGCGCGGTGTTGACGAAGTTCAGCCAGTCCTGGTCGCCACGCTTGACCGCGCACGCGTAGGTCTGCGGGCTCCAGGCGTAGGCCGGGCTGCGGTAGCGGCCGGGGTTCTGCACCATCAGGTACTTGACCGAGGACTGGTCGGTGGCGGCGGCATCGGCGCGACCGGAGTTCACCGCCTGGTACATCAGGTCGACGCTGTCGTACTGGTCGACCTTGGCCTTGGGCAGCGCCTGGTGCACCAGCTCTTCGGCATACACGTTCTGCAGCACCGCCACGGTGACGCCATCGCCCGCCGCCTGCAGGTCTTCGATTTCCTTGTACTTGCTGTTGTTCGGCAGCAGCAGGCCCACGCCTTCGCGGTAGTACGGCAGCGTGAACGCCACTTGCTGGGCACGGCTGGCGGTGACGGTGATGAACTGGCAGCTCATGTCGACCTTGTCGGTCAGCAGGTTGGGAATGCGTGCGTCGGACGACTGCACCACAAACTCGACCTTGCTCGGGTCGTTGAACAAGCCCTTGGCCACAATGCGGCCGATGTCGATATCAAACCCCTGCAACTTGCCATCCGCTCCCTGGAAGTGCCACGGCGCATTGGTACTGCCTGTACCCACGATCAGGTGCCCACGCTTGAGCACATCATCGAGCTTGCTGTCCGCCGCCTGCACGATGCCTGCGAGGGAAGCCGATGCGGCGAAGAGAAAAACACACGCTTTGAACACGGAAGGTCGGTGATGCATGACAAGCACTCCAGGAGTTGTGTATTCCGCTATACCGGAACTTAGTATGTAACAACGGAATAGACAGCAGAAAGTGTGCCACACGCCCTCAAAGAAAAACATGCCTGCAATAAAGGCTTGTTAAATCAGATAGATAAATATTTTGGGGAGACAAGGCGCTACGCCAGCATCTGCAATCTCTTTGCTACTCAGGGCCCCATATGGCGGTGACAGGTCCCGGCGGACGCACTGCAACAGCGTTACCGCGCACCGTTGCAGTGCGCGTGCAGCGTGGAAAAATCCCCACGCTGGACTAGCCTTGGCACATCCCTGCCGACAAGGACCCTGCCCTGATGAAGTCATGTCTTACCCTGGTGGTGCTCACCTTGCTGGCAGCCGGCAACGCGTCGGCCAGCAACGACCGCCGCGACTGCAAGGAAGAACTGCGCAGGCTCAAGGAAGCCTTCGACACCAACTACACCAGCCAGAACCACCACGACTATCGCCGGGCCAAGGCCTCCCGGGACAATGAGGAATACCGCAAGTGCGCAAACCAGGCGCGCAAGGCCCGGGAACGTGTGGAGCGTGAGGCAGACCTGTGAAGGTTGACAGTAGACGGTAACGGTCCCCGGGCTTAGCGTTGGCAAAAACCCTGCAAGGCCCAAAGGGAGATCATCATGGGGATTGCCACTGCGACCATTGCCACTACCGACGACTACCGGCGCGTGCTGAGCAGTTCGCGCCCGGTATTCATGCTGTTCATCTCAGCTCACTGCCCGGCCTGCGGGGTAGCCGGGCCGCTGTTTGAGCAGATTGCCGCCCAGTACCGATCAGTAGTGAGCCTGGTGCTCGATTGCGCGAAAACGCCGAGGCACCCGCAGGTTACAGGCACCCCGACGCTGCTGATCTTCCAGAACGGCACCTTGATGGAAACATTCAAGGGTTTCGGACCCGAGGAGCAGCAAGCGCAGTTTGTGGAGGACACCTTCAAGCGTTATGCACGCCGCAAGGCTGCAATAACACCTGCGTCACCCGCCGCTCCTCTACCGCCGCCACCGTCAGGCGCCAGCCCTCATGCTCCAGGCTATCACCCACCACCGGCAGGCGGTCGAGCAGGCTCATCACCAGGCCGGCCAGGGTCTGGTAATCCTCGGTCGCGACGGCCTTGAAGCCGGTACGCTGACGAATCTGGGTGAGATTCAGGGCGCCATTGGCACGGAAGCCCGCGCCCTCCTCGACAATATCCGGCCCTTCGATCTCACTGGCATCCGGCAACTCACCGGCAATGGATTCAAGAATGTCGGTCATGCTCAATACGCCCATGAAGTCACCGAACTCGTTGATCACGAAGGCGATATGGGTGGATTCCTGGCGCATCTGCTCCAGGGCGTTGAGGATCGAAAAGCTCTCCAGCAGGTTGATCGCCCGGCGTGCGAGGTGCTCCAGGTTCGGCTCATTGCCGGCCAGGTATTCCTTGAGCAATTCCTTCTTGTGCACAAAGCCCAGCGGCTCATCCACCGCGCCATTGCGGATCAACGGCAGGCGCGAATAGGACGAGTGCATCAGCTTCAGGCGAATCGTGTCGGGGTCGTCCGCCAGGTCGATAAAGTCGACGTTGGCCCGCGGCGTCATCAAGCTGCGAATCGGCCGCTCGGCCAGTTGCAGCACACCGCTGATCATTACCCGCTCGCGTCGGTCGAACAGCGGCCCCTGGGCGGCATCCGTCTCGCCCAACAGGTCAGCCACCTCTTCCCCCACCTCCTCCACCGCCAGGCTGCGACCGCCGAGCAAGCGCATCACCGCATGGGCCGTGCGCTCACGCACCGGCAACACGCCTTGGGCCGACTTCTTGCGACGCGCGCGGGCAATCTGGTTGAACACCTCGATCAGGATCGAGAAACCAATCGCCGCGTACAGGTAGCCCTTGGGAATATGGAAACCCAGGCCTTCGGCGGTCAGGGCGAAACCGATCATCATCAGGAAGCCCAGGCACAGCATGATCACCGTCGGGTGGGCGTTGACGAAGCGTGTGAGCGGCTTGCTCGCGACGATCATCAGGCCGATGGAAATGATCACGGCGATCATCATCACCGCCAACTCATCCACCATGCCCACGGCCGTGATCACCGCATCCAGGGAGAACACCGCGTCGAGCACCACGATCTGCGCCACAATCGGCCAGAACATGGCGTATGCCACGTTGCCGGTGCGCTGGGCCACATGGCCTTCCAGGCGCTCATGCAATTCCATGGTGGCCTTGAACAACAGGAACACACCGCCGAACAGCATGATCAGGTCACGGCCGGAGAAGCTCTTGTCGAACACCTCGAACAGCGGCTGGGTCAGGGTCACCAACCAGGAAATACTCGCCAGCAGGCCCAGGCGCATCAGCAACGCCAGGGACAAACCGATCAAGCGCGCACGGTCGCGCTGCTCCGGCGGCAGCTTGTCCGCCAGGATCGCAATAAACACCAGGTTGTCGATGCCCAGCACCAGTTCCAGCACAATCAAGGTCAACAGGCCGAGCCAGGCCGTTGGATCCGCTAACCATTCCATTTATATCAGTCTCTCTACAGGTTTCAGAATGCCGGGCACGGCAAGGCGCGGTCGGTGGACCGGGACACGGCTGGCAGTCGGGATACGGGGTGTTTCAGCGGGAACAGCGGCGGCGGATGTCTTGGGGAAAGACGACTGGGAGGCTCCGAGAGGATGTTCATGCAGGTCCTGAAATAACAAAAGGACTTGAATCCTACAGGCGAAATACAAATTTCCTGCAACGCAAAACTATTACAAAACCTGTCTTCGAGCCCCACACAAAATCATGTGGGAAGGGGCTTGCCCCCGATGAGCATGAGTATCTACACAACTTTTAAGATCTTGCCAAATCTCTGTGGTGAGCGGGCTTGCCCCGCGCTGGGCTGCGAAGCAGCCCCAAAACCAGCCTCTACAGAGTGCCTGATACACCGCGTTCTTCTTTACTGGGGCTGCTTCGCAGCCCAGCGCGGGCGGTGCGACGATTCGACAAGCCCGCTCACCACAACAGCCCTGTCTGCCGGGCGTCCGGCGTTGAGCCAACGTTGTGTAGATACCCACGCCCCGATGAGGGCGTGTCAGGTTTTACGGGTTGCGTCGTCCAGCGCCAGGATGGTGTGGGCATTAGTGACGGTGGTTGCGAGGGTATTGATCACCCCCGACCGCAACGCCCCCAACGTTGCCGCCGCCTTGGTGTTCTCACTGGCAATCGCCACCACGTCCGGGATGCGGAACAACTCCTGCACCGTCAACCCGATCACTCGCCCCTGGATCGCGTTGACTGCCGGCTGGCCGTGGATGTCGATGAAGTCATAGCCCATCATGTCGCCCACGGTGCCGGACAAGCGTGCCTGGGCGATTTCCTGGGGCGAGAACCAGCCCATACGGACCATATTGCTGTTCTCGCTCATGTCGCCGATGCCGATCAGCGCCATGTCAGCCCGCCGCGCACGGTCGAGGGTGGAGCGCACCGTGTCATTGTTGATCAACACCCCGCGCAACTCCGGGTTGGCCACCAGGGCCGGGGCGTACAGGCTTTCACTCTCGCCGCCAAAGCGCAGGGCCAGGCGCCGGCAGATGTGATCGGGGTTCATGTATTCGCCGGCCTTGAGCGAACCGCCAATGGCGCAGACAAATGTGCAGTTGCGCGTCACCGGCAGGAACACGTTATCGGCCACGGCGCCGACGTTGCGACCCATGCCCACGGCGACGATCATGCCGTCGCTCAAGGTCTTGTTCAGGTAGTTGGCCACCAGGCTGGCGACGGCCGAGCGTTGGGTATCGGGGTCGCTGTGGTCCACCGCGATCAACGCGCGATCCAGCTTGAAGCGCGCCACCAAGGCCTGTTCCAGCTCGTTGTTCATCGCCGGATGCTGCAAGACGCGCACCTCGACAATGCCCTCATCCCGCGCGCGCTTGAGCAATCGGCTGACTTTTGCCCGGGACAGGTCGAAGCGCTTGGCGATGGCTTCCTGAGTGACGTTCTCGAGGTAATAGAGCATCGCCACTTCGGTCATCTGATCAATATCGCTGGCCATGCGCTGGGTACTGTCACTCATGGGGACGGGCTTCCGTTTCGGCGTCAAAGGCGCATTCTCCCGACTCTTGCCCTGCTACGTCCACTATTGATGCCCATCGCGCTCAATCGCATTGATGCGCTCGACCTTGGCCCCGGAACGGGCCGCCTCGAACTCCGACTCCAGGAACGACTTGACGATGCTTTTCGCCAGTTCGGCGCCGATCACCCGCGCGCCGATCGACAGGATCTGCGCATCGTTGCTCTTGCGCGCCCGCTCTGCCGAGTACGTGTCATGGGCCTGGGCCGCACGAATCCCGAGCACCTTGTTGGCCGAGATCGCCATGCCGATCCCCGTGCCGCACACCAGCACGCCCAGGCGCTGCTGCCCGGCGTTGATGGCGGTGGCCACGGCCAGGGCGATGTCCGGGTACAACACCGGCGCGGTGGAATGGGTGCCGAAGTCGGTCACCGGATAGCCCAGCGCCTCGATATGGCGCTTTAACAGCTCCTTGAGCTCAAAACCCGCTTCATCGCATCCGATAGCCACCGGGAAAGGTGTGTTCATGGTGTCTGGCTCCGCTGCCGTGAGGGTGCTTACGACTGATCAATTGATCACTCAATGAAATTTCTATCATTCATTTCGCAGACGTTACCCCTCTTCTGTCAAGCGGGATTTAACTGACCTGCCAGTCAAAGCGCTCTAAAAAAGGGTAATTGGCGAAAAAGATCAGAATCGCAGCATTTACATGAAAGAGATTGACTGATCAGAATTTCATTTGATACACATATGATCACAGCGAAACATGACTGTGCGACCTAATAAGAATTCACAGCACGAGGACACGCCGATGGCCACGCCATTACTGCTCCAGGCTGAACACGTCGCCAAGGCTTACGCCGGGATCCCTGCCCTGCGTGACGGGCGCCTCTCTCTGCGGGCCGGCAGCGTCCACGCCCTGTGCGGCGGCAATGGCGCAGGCAAGTCGACTTTCCTGAGCATCCTGATGGGCATCACCCCGCGCGATGCCGGCAGCATTCTGCTCAACGGCACCGCCGTACAGTTCAATCGCCCCAGCGAAGCCCTCGCGGCGGGGATCGCGATGATCACCCAGGAACTGGAACCGATCCCCTACATGACCGTCGCCGAAAACATCTGGCTGGGCCGCGAACCGCGCCGCGCCGGCTGCATCGTCGACAACAAGGCCTTGAACCGCCGCACCCGCGAGCTGCTGGAAAGCCTGGAATTCGAGGTGGACGCCAGCAGCCCCATGCACCGACTGAGCGTGGCGCAGATCCAGCTGGTGGAAATCGCCAAGGCGTTCAGCCATGACTGCCAGGTGATGATCATGGACGAGCCAACGTCGGCCATTGGCGAGCGCGAAGCCGAAACCCTGTTCAAGGCGATTCGCCGCCTCACCGCGCGGGGCGCCGGCATCGTCTATGTATCGCACCGCTTGAGCGAACTGGCGCAGATCGCTGATGACTACAGCATCTTCCGCGACGGCGCCTTTGTGGAAAGCGGACGCATGGCCGATATCGACCGCGACCACCTGGTGCGCGGCATCGTTGGCCAGGAACTGACCCGCATCGACCACAAGGTCGGCCGCGAATGCGCCGCCGACACCTGCCTGCAAATCGACAACCTCAGCCGCGCCGGCGAGTTCCACGACATCAGCCTGCAACTGCGCCAGGGTGAAATCCTCGGCATCTACGGCCTGATGGGCTCGGGGCGCAGTGAATTCCTCAACTGCATCTATGGCCTGACCGTGGCCGACTCCGGCAGCGTCACTCTGCAAGGCAAGCCCATGCCCGTCGGCCTGCCCAAGGCGACCATCAATGCCGGCATGTCGCTGGTCACCGAAGACCGCAAGGACAGCGGCCTGGTGCTGACCGGCAGCATTCTTTCCAACATTGCGCTGTCGGCCTACAAGCGCCTGTCGAGCTGGTCGCTGATCAACGCACGCAAGGAAACCCAACTGGCCCAGGACATGGTCAAGCGCCTGCAGATCAAAACCACCTCACTGGAACTGCCGGTGGCGTCCATGAGCGGCGGCAACCAACAGAAAGTGGTGCTTGCCAAATGCCTGTCGACCGAACCGGTGTGCCTGCTGTGCGATGAGCCGACCCGGGGTATCGATGAGGGCGCCAAGCAGGAGATCTACCACCTGCTGGATCAATTCGTGCGCGCCGGTGGCGCCGCCATCGTGGTGTCGTCGGAAGCCCCGGAACTGTTGCACCTGAGTGACCGCATCGCCGTCTTCAAGGGCGGTCGCCTGGTGACCATCAGCACCGACACCGCCCTTTCCCAGGAAGCCCTGTTGAGTCTTGCCTCATGAATGCCAAAACCATTGCCGCCCCTATCACCACCGCACCGCGCAACCGCCTGCGCCTGTCCCTCGACCGCTTCGGCCTGCCGCTGGTGTTTATCCTGCTGTGCGTGGTGATGGCGTTTTCCAGCGAGTACTTCATGACCTGGCGCAACTGGATGGACATCCTGCGCCAGACCTCCATCAACGGCATCCTCGCGGTGGGCATGACCTACGTGATCCTGACCAAGGGCATCGACCTCTCCGTCGGCTCGATCCTGGCCTTTGCCGGATTGTGCAGCGCCATGGTCGCGACCCAGGGCTACGGGCTGCTGGCGGCGGTGAGCGCGGGGATGTTTGCCGGGGCGATGCTCGGCGTGGTCAACGGCTTTATGGTCGCCAACCTGTCGATCCCACCGTTCGTGGCCACCCTCGGCATGCTCAGCATTGCCCGTGGCATGACCTTCATCCTCAACGACGGCAGCCCGATCACCGACCTGCCCGACGCCTACCTGGCCCTGGGCATCGGCAAGATCGGCCCGATTGGCGTGCCGATCATCATCTTTGCGGTGGTCGCGCTGATCTTCTGGATGGTGCTGCGCTACACCACCTACGGCCGCTACGTGTACGCGGTGGGCGGCAATGAAAAAAGCGCGCGCACCTCCGGGATCGGCGTGCGCAAGGTGATGTTTTCGGTGTACGTGGTGTCCGGCCTGCTCGCCGGGTTGGCCGGCGTGGTGTTGTCGGCACGTACCACCTCCGCCCTGCCCCAGGCCGGGGTTTCCTATGAGCTGGACGCGATAGCCGCCGTGGTGATCGGCGGCACCAGCCTGTCGGGCGGCACCGGCAGCATTGTCGGCACGCTGTTCGGCGCGTTGTTGATCGGCGTGATCAACAACGGCCTGAACCTGCTCGGCGTGTCCTCCTATTACCAGCAGGTCGCCAAGGGCCTGATCATCGTGTTTGCAGTACTGATCGACGTGTGGCGCAAGAAAAAACGCTAGAGAACGACCACTACAACAATAACCGGAGTTCCCCCCATGAAACTTGGTACCACCCTGGCCGCCGCGGCGGCTCTCTCCCTGCTCGCCGGCAGTATCGCAATGGCCGCCGATGGCAAGACCTACAAGGTCGGCGCGGCCGTCTACGGCCTCAAGGGCCAGTTCATGCAGAACTGGGTCCGCGAGCTCAAGGAGCACCCGGCGGTCAAGGACGGCACCGTGCAGTTGACCGTGTTCGACGGCAACTACGACGCCCTGACCCAGAACAATCAGATCGAAAACATGGTGACCCAGCGCTACGACGCAATCCTGTTCGTGCCGATCGACACCAAGGCCGGCGTCGGCACGGTCAAGCAAGCCATGAGCAACGACGTGGTGGTTATCGCCTCCAACACCAAGGTCGCCGACGCCTCGGTGCCCTACGTCGGCAACGATGATGTGGAAGGTGGCCGCCTGCAGGCCCAGGCCATGGTCGACAAGCTCAACGGCAAGGGCAACGTGGTGATCATCCAGGGCCCGATTGGCCAGTCGGCGCAGATCGACCGCGAGAAAGGCGAGCTGGAAGTGCTGGGCAAGCACCCTGGCATCAAGATCATCGAGAAGAAGACCGCCAACTGGGACCGCGCCCAGGCCCTGGCGCTGACCGAAGACTGGCTGAACGCCCACCCCAAAGGCATCAACGGCGTGATCGCGCAGAACGACGACATGGCCCTCGGTGCCGTGCAGGCCCTCAAATCCCACGGCCTGACCTCCAAGGATGTGCCCGTCACGTCCATCGACGGCATGCCGGACGCGATCCAGGCGGCGAAGAAAGACGAAGTCACCACCTTCCTCCAGGACGCCCAGGCCCAGTCCCAGGGCGCACTGGACGTAGCGTTGCGCGCACTCGCCGGCAAGGACTACAAACCGCAGTCGGTGATCTGGGAGCGCTATGCCAAGGACGTGAAATGGGGCGATGGCACGGCCAAGACCTACATCCTGCCGTGGGTGCCCGTGACTAACGCCAACGCCGATGCACTGTACAAACAGGTCAGTGGCGGTAAGTAGTTATTGGCTTGAAATACAGGCAAGTGTGGGAGGGGGCTTGCTCCCGGTGGCGGTGTACCAGTGATAGATCAGGTGATCTGACCCACCGTCATCGGGGGCAAGCCCCCTCCCACATGAGATCTTCACTGTTTTCGAAAATGGAGTCATGTAAATGTCTGGATTCTGGAACCAAGCCTTCGACCTCAACGGCCGTTGCGCGGTGATCACCGGCGGCGCCGCCGGTATCGGCCTGGCCTGCGCCAGCCTGCTGGTGGAGCGCGGCGCCCGCGTAGCGTTGCTCGACCGCGACCCGGCGGTGGTTGAAGTGGCAGCAAGCCTGGGTGCCGGGCATCTGGGCATTGCCGTCGACCTCAGCCGGATCAACCAGGTGCAACACACCATCGACCAGGTCTTCGCACACTTCCAACGCCTGGACTACCTGATCAACAGCGCCGGCGTGGCCCTGCTGGACAAGGCCGTCGATGTCAGCGAAAGCGCCTGGGACACCACCCTGGACATCAACCTCAAGGCCAGCTTTTTCGTGGCCCAGGCCTGCGCGCGGCACATGCTCGCCCAGGGCAGCGGACGCATCGTCAACCTCGCGTCCCAGGCCGCGGTGATCGGCCTCGACCGCCACGTCGCCTACTGCGCCAGCAAGGCGGCCATCGTCGGCATGACCAAGGTGCTGGCCATGGAATGGGCGCCGCACATCAACGTCAACGCCATCTCCCCCACCATCGTCGAGACCGCGCTGGGCAAGAAGGCCTGGGCCGGTGAAGTCGGCGAACGGGCCAAATTGCAGATCCCGGCGGGCCGCTTTGCCCAGCCGGAGGAAATCGCCGGGCTGGCGTTGTACCTGCTCAGCGATGCCGCGCAGATGATCACCGGCGCCAACCTGGTGATCGACGGCGGCTACAGCATTCAGTAATTCATTTATCTGTCGTGAGGTTTTGTCATGTCCACTGTCACCGAACGCACACCCGAACAACTCTCGCCGGTCATCCCGAAAACCATGCAGGCCGTGGTTTGCCATGGCCCGGAAGACTATCGCCTGGAAACCGTCGACGTGCCCACGCCCGGCCCCGATGAAATCCTCACCAAGGTCGAGTTGTGCGGCATTTGCATGGGCGACATCAAGACCTATCGCGGCGCGCCGTCGTTCTGGGGCGATGCCGAGCAACCGCGCTACGTCAAGCCGCCGATGATCCCCGGCCATGAATTCGTGTGTCGCGTGGTGGCCCTGGGCCCAGGCGCGGAAAAGCGCGGCGTGAAGGTCGGTGACCGGGTGATCTCGGAGCAGATCGTGCCATGCTGGGGCTGCCGCTTCTGCAACCACGGCCAGTACTGGATGTGCCAGAAACACGACCTCTATGGCTTCCAGAACAATGTGCAGGGTGCCATGGCCCAGTACATGATCTTCACCAAGGAAGGCATCATTCACAAAGTGCCGGAATCCATCGCCCCCGACGAAGCGATCCTGATCGAACCCCTGGCCTGCTCACTGCATGCGGCGGAACGCGCCAACGTCGACCATGACGACGTCGTGGTGGTGGCCGGCGCCGGCACCCTGGGCCTGGGCATCATCGGCGCCGTGCGCCTGCGCAACCCGAAAAAACTCATCGTGCTCGACATGAAATCCGAACGCGCCGCCCTCGCCCTGCGCATGGGCGCCGACGAAGTGTGGAACCCGGCCGAAGTGGACGTACTGGCCAACATCCGCGCGATCACCGACGGCTATGGCTGCGACATCTATATCGAGGCCACCGGGCACCACAAGGCGGTGAACCAGGGCCTGGCGATGCTGCGCAAGCTGGGGCGCTTCGTGGAGTTCAGCGTGTTCAACGACGAAGCCACGGTGGACTGGTCGATCATCGGCGACCGCAAGGAGCTGGACATCCTCGGCTCGCACCTGGGGCCGTACATGTACCCGCGGGCCATCGACTTTATCGGCAACCGCAAGATCGATATGCGCGATGTGGTGACCCACAAGTTCGCCCTGGCGGACTTCAAGGAAGCGTTTGCGGTGATGGAACGTGGCGACAAGTCGCTCAAGGTTGTACTAGAGCCCTAAGCACCCGACAGGTCCAAATGTGGGAGGCGGCAAGCCCTCCCCCCACAGTTGGATAGCGGTGAACCCATAAAAACAGGAACCCGCGTTATGAATCGAGTCATCAACGATCCGGACCACGTGGTCGAGGACATGCTGCGCGGCATCCTGGTCGCGCACCCCGAACTGCGCCAGTACGAAAGCAACCCACGGGTGATCGTCAAGGCCAGGCCTTCCGGGCCAGGGCGTGTCGGCATTGTCACGGGGGGCGGCTCCGGCCATGAGCCGGCCTTTCTCGGCTATGTCGGCCCCGGCCTGGTCGACGCGGTGGCCGTCGGTGAGATTTTCTCCTCGCCCACCGCCAAGAGCTTTTTCGACGCCTTCCGCGCCGCCGACCATGGCGCCGGCGTGGCCTGCCTGTACGGCAACTATGCCGGTGACAATATGAACGTGAAGCTGGCGATGAAAATGGCCGCCAGCAAAGACATGCGCATCCGCACCGTGGTCGCCAACGACGACGTGGCCTCCGCGCCCAAGACCGAGATCGCCAAGCGTCGCGGCGTGGCCGGGGAAATCTTCATGTGGAAGATCGGCGGTGCCGCCGCCGCCCAGCACTACGACCTCGACGGCGTGATTCGCGTCGCGCAGAAAACCGTCGACCACTGCCGCTCGATTGGCATCGGCCTCACGCCCTGCACCATTGCCGCCGTGGGCAAGCCCAACTTCCAGATCCCCGACGGCCAGATGGAACTGGGCATCGGCCATCACGGCGAACCGGGCATTGAGGTCATCCCCATTGAGTCCGCCGCCGCCATGGCCGAGCGCATGCTCGCGCCGATCCTCGCCGACCGCGACTTCAGCCAGGATGACAGCGTGGTGGTGCTGGTCTCCGGTCTTGGCGCCACGCCGGTGATGGAGCTGTATATTTTCTATGCCGAGGTGGAACGCCAACTCAACGCCAAGGGCCTGAAGATTCACCGCTGCTACGTCGGCAACTACTTCACCTCCCTGGAAATGATGGGCGTGACCCTGACCCTGCTCGGCCTCGACGCGGAGCTGAAAACCCTGATCGACCAACCCTGCCGCTCCATCGGCATGACCCAGGCGGACTGAACCATGAGCCAGCATTTTTCCAGCCACCACGGCAGCGCCATCGTCACCGACCTGGTCAGTGTGATCGTGGCCAACCGTGAATACCTCAGCGAAGTCGACGGCGCGATTGGCGACGGCGACCATGGCATCAACATGGCCAAGGGCTTCGCCCATTGCGGGCGCACGATCGAAGGTCGCCAACTGACCCTCGCCGAAGCCCTGGATGAGCTGACCCTGAGCCTGATGGAAGGCATCGGCGGCTCCATGGGGCCGTTGTATGGCAGCCTGTTTATCGGCATGGCCGACGAAGTGCGCGGCCGTGACGACATCGACGCAGCCACCTTCGCCCACCTGTTGCGCGGCGGCCTGACCTCGTTGCAGGACATCACCGAAGCGGGCGTGGGCGACAAGTGTCTGATGGACACATTGATCCCGGCGGTGGAAGCCTTCGAGCGCGCGCACGCCTCGGGGGCGTCCTTCAGTGATGCACTGGAGGCAATGAAAACCGCCGCCTCCCAGGGACGCGACTCCACCAAGGACCTGGTGGCGAAGATCGGCCGCGCCAGTCGCCTGGGCGAGCGCTCACTGGGCGTGCTGGATGCAGGGGCGGTGTCGTGCTGCCTGATCCTTACGCGCCTGGCGGATTCGGTGCAGCCGCGCCTGAGTGCTTGACCTGCTGGATATACCGCGCCACCGCCGGCGCTTTCTCGAAGCGCCGGTGAATCAGCGACAGCCACGAGGACGCGTCGCAGCCCTGAATGCTGCGATACACCACGCCCGGCAACTGCACATGCCCGACCATTGACGCGGGCACCACCGCCACGCCCTGCCCCATCGACACCAGCGCCACCACCGCGACCAACCCGCCCGGCTGTGGCCCCAGGCGCGGGGCATAACCGCCTTGCGCGGCGACATGCAGGGTGCCGCTGATTTGCTCCGGCAGGATAAATGTCTCGTTTTGCAGGTGTTCGCAGCCAATGGCCGCGAGCCCCAGCAGCCAGGAATCCTGGGGCAGCGCCAGGACAAAACCTTCGCCGTCCAGACGCACCGCCTCTACTCCCTCGGGCAAGGTCATCGGCGAGCGGATGTAGCCGATGTCATAGCGCCCGTCCGCCACCGCACTCGGCAGCGTGGCCATGGCGCATTCGCGCACCGTCACGCTGACGTCGGGAAATGCCTGGCCGAACGCACGCATCTGCCGCTGCAACAGCCCGGCGTACAGCGCCGAAGCCACGTAACCCAATTCGATATGGCCGATCTCGCCACGCCCGGCACGCTGGGCATGGTGCTGGGCGAATTCAAACTGGCGCACGGTGGCTTCGGCCTCGACCAGCAAGGCGGCGCCGGCTTCGGTGAGGCTGACTTCGCGTTGCCGGCGGATAAACAAGCGCGTGCCCAGGCTGGTTTCCATGTCCTGGATCTGCCGGCTCAGGGTCGGTGGCGCAATGCCCAATTGCTCGGCGGCACGGGTGAAGTTGCGCTGCCGGGCCACGGCGAGGAAGTAGCGAAAATGGCGGATATCCATAACAGGATTAGCTCAAAGGTAATGAAGTGCTCCACAGCGGCTAACAATACCAGCAGTGGCCAGGGATAAGCTCGAAGCACCTCAACATTGGAGCGCCCTTACGATGCCCACCAACTACATTTGCCCTATTGCCTGTAAGGTAATCAAGCCATGAGTCGGGTCAGCCCGCGCCTGACGTTGCTCACCGCGTCCGGTGTCTGCTCGCTGATCGTGCTCGACACCAATATCGTCGCCGTGACCCTGCCGAGCATCGCTCGCGACCTGGGGGCGAACTTTGCCGATATCGAATGGGTGGTCAGCGCCTACATGCTGGCGTTTGCCGCCTTGCTCCTGCCGGCCGGCAGCCTTGCCGATCGGTTCGGGCGCAAGAAATCCCTGGTCTGGGGCCTGAGTATTTTTATCCTCGCCTCCCTTGGCTGCGGGGCGGCGCCGAGTGCGTTGTGGCTGGATATCGCCCGCGCGGTCAAGGGCGTCGGTGCAGCGTTATTGCTCACGTCAGCCCTGGCCTCCATTGGCCACACCTTCCACGATGAAGTCGAGCGGGCCAAGGCCTGGGCGTTCTGGGGCGCCTGCATGGGCGTGGCGATGACGGCCGCGCCGACCCTGGGCGGCGTGATCACCGAATACCTCGGCTGGCGCTGGATTTTCTACCTCAACCTGCCCGTGGGCCTGGCGCTGATGAGCCTGGTGCTGCACGCGATTCCGGAATCCCGCGATAGCCAATCCGCCCGCCTCGACCCGTGGGGCAGCCTGGCCTTCAGCGCGAGCCTGTTGTGCCTGATCTGGGGCCTGATCGAGGCCAACCGTATCGGCTGGGATAACCCGCTGACCTATGCACGCCTGATCGGCGGTGCGGTGTTGCTGGGTGTATTTGTAGGGGTCGAACGTGTGCAGCAGCGGCCCATGGTGGACCTGCAACTGTTTCACCACCCGCGTTTTATCGGCGCCTTGCTCGGGATGTTTGCCTACGCCGGCTGCGCCCAAGTGATGATGACGCTGCTGCCGTTCTATCTGCAGAACGGCCTGGACTTCTCCGCGATTGCCTCGGGCCTGGGCATGCTGCCGTTCGCCCTGACCATGCTGGTCTGCCCCCGGATCGGCGCGCGGCTGGCGGGGCGCTTCGCACCGGCAACGATGATGGCGGCCGGGTTGACCCTGGTGGGCTGCGGCAACCTGCTGAGTGCCTGGGCGGTGAATATCGGCGGCTACCTGCCCTTCGCCCTGGCGATTGCCGTCACCGGTGCCGGTGCCGGTTTGCTCAATGGTGATACGCAAAAAAACATCATGGCCTGCGTGCCACGGGACCGTGCGGGGATGGCCTCGGGCATGAGCACCACCATGCGGTTCAGCGCGATCATGTTGGCGATTGGCGTGTATGGCGCACTGCTGAGCAGCCACAGCGAGCACGTGTTGCGCGCACGTATCGACACGCAATGGCAGGCGCAGGCGGCGGGGATTGCTTCACGGGTGGTGGCCGGGGATATGCCGGCGGCAATGGGCTTGTTGCCGGAGCCGGCACGGGCGATGGTGCAACCGCTGGCGCGGCAGGCGTTTGTGGATGGGTTCAGCGGGGTGTTGTGGGTGGCAGGGTTATTGGGATTGCTCGGAGCACTGGTGGTGGGGAGGCTGATGCGCAAGCCGATACCCACACCGAACTAAATGTGGGAGGGACGGTGCGACGATTCGACTTGCCCCCGATGAGCATAGGTATCTACAAAAATTTGTAGCAGCCAACGCTAACCACGATGCGAAGCGAGCCGCTCTTGATCTTGATCTCAGGCGCCCCGTTAAACCACGCTGGCCGGAATTCGATAGTGATTTGGGGGGTAAACCGGCAGGGATGCCGGTTTAGCCCCCACATCACTGTCGGATTACGGGCACACCGAGCCTAGGCGAGGTGCCGAGTGGTGGGGCGAAGCGTTTTGCTTACTTTTGCGCTTTTCAAAAGTGAGCCGCCGTAAGGGCGGAACCAACAGCAGCCGTTACCGCAGCAACGGATATGTACTCGGTCTGATCCAACATCCTGGTCGGCTGTCAGGCCGCCATCGGGGGCAAGTCGAATCGTCGCACCGTCCCTCCCACAGGTATTACCTATACCCCAAAGGGGCTTACCAGAAGCGTTGCTGGGTCAGGCGGCTCCACCAGGTCAGCAGCACCCGGTCTACCGAGCCGCTGGCCGCCAGGCCCACCCGTTCCTGCAGGCTTTTACGCTCGGCATAGTGCAGGTGGAACACTTCGGCGGTCTTGGCCTTGGTGGCCAGGTATTCGTCGCTGGTTTGCAGTTCGTCGACCAGTTGCTTATCCAGCGCGGCCACACCCAGCCACACCTCTCCGGTCGCTACGTCATCAATCGCCAGCTGGGGGCGATAACGCGAGACGAAGTTCTTGAACAACTGATGGGTGATGTCCAGGTCTTCCTGGAACTTCTCGCGGCCTTTCTCGGTGTTTTCGCCAAACACCGTGAGGGTGCGCTTGTACTCGCCGGCGGTCAGTACTTCAAAGTCGATGTCGTGCTTTTTCAGCAGGCGGTTGACGTTGGGTAACTGCGCCACCACGCCAATGGAGCCGAGGATGGCAAACGGTGCGCTGATGATCTTCTCACCGATACACGCCATCATGTAGCCGCCGCTGGCCGCGACCTTGTCGATGCACACGGTCAACGGCACGCCCGCCTGGCGGATACGCGCCAGTTGCGATGACGCCAGGCCGTAGCTGTGCACCATGCCGCCGCCGCTTTCCAGGCGCAGCACCACTTCGTCCTTGGGCGTGGCCAGGCTCAGCAGCGCGGTGATTTCATGGCGCAGGCTCTCGGTGGCCGAGGCCTTGATGTCACCGTCGAAATCCAGCACGAACACCCGTGGCTTGGCCTCGGGCTTCTTCTTGCCGTTCTTCTTTTCGGCTTTGCTTTCGGACTTGCGCAGGGCCTTGAGCTGCTCCTTGTCGAGCAGGCTCGACTCCAGGCGCTCACGCAGGCCCTTATAGAAGTCATTGAGCTTGCTGACCTGCAGTTGGCCGGCGGCTTTGCGACGCCCTTTGCTGCGCAGTGCCGCGAAGCTGATCAAGACCACCAGAATAGCGACCACCAGGGTGACGGTCTTCGCCAGAAAGCTCGCGTATTCAGCCAAAAAATCCATGTGTCTCCTTAACAATGCACGGCGCCAGGCGCGGATTGCCCAAGCATACCGACGGGATCGCCGGGCGGCCAGTGCTCAAACCGCCAGCAGGAACGCGCTCCAACGAGCTTTTAAAACAAGCGTATGTTTTTTCATTGACAGCACCCTGGCATCCTCATAACCTCGCCAGACTTTCAACGTACCGGGAAAACGGACGTGGGCAGCATCTATTTGATTCGACATGGCCAGGCCTCCTTCGGTGCAGACGACTATGACGTGCTGTCGCCCGTCGGCGTGGAACAAGCGCAAGTGCTCGGCCGCCACCTGGCGGATATGGGCCTGGTGTTCGACCGCTGCATCGCCGGCGACCTGCGCCGCCAGCAGCACACGGCCGCTGCCGCCTTCGATCAATACAGCACCCTCGGCCTGCCCGTGCCAGCATTGGAAACCGACAGCGCCTTCAACGAATTCGACGCCGACGCAATCATCCGCGCCCTGCTCCCCGACCTGCTCGGCAGCGAACCCGACGCCCTGGACATCCTGCGCAACGCCGCGCAAAACCGCAGCGAGTTCCAGCGCATCTTCGCCCTGATCATCGAGCGCTGGCTGGCCGGCACCTATGACCCGCCGGGACTGGAAAGCTGGCTGGGCTTCGTGGAGCGCGTCCAGGGTGGCCTGCAACGCATTCTGGAAGCGGCGGACAACACGCAGAAGATCGCGGTGTTCACCTCCGGCGGCACCATCACCGCCCTGCTCCACCTGATTACCCGGATGCCTGCCGCCCAGGCCTTCGAACTGAACTGGCAAATTGTTAACACCTCGCTCAACCAGCTGAAATTCCGCGGTCGCGAGGTGGCACTGGCTTCCTTCAACAGTCACACCCACTTGCAACTGTTGAAGGCGCCGCAACTCATCACCTTCCGATGAAGTGCGGCCAACCGTGACCCCAAGGTCACTGGACTCACCATAAAAGGATCGAAACCATGACTGACGTAGCTAAAGCCGTAGAAGCAATGAAAGCCAAATTCAACCCAGCCGCCGCCGACGGCCTGGACCTGGTGTTCGGTTTCCGTATCGACGACACCCAGAACTTCTCGCTGGTGGTCAAGAACAACACCTGCGAACTGCTGGAAGGCGAAAACCCTGACGCCCAAGTGACCCTGGTCATGGACGGCGACACTATGAAAGGCATCGTCAGCGGCGAGACCGACGGCATGCAGGCCTTCATGGGAGGCAAGCTGCGCACCGAAGGCGACATGATGCTGGCCATGAAGCTGAGCGAACTGTTCCCTTCCTGATTCACGGGCAACCCTGAATCTCTGTGGGAGGGGGCTTGCTCCCGATGGCGGTTTGTCAGTCGCGTCATCAGTTGACTGATCCACCGCTATCGGGGGCGAGCCCCCTCCCACATTTGGGCTGTAGCAGCAACGCCACCAGCGCACTCCATCCGGTCTGGTGCGAAGCCCCCAACCCCCGCCCCGTCTCGCCATGGAAATATTCATGGAACAACACCAGGTCACGACTGGCCGGGTCCGCCTCCAACTGCGCATACCCCGCCATCGACGGTCGTGAACCGTTTTCATCCCGCAGAAACAGGCGGGTCAAGCGCTGGCTGAGGCTGTCGGCCACGTCCTCCAGGGATGCCAGATACCCGCTGCCCGTGGGGTATTTCACCGAGAAGTTGTCCGCGTAGTAGCGGTGAAATTCCCGCAGCGATTCGATCAGCATGTAGTTCACCGGCATCCACAAGGGCCCGCGCCAGTTGGAATTGCCGCCGTACAGGCGCGAGTCGGATTCACCCGGCTGGTAACGGGCGCACAGGGTGTCGCCATTCATCTTCAGCGCCAGTGGCTGCTCGGCAAACGCCTTGGACAGGGAACGCACGCCAAAGGCCGAGAGGAATTCGTCGTCATCGAGCATGCGCCGCAGCAAATCCTTGGTGCGCTCGCCACGCAACAGCGCCAGCAACAGGCGATTGCCCTGACCCGGTTCGTTCCAGCGCGACACCAGTTTGGCCAGGTCCGGCCGGTGGTGCATGAACCCCAACAGCCGTTCACGCAACCCTTCCAGCCCCTCGTGTTCGCGCTGCTCCAGCACCAGCACGGCAAACAACGGCATCAGGCCGACAATGGAGCGCAGGCGCACCGGCTCGTTCTGGCCGTCGGGACGGTGCAGTACGTCGTAGAAGAACAGGTCCTGCTCGTCCCACAGGCCTTCGGCGCTGTCATCGACGCGGTTGATGGCGCCGGCGATGTACAGGAAGTGCTCGAAAAACTTCACCGCGATATCGACATACACGACATTGCGCTTGGCCAACTCCAGGCCGATACGCATCAAGTCCAGCGCATACGCCGCCACCCAGGCGGTGCCGTCGGCCTGATCGAGCTGATACCCCGGCGGCAACGCGGCCGAGCGGTCGAACAAGGCGATATTGTCCAGCCCCAGGAAGCCGCCCTGGAACAGGTTGCGACCCTCGGCGTCCTTGCGGTTGACCCACCAGGAAAAATTCAGCAGCAGCTTGTGGAAGATCCGCTCGAGGAAATCCAGGTCGCCCACACCGGTCAGCGCCTTGTCCTGCTGGTACACGCGCCAGCTGGCCCAGGCATGCACCGGTGGGTTGGCGTCGTCGAAGCGCCATTCATAGGCGGGCAGTTGGCCGTTGGGGTGCATGAAGCGGTCCTTCACCAGCAACAACAGCTGTTGCTTGGCATACCCCGGATCGATCAGGGCAAACGCCACCGCCTGGAAGCCCTGGTCCCAGGAGGCGTACCACGGGTATTCCCAGGTGTCGGGCATGGACAGGATGTCGAAGTTGGACAGGTGCCGCCAATGGGTATTGCGGATATGCAGGCGCTCGGGCGGTGGCGCGGGCTGGGCCGGGTCGCCGTCGAGCCACTGGTTCACATCGAAATAGTAGAGCTGCTTGGACCACAGCAAGCCAGCCAGGGCCTGGCGCTGCACGTTGCGCGCGTCGTCATCGACGAGGCCTTGCTGCAAGGCGGCGTAGAAGTCATCGGCTTCCTGGCGCCGCTGTTCAAACAGTTTGCGCGCGTTGACCTCGGGCGCGTCCACGGGTGCAAGGCGCAGGTAAAGGCTTTTGCTTTGCAGGCCCGCCAGCTCAAGGATAAAGCGTGCGGCCACCTTGGTACCGGTGTCGCGGCGAATCGCAGCGTCCAGCCCTTCAACCACATAATCGTTGATCCCGTCCTTGAACGGCCCCGGCGCCGGTTGCCCGCCCAGTCGCGGGAAGTTGCTCTCGTTTTCACAGAACAGCCATTCCACGCCCGCCTGCCCCCAGGCGCTGAGACGCAGATCGGGCAGTGCATGATGACGGGCCAGCACGTGTTCGCCGTCCAGCCTCAACTGTGGCTTGGGCGCATCCGAGGTCCAGCTCCAGTCATTGCGCGCCCACAGCTGCGGCAGCACCTGCAGGCGCGTCGGCTGTTGCGAGCGGTTGTGCACGGTGACGCGCATGAAAATATCGTCAGGCTGGTGCTTGGCGTATTCGACGCTGACGTCGCAGTAGCGGTTGTCTTCGAACACACCGGTATCGAGGATCTCGTACTCGGCATCGGCCAGACCACGCCGGGCGTTCTCGGCAATCAGGTCGGCGTAGGGAAAGGCGGCATGGGGGTATTTGTAGAGCATGCGCATATAGGCATGGCTGGGCACACCGTCGACGAAAAAGTACAACTCCTTGACGTCTTCACCGTGGTTGCCCTCGGCGTTATTCAGGCCGAACAGGCGCTCCTTGAGGATCGCGTCGCGCTCGTTCCACAGGGCCAGGCCCAGGCACCAGTGTTGCGCCTTGTCGCTGAACCCGGCCAGGCCATCCTCGCCCCAGCGGTAGGCGCGGCTGCGTGCATGTTCATGGGGGAAGTAAGCCCAGGCATCGCCGTCGGCGCTGTAGTCTTCGCGCACCGTGCCCCATTGGCGTTCGCTCAGGTAGGGGCCCCACTCGCGCCAACGCTCGGCCTCCGGCGTCGCCAGGCGTTGGCCTTCGATCGTGTCCAGTATTCGGGTGTCGGGTGTGGCCGTCATCGGGTCCTCCATCGCCTACCAGGTGAGGAGCAGTGTAGAGCCCAATGACGCCCGGGTGCACATGAAGACTTAGAAGATGGCGTAGGTGTAGTTGAAGATCAGGCGGGTCTGGTCCTGGTCGGCGGTGCCGGTGTTTTTGCCGTGATAGGTGCCGGTACGCAAGGTGGTACCGAAGCCTTTCAGAGGACCGGCCTGCACCACGTAGTCCAGGCGGAAGTCGGTTTCGTTTTCTTTCTGGTCAGGGCCACCGGCGACCTTCGACTTGATATCCGTACCGTCCAGGTAGGCCACGGACGCTTTCAGGCCCGGCACGTAGGCCTTGAAATCATACGCGTACTGCCCGAAGTTGACCTGCTCGCCCGCCCGGGAGAACTGGCCCACCACTGCGTCGGTGAACAGGTAGAAGTCGCTGCCGCCGGCGCCTTGGGCGTGGGGATCGGCAAGGCTGCCCTGGTTGACCCAGACAAAACCACCATCGTCACCCACGCCAATGTGGCCGAGCATCAGGCTGCTGCCGCCCAGTTGGTAGGTGAACGCGGCACTGTAGGTTTTGTTGTCCACTTCGTTGGCGTGCTTGGCGTAGCCGCCGTTGTTGTTGAACTGGTAGCCACTCTCGCCATTCTTGCCGTCGCTGCTGCTGTCGAAGTAACGCAGGTCGGTCTTGAACGACTGGTCGTTGCCCAGGGGCAGCACGTGGACCAGGCCGACGTAGTTCTGTTTGTAGAAGTCCTGCAACTGGGCGTAGTAGTACTGCAACGTCAGGTTTTTTGCGATGGCGTTGTCGGACGAACCAAACGGCTTGTAGTCCACCCCACCGAACTTGAAGCTGTCGCTGTCGCGCGTACCGCCGGCCACGCTCAAGCCCGTGGAGTTGCTGGAGGCACGGCCTTCGGCGCGGTTCAGCTCGCCGCCGGTGAAGGTGACGTTGGGAATATCGTTGGAGGTGAGGATGCCGCCGTCAAAGGTTTGCGGCGCCACGCGGCTGTCGTTGGAGACCAGGATCGGCAACACCGGCGCCAGGCCACCACCGACATGCAACTCGGTCTGGGAAATGCGGAACTTCACGTTGCCGGCCGCGCGACCGAAGGAGTCGGCCGGCTCGGTGCCGTTGTTTTTGGTTGGGAAGAAGCTGTTGCCATTACCCGCCAGGCCCGGGCCCGCAGTGTGACCATCGCCACCGTCCAGGCGCAGGGCGCCGAAGGCCATCACGTCGAAACCCAGGCCAACGGTGCCTTGGGTGAAGCCGGATTTGTAGTCGAAACGCAGTGCGGTAGCAGCTTCGCGCAAGTCGTTATTGGTCCCCGAGCGGTTATCTGCGCTGTAGTACATGGTCCGCGAACTGACGGACGCATGGCTGTCTTCGAGAAAGCCGCTGTGGCCATTGCCCGTGCCCAGCGCGCCGAGCCCGAAGTCATCAGCGTAAGCCTGTTGTGCAAGAACGGCGGCGGTGATCGACAGCGCCAGTGTAGAAATTTTCATTAACTGCGGCCCCTGAATGTTTTTTTATCGTGTTTGGCGTGCAAACCCACTGTCGGCTCTGCAAACGTGACGATTCTTTCATGCCGGCCAGGGCGAACCTCGTGAAGCTTTCTTTAGAAAAGGGCCTGGAAAATGAAATTTCCCTGCCGCCGTTTTTTGTCATATTCACGTCATTTCATTCATTTGCAGAATGAAGTCCAGAGGATTCTTCGTTTGCACGCCCGCCCACAGCCCAACAAAATCCAGGTATCGGCCGCTCCCATCAGCATCGTGATCAGGAATTTTTCTATGCACAGCACCGCACATGTCAGCCCCGACGAGATCCGCAAGGGCTTTTCCAAGGCCATGTCCGACATGTACCGAGATGAAGTTCCGCTGTATGGCGCACTGATGGAGCTGGTCGCCGCCACCAACGCCCGCGTACTCGCCAGCGAACCGGACCTGGCGCAACAGCTGCAACGCACCGGTGAGATCCAGCGCCTGGACATGGAACGCCATGGCGCCATCCGTCTCGGCACCGCGGCGGAACTGGCGACCATCGGCCGCCTGTTCGCGGTGATGGGCATGCAGCCGGTGGGTTACTACGACCTGACCCCCGCCGGCGTGCCGGTGCATTCCACGGCGTTCCGCGCCGTGCACGAAAGCGCGCTGCAGACCAGCCCGTTTCGCGTGTTTACCTCGCTGCTACGCCTGGAGCTGATCGAAAACCCCGAGCTGCGCAGGTTTGCCGAAACCGCCCTGGCCAAGCGCTCGATCTTCACTCCCCGCGCCCTGGCGCTGATCGAGCAAGCGGAGAAGGACGGTGGCCTCAACCCTGCGGATGCCGATGAGTTTGTGCGCCAGGCCCTGGAAACCTTCCGCTGGCACCACACCGCGACCGTGACCGCCGCGCAGTACCAGCAACTCAGCGACCAGCACCGCCTGATCGCCGACGTGGTGGCCTTCAAGGGCCCGCACATCAACCACCTGACCCCGCGCACCCTGGACATCGACCAGGTCCAGGCCGCCATGCCCGGCAAGGGCATCACCCCCAAGGCCGTGATCGAAGGCCCGCCCCGCCGCCAGTGCCCGATCCTGCTGCGCCAGACCAGCTTCAAGGCCCTCGACGAACCCATCGCCTTCACCGATGCCCAGGGCAGCCACAGCGCGCGTTTCGGCGAAATCGAACAGCGTGGCGTGGCGCTGACGCCCAAGGGCCGCGCGCTGTACGACCAACTGCTGAATGCCGCGCGCGACGAACTGGGTGCCTTCCCCAACGAGGGCAACGCCGCGCGCTACATGCAGTTGATGGAGCAGCACTTCCAGGCCTTCCCGGATAACCACGGGCAGATGCGTGAGCAGGATCTGGCCTACTTCCGCTACTTCGCCACGGAGAAAGGCCTGGCGGCACGCGGCCAGGCCGATCAACCGCGCACACTGGAGGCACTGGTCGCCGCCGGCCATGTGGCTGTCGAACCCTTGGTGTATGAGGATTTCCTGCCGGTGAGTGCGGCGGGGATTTTCCAGTCGAACCTGGGGGATGGGGCGCAGAGTCACTACGCGGCCAATTCGAACCAGGCCGAATTCGAGAAGGCCCTGGGGCGCACGACTGTCGATGAATTGAAGGTGTATGGCGAGACGCAGCAGCGCTCCATAGATGAATGCACTCGGGCACTGCTGGTGTAGAAACGGAAAGTGCCCACCCGGCTCACCGGCGCAATCCTTGCGCCGCAACAGTCCCCAGAGCCGGGAGGGCGAGCGGGATCATAGGCAGGCGGCGCAGAGATGTCTTTCAGGCAATTCTGAAAAAATCTGCGCCCGCTATGGCAGGCGCAGTGTTGCGCTTAACCCAATCGCCCCACAATCTCGTCTTTGACCAACAGGCGTTTCTTCTTCAGCTTCTCCACCTCCTCATCGCTGGCCTTGGCCGATTCCGCCTTCAGCACCTCCCCATCGGCCGCATCGTATTGAGTGAACAGCGAGTCCAGGCGTTTGTCGTTCGCCCTGCGTTCGTGAACGGCTTCCTTGCTCAACCCCAAATCCTGATACAGGTCGTGTTTCACTGGCATGGCGTACCTCCGCAAGTTGATCAATGGCTTACCCCCTTGAAGCTAGCCCATTCCAGCCGGTCTTGTCATGTTCAGGGTCAATCCATCCCCGTTCGTCGCGGCGCGGGCAATGGGATCAAACCTTTGCCACACCCCGCCCTCCACTGTAAATCGCCACCCGAGGGAGAACGGTTTCATGACTCATGCTGCCACCGCTGTCGACACCCAATGCATCAACACCCTGCGCACCCTGGCCATGGACGCCGTGCAGAAGGCCAACTCCGGCCACCCCGGCACGCCCATGGGCCTGGCACCGGTGGGGTATACGCTGTGGAGCCGCTTCCTGCGTTACCACCCCGAGCATCCCGACTGGCCCAACCGTGACCGCTTTGTGTTGTCGGTGGGGCATGCGTCGATGCTGCTGTATTCGCTGCTGCACCTGGCCGGTGTGGTCGAGATCGATGCCCACGGCAAACGTTCGGGGCAACCGGCGATCAGCCTGGACGATATCAAGCAGTTCCGCCAGATGAGCTCCAAGACCCCCGGCCACCCCGAGTACCGCATGACCACCGGTGTGGAAACCACCACCGGGCCGCTGGGCCAGGGCTGCGCCAACAGCGTCGGCATGGCCATGGCCCAGCGCTGGCTGGGCAAGCGTTTCAACCGCGACGGCCAGGTGCTGTTCGACTACAACGTCTACACCCTGTGCGGCGACGGCGACATGATGGAGGGCATCAGCAGCGAAGCCGCGTCCATGGCCGGGCACCTGAAGCTGGATAACCTGTGCTGGATCTACGACAACAACACCATCAGCATTGAAGGCCACACCGAGCTGGCCTTCAGCGAAGACGTGATCAAGCGCTTCCAGGCCTATGGCTGGCACACCGTGCACGTCACCGATGCGAATGACTTGCAGGCCTTGAGCGAGGCGCTGAACACCTTCAAGGGCAACACCGGCGCGCCGACCCTGATCGTGGTCGACAGCGTGATCGGCTACGGTTCGCCACACAAACACAACACCGCCGCCGCCCATGGCGAGCCCTTGGGCGATGAAGAGATCCGCCTGACCAAGGCTGCGTATGGCTGGCCGCAGGATTCCAGCTTCCTGGTCCCCGACGAGGCCCGCACGGTGTTGCGTGACGCCCTGCTGGAGCGCAGCCAGCCGTTATATGACGCCTGGCAGCAGAGCCTGGCGCAGCTGCAGCAGCACGAGCCGCAACTGGCCGAAGAGCTGCGCCGCATGCGTGCCGGCGAAATGCCGGAGCATTGGCAGGATGACCTGCCCGGTTTCGACCCCGACGCCAAGGGCGTGGCCAGCCGTGCCGCCGGTGGCGAAGTACTGAATGCCTTTGCCCGGCAGATCCCGTGGCTGCTCGGCGGCTCGGCGGACCTGTCGCCCTCGACCAAGACCAACCTCACCTTCGACGGTGCCGGGCGTTTCAGCGCCGACGACTACAGCGGGCGCAACCTGCACTTCGGCATCCGCGAACACGCCATGGGCGCGATTGCCAACGGCATGGCGTTGTCCTACCTGCGGCCGTACACCTCGACATTCCTGGTGTTCAGCGACTACATGAAGCCGCCGATCCGCCTGGCCGCGATCATGGAGCTGCCGGTGGTGTTCGTGTTTACCCATGACTCGATTGGCGTGGGCGAAGATGGGCCGACCCACCAGCCCATCGAACACCTGACCCAACTGCGCGCCACGCCGGGGTTGCTGACCCTGCGCCCCGGCGACGCGAATGAAACCCTGGAAGTGTGGAAGGTCGCGCTGGCGCAGACCCACCGGCCAAGTTGCGTGATACTGTCCCGCCAGCCACTGCCGACGCTGGATCGTACGAAATACGCGGCGGCATCGGGGGCGGCCAAGGGCGCCTATGTACTGGCGAGGGCGGATGATCCTCAGGTGATTCTGCTGGCGAGCGGCAGTGAAGTCAGCCTGGCGGTGGCTGCGTATGAGCAGTTGAAAAGCGCAGGGATTGCCGCGCAGGTGGTTTCAATGCCCAGCTGGGAACTGTTCGAAGACCAGGACCAGGCCTACCGCGACAGCGTGTTGCCGCCGGCAGTGAAGGCCCGGGTAGTGGTGGAACAGGCCGGGCCACTGGGCTGGGACCGCTATGTCGGCCAGACCGGCGCCAAGGTGGTGATGAACAGCTTCGGCGCGTCGGCGCCGTTGGCGAAGTTGCAGGAGCAGTTCGGGTTTACGGTTGAGAATGTGGTGAAGCAGGCCAGGGCACAGATCAACCTGACCTAAAGCTGAGCAAAATGTGGGAGGGGGCTTGCCCCCGATGGCGGTGGCTCAGTCAAATTATTAGCGACTGACACTCCCTCATCGGGAGCAAGCCCCCTCCCACATTTGGACAACATCGCTAGTCAGAGCAGCTCTCGGGCCAGGAATGGCGCGGTGCGGCTGGTTTTGTTTTTGGCCACCTTCTGCGGCGTCCCACTGGCAACCACCTTGCCGCCCAGGTCCCCGGCTCCCGGTCCGATGTCGATCACCCAGTCACTCTGGGCCACCACGCGCATTTCATGTTCCACCACGACCACCGTATGCCCCCCATCCACCAGTTGATTGAGCTGACTGAGCAGGCGGTCGACATCCCGTGGATGCAGCCCGGTGGTGGGTTCGTCCAGCACATACAACGTCGCGCCACGGGCATTGCGTTGCAGCTCGGTGGCCAGTTTGATGCGTTGCGCTTCGCCGCCGGACAGTTCCGTCGCCGGCTGCCCAAGGCGCAGGTAACCCAGGCCGATATCCCGCAGCACGTGCAGTGAACGCAGTATCCCAGGTTGTTCGGCGAACACCTCCACCGCTTGTTCCACGGTCAGCCCCAGCACCTGGGCGATGCTCAGGCCTTGCCATTTGACGGCCAGGGTTTCAGGGTTGTAGCGCGCGCCGTGGCAGGTCGGGCACGGTGCGTAGACGCTGGGCATGAACAGCAATTCGACGCTGACAAAGCCCTCGCCTTCGCAGTTCGGGCAACGGCCCTTGGCGACGTTGAAGGAGAACTGCCCGGCGTCGTAATCGCGCTTCTTCGCCGCTGGCGTGGCGGCGAACAACTTGCGCACGTTGTCGAACAAACCGGTGTAGGTCGCCAGGTTGGAACGCGGGGTGCGGCCGATGGGTTTCTGGTCCACCTGCACCAGGCGGCGGATGTGCTCCAGGCCGGCACTGATGCGCCCGCCGCTGATTTGCGGGGCGTCGTCTTCCAGGCTCGGCTCTTCGTCGTTTTCCACCCGGCTGCCGAGGCCGCTGCCCACCAGTTCCAGCAGCGCCTGGCTGACCAGGCTGGACTTGCCCGAGCCGGAAATACCGGTGACCGCCGTAAAGCAGCCCAACGGGACATCCACGCTCAGGTCCTTGAGGTTATTGCGCGTCACGCCTTCCAGGCTCAGCCAGCCGCTGGGTTCACGGCGCGCCGGGTTCCCAGGGCGCTTGTCGGCGAACAGATAGGCCCGGGTCTGCGACGCCTCAACGTCCGCCAGACCGGCCGGTGGCCCGCTGTACAGCACGTGCCCGCCATGCTCGCCGGCGGCCGGGCCCACATCGATCAACCAGTCGGCGCGGCGCATGGTTTCCAGGTCATGTTCCACCACAAACAACGAATTGCCCGCCGCTTTCAAACGTTCGAGCGCGGAGAACAACGCTTCGCCATCCGCCGGGTGCAGGCCTGCCGAAGGTTCATCCAGCACATAGATCACCCCGAACAATTGCGAACCCAATTGCGTGGCCAAGCGCAGGCGCTGCAACTCCCCGGACGACAGGGTCGGCGTGCTGCGCTCCAGGGACAGATAGCCCAACCCCAATTCGATCAAGGTACTGACCCGCTCCAGCAGATCCTCGGCAATACGCTGGGCCGCCAGGCGTTTTTCCACCGACAGCTTCATCTTGTCCTGCCCCGCCGCCACCGGCCGCAACAACGCGGCCAATTGCGTCAATGACAGTTGCGACAACTCGCCAATGTCCACCCCGGCAAACTTCACCGACAGCGCCGCCCGGGTCAGCCGCTTGCCCTCGCACAACGGGCAGGCGCTGCCCTGCATGAACTGCGACACGCGCTTCTTCATCAGCGCGCTTTGGGTGTGGGTGAAGGTGTGCAAAATGTAGCGCCGCGCGCCGCTGAACGTGCCCTGGTAGCTTGGCTCCAGCTTGCGTTTCAGTGCATCGCGGGTTTGCGCCGGGGTGAAACCGGCATACACCGGTACGGTGGGGGTTTCTTCGGTGAACAGGATCCAGTCGCGCTGCTTTTTCGGCAGGTCGCGCCAGGGAACATCCACGTCATAGCCCAGGGTCACGAGAATGTCGCGCAGGTTCTGGCCCTGCCACGCCAGGGGCCAGGACGCCACCGCGCGCTGGCGGATGGTCAGGGACGGATCGGGCACCATCAGCGCCTCGGTCACTTCATACACACGGCCCAGGCCATGGCATTGCGGGCACGCGCCCTGGGGCAGGTTCGGCGAAAAGTCCTCGGCATACAGCATCGCCTGTCCCGGCGGGTAGCTGCCGGCACGCGAATACAGCATGCGGATCAGGCTCGAGAGGGTGGTCACACTGCCCACTGAGGAACGCGCACTCGGCGTGCCGCGCTGCTGCTGCAACGCCACGGCGGGCGGCAGACCTTCGATGCTGTCGACATCCGGCACGCCGACCTGATCGATCAGGCGCCGTGCATAGGGCGCCACCGATTCGAAATAGCGGCGCTGGGCCTCGGCATACACCGTGGAAAACGCCAGGGACGATTTGCCCGAGCCGGAGACGCCGGTAAACACCACCAGGGCATCCCGGGGAATGTCCACGTCGACGTTCTTCAGGTTGTGTTCGCGGGCGCCGCGCACCTTTACGAATCCAAGGTGCTGGGCAGTGATCGGAGGCATGTTGCGCTGTGACGTCATGAACAACCTTGTCTGGCGGTGAGCACGCTGCGCAGCCGTTGCGTCAGGGCCTCGGGGCTGTAGGGTTTGCTCAGCAAATGAATATCAGCGCTGAGCAGGTGATTGCTGGAGAGGATGTCGCGGGTGTGCCCCGAGGTGAACAGCACCGCCACCGGCGGCGTCTGGACGCGGGCCCACTCGGCCAGGTCGGTGCTTTTGATACGGCCGGGCATCACCACATCGGTGAAGATCAGGTCGGGCCGCACGCCGTCCTGCAAGGCTTGCATCGCGCGGTCGCCGTCTTCGGCGGTCAACACCGTGTAGCCTGCCTGTTCGAGCAGGTCCACCACGGTCACCCGCACATCCTCGTTGTCCTCCACCACCAGGATGGTCTCCTGGCCCATGTCGTGGGACACGGGTTCTGGGTGAGTCTCCTGGACTTCTTCGCCCAGGCTGCGCGGAAAGTACATTTGCACCACGGTGCCCTTGCCCTCCTCGCTCCACACGTCCACATGCCCACCGCTTTGGCGGACAAAACCAAACACCATGCTCAAGCCAAGGCCGGTACCGTGGCCATCGCGCTTGGTGGTGAAAAACGGCTCGAACACCCGCGACAGGATCGCCGCCGGCATGCCCACGCCAATGTCGGTGACGGCCAGGCGCACATACTCGCCTGGCTTGATGCTTTTGCCGCGGCAATCCTTGGGGTTGAGGATGATGTTTTCGCCGGTGATGCGAATCACGCCTTCGCCTTTCATGGCGTCGCGGGCGTTGATCGCCAGGTTGAGCAGCGCATTTTCCAACTGGTTGCGATCGACGTTGATGCACCAGGAATCCTGGGGCAGCTGCACGTCGATATGAATGGTTTCACCCAAGGCACGTTGCAGCAGTTCGCCCAGCCCGGCATAGATGCGCTGCGGGTTGTACACGGCCGGTGACAACGGTTGGCGCCGGGCAAAGGCCAGCAGCTGCGAGGACAGTTTGGCGCCCCGCTCCACCGCGGCAATGGCCGCCGTGACCCGCCGCTGCACCTGGGCATTCTCCGGTTCATGGCGAGCCAGCAGGTGCAGGTTGCCGGCGATCACTTGCAACAGGTTATTGAAGTCATGGGCCACGCCACCGGTCAGGCCACCAATGGCTTCGAGCTTTTGCGACTGGCGCAGTTGGTCTTCGGCGGCGGAACGCGCCTGGACTTCGGCGGCCACCCGTTGCTCCAGGTTATGGGTCAGTTCCTGGCGCACGCGTTCGGAATGCACATGGGCGGTGGTCTCCACCACAATCGCCAGCACGCCGGCCGGTTGCTGGTTATCCCCGGCGACGGGGCTGTAATAGAGATCCAGCCACACCGTTTCCGGCTGGCCGTTGCGCAGCAGTACCAGGTCTTTGTTGTTGAACGACAAGGTGCCGCCGGCCAGGCAGGTGTCCACCACATGGCGGTTGAAGTCGGCGACTTCCGGCCAGCCCAGCTCCACCGGCGTGCCGAGCAAATAAGGATGGCGGCCACCGGCAAACACCGAATAGCTGTCGTTGTAGATCATGTACCCCGCCGGCCCCCAGAGCATCACCATGGGCACGGGGGATGCCAGCATCATCTGCACGGTACAGGCGAGGCTGGTGGACCAGCGATCAAGGGGTCCCAGGTCGGTGGTTGACCAGTCAAATGCGCGAATGCGCTGGGCCATTTCGCCGGCCCAACCTTCACAGCCGTGGGGGTCGGATAAGAATTGCATCGTTCGGCTCTGCGCAGAGAAAGGACGGTCGCAAAATTTGGAGCGTATCAAGGGGCGATGGTTTCATTTTCTATAAATTAGGGGCTAATCACCGCCAGCGCTACCCGCCTCAGTGAAAATCCCGGCTGCGCACCGTGATGCCGTCCAGCAGCGGCGTCAGGTCGGTCAGGCGCCCGGCGATCAGGTGCCGCACCTCGCCCACCGCCTCCCAACGCCCGTCCACCTTGAGCAACCGCGCCCCCACCAGGGCCTGGCGCTGGTGTTCGGCCAGGTCGCGCCAGACCACCACGTTGAGGTTGCCGAATTCATCTTCGAGGGTGACAAAGGTCACGCCACTGGCCGTGCCGGGGCGCTGGCGACCGGTGACCAGCCCGGCGACGCTGACAGTGCGCCCATGCTCCACCGCCTGCAGTTCATTCGAGCTGCGGCAACGCCGTTTACGCAGCTCGGCGCGCAGCAGCGCCAATGGGTGCGGGCCAAGGGTGGTGCCAAGCAGGGCGTAGTCGGCGTGCAGATCCTCACCCACCGTCGGTTTCGGCAGTTCCACTCGCGCCTCATCGGGGCTGGGCAGGCCGGCGAACAAGCCAAGCTGCTTATGCACCCCTGCCACGGCCCAGCGCGCCGTATGCCGGTTGCCGGCCAGGGCACGCAAGGCCCCGGCATCCGCCAACAATGCCTGGGTGCGCGCATCCAGCCCGGCGCGGGCGTCCAGATCGGCAATATCCCTGAACGCCCGGCGCTGACGTGCGGCTTCGATACGCCGCCCATCCTCTTCGCGAAACCCCGAGATCATGCGCAACCCCATGCGAATCGCCGGCTGCTGGCCATCGATGGGCTCCAGGCTGCAGTCCCAGTCGCTGGCCTGCACATCCACCGGGCGGATCTGCAAGCGATGGCGCCGCGCATCCTGCAGGATCTGGTCCGGGCTGTAGAACCCCATGGGCCAGCTGTTGATCAACGCACAGGCGAAGGCCGCCGGTTCATGGCACTTGAGCCAGCAACTGGCGTAGGTCAGCAAGGCAAAACTGGCGGCGTGGGACTCGGGGAAACCATAGCTGCCGAAGCCCTTGATCTGTTCGAAGATCTGCGCGGCAAAAGCCTCGGTGTAGCCGTTTTTCAACATGCCGGTGCGCAGGCGTGCTTGATGCGGCTCCAGGCCACCGTGGCGTTTCCAGGCGGCCATGGAACGGCGCAACTGGTCGGCCTCGCCGGGGCTGTAGTCGGCGGCGACCATGGCGATCTGCATCACCTGTTCCTGGAACAGCGGGATGCCCAGGGTGCGCGCCAACACGGTTTCCAACTCCGGCGACGGGTAAGTCGTGGGTTCTTCCTTGTTCCGTCGGCGCAGGTACGGATGCACCATGCCACCCTGGATCGGCCCGGGGCGCACAATGGCCACCTCGATCACCAGGTCGTAGAATGTTTGCGGCCGCAACCTGGGCAACATCGACATCTGCGCCCGCGACTCGATCTGGAACACGCCAATGGTGTCGGCCTTGCTGATCATCGCGTAGGTGGCCTGGTCTTCCTGGGGGATCGTCGCTAGCGACAGGTCACGGCCACGATGGCGGCGCAGCAGATCGAAACAGCGACGGATCGCGCTGAGCATGCCCAGGGCGAGAATATCCACCTTGAGCAGGCCGACCGCATCGAGGTCATCCTTGTCCCACTGGATGATGGTGCGCTCGGCCATGGCGGCGTTTTCCACCGGCACCAGGGTATCCAGCGGGTATTCGGAAATCACGAAGCCCCCGGGGTGCTGGGACAGGTGCCGGGGAAAACCGATCAACTGTTGGGTGAGCGTCAGCACACGGCGCAGGATCGGGCTGTCCGGGTCGAAGCCGCCTTCGCGCAGGCGTTCCAGGGGCGGCGCATCGTCACTCCAGCGCCCGCAGCATTCGGCCAGCGCGTTGATCTGGTCCGGCGGCAAGCCGAGGGCCTTGGCCACATCGCGCACTGCGCCGGCGGCGTGGTAACTGCTGACCACCGCCGTCAGCGCCGCGCGGGTACGGCCATAGCGCTGGAACACGTACTGCAGCACTTCTTCGCGACGTTCGTGCTCGAAGTCGACGTCGATGTCCGGCGGCTCGTTGCGCTCCTCTGACAGGAAGCGCTCGAACAACGTACTCGTCAGGCTCGGGTCGATCTCGGTGATGCCCAGGGCAAAACACACCGCCGAGTTGGCTGCCGAACCCCGGCCCTGGCACAGGATCGACCGGCTGCGGGCGAAGCGCACGATGTCGTGCACCGTGAGGAAGTAGCTTTCGTAACCCAGTTTGCTGATCAGTGTCAGCTCGTGATGGATCTGCTGCAACGTCTTGGCGTCGACCCCGTGGGGCCAGCGCCGGGCGATGCCTTCATCGGTGACGGCGCGCAACCAGGATTCGGCATCATGGCCCTCGGGCACCAGCTCGCGCGGGTAGTGATAGCGCAACTGGCCAAGATCGAAGTGGCAGCGCTGGGCGATGGCCAGGGTTTCGTCGAGCAGCGCCTGCGGGTACAGCGTGGCCAGGGCGTCGAGGCTGCGCAGATGCCGCTCGCCATTGGGGTGCAGGCGCGTGCCGGCGTCGGCCACCGGCACGTGATGACGGATCGCGGTCATGGTGTCTTGCAGGGCGCGGCGGCCACGGGCATGCATATGCACATCGCCGCAGGCCACCGCCGGAATCTGCAGGCTGGCGGCCAGGTGCAGGCGTTGCTCCAGATGCCGCGCATCGTCCTGGCCGCAGTGCAGGTGCACCGCCAGCCACAGGCGTTCGGCGAAGGTATGGCGCAGCCAGTGGGTCGAGGCCTGGGTGTCGCTGTCTTCGGCGACCCACAGCGCCAGCAGGCCGGGCAACGGCTGCTCGAAGTCTTCCAGCAGCAGGCGGTAGCGACCTTTTTCAGCCCGGCGTCGGGCCACGGTGATCAAGCGGCACAGGTGCTGGTAGCCGCTGAGGTCCTGTACCAGCAGCACCAGTTTCGGGCCGTTTTCGATGCGCACTTCGCTGCCGATAATCAGCGGCAAGCCCACCGCCTTCGCCGCCTGCCAGGCCCGCACGATGCCCGATAAGGTGCATTCATCGGTGATCGCCAGGGCGCTGTAGCCCTGGCGCTTGGCCCGCTCGAACAACTCCAGGGCGCTGGAGGCACCGCGTTGGAAGCTGAAGTTGGACAGGCAGTGCAGCTCGGCATAACTCATGCGAACCAGCCCTGCAGCCACAGCCCATCGCTTTGCCCCACGCAGCGATAGGCCCAGCCTTGCTGGCCGGCGCGGGTCTGGATCAGGTAGTAGTCGCGGCGAATATCAGCACCGTCCCACCAGCCGGATTCGATGCGCTCCGGGCCCATGAGGATCTGCACGCCCTGCTCGGCCAGCAAGGTCGGTTCGTCAAGCAACCAGCCGGGACGCCGCACCTTGCCCAAGGTGGCGCACGGGCTTTTATCCGCCGCCATTTGCCAGGCGCATTCGGGGCGATGGTCGGCATGGAAGCGCAGGCCTTGCACCGCCTCATCCCCCAGGCGTGCACGCAGGCGTTCGCGCAATTGTTCCCACGGCAGGGTCTGTTGCGGGCGATCGTCGAACAGGTCCTGGCGTTGCGGCACGAACACCGGCAGGTCCTGGGCCACCAGGCGAAAACCACGCACCGGCGAGGTGACTTGCACGTGCTCCAGGCGCCCACGGGCCAGTTCGAACAGCATCGCCGGCTCACGCTCGGCGCTCAGCAGGCCGACCTTGATCACACTGTCCGGTGCATCGGCATGTTCCAGGTGCAGGTCGAAACGCTGCACGCCACTGTCCCGGCCGCAGAGGAACGCCGAGAGGTCGCCGGTCAGACGGCGCAGGGGGAATAACAAGGCCTGGTGGGATTGCACATCGAAATTCAGCTCGATGCGCACATCGAACTGGTCCGGCGGCTGATAGAACGCCAGGGCCAACGGCCGTTGTCCGGTCAAGGCATCGAGGTGCTTGAGCAGGCTGGCGTCAAAGCGCCGCGCCAGGGTGTGCCGGGGCAACGCCTGCACCTGGGCCAGGGTACGCAGGCCCATGCGCGACAACGCGGTGGCCGCTTGCGGGTCGAGGCCGGCGCGGTCGATGGGCAGTGGCGCCAGGGCCTGGAGCAACGCATCCTCATCGGCCACGGCCAGGCCATCGTAGAGATTGGCCAGCACCCGCGCCGCCGCCGGGTTGGGGGCGGCGACGATACGGTGACGAAAGCCCAGCTCGCTCAGTTCCTGGCGCAGGCGTGCCTCGAACCGAGGCCAGGGCCCGAACAGGCCCAGGCTCGATTCGATCTCGAACAGCAAGGCACGCGGGTAATACACACTGACCTGGGAGCTGAAGCGGTAGGCCCAGGCGGCGAGGAACTGCTGCCAGCGCTCGATCTCCACGGGGTCGTATTCGGCACAGGCAAAGGTCTTGGAAAGGGCATGGGCGGCCGTCAGCGATTGCCCCGGGCGCAGGCCCAATGCGCGGGCGGCGTCATTGACGGTTTGCAGCACGCGCCGCTGCGGCGTGCCGGCCAGCAGCGCCAGGGGTTGGTCGGGCTCGGGGTGCAGGCGCTGCACCCCGTCCAGCGCCAATTGCGGGAAGACAATACACACCCAGCGCATGGCAACCTCAGTGCCCCGCCAGTGCAATCGGCGCCGGATGAGCCAAGCCACCCCGGCACTTGAGCACCCGCACCCGGGCAGGTTTGGCCTCGACGGCCAGGCGCAGGGCGGCGGGCGAAGGGTTGATCGCTTCACTCAAGGCGCGCCAGGCAAACGCCAGGGTCTGCCCGGTTTCCGCAGCCACCTGCAAGCGACGCAAGGCGCGGTCATCCGCCTTGTGCGGCCAGCACAGCACCGCGCCGCAACTGCCGGAGCGCAGGCATTGTTCCACCGCCCACAGCACATCGCGCGCCTCGGCCTGGACCACCGACAGCTGGCGCAAATCCACCCCGGCGTTCTGCCACGCGTGGGGGTACGGGGTGTAGGGCGGCGCCACCAGCACAATGCGCTCCCCCGCCGCCGATAATCGCGCCAGGGTCGGCAGCACCAGTTGCAGTTCGCCGATACCGTCCCTGGCCATCAGGATTTCGCTCAAGGCCGACTCCGGCCAGCCGCCCGTGGGCAGCACCGCATCCAGCGCCGCCAGCCCCGTAGGCTGCACGCTGGCCGGAGGCGCGACAGGCCGGCCTTTCCAGACGCGGCCGCCATTGAACAGCGTATCCAGTGCAACCACGGCGCCCATCAGCCTTGCCTCACCAGGCCGCAGAACACCCCTTCGATGGCCAGGTCCTGGTCGGGGCCGACCACGATAGGTTCGTATGCGGGGTTACGCGGCAGCAGACGCACACGCTCGCCACTGCGCTCGAAACGCTTGATGGTGACTTCACCGTCCAGGCGCGCCACCACAATCTGCCCGTTCACCGCTTCGGCACTGCGGCGCACGCCCACCAGATCGCCGTCGAGGATGCCGTCCTCGATCATCGAGTCGCCTTGCACCCGCAACAGATAATCCGGGGTTTTCGCGAAAGTGGCGGGGTCGAGTTGCAGGCGGCTGTGCACGTCGGCATCCGCGCCGATGGGCCGGCCGGCCGCCACTCGGCCGAGCACAGGGACATCCAGCCACTCCGGGCGCGGGGGCTGGTTGAGCAAACGAATGCCGCGCGCCTGGTTGGGGTTGACCTCGATGAAACCGGCTTCGGCCAGGGCCACGACGTGCTTGCGTGCGACGCTGCGGGAGGCAAAGCCGAACGCCTCGGCGATCTCGGCGAGGCTGGGGGGTTGGCCTTGCTGCGCGATACGGTCGCGGATGAAGGTCAGGATGGCGGTGCGGCGGGGGGTCAGGGTCGTCATGGAGTACATTTGTACTCCTCTGGGAAATTTCTTACAAGAGCCGGTAGTCGGGGTTGGGGGGTATGCAGATCAAACCGGGGGAGGCCCAGAAGCCGCCAAGCTCATCCCCCTCCCGCCATATGCTGCGCAATCCTGCCCCTCAACCACCGCTCCGCCGGGTCATTGTCATGCACCCCACTCCACACCATCGACAACTCCGCCGCGTCGATCGCAAACGGCGGATCCTCTGCCCGCAGCGCCGTGCCCTCGGTCAACGCACACGCCGCATAGTCGGGCACCGTGGCAATAATCTGCGTACCGGCCAGCAGCGCCCGCAAGCCACTGAACTGCGGTACCGCCAGCACCACCCGCCGGGCACGGCCGATACGGGCCAGGTCCAGGTCGATGTTGCCGCTCAAGTCCCCCGAGAACGACACCATCGCATGGGGCCGTGCGCAATAGTCGTCGAGGGTCAGCGGTTCGACGCCGTCATCCCCGCGCAGCACCTTGCAGGGAATGTCCCGCAGTTTCCTGCGCTTGGCATTCGCCGGCAGTTCAGTGGTGTAGCTCACGCCCACCGAGATCTCGCCACTGGCCAGTAACGCGGACATCAGCAGGTAATTGGCGCGGCGTACCACCACGATAATGCCCGGGGCTTCTTCGCGCAGTTGGCTGAGCAGCGGCGGGAACAGGCCGAACTCGGCGTCGTCGGACAGGCCGATGCGGAACACCGCACAGCTGGTGGAAGGGTCGAAATCCTTGGCGCGGCTGACTGCGCCTGAAATGGTGTCCATGGCCGGTTGCAGCTCCTTGAGTATCGCCACGGCGCGTGGCGTGGGCTCCATGCCCCGGCCGTTGCGCAGCAACAACGGGTCGTCGAACAAATCTCGCAGCCGGCCCAATGCCGCACTCACCGCCGGTTGGCCCATGAAGAGCTTTTCGGCGACCCGGGTCAGGTTCTTCTCGAACATCAGCGCTTCGAAAATCACCAACAGGTTCATGTCGACGCGGCGCAGGTCATTGCGGTTCATGGCGGTATCCAAACGGTTAGCAGGCTCCCAGCTAAGCAGACAGGACACTGCCTGGATTGCATGCCTGTGCTGTCTTTTCCGCGACCGAACCTGGCGAAATTAACAACGATTAACTCGCCAGCCAGCCGGCGGGGCGCCAAAAATGAGCCGGTCTACACTGCATCCATTCACCGGGAACGCTCCCATCGACTGCGGATATCCGTCATGGCCCGACCTGCGTATTGTGCTCCTCGCTTATCCGCCACCGGCGGCCTGTGCCCCCGGCGCGAACGAATCGCCAAGCAATTGATCCTCGCCAACCTCGGTGAAAGCCTGGCGATTGCCGACCTGGCCCAGGCCTGCGCCCTGTCGCGCAGCCATTTTTCCCGCGCGTTCAAGTGCACCACCGGGCTGTCGCCCCAGGAATGGATACGCCAGCAACGCATCCAGCGGGCCAAGGAGTTGATCACCGGTTCCTCCTTGAGCCTCACGCAAATCAGCCTGGAGTGCGGCTTTTGCGACCAGGCGCATTTCTGCCATATGTTCACGCGCAGCGAGGGCGTCAACCCGATGACCTGGCGAAATCACCAACTGCGTCACAAGCCTCGGGAGATCGCTGCCTAGTGGTCGGCACGCACCTGGAATATGCTGGCCGCTTACTTTTCCCAGAGCATGGCCACCCATGAGTGACCCACGCGACCAGGCCGTGCATTTCGGTCCTTACCGTGTCCACCCGCGCCAGCGCCTGGTGCTGGAGGCTGGTCGCCCATTGCGCTTGGGACGGCGGGCCGTGGACATCCTGCTGATCCTGCTGGAGCAGGCCGGCACAGTGGTGAGCAAGCAGGAACTGATCGCCCGGGTCTGGCCCAAGAGCGTGGTGGAAGACGGCAACCTGCGGGTGCACATGGCGGCGCTGCGCAAGGCCCTGGGCGATGGCCAGGCCGGGCAGCGCTATATCGTTACGGTGGCCCAGCGCGGCTACAGTTTTGTGGCGCCACTGAGCATCGAGCCGATGAGCCTACCGACCGAAGGCGCCCCCCAACGCCCGAGCCACAACCTGCCGCTGCGACGCACGCGCATGCTTGGCCGCCAGGCCCTGATCGACAGCCTGGTACAGCAGCTGCCCGAGAAACGCTTTATCACCCTGACCGGCGCCGGCGGCATCGGCAAGACCACCGTTGCCTTGCGCGTGGCGGAATTGTTGATCGGACATTACCGCGACGGTATTCGCCTGCTGGACCTGGCGCCCCTCAGCGCGCCGTCGATGATCCTGCCCAATCTCGCCGCGCTCCTCGACCTCACCCACACCGAGCATGAACCGTTGCCCGTGTTTGCGCGCCGCCTGCAGGAGCACCAGTTGCTGCTGGTGATCGACAACTGCGAACACCTGCTGGACGACATCGCGCTGATCAGCGAGGCCCTGCTGCGCCACGCGCCCCAATTGCACATCCTCGCCACCAGCCGCGAGGCCTTGCGCGCCGAGGGCGAGTCGGTGCAGCGCCTGGAACCCCTGGCCTGCCCGCCCGCCACCGGTAACCGCGCCCAGGCCCTGGGTTATCCGGCCCTGCAACTGCTGATCGAGCGGGCCATGTCCCATCAGGACAGCTTCGAACTGAGCGAAGCCGAACTGCCCCTGGCCATTGATATCTGCCAACGCCTGGACGGCATCCCCCTGGCAATCGAGTTGGTGGCCGCGCAGATCGAGCGCTTCGGCTTGCCCGGCCTGCTGGTGCAGATGGAAGACAACTTCCGCCTGCTCACCCGTGGCCGACGCAGCGCCCTGCCCCGCCATCAAACCCTGCGTGCCACCCTGGACTGGAGCTTCGAATTGCTCACCGGCTGCGAGCAAATCTGCCTGCGTCGCCTGGCGGTGTTCCGAGGTGGTTTCAGCCTGGCCAGTGCGGCGGCGGTGATCGCCGGGCAACAGGTTGCACCGGCCGAGGTGCTGGGTTCGATCACCCAGCTGGTGGCGAAATCCCTGCTCACGGTGGAAGCCGGGGATGACGAGGTGGTCTACCGCCTGCTGGACATCACCCGCACCTATGCCCTGGAAAAACTCAGCGTCGCCAATGAACTCGACGCCACCCGTGAACACCACGCCAAGCGCTGCCTGGTGCTGATGAACCAGGCGCAGGACGATTGGGAACAGACCGCCACCCAAACCTGGATCGACCGCTATGCGCCGCTGCGCGAAGACATTCGTGCCGCCCTCGACTGGGGCCTGGGCGACCAGGGCGTGCACCTGCTGGGTATTCGTCTCACCGTCAGCGCCATGCCGTTGTGGCAGGAGCTGTCGCTGCTGCGCGAACACGGACTGTACGTGGGCAAGGCCCTGGCGCGGCTGGGGCAATCGAGCACGCCGAGCCCGCACTTGAACATGGCCTTGCAGTTGGCCTTCGGCAGTTTTTCCTACCACACCCAGGGCGGTACGCCGCAGACCATCGAAGCCTTTGCCCATGCACGGCGCCTGGCCGAAGCCGACAGCAACCTGGTTGGCCAACTGCGCGCGGTGTCGGGGCAAATGGCGGTCAGCCTGTGTGGCGGCAACTACCGCGAGGCCCTGGAACAAAGCCTGCATTTCGACCGGTTGGGGCCGCAGGCCGAACCGTTGCTGGCCCTCAGCGCCCAACGCCTGAGGGTGCTGGCGCAGCACTTCGCCGGCAATCAGGTACTGGCGCAGCAGAATGCCGAACAGGTGATCCAGCGCATGGCCCAGAGCGGCCATCTCAACCGGTTTACCCACGGCTTTGGCGTGCAGTACGACCAGAGCGTGGCCTCGTTGACCATCCTCGCGCGCATCCTGTGGCTGCGCGGTTTTCCCGAACGTGCGTGGCGCACCGCCAGCCAGGCGCTGGAGCTGGCGTTGCAGATCAACCACGGCACGTCGATTTGCTACACCCTGGCCCTGGCCGGGGTGGTCATCGCCCACTGCAACGGCGACACCCTCGCGGCCCGCGACCGCTTGGACCTCCTCCTGCAACAGGCGCAAAAGCATTCGGTGCAGTTGTTCCACACCTGGGCGCAATGCTACGAAGGCACGGCGCAGATCGCCGATATGCAGGGATTGGGGCTGGTCGCAGACATCCTGGTGACCTTCAACGCCCGTGCAGTGGATGAGGCCTTGTTCGAACGCGCCCGGAGCGGTGCCGCCGGCTGGTGCAGCCCGGAAATCCTGCGCGTGCGCGCCGAGGCCATGCCCGATCCCCAAGGGGCTGAGGCGCTGCTGCTCGAAGCCCTGGAGTTGGCACACCAGCAAGGCGCGCTGGCCTGGGAGCTGCGCTGTGCGGACTCCTTGGCGCGGCTGTGGCAACAGCAGGGTCGTGTGCAGGCCGCCCGCGACCTGCTGGGTTCGGTCTACGCGCGATTCAGCGAAGGTTTCGCCACCCAGGACCTAGTCCGCGTACGCCGCCTGCTCGACGAGTTGCAGGACAAACGGCCGGCCTGAGAACGCTCCCAGGTAATGCCCATAGCCCTGCTGCAAACGCGCCACCTGCTGCGGGTTGCGCAGGAGTGCCAGGCCATAGCTGCGCGTGCTGTTGAGCAGACGATAGCGCGGATAACCCGGACCGGGTTCGAGGCTCAGCAGCGAGGTGCCGACCAGCCGCCCGAGCAGGTACGACAAATCGGCGTGTTCCAGCTCGGTGCCGGCCACCAGCTTACCCAGGGTGGGCAAGGTCACGGCCATCTTGAACAGGCTCAGTTGCAGGAACAGCCAGCGCTCCGGCAGGCTCAGGCGCTCGTAGGTCCAGTCCAGGGCGGCGGTCAGGGATTGGTGGCGCTCCACCGCTGTGCGGCGGCCCCGGGTCAGTACCTGCAATCCACTGTGCAACTGCGCCTGTAGACCGCGCACGCCCAGCGCATCCACTTGGGCCGCCGCCAGTTCAAGGGCCAGGGGAATACCGTCGAGGCGCCGGCAGATGTCCCGCAACGGCGCCAGGTCCTGTCGGCGCAACACAAAGCCCTGTTGGCCGGCACACGCCCGGGCGACGAACAGTTGCACGGCGGGGAACGCCATCGCCTGTTCAACACTGCCCAGCGCAGACGGCGCCGGCACGCCCAGCGGGGGCACGCGCAGCACCCATTCGCCTGGGGCCTGCAACGCTTCGCGACTGCTGACCAGCACGCTGACCTGGGGCGCATTTTCGCGCAGCGCCCGTAAAAGATGTCGACAGGCACCGAGCAGCAGGTCGGCGCCGTCGAGTACCAGCAGCAATTGCCGGGAGACCAGTTGGCGGCACAACTGCGTGACACTGCCGCCGGGTTCCAGGTGCAGGATCGTGGCCAGGTGGCGCAGCATCATCAGCGGCGCCTCCACCGTGGCCAGGTCGACCCACCACACACCGTCGCGGTAGCGCGGCAACACGCGCTCGGCCAGGGCCAGGGCCAAGGTGCTCTTGCCCACGCCGGCGCACCCGGTGAGGGTCATCAGGCGCTGCCCGGACACCCGCCGCACCAGCACGCCCAGCAGTTCATCGCGACCGATCAGCGGGCTGAGCCGGGGGGCAAGGTTATGCCGGGGCAGCAGCGCGGCAGCCGCGACCCGCACGGGGGCGGCGAAGCAGTAACCGCGCTGGGGGTCGTTGATAATCAAGCGTTGCCCGTCAAGGGCACGGCGCAGTGCGGCGATGTGCACCCGCAGGTTGTTCTCTTCCACCACGCTGCACGGCCAGACCCGCTCGATCAGGGTGGCCTTGCTGATAAATTGCCCTGGCGACTCCAGCAGCACCGCCAGAATATCCAAAGCCCGCCCGCCCAACGGCACCGGCCAACCCGCCTTGCTCACCAGCCGCTGCTGCCGATGAAAGGCATAGTCACCGAAGCGCACCGTGCTATCCGCGTCAATCGCCTGAGGCATATTCATGTCTGCAATCGCGCTGAAACGCCCGATCTTGGGCTTCCGCGCATCCTTTTCCATGGGCTCGACCTTATCTTGCCAGCTACCTGTAACAGGGCAATGCTGGCACAGGGAGCGATACGGACAATCGGGTGCGCGAGACGGACATCCTGTCGTTAACTGAACTGCTGGCGATATTGGGTCGGGTTGAGGCCGAGTTTTTCACTGAATAGAAAGCGCATGTGCCGCACGCTGCCGAAGCCTGCGTGGAACGCCACGGTCTTGAGCGGCAGGTCGGTGGTTTCCAGCAGTTGCCGGGCGCGGTCGATGCGCGCGCCCTGCAGGAAGGCCATGGGCGTCATCTGCACGTCCTTGGCGAACAGCCGGGCAAAGTGGCGCGGGCTCATGCCGGCCAGTTCGGCCATGGACTCGATGGTGAAGGGCTGGTCCAGATGGGCGAGCACATGGTTCTGCACCCGGGTGATCGCGGTTTCCTGGGGCGCCACGGACGCGGTCATCGGGCTGAACTGGGCCTGGCCGCCCTGGCGCTTCATCACCACCAGCAGCACCTTGGCCACATCCACCGCCACTTGCTTGCCATGGTCCTGGGCGACGATCGACAGCGCCAGGTCGATACCGGCGGTGACCCCGCCCGAGGTAATCAACCGCCCGTCCTGCAGGTAGATGCGATCCGTCTCGACGATGGCCTTGGGGAAGGCCTTGATCAGGCGCTCGGTGTAGTGCCAGTGGGTGGTCACGCGGCGTTCGTCGAGCAGCCCGGCGTGGCCCAGCACAAAGGCGCCGGTGCAGATCGAGCCGAAGCGCCGCGCCCGTGGCGCCGCCGCCTTGAGCCAGGGCAGCAGCGCCGGATGGCATTCGTTATAGGCACCCGGGCCGCCGGGCACCAGCAGCAGGTCATAAGCCGCCTGGGCCTGGTCCAGCAGCAGGTCGGACTGGACCAGCACCCCATTGGAGGCGCGCAACGGACCGGGCTCGGTACCCAGGGTGAGGATCTGGTAATGCTCGGCCGCCGGCAGGTAGCGGTTGGCAATGGAAAACACTTCGAGCGGCCCGGCCATGTCAAGCAGGAGGAAGTCCGGGAACAGCGCCATGGCCACGGTTTTCATACGGGAAGCATCCATCGAGGGGAAGAAAGCGAAAGGCATTATGGCATGGCTTTTACTGTCAATCTCAAGGAGACAGTTATTCAAATTTCAGCTTCTTAATGAATTTTCAGGTTGCCAGTAACCTTCTTCTCAACGCAAGCGCCCTGCATCTCGCAGCCCGCGCTCACTTGAGGACAAGACCATGCTGACCCTTCGCAAAGCTTCCGAACGCGGCGCCGCCAATCACGGTTGGTTGAAGTCGTTCCACACCTTCTCGTTCGCCAACTATTGGAACCCCGATGAACAGGGTTTTTCCGACCTGCTGGTGATCAACGACGACCGCGTCGCGGCCGGCAAAGGCTTCGGCCAACACCCGCACCGCGACATGGAGATTTTCTCCTATGTGCTTGAAGGCGCCCTGGAACACAAGGACACCCTGGGCACCGGCTCGGTGATTCGCCCCGGCGATGTGCAACTGATGAGCGCCGGCAGCGGCGTGGCCCACAGCGAGTTCAACCACAGCCAGACCCGTGGCGTGCACTTCCTGCAAATCTGGATCGTACCCGCCGTGGCCGGCGCCGAGCCGCGCTATCAACAGGAGCACTTCAGCGCAGCGCAGAAACAAGGGCGCCTGCAACTGATCATCTCGCCGGACGGCAGCGACGGCTCCCTGACCGTGCGCCAGGACGCCCGGGTGTACGCCGGACTGTTCAACGGCGACGAAGCCGCGACCCTCGACCTGCCGCCGGATCGTCACGTGTACATCCATGTGGCTCGGGGCAGCGTGGACATCAACGGCCAGCGCTTGCAGGAAGGCGACGGTGCCCGAGTGCGCGATGAGCGGCAAATCCGCCTGAGCCAGGGCCAGGATGCCGAGGTGCTGGTGTTCGACCTGCGCCCCCAGGAACGGCCACAGATGCCGTGACCGGCTCGGCGTTGGCCCTTTGAAACGGGCCATCGCTGGCATCGATAGTCACCATCATCCCAATGAAGTTCTCTTAAAAAATGCAACGCGTAACATCAAACCCATACCAGGCAACACCCAACTAAAACACTCGGAGCACACCCTCATGAAACGCCAAATCTTGCTTAGCCTCGCTTTCTCGGTACTCGCTGCAAACGCATTTGCCCACCCTGTTGTTGCTGAAGGCGGCGCGGCTCGCCTGATCGAAAGCCGTGTTGCTGAAGGTGGCTCGGATCGCCTGCTGGAACGTCGTGTTGCCGAAGGTGGCTCGGATCGCCTGCTGGAACGTCGTGTTGCCGAAGGTGGCTCGGATCGCTTGCTGGAACGTCGTGTTGCCGAAGGTGGTGCTGATCGCTTGCAGCAACGCGGTATTGTTGAAGGTGGCGCTGATCGCCTGCAAGGCAACCGCGTCGCCGAAGATGGCGCCGACCGCCTGCAAGGCAACCGCGTCGCCGAAGATGGTGCCGATCGCCTGCAAGGCAACCGCGTTGCCGAAGGTGGCGCTGATCGCTTGCAGGAACGTGGCCTGGCCGAAGGCGGTGCCGATCGTTTGCAGCAACGCGGTATTGTTGAAGGCGGTGCCGATCGCCTGCTGGACAACCACGCTTAATCCCGCACTGTTCGCGGGGCACCCCAAACCGGCCTGATCAGCCGGTTTTTTTTCGCCTTCGATTAATGCAGGTCGCGATCCACCCACACCACAGCCTTGCCGATCTGTTGCCGCGCTTCGATGCGCTCATGTACCTGATGCAGCGTTTCCAGCGTGTAATGCCCTTCGATAGCCACCGTCAACGTACCTTCGAGCATCGCCGCAAATACCGCGTTGGCGCGCCGTTGTACGCTCGCGCCGTCAGCCATATGGTCGGCCAGCCGGGGGCGCGTCAAAAACAGCGAGCCCGCCTCCCCCAGTTCCATCGGGTCGAGGTCGGTCAACGAACCCGAGACATTGCCATAGTTCACGATCAGGCCGCGCGTGCGGCAGGCGCGGAAGCTGTCACGCAGGGTGCTTTTGCCGAGCGAATCGAAGACCACATCCACTCCCTGCCCGCCCGTGGCCTCCAACACCCGCTCGGCAAATCGGCCGCCGTCATAGACCCAGGCCTGGTGGGCCCCGCGCTCGTGGGCAATGGCACAGCGTTCAGCGGTGCTGCCGGTGGCGAACACCGTAGCCCCTGAGCGCCTGGCCATCTGCACCAGCAACTGGCCGATGCTGCCGCACGCAGCGTGGACCAGGCAGGTACTGCCGGCCTGCAACCTGGCGACATCCTCGATCAAGTAGTGGGCGGTACAGCCTTGAAACATCGCCGCAGCCGCTTGATCGAAGGCGATGGCACCGGGAATCTGCGCCACCCTGGCCGCGGGCACCAGGGCGTACTCGGCGAAGGCGCCCCAGGCGATGCACCACGCCACCCGGTCGCCGACGGCCAAATGGCTGACGCCTGCGCCGACTTCCACCACCACGCCGGCGCCCTCCATACCCAAGGTGCAGGGCAGGCGCACCGGATAGGTCGACGACTGCGCATATTTGCCCTGCCGGGTATGGATATCCATGAAGTTGATCCCGGCGCACGCCACCTTGACCAGCACATGCCCGGCCAACACCTGGGGTTTGGGGACGTCATGGCGCAATTGGGCGACTTCAGGGCCGCCGTAGGTTTGCAAGGTAATGGCTTTCATCGGGGACAACTCCGTGTGCACTGGGAAGCGGCCATGGTAAAAGGACGCTCTCAGTAGGAAAATTCCCCAAAGCTTCCCAACCTCCGTGCGGAAACAACCCGATGTTCGATTGGCAGGACCTGTATTACTTCACGGTACTGGCACGTAGCCAGTCGTTGTCGGCGGCCGCCCGCGAGTTGCAGGTGGAGCACGCCACCGTCGGGCGCCGCGTCGATGCGCTGGAAAAAGCCCTCGGCGTCAAACTGGTGGACCGCCTGCCGCGCAGCCGCCCGCTGACCGCGCAAGGCCTGGCATTGGCGGAGTTGGCGGCGGGCATGGACGACATGGCGACCCAGGTGATGCGCCTGTCGCGGGTCGCGTCGATCGAAATGGCCGGCACGGTGCGGGTCAGTTGCCCGCCGTCTATCGCCCACTATTGCATTGCGCCCCATATAGCGCGGCTGCGCGCCCAATACCCGCAGTTGAACCTGGTACTGATGCCGTCGACCCAACTGGCCGCGCTGGACAAAGGTGAAGCGGATATTGCCCTGCGCACGGTGCGTCCCGATGAGGAAGCCCTGGTACGCAGGAAAGTCGGGGTGGTGCGCTTCGGGCTGTATGGCCCGCCGACGTTCCAGCAATTGCCGGCTGCGCAGTGGACTTTCATCGCCTACGACAGCAGCCGTGACCACCTGCCCCAGCAAGCCTGGATGCACCAACTGCGCGCCGGCCGTGAGATCGCGTTTGCCGCAAGCGACCTGGCCACCCAGCAAATGGCGGCCAGGGCCCAGGTCGGCGCGGTGGTGCTGCCGACCCTGGTGGGCGATCACGACCCGTTGCTGGTCAGGCTGCCCACTGCGGTCGAAGGCCCTTTGCGTGATATCTGGCTCACGGTGTACCCCGACATGCGCCGCTCGCCGTCCGTGAAGGTGGTCATGGAGTTTCTGGTGGCGTGCATCGAGGCCGAAGTGCAGTTGCGCCGTTGAGCCCATCCGAGGGGACGGCCGCCAACCTTCGGGGCGCTCTGCAGGCGTTTTTTTGCCTGAGAAGGTCAACGCTTAAACCTGCACCCGTCAAAAAAAATCGTTGGAACTAAAATACTTATCGAGCATTAAGAGTTTGCACTAGCATATGTGTAAGTCGGTACAACCTGCCGTGAAATATTCCCCTAATCCCCCCTGCGCTCGTAAAAACCAAGTGGTGAATGTTAAAATTTGTCACGTTTTAGCGGAATCAATTCGATTAGTATCTAAACGCTAGCAGCGATTGAACTGACGGCCTTGCATGCCGGAAAAGGGAGTAGGTGATGCATTTTTCCAACGTCCTCGCTATTGCACGGACTCAATCGAAATCAGAGGACTTTCGGGCGCTTTTAGTTCGCACTGTAGCGAATAATTTAAAAGTCGATACACGTTGCTACGGACAACTAATTGACACCCAGGAAAGCCACGTACATTACCGTGCCATCATTATAGAAATTGATACACCCTCCGCCAGCAATATGAGCCTGGACATAATAAAAAAAGCGCGAACTGAAAACCCCGACTGCACGATATTCGTCGTGATCACCTTTGCGTCGACCCTGAGCAAAACAAAATACTACCTGGCTGGCGCCGATTACTGCATCAAGGTAATCGAAACTTCACCCGAAAAAAAGTTGAACCTGTTTGATGCCTTTCTCAGTGAAAGCGCTCGACTCAATCAGTGCGACCTGATTCTCGACCAGGACCGCATGTGCCTGTATGGCGACGGAAAAAAGTTAGAAATATCCTTCGTCGAAATGAAAGTATTGGAAGCGCTTATTCAGAACCGACTGCTCAGTCATAATGAGATCGCCCGTGTCATGGGACTTAATACCAAGTACTACGACTCCCGCGCACTGGAAAAATCCATCAGCCGTTTGCGCAGTAAAATCAAGGCGCACTACGGTGAAAACATCATCCAAAATATTCGCGGTTATGGTTATAAACTCAGCCGGGGTCTTATTTGCGCCAGCCATTTCCAACCCACTAAGGAGGGGCCGAGCCGTGAATAGTGAAAAAACGCCCCCTGTACATACCCCGCACTTCAAGATCATCAGGCAAGCCATCGTTGATCGCGGTCATGCCTGGTGGGGCAGCGAAATCAGCGTAGCGGATGGCGTTGATCCCGAACAACTTGAAAGTGCCTGCACTGAGGCCTTGCGCCATATCCACCCACCGCGCAAAACGCTTAAGGCAGTCAGCCCGGCGACGAGTCATACGCTTCTGCGCATGGGTCAATCGGCCCTGATGAACGACGACATCCTCAAGGCGATCATTCAAGCCGCGCGGGCATTGGAAGACCACAAACAACCCTTCACCCTCAGTCTCGACAACCCACTGGACGCCCTGCCCGGTCCGGTAGAACGCCGGGCGATGGTGCGTCAGTTGTATAAGTTGAAAGACCATAGCGGTATCACGTTGGCCTACAACAACTACAGACTCGATACAAAGCCGGCAGACCTGCTGGTCGACCTCGAGCTCTACGACTATATAAAAATGCCCTTTCCGGATTCTGCCCTCAGGCTCAGCCTCAACACGCGTTCGGACCTGTACGACCGGCTTTACGATCACATGCTGGAACTGATCAGTGCCTGCAGGGTCTGCTTCATCGCCGATCAGGTCGAGTTTGCCGACAGCGCCATGCTGGCTAAAAACTTGCCGTTCGAATACTTTCAGGGCGGCTATTACTCCCCCGCTGACTGCCTTTAACAACTGCATCTTCCTGATATGGGTGGACCCTATGAGTTCTTTCAAGAAACACGCCTTCGCTCCAACACTTGCGTCTATCGCACTGCAGGACTTCACGCCCAACGCAGAGTTCTTCTATTACGATGTAAACGCCCCGGCAACCACGGACCCCGCCGATACAAATCCGGCGTTTTCCCAACCACAGATCACCCCGCATTTTAATACCTACATTATTACCCACACCCTTAACTTGCCCTCACAATCGTTTAACCCCAAGCGGCAAGAATCCAGAATGCCAACCGCCAAGGCCCCTGACAGCGCGCCGAATAACCATACGCGTACTCAAGAGATCAGCGCCGAACGAACGCCACTGTATCCACAGGATTTCTGGCTGCTCACCCAACATGATCGCGCACTGGTCAAGGGCGGCCTGCGCATTTCATTGACCACTATTGAATCGGCGCTGATTAAAAAGATGCTGCACCATGAAGAACGCGTGGTCAGCAAAGAAGAGTTGATCCGTAATATAGGTCGTGAACCCGATTTATATCGCGGATTGGAAATGTGCCTGAGTCGTTTGCAGGAAAAGTTCAAGCGGGTCAACGACGGTGAACGCCTGTTTCGTGCGGTAAGAAACCGTGGTTATTGCCTGACGCAAAAAATCAAAAAGCCGCTCGAGCTTAGTCAGCCACGCCGTTAACAAAAATAAAAACAACCCAGACTTTTTAATTCACCCTGCCTATTAAAAACTCTTCTACCTGCCCTTTTATAACATCCACTTCGCCAGACCCTCCTGACCTTGTTATAAGTCGTCAGCCACTGCCCCCTGCCGTTCATTACTATCAATGGGCACGCGCCTGCGCGTGCCTGTCGTTTATAAAAGTTAACCGTTAACCCTTAACGCCTGCCACCACGTGCGCGGTCATCACCGGGAGCAGAACTATGCTTAATAACACTAGAATGCATCGCAACCTGACCCCCAGGGGTTTGACGTTCTGGGGGCAATGGACACTCGCATCGAGCTTAGTTGTTGCACTGTTATTTACGCTGGTTATCTTGAAGACTGGCCAACTGGAGTATTACTACCGCGTCCTGGCCGCCTTTACGATATTGGCCTCTCTCCCGGCGTATACCTTGTGCGATGTCTACAGCAAGAAAGATGATTATGCCGTGGGCCTTGGACGCTTGTTCATGGGCTGGCTGTTAACCATGGGTATATTGTTTGCCGTGGGCGTAGCCTGTAATGCCAGCGCACTGTTCCCTGTGGAAACCTTATTACTCTGGGCGGCGGTCAGTTACCCGTTATTGGCATTGTGTTACATACCGCTGCACAGCCTGTCCCGGTATTACCACCGCCAACTTCACGAACGCCAAAAATCATTGATCGTGGGCACTGGCAAGCTTGCGGTGGACCTGGCCAGGACCCTCTCACGGCAAAAACGCTCGCCCCTGGTGGGTCTGGTCGGCAGCCGTGCCGAGGCGATCGAGGATGCGCAAGCGCAGATCCTCGGCGAGCTGCCGCAACTGCCCCAATTGATCCGGCAACACGGCATCCGTCGGCTCTACATCACCCATTCATTGCAGGACGCCACCCACATTGAGGCGTTGTACCTCAACCTGCTGGAGATCAGCGTGGATGTGATCTGGGTGCCCGACCTCAATAACATGCTGCTGCTCAACCATTGCGTGGCCGAAGTGGATGGACTGCCGGCGATCTACCTCAACGAAAGCCCGCTGACCAGCCGCCCCACCGCGGCGCTGAGCAAGTCGCTGCTGGACAAGAGCCTGGCGGCTCTGGCAATCATCGTGCTGAGCCCGCTGCTGCTGCTGGTCGCCCTGCTGATCAAGCTGACGTCCCCCGGCCCGGTGATCTTCAAGCAGGACCGCCACGGCTGGAATGGCGAGGTGATCAAGGTGTGGAAATTCCGCTCCATGCGTGTGCATGACGACCATGAGGTACGCCAGGCCAGTCGCAACGATTCGCGCATTACGCCGGTCGGCCGGTTTATCCGGCGCACCTCCATCGACGAATTGCCGCAGCTGTTCAACGTGCTGCAAGGCCACATGGCACTGGTCGGCCCACGCCCCCATGCGATTGCACACAACGACTACTACTCGGGGAAAATCCGCGCCTACATGGCCCGCCATCGGATCAAACCCGGCATCACCGGCCTGGCCCAGGTCAATGGCTGCCGGGGCGAGACCGAGACCCTGGAAAAGATGCAACAGCGCGTCGACATCGACCTGCGCTACATCAACACCTGGTCGCTGTGGCTGGACATCAAGATTCTGCTGAAGACGCCGTTTACGCTGCTGTCCAAGGACATCTACTGATAGCCGGCAATCAATACAGTTCAAATGTGGGAGGGGCTGCGCGGCAGCCCCAAAACCAGGCCCAGAGGAGTGCCTGATACACCGCATTCGTCTTCATCAGGGGCGCTTCGCACCCCAACGCGGGCGGTGCGACGCTTCGCCAAGCCCGCTCACCACAAAGGTCCCAGTTTGCTGCGCGACAGCGCTACGTCGAAGAGGTAGCGGGATCTATTCAGTGATCTTGTCGATGTTCTTGTAGAACAGCTCACTGTCGCGCCCATCGGTCATCGAATGCAGTGAGTAGGCGCGGTTCAAGCGAGCGCCGCCATCGCGGGTCAGCGGTGCCCATACCAGGTTGGCGCGCCGCATCGTCGACAGGCTCATCAACTCATCGAACGGAATGGACAGGTACAGGCCTTTGTCGAAGCTGCCTTCGCCGTACTCTGCGCTGGATGCAGTGGTGCGGGTGATCCACGCGCCAATCCGCACACCATTGTTGAATTCCCGCGATAGGTCCAGGGTCGCGCCCCAGTCCCTGGCCAGGTAGCGCCCCACACTCAAGGCGCCCTGAATGTTGAAGGGCAGATCGGTATAGCCGGTGATATGCCCGGTGACGGTGCGGTAATCGCGCAAGCTGAAATCCTGCTCGAAACCGCGCTGGCGCACGTAGTTCAGGTCGGCTCCCAACGCCCAGCGCTGGCCCATGGGGCGGTACAGCACTTCACTGCCGACACCGGCGTACATCGACTCCAGCAAACCACCGTAGACCATGCCGTAGAGGTCCTGGTCCAACTGCTGCGCATGGTTGAGCTGGAAGGTCGGCAGGGTCACATCGGAGGTGGTCATGTACCGGCGCAGGTCGGTCCGCACCCGGGGCAAGCCACTGGGCGCATCGTAGGTAAACCCGTCGTAGTTGTTCAGCAGGTTGACGCTGAGCAGGCCGCTCCACCAGGTATTGCGGGTGAAACGATACTCGCCGTCGAGGTCGGCGGACACCTGGTAGAGCAAGCCATCCGGCCCGCCGACGTTCTGCTTGTAGCCCAGCCCCACACCATAGGTGAAGGGTTTGGGTGGCTGGGTGTACAGCACTGTCTGGCTGCGGTTGCTGGCGCGATTGACCTCGACCTGGCGATGCAGGTTCTGCAGGTCCTCGCGGTGGTTGACCACCTCGCGAAAGGTCTCGCGCGGCACGCTGGTTTCTTCGATCGGCATGGCGTAGCGCTCGCTCACCAGGGTGAACCAATCGATCTGGTCATTCACGCTGTTATCGAGAATCCGACTGGCGCGGCCCACCGCCTTGGCGCTGTAGAAGTAGCGCTGCTGTTCGCCGTACACCAACAATTCCGGCCCGCGCTGGGTAATGCGCTGCACGTTGTAGCCGGCATTATCGTGCAGGCGCCGGGATACGGCGGCCCAATCCACCTGGTCCATCGGTGTGGTCGGGGCCCTGGCAGGCAGCTTGGGGGCCGGTGGGTCGTAGGTTTTTACCGGGGCTTTGCGGCTGACGAAATTGGTGTGCAGGGTGATGCCGAACATGGCGGTGTTGCCACGTTCCCAGGCGGCACTCACATCGATGGAGTCGGCCAGCTTGTAGACCAGGCCAAGGTTGATGGGCGAGTCCTGGCGCTGGTTGTTGTCGCGGGGTTCGTTCTGATAGTCGTTACCCTCGTACTCCAGCTTGAGGCTCAGCGGTGCCCAGGGCGTCTGATAGGCAATCCCGCCGAACAACGCGGGCCGGCCGCGAAAGTAGCCGTTGGAAAAACTGCCGGACCCTTCGGCGGTGGGCCGCTGGTTGAAACGATCATCCAAGGCGCCCAACGGGTTGCCGAAATCACCGCGACTGCCCAGGTACCCCCAGGCGATGCCGGCACTGAAATCCACGTCACCGTAGCGCTTGTTGGCCACCAGGTACTCGCTGGAAAACAACCCGGTGCCACCCAGGTCCATGAACCCCAGCGCCACCTCGGGCAGCCAGTGGTTTTCCTGATACAGGCGCACTTTGGCGTCGACGGCCTTGTCCTTATAGCTCTGGCCGCCGCTGAAGGACTCGGCGCCATAGGGGCGGTTGGTGATCGCGGTGTAGCGAAAGGTGCCCTCCAGCCAGTCCAGGGGTTGCGCCGAAAAACTGTAGCGGCTGTAGGGTTCGGTGCGGTTGGCATTCACGCTGAGTTCGCCGGCGGGCGCCATGCGGGCGGTGGGGGTTTGCAGCAGCCCGACGCCGCCGAAATCGCTTTGGGTGTAACGGGGATCGCCATGGGCGACGCCACAGGGCACCAGCAGCACGGCTGCAATACATAATTTCAAGGCGTGACCTCGGCCAGGGGTTGGGTGGCAAGAAACTCGGCCAGTTGCTGATTGAGCTCGGGGGTGAGCGGGTCCAGGTCGTCGCTGCGGATCGGTACCAGCAACGTGCTGCCCGGCGCGGGAGGCGTGCCCTCCTCGCGATTCCATGCCGCGATACCCAGGCGCGTGACATGGCCGTCGGGCTGGATCAGCCACAGGTAATCGCGGTCCGCTTCCGCCAGGGCCGGACAGGCGTGGAGGTAATCGAGGGGCCGCTGCATCGGCTGGAATGCCAACGTGCAGGCTGCGGCGACGGCCCCCACCACGCGCACGCTGTGCGGCCTCGGCGGATAGACCAGGCGGTCGCCCTCACTGACCAGCGGGTTCGGCGCAAAGCCGACTTCCACCGCCACCGGATCCAGCATCGCCCGTTGGCGGCCGGTCACCGGCAAGGCCTGCACCTGTTGATAGAGCCGAGCCGCCGCATGCGCGCGACCTTCGCGACCGGCCGCCAACGCCGCACGCTGCAGGGTTTGCAGGTCAAACAGCACACCGGCCTTGAGCCGTGCCTGCTGTGCCAGCAAGGGTTGGCGCAGCCAGGCCGCACCGAGCCAATAGCCCTGGGCATCCGGTTGCGACGCGGTGATCACATCCAGCAAGCGCGCCTCGGGCGCCAAGGGGATAGGCCCCGGATTGCGCACCTCGCCACTGACGGTCATCGCCGCCAGGGACACACTGGCGCCACTGCACAACAGCACCAGCGCGGCCAATTTTCGCAGCATCATGGGGCATCCTTGCGGGTCGGTTGCAGTTGGGTAATGGTGAGCGTCAGGTCGGGCGTCAGGTGCTGCTCGCTCTGCACGATAAAACCGTCGCCGGGGTCGACCCAGTAACGGTTACGCGCGTGAAAGCCGGCGGCCTCGATGTCTTCATCCACCCGCAGCAAGGCATAGGATTTGTCGAGAATCTCGACGCTCTCCAGCCCCTGGCGCGTCATGCGGCTGTTGACCGTAACGCCCAGGCGATAGCCGTCGACCACGTCAATCTGGCGCGTGCTGCGATAGCCGTCCGGGACACGATGCAACCCTTGCTGGAACGGTGACCGGCCTTGCCAGCGCGTGCCATCCAGGTCAGTGCCCAGGCCCACCGTGCGCACCACCAGACCGTCGCGCAGCAGCAGCACCTGTTTGCCGGATGCCACCCAGAACTGCAGGTCGTCACGCTGGCGGATCAGCGCCATTACCCCTGCGCCGGACACCGTGGTGACCTTGATCTGGGGGAACGGCACCGCATCCACCTGGGCCTGGCTCAACACCAGCGGCGGCGGCCCGCCGACGGCAGCCCTGAAGGTATCCAGCGAGGCCTGCATCAGCGGATTGCAGCCAGCCAACAGCCACGCCAACCCTGCGTACGTACCGATTTTCAGACTGTTCACGCAGGTACCACCCTATCGGCTGCTGGCTTCGCTCAGGTTGTTCTGGGTGGATGCACCAATGCCGATGATCGACGCGGACGGCACCAGTTGGCTGATAAAGCGGTTCCAGCGCGTGATATTCGCCGGGCCGACAAACACCACGTCCTGGGGCTGCACATCAAAACGCGTGGCCAGGGCCATGGCCGATGGAGAGCCGGCTTCCAGCTGGAACACCTTGGCCGGTTCCACATCGATGTTCTGCGCGCCGCGAATCACGTAGATGGCATCGGCGTTGGAGGTGTTCTGGTTGACCCCGCCCACTGAACCCAGCACGTCGGAGAGGTTCATGCTGCGGGTCTTGAAACTCAGCGCGCGGGGTTGCATCACCTCGCCCATCACGTAGATGCGCTTGCGGTCGTTGTAGGCCAGGTACAGCTGGTCGCCGTCCTTGAGGTAGATGTCATTCAGGCGCGACTGCTCAAGGTTGAGCGTGTCGAGGTCCAGGGTGTAGCGCTTGCCGCCACGGGTGAGGGTGAGGTTCGACAGGTCGGCGTTGATCGGGTCGATACCGGCGGCGCCGAGGGCCTCGCTGACGTTCATGGCAATGGTGGTGAGGGGCACCGGCCCGGCCTTGAGCACCGCGCCGCTGATCACCACTTTCTGGCTGGCAAAGCGCAACACGCTGACATCCACCTGGGGGCTGTCGATGTACTGGCGCAGCTTGTCGGTGATCTCGCTGCGCAGCGCTTCAATGCTGCGACCCTTGGCAACCACCTCGCCGACGTAGGGATAAAACAGGTTGCCCTCGGGGCTGACCAGGCGACCGTTGGCATCGATCTGCTGCTGCGGGCCGGACGGCGCGGTAAGTTCAGGGTGATCCCACACCGTGATATACAGCGCGTCATTGGCGCCGATCAAATACGGCCCGGGTTTATAACTCAAGAGTTCTGCTGGAATGGAATAAGGCACATGACTTGCCGCGTCCATGGCCAATAACTTTGGGGTGATCGGAATTAAATCCACGCGACTGTTTTCAGGCCCGCCCTCTTCGGTCAGGGCGGCCGTATCCATAGATTGACCCGGGGCAAACATGCAGCCTTGCAATAATGCAGCGGCCACGGCTGCAATAGAAAAAATACGCATCATAGTGCTAGGACACTCGCGATAGACGACAAGAAAAAAAGACCACTTGGGCGGGGATTCCAAGCGGTCTTAAAAGCGGAAGGTGTACGACTAGTTGCTGGTACCCGTAGTGCCGGTGGTGCCGGTAGTACCCGTGGTGGTGCCGCCATTGGAGCTGCCGCCGCTGTTGGAAACAGCGGCAACACCGGCAACCAGGGCAGTGCCGACCAACAACGTTTGCCCCACCGTAACGGTTCCGGCCACTGTGGTATCAAGCCCCAACGGCAACTCGTCGGCCATCGCCGAGGTACTCAAGACACTGAGTACCAGAATAGCCAGTGATTTTCTCATTTCAGACTCCTTATCATCAGTGAGCAGGCAAACCGATAGTGCCATTCAACTAAACAGCACACCAGACAGATAATATTCAGCCGACTTAGTTGAAAATAACGTTTTCCCGGCAAGCCCCGGCCTTCAATGCATTGCGCCCGGTAAAGTTATTAAAAACGTTATTAATTGTCGGAAAACCTCAGGCCCTGCCGTACTTGTCTTCGAAGCGCACAATATCGTCTTCGCCCAGATAAGAGCCCGACTGCACTTCGATCAACTCCAGCGGGATCACCCCCGGGTTTTCCAGGGCGTGCACCTGGCCGATGGGGATATAGGTCGACTGGTTTTCCGACACCAGGTAAGTCTGTTCGCCATTGGTCACCCGCGCCGTACCGCTGACCACGATCCAGTGCTCGGCGCGATGGTGGTGCATCTGCACCGACAACTTGGCCCCCGGCTTCACCGTGATGCGCTTGACCTGATAGCGCTGGCCGTTGTCCACCGAGTCGTACATGCCCCATGGCCGATACACCTCGCGGTGGTTGAGATGCTCATGGCGCCCGGCCTGCTTGAGCAGGTCGACGATGCCCTTGACCTGCTGCACCTGGTCCTTGTGGGCCACCAGCACCGCGTCCTTGGTCTCGACAATGATCAGGTCCTGCACCCCCACCGTGGCCACCAGCCGACTGTCGGCGTGGACGTAGGTGTCACGGGTGTCCAGGCTCAGCCCGTCGCCGCGTATCACATTGCCGCTGGCATCTTTTTCGCTGGCCTCCCACAACGCCGACCACGAGCCGATATCACTCCAGCCGGCCTGCAACGGCACCATCACCGCGTCATGGGTGTTTTCCATCACCGCGTAATCGATGGAATCGTCCGGGCACGCGGCAAAGGTCGCGGCATGCACGCGGGTGAAGGGTTGATCCTGGCTGCCGCCCTCCAGCGCCACGCGACAGGCCTCGAGGATCGCCGGCTGGAAGCGCTCCAGCTCCTCCAGGTACCGGCTGGCGCGGAACATGAACATGCCGCTGTTCCAGTAATACCCGCCGCTGGCCAGGTACGCCGCAGCGGTGGCGGCGTCCGGCTTCTCCACAAAGCGCTTGACCCGATAACCGCCCTCGCCCGCCGCCGCGCCTTGTTCGATATAGCCGTAGCCGGTATGGGCGCAGGTGGGCGTGATCCCGAAGGTCACCAGCTTGCCGTCGCGGGCCAGCGGCAGCGCCACTTCCAGGCTGGCATGAAACGCCGGGATGTCTTCGATCAAATGGTCCGCCGCCAGCACCAGCAGGATCGGGTCCTGGTGCTCGGCCAGCGCCTTGCACGCCGCCAGCGCGATGGCCGGCGCCGTGTTGCGCCCCACCGGTTCCAACAGGATGCTGGCCTGTTCCATGCCCAACTGGCGCAATTGCTCGGCCACCAGGAAGCGATGCTGCTCATTGCAGATCAACTGCGGCAGCGCGACGTTGGCGCCTTCCAGCCGCGTGATGGTCTGCTGCAGCATCGACAGGTGCGCGTCGGTCAGGCGCAGGAACTGCTTGGGGTTCAGCTGCCGCGAAAGCGGCCACAGGCGCGACCCCGAACCGCCTGCCATGATCACCGGTAACAACATGAGAGCGTCCTCGGGAGAGAGAGTCAGAAATAGGCGCGAGTGTGTTCATGCACCCGCGGGCTGATGCGCAGTTCGTCCTCGGACCACCAGCGGTAATGCTGGTGTTGCTCCGTGGGCGGTTGCAGGGTCTGGCCTTCGCCCAGGTCCAGGCAATAGCCGAGCACCACGTAATGGGTGTCCGGCCCGGCCCCGGCGTTGGCGAACACGCTGTCGTCGTAGAAGTGCTCGTACACCCCCATCAGCCGCGCCTCGCCGCGCTCGAACGGGTGTCCCAGTTCGTCGCGGGTGATGCGCCGGAAGGCGTTGTCGAGGTGTTCGTTTTTCTGGATACGCCCGCCGGGCACGAACCAGAAACCATAGGCCGGCCGATTGACGCGCAGGCCCAGCAGGACCTCGCCACGGGCGTTTCTCACCACCAGGTCGATCGCCACCAGCGGCGTCGATGCCACGACCGTATTGAAGGTCGGTAAATCAAGCCACATACCCATCAGACCTGTGCCATAAAGCGTTGCAGAATACGTTCCTTGTCGAGGAACTCCTTGGCGTAGTTCAGCGCCACCTCATTGCGCGCAGGCAATGCCAGTGCCCGCTCGATCCCGGTGTTCAGCGCGGCGACGGACTCCGGTTCAGCCAGCACCGCAATGCCCGGGTGTTCCTCGCACAGGCGGCCGAGGGTGGTGCCGGGGTCGGCGGTGATGATGGCGTGGCCGCCCACCGCGAGGATATTGGTCAGCTTGGAAGGCAGCACCGCGTCCGCCACCCCGCGCTTCTGGATCACCAGGTGCACGTCGGCCGAGGCCAGCAGCACCGGCAGATCCTCGTAGGGCTGCAACGGCGCAAACAGCACGTTGCGCAGGCCATCGCGCTGTACACGCTCGAGCAAGCGGGCCTTGCCGGTGCCCTGGCCGACGATCAGGAACACCAGCTCCGGGCGATCGGCATAGGCCTGGGCAGCGTCGAGGATCAGTTCCAGGCCCTGCTTCTCGCCGATATTGCCGGAGTACAACAACACCCTTTGGCCCGGCGCCACACCCAGGCGCTGCAGCAGCCCGGGGCTGCGGGGCACCTGGCGAAAGCGGGCGGTCTCCGACCAATTGGGAAAGAACAGCAGGCGCTTGCCGTTCACGCCTTTTCCCCGGGCCTTGTCGAGCATGCCGCTGGAAATCGTCGAGACCCGGTCAAAGCGCCGCAACAGCCAGCGTTCAAGCCCAAACGCCAGGCGCCGCACAAGGGAGCCGCCACCGATGCCGAGGCCGAACATCGCGTCCACTTCGTAATCCTGGATATGCAGCACCGAGCGCGCGCCACTCAGCTTGGCCAACAACAGTGCCTGGGGCGCACAAAACAGCGTGGGCACCACCAGGATCACCAGGTCCGGTTTCCAGCGCCAGTGCCCCATGACCGCCAAAAACGAACTGGCGGAAAAGCTCATCAGGTGCAGCAGGCGCGTCAACGCCGTGGGCTGGCGTGGCACATACAGCGGGCAGCGAATCACCGTCACGCCGTCGTCCTGCTCGGTGCGAAAGCGCCACGGCGAATAGCCCTCGCCCACCTGCCACTGCGGGTAATACGGCGGCGCCGTCACCACTCGCACCTCATGGCCCTGGCCTGCCAGCCAGCGCGCCTGTTCACCGCTGTACTTGCCGATGCCGGTGAGCTCCGGGCTGTAGTTGATGCCGTACAGGAGGATCTTCATCAGTGGCCCCGAGGCTGTTCGAGGGCCGCGAGGTAAGCGTTGTAGGCGTCGCGCAGGCCCTCTTCCAGCGGCACATAGGCTTCCCAGCCGAGGGCATTGATCCGGCTCACATCCAGCAGCTTGCGCGGTGCTCCGTCGGGCTTGCTCGCGTCAAAGCGCAACTGCCCCTTGAAGCCGGTGACCCGCACCAGCGCCTGGGCCAGTTCGGCGATGGTGCAATCCACCCCGGTACCGACGTTCAAATGCGAACGCATCGGCTGGGTCTGCTCGCGGTAGCGTTCCTGGCTGAGCTCCATCACATGCACGCTGGCCGCCGCCATGTCATCCACATGCAGGAACTCGCGCCGTGGCTTGCCACTGCCCCAGATAACCACTTCCTCATCGCCGCGCTGGGTCGCCTCATGGAAGCGCCGCAGCAAGGCGGCGATCACATGGCTGTTCTGCGGGTGGTAGTTGTCGCCCGGCCCGTACAGGTTGGTGGGCATCACGCTGCGGTAATCGCGGCCATGCTGGCGGTTGTAGCTTTCGCACAGCTTGATCCCGGCGATCTTGGCCACCGCGTAGGGTTCGTTGGTGGGTTCCAGCGCGCCGTCGAGCAACACCGCTTCGATCATCGGTTGCGGGGCATGCACCGGGTAGATGCAGGACGAGCCCAGGAACAACAGCTTCTCCACGCCATGGCTGTGGGCGGCGTGGATCACGTTGGCCTGGATCATCAGGTTCTGGTAGATGAAATCGGCCGGGTACGTTGCGTTGGCGTGAATCCCGCCGACCTTGGCGGCCGCCAGGTACACCTGGTCCACACGGTGCCGGGCGAAGTACGCCTGCACCGCGGCCGGGTCGAGCAGGTCCAGTTCGTCACGACCGGCCGTGAGCAACTGTGTGTAGCCCAAGGCCCACAGGCGCCGCACGATGGCCGAGCCGACCATGCCGCGATGGCCGGCCACGAAGATCCGCGCATCAAAGTCACGTGCCATGCTCAGTTCTCCACGGCAATCGGTGCGTCATGCCCGTGCAGGCGCAACAAGGCGTGGCGCTGGGCGACCTTGAGGTCTTCGCGGACCATCTCCGCGCACATTTCCTGGGCGCTGATTTCCGGCACCCAGCCGAGCAGGCGCTTGGCCTTGGACGGGTCGCCCAACAGCGTCTCGACTTCCGCCGGGCGGAAGTAACGCGGATCGACGCGCACAATCACATCGCCCACCAGGATGCCCGGCGCCAGGTCGCCGTCGATCCGCTCGACCACCGCCACCTCTTCCACGCCCTCGCCGACAAAGCGCAGATGCAGCCCCAGCTCCGCCGCCGACCAGCGAATAAAGTCGCGCACCGAATACTGCACACCGGTGGCGATGACAAAGTCCTCGGGGTGTTCCTGTTGCAGCATCATCCACTGCATGCGCACGTAGTCCTTGGCATGGCCCCAGTCGCGCAGTGCATCCATGTTGCCCATGTACAGGCACTGTTCCAGGCCCAGGGCGATGTTGCTCAGGGCGCGGGTGATCTTGCGCGTCACGAAGGTTTCACCGCGACGCGGCGACTCGTGGTTGAACAGGATGCCGTTGCACGCATACAGCCCATAGGCTTCGCGGAAGTTCACGGTGATCCAGTAGGCGTACAGCTTGGCCACCGCATAGGGCGAACGCGGGTAGAACGGCGTGGTTTCCTTCTGCGGGGTTTCCTGCACCAGCCCGTACAGCTCGGAGGTCGAGGCCTGGTAGAAACGGGTCTTCTTTTCCAGGCCCAGCAGGCGGATCGCCTCGAGGATGCGCAAGGTGCCGAGGGCATCCACATCGGCGGTGTATTCCGGCGAATCGAAGCTCACCGCCACATGGGATTGGGCGCCGAGGTTGTAGATTTCATCGGGCTGGATCTGCTGGATGATACGCGTCAGGTTCGACGAATCCGCCAGGTCGCCATAGTGCAGGATCAGGTTTTTACGCAGGGCCTGGGGGTCCTGGTAAATATGATCGATGCGCTGGGTATTGAACGACGAAGAACGGCGCTTGAGGCCGTGCACGGTATAGCCTTTTTCCAGCAGCAGCTCGGCCAGGTACGAGCCATCCTGACCGGTGATCCCGGTAATAAGCGCGACTTTATTCATGTCTGTCTCCCAATTGATAGGCGAGCGAAGGCCGACACCCAGACTTGGGTGTTTGTTAAAAACGCTCAGTTACTTCGGTGTGGGCAGGTTCAAGTTATGGCCGGTCAACTTTGAGAGTTCCCGGACAATGGCTTCCTTATCGTTTAAGTGCGCAATCGCGGTTTCCAGTTCGAGCACTTTGGCGCCCACCAGAAAGCGGTACCAATAGCCCTGGAGCAGGTGATAGACCAGGCCGCTGCGGCCATCGAGAAACCCCAGCTGGATGATGTAGCGCCACAGGAAATACGCGGTGGAACTGAGGGTGAACGGCACGCGGTTGTACACGCGGTTCTTGACCAGGCGCTTGGCCTTGGCCTGGAACGAACTCTGCCCGGCATGCAGTTCATCGCGTATCGCAAACAGCCCCAGCCGCGCGTTAAGCACTTCAATCGCTTCGCGGGTGGCGTACTGGTTGTGCTTGTGGGTGAAGAAGGTCAAGTCATGCAGGTTATGGTCGGCAAACCCGCCGTCGAGGGTGATGGTGCGGCCCTCGGCGACCGAGATGTGCTCGTCCATCCAACGGTCCTCCATGCGCCCCTGGCCGGTGCGCCACAGCCGCAGCATCTTCAACGGGTAGCGGCCGCCATGGCGCACCCAGCGCCCCATGAAGATATGTTTGCGCTTGAAGTTGATGCCGGTGATGTCCCGGGCCAGGGTCGGCAGCCGGGTATTGATCGCGGCGGCAAGGTCGGCCTCGATGACTTCGTCGGCGTCCAGGCGCATCGTCCAGTTGCCGGTAATCGGCAGGTGATCCAGCGCCCACTGGAACTGCTTGGCCTGGTTGACGAAGGCGTGCTGCACCACCAGCGCGCCATGGCGCCGGGCGATGTCGCAGGTGTCGTCGGTGGAAAACGAATCGACCACCAGCACTTCGTCGCTGAAGGCCCGTACCGACTCGATGGCCCGGGCGATATGCAGGCTTTCGTTGTAGGTGAGGATGATCACACTGACGGTTTCGCGCTTCATATCAGCCACCGTGCATCTGCAGGACTTCGGTGGTGAGCCGGCGCGGTGAACGCGCGGCCCGGAAGTGGCTTTCCAGGGGCAGCCCCACGGCGATCATCATGATCAACCGCTCGCTGGCCGGGATGGCGCCGATGCCACGGATCTTCTTTTCCACCGAATTGAGGATCGCCAGGTTCAGCGGGCACGCACCCAGGCCATTGGCGTGGCAGGCCAGCAGCAGGCCCATGGAAAACAACGCACCGTCGATGTAAAGCTGGTTGCGCTGCCCCGCGCCGCCCCAGGCGGTGACTTCGGACGTGACCACAAACAGGTTGTCCACCGACTGCGCAAACCCGCGCGAGCCGCCTTGCAGCTCCAGCAGCTGCGCGATCACCGCACGGTCCTGATACACATGCACCCGCGACGACTGCCGGTTGCATTGCGAGGGTGACGACTGCGCCAATTCCACCAGGGACGTCAGCAGGCCACTGTCGATCTTGCCGGCCTGGAACATGCGGCAACTGGAGCGCGATTGCAGGAACGCCTTGGCATCCAGCCCGCCATTGCCCAGCCACGGCGCTGCACGCTTGATACCGCCGCTGCCGGCGGTGCCGTCGCGCTTGAGGTGCTCCACATAGGCATCCAGGTAAAACACGAAGTCATCGCTGATGCCGAGGGTGCGGTGCAGCTCGAGGTAACCCTGGAACGCGCCGAGGGCCATCTCCACCGGCAGCGCCGAATACGTGCGGTCGTATTCGTTGAGCATATGGATGATGCCGTTGATCTTGTCCTTGCCGAACAGCGGCTTGGGTTCCTTGAGGGACAGGCCCTTTTCCACGGTGTGGGTTTCGATGAGGATTTTGTAGAACAGCTTCTTGTTGCGGCTTTCCAACGGCGAATAACCGTTGTGGCGAATAAACGTGAGCATGTCGCGAAAGAACTCGCTGACGAAATACATCAACTTCCATGCCTTATCCATCATGGGTTTCACCTGTTTCATAGTGCGATGTCTCTCGTTTTGAGGGGGCGGCACGGCGCACCGACGCAAATCATCCAGGCCGGCTGGCTGGCCGTGACCACCGAGCGCGCGCCGACCACGCAGCCCTCCTCCAGCACGCAACCGGGGTGGATAAAGGCCTCGGCGGCGACCCACACGTGGTCCTTGATCACGATCTCGCGAGTCACCAAGGGCCGCAGCAGGCTGCGGGTGTCGTGGCTGCCGGTGCACAGGAAGCTGCGCTGGCTGATGGTGACTTTGGAGCCCAGGGTGATTTTGGCCATGGCGTACACATCGACCCCATCGCCGATGGCGGTGTAGTCGCCGATCTCCAGGTTCCACGGTGCCCAGATGCTGCACGTGGGCGCGATGCGGCAGCCCACGCCGACCTTGGCGCCAAAGCAGCGCAGCAACCAACGCCGCCAGTTGTGCAGCATCCAGCGCGGCGTGGGACGAAACAGCAGCTGGTAGACGATGCCCCACAACAGCCGGCGCGCCTTGTTGCTGCGCGGCAGGGTGTCGACGTACTTGAGTTGCGCGAAGTCGCTCATGACCGCAGCGCCGCCAGTTGTTCCAACAGGTAGCGCTCGCCCACCTGTTGCAGGGCCTGGCGCCGGGCCCGCACCGCCACCCAGTCGATGGGCGCCGCGATCAAGGCGTGCACCTGGTCGGCATCGTCTGCCGGCAGGAAGCGTTGCGACAGCTCCAGCTTCTCCAGCAGGTTGCGCACACGGGCGTTCAGCGAGGCCTTGTTGCCCGGCAACCCCACGGCGATAAACGGCTTCTCGAAAATGATCGCGAACACCGTGGCGTGGAAGGAGTTGGTCACCACGTAGGCGCTCTCCTTGAGCAACTTGAGCCAATCCTGCGGGCCCACCTGTACGGTCTCGCCGATCTGCCGCCAGCGCCGGTGCGCGTTGTACGGCGAGACAATCGGCCCGGCCACCTGCCGCGACAGCGCCTGGGCCACTTCGCGCACGCCCACGCCGGTGCGCAGCGCATAGCAGAACACGTGGCCGGTGCGGGTCTGGGTGGACGTGGCGAGCAGCGCCGAATAGTCGCGGTGCAGCAGCGTCGGGTCCGGCACGCACTGGGCAGCCAGCCCCGAGACCTGCTGCACGATGCTCACCCCGCTCTCCTCGCGCACACTGATCGCCGACAGTTGCTTGAGCAGACCCTCGGCTTCGGCATGGTACTGCGGCTCCAGGTATTCCTTGCCGAAACTCGCGGCGTAGGAGATGCGCCGGATCGCCTTGTCGCAGTCGAAGGCCAGGAAGTACGCCGGGTCGAGGCCGGTCTGGCCCGAGGGGTTCCAGATCTGGTCGCTGCCGGCCACCAGCAACTGCTGGCCGGCCACCGCCTGGTGGAGCTGGTGGGCGTGGGCGTAACGCGGCACCTGGATATTCAGGAAGCGCGTTTTGAACGCCTCGAACTGGCGCGACTGGGCATTCGGCCCCAGCACCCGGGTTTTCAACGCCAGGGCCTTGAGGTACAGGGCCTTGAGGTTGGCCTTGAGCTGGCGCGGGTTGAACAGCTGGCGGATCTCGCTGCCATCCTCCACGTAGGCCGGGTGGTAGTTGATCAGGCTTACCTGCAAGCCCTGTTGCTGCAACCAGCGCTGCAAGGCATAGGCTTGCAGCACCGCGCCGAAGTTTTCGCTGAAGTGGTACGTCAGTATCCCGGCCCTGATGGGGCTAGCAGGTGCGTTCATGATCCAGCCTGTTTCAGTAAGTAATTGGGGTAAACCGCCTGGCGGGCAGGCGCAGCCTTGTTGAGCAGGCCGATGAACATCGACCACACCAGCAGGTAGCTGCCATCGAAGGTGGTGAAGAACTGGTAGCTGGTCTTGAACGAGAAAATCAGCAGGATCGCCACCACGGCCAGGGATACCGGGCTGCGCGGCAAACCGCTGAACAGCAGGCAGAACAGCGCCACGCCGAGCACCCCCAGCTTGGCGGTCACGCCCCAGTAGCCGTTCTCGATATCGAACTTGGAGTTCTCGAACCAGCGCTCGTCATTGGTGGGCACGCCGGGGGTCAATTGCTTGGCCAGGCCATTGCCCAGGAACACCGTGGCCGGGTTGTCGAGAAACGATTCCTTGGCATGGGCGATCTCGAACGCACGGGTCACGTCCTCGCCCTTCTCCTCGAACAGGTAAGTGGCAAAGCGCGACACCGCCAAGGGGCTGGCATAGAACGTCAGCGTGCCCAGCGCGCCGATGGCCACCACCAGCACCGCCAACGACTTGAGCTTGCGCTGGGTAATCGCCGACAACAGGATCATCACCGCCATCGCCGCGAGGATGGTCTTGGACCCGGCCGCCAGCAGCGTGACCGCGAGAATCAGCATCAGGCCGATCCTGCGCTGGCAACAGGCATAGAAAAACAGCAGCACCGCCGAGCTGGTGGGGAACAACATGATCCGCCCGACTTCGTCGCTGGACTTGGACGCGGCGTTGGTCAGGTCGATGCCCACGCCATACAGGCTGACCTGCAGCAACTGGCCAAGGGCGAAGATGTAGATGATGCGTTCGAGGATGCGCCGGTAGTTGACACTATGGGCCCGGGCGATTGTTTCCACATGGGCCAGCACATGGCGGTACCCGGCCAGCAGCAGCACAAAATAGAAAAACGGAATGCCGGAGCGCAGGAACTGGTACAGCGAGATGTTCGCCCCACTGCTCACCAATACCTGCAACACACTGGACGCAACCACCAGCGCCAGCAATGGCAGCGCGCGGGTAAAGCCACGCGCCGCGTACACCACGAACGGCAGCAACAGCAGCAACGCCACCGGTTGCGAGAGGTTGTTGCTCAGCGCCAGGGGCAAGGCGAAGAACGTCAGCGGCAGGTAGAGGGTCAGGCGCGCCTGGGACAGCATCATGGGCCGACCTCCCCCACGCGAATCACCCGCAGGTACACCAACACCACCAGTTCCGGCAGCGACAGCAACAGCGACGCGCCCAGCAGCGGATCGATGCGCTCCTTGCATGCCAGCCACAGCAGCAAGGCTGCCACGCTGCTCAGCGCATAGATCACTGAGGTGAGGGTGTGGCGATTGGTGGAAATCAGCATCGCCGCGAGGATGAACCAGGCCACATTCAAAATCGTATGGGAGCCGATCAGCGCCAAGGACAGGCGATCGACCTGCACCAGGCCATGGCTCCACAGCAGGATGACCTGCGGCCCGGCCCAGATCCCCGCGGCATACACCAGCAGGCACAGGCCCAGTACCAGGGAGCTGGCGCGCTGGGTAAAGCGTCGTGCCTGTTCGAACTCGCCGCGCCCGGCCAGCCGTGAGATCTCCGGGGTCAGGGCGTTGCTGCAGGTGATGCCCAACTGGATGATCAGGCGCATCAGGGTGCGCGCCATGGTGTAACCCACCACCACCGCCGGGCCGGCGATCTGGTTGAGCACTTGCAGGCCGCCTTGCAGGGTGATCGCCTGCGCCAGCGGGATCGCCGCGCTGCCCAGCGCCGGTTTCCAGATACCACGGAACTCGGCCCAGGACGCCGACCCCAGCCCCAGCAGCGGCCAGGGTGAAATCCGCCGCACAAACAGGGTCACCAGCACCAGGAACAGCACCTGGCTGAAAAACATGCCCTGGGCCAATTGCAGTTCGGAGCCACCCAGCAGCAGCACGACGATGGACAGCACAATGTCCAGGGTCCTGCGGTTGGCCATGATGAAGACGCCGCCGACGGTTCTGTCGATGGTGCGAAACCAGGCGTCGATCGGCCCACCCAGCAAGCGCGTGCACAGGTAGCCGGACATGAACAGCACCACCAGGCCGGCCTGCTCGGCGGTCAAGGTCTTGAGCCCGAGCAGTGACACCCAGTCGAGCCACTGGCCCAAGGTCAGGGCGAATACCAGCACCAGCGCGACCACCGCCAGGGTAAAGGCCAGCGCGGTCTGCACACTGCGCCGCGCCCCCGGCACATCGCCCTGGCTCGCACGCAGCGTGGCGCTGGTGGCCGACGCCTGGGCCACACCCAGGTCCAGCAGGCTGAGCATCGACGGAATACCGGTGAGCACCAGCCAATCGGCATAGCGCCCGGTGCCCCAGGCGTGCAGGAAGAACGGCACCAGCACCAGTTGCGCCGCCAGCGTCACCAGTTGGGTGTAGCCGTAGCTCAGCACGTTGAGGCGAAACCGTCGCGACAACGAGCGCGGCATTTCAAGCACTTTGCTCATGGTCGTCAGGCCTTGTCGGACTGATAGGCGTAGCTGTAGTAGCCGTAGTCGCCATAGCCGTAGCTGGCGGACCGGCGTTTTTCCACACCATTGAAGATCGCACCCTTGAGCTCGATGCCGTTCTGATGGAAGCGGCGCAGGGTCAACTCGATCTCCTTCGCCGAGTTCACGCCAAAACGGGTGACCATCAGGCTGGTGCCGGCCTGGCGCCCGACAATCGCGGCATCGGTCACCGCCAGCAAGGGCGGCGTGTCGATGATCACCAGGTCATAGCGCTCGCTGACTTCGGCCAGCAACGCGGCGAAGTTGGGGTGCATCAGCAGTTCCGATGGGTTGGGCGGGATCTGCCCACGGCCGATGAAATCGAAGCGCTCCACGGCGGTCGGGTGAATCGCTTCCTGCAGATCACAGCGCTTGGCGAGCAGGTCGGACAACCCCGCCTCCACCGCCTTGCCGAGCATCTTGTGCAAGTAGCCCTTGCGCATGTCGGCATCGATCAACAGCACGCGCTGGCCCGACTGCGCGACAATCGCCGCCAGGTTGGCCGAGACAAACGTCTTGCCCACCTCGGGGCTCGGGCCGGTGATCATCAGGCGGTTGTTCCTGGCCTCGAGCATGGCGAAGTGCAGGCTGGTGCGCAGGCTGCGCATGGCTTCCATCACCAGGTCATGGGGGTGATTGACCGCCAGCAGCGACGGTGCGCCGGAGCGGCCCTTGGCGGCGTTGGTTTCCTCGGCCTTTTGCAACAGGCTGAAGGGGATCGAGGCGTACACCGGCAGGCCGAGTTTCTCGATCTCATCCGGGCTTTCCAGGCCACGGTTGAGCAGGCTGCGCACCAGCACGATGCCCACCGAGAGCATGCCGCCGAGCAGCATCGCCAGCAGCACCACGATGACCTTGCGCGGCGCCACAGGCTTGGCCAGGTTGACGTCGGCACTGTCGATCAAACGCACGTTGCCCACGGTGCCGGCGCGCATTACGTCGAGCTCCTGGGAGCGGTTGAGCAACTGGGTGTAGATCTCGGTGCCCACTTGCACGTCGCGGGTCAGGCTGAGCAATTCCTGCTGGGTCGTGGGCAAGCCTTCGACGCGCTTGGTCATCTGCGCCTGCTTGGCATTGAGTTCCGCCAGCTTGGCGATCAAGGCGCGATAAGCCGGGTGCTGGGGGGTGAACTTGCGGTCCATCTCGGCCTGTTGCAGCTTGAGTTCGGAGATGCCGGTGTCCAGGGCCACCACCTGGTCGAGCACGGCCTTGGCCTCGAGGCTGATGTCGATGGATTTGCTGCGGGTCTGGAAGCGGTTCAAGGCGTTCTCGGCCTTCTCCAGGTCGCGACGCACCTGGGGCAACTGGTCATTGAGGAACGACAGGCTCTGCGCCGCCTCGGCCGAGGTGCGGTCGACGTTCTGCTTCACATACAGGTTGGAGATTTCATTCAGCGTCCGCACCGCCAGGGCCGGGCGCGTACTCTCCAGGGACAGGCTGATGATGCCCGACTCCTTGCCGCGTTCGATCACGGTGAGCAGGTCCTGGTAGTCGGCCACCGTGTCCAGGCGCGGCTTGCGCACGATCTTGAAATGCGCGCCCGGATTGGCCCGCAGCTCCTTGACCAGCACCTCGACGCCGTCGGCGGCAAACGGCACGCCGACGCTTCCTGCGGCGATCTCGACGCCGTCCTCATCAAATAACGTGTAGGCCTGGGCCTCGCCGGCCACCAGTACCAGGGTGGTCCCGAGCAACGCCGTCGGCAGGTTCAAGCGGCTCAGCGCCAGGGCCTCGCCCCCTGCCGACCAGCGGCTGAAACCGAACAGCGGCGGCGCAATATCGCCCTTGTGTTCAGGCGCATAACGCCGCGCGAGGAAGCCACCGATCAACGGAAAATGCTGCGGCGTGACAGTGATGTCCAACGCCAGGGTATCGACGGTCTTGCCAATGATGGTGCGCGACTTGATCAGCTCGATCTCGGTCACCGCCGGCGATTCCTTGCCCAGCAGGCTACTGACGTCGGAGAAACCGAGCATGTCGTTCTTCTTCGGCTCCACCTGGATCAACGCATTCGCCTGGAACACCGGCGCCGCCAGAATCGCGTAGGCGGCACCGATCAGCATGCAGGTGCCGGTGATCCCGGCGATCAGCCATTTGTGATCGATCAGGTTGCCGAGCATGCCGAGCACATCGATCTCGTCACGGTGAGGGCTTTCAGGGGAAGCGTTCTGGGGTGAATACATAAATCGCGTCTTCGTCCTTGCAATCGTTTAAAGAGGGGGCGTCAGCGCGCCAGGCGCTGGGCCCAGGCCTGTGCGGCCTGTTCGATCAAGGCATAGGCCTGCACAAAGGCGGGCTTGCCCTGGCGATAGGGGTCGGTGATCTCGCGATCGTGCTGCCACTTGCCCAACAGGAAGACCTTGCCCCGCGCCTCGGGGGCGAGGTCGAGCACGCCGTCGATGTGCCGTTGCTCCATCACCAGGATCAGGTCGGCCTCACTCACGGCTTCAACGCTGAGTTGCCGCGCCTTGTGTGCCCGGGGAACATGTCCATGCTCCTGCAGCACTTGCCCGGCCGTCGGTTCCAGCGGATGGTCACGCAACGCCGCCAAGCCCGCCGAACTCACCGTGATTCCGGAGGACGTCAGTGCGGCCCCCAGCAAGTGTTCCGCCGTGGGGCTGCGGCAGATGTTGCCGATGCACACAATCAATATCTTTTTGAACAAGGCAACCTCCCACGCACCGCACACTTATTCTTCGGCAAAAGGGACGACCTTATTTAATGAGTTGCAACTAACGACCGAGTAATTATGACCACAGCCTACAAACCGAGACCATCTATCGCGCAAGACAAAAAATAACAATCCCGGCATTAACCGACTAAAACTAACATTCCGGTATTTTTGTACCGTCCCATAATAAAGTGCGATTTGAATGCACCAGACAGGGGACGGCCATGAACACGTCAAAGTTATTGGTAGAGCGTATTGGCCTATTTCCTTCTTCGGGAAATATTCAAGTGGAAGTGCATGATTCATCCCATGTCGTCGAACGCCTGCAGGTGTTGTATGCCGATAACTCACTGGACAGCGACGCGTCCGGTGCCGGGTTTTCCATGGTGTTCGCCGATTGGCGCTTCAAGTTGCAGGTCAGTGACCCGTTGTCGGTGTGCCTGTGCGTGGAAAGTCGCGGCGACAGCCAGTTCATGCAGGTCAAGACGGCCGAACTGCTGGCCAATATCTGCGGCACCGAGGAGCGGCCATGAGCCTGTGGGCGGGCTTGAGACGCGGCTATGCGTTGCGCAGGCTGACGGGGATGTTCGAGGGGTTTGCCGAACCGGTGCAGGGCGCGCAGTACCAGCGCAACACCCGGGTCATCGGCCATTGGCTGGACCTGTTGCGCGGCAGCTCCCCGCAGCAGATCACCCATGCACTGTTCCAGCAGATGAAACGCGCGCAGCGCCGTGGCAATGCGCGGCGCTTCAACGCGCAGACGACCTTGCTGGCGCTGATGGTGGAAAGCAACCTGGCGCTGGACCTGGCGACCTACTCGGCCTTCCGGTGCGCGGTTTCCAGGCGCCAGGCAGGCTCCTGATGGGCCTGGTCGGCACCTGAGAGGGTCACTGCGACGCGGTTGAGCAGCCACTCCGCGTTGTACTTGGGCACCAGCCCACAGACCAGCAAAAACACCAGCCCGCCGCCGATGAACACGGGGGATACCTTGATGGGCGCGGCATCAATACGCCACAGGAACACACTGGCCGCTGTCGCACCCAGTGCGGCACCGGCCAGGGCTTCATTCAGCGGATGTATATAAGGCGCGACACAATAAGCACTGAACCCGATACTTATCACTAACCCCGCCAGCGCCGCCGGCCAACGCCAGGCCTGGTTGAACTGGCGGGCCAACAAACTCGTTGCCACCGTGACCATCAAACAGGTGTTCATGGCATGGCCACTTATTACAGCAATATCCAAGTGCTGGAAGGATAAGCCCCAACCTTTAAACAGCAACTTGCTGGCCGCCACGATCGAATAAGTAATACCCAGCGTTATTATCCAGGCCCGCAATGCCCACGGCGTGGAATACCTTAACCAGACAGCAATCACCAGTGCGGCCGGAATCATGACGGTAATGCCGCCATATTGCGCAAGTTCTGCCCGCATCACTGCTTAACCTTCGACGTGCCATTTTCGGCGCTCATCAGACCTCAGGCCCGGCAAAAACACAACGTTATCTAGGGTCAGCAACGCGCTAAAAATGCAATTTACTGATCATAACACCTAAATATGATTCTATATTTTAATAATTAGGTTAGAACCAAACGGCATTTTACAGCGGCTGTCGCGGCCCCTACCGTGGACGAGCATGACCGACCCCCTGCCCGGCGGAGGTACTCACTCCCTACTCGACAAGGACAGACCATGAGCATTGAATTCATCGGCTATATCGGCGGTCACCACGCTTCCGAGATCCACCCGCGCAGCGGCCCTACCCTGCAACCGGACTACGTGGAAACCGTGGCCCGCGCCCACGAAGAAGCCGGTTTCGACCGCGCGCTGGTGGCGTTCCATTCCAACAGCCCGGACAGCACGCTGATCGCCGCCCATGCCGCCAGCGTGACGAAAAAACTGCAGTTCCTGATCGCCCACCGTCCGGGCTTCGCCCAACCCACCCTGGCCGCCCGCCAGTTCGCCACCCTCGATGTGTTCAATGGCGGGCGCACCGCCGTGCATATCATCACCGGCGGCGACGACCGCGAACTGCGCGCCGATGGCAGCCATATCGGCAAGGACGAACGCTACGCGCGCACCGATGAATACCTGAGCGTGGTCCGCCAGGAATGGACCAGCGATCAGCCCTTCGACTTTGCCGGCACCTACTACCAGGTCGAAGGCGCCCACTCCGCGGTGAAGTCGCCGCAGCAGCCGCATATCCCGTTGTACTTTGGCGGATCGTCCAAGGCCGCGATTGAAGTGGCGGGCAAGCATGCCGATGTGTACGCGCTGTGGGGCGAAACCTATGAGCAGGTACGCGAGATCGTGACCCAGGTGCGCGCCGAAGCGGCCAGGCATGGGCGCACGATTCGCTTCAGCCTGTCGCTGCGGCCGATCCTCGCCGCGACCGAAGAACAGGCGTGGGCCCGTGCCGACAGCATCCTGCAACAGGCCACCGAGCTGGCCGAAAAGAATGGCTTTGTGCGGCGTGAACCGCCGAATGAAGGCTCGCGCCGGTTGCTGGCGGCGGCGGCGCAGGGCTCGCGGCTGGACAAGCGTTTGTGGACGGGGATTGCCGGGTTGCTGGGGGCGCAGGGGAATTCCACCTCGTTGGTGGGGACCGCCGAACAGGTGGCAGAGGCATTGGTCGATTATTACGACCTCGGCATCACCACCTTCCTGATCCGTGGGTTTGATCCGCTCAATGATGCGATCGACTATGGCAAGCGGTTGATCCCCCTCACCCGGCAGTTGATTGCTGAACGCGAGCAGGCCAAACAGGTCGCGTAAGCAAGAACACCACAAAACCCATGTGGGAGGGGGTGTAAGCCCCCTCCCACATTTTGATCTTCATCTGGCCCGGCATCAGTTCTTGTAGTCGGTATCGTTGCGCTCCAACTGCCGAATCAGCGCATTCCAATGCCGCGCCACCCCCGGTCCTTCGCCACTGGCAAACACCTTGGCCTGTTGTTCGACTTTCGCCACCACTTCGGCCGGCGGGAAGATCAACTCCGCATTCCCCGCCGCCTGCGCCGCCACCTGGATATTGCACGCGCGCTCCAACTGTTGCAGCTGCGCAAACGCATGTTCAACACTGACGCCGGCGGTCAACAAGCCATGGTTGCGCAGGATCATCACGCTTTTGTCGCCCAGGTCCGCCACCAGCCGCTCGCGTTCGTCCAGGTCGAGGGCCACGCCTTCATACCCGTGGTACGCCACGCGCCCGGAAAAACCAATGGAGTGCTGGGAGATTGGCAGCAGGCCGTCCTTCTGCGCCGACACCGCAATGCCGTCGCGGGTGTGGGTGTGCAGCACCGCCTGCAGGTCATGGCGTGCGCCGTGGATCGCGCTGTGGATCACATAACCGGCGTAGTTGATGCCCAGGCCGGTAGGGTCATCGACGATAGTGCCGTCGAGGTCGACCTTGACCAGGTTGGACGCGCTGATTTCATCAAACAACAACCCGAAGGCGTTGATCAGGAAATGCTCCTCCGGCCCCGGTACGCGGGCGGAGAAATGGGTATAGATGTGGTCGGTCCACTTGTACAAAGCGGCCAGGCGATAAGCGGCGGCCAGTTTGACGCGCACCTCCCACTCTTGCGGGGTAACGCGCTGGCGAACATTGCTGGTGAGGTTGGTGATCGAGGTGACGCTGCTCATGGCAAAACTTCCTGGATGGCCTTAAGGACTTCCAGGCAAGCCTAGGGGATGGCCAAAAATAATAAAAAGCACATTTTAATCTAAGCTAATTATTATTTTTTTTCATATAACCCTTACCAATAATTCAGGGCAAATGTGGTAGATCCCACGACCTCTTCGACGCAGCGCTGTCGCGCAGCAAACTGTGGCGAGCGGGCTTGCCACAAGAATGCGGTCGCCTGAAATTGTTCAGGCAAGACTCAAGACTTCAGGGTGAAATTCTAACCCTCTAAAATCATTCAGTTATTTTAAGTTTGATAAGAGGGGCTTGCCCCCGATGGCCATGAGTATCTCCCGCAACGCTAACACCGATGCGAAGCGAGCCGCCCTTGATCTTGCTTTTGATCTTGCTTTTGATCTTGATCTTGATCTTGATCTCAGGCCCCCCAAACCACTGTCGGATTCCGGGCACACCGAGCCTAGGCGAGGTGCCGAGTGGTGGGGCAAGAGCCCTTTGCTTACTTTGGGGCTTTTCCAAAGTGAGCCGCCGTCAGGGCGGAACCCTAAGCCGCCGTTACCGCAGCAACGGATATGTACCCGGTCCAATCCAAAAAAATGGTCGGCCCAGAGGCCGTCATCGGGGGCAAGCCCCCTCCCACAGGGTTACGCGGCGTCGCGGACTTTGTGCAACGACGCCGCCACCCGCTTGCCAAACGCATCCACCGGCCCCTGCAGGTTGCCCAGGAAGTGCGGGTAGATCAGCCACAGGTCCATCACCGGCTTGAAATCCTTGAGCGGCATCACCGCCAGCTGCTCACGGTGCGCACTGCGTTCCAGCAACGGCCGTGGCACCAGGCCCAAGCCCAGGCCGTCGGCCACCAGGCCCAGTTGCAGTTCGGTGCCGAAGGTCTCCAGGTTGACCCGCAGGGCCAGGCCCTGATCGGACAAGGTGCGCTGCAAGCCGGCGCGGAAACCGCAGCCGTCCGGGTTGAGGACCCAGCCGTTCTGGTACACATCGGCCAGCTTGCAGGGTTTCTTCGGCAGTTGGGCCTTGGCGCAGACCACCACCAGTTCCATCTTGCCGATGGACTCGCCGACGATGTTGTCCGGGAAGATCTTGCCTGCCGGGAACAGCGCCGCCGCCGCGTCCAGTTCGCCGCGTTCGATCTTGCCCACCAACTGGCTGCCCCAGCCGGTGGCGACCTGGGCACGCAAGTCGGGGTATTCGCTGCGCAGGTGCTTGAGCGCGTCCAGCAGCACCACGTCGCCGATGGTCTGCGGCACCCCCAGGCGCAGCAGGCCGGTGGGCGGTGCGTCGGTGGCCACCAGCTCGCGCAGGGCATCCATCTCGCGCAGGATCAACCGGCACTGCTCATAGACGCGGGTGCCGATCAATGTCGGCTTGAGGGGCTTGGTGTTGCGGTCGAACAGCTCCACGCCCAGCGCCTGCTCGAAGTTCTGCACGCGGCGGGTAATGGCCGGCTGGGTCAATTGCAACGACTCGGCGGCATGGCTGATGGACTGGCAACGAATCACTTCGACAAAGGCATCGATATCGTCAATTTTCATTTGGGCCGCACATAGAGAACAGTCATTAAGATGTGTGTGAAGCATAGTTGCAGGAACGTGGCGTGAATAGCCCGTGCTGCAATCGATAACGTCTAACGCTATTCAGACCGGTTCTAAATTACCTTCAGCTATAAGCTAATCATTAAAAAATAGCATATTAACTATAAACATTATGCTTAGATAACCCCATCCCTGCGACCACACGATGGAAGTGCCATGACCCAGGCCCGACACCCCGAGAGACTCAGAGCCTTCATAGGCGCCCTGGCGGAATTGATCGACGGCAATCCACGGGAAGGCGACCTGTTACACCGTGGCGGCAAGCTGCTGGCGCAATTGGTCAGCCATGACGACTGGCTCCCCGATGAATTTGCCCAACCCGACCCCGAGCGCTACCAGCAGTTCCTGCTGCATGCCGATTCGCGCCAGCGTTTCAGCATCGTCAGCTTTGTCTGGGGGCCGGGGCAAAGCACGCCGATCCACGACCATCGGGTGTGGGGGCTGATCGGCATGCTGCGCGGCGCAGAGTTCTCCCAAGGCTTCCAACGCGCACCCGACGGCAGCCTGGTCGCCGAAGGCCAGCCGATTCAACTGGTGCCGGGCCAGGTCGAAGCGGTGTCTCCCAAGGTCGGCGACATCCACCAGGTGAGCAATGCCCACAGCGACCAGGTGTCGATCAGCATTCATGTGTACGGCGCCAATATCGGCGCGGTGCGCCGTGCGGTGTACCAGCCCGACGGCAGCGAGAAACTGTTTATCTCCGGTTATTCCAACGCCTTCCTCCCGAATATCTGGGATTTGTCCAAAGAAAAGAGCCCTGCCCTATGACCACCGTATCGACCCGTAGCTTTGCCCGGATTCGCCAGGCACTGTTGGACCGTGAAGAAGTCGCCCTGGTGGACGTGCGCGAAGAAGCGCCGTTTGCCGAATCCCACCCGCTGTTCGCGGCGAATATCCCGCTGTCCAAGCTGGAACTGGAGGTGTATTCGCGCATTCCACGCCGCGATACCCAGGTCACCGTCTACGACAACGGTGAAGGCCTGGCCGCCCGTGCCGCCGAACGCCTGGTTGCGCTGGGCTACACCCAGGTCAGCCTGCTGGAAGGTGGCCTGGACGGTTGGCGCCGGGCCGGTGGCGAGCTGTTTATCGATGTGAACGTGCCGAGCAAGGCCTTTGGCGAGCTGGTGGAAAGCGAGCGCCACACGCCGTCCCTCGCCGCTGAAGAAGTGCAGGCGCTGCTCGACAGCCAGGCCGATGTGGTGGTGCTCGACGCCCGCCGTTTCGACGAATACCAAACCATGAGCATCCCCACCGGCATCAGCGTGCCCGGTGCCGAGTTGGTGTTGCGCGCGCGCGAACTGGCGCCCGACCCGGCCACCCGCATCATCGTCAACTGCGCCGGGCGTACCCGCAGCATTATCGGTACCCAGTCGCTGATCAATGCCGGCGTGGCCAACCCGGTGTCTGCGCTGCGCAACGGCACCATCGGCTGGACCCTCGCCGGGCAGACACTCGCCCACGGCCAGTCGCGGCGCTTTGCCCCGACCTCGGAAGAACATCGCCAGATCGCCGCCGTCGATGCCCGCCGCGTCGCCGACAAGGCCCGGGTCGGTCGTGCCACCCTGGCCGACCTGCAAGCCTGGCAGCAAGACGCTGCGCGCACCACCTACCTGTTCGATGTGCGCACCCCGGAAGAATTCGAAGCCGGCCACCTGCCCGGCGCACGCTCCACACCGGGCGGCCAGCTGGTACAGGAAACCGACCATGTCGCCAGCGTGCGCGGGGCACGCCTGGTACTGGCGGACGACGATGGCGTGCGGGCGAATATGTCCGCGTCCTGGCTGGCCCAACTGGGCTGGGAGGTGCATGTGCTGGATGACCTGCAGGCAGCGCATTTCAGCGCGAAAGGCGCCTGGGTCGCCCCGGTGCCCGCGCCGCCCCAGGCCGAACTGATCAGCCCGCATACCCTCGCCGAATGGCTCGCCCATGGCGACACCGTGGTGCTGGACTTCACCGCCAGCGCCAACTACGTCAAGCGCCATATCCCCGGCGCCTGGTGGGCGTTGCGTGCGCAACTGCCCGAGGCCCTGGCCAAGGTACCCGCCGCCCAGCGTTATGTGCTGACCTGCGGCAGCAGCCAACTGGCGCGCCTGGCGGTGGCCGAAGTCGAAGCGATCACCGGCAAACAAGTGTTCCTGCTGCAAGACGGCACCGCCGCCTGGATCAACGCGCAACTGCCACTGGAAGAAGGCGAAACCCACTTGGCCTCGCCGCGTATCGACCGCTACCGCCGGCCGTACGAAGGCACCGACAACCCCAGGGAAGCCATGCAGGCTTATCTGGATTGGGAGTTCGGTCTGGTGGAGCAACTGGCCCGCGATGGGACCCATGGGTTTTACGTCATTTGACCCCAGGCACGCCTGCCCCCATTGCGGGAGCAGGCGCTACCCCAGGCTGATGGGGCGGGGGTACTGCGTTACTTTCTTTCTTCTGTGTCGGTGCAAGAAACCGTCCCCGAGCTACCGCTCAACTGAGACTGCATGGCGTGGACACCCGCCTCCATTTGCGAGGCCACGCTGAACTGGGCGCCGAGCAACAGGCTGAACATGACGCATGTGGTTGCCAATAATTTGAACATGACGAATCCTCACTGGTTCGCTGAGAGGGTAAAAATACCCCCATCGTTTACTCACAGCTGACTTGGCTGCGTACTGTCATTTTCTGCCCGGCGCAACGCCTGGACACCTGTGAAGAATGACAGTGGCCTAGACAACTTCGCACTATGCAAACCTGCGCTGAGAGCGATTGGCACCGTCCCTTTGGAAACCCAGGCACCCCAGCCGCAATTACGCACCTTAAAAATACATAAAACGCATATTAGACAACAAATTATCTTAATATTTTTCATAATTAACATATAACCAAAAAGACTTTCACAGCAGGTTTTTATGGGCATAACGTGAACTCCTCACCGACCCCTTCTCCAGGCGGAGGTAGCCGAACCCTTTTTCGATCTGCCTGGAGCCTGCATCCCATGGTCTTTTTCACTCCGTTCAAACGCCTGCTCCTGGGCACCGCCCTGGCCCTTGGCCTGGCCACCGGCGCCCACGCCGCCGACCTGCAACCGCTGCGGGTGGCCAATCAGAAATCGACAATCAAGACGCTGCTGGAAGTCTCCGGCGAAACGAAAAACGTGCCCTATGAAATCCAGTGGTCGGAATTCCCGTCCGCCTCGCCCCTGGGCGAAGCCTTGAATGCCGGTGCCGTGGATATCGGTGCCCTGGGCGATGCGCCCTACGTGTTTGCCCTTGGCGCCGGCGCTTCGCTCAAGGTGGTCAGCATCATTCACGCCGAAGGGCGTAACACCACCGCCCTGCTGGTGGCCAAGGATTCGCCGATCAAGACGGTGGCCGACCTCAAGGGCAAGAAAATCGTCACCGGCCGCGGCTCCATCGGCCACTACCTGGCGATCAAGGCCCTGGCCACGGCCGGCCTGACCACTAAGGATGTGCAGTTCATTTTCCTGCTGCCCAGCGAGTCGCGCCTGGTGCTGGATAACGGCACCGTCGACGCCTGGTCGACCTGGGACCCCTACACCACCGTGGTCACCTCACAAAGCCAGGCGCGGATCCTGGCCAGCGGCAACACGCTGTTGAGCAACCACCTGTACCTCGCCGCCACCGGCCAGGCCATCGCCGACAAGCGCACGCAGCTGGACGACTTTGTCGCCCGCGTCGACCGCGCCTACGCCTGGGCCAATACCCACCCCGACGAGTACGCCGCCGCCCAGGCCAAAATCACCGGGCTGCCGCTGGCCGTGCATCTGGCCGTGGCCAAGGAAACCCGCCTGAGCCCGGTGCTGATTGACGACAGCGTGATCAGTGGCCTGCAGGCCACCGCCGACACCTACCAGCAAGAAGGCCTGCTGCCCCGGCACATCGACGTGTCCCAGGGCTTCGACACGAGCTTTAACGCCAAGCGCGCCCCCAACAACCAAGCATCACGCTGAAGGAGCAGAACATGAGCACGCCACATCCATTGAAACCCCGCCATTTGAAACTGGGCGCCATGGTCCACGGTGTCGGCCACGGTTGGGGCGAATGGCGCCATCCCCAGGCGCAACCGAATGCCAGTACGAATTTCGGCTTCTACAAGCAGCAGACCGAACTCGCCGAAGCGGCCAAGTTCGACTTCGTGTTCATCGCCGACAGCCTGCACATTCACGCCAAGTCCAGCCCGCATTACCTCAACCGCTTCGAGCCGCTGACCATCCTCTCGGCCCTGGCCGCGTTGACCACGCATATCGGCCTGGTGGCCACCGTGACCGTCAGCTACACCGAGCCCTACCAGGTGGCGCGCCAGTTCGCGTCCCTGGACCATATCAGCGGCGGTCGCGCCGGCTGGAACGTGGTGACCTCGTGGCTCAGCGGCACCGCCGACAACTTCGGCAAGGCCGAGCACCCACCCCATGCCGTGCGCTACCGCATCGCCAAGGAACACCTGAACACGGTCAAGGGCCTGTGGGACTCCTGGGAAGACGACGCCTTTGCCTACAACAAGCAAAGCGGTGAATTCTTTACCCCGGGCAAGCTGCATGCGCTGAACCACAAAGGCGAGTTTTTCTCGGTCAAAGGCCCGCTGAACATTGCGCGCTCGCGCCAGGGCCAGCCGGTGATTTTCCAGGCGGGCACCTCCGAAGACGGGCGTAACTTTGCGGCGCAGAACGCTGAAGCCATCTTCGTGCATGTGGAAAGCATCGAAGAAGGCCTGGCTTATACCCAGGACCTCAAACGCCGCGCCAAAGGCTTTGGCCGCGACGCCGACAGCCTGTCGATCCTGCCGGGCATCCGCCCGATTGTCGGCCGCAACGAGGCCGAAGTGGAAAGTCGCTACCAGCAGGCCGTGGAGCTGGTCACCGTGGAAGATGCCATCGTCGCCCTCGGTCGCCCGTTCAACGACCATGACTTCAGCCAGTACCCGCTGGACGCGCCCTTCCCGGAGCTCGGCGACCTGGGCGCCAACAGCCAGAAAGGCGGCTCCGACCGCATCAAGCAACTGGCCAGGGACGAAGGCCTGACCCTGCGCGAAGTGGCGCTGCGCTTCTCGCGGCCCAAGCGTGATTTTGTCGGCACCCCGGAGCAAGTCGCCGACGCGATCCAGACCTGGTTCGAACGCGGTGCCAGCGATGGTTTCATCATCAACTCGGTGCTGCCGGACGGCTTGCAGTACTTCACCGAACTGGTGGTGCCGGTGCTGCAACAGCGTGGCCTGTTCCGTAGCGAATACACGGGGCACACCCTGCGCGACAACCTTGGCCTGGACGTGCCGGCCAACCGTTACAGCGTCACTGCCGAGGTCGAAACGCAACAGGAGGCGCTGGCATGAGCGAATCCCTCAACCGTCAGTTGGCGGCGCTGCACGCCGAGCGTGTAGCCACCTGGGCGCCGGCGGCGTTGCAGGTCAATATCGACCAGCGCCAGCGCCTGGTGAATGAAGCACGGGTAGACGACTATGTGCAGCTCGGCGATGAACTGGCCCCCTTCACCCTGCTCACTGTGGAAGGCGGCGAACTGACCCGCGAACGGCTGCTGGCCGACGGCCCGGCGGTGCTGATCTTCTTCCGGTTTGCCGGCTGCCCGGCGTGCAATATCGCCCTGCCCTATTACGAACGCCAACTCTACCCACGCCTGCGAGAACTGGGCGTGCCCCTGGTCGCGGTGAGCCCGCAAGTGCCTGAACGCCTGGTTGAGATCAAGAGCCGCCACGCCCTGCAATTGCGGGTGGCCAGCGACCCGGACAACCAACTCGGTCGCCGCCTGGGCATCCTCTACAGCTTCGACGAAGCCTCTCGCAATGCAGCCCTGGCCAAGGGCAATCACATCGGTGAAACCACCGGTACGGGAACCTGGGAGTTGCCGCAACCGACCGTGGTGGTGATTGCCCAGGACGGCACGGTGGCGTTCGTGGACGTCAGCCCGGACTGGCTGGTGCGTACCGAAGCCGAGCCGGTGGTGCAGGTGGTGGAGCGCTTGCTGGGCCAACAGCCTGTACGCATCGCCATCTAGGCCCAGCGCCCCTCCCACATTTTGACCGAGTACATTCTCATGACCCAACCGTCTCTACGCTCCGTGGAGGTCGCCAACTTCGAGGCCCTGCTCGAACGCCTCAGCACCGAGCTGGCCGGCACCGCGCACCTGTATGACGAGAGCGGCGCCTTCCCCCATGCCAACTTCCAGCGGCTGCACGACCATGGCCTGGTCGCCCTCACCGTGCCCAAGGCCCTCGGCGGCGGTGGTGCCAGCCTGCCCCAGGCGCGCAAGGCGATCAGTGCGATTGCCAAGGGCGAACCGTCCACCGCACTGATCCTGGTGATGCAATACCTGCAACACACGCGCCTGCAAGACAGCAAGACCTGGCCGCCCCACCTGCGTACCCGAGTGGCCGAGGACGCGGTGCGCGACGGTGCATTGATCAATGCCCTGCGCGTCGAACCCGACCTCGGCACCCCGGCCCGTGGCGGGCTGCCGGCGACGACTGCCGTGCGCACTGCCGAGGGCTGGCGCATCAGCGGGCGCAAGATCTACTCCACCGGCAGCCATGGCCTGAGCTGGTTCAGCGTATGGGCGCGCAGCGATGACGCCGACCCGCTGGTGGGCGCCTGGCTGGTGCCCAAGGACAGCCCCGGCGTAAGCATCATCGACACCTGGGACCACCTCGGCATGCGCGCCACCTGCAGCCATGAAGTGGTGCTCGACAATGTGCTGGTGCCACTGGACCACGCCGTCAGCGTCAGCCCCTGGAGCGCGCCGCAACCGGAACTGGATGCCGAGGGTTTCCTGTGGATGTCGGTGCTGCTGTCCTCGGTGTATGACGCCGTGGCCCAGGCCGCGCGGGACTGGCTGGTGAACTGGCTGGAAGAGCGCCAGCCATCCAATCTCGGCGCGGCGCTGTCGACACTGCCGCGTTTCCAGGAAACCGTCGGCCATATCGACACCCTGCTGTTCGCCAACCGCAGCCTGCTCGACGCCGCCGCCGACGGCCACACCCCGGCCGCCAACGCCGCGCAGTTGAAGTACCTGGTCACCCACAACGCTATTCGCGCGGTGGAGCTGGCCATCGAGGCCTCCGGCAACCCCGGTCTGTCACGTCATAGCCCGCTGCAACGCCACTACCGCGATGTGCTGTGCAGTCGTGTGCATACCCCGCAGAACGATGCGGTGCTGCAGGGCGTGGGTAAAGCCGTGTTCGCCCAACGCCAGAAGGAACGCACATGACCCAGGTGATTATCGCCAGCCAGTTGGACGAAGACTACAACGACGTGATCCGCGCGCGCCTCACTGCGATCCACCCCGGAGCCCAGGTGATCGGCGTGCCGGCAGGCGTGCCAAGCGACCTGCCGCCCCAGGCGAATATCCTGCTGCTGCGCCCGATCAACGTGCGCGGCTACACCGCACCGGACACCCCGCCACCGGGCTGGCCCTACGGCGCGCAATGGGTGCATTTGGTATCGTCCGGCATCGACTTCTACCCGCAATGGCTGTTCAACGGCCCGCCGGTGACCACCTCCCGAGGCAGCGCCGCCGACAACCTGGCCGAGTTCGCCCTGGCAGCGATCTTTGCCGCCTCCAAGCATTTGCCGGACATCTGGGTGAAGGACTCGCAATGGAACTTCACCGCCCTGCGCCCCCTCAAGGGCACCACCCTGGGTATCCTTGGCTTTGGCGCGATTGGTGAAAGCCTGGCACAAAAAGCCCTGGGCCTGGGCATCAAGGTGGTCGCGCTGCGTCAGAGCCAGGCACCGCTCGGCGCCGGCGTGGACGCCGCCCAGGACATCCACGACCTGTTCGCCCGCGCCGACCACCTGGTGGTGGCAGCGCCACTGACCGACGCCACGCGGCATATCATCAACCGCGATGTGCTGGGCAGCGCCAGGCCGGGCCTGCACCTGATCAACATCGCCCGTGGGGGCCTGCTCGATCAGGAGGCGTTGCTGGAGGCCCTGGATAACGGCCAGATCGGCCTGGCATCGCTCGACGTGACCGAGCCGGAGCCCTTGCCGGACGGGCACCCGCTGTACAGCCACCCACGGGTACGGTTGTCGCCGCACACGTCAGCGATTTCGACCAATAGCCGCAACGAGATTGCCGATACGTTCTTGGCGAATCTGGAGCGCTACGTTTCAGGGGTTGAACTGGCGAATCTGGCTAACGCCTGACGCTGTTCAAAAATGTCGGAGGGGCGGTGCGACGATTCGACTTGCTCCCGTGGCGGCCTTCGGGCCGACCATGTCGTTGGAGTTGAGCGAGTACATATCCGTTGCTGCGGTAACGGCGGCTTAGGGTTCCGCCCTTACGGCGGGTCACTTTGGAAAAGCCCCAAAGTAACCAAAGGGCTCTTGCCCCAACACTCGGCACCTCGCCTAGGCTCGGTGTGCCCGAACGAAGGCTTGAATCCGTGGGCCGCCGTCATGGGCCATCCTTGGCCCAGGACGGCTAACCCGGCGTCCTGCCGGGTTACCCACGGATTCAAGCCTGCGTTCGGCCAGCGTGTTTGACGGGGCGCCTAGGATCAAAAGCAGAGCAAAAGCAGAGCAAAAGCAGGCTGAGGTCTGCCTGCTGGATGGAGATCCAAATGTGGGAGGGGGCTTGCCCCCGATGAGGGTGGGTCAGTGATACTTGGGTTGACTGACTCACCGCTATCGGGGGCAAGCCCCCTCCCACATTTACCGAGTACACCAGACCCAACTCCGGTCGGCTCTAAGGCCGCCGCGCTTCGGCTTTTGATCTCAAATCGCCCCGTCAAACACGCTGGCCGAACGCAGGCTTTGGAGCGTGGGTAACCCGGCAGGACGCCGGGTTAGCCGCGCTGGGCCAAGGATGGCCCATCGCGGCGGCCCACGCTCCAAAGCCTTCGTTCGGGCACACCGAGCCTAGGCGAGGTGCCGAGTGTTGGGGCAAGAGCCCTTTGGTTACTTTGGGGCTTTTCCAAAGTGACCCGCCGTAAGGGCGGAACCCTAAGCCGCCGTTACCGCAGCAACGGATATGTACTCGGTCAAAGCCAACGACATGGTCGGCCCGAAGGCCGCCACGGGGGCAAGCCCCACATCTGGTTATGCGGCCAGGCGAGAATATCATCAGATATACGCATCATAAATAAAAATTAACTGCATATCTTTAATAATGAGCATATAACAAAACAGACTTTTACGAACGTCTTTCCTATCCATATTGTTATGTCCAGCACCGACCCCTGACCAGGTGGAGGCCTTGCCTGAACCACCACTTTCTCAGGGACCTACCATGAGCCACATCGCCGCGCCCAATCGCCTCACCCTTGCTGTCTCCCTCGCCCTGTTCGGCGCGTACGCCCACGCCGATGACGCCGCGCTGCCGGTGGTCAATGTCACGGCCGAGCACCGCAGTGAAGACTTGCAGAAAACCCCGCTGGCGATTTCCGCCTTCGACGAGAAGAGCCTCGACGACAAGCAGATCCGCAGCGTGCGCGATCTGTCGGGCCAGGTGCCGAACCTGACCCTCAGCCGCCAGTCGATCTCCTACAGCGCCCAGACCTATGGCATTCGCGGCATCGGTGAAACCGACCCGATCCAGGAAGCCGCCGTGGCGGTGTACGCCGACGACTTGTACATCCCACGGGCGATTTCCTCGATGCTCGACTTCAATGACGTCGAGCGCGTCGAAGTGCTGCGCGGCCCCCAGGGCACCCTGTACGGGCGCAACAGCAGCGCCGGGGCGATCCGCGTGATCACCCGCGACCCCAACCAGGAAACCCGTGGTTTCGTCGAGCTCGGTGCCGGCAACTACAATGCGCAGAACGGCCGTTTCCTGATCAGCGGCCCGCTGGTGGACAACGCGTTGTTCGGCAGCTTTTCGGCGATCCGCCTGAGCCGCGACGGCACGGTGTCCAACCCGACCCGGGGCAAGGATGTGAACAACGTCGATATCCAGTCCTATCGCGGCAAGCTGCGCTACAAGCCGGAGGATTCACCTTGGGATGTGCAGTTGACCCTGGCCGGCACCTTTGACCGTGGCGACACCACCAGCTACTCGCCGTTCGACGCCAACGGCCGTTTCGACAAGTTCAAGAGCTACAGCAGCCTCGACCCGAAAAACCGCCTTGACCAGGGCAGCTCGGTGTTGCGCGCGATCTATGCGATCAACGATCACTTGAATGTCAAATCGGTCACTGCCTGGTCGTCCTTCAACCAGCCGGTGGACTACGACAACTCGGGGCAGGCCGCGCTGATCCAGAACAACCTGATCCTCTACAAGCAAAACTACGCCACCCAGGAATTCCAGCTCAACGGTGACTATGACGACTTCAGCTTCAGCACCGGCCTGTACCTGTACCGCGAACGCTTCGATGCCGACCGCGACAACCTCACCTACTCCATCGCACGCAACCAGGTGATCGGCCAGGGCCAGTACAGCACCACCAACACCGAAAGCTACGCGCTGTATGGCCAGGGCACCTACAAGATCACCCCGCAGCTATCGCTGATCGCCGGCCTGCGCTTTACCCGCGAACACAAGAATTTCGAGTTCACCAATTACGCGATCAATACCGACCGGCAGATTACCGGCACCAACTTCGCGGCCGAGTCGAGCAAATCCTGGCAGTCCACCAGCCCGAAAATCGGCTTCGAATATGCCTGGACGCCGCACCTCAACCAGTACGCCTACGTCGCCAAGGGCTTCAAGGCCGGCGGATACGACAACCGTGCGCCGACCCGCGCCGCCGCCGAGCAGGCGTTTTCGCCGGAAGACGTGACCACCTGGGAAACCGGCTTCAAGGGCGACTTCTTCGACCAGCGCCTGCGGGCCAACGTCGCGCTGTTCTACAACGACTACAAAGACCTGCAGACCAACGCCTACGACCCGGCGCTGGGGGTGAGCCTGCGCACCAACGTCGGCCAGGCCCACACCTACGGTGTCGAGTTGGAAACCCTCACCGCCCTGAGCCGCGACCTGCAACTGAGCGCCAACCTCGGCTACCTGGAGAGCCAGTACGACGACTTCCAGAACGCCAGCGGTGCCGGGGTCGATGCCAATGGCAAGCAACTGGTGTTCTCGCCGCGCTGGAACGCCAGTGTCGGCCTGAACTACACCATTCCCGCAGGCCTGCCGGGCACCTGGCTGGCGGGCACGGATGCGCAGTTCCAGACCAAGTCCTACGCCAACGCGCTGAACGACGACATCCAGGAAGTGCCGCAGCAAACCTTCTGGAACGCCAACACTCGCTACATCAGCGGCGACGGCCACTGGACCACCACCCTGGCGGTGAAAAACCTGCTGGACCGCGCTTACCCGCAATCGGTGGGCTATGTGCCGTCCAGCGGCGCCCGTTATTACTCGGTCAACGATCCGCGCACGCTGTTGCTGTCGGTGCGCTATGACCTCTGAGTGCGTTACTTGATGCGGTAGTGGAAGGTATTGCGCACCGCCGGTACGGCCACGGCCTTGCCGTCAACGATCCTCGGCTGGTAGCGAAAGGTGTTCGCCGCCGCCAGTGAAGGCCGGATAAACAACGGGTGGCAGCCGTCCAGCACCTTGGGATTTTCCACGCGGCCTTGCGTGTTGACGCTGTACTCCAAGGTGCAGTCGCCCTCGATGTTCTTGTCCAGGGCGCGCTCGGGATAGTCCGGTGCCTCCTTGCTCAGGGGTTGGTATTGGCGGCTGTCGAAGGCCGGCGCCGGGGCTGGCGCGGGGGTGGCTGCCCGGGCTTTTTCAGCGGCCAGGCGTTGCTGATCGAGGCGTTGTTGTTCCAGCTCGCGGTGGCGTTGTTCGCTGGCCAGGCGTTCCTGCTGCTGCTCGATCTTCTTGTCTTCGACGCGTTTACGCGCCAAGGCGGCTTTCTCGAGTTTTTGCGCCTGGACCTGCGGGTCGACCGTGGGCTTTGCCGGCACCGGCACTGGTATCACCACCGGTTCCGGCGGTGCGGGGGCAGCCACCACCGGTTCAGGCTCGGGCGCTGGCGCCGGTGGCAGCATGACCAACTGCGTGTGCATCACCCGAGGGGCATCCACCACGGGCTTCTCCGTCGACCAGCCCAGCATCAACGCGGCCAGCACGCCGACGTGCAGGGCCACCGCCAGGCTGGCGGCGAGGCTGTTTCTCCAAAACCCGGAAGCCTCCCGGGGCGCCATCGTCAGGGTGGGACTGTGCATGATCATCGCCGTCATTGCGGGGCCTCGGTCACCAGCCCCAGGTTACTGACTCCACCCTTCTGCAACACCGCCATGGCCGCGACCACACGGCCGTAACCGGCGTTGTCGTCGGCGCGGATATAGACCTGGGTGTCGCTGCGCGCCGCCACCACCTGCATGACCTTGGCGCCCATTTCATCCAGGCTCACGGCGCTGTCGGTCTGGTGCTGGGTATCGAGTTCGCCGCCGAGGTTCCAGTAGTAGCCGCCGTCGGCCTTTACCGACAGCGTGAGGATCTGCTGGCGGGTGTCGGTGGCCAACGCCTCGGCGGCGACTTTGGGCAGGTCGATCTTCACGCCCTGGGTCAGCATCGGCGCGGTGACCATGAAGATCACCAGCAGCACCAGCATCACGTCGATATACGGCACCACGTTCATCTCGGCCTTGGGCCCGTGCTTGCGTTGCGGCCTGACTAACATGGGAGTTGCTCCTTTCAGGCGGCGACGGCCAGGTTGATCGACGTACCGCGCAGGGTGCGGTGCAGGCGTACCTGCAGCTCGTTGCCAAACGCGTAGTAACGGGTGAGCAGGGTCTGGCCGCGCGCCGCGAAGCGGTTATAGGCGATCACCGCCGGGATCGCCGCAAACAGGCCAATGGCCGTGGCGATCAAGGCTTCGGCGATGCCCGGCGCTACGGTGGACAACGTCGCCTGTTGCACCTGGGACAAGCCGATAAAGGAATTCATGATGCCCCACACCGTGCCGAACAGGCCGATGTACGGGCTGACCGAACCCACGGTCGCGAGAAATTGCAGGCCCTTTTCCAGTTCGATTTCCTGCTCGGTGATCGCCACCTGCAAGGCCCGCTCCACGCCTTCGAGCACCGCCGGGTCATGGCTGTGCAGGTGCTGGTATTCCTGGACCCCGGCGATAAAGATCGGCGCAATGCCGCCCTCGCCCGCCTGCTGGACCTCACGGGACAGTGCCTGCAGATCCGGCGCGGCGCGAAAGCGCTGCACAAACGTATTCAACTGCCGCTCCAGGCGGCGCAGCACACTGCCGCGCTGGATAATCAGGTACCAGCTGAGCAAGGACGCCAACAGCAAGGTGAGCATGACAGCCTTGACCAACAGGCTGGCGTCGCTGATCAAACCCCAGATCGTCATATGTTCCATCGTCGCGTGCATAGTGAATCTCCCATTCGATTAAAAAGTGATGACCGGTTGATGACGGTTCACGGCAATTTCAATGCGCGGGTGACCTCGGCCCAGGGCACGAACTTGAAGTTCTGGGTCTGCTCAGGCATGCGCTTGCGCCCGTCCTGCACCACCAGCATGCCTTGGCTCCATGGCCCGCCGAGGTTGATGGCGGTGACTTCCAGGCCATCGGTTTCCGACGCACCGTCGATACCGGCGGCGGCGTTCAAGCCGACGCGGAAGCCGCCGTGCACGGCAAACGGCGGTTCGGCATCCACCACCAGGTAGCTGTCATTACCTTGGCTGGAGATCACCAGGTAGTCATGTTTATCGCTTTGGTACAGCGCCAGGCCCTCGACATCCGCATGCAATTGCGCGCCGACCTTGATCACGCTGGTCAACGTCGCCGGTTGATCGGCGCGCGCATCCACCGCCCACACGCCGACGTCTTCCTCACCGATAAACAGGCGCTGGCGCTGGTCGTCGGCCACACAGCCTTCGGGTTGGCTGTCGACCTTGAACTGGCGCACCAGCTCGCCGTGTACACGGCCGTCCGGCGCACTGAGGCGGTATTGCAGGAAGGTGCCGTCCTTGCCGTTGGCAATCGCGTAGATCTCGCCGCTGGCGGGCTGGAACAGGCAGATGCCATAGATTTCCTTGAGCGGCGTGGGCACTTCACCGGCCTCACGCAGCTCGCCGCTCTGGCGGTCGATGCTGAACAGGCTCAGGCTGTTGTGATCACGATTGCTCGCCACCGCCAGGTCCACCGTTTGCGCGCCAAGCTTGAAGTTGGGGCGTACATCGACGTTATTCAGGCGGCCCACCGCCAGTTCCTGCAACAGCTTGCCGTCGAGGTCGTAGGCGAGCAGGCCCTGTTTCTTGTTGGTGCCAAGCACACGGCTGTTGGCCGGGGTTTGCGGGTGAATCCAGATCGCCGGGTCATCCGCCGCGTCGCCCTGGCGGCCGACCGGGTCGCTCTGGCGCAAGGCCGCGACTTCCGGCAACACCGGCACCGCCGCGACGGGCGTGGCCTGCCAGTCGAGCCTGGCCTGGTAGAGCGTGCCGCTGTCATCATCGCGCACCAGCAACTGGCGGCCATTGAGCGCCAATTGCTCCGGCTCTTTCAGACCCGGCAGGCCCAGGCTCGATTGCTCCACCCAGCGCTCGCCGGTGTGCTGGAACAGGTGTAACCGGGCGGTCTTCGGGTCCAGCGCAACCAGGCCACCGGGTACCAGCGCCATGGCCCCGGCTTCGCGCCTGGGAGTGTCGAACAGCGCCACCGGCGTGCGTTTCACCTCGGCTTCCGGGTGCGCCGGGTAGGCCCACCAGCCGACATTCTCTTCATTCACCAGCAACTGCTGGGTGGCATCGTCCACCTGGCAGAACTGCGCCGACGGCGGCAGCGGCAGACCCCGTACACGCTGCGGGTCGGTGAGCAGCGTCGAGCCGTTGCCCACCAGCCATTGCTCGCCCTTGCCCTCTTCGCCCACCAGGAACACAAACAGGTTGGCCGCTGCATCGCGGTACAGGCACAGGCCATTTACCGGGTAGTCGCGGGTCGGCAGGTACAGCGGTTTGCCCCAGCTTTTGCCGGCGCTGTCCAGGCTGATCAGCAACGCCTGCTGGCGCTCGTTGTCGAGGCTGGCGACCAGCACCTGGGCCCCTGCGGCGCGGGTGTCGAGGCTGCTGAAGTTACCCTTGAAACGCGCCAGCTCGGCGCCCTGGCTGTCGAGCAGTTGCAGGCCGTCGCGGGTGCTGGCGGCCAGGCGCTCGGTGGTGTTGGGCAGGAAGCCCACGGCTTCGGCCTTCAGGCTGGGTGCCCACGGGGTCAGCGCCAGGTCGGCGGCGAACGCATGGCCGCTGGTGACCAGGGCAATCAGCAGGTACAGCTTGGAAATTCTCATGGACAAGCAAATCCTTCAAAAACAATGGAGATCAAATGTGTTGAATTCAAAAATGGGTGAAGGTCAGGCCCACTTTGTAGGTGGGGCCGTACTCTTCGTATTGGCCGTTGTAGCTGCGGTGGCCGGTGTAGACGAAGTACGACTCATCGGTGAGGTTCTGGGCTTCGAAGCTGACTTGCAGGTTCTTGGTCAGCGAGTAGCGTGCGCTGAAGTCGACGAAGGTCTGCGCGTCGACGTGCAGGTCGTGGGCCTTGTCGTTGATCGAGGCCAGTTCATACAGGTAGGCCGACTTGTAGTTGGCCGACAGGCGCAGGCTGAGCTTGTCGTCCTCCCAGCCGAGCATCAGGTTGCCGACGGTGTCCGACTGGTTGGGCAGGCTGATGTTGCGCTTGCGATTCGTGCCGCTGGCGGCGTCGAAGCCTTCGATATCGGCGCTGGAGCGGCTGAAGGTGCTGTTGGCGCCGATCAGCAAACCGTTCCACGGTGCGGGCAGCCAGTCGAACTTCTGTGAGTAGGCCAGTTCCAGGCCGTAGAGCTTGGCGCTGTCGCCGTTGGCGTAGGTGTGGGCCTCGGAGAAATTGGTCCAGGCGCCGGTGCCGGCGAGGTCGGTGTTGTAGACGAAGTTCTTGATGTCCTTGTAGAACACGAATGCCGATACGGTCCCGGCGCGGCCCATGAAGTGCTCGATACCCAGGTCAAGGTTGCTCGATTCCAGGGGCTTGAGGTCCGGGTTGCCGAAGGTGGCTTCGTCATCGTCGATCACAAAACCCGGCGCCAGCTGGCCGAACGTCGGGCGCACCACCGACTTGGTCCAGGCTGCGCGCACCTGGGTGTTCTTGTCGATCTTGTAGCGCGCATGCAGGCCCGGCAACCAATGGTGATAGCGGCGCTTGGTCTCGGTGGGGGTGAACACGCCATCGGTGGCGCCGGTGCCCTTGGCTTCGAACTCGGTGCCCTCGTAGCGCAGGCCGGCGATAAAGCGCCAGTCATCGATGTCGAGGGTGTTCATCAGGTAGCCGGCGTTGATGTCCTCGCGGATGGTGAAGTCGTTGACCCGCGACTCGGTCTCGTCATAGAAATCCGCCGGGTTGAGGCTGCCGATCAGCTGCTTGATCGCACCGGGGCTGATGCCGGGGCCGTAGTTGCCCAGGCGATAGTCGACGCTGCCCTTCTGGAACCGGCTGAGGTTGAGTTGGTCGGCGCTGAAACCGAGGGTGTCGAAGTCTTCGTAGACCCAGGCTTCCAGGTCGTTGTCCTTGTTGCGGCGGCTGACCTTGCCACCGAACTTGACCTGGGACGCATAGCCGCTCAGGTCATAGTCGCGGGCCAGGTCCAGGCGCAGGTTTTTCTCGGTGTCCTGGGTGTTCTGTTTTTCCCAGTCGACCTTGTCGAGGCTGAAGTTGCTGGCGTCGTAGAAGCCGCTGCCGATGATCGGGCGGGGTTTGTCCTTGTCGTAGAAACCGCTGTTGGCAAAGTCGCCGCCGTCGAAGGTGGCGCCGGCGATATGCGCCGGGCTGTCTTCGCTGGATTGGCTGTAGCCGGCCTGGCCGCTTAAGGTCCACAGGCCGAGCATGCGTTCGCCGCCGAATACATAGGATTGGATTTCCTGGGTTTCCTCACGGTTTTTCAGCTTGCGCTTGCCCTCGGCATCCCCCAGTTGGCCCGGGGCCTGGGGGTCGGCAAACTCGATGCTGGTGGAGTTGCGGGTTTCGGTGTCGGTGTAGCGGCTGTAGAGGGTGCGCAGGTAGTAGCTGCTGAGGTCGTCGGGCTTGTAGTCGAAGTTCAGGCCACCGCCGGCACGCTCGCGGCTGATGTCGTAGTCGCGCTGTTCGAACTCGTTGAGCCGGGCGCCGTCGGTGAAGTCCCAGGCACCGCCGGTTTCGACGTTGTCCGAACCGAAGTCGCGTTTCTGCCAACTCAGCGCTGCGGCGACGCCGAAGTTGTCAATGCCGTCGCCGAGGCTGAAACGGTTACTGGCGGCGCCGGAGAATTTCGGGCTGGTCTGGCGGGTGTTCTTGTCGTAGCTGGCTTCGCTGCTGCCGGTGTAGAACAAACCTTTATGGTCGAAGGCCGAGAGGCTTTGCACATCGACGGTGCCGCCGAGGGAATTGGCGTCCATGTCCGGGGTGAGGGTCTTGATCACCGACAGCGACTGCACCAGTTCCGAGGGCAGCACATCGAGGGCCACGGCGCGGCGCGCGCTTTCCGGGGCGGGCACCAGGGTGCCGTTGATGGTCACGCTGTTGAGGTCCGGGCCCAGGCCGCGCACGCTGACAAAACGCCCTTCGCCCTGGTCGCGCTCCACACTGATGCCCGGCAGGCGCTGCGCCGCTTCGGCGACGTTCTGATCCGGCAACTGGGCCACGCCGTCGGCATGCACCACGCTCTTGATGCTGTCGGCGCTGCGTTGCTCCTTGAGCGCCTGGTCGATGGCGGCCGCCTGGCCGACCACCTCGACGTGCTCGGTGGCGCTCGCTTCGGCGGCGCTCAACCGTTCACTGGCCATCGCCAGGGCCAAGGCGGTAAGCGTAAAGCTGACGAGCCCGGTGCGCTTGTACATGCAATCCTCCCCAAGAATCCGTTGGCGCCAGGCAAGGGGCCCGGCAACTGGGAGGGCACGCTAGGGGTGGGGGATGACGGTTCTGTGACAGTAGGTCTGTGGCAGGCCCATAAACCGGGGGGTTTAGCCGATTTCCGGTTTGAAATGAGCTGAAATGACCTCAGTAGATCGAATGTGGGAGGGGGCTTGCTGTGGTGAGGGGCTTGTCCCCCGACGGGTTCACTGAGGATACGGGGGGCCTGCTTCGCAGACCAGCGCGGGGCAAGCCCGCTCACCACAGCTAGCCTGCTCACCACATCAAGCCTGCTCACCACAGCAAGCTCCTCCCACATTTTTTGATCGCCAGTGTGTTTGAGCTGAGCTGATTCGACCCTCCTCCACCGTCATCCAACGGTCACATCCATCTGCTGTGCTGGCGCCCACCACTCATTTGCCCAAGGACCTGCGGCCATGTTTTCCGTGCTCAAGCCCCACCGCTGGAAACTCTCGTTGCTGCTGATCGCGGCCAACCTCGGGCTGATCCTGCACCTGGCCTGCGGCGAGTTGAAAAGCGTCAGCGAATGGGTGTGGCTGGATATCTTCGGCGAAGGCGGTTCCGCCCTGCTCGCCCTGGTATGGCTGGGCCTGGTGCTCAAGAGCCGCCCCGCCGGGCGCGTCACCAATTACCTGGCGCTGGGCCTGTCGTGCATCTTTTTCTCCTGGTGGATCGACAGCCTCGACGAATTTATCCGCCTGCCCGACAGCATCACCTGGGACCATTGGCTCGAGTCCGGGCCGATGCCGGTGGGCATGATCCTGCTGACCATCGGCATCTACCACTGGCACCGCGAACAACTGGCGATCAGCGCACAGATGGAAAAGCGCGAGCGCTTGTTCCGTGAACATCGACTGTTCGACAAACTCACGCCGCTGGCCGGCGCCGACTACCTCAAGCGCCAGCTGGCCGACAGCCTGCAGGACAGCCGCGAGCAGCAACAACCGCTGTCGCTGCTGGCCCTGGACCTGGACAACTTCGCCGCCATCAACCAGGCCTACGGGCATGCCGAAGGCGACGCGGTGTTGCAGGCCCTCAGCCATTTGCTGCTGCTCAACCTGCGCCGCCAGGACCTGGTGTGCCGCCTGGCCGGCGACCGTTTTGTGGTGCTGCTGCCCAACACCGGCGAACGCCAGGCCAAGGAGCTGGCGCTGGAGTTGCAGCAAGCGGTGCGCGGCCTGGCCCACAAGACCCGGCAACAGGGCGAACGCCTGCAACTGGCGGCGACCACCGCCGTGGTCATGGCCCTTGAAGAACCGCCCCAGGATTTGCTCAAGCGCCTGAACCTGGCCTTGGCCAGGGCCAAGCAACCCCTTGCGAAAAGTGCCTGAGATGGCCGTCAAAACCAGCTGGTATGAAGCCGACAGCCGCTTCATTCCAGGGCATTACCAACCCGCCACGCTGATCGACCTGGCCTTGTCCCGGGACATCGACAGCCATCGCCTGCTGCGCGGCACCGGGCTGTTTCACGAGGACATCCTGGCCGGCACCGCGCACTTGAGCCCGCAGCAGTTTTTCGGCTTGATCGGCAACAGCCGCAAGTTACTGGACGCCGACGACAGCAGTTTCCTGTTTGGCCAGCGCCTGCTACCGGGCTATTACGGTGCCGCCAGCCACGCCCTTGGCCATGCGCAGAACCTGCACCAGGCCCTGGAGATCCTGATCCAGCAACAGGTGCTGCTCAGCCCGTTGGCCAGCCTGCAACTGGAGCTGGATGAGCACCACGCCTACCTGTACTGGCTGGACAGTTGCGGCGCCGGCGAGCACTGGCGTTTCCTGCTGGAAGCCAGCATGACCTCGCTGGTTGCCATGAGCCAATGGCTCAGCGGCGAGCGCCTGCCGTGGGCGTGCAGTTTCAGCCATGCCGAACCGCGTTATATCGAGCAGTACTGGGTGCACCTGGGCGAAGACACGCGCTTCGAGCGCCCGCTGGACATGATGACGATCCCGCGCGAATACCTCACCCGCACCTGGCCGGGCGCCTCGGCCACGGCCGGCCAGGTGGCGCGCCGCCAAGCCCGCGAGCAGATCGAGCAGCTGGGCTTTGCCGGCAGCTTTCTCGACTGCCTCTACGAGTACCTGCGCGACCAGGTGCGCCAGCCGCCCAGCCTGGAACAGGCGGCCCAGGCCTTCGCCATGAGCCCGGCGACCCTCAAGCGCAAGCTGCACAAGCACGACACCGGTTTTCAACAGCAGGTGGACCGGGTGCGCAAGCAGGTGGCGTTGCACCTTTACCAGGTCAAGGGCTACAGCAATGATGAGGTGGCGGCGTACCTGAATTTCAACGATGCGGCGAACTTCCGGCGCTCATTCAAGCGCTGGACCGGCAGCACGCCGAACCTGATCCGCCAGCTGTTCAACAGCCGCTAGCCAGGCGTTCGCGCAGAAACGCCACCAGCGCCTGCACCGGCCGTGAGCTTTGCCGGTGCTGGGGGTACACCGCCGACAGGGTCAGGGCTTCGGGGGCAAAATCATCGAGGAGCGTGACCAGCCGGCCGTCCTTCAACGCGTCGCCGACGATGAAGGTCGGCAGGTAGGTGACGCCCAGGCCGGCGACGGCGGTATCGCGCAGCAACTCGCCGTTATTCACGCGCATACGGCCGGTGACATTCAGTGCTTGCAGCTTGCCTTTGAAGCGCCATTGCACCTGGCGGCCATGGCCGTAGGGCAGGCAGTCGTGTTCGGCGAGGTCTTCGGGTTTAAGCGGCGTACCGCGCAGTGCCAGGTACTCGGGGCTGGCGCAATACACGCGCTCGATGCTGGCGATACGCCGAGCGATGAGGGTGGAATCTTCCAGGGTGCCGATGCGCAGCACCAGGTCGTAGCCCTCACCGATGAGGTCCACCGGGCGGTCGCTGAGGTCAACTTCCACCGACACCTGGGGATGGCGCTGCAGGAACAACGGCAACAGGCAACCCAGGTGCGCCATGGCGAACGACAACGGCGCACTCAGGCGAATGGTGCCGCGCGGTTCACTGTTCTGGCCGGCGATGCCCTGCTCCACTTGCTCGACCTCACCGAGCAGGCGCAAGGCGGACTCGTAGTAACTCTGGCCCAGGGGCGTGACATCCAGGCGGCGCGTGGAGCGGTTGAGCAGGCGCACGCCAAGGCGATCTTCCAGCTGGATCAGGCGGCGGCTGACGAATTGCTTGGACAGGCCCAATTGTTCGGCGGCGGCGGTGAAGCTGCCGGATTCCATGACCTGGCAGAACAGGCGCATGTCTTCGAAGGGGTTCATTGTCGCTTCTCGGTAGACGATGGGCTGTTTTATAACTGGATGGTCGCCACACCACAAATCAAATGTGGGAGGGGGCTTGCTGTGGTGAGCGGGCTTGTCCCGCGCTGGTCTGCGAAGCAGCCCCACCGGATTCCTCAGTGAACCCATCGGGGGACAAGCCCCCTCACCACAGCAAGCCCCCTCCCACAGGGGATTACCGACAGGCTTGAAAACCGGTTACTTGGCCGTAAACGCCGAGTAGCTGTTCATCAGGTTGCGGTAGTTGGGGATGCGCGGCGACAGCAGGTTGGCCAGGCCTTCCATGTCGTTGCGCCAGTCCACTTGCAGCTCGCAGGCCACGGCGAACCAGTTCACCAGTTGCGCACCGGCGGCGGTCATACGGGCCCAGGCGGCTTGTTGCACAGTTTCGTTGAAGGTGCCGGAGGCGTCGGTGACCACGAACACCTCGAAGCCTTCGTCGAGGGCGCACAGGGTCGGGAACGCTACGCACACGTCCGTCACCACACCGGCAATGATGATCTGCTTGCGGCCGGTGGCCTTGACCGCCTTGACGAAATCTTCGTTGTCCCAGGCGTTGATCTGGCCAGGACGGGCGATGTACGGCGCGTCCGGGAACAGTGCCTTGAGTTCCGGCACCAGTGGGCCGTTGGGACCGCCTTCAAAACTGGTGGTCAGGATGGTCGGCAGGTTGAAGAACTTCGCCACATCGGCCAGGGCCAGTACGTTGTTCTTGAATTCGTTGGGGGAGAAATCCTGCACCAGGGAGATCAGGCCGGTCTGGTGATCCACCAACAGCACCACGGCGTCATCTTTGTTCAAGCGCTTGTAAGTCATGGGTTAACTCCTTTGTGGGTTTAGGTATCAGAACGCAAAGCACGAGCAGCCAAACGCCCCCCAGAAACCCTGGAAGTCGCTGACCGGCACGCTGGAAAGGCGCGCCTTTTCGTGGCTGTGGGAATGCACGCCGCACGGGCCGCTGCATTGGTGTACTTGAGCCTGCACAGGCGAACTCGGGCGCCAGTGCCCCGGCACCTTGACCACCGGCGACCAGTCCGGCAGCACCGGTACGCGTGGCGGTGCAAAGTCTTCGAAGTCGCCGGCGCCGTAGACCACCTTGCCGCCAACCACGGTGAGCACCGATTCGATCCACTTGATGGCTTCTTCATCGACGCTGAAAAAGTCCGCCGACAGCGCCGCCACGTCCGCCAGTTGGCCGACCTTGATCTGGCCTTTCTTGCCCTGCTCGGACGAGAACCAGGCGCTGCCATGGGTGAACAGCTCCAGCGCGGTCAGGCGCGGCAGGCCTTCGGCGTGCAGCTCCAGGCCACCGACGGTGCGGCCGCTGACCATCCAGTACAGCGAAGTCCACGGGTTGTAGCTCGAGACTCGCGTGGCATCGGTGCCCGCCCCCACCGGCACGCCTTCGGCCAGCATGCGCTTGATCGGTGGCGTGGCTTCGGCGGCCTTAGCACCGTAGCGCTCGACAAAGTATTCGCCCTGGAACGCCATGCGGTCCTGGATCGCGATACCGCCACCGAGGGCGCGGACCCGCTCGATATTCTTCGGCGTGATGGTTTCGGCATGGTCGAAGAACCACGGCAAGCCATTGAACGGGATGTCGCGGTTGACCTTCTCGAACACGTCAAGCATGCGCGAGATGGACTCGTCATAGGTGGCATGCAGGCGGAACGGCCAGCGCTGCTCCACCAGGTGACGCACCACCGGTTCCAGCTCCTGCTCCATGGTCAGCGGCAGGTCGGGACGGGGTTCGAGGAAGTCTTCGAAGTCCGCCGCCGAGAACACCAGCATTTCACCGGCGCCGTTGTGGCGCAGGTAGTCATCGCCCTGGTGCAGGGTGACGCTGCCGGTCCAGTTCTTGAAGTCGCTGAGTTCTTCCTTGGGCTTCTGGGTGAACAGGTTGTAGGCGATGCGTACCGTCAGTTGCTCATCCTTGGCCAGTTGCTCGATCACCGCGTAGTCATCGGGGTAGTTCTGGAAACCACCGCCGGCATCGATGGCGCTGGTCAGGCCGAGACGATTGAGTTCACGCATGAACTGGCGGGTGGAGTTGACCTGGTATTCCAGCGGCAGTTTCGGGCCTTTGGCCAGGGTCGAGTAGAGGATCATCGCGTTGGGTCGCGCCACCAGCATGCCGGTGGGGTTGCCGTGGCTGTCGCGCACGATCTCGCCGCCCGGCGGGTTCGGCGTGTCCTTGGTGTAGCCGGCCACGCGCAAGGCGGCGCGGTTGAGCAAGGCACGGTCATACAGGTGCAGCACGAACACCGGGGTGTCCGGTGCGGCCTGGTTGAGTTCTTCCAGGGTCGGCATGCGTTTTTCGGCGAACTGGAATTCGTTCCAGCCACCGACCACCCGCACCCATTGCGGCGTCGGGGTACGGTCGGCCTGCTCCTTGAGCATGCGCAGGGCATCGGCCAGGGACGGCACGCCTTCCCAGCGCAGCTCGAGGTTGTAGTTCAGCCCGCCACGGATCAGGTGCAGGTGCGAGTCATTGAGACCGGGGATCACGGTGCGGCCCTTGAGGTCGATGACCTGGGTGCCGCTGCCACGCAGGGCCATGGCCTCGCCATCGGTGCCGACGGCAACGAAGCGCCCCTCGCGGATGGCAACGGCGGTTGCCCGCGGGTTTTCCCGGTCCACGGTGTGGAACTGGCCATTGAACAGAATCAGATCGGCGTTCATAGGGTTTCCTTTACAGAGGCTTCAAGCCAGGGAGCGAACAGGCGGGTGGCGGCCGGCATCAGCAGGTAGACCACCAGCAGGACGATGGTCACGGTGACCAGGAAGGTCGCGACCACGTAGTTGGAGAGGAACGGGTGCAGGCCGAGGATCGGGGCCCACACGATCGGCACCAGCAGGGTCAGCGGCAGGATCACGCACAGGGTCACCACCGCCTGCTTCCAGCGCGGCGGCTTGGCGGCGCTGTCGGCCAGGGGCGTGAACCAGAACTCGTTGAGCGCACCGATTTCGGTCTTGTCGCCGTCGGCCAGCATCGGCGTGGCTTCGGCGATCAGGGTGTTGCGCTCGGGGGAATTGAGCCAGGTTTCCAGGTCGTCGGTGGAGCGGTAGCGCAATACGCAGGTGAACAGCGTCAGGCCGTTCTGTTTGCTGCGCACCACATCCACACCGAGGTGGCCGGGACGCTCGCCGGCGATGCGCACGGTGCGGCGGAGCCAGGCTTCGTAGTCGGCTTCGCGGCCGGCCTTGATCAGGTGTTTGACGACCAGGGTGACGACTTCGTCGGGCCCTGTCTGTGGTGCTGGGTCCATGGGATGCCCCTCTGCCTTGAAATATCAGCGATGAGGGGAGTTTGCCGAGGACAGCGTCAGGAAAATTGCATGTACGTGCTGTTTAAGGGGGAGCGCTGGAAAGGGCTCACCAGCCTTCTTTCAACATGCGCAACTCCAGGTGCTGCAACAGCATGATGGTCTTGCCGTCGGCGATCTCGCCGCTCTGCACCATGGCCAGTGCCTGCTCGAAACCCAGCTCCAGCACCTCGATGTCCTCGCCCTCCTCTTCCAGGCCGCCGCCATGGCCGACCCGGTCCCCCGGCTGGTACTCGCCGAGAAAAAAGTGAATCCGCTCAGTGACCGACCCCGGGCTCATGAACGCCGCATAGATCTTCTCTACATGGCCGACGCGGTAGCCGGTCTCTTCCTCGGCCTCCAGGCGAATGCGCTCTTCGGGGCTGGCGTTGTCCAGCAGCCCCGCCGCCGCTTCAATCAGATAGCCGTGGTAGTCATTGACGAAGGTGGGCATGCGGAACTGGCGAATCAGCAACACCGTGCGTTGCTCGCGGTTGTACAGCAGGATGGTCGCGCCATTGCCGCGGTCATACACCTCGCGGGTCTGGGCTTGCCAACTGCCGTCGCGGCGACGCAGGTCGAAGCTGTATTTTTTCAGCAGGTACCAGTTGTCCGAGAGGGTCTCTTCGGCGGTGATGCGAACGGGGCTGTTGTCCATGGTCAGGCCTTTGCTCAAAAGAGCACGAGCATGTCGCGCCGACATCAATGGCGTCAAATGCTGTAACACTTTGCAAGCAATCCCCCTGCGCGGCCGTCGAATTTATACCTGCCTGTGCAGGCCATCTGGTAAAACCCCAGCTTCACCTTTGCCCAGGAATCTCCATGCCCTCTCGTTTTCTATCGCGCCTGAGCCTGCGCTGGTTTCCCCTGCTGTGCATGGCACTGTTGATCGTCGGCCTGCCCGTGGGCTGCGCGGTGCTGCAACACAAGGAGCGCGAGCTGGTGTTTCGCATCGAACCCGGCACCGCCAGTTGGTACAGCGGCTTGCCCAAGGCGGTGCAGGAATTCGAGCTCAAGCCCGCCAGTTTCAAATCGGGGCAGAACATTCATGGCTGGTGGTACCCGGCAGCCAACAAGGACGCACCGGCGATCCTCTACCTGCATGGCGTACGCTGGAACCTCACCGGGCAGCTGTTTCGCATCGAGCAGTTGCACGCCCTGGGTTACTCGGTGCTGGCCATCGACTATCGCGGTTTTGGCCAGAGCCACGGCGAGCTGCCCTCGGAAACCACGGTCTACGAAGACGCGCGCATCGCCTGGGAACGCTTCCAGGTGCTGCAGCCGGACCCCGGCAAGCGCCTGATCTACGGGCACTCCCTCGGCGGCGCGGTAGCCATCGACCTGGCCGCCGAACTGGGCAAGCAAACGCCACTGCCGGTACGTGGGCTGGTGATCGAGTCCACCTTCACCTCCCTGGCCGATGTGGCCACGGCGGTGGCCAACACCTCGCTGCCGGTGCGTTGGTTGCTGTCGCAGAAGTTCGACTCCATCGACAAGATCGCCGATATCCATATGCCATTGCTGGTGGTGCATGGCCTGGATGATCGCTATGTGCCGCCCCGTTTCAGCGAGCAACTATTTGAAGCGGCCCGGCAACCCAAGCGCCTCTTGTTGGTGCCGGGTGCCAGCCACAACAACAGCATGAGCCTGGCCGGTCGCAGCTATCGCCAGGCACTCGACAACCTGATGCAAGCGAAGATGCCCGCCCAGGTTGTCACCCACACAACCGGCCGTGACAACGAGTCATAAATCCGTTTTTCGGCACTGGGTTCGCGCTGGGCTGTCAAGCGCAAACCCTGCCCATACTGGCCCTCGCCGGCAGTTGATCAAATATTAACCTTTGGTTAAATCGCCAACCCTGCCGGGCGTTCGCAAAGTTATCCACAGAGATACCCACGGTTTTCGTGGACAACTCTTTTTATTTTTTTACGATTTTTTTGCTGATTAAACGGTTTCTGGAAATGTACCCGGCAGCAGAATCTTGCGATTCACATCGCGTATATCGTTATAGCCACACAGCGCCATCGACACGTCCAATTCACGGGCGATGATCTCGAGTGCCTTGGTCACCCCTGCTTCGCCCATCGCGCCCAGACCATACAAATGCGGGCGACCGATCATGGTGCCCTTGGCGCCGAGTGCCATCGCCTTGAGCACGTCCTGGCCGGAGCGAATGCCGCCATCGAGCCACACCTCAATGCGTTCGCCCACCGCGTCGACAATCGCCGGCAACTGGCTGATGCTCGACGGCGCACCATCCAACTGGCGGCCACCATGGTTGCTCACCACCAGTGCATCGGCACCGGAATTGGCGGCCAGGCGCGCGTCTTCCACATCGAGGATGCCCTTGATGATCAGCTTGCCGCCCCAGCACTGCTTGATCCATTCCACATCGTCCCAGCTCAGGCGCGGGTCGAATTGCTGGGCGGTCCACGACGACAGCGACCGCATGTCCGCGACGCCCTTCACATGCCCGACGATATTGCCGAAGCCACGCCGCCGGGTACCGAGCATGCCCATCACCCAGCGCGGCCTGGTGGCCATGTTGAGGAGGTTCGGCAAGGTCAACCTGGGCGGTGCCGACAAGCCGTTGATCAAATCCTTGTGACGCTGCCCGAGGATCTGCAGGTCCAGGGTCAGCACCAGTGCGTCCACGCCGGCCGCCTTGGCACGTTCGATCAATTGCTCGACAAAGCCACGGTCGCGCATCACATACAGCTGGAACCAGAACGGCTTGCCGACCTGTTCGGCGATGTCCTCCAACGAGCAGATACTCATGGTCGACAAGGTATAGCGCAGGCCAAACGCGGCGGCGGCCCGGGCGGTAAGAATCTCGCCATCGGCATGCTGCATGCCCGCCAGACCGGTGGGGGCCAAGGCAACGGGCATGGCCATGTCCTGGCCGAGCATGGTGGCGCGGATCGAACGTTCATCGATATTGCGCGCCACGCGCTGGCGGAATTTGATCCGGGCAAAATCGCTTTCATTGGCGCGGTAGGTGCTTTCAGTCCAGGACCCGGAATCGGCGTAATCGTAGAACATCCGTGGCACCCGCTTTTGCGCCAGCTTGCGTAAATCTTCGATGGTTGTAATCAACGACATCTAGGTCACCTCTCCCTGAACTGAGCGCAGAGAGTAACCGCCCCACGGGTGGGCAACCAGCCATTGCGTTTATATCGACTGCAGATTAATCTCGCACAAACCCGCAAAAAAGCGCACAAACATGCACAACACCCATCACGCCATCGACCTGCCTTCCCTGCGCAAACAAAAGATCCTGTTACTGCTGGAACGCGACGGCAAAGTCACTGCCTCGGAGTTGGTGGAGCACTTCGCCGTGTCCCAGGACACCATCCGCCGCGACCTCGGCGAACTCGCCGCCGCCGGCCTGTTGCAGCGCGTGCACGGTGGCGCCCTGCCCCGGCCCAAGGACACCGGCAAGGACTTCTTCACCCGCGTCGGTGAGACCAATGAAGCCAAGCGTCAACTCGCGCAACTCGCCGCCGACCAGGTGCAAGACGGCCAGATCGTGCTGTTCGATTCCGGCTCCACCACCTTGCAGATCGCCCAGTCGTTACCGCACTCGATCCGCCTCACGGTGGTCACGCCATCACCGATGATCGCCATCGCCCTGGCCGACCACCGCGATGTAAAAGTGATACTTGCCGGCGGCCAACTCAACCCGGCCACCTTGTCCACCAGCGGTCACGAGGCGGTGCGCCTGATCCAGGGCATCAAGGCCGACCTGCTGTTTACCGGGGTGTGCGCACTGCATCCGCAAGTGGGCATCAGCTCGCTGCATTTTGATGAAGTCGCGGTCAAACAGGCCCTGCTCGACAGCGCCTCCCATGTGGTGGCGGTGACCACGGCCGACAAACTGGGTGCGGTGGAACCGTTTGTGGTGGCGCCGTGCAACCGTATCCACACGTTGATCACCGAGTGGCATGTGCCGAGTGTGGAGGCGTATGAGCAGTTAGGGTTGGAGGTGTTGCGGGTCGAGGTCGAGTAGGTACAGGGCATCAAATGGCGGCGTGGCTGGCAGGCTCTGTTGTGGCCAGCAGGCTTATTGTGGTGGGCAAGCTTTTTTATGGTGAGCGGGCTTGCTGTGGTGAGCAGGCTTTTTGTGGTGAGCGGGCTTGCTGTGGTGAGCGGGCTTGCCCCGCGCTGGGGCGCGTAGCGGCCCCTCATAAGGCCACCGCCATTATCCTGCCTGCCTGAACGCGATGACTGGTTTTAGGGCCGCTTCGCAGCCCAGCGCGGGGCAAGCCCGCTCACCACAAAAAGCCTGCTCACTACAAAAAAAGCTTGCTCACCACAACAAGCTCACTAGCCACAACAAGCCCGCTCACCACGACAGCACCTTGGCCGCATCGCGCATGAAAATCTCGATGGTCTTGGGCCCCACGCCGTCAAATTCACCCAGGCGCTGTTCGAACGCCTGGCGGTTTTCGCTGGCACTGCGGATATGGCTGATCTTGCCGGCGTATTCGGCGTTCAGCTTGGCACTCAGGTCCAGCAGGCGCTGTGCGGTGCTTTCGTCGTACCGCACGTAGTGGGCACGCCCCAACATCGCCACCAATTCCTTGGAGGTGCAATGTTGCAGCTTGCGCGCCGTATCGCGCCCCTCTTCTTCAACGATCACCTTGTAGGCCTGGGCGGCAATCGGTGCCTGGATGCGCTTGCCCATCAGGAAGCTGGCGACAAGCCACTTGAACAGGCTGGCGTCATCCCCAGGCTTGAGATCGATGCCCAGTTCAGCCGCTGAAATAGCCTTGGCCATGCTCAGTGCCCCAGCTTGCGCTCGGCATCATCCGCCCGTTCGTTGATGGCGTCGGCCTGGCGTTCGGTGTCCTTGATCGAGGTGGCGGTCACAGTGAAATCTCCTGGCAGTTGAAGGCCCGCGAAAGCGCCGGGCACTTATGCAGCAGAGGCCGGTGAGTTTCGATAGTTCAAGGAAATTGCCCGCACCAACCGCCCACGAAAAAAGCGCAAATTAATTTAAACCTTTGCCGCCCGGACTCGATCCACTCTCCCATATCGCCGCTTCAATCATCCCCCCTCAGGAGACACTCGATCATGAGCTCACACCTTAACGGCAAGAAGATTCTGGTCATCACCTCCAACACCGGCATCGAGCGCGACGAACTGCTCAAGCCCCTGGAAGCACTGCGCGGCCATGGCGCCACGGTGACCCACGCGTCCAGCAAAGGCGGCTCCACCCAGACCTTTGTCGGCGACACCGAGAAGGACAAAACCGTGGAATCCGACGTGCAGCTGTCGGACGTGGCCAGCAGCGACTTTGACGCCCTTGTAATCCCTGGCGGTACCGTCAATGCCGATACCCTGCGCCAGGACGCGGCGGCGCTGCGCCTGATCAAGGACTTTGCCCAAGCCGGTAAAACCATCGCGGCGATCTGTCACGGCCCATGGACGCTGATCGACGCCGGCGTAATCAAGGGCAAGACCCTGACCTCTTACAAAAGCGTGCGCATCGACCTGGAAAACGCTGGCGCGGCCGGGTGGGTCGATACCGCAGTCAAGCAATGCCAGGCCAATGGCTGGACCTTGATCACCTCGCGTACACCGGACGATCTGCCTGCTTTCAACGAGGCGATTGCCCAGGCTGTCGCTGGTTGAACCGCCAACGTTGAACGCAAAACAGGCGCCTTTCGGCGCCTGTTTTGCGTTACCCCTGCCACTCAGCTTTTACGCTGTTCCGGCATCTCCCGCTTGGGTCCGAACATGGCCCATGCAATCAAGCCCACCAGCGGTACGAAGATCAGGATCACCAGCCATAAGCCCTTGGTCTCCCAGCCACTGGTGCTGCGCAATACGATATTGATCGCCCACAATTCCAACAGCAGCAGAATCACCGCCAACGCAATCCAGATATATTGAATTTCCATGCTTCACCTCCTAGGTCGTATGCGTTAGTTCAAGCATCGGCCGCGAGGGTTCATTTAAATTTTCCTGGGTGGTGGAATGCAACGTGGTCCCAGGCCGACCATGCAACCTGCACGACAGGCGCTCTCTGCAATCCTCTTCAACCAATTGAATTGAAAGGCCAATTTAAAAACACTCAAGTTGGTACGCCTGATGCACCACTGCACGGGACGAGGCGTGCATATCGACGCGCCCTGAGTTTCCCGTGAGGTGTCACCGATGAATGCCATTGACCTGCTCAAAGCCGACCACGAACGCGTAAAGGCCCTGTTGACTCAATTGAGTGAGTCCACCGAACGCGGGGTGAAAAAGCGCACCGAGCTGCTGGCCAAGCTGGAAGCGGAAATCAGCCTGCACACCAGGCTGGAAGAAGAAATCCTCTACCCGGCGTTCAGAAAGGCCGGCGGCAAGGAACAGGACATCATGTACCACGAGGCCAAGGAAGAGCACCGCACCGTTGACGCCCTGGTGCTGCCCGACCTGAAGCAGACCGAACCTTCGACCACCGAGTTTTCCGGCCGCGTCAAAGTGGTCAAGGAACTGCTCGAGCACCATATCGAAGAAGAGGAAACCGAGATGTTCCCCCAGGCCAAAAAGCTGCTGGGCAAGGCATTGCTTGAAGAGTTGGGCGCCGAAATGGAAGCCATGAAAGCGGCGCATAAAAAGTCGCAATCGAGCAAGCCGATGGCGGCTTGATCGAGGCAGGACCGGAGCCTGGAATTCATCCAGGCTCCTGATACATCCACACGATAGGGGATAGCGTCATGAAGACCAGATCGTCCCAACGGATTGTGCTTATCGTCGGCCTGTCGGCCCTGCTCGCCGGCCCCGCCCTCGCCGCCTTTGGCGATAACCCGGAACCTGCCGCCAACGCCTTGAGTGGCGACAGCGCCGCCGGCTCCGCCCTGCCACCGGGGACTTACCCCAGCAGCCCCTCGGACAGCGACAAAAAAACCAAGGACACCGCCAAACCGCCGAGCAAACCCGCCAGGCCGGCTGCCCCCCCTAAAGACGGCAAGGAAAAACCCCGCTCAGGCAGCTGAGGGTTCATCCGCCACCGGCGGCTCGGGCGCCAGCCCCCAGTCGCCATGCTCGTACCAGTCATCCCCGAGCATCTCGGCCGGGTGCATGGTGCGGTCGGCGCCATTGCCGCACGCCAGGTCGGCGGCCGCGCAGTAGCGGTCACAGCCCCAACAGATACGTTCGGGATGCTTGGGGTGCAGCGGGAAAGGCTTGGCCATGAGTCGACTCCCTGGCGACGAACACTCCCTGCAACCTACCCCCATACAGCCTGTACAACCTTGACCGGCATCAAGCCTGGCCAAGATGAAATATCCTCGGAACTTGACAAGAATCATTATTATTTACTGCTGTCCTTCCTAGACTCGGGTTCTCTCTACACCCATCAGGAAGCCTCCATGCGTACCCGTTCTTTGCTGTGCCTTACCCTGCTGCTGAGCACCTCCGTGGCAGCTGCCAAGGAGTACCCCATCGGCGAACCGCAACACTGTCCCGGCCTGGAAATCGGCGCGGTGTACCTGCAACCGATCGAGATGGCACCCGCCGGCATGATGCGCGCCACGGCCGATTCCGATGTGCACCTGGAAGCCGACGTACGCGCCACGGCGGACAACGTCCAAGGGTTTCAGGAAGGCAGTTTCGTGCCCTACCTCAATCTGTCTTTCACCCTGAAGAAAACAGGCAGCGACACCCCCATCAGCGGCGACTTCCACGCCATGGTCGCCAACGACGGGCCGCACTACGGCGATAACGTCAAGCTGCAAGGCCCGGGCAAATACACCCTCACCTTCAACGTATTGCCGCCTGCCGGCCACCACTCCCTGGGCCGTCATACCGACAAGGAAACCGGGGTCGCCCCGTGGTTCGAACGCTGCGAAGTGCACTATGAATTCGTCTACGCCGGCATCGGCAAAAAAGGCGGCTATTGATGCGCCGCGCCCTCTTGCTGGGCGGCCTGCTGCTAAGCGGCGCGGCAGTGGCGGCGCCGTTGCCCACCTATGAGTTGAGCCTGCAGGACGGTCACTTCGACCCGCCACAACTGGTGGTCAAGGCCGATGAGCGTTTCAAGATCGTGCTCAAGAACATCGGCCAAGTCCCGGCCGAATTCGAAAGCACGCCGTTGCGGGTCGAGAAGGTGTTGTCTGCGGGGGTGACCACCTTTGTAGTGATCCACCCGCTCAAGCCGGGGTTGTACCCGTTCTTCGACGAGTTCAACCCGCAATTGCCCGAAGGCAGCATCCTCGCCCAATAGGAGCCGTTGATGAATCAATCGATGTTTATTGTCTGGCGTGAAAGCGTCGAGGCCCTGCTGGTGATCGGTATCCTGCAGGCCTGGATCAGCCGCCAGGCCGGCCATGCGCAACTGGCCCGCTTCCTCTGGGCCGGGGTGTTGCTGGGGTTGCTGTGTTCGGCCGGGCTGGCCGGTTTGATGCTCTGGGCCGGCGACGCCATGACCGGCCCACAGGGCGAGTGGCTGCAAGCGGCGCTGACCCTGTTGGCCAGCGGCTTGATGGTGCAGATGGTGTTCTGGATGCACCGCAACGCGGCCACGCTCAAACACAGCCTGGTACGCGAGGCCGACGAGCGCCTGGCGCGCCAGGGCGGCTGGGGCGTGTTGTTACTGGCGCTGCTGGCGGTGAGCCGCGAAGGCAGTGAAACCGTGGTGTTTTTGTATGGCGCCGGGGCGCGCCTGCACGATGAGGCGCAAGGCCTGTTCGCCGTCGGCGGCCTGCTCGGCCTGGCACTGGCGGGGCTCACGGTCCTGGTGTTGCGCGGCAGTCGGCGCTTTATCTCCTGGTCACTGTTTTTCGCCCTCAGCGAGGCGCTGCTGTTGCTGCTTGGCGGGGCCTTGCTGATCGCGGCAGTGGACCGCATCAGCGGGCAACTGCTGGACATGGACATGCCCGAGTGGGTCTACGCCGCCTTCGGTGAAAGCCGCTGGGACAGCAGCGCACTGCTCAGTGACAGCCATGGCCTCGGCGCACTGCTGGCCGACTTTACCGGCTACCGCGCGGCCCCCAGCCTTATCACCGTGTTGGTACTGCTCGGCTACTGGCTGTGGGTGGGCAACGGCTTGCGTCGCGCCCGGCACGCGGCATGAGCTGGCTGCAGCAACTGGGCGATGGCATGCGCCGCCATGCCCGGCTGATCCGTGCCATGCAATGGGCGGTGGTGCTGGCGTATGCCGTGCTGCTGGTACTGCCCGCCGCGCTGCCGTTGCCGGATAGCCAGGCGCGCATGGTGAACAACCTGACGCTGCTGGCGCAATTTATCTTCTGGGGGATCTGGTGGCCGTTCGTGTTGCTGTCGATGGTGCTGTTCGGGCGCCTGTGGTGTGGCGTGCTGTGCCCGGAGGGTTCGCTGAGCGAGTGGGCCAGCCAGCACGGGCGTGGCCTGGGCATACCGCGCTGGCTGCGTTGGGGCGGCTGGCCGACCCTGGGCTTTTGCCTCACCACGCTCTACGGCCAATTGATCAGCGTGTACGACTACGCCCAGGCAGCATTGCTGATCCTCGGCGGCTCGACGTTGGCGGCGGTGGCGGTCGGCCTGTTGTTCGTGCGCGGCAAGCGCGTGTGGTGCCGCTACCTGTGTCCGGTCAGCGGCGTGTTCGCCCTGCTCGCCCGCCTGGCGCCGGTGCATTTCGCCGTGGATGAACAACGCTGGAAAGCCAACCACGCCCCGCGCCTGCCGCTGCCCAACTGCGCGCCACTCCTGGACATCCGCCGCCTGCAGGGCGCCAGCGACTGCCACGCCTGTGGCCGTTGCAGCGGGCAACGCGGCGCGGTGCAACTGATCGCCCGCTCCTGCAACCAGGAGATTCTCCAGGCGCCGCGTCAACCCGGCTCGCCGTGGGATGCGCGCCTGCTGCTGTTTGGCGTGATCGGCCTGGCCATGGGCGCGTTCCAATGGACCTTGAGCCCGTGGTTTATCGCGCTGAAACAGACACTCGCCGAATGGCTGGTGAGCCGCGACTGGCTGTGGCCGTTGCAAGACAACGCGCCGTGGTGGCTGCTCACCCACTACCCGCCACTCAACGACAGCTTCAGCTGGCTCGATGGCCTGTGCATCCTGCTGTACCTGGCTGGCAGCGCACTGCTGCTCGGCGGTGGCTGCTGGCTGCTGCTGCGCCTGGCCGCGTCTGTGGCCGGCGATCGCGCACTGTTTCGGCCCCTGGCGCTGACACTCACGCCCCTGGGTGGTGCAGGGCTGTTCCTGGGGCTGTCGGCGACGACGGTGAAGTTGTTGCGCTATGAAGGGTTGGCATTGGCGTGGGTGCAACCGGCTCGTGCACTGGTGTTGAGCGCGGCGATTGGCTGGTGCTTGTGGTTGGGGTGGCGACAGCTCCAGGGGCTTGGAATCCGGCGCCGTTGCCTCGGGTGGTTGTGCGTACTGCTGAGCAACGGCCTGGTGGGCTATGGCTGGTGGTTGCAGTTCTGGGGATGGGCTGGCTGATGCACACCGATCCAAATGTGGGAGGGGGCTTGCCCCCGATGAGGGTGGGTCAGTGATACTTGGGTTGACTGACTCACCGCTATCGGGGGCAAGCCCCCTCCCACATTTTTAACCCAGTACACCAGACACAACTCCGGTCGGCTCTAAGGCCGCCGCGCTTTGGCTTTTGATCTCAAATCGCCCCGTCAAACACGCTGGCCAAAGCCGGAGTGAGGGCACACCGAGCCTAGGCGAGGTGCCGAGTGTTGGGGCGAAGCGTTTTTTGGTTACTTTTGGCGCTCTTCCAAAAGTGACCCGCTGTAAGAGCGGAACCCTAAGTGGCCGTGACCGCAGCAACGGATATGTACTCAATCAAATCCAACGACATGGTCGGCCCGAAGGCCGCCACGGAAACAAGCCCCCTGACCGCACCAGCCGAAGTTACACCTTGAACCGCGCCACCGTCTGATGCAGCGTCCCCGCCATCCCGGCCAGGTCGTGCCCGGCCGTCTCGGTGTGTATCGCGCCCTGTAACACCTGCTGGGACAAGTTGCGAATGCCCACCAGGTTGCGATCCACTTCCCGCGCCACCAGCGCCTGCTCTTCGGTGGCGCTGGCAATCATCATATTGCGTTCGTTGATCTGCGAGATCGACCGGGTGATCTCGTCCAGCGCTTCTCCCGAACGTTGCGCCACGCTCAAGGTCGCCTGTACCCGCTCGCTGCTGCTGTGCATGGCGGCCACGGCGTGTTCGGTGTCCTGGCGGATATTGCCGATCATCTGCTCGATCTCCTGGGTCGAGACCTGGGTGCGATGGGCCAACGCGCGCACTTCATCGGCGACCACCGCAAACCCGCGTCCGGCTTCCCCGGCGCGGGCCGCTTCGATGGCCGCGTTCAACGCCAGCAGGTTGGTCTGGTCGGCAATGCTGCGGATCACTTCGAGCACGCTGCTGATGTCTTGCACACGGCCGGCCAACTGCTGGATACGCTCCGAGGTTTCCACCACACCGGTGGCCAAGGTATTGATCGACGCCACGGTTTCCTGCACCTGCGCCTGTCCACGCTGGGCGGTCTGCTCCGACAGGCGCGAGGCTTCGCTGGTGCTCACGGCATTGCGTGCCACCTCGTCGACGGCGGCGGTCATTTCATTCACCGCCGTGGCGGCCTGTTCGATTTCCTGGCCCTGCAACTGCAGGCTGCTGCTGGTCTGGCCGCTGACCGCGCTCAACTCTTCCGACGAGCTGGCAACGCCGTCCACCGACGCGGCGATATGGCGGACCATCTGGTTGAGGCTCTGCTGCATCTGGTGCAGATTGCGCATCACACTGCCGTCGATACTGTTGCCCAACGGCACCTCGAGGGTCAGGTCACCCTCGGCGATATGACTCAACACCCGCGCCACTTCATCCGGCTCGCCGCCCAGCGGGCGGGTAACGCTGCGCGTGACGATCACCGCCGCCACCACCACCAGGGCCAGGCACAGCAGGAACAACCCGAGCATGGTGCGTCGTGCCTCGTCATACAGGGTTTGCGCCGCCTGCTGACGCTCGGCGAACAACCGCCCCTGCATGGCCATCAGCGCATCCAGGCTCTTGAACACCTCAAGCTCGGCCGGGATCACCTGCTGTTTGAGCTGGGCCAGGCCCTGCTCGCGCGCGCCTTGCCGGATCAGCGCCTGCACCTGGGTGAAGGCCGCCACGTAGGCTTCGCGGTGGGTTTTCAAGGTGGCATAGGCGGCCTTGCCTTCGGCGGTGTCGAGCAGCGGTTCGAGGGTGGCGAACGCCTGGGTGATGCGCTCGCGCGTGGTGCCGATGGAGGCCTGGGCCTGTTGGTTGTCCTGGTCGATCAGCAGGTCGCGGGTGTTGCGCCCGTTATCGCGCACCCCGGTGGCGATCACCATGATCGGCGCAATTCTGGGCCAGTCCTGCTGCACGATCTGCTCGGACTGCTGCTTGAGGGTCGCCAGGTCGTGAAGGGCGTAAAACACCAAGCCGACCAGCGCCAGCGGCGCAATCGCGAAGCCGATGACAATGCGTTGTGCCGTGGTTAATTGCTTCATTGTGATAGTCCCTGATGAACACCTGCCCGTCATGGGCAGCATCTATAAAAATCCGCTTGAGGGCGCCGATCACCCTCGCAATACAAAGGCAGGAAACAACTCGCGCAATCGGCTCCATAACTCCGGCAAGGCAGCCTGTGGCGGAGAACTCGACAATTGCGCATCGAGCATGCTGGCCGTGCGCACCATTTGCACCGCAAAGCGTTGCACGCCATTCGCTTGCAAACGCTGGGCCAGCAACAGCAACCGAGGCGGGTCGATCAAATGCCAATGCACCGTGGTGCGGCACTCGTACTCGACGCCGCTGGCCAACAGGGTGTCGAGGCTGCGCCAGTTGGCGGCACCGCTGTTCCTGACCTGGGTAATCGACTGGCAATCCTCGGCCAGCGCCTTGACGTCAAAGCCGACCCAATCGGCATGCCGCAACGCATTGGCAAACCCTGCCGGCTTGATCCCGGCGCTGTGCAGGCCGACACGAAAGCCCATCGCCCGCACTTCATCCATGGCCGCCGGCAAGCCTTCCTGCAAGGTCGGCTCGCCGCCGCTGAACACCACGGCGTCGAGCAAGTCCTTGCGCCGCTGCAAGAACAGCAACACCCGGCGCCAATCCACCTCCGTGCTACCGCGCGGCGGGATCAGGTCCGGGTTGTGGCAGTAACGACAGCGCCAGGCACAGCCCTGGCAAAACAGCACACAGGCGAGCATGCCGGGGTAGTCGAGGGTGGTCAGGGGCACCAGGCCCCCGACCCGTAGCGCTCGACTCATTGGCGCCCGGCCACGGCGGCCGTTTCAGTGAAATGCACGCGTTCCTTGTGCTCGGATTGTTTACCGGGATTGAACGCCGACACGGGCCGGTGATAGCCCATCACCCGGGTCCAGACTTCGCAGCGCTGACGTTGTGGCTGGGATGTTTGCATGGTGAATCTCCTTGCGGGTTGGAAGATCGGTTCAGTGCGCAGCGGCCAGTGCCAGCACTTCATCGCACTTGGGACAGAACTCGTGCTCACCGGCGAGGTAACCGTGCACCGGGCAGATCGAGAACGTCGGGGTGATCGTCAGGTACGGCAGGCGGAAACGTCCCAACGCCTTGCGCACCAGCTGCTTGCAGGCCTGGGCCGAGGAAATCTGCTCGGCCATGTACAGGTGCAACACGGTGCCGCCTGTGTATTTGCATTGCAGTTCGTCTTGCAGCTCCAGGGCTTCGAAGGGGTCCTGGGTAAAGCCCACCGGCAGTTGCGAGGAGTTGGTGTAGTACGGCGCGACGTCGCTGCCGGCCTGCAGGATGTCCGGGTAGCGCTTGCGGTCTTCCTTGGCGAAGCGGTAGGTGGTGCCTTCCGCCGGGGTGGCTTCGAGGTTGTAGAGGTGGCCGGTGTCTTCCTGGAAGCGCAGCAAAGTGGCACGCACATGGTCGAGCAACTTGAGGGCAAATGCGCGGCCTTCCTCGGTGTGCATGCCCTGCTCGTCGCCGGTGAAATTGCGCAGCATCTCGTGCATGCCGTTGAGGCCGATGGTGGAGAAGTGATTGCGCAAGGTGCCGAGGTAACGCTTGGTGTAGGGGTACAAGCCGGCGTCCATATGGTGCTGGATCACCTTGCGCTTGACCTCCAGGCTTTCCATGGCCATGTCCATCAGGCTGTCCAGGCGTTGCAACAGGCCCGAGGTGTCGCCCTTGAACAGGTAGCCGAGGCGTGCGCAGTTGATCGTCACCACGCCGAGGCTGCCGGTCTGCTCCGCCGAACCGAACAACCCACCGCCGCGCTTGAGCAGCTCGCGCACGTCCAGTTGCAGGCGGCAGCACATCGAGCGCACCTGGTTGGGTTGCATATCGGAATTGAGGAAGTTCTGGAAATACGGCAGGCCGTAGCGCGCGGTCATCTCGAACAGACGGTCGGCGTTCTCGCTGTCCCAGGGGAAATCGTGGGTGATGTTGTAGGTGGGAATCGGGAAGGTGAAGACCCGGCCCTTGGCATCGCCGGCCTGCATCACTTCGATATAGGCGCGGTTGATCAGCTCCATTTCCGCTTGCAGGTCGCCATAGGCAAACGGCATTTCCTCACCGCCGATCACCGGTACCTGCTCGCGCAGATCTTCCGGGCACACCCAGTCGAAGGTCAGGTTGGTAAACGGCGTCTGGGTGCCCCAGCGCGACGGCACGTTGAGGTTGTAGATGAACTCCTGCACCGCCTGGCGCACCTCGGCGTAACTCAGTTGATCCTTGCGCACATAGGGCGCCAGGTAGGTATCGAACGAGCTGAACGCCTGGGCGCCGGCCCATTCGTTTTGCAGGGTGCCGAGGAAATTGACCATCTGCCCCAGGGCGCTGCTCAAGTGCTTGGGCGGCCCGGCTTCGACACGGCCCGGCACGCCATTGAGGCCTTCGTGCAACAGCGACCGCAGCGACCAGCCGGCGCAATACCCGGCGAGCATGTCCAGGTCATGGATATGCAGATCCGCCTCGCGGTGCGCACGGCCGATCTGCTGGCTGTAGACCTCGTCGAGCCAATAGTTGGCGGTGACCTTGCCCGACACGTTCAACACCAGCCCGCCCAGGGAATAGCCCTGGTTGGCATTGGCTTGCACACGCCAGTCTTCGCGGTCGAGGTATTCGTTCATCGAGGTGGCGACTTCCACCAGGGTCTTGCGGTCGCGACGCAGGCGGCCGTGTTGTTCGCGGTAGACGATATAGGCGCGCATGGAAAGGAAGTAGCCGGCGTCCATCAATACGCGTTCGACGCTGTCCTGGATTTGTTCGACGTCCAGGTGTTCGATGCCCCTCAGGCGAGCCAGGACAGCGCCCAGTAACAGGTCGACGTCGGCCTCCTGGTACTCGCCGGTGGCGGTACCGGCGGCGGTCAGGGCGTGGTGGATTTTTTCGGCGTTGAAGGGGACCAGGCTGCCGTCGCGTTTGTGTAGGCGGGTGCTGACCAGCGGGGTGAGCGTGTTTTGCATTTTCCGGGCTCCAGGCACTACATGTAGATATTTTTAGGTTTACAGACACAATATGCAGTGAGGTTACGGAGAATGGGGTGGGGGTCCCTTGATCGGGGTCAAGGTTTTTTGATTGGGTACATATCCGTTATTTAGGTAACGGCGGCTTAGGGTTCCGCCCTTACGGCGGGTCACTTTTGGAAAAGAGCCCCAAAAGTAACCAAAAGGGCTCTTGCCCCAACACTCGGCACCTCGCCTAGGCTCGGTGTGCCCGAACGAAGGCTTGAATCCGTGGGCCGCCGTCATGGGCCATCCCTGGCCCAGGACGGCTAACCCGGCGTCCTGCCGGGTTACCCACGGATTCAAGCCTGCGTTCGGCCAGCGTGTTTGACGGGGCGCCTAGGATCAAGATCAAAAGCCAGAGCAAAAGCAGAGCAAAAGCAGACCGAGTTCTAGCTGATATGTGGAGATCCAAATGTGGGAGGGGGCTAGCCCCCGATGAGGGAGTGTCAGTTGATGGATTTGGTACTGACCCACTGCAATCGGGGGCAAGCCCCCTCCCACATTTACCGAGTACACCAGACCCAACTCCGGTCGGCTCTAAGGCCGCCGCGCTTTGGCTCTTGATCTAAAATCGCCCCGTCAAACACGCTGGCCGAACGCAGGCTTTGGAGCGTGGGTAACCCGGCAGGACGCCGGGTTAGCCGCGCTGGGCCATGGATGGCCCATCGCGGCGGCCCACGCTCCAAAGCCTTCGTTCGGGCACACCGAGCCTAGGCGAGGTGCCGAGTGTTGGGGCGAGGACCTTTTGGTTACTTTTGGGTCCCTCCAAAAGTGAGCCGCTGTAAGAGCGGAACCCTAAGCCGCCGTTACCGAAGAAACGGATATGTACTCAATACCACACCACCCCACACACCCCACACACCCCTCACCCCCCTCACCCCCCACTCATATTCATAAACCGCACCACCTGCACCTCCCCCTCCCCACTGAAATCATGCCGCAACGGCTTGCCCTTCAACCCCCTGTGCAACGCCTCGACCAACGGCCCATCCTCCAGCGGATAGCGCCGTAACAACGCGCGAAAATCCAGCGCATCCTCCTGCCCCAGGCACAACAGCAACTGCCCTTCCACCGTCATCCGTACCCGATTACAACCGCCACAGAAATTATGGGAATTTGGCGAAATAAACCCCACCCGCGTCCCAGGATGCCCGGCCAACCGCACATACCGCGCCGGCCCGCCGCTGTTCTCGGTGCTATCGATCAGCCCATGCTCACGGGCAATCACCGCGCGTACTTCATCGCTGGAGCAGAACGTCTCGCCCCGCGATCGCCCCACGTCCCCCAGGGGCATTTCCTCGATAAAACTGATGTCGACACCCTGGTCGATGGCGTACCGCACCAACGCCGGCACCTCGTCGAAGTTGCGCCCTTTCATCACCACGCAGTTGAGCTTGACCCGCTCGAACCCCGCATCCCGCGCGGCCTCGATACCGTCCAGCACCTGGCGCAGGTCTCCGTTACGGGTAATCCCGCGAAAGCGTTGCGCATCCAGGCTGTCGAGGCTGATGTTCATGCGCTTGACCCCCGCCTCCACCAATGGCCGCGCCAGTCGCGCCAACTGCGAGCCATTGCTGGTCATCACCAGTTCACGCAAGCCCGGCAGTGCCGCGATGTTGCGGCACAGCCCGACAATGCCCGGGCGAATCAGCGGTTCGCCCCCGGTGAGGCGGATCTTGCGCACGCCCTGCCCCACGAACAGCGCGGCCAGGCGTTGCAGTTCTTCCAGGGTCAACACCTGCTGGCGCGGCAGGAATGTCATGTTTTTCGCCATGCAGTACACACAACGAAAATCGCAACGGTCGGTCACCGACAAACGCAGGTAATCGATCGAACGGCCCACCCCATCCACCAGGCTCATGTCACTGCACCAACGGTGAGTCGGCGCCCTGCAGCGCGATGCCGCGGATGTCCGCCGCGCCGATCAGGGTTTGCAGGTACTGCACCAATGCCTTCTGCCACACCCCTTGCTGCAACTGGGTGCGAATCGCGACGGCTACCGCTTCATACGGCAACGGCTGGCCTTCGATACGCTGGTCGACACTGATCACATGCCAGCCGTAGCGGCTCTCCAGCGGTTTGGCGGCCAAACCTGGGGCCAGGGTGAACAACTGGCGCTCCAACTCCGGCACGGTCTGGCCTTTGCTCACCTGGCCCAGCGAACCACCCTGTGCCTTGGACGGGCAGGCCGAGTACTTGAGCGCCAGTTCGGCAAACTGGCCCGGATGTTCTTCCAGCGTCAGCAGCAGGACTTCGGCCTGGGTGTGCGCCAGGTGGCGCGCCTCGGCGTCGTCCGGCGCGCACTCGAGCAGGATATGCCGCACCGCCAGCAACGGCGCGCTGTGAAAGCGCCCACGGTTGTTCTCGAAGTAGCGCACGCAGGTGGCTTCGTCGCAGTCGGGCACCGTCACCTCACGCTCCAGCAGCAGGCGCGTGGCGGCTTCTTCTTCGTTCTCGCCGGCGGCGATTTCCACCGCCAGGCCCAGCTCGGCGATCCGCTGTTGCAACAGCTCGCGGATCACCAGCGCGCGGGCGGCCAGGTACACCGCTTCCTCGCGGCTGGCGGCCGGGTGGTATTGCAACTCCAGGGCCATGGCCTCGGGCGTGACCGCCACGCCGTTGACGCTGATGATCGGCCATTCCTGTTCACTGCTGGCGATCAATTCCGGCGCCTTGATCTCCTCGAAAGAGGCCTGGGCCACAGCCTCGGCCATCACCGGTTCCTTGGCCGACGAGCCGCAACCACCGCTGCCGCCGTTACCGCCACCACATCCGCATCCTGTAGTCATGACGTTCTCCTCAATACTTCTGCCGCACGATTTGATAACGACGCCCCAGGTACCAGATCGGCGCGCTGACCATGTGCACCAGGCGGGTAAACGGGAACAGCACAAACAGGGTCAAGCCCAGCGCCACGTGGGCCTTGTAGATCAGCGACACCGGCGCAATCGACTCGGCCGCTTCCACCGGCCGCAACAGCACCACGTTCTGCGCCCAGTCGGCGAGCATCACCATCACCGAGCCGTCCATATGCCCGGTGGAGGCGACGATGGTCAGCAGGCCCAGCAGCAACTGCGCCAGCAACACCAGCAGGATCAAGATGTCCGACGGGCTCGAGGTCGCCCGCACGCGCGGGTCCCCCAGGCGACGCTTGACCAGCATCAGCAGGCCCACCAGGCACAGCAGGCCGAAGAAGCCACCCGAGACCATCGCCAGCAACTGCTTGTGCTCAGTGCTGATCACATGGTGGTAAACCGACGCCGGGGTCAGCAGGCCGACAAAATGCCCGGCCAGCACGAACAGCACGCCGATGTGGAAAAAATTGCTCGCCACGCGCATGCCCCGGTTGTTGAGCATCTGGCTGGAACCGGCCTTCCAGGTGTACTGCGACAGGTCGAACCGTGCCCAACTGCCCAACAGGCAGATCGCCAGGGCCACATAGGGGTACACCCCGAATACCAGCAAATTCCACTTAGACATTACCCACCTCCCCGGCGGGCGCTGCGGCCCGGCCTTCTTGCTGAAAATCCACCCAGTGCAACGGCACCGCGCTTTCTTCGCGGGCCTTGCCCGGACTGCTCGGCATCGAGCTGCAGCGGTCCTGTTGCTCAGCCTGCATAAAGTCCACCGCTTCCTCTTCCCAGATTTTGTCCAGGGCTTCGAGGGAGTCGTCGCGCGGTTCGGCGGCGACCTGGGCACGCAGTTCGGCCACGGCCTGGTGCGGCTCGGCGCCGGCAATCTGCAACAGCGCACGGAAGCAACTGGCATAGCCGCTCTCACGCTCGTCGAGACGCGCAGCGAGTAAGGCCAGCAGGTGCGCCACGTCCGCCAGGCCCTCGCGGGCCTCGATGTCTTCGCGGGTGGACAGGAACTCCAGGTACAACGGGATGTAGTCCGGCAGCTCCTTGACGCCGATGGCAAAGCCGGCTTCTTCGTACTGGGCCATCATGTCGACCATGGCCTGGCCACGGTCGCGGGACTCGCCGTGCACGTGTTCGAACAACAACAGCGACAGCGAACGGCCCCGGCCAAACAGCGCGCCGTAGTGTTCCTGGCCGTCCATCAGGTCATTGGCGCAGATCAGTTCCAGCAGCTCGAACAACGCACCGCGCTGCTTGGGGCTGATTTCCCGGGATTCGAGAATCGCCTGTTCCAGTTCGTCGCGGCCGTTCACCAAGGTTTCAGTGGGGTAGTCCAGCAGCAACGAAATCACTTTAAGAATGCGCATGGCTCAGTCCTCCCAGATCTGGACGGTTTTCAGCACGTCACGGCGGTTGGCTTTCTTGGCGCCGAACATGTTGGTGTCGGAGCTGCCGCTGCAACCGCTGCCGAAGCTGAAACCACAGCCGGAGCGTTCGGCGAACGCGTCGCTCATGGCGTCTTCACGGTGGGCGCTCGGTACCACGAAGCGGTCTTCGTAGTTGGCGATGGCCAGGTAGCGGTACATCTCTTCCACCTGTTCAACGCTCAGGCCGACGTCTTCGAGCACTTGCAGGTCCTGTACGCCATCGACTTGCTGGGAGCGTTTGTAGGCGCGCATCGCCAACAAGCGCTTGAGTGCACGCTTGACCGGTTTTTCATCGCCGGCGGTGAGCATGTTCGCCAGGTAACGCAGCGGAATACGCAGGCTGTCCACATCCGGGATCACCCCGTTCATGCCCACGGTGCCGGCCGCGGCGGCGTTCTGGATCGGTGACAGCGGCGGCACGTACCAGACCATCGGCAAGGTGCGGTATTCCGGGTGCAGCGGCAGCGCCAGCTTCCAGTCGACGGCCATTTTGTACACCGGCGAACGCTGGGCCGAGTCGATCACCGACTGCGGCACGCCATCGGCCAGGGCCTGGCGAATCACCGCCGGGTCATTCGGGTCGAGGAAGATCTCCAGTTGCTTCTCGTACAGGTCCTGCTCGTTGGCGGTGCTGGCCACTTCGCTGATACGGTCGGCGTCGTACAGCAACACACCGAGGTAGCGAATCCGACCCACGCAGGTTTCGGCGCACACGGTCGGCATACCGGCTTCGATACGCGGGTAGCAGAAGATGCACTTCTCGGATTTGCCGCTCTTCCAGTTGAAGTAGATTTTCTTGTACGGGCAACCGCTGATGCACATGCGCCAGCCCCGGCACTTCTCCTGGTCGATCAGCACGATGCCGTCTTCTTCACGCTTGTAGATCGCACCGCTCGGGCAGGATGCCGCACACGCCGGGTTGAGGCAGTGCTCGCACAGGCGCGGCAGGTACATCATGAAGGTGTTTTCGTACTCGCCATAAATGTCGGCCTGGATCTGGTCGAAGTTCTTGTCCTTGCGACGCTTGGCGAATTCGGTACCGAGGATTTCCTCCCAGTTCGGGCCCCACTCGATCTTTTCCATGCGCTTGCCGGACACCAGCGAACGCGGGCGCGCGGTCGGCTGGTGCTCGCCCAATGGCGCGGTGTGCAAGTGCTGATAGTCGAAGTCGAACGGCTCGTAGTAGTCGTCCAGGCTTGGCAGGTCGGGGTTGGCGAAGATGTTCGCCAACACGCGGAACTTGCCGCCGATGCGGGGGTTGATCGAGCCGTTGGCGTTGCGTACCCAGCCGCCCTTCCACTTGTCCTGGTTCTCCCACTCTTTGGGGTAGCCGATGCCGGGCTTGGACTCGACGTTGTTGAACCAGGCGTATTCCATGCCTTCACGGCTGGTCCACACGTTTTTGCAGGTGATGGAACAGGTGTGGCAGCCGATGCATTTGTCCAGGTTGAGGACCATGCCGATCTGTGAGCGAATTTTCATCTCAGTTCTCCTCGATGTCAGTCGGCAATGGGCGCGGCAAATCATCACCGCTGGAGCCATCGAGCCAGTCGACCTTGGCCATCTTGCGCACCACGACAAACTCATCGCGGTTGCAACCGACCGTGCCGTAGTAGTTGAAACCGTAGGCCTGCTGGGCATAGCCGCCGATCATGTGGGTCGGCTTGAGCACCACGCGGGTCACCGAGTTGTGGTGGCCGCCCCGGGTCTTGGTGGTTTCCGAACCCGGCACGTTCACGATGCGTTCCTGGGCGTGGTACATCATCACCATGCCTTCCTTGACGCGCTGGCTGACCACCGCACGGGCGGTCAATGCGCCGTTGACGTTGAAGCATTCGATCCAGTCGTTGTCTTCGATGCCCGCGCGCTTGGCGTCGATTTCCGAGAGCCACACGATCGGTCCGCCACGGCTCAGGGTGAGCATCAGCAGGTTGTCGCTGTAGGTGCTGTGGATGCCCCACTTCTGGTGTGGGGTGATCCAGTTCAGCACGATCTCGGTCTCGCCATTGCTGCGCTTGCCCTTCACGCCTTCGATGGTGCGGGTGTTGACCGGTGGCCGGTAGCTCATCAGCTGCTCGCCGAACGCCTGCATCCACGGGTGATCCTGGTAGAACTGCTGGCGGCCGGTGATGGTGCGCCATGGGATGTTTTCATGGACGTTGGTGTAGCCGGCGTTGTAGCTCACATGCTCGTCTTCCAGGCCTGACCAGGTCGGGCTGGAGATGATCTTGCGCGGCTGCGCCTGGATGTCGCGGAAGCGAATCGCTTCGTGGGCCTTGGAGATCGCCAGGTGGCTATGGTCGATGCCGGTGAATTCCGACAGCGCGGCCCAGGCTTTCAAGGCGACCTTGCCGTTGGTTTCCGGGGCCAGGGACAGGATCACTTCGGCGGCGTCGATGGCCGTGTCGATTTTCGGCCGGCCGTGGCTGATGCCCGCAGCGCTTTCGTGATGGTTCAGCTCGCCGAGGAACTCGACTTCTTCGTCGGTGTTCCAGTTGATGCCCTTGCCGCCGTTGCCGAGTTTTTCCAGCATGGGGCCCAGGGACGAGAACTGCTTGTAGATGTTCGGGTAGTCGCGCTCCACCACCGCCATGTTCGGCGCGTTCTTGCCCGGCACCGGCGCCACACCGGCGCTTTTCCAGTCGGTGCCGCCAAACGGCTGGGCCAGTTCGCCGACGCTGTCGTGCATCAACGGGACGGTGACCAGGTCTTGCTCCACGCCCAGGTGGCCGACCGACATGGCCGAGAACGCCTTGGCGATGCCCTTGTAGATTTCCCAGTCGGAACGCGACTCCCACGCCGGGTCGATGGCCGCCGACAACGGGTGAATGAACGGGTGCATGTCCGAGGTGTTCATGTCGTCTTTTTCGTACCAGGTGGCAGTCGGCAAGACGATGTCGGAATACACGCAGGTGGAGGACATGCGGAAGTCGAGGGTGGTCACCAGGTCGAGCTTGCCGATGGCGCCGTCTTCGACCCATTCGGCCTCAGTGGGCTTGCATTCGGTGCTGTGGCCGATGTCTTCGTTCATCACGCCGTTCTTGGTGCCCAACAGGTACTTGAGCATGTACTCATGGCCCTTGCCCGAGGAACCGAGCAGGTTGGAGCGCCAGATAAACATGTTGCGCGGGAAGTTCACCGGGCTGTCCGGCTGTTCGCAGGCGAAGCGCAGGCTGCCGTCCTGCCAGGATTTGACCACGTAGTCCTTCGGCGTCATGCCGGCTGCAGCCGCATCACGGCAAATGTGCAGCGGGTTGGTGTTGAGCTGTGGCGCACTCGGCAACCAGCCGGCGCGTTCGGCGCGGATGTTGTAGTCCAGGGCGTGTTCCGGGAATTGCGACTTGTCGGCCAGGGGCGAGAGCACGTCGTGCATGCTCATTTTCTCGTGGCGCCATTGCGAGCTGTGGCCGTAGAAGAAGCTGGTGCCGTTCATCTGGCGTGGCGGGCGGTTCCAGTCGAGGCCGAAGGCCAGGGGCAGCCAGCCGCATTGCGGGCGCAGTTTTTCCTGGCCGACGTAGTGGGCCCAGCCGCCGCCGGTCTGGCCGACGCAACCGCAGAGCATGAGCATATTGATCAGCCCGCGGTAGTTCATGTCCATGTGGTACCAGTGGTTCATCGCCGCGCCGACGATGATCATCGAACGGCCCTTGGTCTTGTCGGCGTTGTCGGCGAACTCACGGGCGATCTGGATGGCTTTCTCGCGGCTGACACCGGTGATCGCTTCCTGCCACGCCGGGGTGCCCGGCACGCTGGCGTCGTCGTAGTCCCTGGCCACGTTCTGGCCGCCCAGGCCACGGTCGATGGCCAGGTTGGCGGCGGACAGGTCGAACACAGTCGCCACTTTGGCCACGCTGCCGTCAGCCAGGGTCACGCTGTGCACCGGCACGCGGCGGAACTGCACGGCATCGCCGGCCACGTGCTGGAAGTGCTCGTGGGCTTCGCCGGCAAAATACGGGAAGGCCACTTCGGCGATGTCGTCGCCGATCAAGCTGAGTTTCAGGTCGATGGCACGGCCTTCACCGCCCTCCTTGGCGAGGATGTTCCACTTGCCCTTCTCGCCCCAGCGGTAGCCGATGGAGCCTTGTGGCGACACCAGTTCACCGCTTTCGTCGAGGGCGATGGTTTTCCATTCCGGGTTGTTGTCCTGGCCGAGGTTGCCGGTGAGGTCCGAGGCACGCAGGAAGCGGTCGGGCTGGAAGCCGGCGCCGGGCGCGAACCCGGTCATCGGCTTGAGCATCACCAGCACCGGCAAGTCGGTAAAGCGCTTGGCGTAGTCGGTGAAGTAGGCGCTCGGTTTATCCAGGTGAAATTCCTTGAAGATCACATGGTTGAAGGCCTGGGCCAACGCGGCGTCGGTGCCCTGCTTGGGGTTGAGCCACAGATCGGTGAGCTTGGCCACTTCCGAATAGTCCGGGGTGATGGCCACGGTCTTGGTGCCCTTGTAGCGCACCTCGGTGAAGAAGTGCGCGTCCGGGGTACGGGTCTGCGGGACGTTGGAACCCCAGGCGATGATGTAGTTGGAGTTGTACCAGTCGGCCGATTCGGGCACGTCGGTCTGCTCGCCCCACACCATCGGCGAGGCCGGAGGCAGGTCGCAGTACCAGTCGTAGAAGCTCAGGCACACGCCGCCGAGCAGCGACAGGTAACGCGAACCCGCCGCGTAGCTGACCATCGACATGGCCGGGATCGGCGAGAAGCCGACGATGCGGTCCGGGCCGTATTGCTTGATGGTGTAGACGTTGGAGGCGGCGATGATCTCGTTGACCTCCTCCCAGTTCGAGCGAATGAAACCGCCCATGCCGCGCTTGCTCTTGTACGAGTCGGCCTTGACCTTGTCCTCGACGATGCTCGCCCACGCCTCCACCGGCGACAGGGTCTGGCGCGCCTCACGCCACAGCTTGAGCAGCGGCTTGCGGATCTTCGGGTACTTGAGGCGGTTGGCGCTGTAGATGTACCAGCTGTAGCTGGCACCCCGTGGGCAGCCGCGCGGCTCATGGTTGGGCAGGTCGTTGCGGGTGCGCGGGTAGTCGGTCTGCTGGGTTTCCCAGGTGATCAGGCCGTTCTTCACGTAGATCTTCCACGAGCACGAGCCGGTGCAGTTCACGCCGTGGGTGGAGCGCACGATCTTGTCGTACTGCCAGCGCGAACGGTAGACGTTTTCCCAGTCGCGGGACTCCTTGCGGGTCTCGCCGTGACCGTCGGAGAATTCGTTTTGCTTGCGGTTGAAGAACCGCAGTTGATCCAGTAAGTGACTCATGATGCTTTCCTCATCAGGCGTGCCGTGGGGTGCGTTGCCCCGCGAATTCGTGGTCGATCAGCAGGGTGTGGCGCAGCCTTTGCGGGCGTACCACCACCAGGTCACGACGATGCAGCTCAGGTAGAAACCGACAAACATGTAGAAGGCCATCGCCGGGCTGCCAGTGGCGGCCATGGACGTGCCGAAGGACTTGGGAATGAAGAACGCACCGAAGGCGCCCATGGCCGAACTGAAGCCCAGCACCGCGGCGGATTCCTTACCGGCATCCTTGATCGCCTGCTCGCGCTCGGCGGCGGACTTACCGGCACTGGCCTTCTCGTGCTGGGTGCGGAAGATCACCGGGATCATGCGGAAGGTGGAGCCGTTGCCGACGCCGGTGGTGATGAACAGCAGCATGAACATACCGAGGAAGCCGTAGAAGCTGCCGCCCTGCCCGTTCTGCGGCAAAAAGTGCAGCACGCCGAACACCATCACGATCATCAGCACGAAGTTCCACAAGGTCACCCGTGCGCCGCCCAGCTTGTCCGCCAGCCAGCCGCCGAGTGGGCGTACCAGGGCGCCGACCAGCGGGCCGAGGAAGGCGAATTTCAGCGCCACCACGTCGGGGAACGAGGTCTTGATCAGCAGCGGGAACGCCGCCGAAAAACCGATGAATGAGCCGAAAGTCGCCAGGTACAACCAGCACATCAGCCAGTTGTGCTTGCGCTTGAAGATCACCGCCTGCTCGCTGAACGAAGCGCGGGCGCTGGACAGGTCATTCATGCCGAACCAGGCCGCCACGGTGACGGTGAGGATAAACGGCACCCAGATGAAACCGGCGTTCTGCAGCCAGAGTTGACTGCCATCCGCCAAGGTCTGCGGTTGGCCGCCCACCAGGCCGAACACGCCGAACGTGATCACCAGCGGCACGCAGAACTGCATCACCGATACCCCCAGGTTGCCGAGGCCGGCGTTCAGGCCCAGGGCCGTGCCTTGCTGCGACTTGGGGTAGAAGAAGCTGATGTTGGACATGCTCGAGGCAAAGTTGCCGCCGCCGAAACCGCACAGCAGCGCGATCAGTACAAACACGCTGTAGGGGGTGTTGGGGTCTTGCACCGCAAAGCCCATCCACAGCGACGGCAGCAGCAGCGACGCGGTGCTCAGGGCGGTCCAGCGGCGGCCGCCGAAGATCGGCACCATGAACGAGTAGAACACCCGCAAGGTGGCACCGGACAGGCCCGGCAACGCCGCCAGCCAGAACAACTGGTCGGTGCTGAAGGTAAAGCCGATGGCGTTCAGGCGCACGATCACCGTGCTCCACACCATCCACACGGCGAAGGCCAGCAACAGCGCAGGGATCGAGATCCACAGGTTGCGGGTCGCGGTCTTCTTGCCGCTGGCGCCCCAGAACGCCGGGTCTTCAGGGCGCCAGTCGTGGATCACCGGCCCCGAGCCGGGCTTTTGCGCGATGGACATGTTCATTCTCCTTGGAGAGGTTGGGCGGTTTTGCCCAACAGCGGTTGCTTGCGCATTTCGCTGAAGTACATCCAGGTCAGGGACACCCAGACCACGCCGTACATCAACATGAAGCAGGACGAGCGCACGCCGGTGAGGTCCACCAGGGCGCCAAACAGGATCGGCAGCACAAAGCCGCCCAGGCCACCGGCCAGGCCGACGATGCCGGACACCGCGCCCATGTTCTGTGGGTAGTCATTGGCGATGTACTTGAACACCGAGGCCTTGCCGAACGCGAAGGCGATGCCCATCACGAACAGCAGCACGGTGAACAGGGTGGCGTTGAGGCCGATATGGAAATCCAGGGGACCGTTGACGGTCTGCACCTGCAATTGGGTCTGCGGGTAGCTGAGCAGGAACAGGCAGATCCAGCTCACCCACAGCACCCACCAGGTCACGCTCTGGGCGCCCCAGCGGTCGGACATCCAGCCGCCTACCGCACGCAGCACGCCGCCGGGCAGGGAGAAACACGCGGCCAGCAACGCGGCGCTTTGCAGGCTGAAGCCGTATTCCTGCACGTAGTACTTGGTCATCCACAGCGCCAGGGCCACATAGCCGCCGAACACAATCGAGTAGTACTGGCAGTAGCGCCACACGGCCGGGTCTTTCAGGCACAGCAGCTGCTGGCGCAGGGTGGCGCCGCCGGCACTGCGGTGGGCCTTGTTCTCGCTGGTGAGGAACCAGAACAGTAGCGCGGTGATAAACAGGATCGCGCCGAACACCTTGGGCACCAGGTGCCAGGTGCCGAGGGCGATCAGCGCCGGGGCCAGGAACTTGGTGACGGCGGCGCCCGCGTTGCCGGCGCCGAACACGCCCATGGCAAAGCCCTGGTTGTCTTTGTCGAACCACTTGGCCACGTAGGCGATGCCCACCGAAAACGAACCGCCGGCCAGGCCGACGAACAGGCCCAGCACCAGGAACTGCCAATAGGCGGTGGCGTAGGTGATCAGGTACAGCGGCAGCACACAGGCGAGCATCAACAGGAAGAACACGATGCGCCCGCCGAAGCGGTCAGTCAGCAGGCCCAGGGGCAGGCGTACCAGGGAGCCGGTCAATACCGGGGTAGCGGCCAGCAGGCCGAACTGGGTTTCGTTGAGTTGCAACAGCTCTTTGATGGGTACGCCCAGCACGGCGAACATCATCCACACCATAAAGCAGACGGTGAAGGCGAGTGTGCTCATGCCCAGCACCAGGCCTTGTCTTATACGGGGTTGAGTCACGGTATGCGCTCCAGAAAGTGATTCCATGGGCGCAGGTTAGGGGCGACACCCCCGTGGAACTTGACCCAGGTCAACGTCCGCCTGGGGGGTATGGGGCTATGCTGGCCCCACATACCTCTAAGGAGGTAGTCTTAACAACAAGAGAAAGTCTTTATTTATCAATGGATTGGTCTCTTGTGCCGGCGTTTTCCCGTGGGAGGGTTTGCCGGCAACTCTTTAGAGGTAGTGCGCCAGGGATTGCGGTTTTTCAGCCCTTTTCCCTTTGCAGGTGCCGCCATGCAGGCTTCCAACCCCCTTCGCTTACGCCGCCATGTTTAACTGGCTGCGCAGCTCCCTGCCCGCTCGCGCCGGGCTGGCGGTGATCCTGATCGCCATCCTCGCCCTCGCCAGTTCCTTGAGCGCCGGCCTGATCGCCTGGTTCAGCCAGGGCGACGCGGCCGCCATCAACACCGCCGGTTCGGTGCGTATGGAGACCTACCACCTGAGCTGGAAACTGGCGGCCGGCGCGCCTGCCGACGAGATCGACGCCATCACCCACAGCCTGCAAGGGCGCCTCGACAGCCAATCGCTCAAGGCGGTGCTTGAAGACGGCCCGCGCAGTGCCCTGCTGCAGAGCTACCAACAGATCCAGCAGCGCTGGGACACCGATCTGCGCCCGGCGCTGGCCCGTGGCGACGCGATGCTGTTCCAGGCCAGCGCACCGGGGTTCGTCGAGCAATTGAACCAATTCGTCAGCCTCCTGCAACAACACAGCGAACAGAAACAGGGCTGGCAGCAAAGCATCCAGGGCCTGGCTCTGTTCAGTACGCTGATCATCCTGCTGATCGGCCTGTATGAATTGCAGTACGGCGTGGTCAACCCCCTGGAAGAGCTGGTGCACGCGACCCGGCGCTTTCGTGATGGCGACTTCAAGACCCGGGTCAATCACCGCTCCGAAGACGAGTTGGGGCAACTCGCCCTGAGCTTCAACACCATGGCCGAAACCATTGAACACTCCCACCGCACCCTCGAGAGCCAGGTGCGGCAGAAAACCCTCAACCTGCAACAAGCCAACGCTGCCCTGGAGCTGCTTTACCAGAGCAGCCGCAGCCTGGCCACGCGCCTGGCGAACGCCGAGGGCCTGGATGAACTGATCCGGCGCTTCCAGAAACGCCTGCCGGGGCTGCGCCTGTCGCTGTGCCTGCAAGGGCACTTCCTGGCGCCGGCCCAGCAGATGCTCTCCCTGAATGGAGGGGATAGCCGCAACGTCTGCGCCATCGGTGATTGCGCAACGTGCCAAAAACAGAAAGTGGCGCTCCCCCAGGTATTCAGCATCAGCAACCAGGGCTCGGAACTGGGCGAACTCAAGGCGCACTTCCTCGACGGCCATGCGCCCCAGGACTGGGAGAAACAGTTGATCCAGGCCCTGGCCAACCTGATCGGCACCTCGCTGTCGCTCAAGCGCCAGCGCGAACAGGACCACCGCCTGCTGCTGCTCGACGAACGCACCATCATCGCCCGGGAACTGCACGATTCCCTGGCCCAGGCGCTGTCCTACATGAAGCTGCAGGTCAGCCGCATGCAAACCCTGATCCGCCGTGGCGAACCGGTGGAAACCCTGGCCACCGTCACCGCCGAACTGCGCGACGGCCTGAACAACGCCTACCGCCAACTGCGCGAATTGCTCACCACCTTCCGCCTGCAAATCCACGATGCCGGGCTGGTGCAGGAGCTGCAGGACACCGCCGAGGAGTTCTCGCGGCGTGGCGAGTTCCAGGTGCACCTGCATGTGGACGCCCTGGCCTTCCAACTGTCGGCCAGCGAACAGATCCACTTGTTGCAGGTCACCCGCGAGGCCCTGTCCAATTGCCTGCGCCATGCCCATGCGCAAAACGCCTGGCTGCAACTGCGCCAGGAAGGCGAGACCGTGAGCCTGAGCATCGAGGACGACGGCCGGGGCTTCTGCGGTGAGGTCGACACCCGCGAACACCACGGCCTGACCATCATGGACGAGCGCGCCCGCAGCCTGCATGGCCACCTCGACATCAGCCCCCGCGAGCCCCAAGGCACCCGCGTGCAATTGCGTTTCCAACCGGAATTTCTCGGCCACTCCCTACAAGGCACCGCCTCATGAACACCCTCACCCGCCACCGTATCCTGCTGGTCGACGATCACCCGATGATGCGCCACGGCATGCGCCAGATGCTTGAACTGGAAGACGACCTGCAAGTGGTCGGCGAAGCCGGTAACGGCCAGGAAGCCCTGGACCAGATCGACGGGCTGCAACCGGACCTGGTCCTGCTGGACAACAACATGCCGCACATGAACGGCCTGGAAACCCTGCGCCGCCTGCGGGCCATGAACTATGCCGGCAAGGTGCTGCTGTTTACCGTGTCCGACGCCGAGGACGACATCCGCGATGCGCTGCGCCTGGATGCCAATGGCTATCTGCTCAAGGACATGGAGCCGGAGTTGTTGATCCAGTACATCCGCGATGCGTTGCATGGCGCGCTGGTCATCAGCCCCGGCCTGACCCGCGTCCTGGCCCAGGCCCTGCGCTCGCCACAGCCCCATGCGGCAGTGGAATTGACCGAGCGCGAGCGCCAGGTGCTGAGGACGATTGCCAGTGGGCACAGCAACAAGGTAATCGGGCACAAATTGGGGATTACCGAGGGCACGGTGAAGGTGCATGTGAAGAATCTGCTGCACAAGCTGGGATTGCGGTCGCGGGTCGAGGCGGCGGTCTGGGCGATGGAGCATTTGCGGCAGGCGGGGTGAGGCTGTTTGATGCTGAACGCGCGGCAGATAGGGCTGTTGTGGTGAGCGGGCTTGTCCCGCGCTGGGCTGCGCAGCAGCCCCAGTCCAGAAGAATGCGGTGTATCAGACACTCTGTAGACACTGGTTTTGGGGCTGCTACGCAGCCCAGCGCGGGACAAGCCCGCTCACCACAAAAAGCCCGCTCACCACAGGGAGATTTGTCAGGGGCTGAAAAGTTGTGTAGATACTCATGCTCATCGGGGGCAAGCCCCCTCCCACATTGTTTACACAAACCCCGCAAGAGGTACCCCCACAGAGGCATATCAACCCCGCCCCAAGCCTTCTACGCTAGCCCATTGCGGAGGCCCAACCATGCTCACCCATCCCCACATCGTCCTGACCCTGCGTCGCCATCACCTGTTCAGCCAGCTCCCGGAAAAAACCTTCCAGGACGTCTGCACCCTGGCCAATCTCAAGCGCCTGCCCGGCCATGCGCCGTTGATGCACCAGGGCGACGCGGCCGAGCGTTTTTTCCTGCTGGTCAGCGGCCAGATCAAGCTGCACCGGGTCACGGGCGAAGGCCAGGAACACCTGGTGGAAATCATCCAGCCCGGCCAGACCTTTGCCGAAGCGCTGCTGTTTACCCAGGCCAAGGCCTATCCGGTGAGCGCCACCGCGCTCAAGGACAGCGTGCTGGTCAGCATCGAAGGCCAGCACTACCGCCGGGCCCTGGAAGACCAGCCGAAAATCTGCCTGGCGATCCTGGCCAGCATGAGCATCCACCTGCATCAGCGCCTCAAGGACATCGACACCCTGACCCTGGCCAGCGCCAGCCGTCGGGTGATCAACTTCCTGTTCCAGGAGCGCGATGCACTGAGTGGCGAGGTGGTGCTGCAAGTGCCCAAGCGCCTGGTGGCGTCGAAGCTGGGGATCCAGCCGGAGACCTTTTCAAGGATCCTGCACCGGCTGGTGGAAGGCGGGTTGATCGAGGTGCAGCGGCGCACCATTCGAATCCTCTGCGAAGAACAGTTGATGGGCTATCAGGCCGGCTGATCAGTGCCCGCTGTGGACCGCTGACGCCCGCCCCGCCCGCTCCAGATTCCGCCACAACCAGGGCGGCAACACATCCGGGTCCAAACTGTCGATCAGATTCTTCAACCCCAGCCCCAATTCCGTATCCCCCTCGATCACCAACCGGCGGCGAAAGAACAGCGTATCCGGATCTTCCTGGCGGCTGGCCAGCAACAGAAACTCCCGCCAATTACCACTGATGCTGACCTGCGCCTCAGCCTTTTGCGCAATCCGCAACCCATCCCGCCCCAGGGTCAGGTACCAGCACAACCCCAGGTCAGGAATACGCAAACACAGCCAACGCCCGCGCAGCAGGTCAAACCCGCCGTCGCGCAGGGGTTCGGCCAGGCAGCGGTTGAGGGCTTGCTGCAAGACCAGGCGCTGTACGCCAAATGGCACGCGGCGGATCAATGGCAACAACCGGTCGGCCCCCTTGAGCAGCCATGGTTTACGACTCAGCACAGGCCCACCTCCTCAACCCGCAACATGCCCGCCTGGCCGTGCCAGTAGCCGTTGCAGCCTTCGACATACAGCGGCGGCGTAGCGCCCTGGCGTACCTGGTCGTAGGCACGTACCACCTCGACCATGCCCTCGGCCCGTGGGCTCAGGCGCAACAGGTCGGCGCCGCTGGACACCAGGCCGGGGTAATCGGCCAGCAGGTTGGTAACGTCGGCGGACATGGTCTGGATGCCGTTCAAGGTGAACAGCGCCTGCCCTTCCTGGCTGGTCAGGGGCATGCCGTCGGGGTAGTTGATGCAGCAGAACTGGCAATCGTCCTTGGGGCGGTTTTCCGCGCGGGCGGTGAAGCAACGCGCCGAGTACGCCAGGGGCAAATGGCCGTAGGCGAAGATCTCCACTTCGGGCAACGGCCGGCCCAATTCGCGCACCTGTTCCAGCACGTCGGCGATCAGGCCCTGGGAGCATTCCACCGGCGGCACCCAGCGCTGCATGCCGGCGTCAAGCAGTTGCACCAGGGCGTGACCGTTGTAGAGGTTGAGCGCCGGGCCGCCGACAAAGGGCAATTTTCGCTCGATCAGCATCTGCACCGCGCCCATGTCGTTGGCCTCCACCAGCCACTCGCCGTTGTCGCACAGGCGGCGCAGGCTCGACAGTTCGGAGGCGGCTTCGATCAAGGTCAAGCTCGACAACACGATCTGCGCCGAGCTGCAGGTTTGCAGCTCCCGGCCCAGCCCCAACCAACGGTCCAGGGAAAACGCGCGGCGCTTGGCGCACACGGTTTCGCCCAGGTAAATCACGTCCAGGGGCAAGCCGGCCATGTCCGAGTAGAAGCGCCCCAGGTGTTCCTTATCCCAATAAAACAGCACCGGTCCCAGGCTGAGTTTCATCTGTGTCTCCTCACTGCCATGCACGATGGTAGGCGCCGAGTGTGGTCTGGCTGCCTTCGGATAACCCGGCCAGCACCTGGCGCCATTGGTCCTTGACCACAAAGCTGGCCGGTGCGCTGCGGTGGGCGTCGAGCGCGGCGCGCCAGACCCGGGTGACTTGTTCCACATACGCCGGGCTGCGTTGGCGGCCTTCGATCTTGACCGCTTCGACGCCGATGGCGCTGAGCTCCGGCAGCAGGTCGAGGGTGTCGAGGCTGGTGGGTTCTTCGAGGGCATGGAAGCGTTTGCCGCCGACCAGGAAGCGGCCCTTGCAAAGGGTCGGGTAACCGGCGGGTTCGTCGGCGGTATAGCGGTCGATCAGTACTTCGCTCAGGCGCGCACTCAAGCCCTCGGCATCTTCGCTCCAGCGCACCGCCTTGGCCGGCGAGCACACGCCGCACAGGTTCGGCGACTCGCCGGTGATATAGGAAGACAGGTGGCAACGCCCCTCGGCCATGATGCACAGGCTGCCGAAACCGAACACTTCGATGGGCACCGGGCTGCTCGCAGCCACCTGCTTGACCTGGGCCAGGGACAACACACGGGGCAATACCGCGCGGCGAATGCCATAGCGTTCGGCATAGAACTTCAGCGCCGCCGCGTGGGTGGCCGAGCCCTGTACCGACAGGTGCAAGGCCATGTGCGGATGCTGGCGGCTGGCGTAGTCGAGCACACCGGGGTCGGCGGCGATCAGGGCGTCCACGCCGTGGTCCGCCGCGCGGTCGACGGCGCGTTGCCAGCGTGCCCAGATCTTCGGTTGCGGGTAGGTGTTGACCGCCACGTACAGCTTGCGCTGGTGCTGGCGAATAAAGGCGACGGCACCGTCGAACTGTTTGTCGTCCATGTTCAACCCGGCAAAGTGCCGGGCATTGGTGTCATCGCGAAAACCGACATACACCGCATCGGCGCCTTGGCGCACCGCGGCTTTAAGCGCAGGCAGGTTGCCTGCCGGGCAGACCAGTTGCATGGGGGCTCCTCAGAGAAATTCAGCGAAAGACACAAACGGCACCGGTTCATCCTTGAGCACCTGGTGCTCACGCTCGACGATCACCAGGCCATCGGCCCAACAGGCGGCGGTGAGCATCGCCGAGCTTTGCTGGGGGTGCAGCACGGCGCGCAATTGCCCGTCCTCGCCAGGGCTCAGGCGTGCACGCAGGTACTGGCGGCGCTTGTTGGGCGTGAGCCATTCGAATGCGGCCGGCACCTGGATCGGCACCGGCAGCACCCGCTCCACTCCTTGGGCGCGCAGCAGGAACGGACGCACCACCACCAGCGCGGTGATCAACGCCGCCGACGGGTTACCGGGCAGGCCCAGCCACGGCTTGCCCGCCACGTCGCCAAATGCCAGGGGTTTGCCGGGCTGGATCGCCAGGCGCCAGAAGTCCACGCGGCCGAGCGCCTCGATGGCCTGCTTGAGATGGTCCTCCTCACCCACCGACACCCCCGCCGAGGTCAGCAACAGGTCGCACTCGGACGAGGCCAGGGCCAGCGCATCACGGCTGGCGGCCAACTCGTCGGCCATCACGCCGTAGTCGTGCACGTCCACGCCCCAGCCACGCAACAAGGCAGCCAGGGCATAGCGGTTGCTGTTGTAGATCTGCCCCGGCACCAGCGCCTCGCCCGGGTCACGCAGCTCGTTGCCGCTGCTGAGCAGGCACACCCGCAACGGGCGATAGACTTTCAACCGAGGGATGCCGGCCGAGGCCAGCAAACCGATGTCCTGGGCGCGCAGGCGCTTGCCGACGGCGATCAGGGTCTGCCCACGCTGCAACTCTTCACCCTGCTTGCGCACATGCTCGCCGAGACGTACCGGCGGGCACCAGATGCGCTGGCCGTACAGGCGACAACGCTCCTGGGGCACCACCGTGTCGGCGCCGGGCGGTAGCGGCGCACCGGTAAAGATGCGCACGGCCTGCCCGGCCTGCACCCTCACCTTGCTGTGCTGCCCCGCCGCAATGCGCCCGGCGAGCATCAGGTAGCCGCCTTCGGCCGGCACGTCCTCGGCGCGCAGGGCGTAGCCGTCCATGGCGCTGTTGTCGAAACAGGGCAAATCCAGGGGCGAGAACAGCTCTTCGGCGACCACCCGCCCCAGCGCCTGCTCCAGGCCAATCACCTGGGTGCTCGGCGGCGGCGGCGCCTGAGCCAGCAGCGCGGCGATGGCCTCGTCCACCGGCATCAGGTGGCCGCTGTCACACACCGAGACACTCATGAACGCGACTCGCAGGCTTGCAGGATTTGCTCAGGCTGAGGCTTGAGGTGCGGCACGAAGTTGCACGGGCCGGTGCGGCTGTCCAACTGTTCCGCCAGGATCCTGTCCCAGCCGGTGCGGCATGCGCCCGGCGAGCCCGGCATGCAGCACACCAGCACGCCGTTGCTGATGCCGGCCAGGGCGCGGGACTGCAAGGTGGAAGTGCCGATTTCGGCCAAGGACACCTGGCGGAACAGCTCACCGAAGCCTTCGACATGTTTGTCCAGCAACGGCAGCACCGCCTGGGGCGTGTTGTCGCGGGCGGTGAAACCGGTACCGCCAGTCATCAGCACCACTTGCACCTCGGGGTCGGCGATCCACAGGGACACCTGCGCACGAATCTGGTAGATGTCGTCGATCACCAGGCCACGGTCGATAAGCACATGCCCGGCACTTTCGAGGCGGTCCACCAGGGTCTGGCCGGAGGTGTCGGTGTCGAGGGTACGGGTGTCGCTGATGGTCAGCACGGCGATGTTCAGGGACACGAAATTGCGTTGTTTCAAATGGGCCATGATCAAGGCTCCAGGCGTCAAGAAAGTTGCCGTCAGCCTGCGCCGCAACGGGCGCAGGGCCTATTCCTCCAAGGAGGTATCTCGTTCAGGGGGCCAGGCGCGTGCGCTGCCAAATGCCCCCGTGCAGGCGGTAGTCGAGACGGTCATGCAGGCGGTCGGGCCGGCCCTGCCAGAACTCGATGCGCTGCGGCTGCAGGCGGTAACCGCCCCAATGCTCGGGCCGTGGCGGTTGCTGCCCGGCGAAACGCTCGGTGACATCACGCAGGCGACTTTCCAACTCGCTGCGATGGCCAAGGGGCTGGCTTTGCGGCGACGCCCAGGCGCCCAACTGGCTGGCGGCCGGTCGCGCATCGAAATAATCGTCCGACAGCTGCGCATCCGCTCGAACCACCGGGCCTTCGATACGCACCTGACGCTCCAGCCCCGGCCAGAAAAACGTCATGGCCGCATGGGGATTGCTCGCCAACTCCTGGCCCTTGGCACTCTGGTAATGGCCGAAAAAGAAAAAACCCTCGGCACTGAAACCCTTGAGCAGCAGGATGCGACAGTGGGCATGCCCATCATGATCGACCGTAGCCAAGGCCATGCTATTGGCCTCGGCCGGCGGCACCTCGGTTTTACGCGCCTGATCCAGCCACTGGCCGAACAGCACCAAGGGATCGTCCTGCACCAAGTCATCACGCAGGCCATAAAGGGTGTAGTTGCGGCGCAATTGCGCAAGAGACAGGGGCATGGCGCAGTCCTCCAGAAAGTTCGCCACAGTGTGGGAACTACCACGAAGTTATCCCTTGACCGCGATCAACATTCGCCCGTGGCATGACGCCGCATGTGATTGCTTGAGGTGTGGGGGGCTACACAACGGATCGCGTTGCTGTTGCTGTTGCTGTTGCTCTGGCTGTTGCTCTGGCTCTGCTTTTGATCTTGATCTCAGGCGCCCCGTCAAACACGCTGGCCGAACGCAGGCTTGAATCCGTGGGTAACCCGGCAGGACGCCGGGTTAGCCGTCCTGGGCCAGGGATGGCCCATGACGGCGGCCCACGGATTCAAGCCGGAGTGAGGGCACACCGAGCCTAGGCGAGGTGCCGAGTGTTGGGGCGAGGACCTTTTGCTTACTTTTGGGTCCCTCCAAAAGTGAGCCGCTGTAAGAGCGGAACCATAGGTGGCCGTTACCGTAGCAACGGATATGTACTCGGCCTGATCCAACATCCTGGTCGGCTGTCAGGCCGCCATCGGGGGCAAGTCGAATCGTCGCACCGCCCCTCCCACATGTGATCTCTGTACATCAGGTAGATATCAGTCTGCTCTGGATCTCACTCCATTACCGCAGCAACACCCGCGCGACCACATCCGCCTGGAGAACGACCTGTTGTTTACCAGGGCGCTCAGTCCGCCTGCCTGATCAACGCAACATCAGCTTGGCCACGATCACGATCACAACCATATGCCCCAGGATGCTGCGACGAATCCACGTCGCACGCCGGGGGCTCAAGCGCTGGTGACTCAGCAGGTACGCCAGCCACAGGTAATGGCCGATGATGCTCAGGGCCAGCAGGATTTTCAGGCTCAGCAGCGCGGCGAAGTGGCTGGCCCAGGGCACCGCCAACAGCCCGCGATAGTGCCAGGCCAGGCCGATGCCGGCGCCGTACAGCAGCACCACCACGCCGTGCAGTACCTGGCGCGAACGCCGTGCAATGGCATGGTCGGAGGTGAACTGCGCCGACCAGGCCAGCTCCTCGCGGGCGCTGTGCCAGATCACCACTTCGAAAAACAGCGTGCCGATAAACGCAATCGCCGCCAGCAGATGCACGATCAACAAGGTGGAATAGAGCATGACGTCCTCCTAGCCCGGATGCCCATCGACCCGTGCCTGCCACAGCATCGGGCCATACCGCCACAGGTACAGGCCGAGCCCGAGGGTCCAGCACACCCCCGCCAGCCACAACGCGGCCATCGGCAACAGCAGGACCAGCACCACCCGGCACACACACGCCAGGTTCAGCAGCCCAAAGGCCAGGGTCATCCCTGCGGGCGGCTGCAACGGGCGGCCGGTGTGGCCCAGGCTGACGCGGGCGATCATGGCCAGGATCAGCCCGGCCATGGCGCCGATGGTCAATGCATGCACGGCCAGGCTGGGATTGAGCGGCGCGCCGCAGTGCCACAGCGCCATGCCCAGGCAGGCCACGGCCAGCCAGGCATACGCCAGGTGCAATGACCACAGCAACGGCACGCGCCACAGGCCACGATCATGCCAGCGGACCAGGCGCACCAGGTGCCCCAGCCCGAGGGCGGCGAACAGCAGGCCGATCCACAGGTTGGCGCCCAACGCGGGCCCTGCGGCATACAGCACGGCGATCAGCAGCGCGCCGCCAAGCAATATAAGGTCCAGCCACGCCCAGGGTTTGACCGCTTCGACCCGACCCAAACCGCGCTGGGTGAAAAACGGAATCACCCGTCCGCCGATCAGGCCCATCATCGCCGCCACCAGCCACAGGCCGGTGAGCACCGCCTGGCGCTGCAGGCCGGGGTCATTGCGCAGCAAGCCATACAGCGACAGCGCATCGGCCACGGTCAGCAGCGCCAGCACCAGCACAATCGGGTAATTACGCTTCTGTCTTACCTGCCAGAGGGTCCAGCCCATCACCGCGGCGACGGCCAAGGGAAAGGTCAGTTCCAGCACCGCCAGCAGCGGCCAGTGCAGGTTGAACAACCAGCCCAGGCGCGCCGCCAGCCACACGCCGGCAAGCAGCGCCAGGGCATTGCCGCTGATGCCTGGGCGGCCGGTCCAGGTCTGCACTGCCGTGAGCAGGAACCCGGCGATGATCGCCACGCCAAAGCCGAACAGCAGCTCATGGCGATGCCAGGCCAGCCAGCCGCCAGCGGGTTGCCAGGTGCCGAGGTGCCCGCCCAGGGCCAGCAGCCACAGGGGAATTGCCAGCGCCGCCAACACACAGGCGCCGAGAAAGAATGGCCGGAAGGCCAGGCGAAACAACGGGGTAATCGACATGGCCTTGCGCCGATCGAGCACTTGCATGACACGGTCTCCCTTCAGGACTGCGGCAATCTTGCGCCGATACCTGCGTATTGCCCTTGTCGTAGATCAAGTCGCTATCGGGGCCAAGGGATTACCCTCGCGCCTATATCCACACCGCACCCCGGAGCCATGATGAAAAACGCCTATGTCCCCCTCGCCTGGTTTGTGATCCTCGGCTCCATGCTGGCCGCCGCCAGCGGGCTCTCGCTGGTGCTGGTGTGAACGCCCCGCTGCTGTTCAAGGAACCGGGCATGGTGCTGCATCGCGTGCACCACCAGATCCTGCGCAGCCATCACCTGTTCGAACCGCTGAACGACGAAGAACTCGACGAGCTGATGGGCAACAGCCAGTTGCTGAGCATCGACAAAGGCGAGCCGCTGTTCCGCCAGGGCGAATCGGCCGAGGCGTTTTACTTTGTGATCGCCGGTGCGGTGAAGGTCTACCGTTTGACCCCCGACGGCCAGGAGAAGGTCTTCGAAGTGATCGGCGAGCGCCAGACCTTCGCCGAGGCCATGATGCTGATGGACACCCCCAACTACGTCGCCTGCGCCGAAGCGGTGTGCCCCACCCAGCTGTACCGTTTGTCCAACGCCACCTACATGCGCCTGCTGCACAGCAACAGCCGCCTGACCTTCGCCCTGCTCGGCACGTTGTGCGTGCGCCTGCACCAGCGGGTCAACGAGATCGAGACCCTGTCGCTGAAAAACGCCACCCACCGCGTGGTGCGCTACCTGCTGACCCAACTGATGCGCCTGCACAGCACCGACGCCACCTTCGAACTGCCCATGGCCAAGCAGTTGATTGCCGGGCATCTGTCGATCCAGCCGGAGACCTTTTCGCGGATTATCCGGCGCCTGATCGATGAAAAGATCATCACCCAGGACGGACGTCAGATCGCCATTCTGGACCGGCTGCGCCTGGAGCAATTCGAGTGAAAACCTGCCTGTATTGCCAGCAGCGCAATGCCGACAAGCACCAGCAGTGCACGGATTGCGGCATGGCCCTGCCCGCCTCGGACGCCGGCGTGCAGGCCCTTCGCTTGCGGCGTTTCCAGTGGTTCTGCCTGAGCCTGACGCTGTTTTGCATCGCGATGTTCTTCTGGTTGCCCCGCGACTTCTACTGACCTTCGGTCAGTTGCCGGTACAGCTGGGGCAACCGCAGCGGCAACTGCTCCGGCTGACGGATCAGGGTGTAGCCATGGGCACCGAACATGTAGGGCAAGTAATCCCCGGCCTGTCTGTCGATGGTGATGCAGAACGGAATCAGGCCCTGGCGCCGCGCCTCGGCCACCGCCTGGCGGGTGTCTTCGACCCCGTAGCGGCCCTCATACAGATCCAGGTCATTGGGTTTGCCATCGGTCAGTAGCAATAACAACTTGCGCCGCTGTTTGCACGCGCCCAGCAACTGGGTGGCCTGGCGAATCGCGGCGCCCATGCGCGTGTAGTACCCCGGTTTGAGGGCCTGGATACAGCCACGCGTGCGGTCGTCATAGACTTGCTCGAAGGTCTTGAGCTGGTGCAGGCGCACCTGATGGCGGCGCAGGGACGAGAAGCCATACAACGCAAACGCATCCCCCAGCCCGTCCAGGCTTTCGCCGAACAGCAACAGGCTGTCGCGGATCACGTCGATGACCTTTTGCTCGTCGTTCAAATGCGCGTCGGTGGACATCGACAGGTCCGCCAGCAGCAGGCATGCCAGGTCGCGTCGGGTGTGACGTTGCTCCTGGTACAAGCCGCGTTCGGTGCAGGCGCCGTGTTGGCGTTGCGCCTGGAAATCCACCCAGGCTTGCAGGTCCAGCTCCGCGCCCTGGGGTTGCCGGCGCAGCCATTGGCGGTCGGTGCGCAGCTGCTGGAATTGACGGCGCAGGCGCTGGGCCGGGCCGAGTAATCGGGCCGGTAACGGTTGCGGTGCATCGGCACGTGGCTGCATCAGCTGCAGATTGACGAAACCGGGTCGAAGGCATTGTTGGCGGTAGTCCCACTCGGGCAGCTTGATGCCCTCGCCGAGGGGGATGTCATCCACATCGGCGGGCGGCAGGTCGAGGTGCAGCTTCAAGCCGCCACTCTTGCGCACGCGCTGGCGCGACAGGCTCAACTGGTCGAGGTCTTCGGCGACGCGGACGGCGTCCGGGTCCTCACTGTCGTCGGCCCAGCGATCGAGGTCGACGTGCTCGGTCCAGCTGAACAGGTTTTCCAGGCGCACCACCAGCAGGCCGCCATCACGGCTGTGATCATCCACACGGCCGGCACGTTTGGGCGCGCCCTGCTGCTCCCCGGACGGGGTGGCGAGGTCGTCGCCGTCGTCTTCAAGATCGAGGGCCTGGGGCGTGTCCAGGTGCAACGGCGGGTACAGCCATAAGGGCAACGGCCAGGCAGCGCGTTCGCTGCGGGGCAGATGGCGCACGCTGCCGGGCTCGCGCAGGGCCTTGCGCAGGGCTTTTTCCAGGGCGGCTTCAGCGGGGCTCAGGCTGGCCGGGTCGGGGCGCAGCGTGATATGGGCGTCCACCAGGCGCTGGTAGCTGGGCAGCAGCGCCGGGTAGCGTTGCAGCAGCAGCCAGGTCCAGCGCTGGTTGTCCCGGGCCCAATGGGTCATGGGGCCTGCATGGGCGGCCAGCAGCGCCAGCCAGCGGTACAGCTCCCGGTTCAAGGCGACGGTGGGGTACACCGCCAGGCTCGACGGCAGGCGTAGACGGTTGCCATCGCAGGAGGCCAGGGGTGCATGCTTGCAGGTGCCGGCGATGCGCATCAACAGGTTGCGGCGCAGCAGCAGGTCGCGTTCGCTGGCGGCTTCGAGGGCGATCCCGCTGGCACCGCCCAGGGCGCGAAACAATACGGCGAGGCTGCGCTGGCGGTCGACCAGATCGACCCGCGCGTGCGGAAAATCGACACTGGCGCGGCGGGTGATAAAGCGGTGCCAGGCACTGCCGACCCATTCTTCCAATTCAAGGGTAAAGGCCATGGGATGGGCTCCAACTGTTTGATGTTTGACAGGCACACTGCAGTCAAAATGTGGGAGGGGCGGTGCGACGATTCGACTTGCCCCCGATTGCAGTGGGTCAGTACCAAATCCACCAACTGACACTCCCTCATCGGGGGCAAGCCCCCTCCCACATTTACCGAGTACACCAGGCACAACTCCGGTCGGCTCTAAGGCCGCCGCGCTTTGGCTCTTGATCTAAAATCGCCCCGTCAAACACGCTGGCCGAACGCAGGCTTTGGAGCGTGGGTAACCCGGCAGGACGCCGGGTTAGCCGCGCTGGGCCATGGATGGCCCATCGCGGCGGCCCACGCTCCAAAGCCTTCGTTCGGGCACACCGAGCCTAGGCGAGGTGCCGAGTGTTGGGGCGAAGCGTTTTTGGTTACTTTTGGCGCTCTTCCAAAAGTGACCCGCTGTAAGAGCGGAACCCTAAGCAGCCGTTACCGCAGCAACGGATATGTACTCCCCCCCAAAAAGCGGTCGGCCCACAGGCCGCCATCGGGGGCAAGTCGAATCGTCGCACCGCCCCTCCCACATTTGGACCGCGTTACCTTCAGTAGACGATCGGTACCGGTGCTCCAGCCATCCGGGCGCGTTGCCGGAAGCTGCACAGGTAGCAGGCCAGCCCGAGCAGGAACACCACCCCACTGACCAACCGCGCCCAGAACAGTCCCTGCAAATGCTCCACCGTGGCCATGAACGGCAAGGCCACCCCATCCACCTGCCAGCGTTGCAGCCAGACCTGCACGGCCCCGGCGGCGGTGAGGAACAGCGTGATCATCACCATCGACAGCACCATCATCCAGAAGCCCCGGATTTCGAGGGTCTGCGAACGCGCGTCCGGCGCTTCACCGATACCGCGCAGGCGGGGCATGGCGTAGCTGATCAGGGTCATCACGATCATGGCGTAGGCACCGAAGAACGCCAGGTGCCCGTGGGCGGCAGTGAGTTGGGTGCCGTGGGTGTAGAAGTTGACCGGTGCCAGGGTGTGCAGGAAACCCCACACGCCCGCGCCGAAGAACGCCGTGACCGTGGTGCCCTTGGCCCACAACGTGGCCGCGCGGTTAGGGTGCTGGCGCCGACGTTGCTTCACCATGGTGAAGGCGAACATCACCATCGCCAGGAACGGCAGCGGCTCCAGGGCCGAGAAGATCGAACCGACCCACAGCCACACCTCGGGCGCGCCGATCCAGAAGAAGTGGTGACCGGTGCCGATGATCCCGGTGATCAAGGCCATGGCGATGATCACGTACAGCCATTTCTCCACCACTTCACGGTCGACGCCGGTGACCTTGATCAGCACGAAGGCCAGCATCGAGCCCATGATCAGCTCCCACACGCCTTCGACCCACAGATGCACCACCCACCACCAGTAGAACTTGTCCCGCGCCAGGTTGCCGGGGTTGTAGAAGGAGAACAGGAAGAACACCGCGAGGCCGATCAGCCCGGTCATCATCACCATGCTGACGGTGGTCTTGCGGCCCTTGAGCAGGGTCATGCCGATGTTGTACAGAAAGCCCAGACACACCACCACGATGCCCATTTTGGTGATGGTCGGTTGTTCCAGGAACTCACGCCCCATGGTCGGCAGCAGCTCGTTGTGGGTCAACTTGGCCAGCGCCGCATACGGTACCAGCAGGTAGCCGAGGATGGTCAACACCCCGGCGGCGGCGAACACCCAGAACAGGACGATCGCCAGTTTCGGGCTGTGCAGCTCGCGTTCGGCCTCCTCGGGCACCAGGTAGTAGGCCGCGCCCATAAAGCCGAACAGCAGCCACACGATCAGCAGATTGGTATGGACCATCCGCGCCACGTTGAAGGGGATCAACGGGAACAGAAAGTCGCCGATCACGTATTGCAGGCCCATGATCAAACCGAACAGCACCTGACCGAGAAACAGGATCAGGGCGAACACAAAGTAGGGTTTGGCCACGGCCTGGGATTGGAATTTCAAGTATGGATTGGCACTGCGCATGGCTCAGCCCTCCTTGTTCGGTGGCCAGTTGTTGGTATTGATCTTCGAGCTCCATTTGAGGAACTCGGCCATATCGTCCACCTCCTGGTCGCTGAGATTGAATTGCGGCATGGCCCGTCGCCCCGGTACACCCAGGGGCTGCATTTTCATCCAGGCATGCAGGAACGGCTTGAACCCTTCTTCGCCGCCCCGGCGCTTGAACACATTGCCCAGCTCCGGCGCGAAATAAGCGCCCTCGCCCAGCAAGGTGTGGCAGCCGACGCAGTTGTTGCGCTCCCAGACGCCTTTGCCGCGCACGACAGATTCGGTAAGTTGGTCGACGTTGCTGCGGGCGGGAAAGGTTTGTTCGGTGTGGTAGGTCAGGGCCAGGAAAATCAGGAAGAAGAACACGCTTCCTCCGAAATAGATATTCCTGGCCATGCCCTTGGTGAAGGTCTCTGACATGGTCGCTTCCTCATGGCTTGGCCAGGGAATGATAGGGAGGTGGGGGGTGGAAACTGCTTGATGGCGATCAAGAATTGTTGATGGTTTTGGTGGGGTATTTTTTTGGGGTTGGGTTGGGTACATATCCGTTATTTAGGTAACGGCGGCCTATGGTTCCGCTCTTACAGCGGGTCACTTTGGAAAAGAGCCCCAAAGTAACCAAAGGGCTCTTGTCCCAACACTCGGTGCCTCGCCTAGGCTCGGCATGCCCTCACTCCGGCTTGAATCCGTGGGCCGCCGTCATGGGCCATCCTTGGCCCAGGACGGCTAACCCGGCGTCCTGCCGGGTTACCCACGGATTCAAGCCTGCGTTCGGCCAGCGTGTTTGACGGGGCGCCCAGGATCAAGATCAAAAGCCAGAGCAAAAGCAGAGCAAAAGCAGAGCAAAAGCAGAGCAAAAGCAGAGCAAAAGCAGAGCAAAAGCAGGCTGAGGCCTGCCTGCTGGATGGAGATCCAAATGTGGGAGGGGGCTTGCCCCCGATGAGGGAGTGTCAGTTGATGGATTTGGTACTGACCCACTGCAATCGGGGGCAAGTCGAATCGTCGCACCGCCCCTCCCACATTTTTAACCGAGTACACCAGACCCAACACCGGTCGGCTCTAAGGCCGCCGCGGCTTGGCTTTTGATCTGGAGTGAGGGCATACCGAGCCTCGTAAGCAGCCGCTACGCAAATAACGGATATGTACTCAGTAAAGCGACCACAACCACCCCCCACCCCAGCATCAAAAATCTCCACAACACTGGCCCACGCCGCAACGCCATAAACCCATCCACAATCACCCACCCCTTGACCACCGCCAGCAGCAACACCGCCCACCACAACCCGGACGCCCCCGTCAGCACAGTGCCAACGCTCAGCACCACCAACATCAGCCAACACAGGATCAGCGTCCGGGAACCCGTCATACACACCTCAGCGAATCACATAGACCAGCGGAAACAACACCACCCACACCAGATCCACCATGTGCCAATACAGCACCCCCGACTCCAGCCCGCCGACCGACAGCCCGCCGCGCCAGCAGCCCAGCGCCAGCCACCCGAGAATCACCATCCCCAGCAGCACATGCAGGAAATGAAACCCCGTGAGTATCCAGTACAAGGTAAAAAACGTGCCGTGCTCCAGGCCCAGTCCGGCAGCGCCCAGGTGGGCGTACTCGCCAAGCTTGATCCCCACATACACCAGCGCCACCAACAACGCCGCGACGAACAAACCGGCGCCGCGTCGCCGGCACTGCAATCGCACCTGCTGCACCGCCAACGCGGCCAACAAGCCTGCGGTCAGCAGGCTCAAGGTCATCGCCAACCCGGTCGAGGTATCCAGCTGTGCGCGCCCGGCGGCAAACAGCTCGGGCTTGAGCGCCTGGGTCACGGCAAACGTGAGGATCAGAATCGCGAACACCAACAGCTCGGCGAGGATAAAAAACCACATCGCCAGGTCGCCTGGCAGCCGGCGCGGTTCAGGCAAAGTGCACATCCACCACGTCCATCAGCGCGGCGACGGTCTGCGGGTCGTCGCTCAGCGGTTCGGCCAGGCACGCCAGGCAGGCTTCGCGTGGGCTCATGCCGGCGCCGATCAGGCGGGCGGTGAAGATCAGCAGCCGGGTGGAGGCCACCTCCTCCAGGTCATGCTGGTCAAGCCGACGCAGCGCCTGGCCCAGGCGCACGACCTGGGCGGCCAGCGCCACATCCACACCGGCCTCGCGGGCGACGATGCGTTCTTCGTCGGCCACCGGCGGGTAACCAAACCGCATCGCCACGAAGCGCTGGCGGGTGCTGGGTTTCATGCCCTTGAGCAGGTTCTGGTAGCCGGGGTTGTACGACACCACCAGCATGAACGACGACGGCGCCTTGAGCACTTCGCCGGTGCGTTCCAGGAACAGTTCGCGGCGTTCATCGGCAATCGGGTGCAGCACCACGGCGGTGTCCTGGCGCGCTTCCACCACTTCGTCGAGGTAGCAGATCCCGCCTTCGCGCACGGCGCGGGTCAGTGGGCCGTCCTGCCACCAGGTGCCGTCGGTGCCGATCAGGTGGCGGCCGAGCAGGTCGGCGGCGCTGAGGTCGTCGTGGCAGGCCACGGTGTACAGCGGCAGGTTCAGGCGGTGCGCCATGTGCTGCACGAAGCGCGTCTTGCCACAGCCCGTGGGGCCTTTGATCAGCACCGGCAGGTGGTGGCGCCAGGCGTGTTCGAACAGCTGCTGTTCGTTATCCAGCGGTTGGTAGAAGGGCTCGGTCATCACGCGTACTCGCAACGGGTTCAGCCCCCACGCTAAGGGCCCCTGCGACAACCTGGCAAGCACGTACAACGGCAAACTTGATCGCCGTCAAGCGAGCCTTGCGCGACTGCAACATAGTCTTGCCTGGCACTAAGAACCTGCGCTCTACCCCGCCTTCGCCGGGCATCGCAAAGGTCTTGCCTGAGGAGATATGGAATGCTGACTCGCAACAGAAAACCCTGGGTCCTGAGTCTTGCCAGCCTGAGCTGCGCCCTGGCCCTCGCATTGCCCATCAACGCCCATGGCGACGCGCCGACCGGGATGGTGAAAAGCCCCGGCGCGCCGGATATGAGCCAGGCTGAGTTCGACGCCTCCAAGCAGATTTACTTCGAACGCTGCGCCGGCTGCCACGGTGTGTTGCGCAAAGGCGCCACCGGCAAGCCGCTGACCCCGGACATCACCCAGGTCCGTGGCCAGGCGTATCTGGAAGCGCTGATCACCTACGGTTCCCCGGCCGGCATGCCCAACTGGGGCACGTCCAATGCGCTGACCAAGGCGCAGATCACCAGCATGGCCACCTTCATCCAGCACACCGCGCCCACCCCGCCGGAATGGGGCATGGCCGAAACCCTCAAGACCTGGAAAGTGCTGGTCAAGCCCGAAGACCGGCCGAAAAAACAACTGAACACCCTCAACCTGCAAAACCTGTTCTCGGTCACCCTGCGCGACGACGGCAAGATCGCCCTGGTGGACGGCGACACCAAGCAGATCATCAAGCTGATCGACACCGGCTACGCCGTGCATATCTCGCGTATCTCCGCGTCTGGCCGCTACCTGCTGGTGATCGGCCGCGATGCCAAGATCGACATGATCGACCTGTGGCCCCTGGAGCCGACCAAAGTCGCCGAGATCAAGGTGGGCATCGAGGCCCGCTCGGTGGAGACTTCGAAGTTCAAGGGCTACGAAGACAAGTACGCGATTGCCGGTTCCTACTGGCCGCCGCAGTTCACCCTCATGGATGGCGAAACCCTGGAGCCCAGGCAGATCGTGTCCACTCGGGGCATGACCGTCGATAAGCAGGAATACCACCCCGAACCCCGCGTGGCGGCGATCATCGCCTCCCACGAGTGGCCGGAGTTCATCGTCAATATCAAGGAAACCGGCAAGGTGATGCTGGTCAATTACCAGGACATCAAGAACCTCACCATCACCACCATCGACGCCGCGCCGTTCCTGCATGACGGCGGCTGGGACAGCACCCACCGCTACTTCATGACCGCCGCGAACAACTCCAACAAGGTCGCGGTGATCGACTCCAGGGAGCGCAAGCTCACCGCGTTGGTGGAGGTCGGCAAGACCCCGCATCCCGGCCGTGGCGCCAACTTCAATCACCCAAAATATGGGCCGGTATGGGCCACCAGCCACTTGGGCGACGGCGGTATTTCGGTGATCGGCACCGACCCGGTCAAGCACCCGCAATACGCCTGGAAACAGGTGGAATCCCTCAAGGGCCAGGGCGGCGGTTCGCTGTTTATCAAGACCCACCCCAACTCCCATCACCTGTATGTCGACACCACCCTCAACCCCGACGCCAAGCTCAGCCAGTCGGTGGCGGTGTTCGACATCAACCAGTTGGACAAGGGCTACACCGTGCTGCCGATTGCCGAGTATTCGGGCATCAAGCAAGGCGCGCTGCGGGTGGTGCAACCGGAATACAACAAGGCCGGTGACGAGGTGTGGTTCTCGGTGTGGAACGGCCAGACCGAAGAGTCGGCGCTGGTGGTGATCGATGACAAGACCTTGAAGCTCAAGCAGGTGATCCGCGACAAGCGCCTGATCACGCCGACCGGAAAGTTCAACGTCTACAACACCCAACACGACATTTATTGAGCCCCATCAACACGAGGTCACCGAATGAAAAATATGCTCCTCGCACTGCTGGCATCCGCCGCTGCGCTCAGCCTGCAACCGGTGTTGGCACAAGACGGCCCGGGGTTGTTCAACAGCAAACCCTGTGTGGGCTGCCACATGATCGACGGCAAACTGGTGGGGCCGGCCTTGAAGGACGTCGCCGCCAAGAATGCCGGCGTGAAAGACGCAGCCACCACCCTGGCCAGCCACATCAAGAACGGCACCCAGGGCAACTGGGGACCGGTGCCGATGCCGCCGAACCAGGTCACCGATGATGAAGCCAAGGTGTTGGCCGATTGGGTCCTGACCTTGAAATAAGCACAAGGAGCACGCCATGCAAGCATCGATGATCGGTACGGCCATGGCGCTGCTCCTGCTGATTCCCGCGCGGGCAGCGGCCACCCCGGACGCTGCCCGCCTTGAACACCTGTTGACCCAGGATTGCGGGGCCTGCCATGGCCTGCACCTCACCGGCGGCCTGGGCCCGGCCCTCACACCGCAAGCCCTGGCCCACCACAGCCGCGACAGCCTGATCGCCACCGTGACCTACGGCCGCCCCGCCCGCGCCATGCCCGGGTGGGGCCCGCTGCTGAGTGCCGGCGATATTGCCTGGCTGGTCGACCGCCTATTGCAAGGAAGCCCCCCACCATGATGCGTCCCACCCTGTTATCCCTGTGCCTGTTGCTGGGTGCCTGCGCCCAACCTGCATTGCGCGGCAGCGGTGACCTGGGCCTGGTGATCGAACGCGCCAGTGGCAGCGTGCAGATTATCGAGAGCACCGGCATGACCGAACTGGCCCGTATCGAGGGGCTGGGCGACCTGTCCCACGCCTCGGCGGTGTTTTCCCGCGACCAGCGCTATGCCTACGTGTTTGCCCGCGATGGCGGGCTGACCAAGATCGACCTGCTGCGCCAACGCATCGAGCGGCGCATCGTCCAGGGCGGCAACAGCATCGGCGGCGCCATCAGCCAGGATGGGCGCCTGATCGCTGTGTCCAACTACGTGCCGGGCGGGGTCAAGGTGTTCGACGCCGAGAACCTGGCACTCATTGCCGACATCCCCGCGACGGAAATGGCCGATGGCAAGCGCTCGCGGGTAGTCGGCCTGGTGGATGCGCCCGGGCAGCGCTTCGTGTTCAGCCTGTTCGACACCGGCGAGATCTGGAGCGCCGACTTCAGCCACGGCAACCCGCCGCGCATCACCCGCTTCAAGGACGTCGGCGAGCAACCCTATGACGCGCTGATCACCGCCGACGGCCGCTACTACATGGCCGGGCTGTTCGGTGAGGACGGCATGGCCCAGCTCGACCTGTGGCACCCGGAGCGCGGCGTGGTGCGCGTACTCAAGGACTACGGCCGGGGCCAGGCCAAGCTGCCGGTGTACAAGATGCCCCACCTGGAGGGCTGGGCCGTCGCCGATGACCAGGCGTTCGTGCCGGCGGTGGGACGTCACCAGGTGCTGGTGATGGACGCGCGCACCTGGCGGCAGACGGCGGCGATCCCGGTGGCCGGGCAGCCGATCTTTGTCACTGCGCGGCCCGACGGGCGCCAGTTGTGGGTCAACTTCGCCTACCCGGACAACGACCGGGTGCAGGTGCTCGACACCGAAACCCACCAGGTGGTCGCCGACCTGCGCCCCGGCCCCGGTGTGCTGCACATGGAATTCACCGGGCGTGGCGAGCAACTGTGGCTGTCGGTGCGCGATGGCGAACAGTTGCAAGTGTGGGATCCGTACCGCCTGACCCTGCTGAAAAGCCTGCCGGCCCGGAGTCCCAGCGGGATTTTCTTCAGCCTGCGCGCGCAAAAAATGGGGTATTGAAATGGACCTTGATTCGCTCAGCCAGCAATTGATCGAACGCTTCCAGCACGGCATGCCGCTGTGCGCCGAGCCCTACCGCGAAATGGCCCAGGTGCTGGGCTGCAGCGCGGCCGAGGTGATGGCCTGCCTGCAACGCCTGGAACTGGCCGGCGCCTTGTCGCGCATCGGCCCGGTGTTCGAACACTCCCGCGCCGGCGCCAGCACCCTGGCCGCCCTGGCGGTGCCGATCGAGCGCCTGGAACAAGTGGCCGCACGGGTCAGCCAGTACCCGGAGGTCAATCACAACTATGCCCGCGAGCACCGTTACAACCTGTGGTTCGTGCTCACCGGGCCCCACCGCCAGCACCTGCAGCAGATCCTCGACGAGCTGGAGCAAGACACCGGCCTCACGCCCCTGGACCTGCCGATGCTCACCGCCTATCGCATCGACCTTGGATTCTCCCTCGGAGAGCAGCCGTGATCGCGCCACTGAACCACGAGCAGATGCTCGACCTGCGCCAGTGCCTGGAGCGCGGCCTGCCCATCGTGCCACGGCCCTACGACGAGCTCGCCGAGCAGATCGGTGCCCACCACGATCAGGTGCTGCAACAGATGCAGCAATGGCACGACCAGGGCCTGTTCCGTCGCGTCGGCCTGGTGCTCAATCACCGCGCCCTGGGCTATGTGGCCAATGCCATGCTGGTGCTGGATGTGCCGGATGCGCTGGTCGATGAAGTCGGTGCGCGCCTGGGCCGCGCGCCCGGCGTAAACCTGTGTTACCAGCGCCCGCGGCGCCTGCCGCAGTGGCGCTACAACCTGTTCTGCATGGTGCACGGGCGCGAGCGCGCGGTGGTCGAGGCGCAGATCCAGGCGTTGCTGGAGCAGCATCTGCTCAGCGACTTGCCCCACCAACTGCTGTTCAGCACCCGCGCCTTCAAGCAATGCGGTGGGCGTTTCGCGCCGCCGCCGTCACAGGTATGGGCCCATGGATGAGCTGGATCGACAACTGATCAACCGCCTGCAACACGGCCTGCCGCTGGTGCGCCAGCCCTGGCAGCAGGTGGCCGAGGAACTGCATTGCCCTGCGAGCGAACTGCTCGACCGCCTGCACGACTTGCTCGAAGACGGCATGCTCACGCGCTTCGGCCCGATGTTCGATATCGAGCGTCTCGGCGGCGCTTTCACCCTCGCGGCGCTCGCCGTACCCGAGGCGCGCTTTGATGCGGTCGCCGAGCAGCTCAACGCCCTGCCCCAGGTGGCCCACAACTACCGCCGCGAACACCGCTGGAACATGTGGTTCGTGCTGGCCTGCGCCACCGCGCAGGAGCTGGCCGATACCCTGTCGTGCATCGAGGCCCTGACCGGGCTGGCGGTGCTCAACCTGCCGAAGGAGCACACCTACCATGTCGGTCTGTATTTCCCGGTCTGACAACACCCTGGCCCTGCAACTGGTCGCCCTCACCCAAAGCGGCCTGCCGCTGGTGGAGGACCCATGGGCCTGGCTCGCCGAGCAACTGGGCATCAGCGTCGAGTCGACCCTCGACCTGCTCAAGCGCCTGCAGGCCGAAGGTGCGATCCGACGTATCGCCGCGGTGCCCAACCACTACCGCCTGGGCTATCGGCATAACGGCATGACGGTGTGGGACGTGGCCGATGTGCACCTGCCGCGCCTGGGAGAACTGCTCGGCGCCCAGCCGTTTGTCAGCCATTGCTACCGTCGCCCCCGGCGCCCGGACTGGCCCTACAACCTGTTCGCCATGGTGCATGGCCGCAGCCGCGAAGAAATCGACAGCTACCGCGAGCACCTGCGTTTCCTGCTGGGGGAGGCCTGCCGCGCCGACGAGATGCTGGTGAGCAGCCGCATCCTGAAAAAAACCGGCCTGCGCCTGACGCCGGCGCACTCAAAGGAATAGCCCATGCTGCGAATCAGTCAGTACCTGCGCACCCTCGCCGGTCAATGCCCTCCGCCGCGCACCTCGCCCCCTGGCAGTGAGCGGCCGCCGGTGGTGATCTGGAACCTGCTGCGGCGCTGCAATCTCACCTGCAAGCACTGCTACGCCACCAGCGCCGACAGCGTGTTTCGCGATGAGCTCGACACCCCGGCAGCATTGCGGGTGATCGACGATTTGCACGACGCCGGGGTGCGCGTGTTGATCCTGTCCGGGGGCGAGCCGCTGCTGCGCAAAGACCTCTTCGTGCTGAGTGCCTATGCCCGTGACAAAGGTTTTTTCGTCGCACTGTCGACCAACGGCACGCTGATCGATGAGCACAACATCCAGCAGATCGCCGACGCCCGTTTCGACTACGTGGGCATCAGCATCGACGGCCTGGAAGCGACCCACGACGCGTTTCGCCAACTGCACGGCAGTTTCCAGCGCTCCATGCACGCCATCCGCCTGTGCCGCGAAGCCGGGATTCGCGTGGGCCTGCGCACCACCCTGACCCAGGACAACCATGGGCAGCTGCCGCAGTTGCTGGCGCTGATGCGCACCTATGACGTGCAGAAGTTCTACCTGTCGCACCTCAACTACAGCGGGCGCGGCAAACGCAGCCGCCAACTGGATGCGCACCGGCAGATGAGCCGCGAGGCCATGGCGCTGATTTTCCAGCAGGCCTGGAGCGATATTCAACACGGCGTGGACAGCGATTTCGTCAGCGGCAACAACGACGCCGACGCCGTGCTGTTGCTGCAATGGGTGCACCAGCACCTGCCCGAACACTACCCGCAGCTTGAACACCTGCTGCATGCCTGGGGCGGCAATGCCTCGGGCAGCGGCATCGCCAATATCGACAACACCGGCGAGGTGCACCCGGACACCTACTGGTGGCAGCAATCGGTGGGCAATGTGCGCAACACCACCTTCCGCCAACTCTGGCTGGAGCAGCCCGACCCGTTGCTGCTGCGCCTGCGCGAACACCCGCGCAGCATTGGCGGGCGCTGCGCCGAGTGCCGCTGGCTGGCGATCTGCAACGGCAATACCCGCACCCGCGCCTGGGCCGATGGCGACCTGTGGGGCCCGGACCCCGGTTGCTATTTCAGCGACGCCGAGATCGCGCGCCAGCCCCTCAACCTGATCCCTTGCTCGACCACCCGGTGACACAACCGGGGGCCGCCTACCTGATGATGAACCAAGGACGTCCCATGCACACTTCAACTGCCCCCTTCTCCACTGGCCTGCCAGCCAGTCTGCACAGCCCCTTGCACCCCGGCGAAGTCGCGTTGGTGGGCGCCGGCCCCGGTGACCCGCGCCTGCTGACCCTGCGCGCCTGGAGCCTGTTGATGCAGGCCGACGCGGTGGTGTTCGACCGGCTGATCAGTGCCGAACTGCTCGCGCTGATCCCGTTGACCTGCGCCCGTCATTACGTGGGCAAGGCCAGCGGTTGCCACAGCCTGCCCCAGGATCAACTCAATGAACTGCTGGCTGAGTTGGCCGACCAGGGCCAGCGGGTGGTGCGCCTCAAGGGCGGCGACCCGTTTATCTTCGGGCGCGGCGCCGAGGAGCTGGAGTACCTGCTCGCGCGCGGTATCCCGTGCCAGGTGGTGCCGGGCATCACCGCCGCCTCCGGCTGCAGCGCCTATGCCGGTATCCCGCTGACCCACCGCGAGCTGGTCAATTCGTGCCGTTTCGTCACCGGCCACCTGCAACGCGACGGTGCGTTGAAACTGCCATGGGCCAGCCTGGCCGAGCCGAGCCAGACCCTGGTGTTCTACATGGGCCTGTCGAACCTGGCACTGATCGCCGAGCATTTGGTGGCGGCCGGTTTGCCCGGGGACACACCGGCCGCCCTGATCAGCAACGGTGCACGCGCCGATCAACAGGTGGCCCGTGGCACCCTGCGCCAGTTGCCCACCCTGGCCGCCGACTGCGAACCCGGCGTACCGACGCTGACGGTGATCGGCCACGTCGTCAACCTGTTTGCCGACGCCGCCCTGCACTTCCCCGCCAGCCTGGCACCGGCCCGTGAAGCGGTGGCGGTATGAAACGCCTGCTGCTGGTGCCGCTGCTGTGGGCGACGGCCGCACACGCTACGCCCGCGCAGGACTACCGCCAGTATTGCGAAAGCTGCCACGGGCTTAATCGCATCGGCGCCACCGGCCCGGCGCTGCTGCCGGAGAGCCTGGGGCGAATCAAGCCGGATGAAGTGCGCAAGGTCATCGAACAAGGCCGGCCCGCCAGCCAGATGGCCGCGTTCAGTGCGCAACTGAGCGCCGCGCAGATGGATGGGCTGGCGCAGTTTCTGCAACAGCCGCCTGACTCACCGGCGACGTGGAACGAGCATGACATCCGCACCAGCCACAGCGTGCTGGCGGACCTGCGCCAATTGCCGAGCACGCCGCAACATCACGCCGACCCGCTCAACCTGTTTGTGGTGGTGGAGTCCGGCGACCATCACATGGATATTCTCGACGGCGACACCTTTGCCGTGCTGGACCGTTTCCCTACCCACTTCGCGGTGCACGGCGGGCCGAAATTCTCCCCGGACGGACGCTTTGTGTACTTCGCCTCGCGGGACGGCTGGATCAGCCAGTACGACCTGCACAACCTCAAGTTGATCGCCGAGATCCGCGTGGGCCTCAACACCCGCAACCTGGCGGTGAGCAAGGATGGCCGCTGGGTGCTGGCGGGCAATTACCTGCCGGGCAACCTGGTGCTGCTGGATGCGCGCGACCTGTCGCTGGTCAAGACCCTGGACACCGGCTCACGGGTCAGTGCGGTGTACACCGCGCCACCGCGCAACAGCTTTATCGTCGCGCTCAAGGACGTGAACGAGGTCTGGGAATTGTCCTATGCCGATGCTCGGCCCAGTTTCGAGCCCCGGCGCATCCAGACCCAGGATGTGCTCGATGACTTCTCGTTCTCGCCCGATTACCGCCAACTGATCGCCACCTCACGCAAGGCCGGCGGCGGCCAGGTGATCGACCTGGGCAGCGGCCGCGTGGTCACCGATATCCCGCTGTCCGGTATGCCGCACCTGGGCTCGGGGACGTATTGGCAACGCAACGGACAATGGGTGTTTGCCACGCCGAATATCAGCAAGGGGCAAATCTCGGTGATCGACCTCAAGACCTGGAGCCTGATCAAACAGACCCCCACCCTCGGGCCGGGCTTTTTCATGCGCAGCCATGTGAACTCGCGCTATGTGTGGAGCGACGTGTTTTTCGGGCCGGACAATGATGCGATTCACCTGATCGACAAGCAGACCCTCGAGATCGCCCACACCCTGAGGCCAGTGCCGGGCAAGACGGCAGCCCATGTGGAATTCACCCGGGATGGGCGGTATGTGTTGCTGAGCATCTGGGCCACGGAGGGGGCGCTGATTGTGTATGACAGCCAGACGCTCGAGGAGGTGAAGCGCATTCCCATGAATAAGCCGTCGGGCAAGTACAACGTGGGCAATAAGGTGGAGTTTGCGGAAGGGACATCGCATTGAACACGGGTGACAGGCAGGAAGCGGCCAGGTCGTAGAGCGCATGGGCACCGCCGGTCCCCTGTGGGAGATGTCGAGCTTCAGCGAGGCTTCGATGGCGGTGGCACTGCCGGCAGAGATGTTGGCTGACCCACCACTATCGGGGGCAAGCCCCTCCCACATTTGGTCGCGGTTGGCAGGTAGAAAGTGGCCCGGCTGTAGATCTGATGGGCGCCGCTGATCCCTGTGGGAGATGTCGAGCTTTAGCGAGGCTTCGATGGCGGCGGCACAGCTGGTAGAGGTGTTGGCTGACACACTGCTAACGAGGAGTGTCAGACGGTACGGGAGAATTGGCCTTTGTGGGCACCGCCCAGGTAGGCGTCGAAGGCCATGGCCACGCTGCGCACCATCAGTTGGCCCTTGGGCAGCAGTTGCAGCGCGTCGTCCTGGACCAGTAATAAGCCGTCCGCCACTTGCTCGTCCAGCTGCGTCAACGCTTGGGCAAAATACTCATTGAACCGAATGCCATGGGCCGCTTCCACCTGGGCGACATCGACGCGGCCGTCGCACATCAACCCATTGATCACCTCGCGGCGCAGTACGTCATCGGGGTTGAGCCGGTAACCGCGCTGCACCGGCAACATGCCCGCATCGATGCGCGCGTAGTACTGGGACAGCTCCTTGACGCTCTGGCTGTAGCTGTCGCCGACCTTGCCGATGGCCGATACGCCCAGGCCGATCAGGTCGCAATCGGCATGGGTGGAGTAGCCCTGGAAGTTGCGTTGCAGGCTGCCGTTGGCGCGGGCCAGTGCCAGCTCATCGTCGGGCAGGGCGAAGTGGTCCATGCCGATGTAGATGTAACCGGCCTCGGTGAGGCGGCGAATGGTCAGTTCCAGCAGCTCCAGCTTGCGCGCCGGGGGTGGCATGTCTTCGGGACGGATCATGCGCTGGGCGCGGATCTGGCTCGGCAAGTGTGCGTAGCTGTAGGCGGCCACGCGGTCGGGCCGCAGGGCGATCAGCTTGCTCAGGGTCACGTCGAAGCTGGCCACGGTTTGCAGGGGCAGGCCGTAGATCAGGTCGACACTCACCGACTTGAAGCGTGCCTCGCGGGCCGCCGCCACCAGTTGCAGGATCTGCGCTTCGCTTTGCACGCGATTCACGGCGGCCTGTACGTCGGGGTCGAAGTCCTGCACGCCGAAACTCAGGCGATTGAAGCCCAGGCGGCGCAGGGTGTTGATGCGCTCGAGGCTGATGGTGCGCGGGTCGACCTCGATGGAGAACTCATGGGCGTCGCTGTCATCCAGGCTGAAGTTGTCCGCCAGGCAGGCCATCAGTTCGGCCAGTTGCGCATCGTCCAGATACGTCGGGGTGCCGCCGCCCAGGTGCAACTGGGTCAGGCGCCGCGAGCGCTCGAACAACGCGCCCTGCATCTGGATCTCGCGCTTGAGGTACGCCACATACTCGACGGCGCGATGGGTCTTGCGGGTGATGATCTTGTGGCAGCCGCAGTAGTAGCAAAGGCTCTGGCAGAACGGAATGTGGATGTACACCGACAACGCCTTGGGCGCGGCGAGTTGGTGACTGGCGCGCACGGCCTGGTGATAGTCGTCCAGGGCAAACGCGCTGTTGAACTGCGGCGCGGTCGGGTACGAGGTGTAGCGCGGCCCCGGGCGGTCGTATTTGTGCACCAGGGCACGGTCGAACTCAAACGCCGTCATGGTCGATCACCTCGTCGTTGGCGCTGACGGGGGTGGTCAGGGGCTGGGTGACGTACAGACGCGCCGGGTCGGCGGTTTCGTGAAACCCGCCACAACAGGTGGCGAGCTGGCCGTTGCTCAGCTGAGCGCAGTACTCACGGGCATCCAGGGTGTTCTGGACACACAGCGTGTCGATCTGGCTGATGGCCCCCAGGCCAAAGCCGATGTGATCGCAGTAGCCGTGCAGGGTGAAGCCTTCGCAATTACGGCTGAGGCGGCCGCGCTCCTGGGCCTGTTTGAGGTCATCGTCGGTGCGGGCGAACTGGCCCAGGCCGATGTAGTGGTACCCGGCGGCGGCCAGGTGTTCAAAACCGCTGCGGCGCATCGCGCGTTTATCCGCCGCGCTGCAAAACGCCTGGGATTGCCGGCCCTGGTAGCGCACCGGTGGCTGGGCGTAATCGAACAGTTGCAGGCGGTCAGGCTCCAGGGCGATCAGGCTGGCCAGTTTCTGCTCGAAACTGGCCGGCGTCTGCCAGGCATGGCCGTAGCCGAGGTCGATGTTCACTGAGCGAAACCCGAAGGTCCGCGCCGCATCCACCAGCGACTCGATGGGCGCCGGGTCCTGATAGCGTGCCTGGGACAGCGGCCCGTCCCGGTTGGCGTCGGGCACGCCGATGCTGGCGTGGTTGAAACCCTGGTCGCGCAACAGGCCCATGGTGGCCCAGTCGATGTGCCAGGGGTCGAGGTCGATTCGGTAGTCGCCACGGTCGTGGTCGAGAAAGTTGAAGCGGCTGTGCAGGTGTTCCAGCACCGTGCACACCTGCTCGATCGTCGGTGTGGTGCCGCGCAGGTGAAAGTGCTCGACTGGTTGGCGCGGGCCGAGCTGGCAGCCGATCAGCTGGATTTCCTGGGTGAGGCTCTGCAGGTACTCAGCGCCGGCATCGCTTGCCGGCCAGTGCAGGTTCAGCGCCAGGGGCCGCTGGCGCTGGCGGCTGTCGCGCAGGGCGCGCAGCAGGTCGAGCGAGCCGACGCCGGCATGGAAGCGGCGCGTGTCCGTCTGGCACGCCAGGTCCAGCACGCCCTGGTCCTGACGAAAGCGGGTGGGATGAAGATGGGTGCGCATGGCGGACTCCGGAACGGGCGGCGGTGGTCCATTGTCCGGTGCGACCGCTGCGCGCACCTTGATATGCATCAAGGTCGTTACCAGCTGAGGTAAAACATGCCCTTGGCCAGCAGCACAATGGCGACCATGTGCACAAACAAGCTCAGGTGAATGAAATGGCTATAGCGCGCACTGACCTTGCCCCGGCGCATCCGCGCCATGGTCACCAGGAAGTGCAGCAGCACACTGGCGGCCAGGATCAACTTGAGGCTCAGCAACGTGCCGAACGCGGACGCCAGCGGGGCCGACAACGCCGGTAGGTAGCGCAGCCAGACCATGCCGAGCCCGGCGCCGAACAGCACCAGCAACACCCACGGCATCAACACCCGGGCACGCCGGGCGACGCCCTGCTCCACCAGCACCGTCACCCGCATCGGCAAGTGCTGGTGCAGGTGCCCGAGGATCAGCACTTCGAAGAACACCGTGCCGATAAAGATCAGCGCGGCGAACAGGTGGGCCAATAGCAACAGGAGGTAGAGCATGCAAGCCTCGCAGAGGGACCGGCCGTGGGGAGCCCAGTGTGCGGGCTGGCGCACGGGGCGGCCTTGATGCCGGTCAAGCGTTGCTCCTGCCGGGCTTACAGCAACGGCAGGCTGTAGCTGACGATCAGCCGCGTCTCATCCTTGTCGGCGGTGTCATTGCCGCGCAGCACGGCGCTGCGCCAGGTCAGGCCCAGGCCCTTGAACGTGCCCGTGGGGATCACGTAGTCGACACGCACATCGCGCTCCCACTCGCTGTTGTCGCGACGCGCCGCGCGGATGTTGCTGCCGTGGATATAGGTCACGCTCGACTTCAGGCCCGGAACGCCCAGGCCGGTAAAGTCATAGGTGTAGTTACCCACCGTCGCCTGTTCGCCGGCGTTGACGAACTTCAACGACTGGGCGTTGGTGATCAGGTACAGCGAACGGCCCTGGCCCTGGTTGATGTGGGGAAAGTCACTTGCGCCGGTGGTTTTCTGATACCCCAGGCCCACGGAATGCCCGTGCACGCCATAGGTCAACATCGCGCTCCACAGGCGGTTGTCGACCTTGCCCGAGTTGACGCCCGGCGCGTAATACCCGGAACTCACATAGCCTTCATCGCGCCCGGCGGCGCTGCCGTTCTTGCCGTCGGCGGTGCTGTAGAAGTAACGCAGATCGGTCTTGAGCTGCCCCACCGGCAACTGCCAGTTGTGCACCAGGCCGACGAAATGCTGCTGGTAGAAATTCTCCAGGGTCGCGTAGTAGTACTGCACTTGCAGTTGCCTGCTGACGGCGTAATCCACCCCGCCGTAGTAGAACTGGTTGCTGAACCGGCCCTTGGCCGGGTCGTTGGCCCCGGCGATCGACAGGCCCTGGCCGTTGCTGGAGTTGCGGTCGAGCACCTGCTCCATTTTGCCGGCGATCAGGTTGAAGTCCTTGAGGTCCCTGGAGTCGACCTGATAGCCACGGAAGGTCTGCGGCAACAAGCGGCCGTCTTCGGACATCAGCACCGGCATCTTCGGCATCAGGGTGCCGACCTTGAGCTGGGTTTGCGAGATGCGCACCTTGCCGGTGGCGCCGGTCTTGCTGAAGTCATGGGCGGCCTTGCCATCGGACAACGGGAAGACGCTGCCGGGGGTGTTGTCTTCACCGGCCTTGCCGGCGCGCCCCGAGGCATCCAGGCGCAGGCCATACATGGCCTGCAGGTCCAGGCCGAAGCCCACCAGGCCCTCGGTGAAACCGGACTGGTAGTTGAACATGAAGGCCTGGCCCCACTCTCTGTCCGACGGCGCCCTGGTGTTGCGGGTGTCCTGGTTGTAATAGAAATTGCGCAGGTCGAGGGTGGCTTTGCTGTCATCGATAAAACCCGATGCAGCCGCCTGCTGCGCGGCGCCGAAGGAGACGGCGAGCGCCAGGCACGTGGTGTGTTTCATGAAGGCTCCGTGAAGTGATTGAGGCGACCCCGTTACAGCCCAACCCTGTTGTTTGTCGGTCGGGTGGTGCTGCATTCAACGGGTGCGCGCACGGTATAGCCTTGGGCCGTGGGGAAACAGCCGCCAAAACCGTCAATCACTGTTGCGCTTTACGTAACAATCCCGCTCGTTCAAGGCACCGGCAACCAGCCCTGGAAGACCCCTGGGGAGGCGAGCGGACACCAGGCAAAATCCCATTGCGTGGCGGGGAGTGCCTGTTGTTCGGCGGCGGCACTGCGCACGTCCTTCCAATCGAACACCATCAAGCCCTGCCAGGCCAGGACCACCCCCTGGGCCTGGCTGTCATCCGTACTGATCCAACGCGCCGCCGCAGCGGCCATGAAGGTCTCGATGGGCTCTTCATCAATCTGCCCGCGATACGGCGACGCCAGCAGCCAACGGCACAGGTTCAGGTGCCAGGTCCAGTCCTGGGCCGGCTGGTTGCGATAGGCCCAGGTCATGAAGCTGCGAAACAGGTTCAGGCCCTCGGGCGGGTCGAGCTTGAGCAGCGTCGGGCAGATGTCGAACAGGGTGTGCCAATACGGCAACAGGCGTGCATCCAGGTGCACAAAGCAGCGGGCATTGCTCGGGTAGTCCGGGCGTGCCGGTTCCGCGCGCAGGCGACGGGACGCCTGGCTGACCAGACGGCTGGCGCCGGCAGGCAAGTGATGGTTCATAAAGCGCACTCACAGTCGTGACGATAGAACGCCCCCTGTTCACAGGAGGCCCAAGGCACACGTCAGAATGCGGGGGATGCGCGGGGGTTGGCCGAAGGCCAGGAATAACGCGGCGGCGCCTTGTTGCGCTGCTCATGGGCCGGGCGTGGGGCCTGCCCCAGGCCCAGCAACCAGGCCAGGCCGATCAGGAACACCAGCGCGACGGTCACGGCGTTGCACACCGGGCAGGCAAAGTAGTTCGAGATGTTACTGGAAAACGGGGCGCCCAGCCCTTTGTCGGAAAGTGGCGCCTGTTGGCCGCCCACTGCGCAGAACGCGCCACCGATGCCATTGAGCTGCTGGCCGGTCATCTGGCCATGGCCCAAACCGCACACGAACAGGTTCATCAGCACGCAGAAGTACAGGGTCCAGACGATCAGGGAACGGTCGGGGCGGCTCGATTTCATGGCGGCGACTCTACCACCAGCGGTGCAAAAGGATGAAATCCAGCGTGCCCCTGTGGCAGAACGTCGCAGATTACGCGGGCTGGCCAGGGTTGGTAGACTTGGCGCCCTCCTCGTTTACTCCTATTCAAAGCCCGCCGAGTTGATTTCGCGCAATGCGGGCGTTTCACAGGATGCACCGTTGATGAGTACGTTATTCACCCGCCGCAAGGTCCTGACCGGCATGGGCCTGTTGGGCCTGGGCCTGCTGGCCGGTTGTGACAACAGCCCCAAGTTGAACTTCAAGTACGGCAAGGACTTGAGCGACAAGATCATGGGCCGCACCTTCAAGCTCAAGAACACCGAGGGCGACACCGTCACCCTCAGTTCCTACCGTGGCCTGATGCCGGTGGTGTTCTTCGGTTTCACCCAGTGCCCGGCCGTGTGCCCGACCACGCTGGCCCGCGCCGCCCAGGCCAAGAAACTGATGGGCCGTGACGGCGAGATCATGCAGGTGATCTTTATCACCCTGGACCCGGAACGCGACACGCCGCAGATCCTCGACAAGTACGTCAAGGCCTTCGACCCCAGCTTCGAAGCGCTGTACGGCACCCCGGAAGAAATCGCCGTGGCCGCCAAGGAGTTCGGGATCTTCTATGAAAAGATCCCCGCCGGCGACACCTACACCCTGTCCCACACGGCCACCAGTTTTGTCTTCGACACCCGTGGCAACCTGCGCCTGGGGTTGCAGGCATCCCTTACCGCTAAAGAGTGCGCAGAAGACCTGCTCACCGTCATGGAGGTCTGCTAATGACTGCCGTTCAACACCTCAAGCGCTTCACCCTCAGCCTCGCCCTGCTGGGTTTCGCCGCCCACGCCAGCGCCCAGGTGCAAGTCACCGACGCCTGGGTGCGCGCCTCGGTGCCGGGCCAACCGTCCAGCGGCGCGTTCATGACCGTGACCGCCGACAGCGACAGCAAGCTGCTCAGCGTGGCCTCGCCGGTGGCCAAGGACGTACAAATCCATGAAATGAGCATGAAGGACGACGTGATGCGCATGGGCCCGGTGGACGCGGTGGCCCTGCCGGCGGGCAAGGCGGTCAAGCTCGACCCGGACGGCTACCACGTGATGCTGATGGGCCTGACCGGCCAGATCAAGGAAGGCGACCAGGTGCCGCTGACGTTGACCGTGGAGAACGCCAAGGGCGAGAAGCAGACCGTTGAGGTTCAGGCCACGGCGCGTGGGCTGGATGGCATGGACCATAGCAAGATGCATTGATGCAGCGGATTGGGGGGGCCTGTTCCTGTGGTGAGGGAGCTTGTTCCCTCACCACAAAGGTCCCCCTTCAATCCACGATAAATAGCTTCGCCCCGACACTCGTCGAGGAACGATGCGCCTCCATGTCATTGCCCACCTGGTAACTCATCCCGGCCGTCAGCGTGAACCGGCGGCCGTCTTCCAGCTCGGTGTGCAACTCGCCTTCCAGGCACAGCAGCACATGCCCGCGCCGGCACCAGTGATCGGCCAGGTAGCCGGGGCTGTAATCCACCCTGCGCACGCGGGTGGTGCCGAAGTGGCAGGTGCGCCATGAGGCACTGCCGCTGACGCCGGGGTGAAGCTCGGGTTCGAGGGTGGACCAGTCGGTGATGCCAAACGGGACAGCGGTGAGTTCCATGGTTTGCTCGGTCGTCAGTTAACGTGGCCTGAGGCTATCCACCTGACAACGTGCGCGATAGACACAGATCCCATGGTTTTGTGGGATACAGGCGAGCGTGCTTGTTATCCTGCCCACCCTGCTCCCAAGGACGCGCGCTGATGCAGATCGACCCCGCCTATATCCTGTTTGAGACCGAGCACTGGCTGCTCAACCATCACCTGGCTTCGAAGCTGCCGGGTTACCTGATGCTGGGTGCCAAGGCGCCTGTTGATTCCCTCGCCGACATGTCGGATGCAGCGCTGGCCGAACTGGGTGGACTGCTGGCGAAAACCCAGCGGGTCATGGAGGCGCAACTCAAGCCCAAGTGGTTGTATATCAGCCGCTATGGGCATCTGCCGGGGTTCCCGCTGCACTTTCATTTCATCCCGGTGTATGACTGGGTGGAGGAAGCATTCTGGCGGGATGAGCGCTATCGGCGGTTGCAAGGCTTGGGTTCCCAGGACCTGGCAAAAACGCTCACCGATGGCGCGGAACTGACGCTGTTTGTGTGGCGGGAGTTTGGTGAGAGCCTGATCCCACCGGTGATCCACGGGCCTTCACTCGCGCAGGTTATCGGCAACTTGCGCGTGCATTTGCGTCACTGATGCAGGTGTTTTTTCATCGGAATACACGCCAACTGCAACCCCGACGGCGAGTGATAAATCGCCTGTTCATCGCCCACGTAGCCGCACGCGCGATAAAAACTCGCGGCATTCAACGTCGCGTCCAGCACCACCTCTTCAATCGCCAGTTCCAGCGCGACCTGCTCAAGGTGATCCAGCATCGCCTTGCCATACCCGCGTCCGGTGAATGCGGGCAACACGAACAGCGCGCCGACTTCGTTGTTGGCCAGGTCGAGCATGCCGGTGGCCACCGGTTCACCGTTCAACCAGCCCAGGTAGAACGGTTTGTCCATCAGCGCGCTGTAGCCGTCCTCGGCCTTGCCACGGGTCCAGAGCGCCATTTGTTCGGCGGTGTAGGCGCCGATGCATTGGCTGCGGATGGCTGCGCGGCGGATGTCAAAAGCGGCGTTGGCGTCGGTGGGGGTGGCGCGTTTTATTTCCAGCATGGGGTCCTTCCTTCATGGATTTCCGTTGCCCGCCCGGGTGAATGAATAACGGAGGTGAGGGAGCTTGCTCCCGCTTTGGCGGGCTCCACACTGCCTCTTGAATGCCGTGCCCCTGACCAACATACATCGAAAACAGCACCCACCACCAAGCCTGGCGCAGACAAAACTGTGGGAGGGGGCTTGCCCCCGATAGCGGTGGATCAGTTATAGATGGGCTGATTGACACGCCGCCATCGGGGGCAAGCCCCCTCCCACAATTTCGATCGGTGTTCTGCGCAGAGTCCCAGCGAGGCCGTTATGATGTGGACTTTCGCTCAACGCCCCAGGAAACGCCTATGCCCGCCCTCACCTTACGCAACGCCCTCCCCGCCGACGCCGCCCGTTGCTACGAGATTGAAATCACCGCCTACGAGGGCGACGAAGCCGCGACCCTGGAAAAGATCGCCACGCGTATTGCGCTATACCCGCAAGGCTTTTTGATCCTGGAAGCCGATAGCGAGGTGGTGGGTTTTATCAACGGCGGCTGCGCCCACGAAGTGATGATGTCGGACGAGGCCTTCAAGGAACTGGTGGGGCATTCGGCCGAGGCGCCGAATGTAGTGATCATGTCGGTGGTGGTCGACCCGACACATCAGGGCAAGGGGTATTCCAAGGTGCTGATGAGCGAGTTCGTGCAGCGCATGCGCGCGATGGGCAAGCGCACGATTCACCTGATGTGCAAGGAACGGCATGTGCCGTTGTACACCCGCATGGGCTACACCTATGTCCAGCCGTCGCCCTCGGATCATGGCGGCATGGCCTGGCATGAAATGCTGATGACGCTTTAACCCACGGAGGGTTTTGCAATGACCGCAGCGCTTATTGAAGTCAGCGACCAGGCCAATCCCGACGCCGAGCGTATTCTCGGCAGCGGCCTGGCTGCGTTCAACGAAGGTATCGCCGGCTACAACGACCGCCTGCCACTGACGGTATTGCTCAAAGATCCCGATACCCGGCAGACCGTCGGCGGCATCACCGGCAAAACCACCCTGGGCATGGCTTTTCTCGACCTGTTCCACCTGCCCGAGGCCCTGCGCGGCACGGGCCTGGGCAGCCGGTTGCTGCACGCCTTTGAGCACGAAGCCCGGCGTCGCGGCTGCGCGAACGCGGTGCTCTATACCCTCAGTTTTCAGGCCCCGGGCTTTTATGAAAAGCATGGGTGGGTGCGGTTCGGGGAGGTCCCGTGTGAACCGGCAGGCAGCAGTCGCGTGTTTCTATCCAAGCGGCTGTAACGTCCAGGGCTTTGCCAGGCAGCCGTTTGCAGCCTGGCGTCAGGCCGAACAACCGCCGGTTACCAACTCCCCGACGCCCCGCCACCGCCACTGGAACCACCGCCCCCCGAGGAACTGCTGCTGGAGCTGGAGCCGCTGGAACCCGAACCGGAGCCACCGCCCGAGCCGGACCCCGAGCCGGAACTGGCAATGCTCTGCACAAACACGATAAACGCCACGAAGGAGGCCACTGGAATCGCCACGATCCAGCCCTGATACCCGTGCCCCAGCAGTGTCCCCGCAGCGACGTAGATGGCCATGACTGCCAGCGCACGCAGGAGGAAAAAGCGCGGGCGCTTTTTCCAGGATGCCCTGATGACGAAGAACAACCCGAGGTACAAGCCCAGCACCAACGCCGCGCCAAACGGCCACACCAGCCAATGGATATAACTGACTTCCACGAACCGGTTGGCGATCACCACCCCGGCGATGTAGGCCAACAGCCCTATCACGCAGTAGAACGCCGTGCGCGCCAGCCACAAGGCGCCGAAGGTGGCGCCGCCGATCAGGAGGGTCAGCGGCAGTACCAGCAGGTACATCGGCCATTCCCGGCCACCGGCGAATACCACCAGCGCCACGGTAACGACTGCCGTGGCGATCAACGCCCCCCGCCAGCCCAGCTTGCGCGCCGCAACCAGCACGCCACCGACGGCACCGCACACGAACGCCAGCAATACCGCAAGCGCCTCAAGACTGCCGCCGTGCCCGGCCACCTGCGGCAAGTCACCGCCATCCACCAGGACAACCAGGTCGTTCACGCCCTGCTCGACACCGCCGGCATAGTCGCCCTGGCGAAAGGCCGGGGTGATGTGTTCTTCAATAATCCGGTGGGCCAGCAGGTCGGTCACCGTGCCCTCCAGGCCGTAGCCCACCTCGATGCGCACCTTGCGATCGTCCTTGGCCACCACCAGCAGGATGCCGTCGTTGACATCCTTGCGCCCCAGTTTCCAGGCGCGGAACAGTTGGTTGGCGTAGTCCTCGATGCTCGCGCCACGGGTGGTGGGCACCAGCAACACCGCCACCTGCGCGCCTTTGCGCTGCTCAAGGGCGGCGAGCTGGTCTTGCAGACGGGTGATGGTGGCGGCGTCGAGGGTGTTGGTGAGGTCGATCACCCGCTGGTCGAGGGCTACGCCGATGGGCGACGTCTCGGCCTGGGCGGTGATAAACAGGCCGGCGGACATCAATACCAGCAGACTCAAGACGGATTGCCGCAACCACCGCATCATGTTTGTTACCTGAAGTTTCTTCCTGAAGGCGCCGACTTTACCCTATCGGCGCTATAACGCGTGACCCAAAGCCATCGACTATCTAAACTGCAGCACACCTAGCAATACGCCATAACTTCGAGATCCCCATGGGCCTACTCCAGCGCAACAACGTCAACGTGATGGGTGACGGGCCCTCGACCCTGGTGTTTTCCCATGGTTTCGGCTGCAACCAGGCCATGTGGAACTGCCTTGCGCCGCAGTTCAAAGAGCGTTTTCGCGTGGTGATGTATGACCTGACGGGCGCAGGCCTGTCCGACCTCAACGCCTTTGACAAGGCCAAGTACAGCGCGCTGGACGGCTATGCCCGCGACTTGAACGAGATCATCGAGGCCTTTGCCGAGGGCCCGGTCATCCTGGTGGGACACTCGGTCAGTGCCATGATCGGCACCCTCGCCGACCGCCTGGCCCCCGGCCGTGTCGCCGCCCATGTGATGATCGGCCCGTCGCCACGCTATATCGATGACGATGGCTACGTGGGCGGTTTCAAGCGCGCCGACATCGACGACCTGCTCGACACCCTCAACAGCAACTACCTCGGCTGGTCCAGCGCCATGGCCCCGGTGATCATGGGAGCCCCCGACCAACCGGCGCTGAGCGACGAGTTGACCGAGAGTTTCTGCCGCACCGAGCCGGAGATCGCCAGGCAGTTCGCGCGCGTGACCTTTATGTCGGACAACCGCCAGGACGTGATCGGCCTGCCCACCCCGGTGCTGATCCTGCAATCGAGTGACGACCTGATCGCCCCGGTGGCCGTGGGTGAATACCTGCACAGCGTGCTGCCCAACAGCACCTATTGCCTGGTGGACAACGTCGGCCATTGCCCGCACATGAGCGCGCCGCAGGCCTGCGCGGCGGCCATGGATGCCTTCCTCGCGCCGTGGATGGCAGCACGTGCCGGCTGATCTGTTCGACAGCGCCGCCTGCGCCCTGGCCGTCACCACGGAAGATGGCACGATCCTGCAGGCCAACGCACGCTTCAGCGACTGGCTGGGGTTCAGCATCGCCGAGCTGCAGGGCCGGCGTTTCCAGGACCTGCTGAGCATGGGCGGGAGGATCTTCCACCAGACTCACCTGGCGCCCATGCTGCGCATGCACGGCAGCGTCACCGAGGTGAAGCTGGACCTGTTGCACCGCGACGGCCACAAGCTGACCGTGCTGCTCAACGGCAACAAACGCGAACAGGCCGGCTCGGTGGTGTACGACCTGGCGCTGTTCGGCACCACCGACCGCGACAAGTACGAGCGCGAGCTGCTCAACGCGCGCCACCTGGCCGAAGCGCTGTTGCAGGAAAAAACCGCCACCGAAGTCGCGCTGCAACAAGCCCAGGCCGAACTGAACGAGGCCTATGCCATCGCCCAGCGGCGCGCCCTGTTTGCCGAGCAGATGGTCGCGATTGTCAGCCATGACCTGAAAAACCCGCTCACGGCGATCCGCATGGCCTCGGACTTTCTCAGCCGTGGCGAACGCACGCCCAAGGAGCGCCAACTGCTGGGGCACATCGGCCAGTCCTCCGAGCGCGCGCAACGGATGATCGCCGACCTGCTGGACTTTACCCAGGCACGGGTCGGCCAGGGCATCACCATCAAGGCGGCGCCGCTGGACCTGCACGAGGTGATCCATCGCGCGGTGGACGAACTGCGCGTGGCGTTCCCCAAGGCAACGCTGAAGCATCACGCACAGGGCCGTGGCGACGCCTGCCTGGATGCCGATCGCGTGCAGCAAATCATCGGCAACCTGGTGGCCAACAGCGTGGCCTATGGCGATCCGCAACAACCGATCACCATCACCTCGCGCCTGGGTGCCGGCGCTTGCGAAGTGGCGGTGCACAACCACGGCACGGCGATTCCGGCAGGTTTGCTGGCCGGGCTGTTCGAGCCCATGACCCGTGGCACCGACCAGGGCAGCGACGTGCGCAGCGTGGGCCTGGGCCTGTATATCGTGCGGGAGTTGGCCAAGGTCCATGGCGGCGATGTAGCGGTGAGTTCCTGTGCCACGGCCGGCACCACCTTCACGGTGATGTTTCAGAACAGGTAGGCGCTGCCCTGCATGATCGGCTCCACACTGCCCGTCAACACCACACCGCCCTGCCCGTCCCAGTGCACCGTGACCGTACCGCCGTCGCACTGCACCTGCACCGTGGCGTCCAGCAAGCCACGACGGATGCCATTGACCACCGCGCCGCAGCAGCACGAACCGGAACCCAGCGGCACGCCGCCGCCACGCTCCCAGATGCGCAGGCGGATATGTCTACGGTCGAGCACCTGCACGAAATGCACATTGGTCCTGGCCGGGAACAGCGGGTGAATTTCCAGCGCCGGGCCGACGGCGGCCGGATCGATGGCGTTGATGTCGGCCACAAAAAACGTGCAATGGGGGTTGCCCATGCTGCACGCCGCCGGGTCGCCCGCCAGCGGTAACCTACCCGTATCCATGGCCTCGGCCAGCGGCACGGCCGACCAGTCCAGGGACGGCGCGCCCATGTTGACCGACACTTGACGATCCGCTACCCGCACGCAGGTCAGCAGGCCCCGGTCGGTGCGCAGCACAACCGAATCGCTGCGGGTTTCATGCATCAAGCGGTCGGCCACCCCACGCGTGGCGCTGCCACAGGTTTGCAGCGGCGTGCCATTGGGGTTCCAGAACTTGACGCGCGCGGCGGCGTCTTCGCAGTCGAGCACCACGGCCAGTTGATTGAAGCCAATGCCGGTGTGGCGATTGCCCAGGCGGCGGGCGACCTCGGGGGTGACAGGGTCGTCCAGGCCACGGCGGTCGATGATGATGAAATCGTCGCCGTGGGCGTGCATCTTTGTGAACGGCAAGGTCATGGGCTGTCCTGGGGTCGACCGGTGGGGGAACGGGAGGATACCCTGAACCGACCCACCCTTATCGAGAGTCAAGCATGCTTATCGTCTTCAGCGGCCTGCCCGGCACCGGCAAGACCACGATTGCCCGCGAGTTGGCGCGCCAGACCGGTGCGGTTTACCTGCGCATCGATGTGATCGAACAGGCGATTCGCGACGCGGGCGTATTGGCAGGTGATGTCGGTGCCAGCGGCTACGGCGTGGCGAATGCGCTGGCGCTGAGTAACTTGCAGTTGGGCCATAGGGTCGTCGCCGATTGCGTGAACCCGGTCGAGGAAAGCCGGGCAGCGTGGACAGCGACGGCCGCGACGGCAGACGTGGCGCTGGTCAATATTCAGGTGGTGTGTACAGACGCACAGGAACACCGGCGCCGGGTGGAAACCCGTACGGGCGACATTCCTGGGTTGACGCCGCCGACTTGGCAGTCGGTATCGGCGCATGAATATGAGCGTTGGGACCAACCCGTGTTGACCCTGGACACGGCCTCCGCGACAGCTACCGAGGCCGTCGCATCGATCGTCGCCCACACGGCAATGCCCTAGAGCACACTCCCCATCGCCTTCATCAACACCAGGTCGCGCCCATAAATATCCGGCGCATACACCAGGTCACCCTGGCCGTCGACCTGCACTGTCCAGTAGCCCAGCAGCACCGGCACCGGGGTGGCCAGCCGGAATTCATGGGTCACGCCGGTGGCCAGCAGTTCATCGGTGCGCGCGCGTTCGGTCGGGCTGACCAGCAGGTCGCGCAGAAGCAGCGGTTGTTCAACCCTCACGCAACCCGAACTGAAGGCCCGCGGGCCCTTGGTGAACAGCGGTTGGCTGGGGGTGTCGTGCAGGTACACCGAGTACGGGTTGGGAAAGCGCATCACGATCTTGCCCAGCGGGTTGCGCGGACCGGCTTCCTGGCGCAGCAGGATATTGCCGGGGCGCGCCCAGTCGATATTTTCCGGCGCCAACGGGTGGCCTTCGGCGTCGAGCACTTGCAGGTTCTGCTGGCGCAGGTATTCGGGGTTGAGGCGGATGGCCGGGAGTTTGTCCTCGCGCATGATGGTGGGCGGGATGGTCCAGGTGGGGTTGAGGGTCAGCCGGGTGATGCGTGACTTGAGCAGCGGCGTCTGGCGTTCGGCGCGGCCCACTTGCAGGCGCGTTTGCCACACCGGGATGCCGCTCTGGTACACGCTCAGTTGCGCGGCGGCCACATTGACCAGCACGCCTTCGGGCTCCAGGTCCTGGGCCAGCCAGCGGAAACGCTCGAGGTTGATGCGCAGTTGTTCGCGGCGCATGGCCGGGCTGATATTGAGTTCGGACACGGTACCGGCGCCGATCACACCGTCCGATTGCAGGGAGTGGCTGAGCTGGAAGGCCTTCACCGCCGCGACCAGTTCCGGACCATATTGTTTGCCCGCGCCCTTGGGCTCCACGGACAGGTAGCCACCGCTGTGGAGCCGACGGGCCAGTTCCGGGACGCGCGGGTCGTCCATGCCGGGACGCAATAACGGGCCGCTGCCGACCGGATCCCAATGGGGCAAGGGTTGCAGGCGCACCGTGGAATAGGCGTTGCGCAGGCTGCGGTACAGGTCGGCGCTGGGGCGCGCCTGGTCAAAGGCTTGCGCCATGTTTTGCAGGCCGAGGGCAGCGAGGGCCAGCACTTCGGTGTCGGGGTCGCGGGTGGGCGGCTGCGAATGCCACAGCGGTTCGAAGCGCGATTGCTGCAGGCGCCCGTAATGCAGATCCTGCAGGGCTTGCAGGTAGTGCTGGCTGATGTCGATGTCGCTGCACAGCACATTGGCCGTGGCATCCGCCGCAGGCAGACTATAGTGGGTGGGGTCCAGCCCGTCATCGGCGAGCAGCTGCAATTGGGCGTGCAGTGCCTCGCGGCGATCATTGGCGGACCACAGCGCCCCATTCCCCTGCTGCTGGTAGAACGCCTGCAGGCGCAGTTGCGCGGCAGCGTCTATCTGCGCGGCAAGGCCGGGGCAGACACCCGGCAGTTGCGCCAGCGCCTGTTGCAGCGGGGCCAGTTCGACCGGCGCCGGCGTCGTGACCGGCAACGGCTCGACCGGCAGCACGTCGGCTGTGGCGACCAATGGTGCAACGAGCAGGCAAATGCTCAAGTAACATGCGTGTTTTTTGAACAATAGCTTTGCTCCAATCCACAGTGGGGGATGTACTGTAGATGCTGACTTTTATATGCCGCCTTGGTTTGGTCACCATGGGCCTGGCTTTACTGAGCAATTCTGCGCTCGCCGCCAATGGCAACCCTCCTTCCTTGTATAACAGCCTGGCGCGCTCGGCTCCAGAACTCAATCCCACCGTACTGAAAAGCGCCCTGAACGCCGTGCAGTGCGCGGTCAATAACGGCGAGGAACGCTCCGAGCGCCTGGCCGTGATTGACTATTCCCAACCTTCAACCGCCCGTCGGCTGTGGATCTTCGACCTGCGCAAGAAAACCCTGGTGCTGCGCGACCTGGTGGCCCACGGCGCAAAGTCCGGGGAAAACTTCGCCACCCAATTCTCCAACCTGGAAGGCAGCCATCAATCCAGCCTGGGCCTGTTCCGCACCCAGGAAAGCTACCTGGGCACCCATGGCTACTCGCTGCGCATGGACGGCCTGGAGCCGGGGTTCAATGACCAGGCCCGCGACCGCGCCATCGTGATTCACGCCGCCGACTACGTCAGCCCCTTGTGGAGCAAGCGCGAAGGCCGCATCGGCCGCAGCCAGGGTTGCCCGGCCGTGCGCCCGCAGGTGGCACGCCAGGTGGTGGACAAGCTCAAGGATGGGCAGTTCATGTTTTCGTGGTACCCCGACCAACGCTGGCTGAAGTCCTCGACGTACCTCAATTGCAGACCCCAGCAGGTGGCGAGTAGTCGTACAATCCGTGGCGGTTAGCCTGTCCCCACAGATAAAAGAGAGCTTCGCATGCTTCTACATCAATCGACCTGGATCGAGATCGGGCAGTTCCTGGAACGCAGCCGCACGGTGGTGATTCCCATCGGCTCCAACGAACAACACGGCCCCACCGGCCTGCTGGGCACCGACTGGATGTGCCCGGAAATCATCGCCCATGAGGCGCAAAAGAACGCCGACATCCTCATCGGCCCCACCTTCAATATCGGCATGGCCCAGCACCACCTGGGTTTCCCCGGCACCATTTCCCTGCGCCCTTCCACCTTTATCGCTGCGATTGGCGACTGGGTGCGCTCGCTGGCCGGGCATGGCTTCGACAAGATCCTGTTCCTGAACGGCCACGGCGGCAATATCGCCACGATTGAAGCGGCGTTTTCCGAGCTGTACGCCGAGGCAAGCTTCGGCCGTCGCCCTGCCGGGTTTGCGTTGAAGCTGGTGAACTGGTGGGACCTGGAAGGCGTCACTGACCTGGCGCACCGCCAATTCCCGGTAGGCCATGGCAGCCATGCGACGCCTTCGGAAATTGCGGTGACGCAGTGGGCGTATCCGGACGCGATCAAGTCGGCCGACTACTCCCCGCAGATCGCCAACACCGGGCCGATCCGTGAAGCCCTGGACTTCCGCGCCCGCTTCCCCGACGGGCGCATGGGCTCGGACCCGGCGCTGGCGACGGTGGAGAAAGGTGGGGAGCTGGTGGCACTGGCGGCTCAAGGGCTGGTGAAAACGGTTAACAGCTTCAGCAACGAAGCCAGACCTTAGGCCTTATGCAGATTCAAATGTGGGAGGGGGCTTGCCCCAATGCCAGTCAGTTAAGGAGGAGCACTGTAACTGTGGTGAGCGGGCTTGCCCCGCGTTGGGCTGCGCAGCAGCCCCCAATAAGAGCACTGCAGTGTGCCAGACAGCTCCGGGGCCATGTTTTGGGGCTGCTTCGCAGCCCAACGCGGGGCAAGCCCGCTCGCCACAGGTGACGGGTTGCCCGTTCTGTCCCTTAACTGACCGGCATTGGGGCTTGCTCCCTCCCACATGGGTTATCTGCAGTCCTGCGCCACCTGTTCAAGCCGCGACGGCGTAATGGTCGACGCCAGCGGCTTGCGCTCGTACAAAAACACCTTGCCGCCGTCCCCCGCCTTGTAGACCTCCAGCACGTCATCGGCGGCAATCTTGCTGGTCAACACCAGCTTGGCGTGGCGCGAGTTCTGGGTCACCGTCGACGTGATGCCGTGCTTTTCCAGCTTGGGAAGCAGGCATTGCACATAGTCATCCGGGCTCTTGCCGGTTTGCAGGGTCAAGGTCGGATTATTGGGAGCGGAAACACAACCGGCCAGCAACAGGGCCGCGACCGGTACGAAAAAAGAGCGCATGAAAAAATCCTGAGTCTAAAAATAAAGGTTCACATCAACCCGCGCGAACCAGTGCCTTGAGCGAGGCATCGAACTGCTTCAACGCATCGAGCTGCACATCCCGCTGCTGTTCAATCCGCGCGGCAATCTCCGGTGCGGCCTTGTCGTGCACCCACACCGAGGGCACCTGCCTGTGCACCGAGCCTTCGGCCTTGGCGATGTATTGCAGGCTCGCGTCATAAAACCGTGCGATAAAACGCGCTTCGACCTGATCGTTGCGCTGGGTCAGCAATTGGTTATGGGTATCGAGCATCACCACCACATCGGGGCGAGCCTGCACCAGGGCATCCAGGTTGTCGTAGACCGTCACCGACAAAAAGGTTCCCTGCAGCGAGCTGATCAACCAATCAATGGCCAGTTCCGGGTCGGAGCTGTTGACGAACGCCTCGCGGATACCTGCGTCAAGGGCATCCCTGGCGCCATTCAAGGCCATGTCGTGGTAGCGTTCAAGGTAGCTGAGGTTGTCGCGGGTGTTATCGCTTAACAACACCCCCACCGATTGCGCATGCTGCAGGGAGTCTACGCTACCGACGATAGGTAGCAAATGGCCTGCATGCAATTCATCAGCGATCGCTGCGTTATTGACGATCACAGTGCCCAGCATCAGCATCATTAAACCCAGCTGAATCAACGTCCTCATCGCGCATTTCCTTGAACAGCGTCTCGATGCAGGCGATTTTGCGCTTTTCCTGAAAAAACAGAACTTGCGTTGCATGATGGTGACTATTATCTGAACCGATAGTGCTCACATAAAACCTATAAGGACCACGCCATGAAGCCCCACCAGAAAACCTTCGACCGTATCCGCGAAGCCGTCTTGCCGGAGTTTCGCGAGCGGGTCGCCGATTACCTGGTCGAGTATGAACAGGTACTGCTGGATGAGGCGTCGGAAGCCGACCAGGTGCACGCCAGTGCCCAGCAGTTGCGCGGCTACCTGCGTGGCTTGAACACCACGCGGGTGCTGGGCATGGCCGATTGGGAAGACCTGGACCGGCGCGTCATGCAAATGACGGCCAGCGCTACAGCGCAGGACGTTGCAGGTTGACCCACGCCTGCACGGACGGCCGGCGCCACTGGCGCTGCGCATAAGCCACCAACTCGGCAGGTACGCTGTCGCCGTTTAGAATCAGACGATTGAGCATCACCGCCAGGTCCACGTCAGCAATGCACCACTCACCGAACAAGTACGAAGGGTTGCCCGCCAGCAGCACCTGCGCCGCACTGATCAAGCGCCGGGCTGCCCCTTGGGCGTCGGCTGACAACGGCGGCATTTTCTGCCCATAAAACACCACCAGGGTCGAACGCTCCTGGCGAATCGTCAGCAAATCACTGCGCAACCACGCCTGCACCTGTCGTGCCCTCGCCCGCTGTTTGGGATCGGCCGGATACACGCTGGTCTCGGGGTAGGCCTGGTCCAGGTATTCGGTAATCGCGGAGGATTCCGACAAGGCAAAATCGCCTTCCAACAGGGTCGGCACGCGCTGGGTCACGGATAGCTGGGCAAAGTCGGCCGTCTGGTTCTGCGCGGTGTCCAGGTCCAGGGTGACCAGGTCGAAGGCCAGGCCTTTTTCCCGCAGGGTGACGAACACCGACATCGCGTACGGGCTGGTGTAGAGCGAATCAACGTAGAGGCGCAACGGGGGCTGGTTCATGACGGGCTCCTTGGGTGAAGCCCTACGCTACGAGATGCGCGCCAAGAAAGACAATGCGCGGTTTTTATGGGGGCATTCCCGGGCGGAATAGCGGGTTAACCGGCAAACCCGCCCTTGTCCAGAAAGGCGCGCTCTTCATCCGTGGTGACCCTGGCCAGCACCGCATTGCGATGGGGAAAGCGCCCGAAGCGCTCGATGATCTGCGCGTGCTCCTTGGCCCAGCGGTAAGTGTTGGCATCCAGCTGCTGGTTGAGGGTCAGGGAGCGTTGCTGGTCTTTTGGGTCTTCCGAGTGTTCGAACGGCAAATAACAGAACGCGCGCAATGCCGGCTCAACCTGCTGGTCGAGCCCGGCGTCCACCATGCGCTGGGCATACAGGCGCGCGAGCGGGTCGGTGGCGAACATGTGCGCGGTGCCGCGAAAGGCGTTGCGTGGGTATTGGTCGAGCAGGATCAGCAAGGCCAAGGCGCCTTCGGCCGAATCCAGCCAGCTTTCCAGCTCACGCCGGGCGGCTTGCAGGTGGGTGGCGTGGAAGGTATCGCGGAAGGTGGCGTCGAACCCATCGTCCTTGGCGAACCAGCGCTTGGGGCCGGCGTGCTGCCAGAAGTCGATGACGGTTTGAGGGGTGCTCATGCTCAGGGTCTCCGGGTGTGAGTTCACTGAAGGTATCAGAAGCGAGATCAATGGAGGGCAACGCGTCGATTAATGTTATAGGATAACGCCAATTTTCCGCCCTGCCCTGTGATCCCGCCCATGACCGATGCCGTTCCCCTGCGCCAACGCCTGCTCTCCATCGACGCCCTGCGCGGCCTGGTGATCCTGTTCATGCTGCTCGACCACGTACGCGAGACCTTCCTGCTGCATCGCCAGGTCAGCGACCCGATGAGTATCGACAGCACCGAGCCCGCGTTGTTTATCAGCCGCACCCTCGCCCACCTGTGCGCGCCGGTGTTTGTGTTGCTCACGGGGTTATCCGCGTTTTTATACGGCCAGAAATACCAGGGCCGCCGCGATGTGTCGGCGTTCCTGTTCAAGCGCGGGTTGTTCCTGGTGGTGCTGGAGTTCACCCTGGTCAACTTCGCCTGGACCTTCCAGTTGCCGCCCAGCGTGATCTATCTGCAGGTGATCTGGGCGATTGGCATCAGCATGCTCGCCCTCGCCGCCCTGGTGTGGTTGCCGCGCCCGCTGTTGATCGTGCTGGCGCTGGTGATCATCGGCGGGCACAACCTGCTGGATGGGCTGCATTTCGATCCAGGCTCGGCGCTGCATATTCCGTGGACGATCCTGCATGAACGCAGTTGGATTGACGTGTCTGACACCCTGCGCCTGCGCACGACTTACCCGGTGCTGCCGTGGATCGGCGTGATTGCCCTCGGTTACGGCCTGGGCCCGTGGTTTGCCAATGCCACGCTGCCTGCCGTGCGCCAGCGGTTTTTGCTGCTCGGCGGTGTGAGTGCATTGGCGGGGTTTGTGCTGTTGCGTGCGCTCAATGGCTATGGCGAAAAGCCCTGGCAGGCGTATGACAGCGGCGTACAGACGCTGATGAGTTTTTTCAACGTCACCAAGTACCCGCCTTCGCTGTTGTTCCTGGCATTGACGCTGGGAATTGGGTTGTTGCTGTTGCTGGCGTTTGAACGCGCGGGGCATCGACGCTGGATCGGCGTGTTGGCGGTGTTTGGGTCCGTACCGATGTTCTTTTACCTGCTGCACCTGTATGTGCTGAAAGTGCTGTATGTCGCCTGTGTGGCGCTGCTTGGCCTGAACCAGGGCAACTACTTTGGCTTCGAGAGTATCGGTGCGGTGTGGCTGATGGCGCTGGTATTACCCCTGGCGCTCTACCCGCCGGTGCGCTGGTTCGCCGGGCTCAAGGCCCGCCGCCGCGACCTGGCCTGGCTCAAATACCTCTGACCTGACACGGATCCAAATGTGGGAGCTCGCCCATACTCATCGTGGCATAGGTATCTACACAATTTTCAGAGACTGGCGAGTTCCCCTGTGGCGAGCGGGCTTGTCCCGCGTTGGGCCGCGTAGCGGCCCCAAAACAGCCGCTATGGAGTTTCTGATACACCGCATTCTGCTTTACTGGGGCTGCTGCGCAGCCCAACGCGGGACAAGCCCGCTCACCACAGGGAGATTTGTCAGAGGCTGAACAGTTGTGTAGATACCCATGGCTATCGGGGGCAAGCCCCCTCCCACATTTTTTACGATATCAAGCCAACTCAGCCCGTAGCTGGCGAGCTGCGGTGACCATATGAATCAACGCCGCCTCCGTCTCCGGCCACCCCCGCGTCTTCAACCCGCAATCCGGGTTCACCCACAGGCGCTGGGCAGGAATCCGCTTTGCAGCCTTGCGCAGAAGGTTGGCCATTTCCGAGGCATCCGGTACCCGTGGAGAGTGGATATCGTAGACGCCTGGGCCAATGTCATTGGGGTACGCGAAAGCTTCGAACGCGTCCAGCAGTTCCATGTCAGAGCGTGAGGTCTCGATGGTGATCACGTCGGCATCCATGGCCGCGATGGACTCGATCACATCGTTGAACTCGCTGTAGCACATGTGCGTATGGATCTGGGTTTCATCCCGCACGCCCGAGGCGCACAGGCGGAACACTTCGGTGGCCCAGTCCAGGTAGTGCTGCCAGTGCGCCTGGCGCAACGGCAAGCCTTCGCGGAACGCGGCTTCGTCAATCTGCACGATCTGGATGCCGGCGGCTTCCAGGTCGACCACTTCGTCGCGAATCGCCAGGGCCAGTTGGCGGGCCTGCACTTCGCGGCTCACGTCTTCGCGCGGGAACGACCACATCAGCATGGTCACAGGGCCGGTCAGCATGCCCTTCATCACCTTGCCGGTCAGGCCCTGGGCATAGCGGATCCACTCCACCGTCATCGCCTTCGGGCGGCTCAGGTCGCCGAAGATCACCGCCGGTTTCACGCAACGCGAACCGTAGCTCTGCACCCAGCCGAAGCGGGTAAATACATAGCCATCCAGTTGCTCGGCGAAGTACTCGACCATGTCGTTACGCTCGGCTTCACCGTGCACCAGCACGTCCAGGCCGAGGTTTTCCTGCACCTCGACGGCGTGACGAATCTCGCTGTGCATGGCTTCGACGTATTCGGCTTCGCTCAACTTTCCAGCCTTGTACGACTGGCGCGCCAGGCGGATCGACGCGGTCTGCGGGAACGAACCGATGGTGGTGGTCGGGAACAGCGGCAGGTTAAGGCCCGCACGTTGTTTCTCGATGCGCTGGGTAAACGGCGACTGGCGCTGGCTGTCCTGGCGGGTAATCGCCGCCACACGCGCCTGTACCGCAGGCTTGTGGATACGCGGCGAGGCAGCGCGGGCAGCCTGCACGGCGCGGCTTTCGGCCAGGGCAGCTAGGACGTTGGGCGCTTCAGGCTGGTTGACGGCTTGCGCCAGCACCGCCACTTCGGCGCACTTCTGCACAGCGAACGCCAGCCAGCTTTTCAGCTCCGCATCCAACTGGTCTTCACGGCCCAGGTCCACCGGGCTGTGCAGCAGCGAGCAGGATGGCGCCACCCACAGGCGATCACCGAGTTTTTCATGGGCGTGCTGCAAGGTGGCCAGGGCGTTTTCCAGGTCGCAACGCCAGACGTTACGGCCGTTGACCACGCCCAGGGACAGCACTTTATAAGCCGGCAGGCGGTCGAGGATGGTCGGATACTGCTCCGGCGCGCGCACCAGGTCGATGTGCAGGCCATCCACCGGCAGGTTCGCGGCCAGGCCAAGGTTCTCTTCCAGGCCGCCGAAGTAGGTCGCCACCAGCTTTTTCAGCGGGTCGCGCTGGATCAGGTTGTAGGCACGCTCGAACGCGTTCTTCCATTCCTGCGGCAGGTCGAGGACCAGGATCGGCTCGTCGATCTGCACCCATTCCACACCCAGGTCAGCCAGGCGCTGGAAGATCTGGCCGTACAACGGCAGCAGGCGCTCAAGCAGGTCGAGCTTGTCGAAGTCACCGCCTTTGGCCTTGCCCAGCCACAGGTAGGTCAGCGGGCCGATCACCACCGGCTTGACGGTGTGCCCCAGGTCGCGGGCTTCCTGCACCTCTTCGAACAACTGCTCCCACCCCAGGTGGAACTGCTGGTCGGCGCTGAATTCAGGCACCAGGTAGTGGTAGTTGGTATCGAACCACTTGGTCATTTCCTGGGCATGGGCACCGCAGCAGCAGCTGTCGCTGACGCCACGGGCCATGCCGAACAGGGTGTCGAGGGTGGCCTGGCCATCGGCCGGGCGAAAACGCTCGGGGATCACACCGAACATCAGCGAGTGGGTCAGCACCTGGTCGTACCAGGCGAAATCACCGGCGGGCAGCAGCTCGATACCGGCCTGTTTTTGCAACTCCCAGTGGGCCTTGCGCAGTTCACGGCCGACGGCCCGCAGGCCGGCTTCGTCGAGCTCGCCCTTCCAGAACGCTTCCTGCGCTTTTTTCAGTTCACGATCGCGTCCAATGCGCGGAAATCCGAGGGAATGAGCGACTGCCATGACTTACAACTCCACTGTAGGTATTCAATGGCAGCCATTGTCGGCACAGGAGCATAGTGAGACAAACTCATTCTATTCCAGATGATCACAAGATCTGCTCATGTTGCCGGCAGTGAATAGATCAACCCATTGCTGGTCTCGTCCCCTCTATTACGCATACCATGGCCCCGAACAAACATTCAAATGAGCACTCATGATCAAAGCCAGCCTGCGTAGTCACCTGACCCTGTGGTTTGCCGGGTTGTCGCTGCTCATCTTATTGAGTGTGGGTTTTTACGTGGGGCACATCGCTACCGAGCAGATGAAACAGGCCAGTGGCAACACGCTGTTGAGCACTGCGCGCTCGACGGCGGCACTGTTGGCTGTGCAATTGCGCGAACGGCAGTTGGAAGTGTCCTTGCTCAGCAAGGCCCCGCTGTTTCGCCGTGGTGACCTGGATGCGCCGGATATCCTGGCCTTGATGGAACTGCGCACCCAATCGCGCGCCGAGTACGCGTGGATGGGAGTTGCCGACGCCGAGGGGCGTGTGCGCCAGGCGGTCAACGGGCTGCTGGTCAACCAATCGGTGCAGCAACGCCCCTGGTTCCAGGCTGGCCTGCGCGGCGAGTACACCGGCGATCCCCACGAGGCGGTGTTGCTGGCCAAACTGCTGCCGGGTGCGGCGAATGGCGAGCCGCTGCGCTTTATCGACTTTGCCGCGCCGATTCGCAATGCCAGCGGCGAGACGATTGGCGTGCTGGGCGCCCATGCCCACTGGCGCTGGGTGACGCAGATCGTCGCGTCCGCCGTGACGCAAAAAGACGCCCTCCCCGATATCGAGGCCTTGATTGTCGACTTCGATGGCAAGGTGCTTTACCCCGAAGCCCTCGCCGGTGAGCAGATGCCTAAAGACAAGCTGGTCACGCCAACCGGCTGGTTCACCGACAACGGCTACGTCACCGCCTCGGTCGCCGTCCCCAGCCCGTCCAACGCGCGGGTGAGCTGGTACATCATGGTGCGCCAGCCGTTGGACGTGGCCCTGCAACCGGCGCGCAGCCTGCTGTACAAATTAATGGTGCTCGGCCTGCTCGCAGCGATCATCTTTATCGTGGCTGCGTATTACCTCGCCTCATCACTCAGCCGTCCCATCGAGCGCCTGGCCAAGTCCGCCAAACAGGTGCAGGACCATCAGCCCGGCGCGGTGTTCCCCCAGGAACACCCGGTGCTGGAGATCGCCCAACTGGGGCAATCGCTCACCGGCATGACGCACTCGCTGCTCGCCAAGGAACGCGAACTGCAAGAAACCAACGCCTCCCTGGAAGCTACCGTGGCGCAACGCACCGCCGACCTCACCCAGGCCAACGCCGACCTGCTCAAGCTGGCCACCCACGACGCCCTCACCGGCGTGTTCAACCGGCGCCGCTTCGACGAAAAACTCGCCGAAAACAGCCTGTTGTTCCAGCGTACCGGCCGCACCTTTGCCCTGCTGCTGATCGATGCCGACTACTTCAAGCGCGTCAACGACACCTACGGCCACGCCGTTGGCGATGATGTGCTGTGCCAACTCGCGGCACTGATAGAAAACACCACGCGCGCCACCGACTTCGTCGCGCGTTATGGAGGGGAAGAATTCGCCGTGCTGCTGCCGGAAGTCGAAGAGCCGGACAGCCCCGACGTGGTCGCCGAAAAAATCCGCGCGGCCGTGGCGGCCGCGAAGTTCCCGACCGTGAGCCAGGTCACGGTGAGTATCGGCGTGGGCGTGGCAGAGCCTTCTGACCGCGACTCCCTGGCATTGCTCAAGCGCGCGGACATGCGCTTGTATGAGGCCAAGGGCGCGGGCAGGAACCGGGTGGCGTGAGCAAGCCCCCCTGTAGGAGCGAGCTTGCTCGCGAAGAACACAAGGACACCGCTGGCATTCTGGAAAGGCGCGTTATCGTTGACGTTTTTCGCGAGCAAGCTCGCTCCTACAGAGGTGAGGGGCTCAGCGGTACTACATCAACGGAATCGAATAACTCACAAACACCCGATTCTGGTCCTGGTCCCGCGCTACTTCACTGCGTGACACGCCGTTACGCCAGCCGAACCCGACGTTCTTGAATGTGCCGCTCTGCACCACGTAATCCAACGAGATGTCGCGCTCCCACTCGCTGGCGTCGTTGCCGCTGGTGGTGAGGATGTGCTCGCCCTTGAGGTACATGACCGAGGCCTTCAGCCCGGGCACACCCAGCGATGCGAAGTCGTAGGCGTACTGGGCAAAGGCGGTGCGTTCGCCGGCCTGGATGAAGGTCTGTACGGTACGGTCGGTGTAGAGGTACAGGCTGGCACCGCCCTCGCCTTTGTTCACCAGGCCGCCCTGGTTGAGTTGGGCGAAGTTGCTGTCGTCCGAGACTTGCTGGTAACCGGCAGTGATCGCGTGCGGGCCCAGGGAGTAGATGAACGCGGCGCTCCAGGTGTTGTTGTCGATTTCACCGTTACCGTTCTTGGTATAGCCGCCCAGCTTATAGCCTTCGGCACGGCCGGCGGCGCTGCTGTTTTTACCGTCGGAGCTGGTCTTGAAGTAGCGCAGGTCGGTTTTCAATGAGCCGTATTCGCCCAACGGCAATACGTGGATCAACCCGGCGAAGTGTTGTTGGTAATAGTCTTCGAGGTTGGCGTAGTAGTACTGGACCATCAGGTCCTTGGTCAGCTGGTAGTCTGCACCGGCGTAGGTAAATTTATTGCTTTCCTGGGTAGCGCCCGCCGCTGCCAGGCCACTGCGGTCGCTGGAACCGCGACCGGTGGTGTGCTCAAGCTGGCCGCCGACCAGGGTCAGGTTGTCGATGTCCTTGCTGGTGACCTGCCCGCCTTCGAACGACTGCGGCAACAGGCGGCCGTCGTTGCTCACCAGGATCGGCAGGTTCGGGCGCAGGTAGCCGTAGCGCGCTTCGGTCTTGGCAAACCGCGCCTTGGCGGTGGCGCCGCCACGGGCCCAGTTATCCGTGGCCTTGCCGTCTTCGGTGGGGATCATCGAGCTGCCGACATGGCGCGCGGCGCTGCTGTCGAGGGTCACGCCGAGCATGCCGATGGCGTCCAGGCCAAAGCCGACGGTGCCGTCGGTAAAGCCCGACTGGTAGTTGAGGATAAAGGCCTGGCCCCACTCTTCGGTCTTCGACGGTGCCGCCGTGCCGTCGCGGTTGTCGTTATTGAAGTAAAAGTTACGCATGCTCAAGTTGGCTTTGCTGTCGCTCAAAAAGTCAGCGGACGCCAAGGGGCTCAGGGCAATGCCCAGGCCGCCGGTCAATACACTTAATACATTCAACGTGGCTTTCATCAGGACGAACTCCGGCGCGGAATCCAGGTTCCGGGCGCAAAAAATGGGCAGCAGGATGCCGTCGGCCAAACGTGACGTTGGCCGGGGCGTTAACGGTTATTCAGTTGCTTAGTTGTTAGCGAGTTGAGTGAAGTGAAACCTCCGTAAACCTCAGTCAATCAATCCATGAGCGTCATAAAACGGGTACGGCCCCGGGTAATCCCCGAACACGCCGTTGTGGCTGATCAGGCCCTGTTGCGCATCCCAGCGATGCAACAGATACCCCGCCGGTTCCAGGTTGAAATGCGCGGGCGCGGCGTCCTGCAGGTCCAGCACAATCTGATGGGAAGTACCGGGGCACACACAACTCAGGCTGCCGCCAAAGCGTCGTTGCATCGGTCGGTGCAGGTGCCCGCACAGCAGGCGTTCCACTTGCGAGTGGCGAGACACAACCGCTTCCAGCGCCGCAGCGTTGATAAAGGGTTCGCGGTCCATATGGCCGATGCCGCTGATAAACGGCGGATGGTGCAGGATCAGCAACGTCGGCGCGTCCGGGCGTCGTGCCAGTTGCGCGTCCAACCAGTGCAATTGGCTGTCCAGCAGCTGGCCGCCGTGCCCACCCGGGATAGTCGAGTCCAGGCCGATCAAACGCAGCGGATGCTCGTCCACCATCCAGTCCAACGGCCCCTCTGCCGACAAAGGCAAGTAGGCGTGATCACGGAATGCCTCGAGCAACGGCCCGCGTGTGTCGTGGTTGCCGGGCACCAGGTAGCACGGCATGTGCAGGCGCGCGAGTTCGGGGTGCAGCACGGCGTATTCATCGGCGCGGCCGAAGTCCACCAGGTCACCGCTGATCACCACAATATCGGGCCGTGGGTGGCTGGCGTTCAAATGGTCGACGGCACGGCGCAGCGCGCCCAGGGTATCCACCACCCCATACGTCAGGCGCTGGCCGGCTTTAAGGTGCAGGTCGCTGATTTGCGCAACAAGAAACGGACGATTCACAAGCAAACTCTCACGCATTCAGGGTGAACAACATGTGCGGCGCAATCGCCAGGGCAATCGGCGCGCCGACGGCGTACAGGTGGTTGTCGCTGCTGTCCACCAGCAACGGTTGCGGGCCGCCCACGTCCACCAGCAGGCGGCTTTGGGCACCCTGGAAAAACTGCGCCACTAGATGGCCGTGCAAGTGCCCTTCGCTCTCCATCACCCGCAGGTGTTCGGGGCGGCAGTACACCGTGCTGGGCACGTCGGCGGCCTGCCACGGCAACTCGCCGCCGCAGACTTCCAGGCCATGGGCTGTTCGCGAGGTGACGGCAAAGGCATTGAGGTTGCCGACAAAACCGGCGACGAACGCATTCGCCGGTTTCTGGTAGATCTCCCGTGGGCTGGCCAGTTGCGCGACGCGGCCGTGCTCCATCACCAGGATACGATCGCCCAGGGCCATGGCTTCGCCCTGGTCGTGGGTGACAAATACCGAGGTGATAGCGAGGCCGCGCAGCAGCTCATTCAGCTCGCTGCGCAAGCGCTCGCGCAATTGCGCATCCAGGGCCGCCAGCGGTTCATCCAGCAACAGCACTTTAGGGCGCGGCGCCAGGGCACGGGCCAGGGCCACCCGTTGACGTTGGCCACCGGACAATTCGTGGATGCTGCGCTTGCCATGCTGTTGCAGGCCCACCAGTTCCAGCAGTTCCTCGCAGCGCTTGTTGCGCTCCAGAGCTGCCATGCCGCGAATCTTCAAGCCGTAGACGATATTGCCGGCCACATCGAGGTTGGGAAACAGCGCGTAGTTCTGGAACACCATGCCCACGTCGCGGCGCTCGATGGGCAGGCGGGTGACGTCGTCGCTGCCGAAAAAAACCTGGCCCACATCCGGGCGTTCCAGGCCGGCAATCAGGCGCAAGGTGGTGGTCTTGCCGCAGCCGGACGGGCCGAGGATCGCCAGGGTTTCACCGCCTTCAACGGTCAGGTTCAGATCATGCACAGCCACGGTGCCGTCGGCGAATGCCTTGCGACAGCCTTGCAGGCGGATAGTGATAGCAGTCATCGACGCTCTCCACGGGACAAACGAGCGCTGATGACCTGCAACGCAATCAGCAGCGGCACGATCATCAGCAAAAAGATAAGGGTGTAGGCGCTGGCGATTTCCAGGCGCGCCGAGGCGTAGCTGTCGGCCAGGCCCACGGGCAACGTCTTGGTCATCGGCGTGTGGAGCATCCAGGTCAGGTTGAATTCGCCCAACGACAAGGTCACCACCATCAGCACGCCGGCCAGAATCCCCGCCCGGCAGTTGGGCACCACCACGCTGAAAAAGCGCTTGACCGGCCCGGCGCCCAGGCTGGCCGCCGCCTCTTCCAGCACTGGCAGTTGCTGGCGTTGCATCACCGCCATCACCGGACGTACCAGGAACGGCAAGGTGAACAACACATGGCCGACCAGGATGAACAACCAGCTGCTGCGAAACGTGCCGAACTGGCCATAGGTGAGCAGCAACGCCAGCGCACTGGCCAGCCCCGGCATCGCCACGGGCAGCACCATCAGCTCTTCGAAGGCACGGCTGAAGCGGTTGTTCATGCGCACCAGCGCATACGCCGCCGGCACGCCGATCACGCAGACACACACCGCGCACGCCAGGGCCAATTGCAAGGACAGCCATACGGTGGGCGAATAGGCCTGCCACACCTGGATCAACCAGTCGAAGGTCAGGCCGCTGGACAGGCCGACGAAGAAATTGCGCGTCAACCCGGCCAGCAACGACATCAGCACCGGCACCAACATGAACGCGCACACCAGCAAGGTGAACAGCAGTTGCATCACAAACAGCGATGAGCGTTTCACAAGACCGTCCCCGCATTTTTCACCAGGCGTCGCGTGAGCAACAGCACCGCCCAGGTCACCGCGCCGAGCACCACCGACAACGCGGCGGCGACGACAAAGTTGGCGTAGTTGGTGAACACGTTGTAGATCGCCACCGGGGTCACATTCAGGCGCGTGCCCAAGGTGAACGCAGTGCCGAAGGCGCCCATGGACGTGGCGAAGCAGATCGCGCCGCAGGACGCCAACGCCGGCGCCAGGCCCGGCACGATCACGTCGCAGACCACCCGCCAGTGCCCTGCTCCCAGCGAGTGCGCGGCTTCTTCCAGGCTGCGGTCGAGGCTTTCGCACGCGGCCATCACCGTGAGGATCACCCGCGGAATCGAGAAGTACAGGTAGCCGACAAACAGCCCGGCCAGGGAGTAGGCAAAGATCCAGCGCTCACCGGCCAATTGCAGGCCCAGGGACGCCAGCAGCCCCTGGCGCCCAGCCAGCAGGATCACCAGGAAGCCCACCACCACCCCGGGAAACGCCAGGGGAAACGTGAGCAACGCCACCAACGCCGAGCGCCCGAAAAACTGCTGGCGCGCGAGGAACACCCCACTGATGCCACCGATCAACAACGCGGTGAACGTCGCCACGATCGCCAGCACGCAGGTCTGCGCCAGGCTGCCCAGGTACTGCGCGCTGCTGAGCACCTGCCAATAGCCGCTGCCGTGGCTGTCGCGGCTGTCGGCGCCGAGCAGCATCAAGTGCGCCAGCGGCAACAGCCAGAACGCGAACAGCACCGCAAAGGCCGGGGCCAGCGCCCAGGCCGCTTGTTTTGCCGATGCGGCCACTTACTTGACCTCGTTCAGGTAACGGGCGGCGAAGGCTTCCTGCACAGCGGCCATTTTCTGATAGTCCACCACACCGGCGCGGGCGTAATCGCTGTCGGGCAGGAACTGCGCGGCGACGTCGGCCGGCATGGTCACCGGACGTACCGGGCGCAAGTAAGCCTTGGCCCAGAGTGCCTGGCCTTGGTCCGACAGCACGAAGTCCAGCACCTTCTCGCCATTGGCGCGGTGCGGCGCGTTGGCCACCAGGCTCATCACATAAGGCACGCTGATGCTGCCTTCCTTGGGGATCACGAAGGCGACGTTGGCGTTGTCTTTGTAGCGGGCGCGGTAGGCGTTGAAATCGTAGTCCACCAGGATCGGCAACTCGCCGGACAGCACCCGCGCATAGGCGGTCTGCTTGGGCACGATGGGGGCGTTTTTTGCCAGTTTCTGGAAGTAACCGATGGCCGGGGCGAAGTTGTCCAGGTCGCCGCCCATTGCGCGGTTGATCGCCACGGCAGAGACGTAGCCGACGAAGGCGCTGGACGGGTCCAGGTAGCCGACCATGCCTTTGTATTGCGGCTTGAGCAGGTCGGCCCAGCTTTGCGGCACCGGCAGGCCGCCCAATGCATCGACGTTGACCATGATGCCCAGGGTGCCGGAGTGGATCGCAAACCACTGGCCGGCGGGGTCTTTCAACCCGGCGGGGATCTGTTCCCAGCCCTTGGGCTTGTAACCCTCGACCACGCCGGCCTTTTGCGCCTGCAAGCCGAAGGTCACGCCGTAGTAGACCACGTCGGCGACGGGCGCGGCCTTTTCGGCCACCAGTTGCGCCAGGGACTGGCCGGAGTTCTTGTTGTCCAGCGGCACCTGCACCCCCGTGTCGGCAGCGATGGCCTTGAGCTGGGTGCCCCAGTCGGCCCAGTCCGGCGGGCAGTTGTAGCAAATAGCCGTTTCGGCGGCCTGGGCCAGGCTGGCCACACCGCACAGCAGCACGGCGGCCAGGGTTTTACTGAATGCGCGCATCAAGGGACTCCTCAAAGGGTTGGGTACTTTCGCCCGGCCGGATATGGCAAGGCAGGCAATGGGAAACCGGGTCGTTACCGGCGATCTGCGCCAGCAGTTGGTCAATCACCGTGCTGGCCAGCAGCGCGATGGGCTGCACCACGCTGCACAGGGTCGGGTGCATCTGGGTGCCGAGGGCGATGCCGTCAAAGCCCATCACCGACAGTTGCCCGGGCACATTCCAGGCGTTGCGGCGCAGCTCGGCGATCAGGCTGATCGCGAGGAAATCGTTGGAACACACCAGAGCGCTGGGGGCGTCGGGGCCGTTGAGGTACGGCTGGATGGCAGCGAATTCGGCCTGGGTATGGGCGGGCATTTCGATCACCGCGCGGCTTTTGAGACCGTATGCCTTCATCGCGTCGCAGTAACCGGCATAGCGCAGGCGTGCGCGGTCGGACTGCAAGGCGGGGCCGGCGACCATGCTGATGCGTCGATGACCGGCCTCCAGCAGGTAGCGCGTGGCCAAGGCCATGCCGGCGCGGTTGTCCACCGACACGGCGCTGTAGTTGGGATTGCTCGGTTGGTGATAGGCCAGCACGAACGGCGTCCGTTCGGTATTCAGGCTGCTGAGCACGCTGTTGCTTTCGGCATCGGTGACCGTCAGCACCAGGCCATCGACGCGCTGGCGCAGCAGTTCTTCCACTACGATGCACTCGCGTTCGCTGCTGTAGTCGGTGGTCGCCAGCACCAGGCTGTAGCCACGCAAGCGTGCGGCACGCTCCATGGCCTGGAACTGTTCGGCGAATACCGGGTTGAGCAGGTTGGGCACCACCACGCCGATCAACTGGGTGGTTTGCAGGCGCAATTGGCGGCCGAGCAGGTTGGGCCGAAAGCCCAACTCACGGGCGGCGGCGAACACCTGCTCACGGGTCGCCGGGCGCACCTGGTCGGGGGAGGCAAAAGTGCGGGCGGCGGTCGCGCGGGATACGCCGGCCAATCGCGCGACGTCTTTCAAATCAGTCATGGTCACTCGCTTGAGATCGATCTCATTGGCGAGGACAGTAACGGCGGAATGTGGCAGGAAGGTGGTGGGCAGATGACGGTTTGATGGCAGTGCAGCAGAGGTACCTGGGGCCAAATGTGGGAGGGGGCTCGCCCCCGATAGCAGAGGGTCAATAAAGAATAGGCTGGCTGATACACCGCTATCGGGGGCAAGCCCCCTCCCACATTAGAGCGGTGTAGATGCATAGATAGTCATACTCAGTGGTTAGGATCGTAAAGCTGGCGCAGCAAAATCCGCCCACTAACCTTTCGATTCGATCCAAGTGCGGGCACAATGCGTGTCCTTTTTTGGCAGGCACCGCCGCAGGCTCTCAAAAATGATCAAAACGCCGTACTACCTCATCGATAAACAGAAGCTTCTGGTCAACATGCAGAAGATTGCTTACGTGCGCGAGCAGTCCGGCGCCAAGGCCCTGCTGGCGCTCAAGTGCTTTGCCACCTGGTCGGTGTTCGACCTGATGCAGGAATACATGGACGGCACCACCTCGTCGTCGCTGTACGAGTTGAAGCTCGGTCGCCAGAAGTTCGAAGGCGAGGCGCACGCCTACAGCGTGGCCTGGGCCGACGATGAAATCGAAGAGATGCTCGATAACTGCGACAAGATCATCTTCAACTCCATCAGCCAGCTGCAGCGTTTTGCCGAGCGCAGCGAAGGCAAGACCCGCGGCCTGCGCGTCAACCCGCAGGTGAGCAGCTCCGACTACCTGCTGGCCGACCCGGCGCGTCCGTTCAGCCGCCTGGGCGAATGGGACCCGGTGAAGATTGAAGGCGTGATCGAGCAGATCTCCGGCTTCATGTTCCACAACAACTGCGAGAACGGCGACTTCAACCTGTTCGACCAGATGCTGAACACCATCGAAGAACGCTTCGGCGCGCTGCTGCACAAGGTCAACTGGGTCAGCCTCGGCGGCGGCATCCACTTCACCGGTGAAGGCTATGCCATCGACGCCTTCTGCCAGCGCCTCAAGGCGTTCTCGCAGAAGTACGACGTGCAGGTCTACCTGGAACCCGGCGAAGCGGCGATCACCAACAGCGCCTCCCTGGAAGTCACCGTGCTCGACACCCTCTACAACGGCAAAAACCTCGCCGTCGTCGACAGCTCCATCGAAGCCCACCTGCTGGACCTGCTGATCTATCGCCTCAACGCCAAGCTGGCGCCGAGCGAGGGCGAACACACCTACATGGTGTGCGGCAAATCCTGCCTGGCCGGGGACATCTTCGGCGAGTATCAATTTGATCGTCCGCTGGCCATCGGCGATCGGCTGTCGTTCATCGACACCGCGGGCTACACCATGGTCAAGAAAAATTGGTTCAACGGCCTGAAAATGCCGTCCATCGTAGTGAAACAACTCGACGGTACAGTCGAAGTGGTTCGTGAATTTGGTTACGACGACTACCTGTCCAGCCTTTCGTAAGCTGGCGGATAAAGGAGAGATAAAGCAATTGAAAAAGAACGTTCTTATCATTGGTGCAGGAGGTGTCGCCAAGGTGGTGGCCCACAAGTGCGCGCAGCACAACGACGAACTCGGTCGTATTGCTATCGCGTCGCGCAACATCTCCAAATGCCAGGCCATCATCGACAGCGTCAAGGCCAAGGGTAGCCTCAAGGTACCCGCCGACATCCAGGCCTTTGCGCTGAACGCCCTGGACGTGGAAGCGACCAAGGCCCTGATCCGCGAGACCGAATCCCAGATCGTCATCAACGTGGGTTCCGCGTTCCTCAACATGTCGGTACTGCGTGCCTGCATCGACACCGGCGTCGCCTACCTCGACACCGCCATCCACGAAGAGCCGGGCAAGGTCTGCGAGACCCCGCCGTGGTACGGCAACTACGAATGGAACCACCTGGAAGAGTGCAAACAGAAGAACATCACCGCCATCCTTGGCGTGGGCTTCGACCCGGGTGTCGTCAACGCGTATGCCGCGCTGGCGCAGCAACAGCATTTCGACCGCATTGATTCGATCGACATCCTCGACGTCAATGCCGGCTCCCATGGCAAATACTTCGCCACCAATTTCGATCCGGAAATCAACTTCCGCGAATTCACCGGGCAGGTGTGGAGCTGGCAGAACAGCCAGTGGACCAGCAACACCATGTTCGAAGTCAAACGCACCGACGACCTGCCGGTCGTGGGTTCGCAGAACCTCTACCTCACCGGCCACGATGAAGTGCACTCGCTGTCGAAAAACCTCGACGTGCCCAACGTGCGTTTCTGGATGAGCTTCGGCGAACACTACATCAACGTGTTCACCGTGCTGAAAAACCTCGGCCTGCTCTCCGAGAAGCCGGTCACCACCGCCGAAGGCCTGGAAGTGGTGCCGTTGAAAGTGGTCAAGGCCGTGCTGCCTGACCCGTCTTCCCTGGCCCCGGGCTACACCGGCAAGACCTGCATCGGCGACCTGGTCAAAGGCACCAAGGATGGCCAGCCGCGTGAGATGTTCATCTACAACGTGGCGGATCACGAAGAAGCCTTCGCCGAGACCGACAGCCAGGGCATCTCCTACACCGCAGGCGTTCCACCGGTAGCCGCCGCGTTGCTGGTCGCCCGTGGCGAGTGGGATGTGAAACACATGGCTAACGTCGAGGAACTGCCGGCTGAGCCGTTCCTCAAGGCGCTGGACGTGATGGGTTTGCCGACTCGCATCAAAGACGAGAACGGTGACCGGGCCTGGGATGCGATTGCCTGATAGGCGATAGTTGACCGAACAAAAAAATGCGCCCGAAGGGGCGCATTTTTTGTTGGGGCTCACACCAATCTCAAAGAATGATGAAGATCAAAATGTGGGAGCGGGCTTGCTCGCTCCCACATTGGATTTGCTGTGTTCTTGAGAGCGGGTTACTCCAGGTTGCGCGCCGAATTGCTCAACGCCCTTGAACACTGCAACAACGCCGGCGCCAGCTGCTTCTCCGCATCCGCCCTGCTCCACCGACTGGTCGGCGCCACCACATGCACCGCCGCCACCGGCCGGCCATTGGCGCCCAGCACCGGCGCGCCGATGGTCATGTCGCCGAGGAACAGCTCCTGGGCATTCACCGCATAGCCCTGCTCGCGCACCTGCTGCAACGATTCCAGAATGCCCGCCACGTCCGTCAACGTCTGGCTGGTGTGTGCCACCCGCTGGCTGTGCTCGATCAGCGCCAACGCCTCCTCCTGCGGCAATGCACTCAGATACGCCCTCCCCGACGCCGTACAGTACATCGGCACCCGCGAGCCGATCGGCATATGCACCGGTACAAAACCCGCGCTGACAAAGCGCGCGATATAGGTCATGTCGTAGCCCGCCGGCTCGGTCAGGCACGAGGTCTCGCCGGTCAGCCGGGTCAGTTCCGACAGAAACGGGTTGGCCACCTCGATCAATGAATGCGCATCCAGGTAGCTGAACCCCAACTCCAGCACCCGGGGAGTGAGTTGGTAATGCCGTGTGCGGGAGTGTTTCCGAAGGTAACCCAGGCTTTCAAGGGTAAACACCATGCGCTGGGCCGAGCTTTTGGTCATGCCAGCGGCCTCGGCCACCTCTGCAAGGCTCATGCTGCGGCGCTGGGCGCTGAATGCCTTGAGCACCGACAGGCCTTTTTCCAGGGATTGGTTGTGCAGACTGTTGCGTTCTTCGGACATGGCGGACTCGCGTTCAAGTGGGTCAGGCGTGGCGATATTACTACTCCAAATCACAAAAATAGACCATTAAATATCGCATATCGATACGAATGGTTCATTTTGTCGATTTTATATAACGTAATTCGATTTATTTGAATCGAAATGGCACAGAGCTTGCGATTTCATCGGTAACCGCTCGCGGTACTGACTTTCCGTTTTCCTTCTGGAGTAGCCCGATGAACAGTCTTTCGCCCTTGTTTCGCCGCCTTGCCTTCGGTGTGTGCGCCACACTCTGCGTCAGCGCCGCGCACGCAGAAAGTGCGTCCACGTACAAAGTCGGTGCAACCGCCAGTGGGTCGCCGTTCACCTTCCTCGATATCAAGACCAACAGCATCCAGGGCGTGATGGTCGACGTCGCCGAGGCCGTGGGCAAGGCCGGCGGCTTCACCAGCCAGATCGAACAGACCAACTTCGCTGCGCTGATCCCCTCCCTCACCTCCGGCAAGCTCGACTTCATTTCCGCCGGCATGCTCAAGACCGAAGAGCGCACCAAGGTCGTCGACTTCAGCGCCCCGGTGTACGCCTACGGTGAGGGCCTGATCATCAATGCCGACGACAGCGCCGCCTACCCCGACCTCACGCCGCTCAAGGATCAGGTGGTCGGCGTACAGGCCGGCACGGTGTTCTACGACCAACTGAACAAGCTGGGGATCTTCAAGGAGATTCGCACCTACGACTCCATCGGCGAGATGGTCCGCGACCTGTCCCTGGGGCGCATCAAGGCGGCGGTCGGCGACCAGCCGGTGGTGGCCTACCAGATTCGCCAGAAGCTGTTCAAAGGCGTGAAGCTCGCCCCCGACTACCAGCCCACCAACGTCGGCGAAGTCTGCCTGGTGGTACGCAAAGGCGATGCGCAAACCCTCGGGCGCCTGAACACCGCCATCGCCGGCATCAAGGCCGACGGTACCCTGGACAGCATCCTCAAGAAGTGGGGACTTGATACCCAGGTGCGCCCATGAACCCGGCCGAGTTCCTGCAAAACGCCCGGGACTTCCTGCCGATTCTGCTGCAGGGCGCCTGGGTGACGATCCAGATCACCGTGCTGTCGTTCCTGCTCAGCAGTGCAATCGGCCTGGTGCTGGCGCTGCTCAAGCTGTCGCCGATTCGCACGCTGTCGTGGGTGGCCAGCACCATCATCAACGTGATCCGTGGCCTGCCGATCATCGTGCAGCTGTTCTACATCTACTTCGTGCTACCGGACATGGGCGTGCACCTCACGGCGTTCTACGCCGGGGTGATCGGCATGGGCATCGCCTACTCGGCATACCAGGCCGAGAACTTCCGCACCGGCATCATTGCCGTGGAACAGGGCCAGCGTGAAGCCGCCGAAGCCCTGGGCATGCGCTCGGCGCTGATGATGCGCCGGGTGATCCTGCCCCAGGCATTTCGCATCGCCCTGCCGCCCTACGGCAACACCCTGGTGATGATGCTCAAGGATTCGTCCCTGGTGTCCACCATCACCGTCGCCGAGATGACCCGCCAAGGCCAACTGATCGCCTCGTCGACCTTCCAGAACATGACCGTCTACACCCTGGTCGCCCTGCTCTACCTGCTGATGAGCCTGCCGCTGGTGTATGGCCTGCGTCGTATGGAGCAGCACCTGGGGCGGAGGAAAAAAGCATGATCGAGATTCGTCAGTTGCAAAAACATTACGGCAGCCACCGCGTACTGCACGGCGTTGACCTCGACGTGGCCAAGGGCGAAGTGGTGTGCCTGATCGGCCCCTCGGGCTCGGGCAAATCCACCCTGCTGCGCTGCATCAACGCGCTGGAAGCCTACGATGGCGGCCACATCAACGTGTTCGGCGAAACCGTGCAACGCGGCAGCAAAACCGTGCACGCGTTGCGCAGCCGCATGGGCATGGTGTTTCAGCGCTTCAACCTGTTCCCCCACCGCACCGTGCTGGAAAACGTGATGGAAGGTCCGGTGTATGTCAAAGGCGAACCGCTCAAGCAGGCCCGCGAAGAGGCCCTGGTGTTGCTGGACAAGGTGGGCCTGAGCGCCAAGGCCGACGCCTACCCCGAACAGCTCTCCGGCGGCCAGCAGCAACGCGTGGCCATCGCCCGCGCCCTGGCGATGAAACCTGAAGCCATGCTGTTCGACGAACCCACCTCGGCCCTCGACCCGGAACTGGTGGGCGATGTCCTGGCGGTAATGCGCACCCTGGCCGACGAAGGCATGACCATGATCGTGGTCACCCACGAAATGGGCTTTGCCCGCGAAGTGGCCGACCGCGTGTGCTTCCTGCATGGCGGCTACATCGTCGAGAGCGGCCCGGCCGAGCAGGTGCTGGGCGATCCACAGCATGCACGTACCCAGGACTTCCTGCGGCGCGTGCTGCACCCCACCGGCAACACGCGGAGCCTGTCATGAAATCATTGTGGTCGGCGACGGCGCCCTCCGTGGTGCCGACGCCTGCGCTGGGTGAGTCGGTGAAAGTGGATGTGGCGATTGTCGGCGCGGGGTATACCGGCCTGTCGACAGCCCTGCATCTGGCCGAGCGCGGGGTCAGCGTGTGCGTGCTGGAAGCCCATGAGCCCGGCTGGGGCGCATCGGGACGCAATGGCGGGCAGGTCAACCCGACGCTCAAGTACGACCCGGGGCAACTGGTGCAGATGTACGGGCCGGAGCAGGCCGAGCCGTTGATCTCGACAGTGTCGAACTCGGCGGACCTGGTGTTCACGTTGATCGACAGGCACGGCATTGATTGCGCGCCGGTGCGCAAAGGCTGGATGCAGGTGTCGTACACGCAAAAGGGCGTGGCCGGCCTGCATGCGCGAGCCGAGCAATGGGCGCGGCGCGGCGTGCCGGTGCAGCGCCTGGATGCGGCGGCGGTGGCATCGCGCATGGGCAGCGAGGCATTCGCCGGCGGCTGGCTGGATGGCCGCGCCGGGGCGATTCAGCCGCTGGCGTATGCCCGTGGGCTGGTCGGCGCGGCGTTGGCGGCGGGTGTTCGCATTCATGGTCACAGTGCAGTGACAGGGTTACAGCGCCAGGGCCCGGGGTGGCAACTGCAGACCGCTGGCGGTGCGCAGGTGATGGCCGATCAAGTGGTGCTGGCCACCAATGGCTACAGCGGCAACCTATGGCCGGGCATGGCACAGAGCATCCTCGCGGCGAACAGTTTTATCGTCGCCACCAAACCGCTGCGTGGGCGTGCGGCAGAGAGCATCTTGCCGGGACAGGAAACCGTGTCCACCGCACAACGGCTGCTGCTGTACTTTCGCAAAGACAGTCATGGGCGCTTACTGATGGGCGGACGCGGGCTGTTCAACGACCCCACGTCACCGGCCGATTTTGCCCACCTGGAGCGCTCCCTGGCGCTGCTCTTTCCGCAATTGGGCCCGCTGGAATTTGAGTACCGCTGGGCCGGGCGTATCGCAATCACACGGGACTTCATGCCCCATGTCCACGAACCGGCACCGGGGCTGACCTTGGCGCTGGGCTGCAATGGCCGCGGCATCGCATTGTGTACCAGCCTGGGGCAGCAACTGGCCGGGCGGTTGTGCGACAGCCAGGCTGAATTTGCCTACCCGGTCACGCCGCTGCAGCGCTTGCCGATGCACGGATTGCAGCGGTTTTACATTGGTGCGGGGGTGGCTTGGTACAGCTTGTTGGATCGGCTCAATATCAGCTGAGTCCTAATTGCAGGGGCGCCGAAAACCGTTATCCCTCACAGGTCCTTTGGTACGCAAAACCCGCTAGGCTTAGCCATGGACTGGCTGACCTGCGGGTTTGCGGTCTATTCATCCTGTGGGAAAGGCATGCTCATGCAACTCGACAACACTCGCACCGCCCGTGTCATCGGGCTGGTGTACAGCACCTGCTGCTATTTGGCGTTCCTGTTCACCTGTTTGTATTTGATCGGCTTCGTCGGCAGCGTTGCGGTGCCCAAGAACATCAACGATGGGCCCCTCCTCGCGTGGCCAGCCGCCGTGCTGATCAACTGCGCATTGATCCTGCTGTTCGGCGTCCAGCACACGGCCATGGCGCGCAAAGGCTTCAAACAGTGGCTGGCGGCAGTCATTCCGACCTCCGTTGAACGCTCCACGTATGTGCTGCTCAGCAGCCTGGTGCTGATGCTGATGTTCTGGCTGTGGCAACCGATGCCGCTCACCGTCTGGAAGGTTGAAACGACGTGGGCCAAGGCCCTGCTGATTGGCCTGTTCTGGCTGGGCTGGGGCATCGCTTTACTGGCAACTTTTTTGATCGACCACTTCGAACTGTTCGGGCTCAAGCAGGCCATCGACCGTTGGCGCAAAACCACACCACAGGCGCCATTATTCAGGACGCCGCTGTTTTACAGGATCGTGCGTCACCCGCTGTACCTGGGTTTCCTGATCGCTTTTTGGGCAACGCCGTACATGACGGCCGGGCACCTGTTGTTTGCGACAGGGATGACGGTTTACCTCTTCATTGGCGCCAGCTTTGAAGAAAAGGACCTGGTGGTGTTGTTTGGTGAGCGGTATCGGAGCTACCAGCAAGAGGTGGGCATGATTTTGCCGGGGTCGAAGACGCGCAAAAAAGGACGCTGAATAGCGCGTTTGTGGCGTCTGACCATGAGTTCCCTAGGACTTATCCCACGACTGTTTCAGGTTGTCGCTCGGAACTTGGCTGACTAACCTCTGTGCCGTCGCTGCCCATTCAGCGACCGGATTTGACCGTCCGACTTCAAAGAGCAACTGCGCCAACCCCGAGCTTAGGCGTTTTTTTACGTCTGATGTATCGTGTCGCGGCAGCTGTACGCGGGATACCTTAGGGTATGCCGGTTTTGTTCTTTGGGCCGGTCGGTCAACCCGCGTACAGCTGCCACCCTCTTCGATTGACCGCGAATCGTGGCAGCCCCATTTACAAAGGAGCTTCACCATGATCAAAGACAGCCCCAATCCCCCAGAAAAACTCTTCACCGTGCGCCCCGACCTAGGCACGGAAACCCTGCTGGTCAACGCCTCCCAGGATCTATCCTCCATCACCGATATCGCCACGCACCTGGCCTTTGAAATCGACGGCGCACAACGCAATGTGGCGTTGGGCATCTGCCGAATGCTGGAAGGTGTGCAATTGTTGGTGGACAAAGCATTGGATGACGCCCATCCAGCAGCATGATTCAGATGATCGTTCCCACGCGCGTGGGAACGATCTCAAAACACCGACCACCCAATCCGCTCACTCAACAACTCCAACGCCTTGATCCCCGCCAGCGAGTTGCCCGCCGCGTTCAATTCCGGCGACCACACGCACACCGTAAACTGCCCCGGCACCACCGCGACAATGCCGCCGCCCACACCGCTCTTGCCCGGCAAGCCCACACGGTAGGCAAAGTTGCCCGCCTCGTCATACAGCCCGCTGGTGGCCATGATCGAGTTGACTTGCTTGGTCTGCCGCGCGGTAAGGATCTGTTCGCCGCTGTGGGCACTGGTGCCCTCGTTGGCGAGGAAGCTGAACGCCTTGGCCAGGTCCAGGCAGCTCATCTGCAGGGCGCAGTAGTTGAAGTAGCTGTGCAGCACCGCGTCCACATCGTTGTGGAAGTTACCGAAGGATTTCATCAGGTAGGCCATGGCCGCGTTGCGTGCGCCGTGCTGGGCTTCGGAGTCGGCGACCACGCTGTTGACCAGGATCTGCGGGTTGCCCGACAGGCGCCGCACGAAGTCGCGCATCGACAGGATCGGCACGGCAAAGCGTGATTGGTTGATGTCGCAGATCACCAGCGCGCCAGCATTGATGAAGGGGTTACGCGGGCGGCCGCGTTCGAATTCCAGTTGCACCAACGAGTTGAACGGCTGCCCCGAAGGCTCGTGGCCCAGGCGTTCCCAGATGGTTTCACCGCCATGGTCAATGGCCTGCACCAGGCTGAACACCTTGGAAATGCTCTGCACCGAGAACAGCGTATCGGCGTCACCGGCGCGGTAGGCCGAGCCGTCATTGCCGTATACCGCAATACCCAGTTGGTTTGCCGGTACATCGGCCAGCGCGGGAATGTAGTCGGCGACTTTGCCGAGGCCGATCAGGGGGCGCACTTCGTCGAGGATCGACTCCAGCAGCGCCTGCATGTCTTGTCCTGTCATCTGTCTTTGAATCGGTGGAAAGCGGGGTGCGGAGGATACTTCAATGGGCGCGCAAGCCCCACACAATCTCTACCACCCGCTCGGCCACCACCAGATAAACCAGGATCAGCAACAGCTGCAATGCCAGGTGATAACGCAGCTTGGCCAGCCCCCGACCGGCGAGAAAGGCCTGCCCCTGTGGCGAGCGGGCTTGCCCGCGTTGGGGTGCGAAGCGCCCCTGATGAAGACGAATGCGGTGTATCAGGCACGCCTAAGCGCCTGGTTTTGGGGCCGCTGCGCAGCCCAGCGCGGGCAAGCCCGCTCACCACAGAGAGAGTCGGGTCGCATCCGTTCAAAAATGCGCCACATCCGACACCCGCTCATCCAGCACATCCCGCGCCAGTGCCCAGGCCTGGTCCTTGGATTCCACCACCAGCAACGGGTAACCCCAGGCCTTGCCGAACATCTGCGCAAACGGCTTGAGTGCCAGGCGCTTGGCCGCGCTGGGCTCGACCTGGATCATGCCCTTGACGAACGTGCGCAGCGCTTGTCGGTGCTTCTTCATCCAGATCGAGGCTTGCTTGCGCTGTTCATGGGAATGTTCGTGATGGGTTTCGTCCACGGCTTTTTCGTGCAGCAGCAGGAAGGATTGCTGGCGTGCCAACAGGTCTTCAAAGACCCGGAAGGCGTCTTCCGGCCCGCCTTGGTTCGGCGCATCGAAGACGATTTTCACCACGGGGAATGTTGTGCTGTCGAGTCGCATGGCAAAGCTCCTTAATGAGAGTGGATCTCAATATAAAGCTCGAACCCCTGGACGGCATTGCACAGAATAGCCAGACTGTTTCGCAATCCGGCCAATCTGCGATCTCCGCCATGAAGCACCACCGTCTTGATCTGCTCGACCCGTTGATGGCCAAGGACGCCGACCTGTTCCCCCGCGCCGTGGTGGCCGTGGGCGCCACCAGCACGTCGGACACCTGGGAACATGCCCAGCACGCCCACCGCAAGGGCCAGTTGATGTACACCCTGCGCGGGGTCATCCACTGTGAAATCGAAGCGGGAATCTGGATCGTGCCGCCCCAGTGTGCACTGTGGATTCCCGGCGGTACGCCCCATGCGGCGCGTGGCTCTGGCGAGGCCGAGGTGTATTGCCTGCTGATCGACCCCGACGCCGCCCACGCCCTGCAGCCGCAATGCTGCACCCTGGCCGTGTCCGGGTTGCTGCATGAGCTGATCAGCAAGGCCGTCAGTTTCCCGCAATTCTATGACGAGGGCGGCGCCCAAGGCCGCTTGATCAACACCTTGCTGGATGAACTGGCCGCCGCCCCGGTCGAAGCCCTGCATCTGCCCATGCCCCAGGACGCACGCTTGCGCCGCCTGGCCAACAGCCTGCTGGCCGACCCGACCGACAAAGCCACCCTCGGCCAGTGGGCGGTGCGCATCGGCATGAGCGAGCGCAGCATGACGCGCCTGTTGCTGGAGGAACTGGGCTTGAGTTTCGGGCGCTGGCGCCGGCAGTTGCATGTGATCCTGTCCCTGCAACGGCTGGCCAAGGGTGAAAGTGTGCAACGGGTGGCCCTGGACCTCGGTTATGAAAACGCCAGCGGCTTCATCACCATGTTCCGCAAGGCGGTGGGCCAGCCGCCCGCGCGTTACCTGGCAGACCGTGCCGGTGTCTCAAGTGCGACCACCCAGGCCATTGCGCTGAAAGACGCCCACTGACTACCAGTTTTCGCCCAACCCCAGCAGGCCCAGTATCTGCCGCCGCAGGTCCACCAGGTAAGGATCGTCCCGGTGCCGTGGATACGGCCTATCGATGCTCAACTGTGCCTGGATCTTCGCCGGGCGGTCGCTGAACACAATCACCCGGTTGGCCAGCAGCAAGGCTTCTTCCACATCGTGGGTCACCAGCAACGCCGTGTAGCCCTGGCGCTGCCACAGGTCGATCAGCTCTTTTTGCATGGTGATGCGGGTCAGGGAGTCGAGTTTGCCCAGGGGTTCGTCGAGGATCAGCAAACGCGGCTGGTTGACCAGGGCACGGGCCAACGCCACCCGCTGGGCCATGCCGCCGGACAACTGCCGGGGATAGGCACGGGCGAACGGGCCAAGGCCGACCTTGTGCAGGGCCTCATCGACCTTGGCCGAATGGGTCTTGAGCAGGCCCTGGGCTTCGAGGCCGAGGGCGACGTTGTCCCACACGCGGCGCCACGGGTACAGGGTCGGGTCCTGGAACACCACCACACGGCTCGGGTCCGGGCCGGCGATGGGTTCGCCATCGGCCAGCAGTCGGCCGGAGTCCGCCGGTTCCAGCCCCGCCACCAGGCGCAGCAAGGTGGACTTGCCGCAACCCGACGGCCCGAGCAATGCCACAAATTCTCCCGGCGCCACGTCCAGGGACACCCGCTCCAACACCGGCAAATGCCGGCCGTCCAGCGCAAAACCATGGCTGAGGTTTTCTATGCGCAGCGCCAATCCTTCCGAAGCCGATACCGCGTGTGCCAGGGCTACCATTTCATCGCTCCTTTCTGCCAGGCCAGCAACCGATCACGCACCAGGAACAACCCGGTGATCAACCCCGAACAGGCCAGCGCCATGATCAGCAGTGCGGCGTACATGTTCGCGTAGGCTGCCCAGCCCTGGGCCCATTGCAGGTACCAGCCGATGCCGGATTTGACCCCCATCATTTCCGCCACCACCAAGGTTGAGAATGAGGCGCCCAGGCCCATGAACAGGCCGACGAAGACGTGAGGCAACGCGGCGGGAATCGCCACCTTGAAAATCAGAAAACCCGGCCGGGCGCCGAGGGTGCGCGCCACGTCGTAATAGGCTTTATCGACGCTGGCCACGCCGGACCAGGTAAGCACCGTGACCGGAAACCAGGTGGCCAGGGCGATCAAAAACACACTCGCACTCCAACTGCTCGGAAACAGGAAAAAACACAGCGGCAACAACGCCGTCGACGGCACCGGGCCGAGGATGCGCAGCACCGGGTGCAGCCAGTAGCCGATCCGCGTGGACCAGCCAATGGCAACACCGGCGACAAACCCGGTGGCCGCGCCCAGCGCCACCCCCGAGCCCAGCAGCAGCGCCGAATGCAGCAGGCTGTCGGCCAGGCGTGGGTAGTCTTCGATGTACACCGCGAGCAAGGCTTGGGGCGGCGCGAAGAACGGCACCGGCAACAGCGCAAGCTTGGCGGTGAGCAACTCCCAGAGGCCCAAAAGCACCGGGAAGGCGATCAGCCAGGGCGCGGCCGTGCGCAAGCGCAGCGCGAGTGTCGACAGCCTGCGCCCCAGCAGGCTCAGCACAATAAACAACGCCGCCACGCCCACACAGAGGTTGGCCAGGCCCTGGGTCATCGGCCAATTGCGCACCGCGTTGGGCCAGTAACTGATCAGCAGCGCGACGGCCACCCAGGCCGTCACCACCGCCGCGCCTTGCCACCCGAGCTTGAGCGCCACAGGCGGGTTGAGGATGGTTGCGTCAGTTGAAGACATCGGCGGTGATCTCCCTGGCAAACGCGATCGGGTCGGTGCCTTTGCTGATCACTTCCACGGTTTTCAGGTCGGTGACGTAGGTGGTGATCTCCTGGGTCAGCGCTGCGCCGACCGCGTGGTGGCCGTGGGTGTGGTCGTGGAGGATGGCCTGGACTTCTTCGGTGGAGGTGTTCAGTGCGTAGGCCTGGAAGCCTTTGGCGACGTCCTCCGGGTGCTGCACGGAATAGTCATGGGCCTCAAGGATCGCCTGGGTCAGCGCCGCGACCACGCGCTTGTCTTCACGCACCAATTTGCCGGTGACGCCGACCACGCAGCAACTGAGGTTGGCGTATTCCTCCACCAGGTTGGTGGACAACTCCCGCGCCACGCCGGACTTGATCAGGCGGTACATGAACGGGTCACTGCCGCTCACCGCCTGCACTTCGCCACGCTCCAGCGCCGTGCCGAGCAGGTCGGCCGGGTACAGGCGCCACTCCACATCGCGCACCGGGTCGACGCCGTGTTTTTTCAGCAGGATCGAAAAGAAATTGCGGTCCGGGCTGGCCATGTCGGTCACGCCGATGGCCTTGCCCTTGAGGTCTTCCAGCTTGCTCACGCCGCCGTTGGCGGCACTGAGCAACCGCAGGCAACCGCCATGGGTGCCGGCGGTGAGCTTCACGTCAAAGCCCTGCTCCAGGGCCTTGAGCCAGCGCAACGCCATGCCCACGCCTGCGTCGGCCTTGCCGGTGGCGATGGCTTCCAGCAAGACCTCGGTGGAGTTGCCGAAGTTGACCAACTCCACGTCCAGGTTGTGCTTGCTGAAGAAGCCTTGCCCATGGGCGATCACCACCGGCGCCAGGCACACCGCGTTGAGGTTCACCGCCAGCTTGAGTTTGCGCGGCGCGTCGAGGCGGATGAACTCACCGGTGCCGGCAGGCTCCTGGGCGGTATTGTGGCCGGCATGTGCGTCAGCGGCAAAGCCCAGGCGCGGCAGCGACAGGCTCGCCAGGGTCAGGCCGGCCAGGCCCAGGAGGCGGCGACGGGTCAGGTGATCAAAAGCAGCCATGCGAAGTATCCCTATTGAATGGGTCAGCCCGCTCAAGAGAAAGGCCGACAGCGTCAAAAAATCCATTTTGATTATATTAACGACTGAGTTTTATGAAAGAACCATATAATTCTATGGTTATGCCCGCTGGGCAGGAAGCGGCTGAAACCGCCCTAAGCTCAGATCGAAAGAGTATTTATCGAATGGTTTTCAGATCATTAAGCTTGGATCTATTTCGCTGAAGATCGAGCCCACCATGTCCCTCCGTCGTCCCCTCGCCGCTGTATTAGGATTGCTGGCCCTTTCCGTTGCCGTCAGTGCGCACGCCCAGGAAACCGTGCGCATCGGTTACCAGAAATCCTCCACGCTGATCACCCTGCTGAAAACCCAGGGCGCCCTTGAGAAAGCCCTCAAGGCCGACAACATCGAGGTGAGCTGGCATGAGTTCCCCAGCGGCCTGCCGCTGCTGGAAGCGCTGAACGTCGGCAATGTGGACATCAGCGCCGACGTGGCCGACACCGTGCCGATCTTCGCCCAGGCCGCCCAGGCCAAACTCACCTACTTCGCCCAGGAAGCGCCCTCGCCTTCGGCCCAGGCCATCGTGGTACGCAAGGACTCGCCGATCCAACAGTTAGCGGATTTGAAGGGCAAGAAGATCGCGGTAACCAAGGCCGCCGGCACCCACTATCTGTTGATTGCCGCGCTGGCCAAGGCCGGCCTGGCGTTCTCGGATATCGAGCCGGCTTACCTGTCGCCGGCCGATGGCCGCGCGGCGTTCGAGAACAACAAGGTGGACGCCTGGGTCACCTGGGAGCCCTTCCTCACCAGCGTGCAGCGCCAACTGCCGACACGCACCCTGGCGGACGGTGCCGGGCTGGCCAGCTACAAGCGTTACTACCTGACCGGCACGCCCTACGCCAAGGCGCACCCGGAGGTATTGAAGGTGGTGTATGCGCAGCTTGAAAACGCCGGCCACTGGGTAAAAACCAACCCGCAGGACGCGGCCAAAGTGCTCGGCCCGCTGTGGGGCAACCTGGATGCAGCCACGGTGGAAGCGGCGAATGCGCACCGCAGTTATCAGGTGCAGCCGGTGACGATTGAGCAGTTGGGTGAGCAGCAGAAGATTGCCGATGCGTTCTTCAAGGCGGGGTTGTTGCCCAAGGCGGTGGATGCCAAGGACGTGCAGACCTGGCGGCCTTGAAGGCGGGTGTGATCTCAATGTGGGAGAGGCGGTGCGACGATTCGACTTGCCCGCTCACCACAACAGCCCTATCTGCCGGACGTTCAGTGTTGAGTCAACGTTATGTAGATCCCTATGCTCATCGGCGGCAAGCCCTCCCACATTTGGTTTGCATATGCGGTTAGAGGAGTGTGCGGGCTAGAGCCTTTTTCCACTCTGAGTAACGCTCCGCCATCGCCGGATCCTCCTGCGGCTCAAAGCGCTCGCGCTGGCGTTCCAACTGCCCCAGCGCCGCATCACTCGCCCACACCCCCAACGCCCGACCCGCCAGGTGCGCTGCGCCCAATGCCGAGACTTCCGGTGACAGGCTGCGCACCACCGGGCGTTGCAGCAGGTTGGCGAGGAACTGCATCAGCCAGCGGTTGCGCGTGGCACCGCCATCCACCCACAGTTCCTTGAGCGGGCTGCCGATGTCCTGCTGCATGGCCTCGAACACATCGCGAATCTGATAGCCGATGGATTCCAGCGCCGCACGCAGGATATGCGCGCCGGACGTGGCTTCGCTAAGCCCGCAGATGAGTCCACGGGCGTCGGCCTTCCAGTGCGGTGCGCCGAGGCCGGACAGCGCCGGGACAAAATACACGCCGCCGTTATCCGGCAATTGCGCGGCCTGTTCGGTCAGCGCATCCAGGGATTCTCCCGCCACCAGCTTCGACGCCCACTGCACGGCAGCGCCGGTATGGACGATATTGCCTTCCATGCCGAAAGTGGGTTGGCTACCGTCATGCCAGGCCAGGGTGGTCGACAGGCCATGGGTGGAGGCAATCGGCCCGCCCATGGGCGTCATCAAGGACGAACCGGTGCCGAGGGTGGCCTTGACCAGCCCCGGCGCAAAACCGCCCTGCCCGTACAGCGCCGCATGGGAGTCGCCGATCATCGACATCACCGGGATGCCGGCAGGCAAGCCGCCCAACGCGACGGTTTCGGCGAAGAACCCGGCGCTCGGCTGGATCGGCGCCAAGGCCGCAGCCGGAATGCCGAACAACGCCAACAACTCAGGATCCCAGGCGCAGGTGTGCAGGTTGAACAGTTGGGTGCGCGCGGCATTGGAATAGTCGGTGGCGAACACCTGGCCGCCGCTGAGTTGCCACAACAGCCAGCTATCGACCGTGCCCAGGCAGATTTCCCCGGCAGCAGCGCGGGCATGGCCATCCTCAAGGTGATCGAGAATCCAGCGGAATTTGCCCGCCGAGAACATCGGGTCCAACGCCAGCCCGGTCTTTTCCAGGATCAGCGCTTCATGGCCCTGCTCATGCAGTTGAGTGCACAACGCCGTAGAGCGTCGGCACTGCCAACTGATGCACGGCGACAATGGTTCACCGGTATGCCTATCCCAAGCCACCACCGATTCACGCTGGTTGCTGATCGCGAGCGCAGTGATCGGACGATCCACCTGGGCCAGGCATTCTTCAATCGCAGCCAACGTGTTTTGCCAGATCAGCAGCGGGTCCTGCTCGGAAAACCCGGCCTGGGGATGGCGGATGCTCAAGGGCCGCGAACCGCGCGCAATCACCTGGCCAAGTTCGTTGACCAGCACCGCCTTGGCGTTGCTGGTGCCTTCATCTATCGCCAGGATCAGCGGGGTGTTGTTATTCATTGGGTTCACCGCAACCGAGTGGCAGCCGCCACGATCCCAGCCGCGTCGATGTTATGCAAGGCGCGGGTCGGTTCGCGGGCACCGGCGGCGGCGTACTCGCCATCGCCGATACCCAGGCGGACCAGGGCAATGCCCAACCCGGCTTCGGCCAGCACTTCGGCGACCAGGCTGCCGACGCCGCCATTGATATTGTGTTCTTCCACACTGATGACGGCGCGCGTGCCGCTCAAGGCGCTGAGCAATACATCACGCTGCAAGGGCCGGATCGACGACAGGTTGATCACCTGGGCCTGGATGCCCTGCTCCGCCAGCAATGCCGCCGCCTCCACCGCTTCATGCACCACCGAGCCCAGGGCCACGATGCTCACATCGGCGCCCTGGCGCAGGATATCCACCTGACCGGGTGCAAACTGATAGTCGGCGCCATGCACGTCGGGCAAGGCTTTGCCGTCGAGACGGATATACACCGGGCCGTGGTAGCGCAGCGCGTAATCGATGATCTGCCGGCACTCGACGGCATCGGCCGGGGCGAAGATCTGCACATTGCCAAACCCGCGCATCACCGAAATATCGTCGAGGCTGTGGTGGGTGCTGGCGAGCGGGCCATAACTGGTGCCGGCATTCAGGCCGAACATCTTCACATTGGCCTGGTTGTAGCAGACGTCCACCTTGATCTGCTCATTGGCCCGCGAGATCAGGAACGGCGCCGCATTGCAGGTGGCGGCGATCTTGCCGCCCAGGGCCAGGCCCGCCGCGACGCTGACCAGGGATTGCTCGGCAATGCCCACATTGATCAGCCGCTCGGGAAAGCGCTGGGCAAACGGGCCGATCTTGGCCGTGGAGGTGGAGTCGCTGACCACCGGCACTACGTCCAGCCCGGCCTCGACAGCAGCGATAAACGCTTCCACCATGACGCTCGCCAAATGTTCACTCGCCATGGTTCAACTCCTCCAGTGCTGCGTTGATTTCATCACCCTTGGGCACGCGGTGGTGCCATTCGGGGCGGGCTTCGATAAACGACACGCCCTTGCCTTTGATGGTGTGGGCGATCAGCACCTGGGGCACGCCGGTCTTGGTCTGCATGCTTTCCAGGGCTTCGATCAATTGGCCGACGTCGTTACCGTCGCACTCGCTGACGCGGAAGCCGAAGGCCGCCCATTTCACGTCCAGGGGGTCCAGCGGCATGATCTCGGCGGTCAAACCGGCGAGCTGCAGCTTGTTTTTGTCGACGATCACAAACAGGTTATCCAGGCCGTACTTGGCCGCCGCCATCGCCGCTTCCCAGTTGGAGCCTTCGGCCAGTTCGCCGTCGCCGGTGAGCACGTAGATGCGCTTGTTGCTGCCGGACATCTTCGCCGCCAGGGCCAGCCCGACCGCCACCGGCAAACCGTGGCCGAGGGCGCCGGTGTTCAGTTCGATGCCGGGGGTTTTCTGGCGTACCGGGTGGCCGGGCAGGTGCGAGTTGAAGTGCTGGTAGGTGGGCAGCCACTCGGTGGGGATGTAGCCCGCCTGCGCCAGGCAGCAGTACAAACCGCCGACGCCGTGGCCCTTGCTCTGGATATAAATATCGCGCTCGGGGTCTTCGGTGCGTTCCGGGCCGGTGTTGAGGATGCGGAAATACAGGGTGGCGAGGATGTCGGTCTCGGAAAGATCCGCCCCGGTGTGCCCGCCCGCCGGGGAGTCGGCATTCAAGCGGATCACATGGCGACGGATCAGGCGGGCCTGTTCCTTGATCTGGTGGGCGTCGTACTGGAAGGCATTCATGCAGCGGCTCCTTTGAGGCTGACCACGCGGGGTGAAAGTGTCCAAGGCTGTCTTTGAATATTTATTCAGCAGTGACAATATATTTCTATTTAGACGCCGATCCTCCAGCAGGTCAAGTGAGCGAACCGCTGAAAAACCAAATAAAACCCGGAAATATCCCTCGGACAAACGGCCAAAATCCCACGCCGGCTCATCTAGCCCGTGGCTTTGCGCCGGGCAAAAACACCGGATCAGAGGCATGCAAGAAAAATTAAGCGCTTGACTTTGACACGGTGTCACTGGAATCTGAATTAACAGTCAGGCACGCATAAATATTCAAGACGCCTGAAAGCACTCCAAAAAAAATAACTCAGGAGAACACTGTGGACGCCAAAGCTATTGTCCAGCACCCGGCCGAACTCAAGCCGCCACCCCGCCCACGTATTGTCAAACTGCTGCCCAGTAACATCGGCGGCCCGTTGATCGGGCTGGTGCTGCTGGTGCTGGTCTTCTCCTTCAGTTCCGAATTCTTCTTTTCGTTGCGCAATGGCCTGAACATCCTCGATCAGGTCACGGTGCTGGGCATCCTGGCGATCGGCATGACAGCGGTGATCGTGATCGGCGGCATCGACCTGTCGGTCGGCTCGGTGCTGGCCTTCTCGATGATGATGCTCGGCTGGCTGTATCAGGATCAGGCGGTGCCCCTGGGCTTTGCGATTCCGATCTCGATTGCCAGCGGCATGCTCGCCGGGCTGGTCTCCGGCGGGTTGATCACCTACGCCAAGCTGCCACCCTTTATTGCCACGCTGACCATGATGTCGGTGGCCCGTGGCCTGGCGAATATCCTTACCGAAGGCCGGCAGATCGTCGGCTACCCGGACTGGTTCACCAGCCTCGCGACGGTGCGCCACTTTGGTTTCCTCTCGGCCACCGTGGGCCTGTTCCTGGTGATGCTGGTGGTGGCCTGGGTGTTCCTGCGCTTTCGTGCCGGTGGCCGCAACCTCTACGCCATGGGCGGCAGCCCGGAAGTGGCGCGGTTGTCGGGCATCAAGGTGCGGGCGATTACCCTGTGGGTGTACGCCATCAGCGGTGCGCTGGCCGGCATCGCCGCGGTGACCCTGGCCGCGCGCCTGGACTCTTCGCAACCGAGTGCCGGGCTGAGTCTGGAGCTGGACGCCATCGCCGCCGTGGTGATTGGCGGCGCCAGCCTCAGTGGCGGCGTCGGCAGCATCGGCGGCACCCTGGTGGGCGTACTGATCATTGGCGTATTGCGCAATGGCCTCAACCTGCTCGGCGTCTCGCCCTTTATTCAACAAGTGGTGATCGGCGTGGTCATCGCCCTCGCCGTCACCATCGACACCCTGCGACGCCGCTCCAGCACTGCCCGTTAAACCTGTTCGACAGTTGACACCCTCCAACAATAAAACCAGGAGTCACCGACATGTTCAGCCCCAAGAAATTGCTGTTGGCCACCGCTCTCGCCGCCGCCACCCTCACCGCTGCCGGCACCACCTGGGCCAAGGATTTGACCATCGGCCTGGCCGTGGCCAACCTGCAGGCCGACTTCTTCAACCAGATCAAGCAATCGGTGGAAGCCGAAGGCAAAGCCAAGGGGGTCAAGGTGATCACCGTGGACGCCCAGGGCAACTCCTCCACCCAGGTCAGCCAGATCGAAGACCTGATCACCCGCCAGATCGACGTGCTGATCTACATCCCGGCCGGCGCCACTGCTGCCGGTGTGCCAGTGAAAGCCGCCAAGGCTGCGGGCATCCCGGTGATCGCCGTGGACCGCAACGCCCCCGACGCACCGGGCGACACCTTTATCGCCAGCGACAGCGTGGCCGGCGCCAAGACCCTGGCCGAGTACGTGGGCAAGATCACCGACGGCAAGGGCCGCATCGCGATCCTGCAAGGCCAGATCGGTACCACCCCCGAGAATGATCGCGCCAAGGGTTTTGAGGAGGGCCTGAAAGCCTTCCCGGACCTCAAGGTCGTCGCCCAGCAACCGGCCGAATGGGCCCAGGACAAAGGCTTCGCCGTGGCCCAGGACCTGCTCCAGCGTGACCCGAACATCACCGTGTTCTTCGGTCGTGCGGACGCCATGGCCTTGGGCGCTGCCCAGGCGGTGAAAGTCGGCAACCTCGATCACAAGGTGGTCGTGGTCGGTTTCGACGGTGACGTGGCCGGGCTCAAGGCCGTGCAAAGCGGTGTGCTGAACGCGACCATGACCCAGCAGACGCAGAAAATGGGGCGCCTGGCCGTGGCCTCGGCCATCGACCTCAAAGCCGGCAAGACCTTGCCCAAGGAGCAGTTGTTGCCCACCGTGCTGACCACTAAAGAAAACGTCGCGCCGTTCCTGCAACAGCACCCGTAAGCCTTGGAGGTCGTCATGCAAGCAGCAGCCGTTGACACCGCTCGATCCGACGCGGTGCTGTGCCTGCGCAATATCAGCAAGGCCTACGGGCCGGTGCAGGTGTTGTCGCAGGTCAACGTGGACATTCGCCCCGGCGAGGTATTGGCCCTGCTCGGTGAGAACGGCGCGGGCAAGTCGACCTTGTCGTCGATCATCGCCGGGCTGGTGCAACCGGAAGCCGGGGGCAGCATGACCTGGCTCGGCGCGCCCTACGCCCCCGCTTCACCGGGGGCTGCGCTGGGCGCCGGGATCGGCCTGATCCACCAGGAAATCCGCCTGCTGCCGCAACTGTCGATCGCCGAGAACATCTTCGTCGGCCGCCTGCCCATGCGCCGTGGGCGGGTGGATCGCGAGTACATGGAGGCCCAGGCGCAGATCCAACTCGAACGCCTGGGCCTCAAGGTGCCGGCCTCGCGCAAGGTCGAAGGCCTGAGCGTGGCGGCCCAGCAACTGGTGGAAATCGCCAAGGCGCTGACGCTGAAGGCCAGCCTGTTGATCCTCGATGAACCCACCGCCGCATTGGGTGGCGAGGAAACCGAGCTGCTGTTCAAGCAGGTGGAACGGCTGAAGGCAGAGGGTGTGTCGTTTATCTATATCAGCCACCGCCTGGAAGAAATCGCACGCATCGCCGACCGCGTGCTGGTGCTGCGCGACGGTCGCCAGATCGCCCTGCATGCCACGGCCCAGGTGCCGGTGCGGGAGTTGGTGGAGCAGATGGTCGGGCGCAGCCTGGAGCGGATCTTCCCTGCGTTGCAGGCACCCCAGGAGCAGGTGATGTTGCAGGTCAAGGCGTTGAGCTGCCGTGAGTTTGCCTTGCACGGCATCGACTTCAGCGTGCGGGCCGGCGAGGTATTCGGCATTGCCGGGGTGGTCGGCGCCGGGCGAACCGAGCTGGTGCGTACCATTGCCGGCGCGGCCCAGGATATTCGGGGCCATATGGTGTTGGATGGCGAGGTCCGCCAGTTGCGCTCGCCCTTCGAGGCGATCCAGGCCGGCGTGGTGCTGGTGCCGGAAGACCGCAAGCAGCAAGGCGTGGTGGTGGAACATCGCATCGAAGACAACCTGATTTATGGCAACACCGACCTGCTGGATAAACGCGGTTGGGTGTTCCCTGCCCCGCTGCGCGAATTCGCGCTCACGGCGGTGGCGCGACTGGGGGTGAAAGGTGCGCCGCAGTCGCGGATTTCCAGCCTGTCCGGCGGTAACCAGCAGAAAGTGATCATCGCCAAGTGGCTGGCGCGCAACCCCAAGGTGTTCATCCTCGATGAGCCCACACGCGGCATCGACGTGGGCGCGCGGGCGGCGATTTATGAAGTGATCGCGGACCTGGCGGCCAAGGGCATGGCAGTGATTGTGGTCAGTTCCGACCTGGATGAAGTGCTGGGCTTGTCCCACCGGGTGATGGTGATGAGCCGGGGACGGCAGATGGGGATTCTGCAGCGCGGTGAGGCCACGCCGGTGGCGGTGATGGAAATGGCCACCGCCTAGGAACCCGGTCCTCACAGACAATGGCGATCAACTGTGGGAGGGGGCTTGCCCCCGATGAGGGAGTGTCAGCAGATGCATCTGTCACTGAATCACCGCCATCGGGAGCAAGTCGAATCGTCGCACCGCCCCTCCCACAAGGGATCTACTGTGATTTCAAGATTGGAGTTATCCAGGCAACTTGTTAGACGGGGATTCTGGAGCGCGGCGAGGCCGTCACGGTTTCGGTGATGGAAATGGTCACCGCATAGCCAAATACCTACACAGATCCAACTGTGGGAGGGGGCTTGCCCCCGATGAGGGAGTTTCAGTGGATGCATCTGTAACTGAACCACTGCTATCGAGGGCAAGCCCCCTCCCACAGGGGATCTACTGTGATTTCAAGATTGGAGTTATCCAGGCAACTTGTTAGACGGGGATTCTGGAGCGCGGCGAGGCCGTCCCGGTTTCGGTGATGGAAATGGCTACCGCATAACCAAAGACCTACACAGATCCAACTGTGGGAGGGGGCTTGCCCCCGATGAGGGAGTGTCAGTGGATGCATCTGTCACTGAATCACCGCCATCGGGAACAAGTCGAATCGTCGCACCTCCCCTCCCACGAGGGGTCTACTGTGATTTCAAAAATTGGAGTTAGTCATGCAGCTTTTTAGTCTTCAAGGCCAAGTGGCCTTTGTTACCGGCGCCGGCAGCGGCATTGGCCAGGCTATCGCCGTCGGGCTCGCCGAAGCCGGTGCCGATGTAGCCTGCTTTGATCTTCCGGGCAGCCCCGGCATCGCCAGCACCGTAGAACGCATCCAGGCCCTGGGCCGGAGCGCCTTGGCGTTGAGCGGCACCGTCACCGAGCGAGCCGCCCTGGATGCAGCCGTCGCGCAAACCGAACAAGAACTCGGCCCACTCAGCGTCGCCGTCAACTGCGCCGGCATCGCCAATGCCCAGGCCGCCGAAGACCTGGAGCTGCAACGCTGGCAAACCACCCTGGACATCAACCTCACCGGCATTTTCCTCAGCTGCCAGGCCCAGGCCGCGGTGATGTTGCCGCGTGGCAAAGGCGCCATCGTCAATATCGCCTCCATGTCCGGCAGCATCGTCAACCGCGGCCTGTTGCAGGCGCACTACAACACCTCCAAGGCCGGGGTAATCCACCTGAGCAAAAGCCTGGCGATGGAATGGGCCGACAAAGGCCTGCGCGTCAACTGCATCAGCCCCGGCTACACCGCCACGCCGATGAACTCACGCCCGGAAGTCGCCGACCAGGTGAAGATCTTTGAACAGACCACGCCCATGGGCCGCATGGCCAGCGTGGACGAAATGGTCGGCCCGGCGATTTTCCTGGTCAGCCAGGCCTCGTCTTTCTGCACCGGTGTCGACCTGCTGGTCGATGGTGGTTTTGTCTGCTGGTAAGGAGTTTTGTCATGTCGCAACGTTTCAGCGGTAAAACCATCGTGATCACCGGCGCCTGCCGTGGCATCGGTGCCGGCATTGCCGAGCGCTTCGCCCAGGAAGGTGCCAACCTGGTGCTGGCCTCCAACGACCTGGAGCGCGTGACGTTCACCGCCGACCAACTGGCCCGGGAATACAAGGTCGACACCCTGGCCCTGGGCATCGACGTGACCCGCGAAGAAGACATCGAAACCCTCTACCGCGAAGGTCACGCACGCTTCGGCAGCATCGACGTGTCGGTACAGAACGCCGGCATCATCACCATCGACCACTACGACAAGATGCCCCGCGCCGACTTCGACAAGGTGCTGCAGGTCAACACCACCGGCGTGTGGCTGGGTTGCCGGGAAGCGGCCAAATACATGGTCAAGCAAGGCAGCGGGCGCCTGATCAACACCTCGTCCGGCCAGGGCCGCCAGGGGTTTATCTACACCCCGCACTATGCTGCGAGCAAAATGGGCGTGATCGGCATTACCCAGAGCCTGGCGCTGGAACTGGCGCGGCATAACATCACGGTCAACGCGTTCTGCCCCGGCATCATCGAAAGCGAGATGTGGGACTACAACGACCGCGTGTGGGGCGAGATCCTCAGCACCGACGAAAAACGCTACGGCAAGGGGGAACTGATGGCCGAATGGGTCAGGAACATCCCCCTGCGCCGGGCCGGAAAACCCTCGGATGTCGCCGGCCTGGTGGCGTTCCTGGCCTCGGATGACGCGGCCTACCTGACCGGCCAGGCGATCAATATCGACGGCGGCCTGATCATGTCGTAAGGGTTTGGTATCCTCACCCGCATTGATGTCATCACTGAGGCCTTCATGAGCCAGATCGAAGAACAGCGCCTGATCACCAAGATCGCGAGCCTCTATTACGAAGACGGGCTCAAGCAGTCCGAGATTTCCGCACAGCTGGACCTGTCCCAATCCTTTATCAGCCGCGCCCTGCGCCGGGCGCTGCAGGAAGGCGTGGTGAAGATCAGCGTGATGCGCCTGCAAGGCCTGCACCTGGAGCTGGAAAACCAATTGCAACGCCGCTACGACGTGCGCCAGGTGATCGTGGTGGAAGCCACCGAGCCCGGCAACGATGAAAGCATCAAGCAAGCCATCGGCTCGGCGGCTGCCCACTACCTGGAGACCAGCCTGTCGCCCCAGGACCATATCGGCATTTCGTCGTGGAGCAGCACCATTCGCGCCATGGTCGGCCACCTGCATGCCCAGCCGGGCAAACAAGGCGCCCAGGAAGTGGTACAACTGTTGGGCGGCGTCGGCAACAAAGGCGCGTTTGAAGCCACCCTGCTCACCCAACGCCTGGCCACCCTGCTCAACTGCCCGGCGTTCCTGCTGCCGTCGCAAAGCATCGAGCAATCGGTGGAGAGTAAGCAGCGCATCGTGCAGATGGAAGAGGTCAAGGAAGTGCTGCAACGCTTTGACAGCATCACCCTGGCGATCGTCGGCATCGGCGACCTGGAACCCTCGCAGTTGCTGCGCAACAGTGGCAACTACTACACCGAGGACATGCTGCGCCTGCTGGCCGAGCGCGGTGCCGTCGGCGATATCTGCCTGCGTTACTTCGATGCCCAGGGCAAGCCGGTGCTGGAGGAGGATGAAGAATTCGTGGTCTCGGTGGCGCTGCCCAAGCTGCGCAGTATCCACCGCGTGCTCGGCCTGGCCGGCGGGCTGAACAAGGTCCAGGCCATTCGTGGCGCGCTCAAGGGCGGCTACCTGGACATCCTGATCACCGACCTGGACACCGCACAGGCCCTCAACCAATAACCTTTTTTGGAGATTGCCGCTCATGACGTCCAAACTCGAACAACTCAAGCAATTCACCACCGTGGTCTGCGACACCGGCGACCTGGAAGCCATCAGCCGCCTGCGCCCGGTGGACGCCACCACCAACCCGTCGCTGCTGCTCAAGGCCGCCGCGATCCCGGAATACTCCGAGCTGCTGCGCAATGCCGTCAACCTGGCCAAGGGCGACGTCGACCTGGCCTGCGACCACTTCGCGGTGTCAGTGGGTGCCGGCATTTTGAAGGTCATTCCCGGGCGTATTTCCACCGAAGTCGACGCGCGCCTGTCCTTCGATGAAGACGCGCTGTGGGCCAAGGCCAACCAGTTGATCGCCCTGTACGACCAGGCCGGTATCCGCCGCGACCGCGTGCTGATCAAACTCGCCTCCACCTGGGAAGGCATCCGTACGGCCGAACGCCTGGAAAAAGCCGGCATCCAGACCAACCTCACCCTCCTGTTCTCGTTCGCCCAGGCCCAGGCCTGCGCCGACGCCGGGGTGTTCCTGATCTCACCGTTCGTGGGCCGCATCTACGACTGGTACCGCAAGAACACCGGCCTGGACTACACCGGCGCTGATGACCCGGGCGTGCAATCGGTGACGCGCATCTACAACTACTACAAGGCCAACCAGATCAACACCGTGGTGATGGGCGCAAGCTTCCGCACCCTCAGCCAGATCGAACAGCTGGCGGGGTGCGATCGCCTGACCATCAGCCCGGAGCTGCTGCAGAAGCTCGACGAAGACCAGGGCACGCTGGCACGCAAATTGGTACCGGTGACCGAAGGCGAAGCGCGCCAGCCAATGAACGAAGCGCAGTTCCGCTGGGCGTCGAATGAAGATGCGATGGCCACGGAGAAGCTGGCGGAAGGGATTCGACAGTTTGCGCGGGATCAGGAAAAACTCGAGGCGGTGTTGTCGGCGCTATGACCCCCGTCCAGCCGCTCGGCCAGTCGCGCACCTTGGTGTTCCTGGCCTACCCGCAAATGGGCCTGCTCGACCTGACCGGTGCCCAGACCGTGTTCTGGGCTGCCACCAAGGCCATGGTCGAGCGTGGCCTGCCGGGCTATGTGGTGCACACCGCCAGCCTGGCGGGCGGCTTGATGCCAACGGCCGAAGGATTGAGCGTCGACACCCTGCCATTGGCGCAATTTGACCCCGCCGCCCTGGACACCTTGATCGTACCCGGCGCCCCCGCCATTCAACAGGCGCTGGCCGCCAACACCGACCTGGTGGACTGGCTGCGTCACGCCTCCACTCGGGCCCGGCGCACGGCCTCGGTGTGCAGCGGCACCTTCCTGCTGGCCCAGGCCGGCTTGCTCCAGGGCCGGCGTGCTGCCACGCACTGGGCGATGTGCGACATGCTCAAGCGCGGGTTCCCCAGCATCGATGTGGACATGGACGCGATCTTTGTCCAGCAAGGCAATGTGTGGACGTCGGCAGGCGTGAGTGCCGGCATCGACCTTGCACTGGCGTTGGTAGAGGCCGATTGCGGGCGTCACGTCGCCCTGCAAGTGGCGCGGGAACTGGTGGTGTTTCTCAAAAGGCCCGGCGGCCAGGCCCAGTTCAGCCAACTGCTGCAAGCCCAGACCGACGACACTGCCGGTTTCGATGCCTTGCACCTGTGGATCGCCGACAACCTCAGCGACCGCGAGCTTACGGTGGAGCGCCTGGCGGAACAAAGCCGCATGAGCCCGCGCAACTTCGCCCGGGTCTACAAGCAAAAAACCGGGCGCACCCCGGCCAAGGCCATCGAGTTGTTTCGCGTGGAGGCGGCGCGGCGCCTGCTGGAAGACTCCCAGCGCAACATCGACCAGGTGGCGCACCTGTGTGGCTTTGGCGATGAAGAACGCATGCGCTACACCTTCCATCGCCACCTTGCGATTTCCCCTCGCGACTACCGCGCGCGCTTTTCCCGCTGACGGCAGGCCGCTTGGCAGTTATTCAGGGTTTTCTGTCCTACCCGCCAAACCGCGGCGCTCTTAGAGTAGGCCGGTAACGCATTGCGCCTTGAGCAATCGTATCGACCTGGTCCCTGGAGCATCCCCATGAAGCAGCACATCCTCATCATCGGCGCCGGGTTCGGCGGTGTCTGGAGCGCCTTGAGCGCCGCGCGCCTGCTGGATAAACATGATCGCCATGACGTGCAGATCAGCGTCCTGGCCCCACAGCCGGCGCTACGTATTCGCCCACGTTTCTACGAGGCCGAAGTGCATGCCATGCAGGCACCGCTGGGCCCATTGTTTGCGGCAGTCGGCGTGGACTTCATCGAGGGCGCCGCCGACCGCATCGATGAACACGGCAAGCAGGTGACCTACCGCAACACGGCGGGCATCCCCACTACCCTCAAGTACGATCGCCTGGTGCTGGCCGCCGGCAGTCGTCTCAGTCGCCCGCAGATGGAAGGCCTCCAGCACGTGTTCGATGTGGACCAGATCGAAGACGCCACGCGCCTCGAAGCCCATATCAAGGGTTTGAAAAACCTGCCCGACAGCCCGGCACGCAACACCGTGGTGGTGGCCGGAGGAGGGTTTACCGGGATCGAGACCGCCACCGAAATGCCAGCACGCCTGCGCGCAGCACTGGGTGACGACGCCACTATCCGTGTGATCGTGGTGGACCGTGGCCCGCAGATCGGGGCATCCATGGGCGATGGCATTCGCCCGTCCATCGTCGAAGCCAGCCAACACCTGGGCCTCGAATGGCGATTGAACACCTCCGTGGCCGCGGTGGATGCCGGCGGCGTGACCCTGGCCGATGGGCAGCGCATCGAGTCCAGCACCGTGATCTGGACCATCGGCTTTCGCGCCAACCCGCTGACCGAACAGGTCAGCGGCACCCTTGACCCCCAGGGCCGCCTGCATGTGGACGGCAACCTCAAGGTGAAGGGCCAGGCCGATGTCTTTGCCGCCGGTGATGTGGCCTACGCCGCCACCGACGACCTCGGTCACTTCGCCGGCATGTCCTGCCAGCACGCCATCGCCCTGGGCCGCTACGCCGGCAACAACGTCGCCGCCGACCTGATCGGCGTGGCCCCGATGACCTACAGCCAGCCCAAATACGTCACCTGCCTCGACCTCGGGGCCTGGGGCGCGGTGTACACCGAGGGCTGGGATCGTCAACTCAAGCTGGTGGGCCAGGAAGCCAAGGAGCTCAAGCAGCAGATCAACACGGTGTGGATCTACCCGCCAGCCGCCGAACGGGCCACCGCCCTGGCGGCGGCTGACCCGCTGATTCCGGTGGCCTGACGCCCCACACCCGGTGCCCGCCAGCCCACTGTTTGCTGGCGAGCATAAATGCCAGGAGCGATCAGGCTCGCTCCTGCCTCAGCTTTGCGCGACACCCGTCCCAAACTTGCGAATCGCCAGGCAATACCCGATCAATGCCAGCGCCGCCAGCAACCCGCCCGCCACGCCGACCCAGGCGAAGCCGAAGTGGCTGCCGACCCAACTGCCCATCAGGGCGCCACCGCCGATGCCGATGTTGTAGATACCGGAGAACATCGCCATGGCCACGTCGGTGGCGTCCGGGGCCAGCACCAGTACCTTGGACTGCATGGCGAGGCCGAAGCCCATGATCGCCATGCCCCAGAACACGCTGAGGATCACCAGGTACGACTCGGCGCCGCTCAACGGCAGCATCAGCGCCAGGCACGCGGCCAGGATAAACACCGCGCCGACCACGAACAGGTGGGGGTTGAAGCGGTGCACCAGGCTGAACAGCAGCGAGCCGATGATGCCCGCGCCGCCGAACACCAGCAGGATCAGGGTCACCGCGCTGCCGCTCATGCCGGCCACGCCTTCGACGAAAGGTTCGATGTAGCTGTAGGCGGTGAATTGCGCGGTCACGGTCATCGCCGTGAGCACATACAACGCCACCAGCGCCGGACGCTTGAACAGCAGTGGCAGGCTGCGCAGGGAGCCGGAGTTCTGGCTCGGCAGCAACGGCAAGGTGCGCGCCAGCCAGAACACCAGGGCGGCGGCGAACGCGCCGATCACCAGGAACGTGGTGCGCCAACCCATGGCTTCGCCGAGCAGACGCCCCAGGGGAATACCCAGCACCATCGCCAGGGACGTACCGGTGGCGAGCAGGCCGAGGGCTTGCACCTGCTTGCCTTCCGGCGCCAGGCGTACCGCCAGGGACGCGGTGATCGACCAGAACAGCGCATGGGACAAGGCAATGCCGACGCGACTGACCATCAACAGGCCGAAACTGGTGGCCACGCTGGAAAGGATATGGCTGGCGATAAACAGGCAGAACAGCACGATCAGCAGCTTGCGTCGCTCGACGTTACGCGTCAGCAGCATCACCGGCAGCGAGGTCAGGGACACGATCCAGGCATAGATGGTGAGCATCAGGCCGACGCTGGACACGGGCATATCGAAGCTGGCGCCAATAGCGCTGAGCAGCCCGACGGGGACGAATTCAGTGGTATTGAACACAAACGCGGCCAGCGCCAGGGCGATGACCGGTTGCCAGTTGGCTTGGGGGGTTGCGGCTGAAATGCTCATTGAAGGGCGAGGTACTCTGGCGATGATCAAGCGGCCACCCAGGACAAGCGCCGCCGCCTGGCATTCTATAGGTTTATCGGCCGTCTGTTGACGTTCATCCCCCTCAAAATACCCTCAGTTTTGTCACGGTGCCGTCATGGTGACCACGTAGTTGCCTGACTGGATCGGCTTGCCGAGGCTGTCCACCAACAGGTACGTCTGGTCGTAATAACGCCCGCTGCCGCTGTCCGCCACCAGCCGCAGACTGGCCCCGTTGACGCTGGCGACCGGCGCCATACTGCGGACATCGAACCGATTGCCACGGCTGGCGCTCGGGCAACCTGTCACGTCCATCCGGGCACCGCTGTGCGCATTTGTCGCACACAAGGGTTCGACAATGCTGCCCGTGAAACTGATGGTGCCTTGACCCGCCGGCTGGGCCGCGCCGCAGGTGCTTGCCCAAAGGCAAAGGAGACAGGTAGCTGCCGAAAAACCGTTGATACGCATGCTGATACTCCTTCCTGGGCTATTAGGAAGTAAGTCGTCAGCAAAGGCACTAACTTGAGGTTATTCGCCTTAGCGCAACAAACGGTTAAGGATCCACCTGCGCCATCAACTCCGGAATGCTCTCCGGCCGCTTGGCATAACGCTGCGCCAACGCCGCACAGACCATCAACTGGATCTGGTGAAACAGCATCAAGGGCAAAATCAGCACGCCCATGCTCGCCCCGGCGAACAGCACCTGGGCCATCGGCACACCCGTGGCCAGGCTCTTCTTCGAGCCGCAGAACAGGATGGTGATGCGATCTTCCTGATTAAAGCCAAAAGCCTTGCCCAACAGGGTGGACGCCACCAGCACCAAGGCCAGCAACACGCAGCAGGCCACCACCAGGCCGCCCAGCTCCCACAGCGGGATCTGGTGCCAGATGCCTTCGTTGACCGCTTCGCTGAACGCGCCGTACACCACCAGCAGGATCGAACCCTGGTCGACGAACTTCAGCCAGGCTTTATTGCGCCCCACCCATGCGCCGATCCAGCGGCGGGCGATCTGCCCGGCGATAAACGGCAGCAGCAGTTGCACGCTGATTTTCAGGATCGCATCGACGGTGGAGCTGCCCTCGCCGTGCACATTGAGCAACAGCGTCACCAGCAACGGCGTGAGGAAGATGCCGAACAGGCTGGAGGCCGCCGCGCTGCAGATCGCCGCCGGGATATTGCCCCGTGCCAGCGAAGTAAAGGCAATCGCCGACTGCACCGTGGCCGGCAAGGCGCAGAGGTAGAGCATGCCCATGTACAGGTCCTTGCCGATCAGCGGCGACAACACCGGCTTGAGCGCAAGGCCCAGCAGCGGGAACAGTACAAAAGTCAGGCTGAACACCAGCAGGTGCAGACGCCAATGGCCCGCGCCGGCGACGATGGCCTGGCGCGACAGCTTGGCGCCGTGCAAAAAGAACAACAGCGCGATGGCCAGGTTGGTGACCCAGCCGAAGGCCACGGCGGTCTGGCCGCTGGCGGGCAGCAGGGAGGCGAGGATCACCGTGGCGATCAAGGTCAGGGTGAAGTTGTCGGGCAGAAAACGGGGGCGAGTCATAAGCGAATCTTCCGGGGGTTGCCAAGAGCGTCATGGCGACTCTAACGTAACGCCTTGTTACCGACTAACGCCAATGAGCCATTAAATGCCGCCTAAAGGACATGCCAATACCGTACGCCGCAGTGTGCCTGGGCTTTCCAGCCTGCCACGGCCGGTGTATGGGCGCACCGAATCGCTGCCCAACCGCGCCCTGACCCGCCGGCACAGCCACCCGTGGGTGCAATTGTCCTACGCCATTTCCGGGGTGCTGGAGATCCAGACCAGCGCCGGCCGCTTCGTCGCGCCGCCCCAGCGGGCGGTGTGGATCCCCGCGGGCGTGCCGCATCGGGTGTACAGCTCGCCCCACACCGAGATGCGCAGCCTGTACCTCGATTGCAGCGTCACCGCCTGGGCCGCCGAACGCTGCCAGGTGCTGGAGGTGAGCAGCCTGCTGCGCGAGTTGATCCGCAGCTTCAGCGAGCTGCCGGTGGAATATGCCGAGGATGGCCCGGATGGGCGCCTGGTCCAGGTAGTGCTCGATCAACTCGCCGCAGCGCCCAAGGTCGACTTGATGCTGCCATTGCCCCATGACCCAAGGTTGCGACAGATCTACCGCAGCTTGAGCCTGCGCCCGGAACAGCAAACTACCCTGGGACACTGGAGCGAGAAACTGGGGGTCAGCGAAAAGACGCTGAGCCGCCTGTTTTTGAAGGACACCGGCCTGACATTTCGAGCCTGGCGCCAGCGTTTAAGGTTATTGAGCGCCCTGCCCGCCCTGGAGCAAGGCGAGCGGGTGACGGATGTGGCGTTGAACTGTGGCTATGAGTCCACGTCGGCGTTTATCAACGCGTTTCGACAGCAGTTCGATGCCACGCCCGGTGAGTTCTTCCGCTGACCTCACCGACGATGAAGAATCACTGTGGGAGGGCCCCCTACCTCTTCGACGTAGCGCGTCTAGAGGGAGTTTGCTCCCCCCACATCAGACTTGTATGTACCTTCAGATCCCAGCCTTGGCCAGGATGGCCTGGAGCAACACATCCGCCCCTGCCGTCGACCACTCGGGGGAGATCTCCTCCGCTTCGTTATGGCTCAGCCCGTCCACGCACGGTACGAAGATCATCGCGGTCGGCGCCACCTGGTTCAGGTAGCAGGCGTCGTGCCCGGCGCCGGAGATCATCGGCCGATGGCTGTAGCCCAACGCCTCGGCGGACGCGCGTACCACCTCTACACAATCGCTGTCGAAGGCAATCGGTGCGTACTGGAAGATCTGCTTAACGCTGTGCTGCAAGCCGATGCCTTCGGCGATGTGCGCCACGGCGTCGCGCAATTGCTGGTCCTGGCGTGCCAGCACGGCCTCGTCCGGGTGCCGGAATTCCACGCTGAAAAACACCCGTCCCGGCACCACGTTGCGCGAGTTGGGAAAGATATTCGCCATGCCCACCGTGGCCCGTCCTTCCGCGCCCTGCTCCAGGCCCAGCCCATTCACGGCCTCGACCACACGGGCAAAACCGAGCAGCGCATCCAGGCGATGGTCCATCGGGGTGGTGCCGGCATGGGCGCTGCGCCCGCTCAATTCGACTTCGTACCAACGCTGGCCCTGGGCACCGGTGACCACGCCAATGGTGATGCCCTGGGCTTCAAGGATCGGGCCTTGTTCGATATGCAGTTCAAAGGCGGCATGCACCGCCTGGCCACCCACCGGGTGGGGGCCGGCATAGCCGATCTGCTGCAAGGCCTGGCCGATGGTCACGCCGGCCTTGTCCACACGGGACAACCCGTATTCCAGGTCAAACACGCCAGCGTAGACGCCGGAGGAAATCATCGCCGGGGCAAAGCGCGAGCCCTCTTCGTTGGTCCAGTTGACCACTTCGATGGGCCGGTCGGTTTCAATCCCCAGGTCGTTCAGGGTGCGCAGCACTTCCACTCCGGCGAGTACGCCATAGATGCCGTCGTACTTGCCGCCGAAGGGTTGGGAATCGCCGTGGGAGCCGGTCATCACCGGTGCCAGGTGGTCATGGCGCCCGGCGCGACGCGCAAATATATTGCCCATGGCGTCCACCCGTACCGTGCAACCGGCCGCAGTGCACCAGTGCACGAACAGATCGCGGCCACGCCGGTCCTCGTCGGTCAATGCCAGGCGCGACACACCGCCCTTTTCGGTGGCACCGATCTGCGCCATCTCCATCAACGAAGCCCACAGGCGTTCGCCGTTGACCCGTGCCAGGTTACTCATGGGGTTTGGCCCGATAACGGAAGTCGCAGTGGTGCGCGCCGCCCATGATGGTCTGGGTGCGGGTCAGTTCGATGTTCGGGTTGTAGCCGACGATAAACAGCTCGTCGCGGTTGCACGACAGCAAGTGGCCGATCTCGCCCAGGCCCATCTCGTGGTACATCTCGGCGTAGCGGCAGCGCTTGACGTCGTAGTCATAGTGCTCGGCATCGCTGGCGATGATCTCGACATTGAGCGCGTCATCCTTCTCCCACAGCACTTGCAACTCCACAAAGCTCTTGAGGTCGGCGCCCTGCTCTTCCAGTGCGGCAAAATGCTTGCCGGCCTGGATCGCCGCATTGCCCACGGCTTCGCCGATCACGGCGGCGGCAAAGTCCTTGCCCTGCTCGCGCTTGAGGATCTCGTAGATGGGCTTGATGATTTCCGCCTCGATCCGGCGCCGGGCAAGGATGCCCAGTTCACCTTCCAGTTTGCTCATTGCATCTCTCCATTGACCCTTGCAGGAGCGAGCCAGCTCGCACCTGCAGAGGGGGTGGGTTTATTGGCCGCCCGCCACACTCACCGGCTGCCATTGATTGGCCTTGACCTGGTAAACGGTGAACGACGGTTGCTTCAAGTTGCCCTCGGCATCGAACGCAATCGTGCCAGTCACGCCCGGATAGCTGATGGCGCGCAGCACCGGCAGGTACTTCTGTGGGTCGGTGGATCCGGCCTTCTCGATGGCCGCCACCAACACACCAACGCCGTCATAGGCAAACGGTGCATGCAGTTCGATCGCGGTTTTGTAGCGTTCCTTATAGGCCTGTTCGAACGCCTTGCCACCCGGCATCTGCGCAATCGCCAGGCCCGGCTCCAAGGCAATCACGCCCTCGCCTTCGTTCTGCGCCAGCTGCAGGAAAGTCTGGCTGACAAACCCACCGGCGCCCATCAGCGGTGCCTTGATCCCCAACTGCTTGATACGCCGGGCCAGCGGTGCAGCCTGGGCGTCGACGCCGCCGAAGAAGATCATGTCAGGGTTCTGGCTACGGATATTGGTCAGCACGGCACTGAAGTCGATGGTCTTGTCGTCCACGTATTCGCGGGCAACCACCTTGGCACCCCCGGCCTCGATGGATTTGACGAACTGGTCCGCAAGGCCCTGGCCGAATGCGGTGCGGTCGTCGATCACGGCAATACGCTGGGCTTTCAAGGTGTTCAACGCATAGCGGCCGGCCACCTGGCCGCCATCGTCGTCGTGGCCCATGATGCGAAAGCTGGTGTCGAAGCCCTGCTGGGTGTAGGCATGCCCGGTAGCGACTGGCGCCACCTGGGCGATACCGGCGTCGTGGTAGACCCGCGCCGCCGGGATGCTGGTGCCGGTGTTCCAGTGGCCGACCACGCCGACCACGCCCTCATCCACCAGACGTTGGGCAACGGTCACGGCGGTGCGCGGGTCGGACTGGTCGTCTTCGGACACCAGCTTGAAGGTCACCGCCTCACCATTGATTGTCGGGTGCTTGGCGTTAGCCTGGTCGATGGCCAGTTGCGCGCCATTTTCCAGGTCTTTACCAATCCGGGCCGAGGGCCCGGTCAAGGGACCGGCCAGGCCGATCAGCACGGTCTGGTCGGCCTGGGCCATGGCGCTCGCCAGGCTGCTCAGGGCCAGGCCAATCAGTGCGGTTTTGTTGAAAGTCTTCATCAGTCGTTCCTGTTTCTTTTCGGGCGGGTCGGAACACGCCGGGCGTCCGGTAGCGTCATGGGTGTTTTTTCATCGAGCCGTTATTCACCGAGGTAGGCGCTGCGCACCTCGGGGTGTTCAAGCAAATCTGCGGAGGGCCCGCTGAGGCTGATGCGGCCGGTGTCCATCACATAGGCGCGGTCGGTCACTTGCAGGGCCAGCCGTGCGTTCTGTTCCACCAACAGCAGGGTCATGCCCTGGCGACACACGTCGTCGATCACCTGGAAGATTTTTTCCACCATGATCGGCGCCAGGCCCATGGACGGCTCATCGAGGATCAGCAAACGCGGGCGTGACAGCAGCGCACGGGCCAGGGCGAGCATCTGTTGCTCACCGCCCGAGAGCAGGCCGGCGGACTGCTGCAGGCGCTCTTCCAGGCGCGGGAAGTGTTCGAACAGCTGGCGCATTTCGCGCTGCACCTGCTCGTTGTCACGGCGCAAAAACGCACCGGACTGAAGGTTCTCCAGCACGCTCATGCGCGCAAAAATCCCGCGCCCTTCCGGGACCATGGCGATGCCCTGGCGCAGCAACTGGTCCGGCGCCTGGCCGAGGATCGAGCGCCCGGCAAAGCGGATTGCACCCTGACTGGCCGGCAGCAGACCCGTCAGCGCCTTGAGGCTGGAGGTCTTGCCCGCACCGTTGGCACCGATCAGCGTGACGCGCTCACCCTCGGCAATGTGCAAATCCAGGGATTTGACCGCCTCGATGGCGCCGTAGCGCACCTGCAAACCCTCGACGTTCAACAAGGCTTCAGACATGGGCACTGGCTCCCAGGTAGGCCTGGATCACTGCCGGGTGCTGGCGCACTTCGACGGGTGGCCCTACGGCGATGACTTGGCCGTAATCGAGCACGCTGATGCGGTCGCATACGCCCATCACCAGCTTCACGTCGTGCTCGATCAACAGCAGGGTATGGCCGTCGTCGCGGATCTTTTCCAGCAGGCCGCGCAACTGCACTTTTTCACTGGCATTCATACCCGCCGCCGGCTCATCCAGGGCCAGCAGGCGCGGTTCGGTGGCCAATGCGCGGGCGATTTCCAGGCGGCGCTGATGGCCGTAGCTCAAGCTGTCGGCGCGATAATGGGCGAACCCCGCCAGCCCGACATACGCCAGCAGGCGATGGGCGTGGGCACGGGTTTGGGCTTCCTCATCGCGAGCACGACGATGCCGGCTCAAGGCGGCCCACAGGCCATTGCGGGTGCGCACATGGCGCCCGACCATGACGTTTTCCAGGGCGCTCATGGCATTGAACAAGCGGATATTCTGAAACGTGCGGGCAATGCCGGCTTCGGCCACCTGATGCACGCTGGTCGGCCGGTACTCCCGGCCATCGAGCTGGAAGCGCCCGGAATCCGGGGTATAGAGGCCGGTCATGACATTGAAGAAGGTGGTCTTGCCCGCGCCGTTGGGGCCGATCAGCCCGTAGATTTCGCCGGCCTGGATACTCAGGCTCACATCGGTCAACGCCGCCACGCCCCCGAAGTGTTTGTTGACCCGGTCAATCTGCAGCAGAGGTGCGTTCATCGTGCCACTCCTTTGGGCCACAGCCCGGCGGGTCGATAGAGCATCGCCAGGATCAACGCGAGGCCGTAGAACAGCTGGCGGATGATTTCCGGGTCCACCAGCACTTGGCCGAACAACGCCTGCTGCAACGGGCCCATGCTCGCGCGCAACGCTTCAGGCAATGCCGCCAGCAGTACGCAGCCAAGGATCACCCCCGGGATATGGCCCATGCCGCCGAGCACCACCATCGCCAGCACCGCAATGGACTCGTTGAGGGTGAACGATTCCGGCGAGACAAAGCCCTGGAACGAGGCGAACAGCGCGCCGCTCACCCCGCCGAACGCGGCGCCTATTGCAAACGCCAGCAACTTGAGGCGCACGGTGTTCACGCCCATGGCCTGGGCCGCTTCTTCGTCCTCGCGGATCGCCACCCAGGCACGGCCGATGCGCGAGTGCTCCAGGCGAATGCAGGCAAACAGAATCAGCACCACCAGCGCGGCGAACAGGTAGTAATAGAGGTACACCGACGGCAGGCGCAGGCCGAACAGTTCCTGGGTACGGCCCAGGTTCACGCCGAGCAGGTTCACCGGATCGACCTGGGCGATGCCTTTGGGGCCATTGGTGATATTCACCGGGCGGTCGAGGTTGCGCAGCAGGATACGGATGATCTCGCCAAAGCCCAGGGTGACGATGGCCAGGTAGTCGCCGCGCAGGCGCAAGGTCGGCGCACCCAACACCACGCCGCATCCCGCCGCGAGCAAGGCGCCCAGGGGCAGGATCAACCAGATCGAGGTGTGCATGCCCGCCGGCAGCAACGCCGCCAGGGCTGGAAACTGTTGCAGCAGATGGGGCGACGACAGCAACGCGGCCAGGTAGGCGCCCACCGCGTAGAACGCGATGAAACCCATGTCCAGCAGCCCCGCATAACCGACCACGATGTTCAGGCCAAGGGCGAGCATGATGTACAGCAGGGCAAAATCCAGGGTCCGCACCCAGGTGTTGCCACCGGCGTGGCCGACGATCCACGGTGCCAGCACCAGGGCCACGGCAAACAGCAGCAGGCCCAGGCTGGCGCGTTGATTGGCAGTGAGTGGGTTGATCATGCGCGGATCGCCAGACGTTCGCCCAACAGCCCGGAAGGACGGAACACCAGCACCGCGATCAGCACGATAAAGGCAAACACATCCTGATAATTGCTGCCGAACACCCCGTTGGTGGCGGCGCCCAGGTAGCCGGTGCCCAGGGCTTCGATCAGCCCCAGCAACAGGCCGCCGAGCATGGCGCCCTTGAGGTTGCCGATACCGCCCAGCACCGCGGCGGTGAAGGCTTTGATCCCCGGCAGGAAGCCCATGTAGAAATGCGCGCTGCCGTAGTTGCTGGCCATCATTACCCCGGCCAATGCCGCCAGGGCGCCGCCGATGGCGAAGGTGAGCACGATGACCCGATTCGGGTTGATGCCCATCAGGCTCGCGACCTGGGGGTTTTCCGCCACGGCACGCATGGCCCGGCCAAAGCGCGTGCGCTCGACCAGCACCAGCAGCGCGACCATCACTGACAGCGCAATGGCGATGGTGGTGAGGGCCGTGGCGTTGGTGACAGCCGGGTGCGCGGAGACCCCGGGCAGTACTTCGATGGGTTCCAGCGGCAGCAGTTGCGGGAACATTTGCGGGTTACGGGTCCAGACCAGCATCGCGATGGTTTGCAAAAGCAGCGACACCCCGATGCCGCTGATCAACGGCGCCAGGCGCGGCGCGTGACGCAACCGGCGATAAGCGACGCGCTCGATCACCACCGCCAGCGCCGCACAAAATGCCATGGCGACCAGGGTGGCCGTCAGCAACACCAGCAGCGGTGGCAACGCCGGCCAAGTCGCCTGCAACAGGCGAATCATCGACAAGCCCACGAGCGCACCGATCATCAGCACATCGCCGTGGGCGAAGTTGATGATGCGCAGGATGCCGTAGACCATGGTGTACCCCAGGGCCACCAGCGCGTAGAGACTGCCCGTCATCAAGCCGTTGAGCAGTTGTTGGATAAACCCATCCATGAAGACCGTCGACCTCAGTGCGTACAAGGGCGGCACACTAAGCATCTATTCTGTTTTTATCAAATATCAGAAAGTTATAGGGTTATGCCAAAGCAATGACAGGGTATTTGTGCCGCAAATACGGCACTTATGGCTCTTTATTTGGGCTAAAACTTGGTGTTTAATTCAATACATGAATAAATCAGAACAGTTAGCCAATGACCCTCCCCTGCGTGCCGTGCGGACGTTCGAAGCGTTTGCGCGCCATGGCGGGGTGAATGCTGCCGCACGCGAGCTGGACGTGTCCGCCTCTGCCATCAGCCATCAACTGCACCTGCTGGAAGACTTCCTGCGGCAGCCGCTGACCCTGCGCCAGGGCCGCAACCTGGTGCTGACCGATGAAGGGCGCGAGTATTACCGTGCCATCCGCTCGGCCTTTGCCGTGCTGCGCAGCGCCACCGAACATGTGCGCGAGAAAAGCGCCACCCGCCAGGTGACCATCAGCCTGATCCCGCTGTTTGGCATCAACCTGTTTATCCCGCGCCTGGAGAACTTCCTCAAAGACCACCCGGCGCTGGACATCAACGTGACCTACGCCAACCACCGCAGCTACCCCAGCGATGCCGCCGACCTGTCGATTCGCTTCGGCACCGGGCACTGGCCGGGCTATCACAGCGAACCCCTGATCTCCGGCGCGGTGACCCCCTATTGCAGCCGCAGCTTTCTCGCCCAACACGGCCCCATCGACACGCCCCAGGCCTTGAGCGAACTGCCGTTGCTGCACGATGAAGAACGCGGCACCTGGGGCCAATGGTTCGAGGCAGCCGAGGTCGACACCACGGCGCTGAATGGCTTGCTGCTCGAAGACGGCCAACTGGCACTCACCGCCACCCTCACCGGCCTGGGCTGCGCGTTGCTGCGCGCGCCGCTGGTAGCGCCCCATGTGGCCAATGGCGAGCTGGTGAAGCTGTTTGATCTGGAGGTCAATGATGGCCGCCAGTACTACCTGTGCCGGCGAGCCAACAGTGAGTTGTCGAGCGAGGGGAATGACTTGTATGACTGGATCAAGCGCAGCTTGAATGCGGTATAGGCATTGTGGAGATCCAAATGTGGGAGGGGCGGTTTACAGGTCAGCTGCCGTTACCGCCATGGGCCTCTTCGAAGAAGTAGTCCTTCCAGCTCGCCGCCTTGTTTTTCAGTACGCCCAGTTCCTGCAATTTCTCGGCGTAGATATAGGTACGCTGCGGCACGATAGTGAAATCGATTTCCGGGTCCTGGACGATTTTTTCCACCAGGTCCAACGGCAGCTTGGACTGTTCTACGCGGATGTACGCCTTGGCCGCTGCCGGTTTGTCGGCCTTGATGATCTGCTCGGCTTCGGCCAGCGCGGCGTAGAACGCCTGGTAGGTCTTGGGGTTTTCGTCGTGGAATTTCTGCGTGGTGTAGAGCACGTTGAACGTCGCCGGACCGCCGAGGATGTCGTAGGAACTGAGCACCTTGTGCACGTTGGGGCTCAGCAGCTCCTGGTACTGGAACGGCGGACTGGAGAAGTGCGCGTTGATCTCCGAACCACCGGCAATCAACGCGGCGGTGGCGTCGGGGTGGGCCAGGCTGATGGAGATGTCATCGAATTTCTTGTAGTGGGCATCGCCGAACTGCCTGGCGGTTTCGATCTGCAAGGTCCGCGACTGGAAACCCACCCCGGCGGCAGGCACGGCGATGCGGTCCTTCTCGCTGAAGTCCTTGAGGGTCTTGACCTTGGGGTTGTTGGTCAGCAGGTAGTTGGGCATCGAGCCCAAAGAGGCGATGGCCTTGACGTTCTGCTTGCCCCTGGTACGGTCCCACAGGGTGAGCATCGGCGGCACACCGGCGGACACCACATCCAGGGCGCCGGCCAGCAGCGATTCGTTCATGGCGGTGGCGCCGGAAATGCTGTTCCATTCCACCTGGATGTCCAGGCCCTGGGCCTTGCCGTGTTTTTCGATCAGGTGCTGGTCGCGCACCACATCGAGGATCAGGTAGCCGATGCCGAATTGCTGGGCGATGCTGATCTTGCCTTCGGCCTGGGCACCGGGGCTGAGCAAGACGCTGGCGGCGGCGAGGGACGCGGCCAGGAGGGTCAGGGAGGAACGCTTGAACGTCATGGGGAATCTGCCGCGTTTTCGAGAAGGTGATGGAGCGTAGCCGCGGTTTTTTAGACAGCAAAAGAATATCTGGGTCTATTGTTATGCAAATACCCCTAAAACGGCGCGCGGCTGGTATCGTGCCGCGCTTTGAAAAAACTGCCGCACACTGCGAGGAACTGCACGTTGAACACTGACGAAAAAATGACCGGGGACCTGTTCGAGGTGGATAAGCGCCTGTCACTCAAACCCGTGGTGGACTTCAACAGCTACGTGCGCAGCGCTTTCGGCGACGGTCCGTGCACCTGCATTCGTTGCACCGCCAGCGGCGGTGACGAAACCGGTTACGCGTTCCAGCACACCTTCAGCTTCGACAGCAAACCGACCCAGCGCCGCTTTGCCTCCACGGCGGGCAGTGATGTGTTGATGGCGCTGAAAAAGGCCTGGTTGTCCTTCACCAAGGCTGAGCTGCCTTCGAGTGGCCCGCTGGCGCTTGAGACGGTGAAGGAATTTGTCGAACCGCAGTTGCACAAGCGCCTGGCGCCGCTGTTCCTCGCCAGTGGGCTGGTCAAGGAGGTGGACGGCGAGTTGCACCTGCAGCCACAAGCTGCGGCCTGAACCTAATCGTCAGCGCAAACGGGTGACGGTGAGCGCCACCACGGCGATCCGCTCCACACGCTCATAGCCGGGCTTTTCCAGCTCTTCGCCGAACACATCGGGGTCAAGTTCGCGGTAGGTCCACCCAAAGGCATCGCTGTCCAGCAACGGCGTGACGGCGGCCAGGAACGGATCCTCCCCGGCGACAATCGCCACGCCGGTGTAGAGCACCAGGCTGCCGCCCAGGGCCAGGCGCCCAACGGCCTCGCCGGCGATGCGCACCGACAGTTGCTCGCCCAGTGCCCCGCCGCCATGCCGGTAGGCCCGCTGGCGGTCGTCATTCATGTAGGGCGGGTTGGCGACGATCAGGTCGAATGTCCCTTCGACGCCGCCCAGCACATCGCTGTGGTACGCCGTGACATTCGCCAGCCCGGCCAGCTCGGCATTCACCGCCGTCAGGCGCAGGGCGCGCGGGTTGATGTCCACCGCCAGCACCTCGGCGTCAGGCCGCGCCCGGGCAACCACCAATGCGCCTACACCGGCGCCGCAGCCGATGTCCACGGCGCGCTTGATCGGCTCGAAGCGCTGTTGCATATGGGCTTCGATCAGTTGGGCAAACCGATAGCTGTCAGGCCCGAAAAACACCGCGTCCGCTTGCGTGGTGGGGTACGCCGAGTGGGCAAACAGCAGGTCGTCCAGGCTCGACCAACGCACCGCACTGCGCCACAGCGCCTCATGTTTTTCGACCACCTCGGCCTGCTGCAGCTCCTCTCGAAACGCCTCCGGCAACAGCTCGCGGTCAAACGGCAGCGACCAGCCGAAGACGTCCCGCAGGTCCTTCGCCAGCGGCCTCCCCTGGCGCTGGAAAAACCGCTCATGGGTCAAGGGCGTTGGCGTGATGAAGCGGTAGCCATTTTCCTTCAACCCCCGGCCCAGGTTCAGCAGGGCGCGGTCGGCGAGTTGTTGTGCAGACATGGGTGATTTCCTTAGCGCAGGCGCGCACGCAGTTGGATAAAGCGGCGAGTGGCATACAACCCGGCGGGCGTGCAGTGACGCTGCGCCGACAGCCACGGGATCAGCGCATTGAGCTGCTGCTCATCAGGCAGGTTCCACAGCGAATCCACCAGCGCCTGGGTGTCCGGGTCGGACGGGCGATGCTGCTCGCGGGAGAAGCGGCTGCCGCGTCCGGGCCGCACGGGCGCCACACGTTGAGCGCTGATCCAGTCACCCGCGATCCAGTCGCGCAGCAGCTGTTTCTCATAGCCGCTGAACACGCCGAACATCGCCGCGCCCGCGCCTTCGATCAATTGCCAGAAGCGACTCTCGGCCGGATCCTGGTTGCGCTTGATCCAGCCCTTGTCTTCCAGGGCCTGGAGAAAGGCGCCGATCTGCCCCGGCCGCGCCAGCCATTGGTTGACGGTCTTGCCGTCGAAGCGGCAGTAATCCGAATGCATGTGCTGGCCGAACGTGCGCTTGCGTTCAAGCATGGCAACCACTTCGTCATTCAGGTTGAAGTCGTGGATAACCGCGCTGGTCCCCGGGCCGAGGTCATTCAGGCGATACCCCTCGGCCACCCGGCGATAGAAGTCCTCCCTGCCCTCCCCCAGCGGCAGCAGGTTCAACACCGACTGCGCGGCCTTGCAGGCGTGGCCGCTGCTGGCATTGTCGATGGTGACGTGGAGGGTGAAGTAATACGGGTCGATGCCCAGTTCGCTCAACTCATACGAGGTGATCAGCAGGTGCAACGGCAACTGCTCATAACCGAGGTTGAAACCGATGATCTCCGGCAGGAAGTCGTCGGCGCACAGGCCCAGCGCCAGTTGCAGGGCGCCTTGCAGGTAATGGTTGTCCTCAAGGCCGGCGTCGCTGTCGGCATCATGCTCGCTGAGTAATTTGCGGTAGATCACCACATGGTTCTGCGCCGCTTCGCCGTCACCCAGCTCTTCCAGGTAGGTGGTGAGCAGGCCGTCGAAACGCGGGTCGTGCCAATAGCGCAGCAGGCCATTGAGCCAGGCCCCGTCGACCTGTTTGGTCGGCGCCACGCGCTGCAGGAAATACAGCGCATGGGCCTTGTTCTGGAAATAACGACGTGGCCGGCCTTGCTGGCGTTGTTCCAGGTAATCGGCATAGGCCTGGGCCACGTCGGCACAGCGCTGTTCGATCCAGGCCGGCAGTTGTTCAGGCATCTGCGGCAACTCACTGGGCGCGTCGCGCACCTGCGCCAAGTGCGTGTGTAGAAACGCCCGCGCAACCTCTTCAGCGCCAGGGGCTTCGCCATACAGGTGTTGGTACAACCACTGGTACTGACCCGGTTGGGTGATGGAGGCCGGCTGGCCCGACAGCGCTGTGAGAAGCGTCATGATGGCAGTTTCCGCAAAGTCTGATCCAACCAGGCCTCCCGACAAGGAGGCCCCGCAAGCGCGCTCAACAGCACACGCGTCTAAAATGCAGAACCTGCGGGCATGGGGAAAATTCAATCGGGGTTGTGCGGCTGTGGATCAGTGGTCGTCAGTAGCCCACGCCGCGGATTCTGGCGCAGCGCAAAAGCCGGCGCGCGACGTCACTTATACAAGATCGCCTGATGGATATCCTCCAGCGCCATGATGCGCTGGGCGGCATTCAGCTTGATGGCCTCCTTGGGCATGCCGAACACCACGCAACTGGCCTCGTCCTGGGCCACCGTCGCGGCTCCGGCCTCGAGCATCTCCTTGAGCCCGCGCGCGCCGTCGTCGCCCATGCCGGTCATGATGATGCCGGTGGCGTTCCTGCCGGCGAACTTGGCCACCGAGCGAAACAGCACATCCACGGATGGCCGGTGCCGGTTGACCAAGGGCCCATCAATGACCTGGGCGTGATAATAGGCGCCGCTGCGGGTCACCATCAGGTGCTTGCCACCCGGCGCGATCAGGGCCAGGCCCGGCAGGATGCGGTCGTTGTTGCGCGCTTCGCGCACCTCGATCTCGCATACGCTGTTGAGGCGCTCGGCAAACGAGGCGGTGAACTTTTCCGGCATGTGCTGCACGATCACCATGCCGGGACACACCCTCGGCAGTGCCGTCAGAACCGCCTCCAACGCTTGGGTACCGCCGGTGGACGTGCCGATGGCGACGATACGCTCGGTGGTCTGTGCCATGGCATGGCCATTGGCGGCAGGCAGGATCGCATCCGCGGTGAGCTTGCTGGCCGGGGCCAGTGCCGGCGCCGGGCTGGCGCTGCGCTTGCCCAGGTTCCTGACGTTGGAGTTCGCTGCGGCGCGGATCGCGGCCACCAGCTCGGCCGCCGACTCGATCAGGAAACTCTTCAACCCGGTAGTGGGCTTGGTGATGATTTCCACCGCGCCCGCCGACAGCGCCTGCAGGGAGGTTTCCGCGCCTTTCTGGGTCAACGAGGAACAGATCACCACCGGCGTCGGCCGTTCGCTCATGATTTTCTTGAGAAAGGTGATGCCGTCCATGCGCGGCATTTCCACGTCCAGCACGATCACATCCGGCCATTCCCGGGCGAGTTTATCCATGGCGAAAATCGGGTCGGAGGCGGCGCCCATGACGTGGATATCCGGCGTATCGCTGAGAATCGCCAGCAGTACCTGGCGCACCACGGCCGAATCATCGACGAGCAGCACACTGATTTTTTTGGTAGGCATCTTGTTGAATTGTTCCCATTGGTTGGTGCCGGACCCAGACGTTGCCGTTCCACAGGTCGAACATGATCGTGCGGTAACCGGTACTGCCCATGTCCTGGGCCGTCAGGTGCAGGTGATAGCGCTCGGCCAGGGCCAGCGCCGCGCGAATATTCAGGCTGGCCACGTCCTGCGTCGGCAGGCGGCGCAGCTGGGGAAACATCTTGCCGCCGCCGAACAACTTGACCTGGTAATCCTGTGCATGGGTGCCATTGATCTCGGCGTGGCGCAGCAGCAGTTCCAGGGCTTCGTCGGCATATCGGCCGTCCAGGGGCTGATGGTCGCGCACGCGCCCCGGCAGCATGAAGTGACACATGCCGCCGATCAGCCGTTGCGGGTGCCAAAAGGTGATCGCCACGCAGGAGCCGAGCAAGGTGCGCAGGCGCGTCGGCCGCGTCGCAAAGCTGACCTGGCCAGGCGCCAATACCACTTCGGCCGTACCGACGGGCTTTTTCATGGCTTGCGGTAAATCGACGGCGCCACCAGCTTCAAGGTGTCATTGACACCGTGGAGGCTTTCCGAGTGACTGATGATCAGGTAACCGCCCGGCTTGAGCAGCGGCAACAGACGCGCGACCACCTGGCTCTTGGTCTGCTGGTCGAAATAAATCATCACGTTGCGCAGGAAGATCACCTCGAACTCACCCAGGGCCGGCAGCGCTTCGTTAAGGTTGACCTGGACAAAATTGACGCGGCTACGCAAGGCCTTGTCGATCAGCAAGGTGCCCTCCTGGCGACCAATGCCCTTGAGGCAGTACTTGGCCAGCAGCGGTTGGGGCAATGTCTCGGTGCGTTCCAGGGAGTAATGGCCGGTGCGCGCCTTGGCCAGCACTTGGGAGCTGATGTCCGAGCCGACCACTTCCCAGGGCGTGCTGCCGAGGCTTTCGGCCAGGGTCATCGCCAGGCTGTAGGGTTCTTCACCGGAGGAGCTGGCCGCGCTCCACACGCGAAACACCTTGCCCGGCGCGGCCCGGGGCAGCACGTGCTGACGCAGGAAGTCGAAGTGCTTGGGCTCGCGAAAAAAATAGGTTTCGTTGGTGGTCAGCAAATCCAGCGCAACCTGCAGTTCGCCCTTGCGCTGGTCATTCATGATCAGCTTGAAATACTCACCATAGCTGTGCAGCTCATAGTGTTTGAGGCGCTTGAACAGGCGCCCGGCCACCAGGGCTTTCTTGGTCGGCGACAGGTTGATGCCGGCCGCGCGGTACAGCCAGGTCTGGAACTGACCGAATTCATGGTCATCGATGGACACGGTGTCTGGCATGGTCGGGTCTCAACGCGGGTCGAGGTCGAGGGCCGGCGCCTGGCCGGCCTCGGCGAGGCTGGACATCTCATCGATGGACAGCACCTTGTCCACCTCCAGCACGATCACGAACTTGCCGTCGACCTTGGCCATGCCGCTGATGAAATCGGCGCGAATTCGTGCGCCGAAGTTGGGTGGCGGCTCGATCTGCGTCGCCGGGATCTCCCGCACCGCAGACACCGTATCGACCAGCAGCCCGATGTCCTGGGCCTGGCCATCTTCGGTACTCGCCTCGATGATAATCACGCAGGAGCGCCGGGTGATCGCCGAGTTGGCCCGGCCAAAGCGCGCCGACAGGTCGACCACCGGCACCACCGCGCCGCGCAGGTTGATCACCCCGCGTACGAACGCGGGCATCATCGGCACCACGGTCAGGCTGCCGTATTCGATAATTTCCTTGATCCCCAGAATGCCGATGGCGAACATTTCGCCGCCGAGCATGAAGGTCAGATACTGCGCATCCTCGTCGACCGCTGCTGCGGTCTGCCGAGTCGTCATTGCTGCACCCATGTCACTCTCCCTAGTAGGCCCGTATTGATCGTGGGATCAGAAGCGGGTGAAATCCGCTTCGTCCGGGGCACTGGCCATGGTGTAGGCGAACGCCTTGCGCTGCGCCGGTGGTTTTGGCTGTGGCGCCTGACGGTTGGGCTTGCTGCCCGGGCTGTCCACGCTGTTGCTTTGAACTGCGGCCTTGGGCGCTGAATCCAGCACGAAAAAGCTCATGGCCTGTTGCAGTTGCTCGGCCTGGCTGCTCATTTCTTCCGCCGTGGCCGCCAGTTCCTCGCTGCTCGAGGCATTTTGCTGGGTCACCTGGTTGAGCTGGGTCATCGCGGTGTTGATCTGCGCGACACCGGCGGCCTGTTCCTCGGACGCGGCGCTGATTTCCTGCACAAGGTCGGACGTTTTGTTGATGGAGGGCACCATTTCGTCGAGCAACTTGCCGGCTTTCTCGGCCATGTCCACGCTGCTGGAGGACAGTTCACCGATTTCCTGGGCGGCAACCTGGCTGCGTTCGGCCAACTTGCGCACTTCGGCGGCCACCACGGCGAATCCCTTGCCGTGCTCGCCGGCCCGAGCGGCCTCGATGGCGGCGTTGAGCGCGAGCAGATTGGTCTGGTAGGCGATGTCATCGATGATGCTGATGCGCTGGGCGATTTTCTTCATCGCCACCACGGTCTGCTGCACCGATTCGCCGCCCTCGGTGGCTTCCTTGGCGGCCTTGCTGGCCATGCCATCGGTGACCTTGGCGTTTTCGGTGTTCTGGTTGATGCTGGCACTCATCTGCTCGACCGACGCACTGGTTTCCTCGACGCTGGCGGCCTGTTCACTGGTGGCCTGGCTCATCGATTGCGCGGTGGCGCTGACTTCCTCGGAGGCGCTGGCCAGGTTGTCGGCGGCGTTACGCACTTCGCCGATAATATGGGCGAGCTTGCCGACCATGTTGCGCATGGCGTTGAGCACCATGCCGGTTTCATCCTTCCCGCCCGGCTCGATGTGCGCGTTGAGGTTGCCTTCGGCCAATTGCTCGGCGGCGCTCGCGGCCTGGCGCAATGGGCGGGAAATGATCCGCGCGATGAACATCGCCAGGCCCAGGCCGATCAACAGGGCCGCGACCAGTACCGCGATGATCGACACCCGCGCGCTTTCATACAGCGCTGAGCCCTTGTCACCTGCGGCCGTTGCGCCGGCATCATTGAGCTCGACCATTTTCTGCAGACGGGCCGTCACCTCATCGAAATGCCCCTTGGATTCTCCCCTGAGCAAACCGCGCGCCTGGGCTTCCTGGTTCTGGCGGGAAAACTCAAGCAACAGCTTGCTGGATGCCAGGTAGGCGTCCCAAGCGCTTTTCACACTGGCCAGGAGTTGCCTATCTTCATCGTTCGACAGCAACTGCTCGTAGTTGACCATGCGGGTTTCGAACTGTTGACGCGCATCAGCGGCCTCGCGTTCGGCCTGGGCCTTTTCCTCGGCAATCTCGGTGCCGATGTGGCGGTTCTCTTTCAAGCGATAGTTGGCGGCAAAAAAACGCATGCCTGCCGCGGCACGCATGGAGGGCATCCAGTTGCCCTTGATGTCCTGGGCGGCCTGGTTGACGGCACCGAGCTGGAGGATGGCGAAGCCGCCCATGGCCCCAGTGAGCGCCAGGACCACCAGGAATGAACAGATCAACTTGGTGGAAATCTTAAGATCGTAGAACCATTTCATCGGGGAACCTCCATGGAATTGCAAATGCGTCAGCGAGCGACGGCCGGTGGCGACTGAGGCGCCTGGGCCGTGCGGGCTTCCAGTTGTACGATTTGGTTGAGCAGTACCGGTACATCCAGGATCAGGGCCACCGCGCCGCTGCCCAATATGGTCGAGCCGCTGATGCCACGCAGTGCACCGAACAACTTGCCCAGGGGTTTGATCACGGTCTGGAACTCGCCGAGCAGGTCATCCACCACCAGCCCGGCCTTATGCTCGGCGTAACGCACCACCACCACATTCTGGCGTCGGGTCGCGGGGCCTTCGTGGCTGAAGTGGTCGCGCAGGTGCACCAACGGCAACACCTGGCCACGCAGGTCCAGGTAGCCCGTGTCGCGGCTGGACTGGCGCTGCTGTTCATCCAGCTCGATACACTCCTGGACCATGTCCAGGGGAATCACGTAGGTGGATTGGTCGATGCCGACCAGGAACCCATTGATGATCGCCAGGGTCAGCGGCAAGCGAATACGCACCACGGTGCCCTGGCCGGGGCGGCTGTCGAGGTCGACGGTGCCGCGCAGCAAGGTGATATTGCGCTTGACCACGTCCATGCCGACACCGCGCCCGGACAGGTTGGTCACCGCCTCGGCGGTGGAGAACCCGGCTTCGAAGATCAGGTTGTAGATCTCCTGGTCGGTGAGCACCGCACCGCTGGCCACCAGCCCGCGCTCCTGGGCCTTTTGCAGGATGCGATCGCGGTTGAGGCCGGCGCCGTCGTCAGCGATCTCGATGACGATGCTCCCCGAGTCGTGGTAGGCATTGAGGCTCAGATGGCCCTTGGCCGACTTGCCGGCCGCACGCCGCGCATCGGCGCTTTCGATACCGTGGTCCATGGCGTTGCGCAACAGGTGCATCAGCGGGTCGCCGATCTTCTCGACCACGGTCTTGTCCAGTTCGGTTTCCGCGCCGCTGATGCTCAGTTCGATGTCCTTGCCCAGCTCCTGGCTGATATCGCGCACCACGCGGCGAAAGCGGTTGAACGTGTCGCCGATGGGGATCATGCGCAAATGCAGGGCGCCATCGAGGATCTCTTCCACCAGCCCCGAGACTGTCGAGGAGGCCTCGTGCAACGGGTCGTTGTTACAGGACCGGGCCAGCAGGTTCGCGCCGGCGCTGGCGATGACCAGCTCGCCGACCAGATTAATCAATTCGTCGAGTTTGTCGGCGTTGACGCGCACGTAATTGCCGTCGCGGCTTTTCGCTTCGCCGGTCGCCAGGCGCTGCGGTGCAGCCGTCACAAGGGCTGGCTCGGCCTGCGTGCCCGGTTCGCCCGCCGGGGCCTGGGTGCTGTCGGGCGCTTCATCGACGGCACTGATGTGCACGTCACAGTCGTCACGCACGAAATCGAACACCTCGTTGAGGCTGGCATGGCTGGCGGTCGAGCGCAGGTCGATCTCGAAACCCAGGTAGCAGCTTTCCGGGTCCCAGCTGTCCATGGGCGGGATGCTGTCGGTCAGGGTGGCGACCTGTATCAACTGCCCCAAGGTCTCGAGGTAGCGCAGAAATGACAGCGGGTCCATGCCATTACGGAACACATCCGTGCCGAAGCGCAGGGAAATATGCCAAAGCACTTCGACCGCCACGTCGTCGGTCACCTCGGCGGTTTCGACGCTGGCAACGGCGGTTCGCATCGGCTGGTAGGCACTCAGCGCCTCGCGCAATGCCTCGCCGCGCTCCAGAGCGGCAGGGGTCGGCGTTTCACCGCGGTCAGCGACCACTTCGACCAGTTCGAGTATGTGGTCGCCGCACTTGAGCAGCAGCGCGATCAAGGCGGCGTCCACCGCCACACTGCCTTCGCGCAGGCGGTCAAGCACGTCTTCGACGATATGGGTGAACCCGACGATCGACGCCAGGCCGAAAAGGCCCGCCGAACCCTTGATGGTGTGCGCGGCGCGGAAAATCGCGCCGATGGCATCCTGGTCGCCGGGCTCGCTTTCCAATTGCAGCAGGGATTGCTCCATGGCCTGCAACAGCTCGCGCGCCTCAACGATGAATGTCTGTTGTGCCTGATCGAGATTGATGCTCACCGTGACTTTCCTTGTCGATCAAAAAACCTGGGAAGCGCGGCTATGAGGCCGCGCTGCGACACAGTTGGAGCGCCTGCGTGACCGCCTGGCTCTGGCCGGTCACGCTCAAGGCTATGCCGGCATTACCGGCCTCACGCCGGATGACCGCGAGCAACTGCAAGCCGGCGCCATCCATTTCCGTGACCTCAGACAGGTCCAGCTCCAGGCGGGGTGCCGCGCCCATCTGCGGCAGCAGCGCCGCCGCCAGTTCCGCTACGGTGTAGATCGTAAGCTCGCCGTCAATGCGCACGTGGGCCGTGTCGTCGAGTGTTTCAGTGGTAATCGGCATGGGAGCCTCCCTGGCGCCGGGGTCAAGGCAGGATCAGTTTAGACACAGCTGCCAACATCTGCGCAGGCTGGAACGGCTTGACCACCCAGGCCTTGGCGCCGGCGGCCTGGCCCTCGGCCTTCTTCGATTCCTGGGACTCGGTGGTGAGCATGATGATCGGGGTGAACTTGTAGTTGGCCAGCTTCTTGACCTCCTTGACGAAGGTGATGCCGTCCATGTTGGGCATGTTCACGTCGCTGATGATCAGGTGCACTTTCTGCCCGGTCAGCTTGCCCAGGGCATCCTTGCCGTCGCTGGCCTCGATGACGTCGTAACCGGCGCTTTTCAAGGCTATGCCGACCACTTGCCGCACGCTGCTGGAGTCGTCGACCACTAATACACTCTTCGCCATGATGTACTCCTAAAAGAAGGTGATGTCTTGAGAATTCTGCTGCACGGCCGCCTCTCCATGATGGAGGCGCCGTTGCTCGTCGGTGGCATAGGTGGCTTCCATGCGCGCCAGCCATTGGCGGGCGTCGACGGCCACCGGCTGGTCCGGGGCCTGGCTGGCCTGCAGGAGGTGCTCATGCAGGGCCTGCATGTTGTCGCGCACGTGGCTGAGGATCTGGCTGACCCGGTCCTGGAATTGCAGGTTGACCAGCACTTCGGTCATCTCATCCCGGATGCCGTAGCTTTCCTGCTTGAGCAGGTCGGCGGACTCGGCCAGGCGCCCGGTGATGTTCTGGAAGCGTTCGAGCACCACTTGAATACTGTTTTCGGACTCGGCCACCGAATGGCTGTCCTGGTCGGCACTGCTGGACGCGGCCTGGACCAATTGCGTAATGGCGTTGTTGATGATGTCGACCTTGGCCGACATCTGCTGGCCGGTTTCACTGGATTTGCTCGACAGGCTGCGCACCGCGTCGGCCACCACCGCAAAACCGCGCCCGGCCTCACCGGCACGCGCCGCCTCGATGGCGGCGTTGAGGGCCAGCAGGTTGGTTTGCGCGGCGATCGCCGCCACATCGGCGGCCATGGTCCGCAGTTCGCCGGTGTAGGCGGTCAGGCTGCGGACCTGGGCCAGGGTCTGGTCACGGCTGGTTTGGGTGGCCTTGAGCGAATTGATCACCTGGCTCAGCTCGCTGTCACTGCGTGCCAGCACCTCAAGCGCACCGTCGGCGGCCTGCCCGTCCAGTTCGCCGGCCGCGTGCTGCGAGGCTTGTACCGTTTCCTGCAAGCGTGCGGCGATCCCGGTGAAACGGTTGGCCAGGCTCACGATCGCTTCTTCGGTCTGATGGCGCGAGCTTTCCACCTGCTTGGCCCAGATGGGCATGGCGCCCAGCAATACCTCATCGAGCTGGGCACGGGAGGCCATGCCGTCGTGCGCCGCGTGCGCATCTGACTGATCCGCCTGTGCAAGCGCTTGCTGCATTGCGTTGCGCTGCGAACTCGCACTCCAGGCACAGGCACCGAGGCCGATCAGCACCAGTACCGTGCAAGCCAGCAGATTGGCCGGCGAGGTTGATTGCACAAGTATCCACAACACGGCGGGCACGACCGGGATCAAAGCGAACCAGCGAAAACGCGGATAAACGGGAAGAGGCAGGCGGCTGGATTGGCGCTGGGGCATGAGTTCGATCCTTGAACGTTGTTGCGGATGTAAGTGACATAGTTGTTATCTGCGCTGTAACTTGCAACTTGAGGCGACTTGAGTGCCTTCCGTCTGGTTTATGACCGCAGGGTGACAGGCCGGGCAATTCTGGGTCCTTGTTCCTGAAGGATCAGCGGTGGTTTACCGAACAGGGGGTTGTCGCAAGCGCTGGCTAGCGAGTCTGTCTTTCAGGCTGAAAAATCTCTTTGTGGTGAGGGCGGTTGGTTCCGTGGCGGCCTTCGGGCCGACCATGTCGTTGGGTTTGACCGAGTACATATCCGTTGCTGCGGTCACGGCTGCCTACGGTTCCGCCCTTACGGCGGGTCACTTTGGAAAAGCCCCAAAGTAACCAAAGGGCTCTTGCCCCACCACTCGGTACCTCGCCTAGGCTCGGTATGCCCGAACGCAGGCTTGAATCCGTGGGCCGCCGTCATGGGCCATCCCTGGCCCAGGACGGCTAACCCGGCGTCCTGCCGGGTTACCCACGGATTCAAGCCTGCGTTCGGCCAGCGTGGTTAACGGGGCGCCTAGGATCAAGATCAAAAGCCAGAGCAAAAGCAGAGCAAAAGCAGACCGAGTTCTAGCTGATATGTGGAGATCCAAATGTGGGAGGGGCGGTGCGACGATTCGACTTGCCCCCGATGAGGGAGTGTCAGTCACTTATTTTTTAACTGACCCGGCGCTATCGGGGGCAAGTCGAATCGTCGCACCGCCCCTCCCACATTTTTAACCGAGTACACCAGACCCAACTCCGGTCGGCTCTAAGGCCGCCGCGCTTCGGCTTTTGATCTCAAATCGCCCCGTCAAACACGCTGGCCGAACGCAGGCTTTGGAGCGTGGGTAACCCGGCAGGACGCCGGGTTAGCCGCGCTGGGCCAGGGATGGCCCATCGCGGCGGCCCACGCTCCAAAGCCGGAGTGAGGGCACACCGAGCCTAGGCGAGGTGCCGAGTGTTGGGGCGAAGACCTTTTGGTTACTTTTGGGTCTTTCCAAAAGTGACCCGCTGTAAGAGCGGAACCGTAGGCAGCCGTGACCGCAGCAACGGATATGTACTCGGTCAACTCCAAATACATGGTCGGCCCGAAGGCCGCCACGGAAGCAAGCTTCCTCGCCACAGACCAATGAAAATTGTGTAGACACCCATACTCAGGATTACCTGACCACCGCGCGCCATCGGTCACAGAGCTGCGCCTTTATGTTTGCACCAAAACAAAACGGCACCTGGGTGCCGTTTTGTGTTCCACGCCCCGGCACGTTTACTTACGCGCTGCCTCCCACTGCTTGAGCAGATCGCCATAGGCCACGGTCTCGCCTTTCGGTTTCTCGTTGGCCAGTTTCGGTTTCGGCGCGCCCGGCTGGTCGAACCAGTATTCCGCGTCACGCTCGGGGTTCATTTTCGGGCCGCACACCGGTTGCACCTTGGAGCGCTCCAGGCGCGTCATGATCGCGTCCTGCTCCTTGGCCAGGTTGTCGAGGGCCTGTTGCGGGGTTTTCTCGCCGCTGGCGGCGGCGGCGATATTGCTCCACCACAGTTGCGCCAGACGTGGGTAGTCCGGCACGTTGGTACCGGTCGGGGTCCACTCGACCCGCGCCGGGCTGCGGTAGAACTCCACCAGGCCACCGAGTTTCGGCGCCATGTCGGTCATGGCCTGGGAGTTGATGTCGGACTCACGAATCGGCGTCAGGCCAACGATGGTTTTCTTCAGGGACACGGTTTTCGAGGTGACGAACTGCGCGTAGAGCCAGGCCGCGAGTTTCTGTTTCTCCGGGGTGGACTTGAGGAAGGTCCAGGAACCCACGTCCTGGTACCCCTTCTTCATGCCTTTTTCCCAATACGGCCCGACCGGCGACGGCGCCATGCGCCATTTCGGCGTGCCGTCGGCATTCACCACCGGCAGGCCCGGCTTGGTCATGTCGGCGGTAAACGCGGTGTACCAGAAGATCTGCTGGGCGATGTTGCCCTGGGACGGCACCGGGCCGGATTCGGAGAAGGTCATGCCCGCCGCTTCCGGTGGCGCATAGGCTTTCATCCAGTCCACGTATTTCTGCGTGGCGAACACCGCCGCCGGGCCGTTGGTGTCGCCGCCACGGGTGACGCTGGAGCCTACCGGGTGGCAGTCCTCCACGCGGATGCCCCACTCGTCCACCGGCAAACCGTTGGGCAGGCCCTTGTCGCCGCCGCCGGCCATGGAGAACCAGGCATCGGTGAAGCGCCAGCCCAGGGACGGGTCTTTCTTGCCGTAGTCCATGTGCCCATAGATGCGCTTGCCGTCGATTTCCTTGACGTCTTCGCTGAAGAATTTGGCGATGTCTTCATAGGCCGACCAGTTCACCGGCACGCCGAGGTCATAGCCGTATTTTTCCTTGAACTTGGCTTTCAGCTCCGGACGCTCGAACCAGTCGGCGCGGAACCAGTAGAGGTTGGCGAATTGCTGGTCGGGCAACTGGTAGATCTTGCCGTCCGGCGCGGTGGTGAAGGAGATGCCGATAAAGTCCTTGATATCCAGGGTGGGCGAGGTGAAGGCCTTGCCTTCGTTGGCCATCAGGTCGGTGATGGATTCGGTCTTGCCATAGCGAAAGTGCGTACCGATCAAGTCGGAATCGTTGACCCAGCCGTCATAGATATTCTTGTCGGACTGCATCTGGGTTTGCAGTTTCTCCACCACGTCGCCTTCCTGCAGCAGGTCGTGGGTCAGCTTGATGCCGGTGATTTCGCTGAAGGCCTTGGCCAGCACCTTGGATTCGTACTCGTGGGTGGTGAGGGTTTCCGACACCACGTTGATCTTCATCCCACGGAACGGTTCGGCGGCCTTGATAAACCACTTCAACTCCTCAAGCTGCTGGTCGGCCGTGAGGGTCGACGGCTTGAACTCGCTGCCGATCCATTTCTTCGCCGCATCTTCATACGCATCAGCCCAGGCCGAAGCGCTCAAACCGCTGAGGGCCAGTACGGCGGCCAATGAAATGCTATGTCGCAGCTTATTGTTCTTATTCAACATAGAGACCTCCTGGTTGTTTATTCATAAGGGCACTAGCCCCAACGCATCACACTCAACAGCCATACCAGGGAGAGCGCGGACGCTACCCAGATGCTCCAGTCGGTAACGCCGATCACCAGCAAATGCAGGTAGGCGCTGCCGAGAAGACCGATAAACAAGCGATCACCACGGGTGGTGCTGATCGGCAGGACGCCGCGCCGCGGGATGCTCGGCGAGCGCAGCTCCCAGGTGGTCATGCCCGCCAGAATCAGGGCAATGCCGCCAAAGAACAGTGCAGTAGGGGTGGTCCAGGCCATCCATTCCATCATCGACTCCTCAGACCCGGCCCAGGGCAAAGCCCTTGGCCACGTGGTTGCGAACAAACCAGATCACCAGCATGCCGGGCAGGATGGTCAACACCCCCGCCGCTGCCAGCACGCCCCAATCGATACCCGAGGCCGACACCGTGCGGGTCATCACCGCCGCGATGGGCTTGGCGTTGACCGAGGTCAGGGTGCGCGCCAGCAGCAGCTCGACCCAGGAAAACATGAAGCAGAAAAACGCGGTCACACCGATGCCGGAGCCGATCAACGGGATAAAAATCTTCACGAAGAACTTGGGAAAACTATAGCCGTCGATGTAGGCGGTTTCGTCGATTTCCTTGGGCACCCCGGACATGAAGCCCTCCAGGATCCACACCGCCAGCGGTACGTTGAACAGGCAGTGGGCCAAGGCCACGGCGATGTGCGTGTCGAACAGGCCGATGGACGAATACAGCTGGAAAAACGGCAGCAGGAACACCGCCGGTGGCGCCATGCGGTTGGTCAACAGCCAGAAGAACAGGTGCTTGTCACCCAGGAAGCGGTAGCGCGAGAAGGCATAGGCTGCCGGCAACGCCACGCTCAGGGAAATCACCGTGTTCAGGCTCACGTAGTACAGCGAGTTGAGGTAACCGGTGTACCAGCTCGGGTCGGTGAAGATCACCTTGTAGTTGGCCAGGGTGAAATCCTGCGGAAACAGGGTCAGGCCGCCGAGGATTTCGGTGTTGCTCTTGAAGGACATGTTCAGCAGCCAGTAGATCGGCACCAGCAGGAACAGGATGTAGATCAGCAGCGGAATAACCTTGCGCTTGCTCATGTTGGCGGCCTCAGCGGTTGGCGTCGGAGTGGGTCATGGCGGTGTAGAACAGCCAGGACACCAACAGGATGATCAGGAAGTACACCAGGGAAAACGCCGCCGCCGGGCCCAGGTCGAATTGGCCTACGGCCATCTGGGTCAGCGTCTGACTGAGGAACGTCGTGGCATTACCCGGCCCGCCCCCCGTGAGGACGAAGGGCTCGGTGTAGATCATGAAGCTGTCCATGAAGCGCAGCATCACCGCGATCAGCAGCACGCTTTTCATCTTCGGCAACTGGATATGCCGGAACACCGCCCACGCCGAAGCCCGATCGATACGTGCGGCCTGGTAGTACACATCCGGGATCGCTCGCAGCCCGGAATAACACAGCAGCGCCACCAGTGAGGTCCAGTGCCACACATCCATCACCAGCACGGTGACCCAGGCGTCCATGGTGTTGGCCGCGTAGTTGTAGCTGATGCCCAGGGCGTTGAGGCTGTAGCCCAACAGGCCGATATCGGCGCGGCCGAAGATCTGCCAGATGGTGCCCACCACGTTCCACGGAATCAGCAGCGGAATGGCGAGGATGATCAGCACCAGCGACGACCAGCGGCCCTTGGTCGGCATGGTCAGGGCGATGGCGATGCCCAGGGGGATTTCGATCAGCAGCACGCAGGCCGAGTAGATGAACTGGCGCAGCAGCGAGTCGTGCAGGCGCGGGTCGAGCAGCACCTGTTTGTACCAGTCGGCGCCGACAAAGTAGCGGCTGGACTGGTCGAAGATGTCCTGCACCGAATAGTTGACCACCGTCATCATCGGGATCACCGCACTGAACGCCACCAGCAGGAACACCGGCAACACCAGCCACCAGGCCTTGTTGTTCTGCACCTTGTTCATGGCTGCACCTCCAGCAGGTAATCGTCGGCATACACCATCAGCCACTGCGCGGGAAAGCTGATGGACGCCCTGCCCTCGGGCACCGGTTTGTCTTCGGCCAGGCGCACTTTGAGGGTGGCGCCGTCGAGGTTGAGGGTCATGATCTTGTAGGTGCCGAGGTCTTCGAGGTGAGTGACATCGGCTTGCAGGGCGTCAGGGTTGTACTCGTCCCATACGTGAATGAATTCCGGGCGGATCCCCACCTGCAGCGTCTTGTAGTCGCTGCCGGCAATGCGTTGCTGCAAGGCCTCGGACAACGGCAGAAGCGTGCTGGCAAAGCGCACACCACCGGCCTCGGCCTGCACCTCGATCAGATTCATCCCAGGGCTACCGATGAAATAGCCGACAAAGGTGTGGCTGGGCCGCTCGAACAACTCACGGGGCGTGCCGAACTGCACGATCTGCCCGCCGTACATCACCGCGATCTTGTCGGCGAAGGTCGAGGCCTCAAGCTGGTCATGGGTGACGTAGACCATGGTGATATTGAACTGCTCATGGATCTGCTTGAGCTTGCGCCGCAGCTTCCACTTCAGGTGCGGGTCGATCACCGTCAGCGGTTCGTCAAAGAGGATGGCCGACACATCATCCCGCACCAGGCCACGGCCCATGGAGACTTTCTGTTTTTCGTCGGCGGTGAGGTTGCGGGCTTTTTTGCTCAGCAGGTTTTGCAGGTCGAGGACTTCGGCGATTTCCTGCACCTTGCTGTGAATTTTCGCCTCGGCCATGCCCTGGTTTCGCAGGGGAAAGGCCAGGTTATCGAACACGGTCATGGTGTCGTACACCACCGGGAACTGGAACACCTGGGCGATGTTGCGTTTTTCCGGGGTGAGGTCGTTGACCACTCGGGTATCGAACAGCACCTGCCCTTCGGACGGGCTGAGCAGGCCGGAGATGATGTTGAGCAACGTCGACTTGCCGCAGCCCGACGGCCCGAGCAAGGCGTAGGCACCGCCCTGCTCCCACACGTGATTCATTGCCCGGATAGCGTAGTCCTCAGGGCCGCTCGGCGTGGGACTGTAGCTGTGCGCCAGGTTCTGCAAATGGATCTCGGCCATCAGGCAACCCTCGCGACGCGGCGCCCGGGGGCCTGGACCAAACGGCCCTGGCCATCGAACACAAACAGTTTATGGGTGGGGATGTACACGCGGATCGGCGCGTCGACGTCGTACTCATGCACCCCCGGCAGGTGCAGCACCAGCAGGAAGTGCTCGCTGCGCACATGCAGGAAGGTTTCCGAACCGCTGATCTCGGCGACTTCCACGGTCACCGCCAGCTCGAGGTCGTCGTCGTTGCTCGGCACCAGGCTGATATGGCTGGGGCGCACACCAAAGCGGAATTCGCCTTCGCCGATGGGGCGCAGGTCGACGTTCAGCGGGAAGTGCACGAAATTGGCGAAGCTCACCTCGTTACCGCTGATACGTCCCGGCATCAGGTTGATCGGCGGCTCGGAAAACAGCTCGGCGGCCAACACCGTTTGTGGTTGGTGATACACCTCGGCAGCCTTGCCGCTCTGGATCACCCGGCCTTCGTGAAGAATGGTGGTGGTGCCGCCCAGGGCCAGGGCCTCGTTCGGTTCGGTGGTGGCGTAGATGGCGATGGTGTGCCGCGCCTTGAACAGCTCGCGCATTTCCTGACGCAGCTCTTCGCGCAGTTTGTAGTCCAGGTTCACCAGCGGCTCGTCGAACAGGATCAGTTCGGCATCTTTCACCAACGCGCGGGCCATGGCCGTGCGTTGCTGCTGGCCCCCGGACAACTCCAGCGGGTGACGTTGCAGGAATTTCTCGATGCGCAGCATCCGCGCGGTTTCCAGCACCTTGCTCTGGATCAGCTCGTTGGACACACCGGCCTGGCGCAACGGCGAGGCGATGTTTTCGAACACGGTCATGGTCGGGTAGTTGATGAACTGCTGATACACCATCGACACGTTGCGCAGGCGCACCGGCTTTTGCGTGACATCCACGCCGTTCATCAGGATGCGCCCGCTGTCGGGCTTGTCCAGGCCCGCCATCAGGCGCATCAGGCTGGTCTTGCCGGACAGGGTGCGGCCAAGCAGGACGTTGAAGGAGCCGGCTTCGAAGCGCAGGTTGGCGTCGTCGATCCAGGTTTGGCCTTCGACGACGCGGGAGACATGTTCCAGGGTCAATGACATGACACGACCTTTTTATTATTGGAATGAATCTGGCCAGTCGTCAGAGCGAGTTTCATGCCAAAAACGGCAGGTGCTTGATCCGCAAGGAAATGGGTTGAACGTGATGTTCAGGAGCGAACAGAAATGAACAGGTCTGGCTGAACAACTGAACAATCCGGGGGTTGACAATGAACAGTTATGAACAACACTCTTTGAACCCGATTGACTTCGTTGCATCCGTTGATTGTGCAAGACCCCAAAACAATAAAAAGAAGGTCGCCCCATGGCCGAACCCCTGGCTCACGACACCCTTATCCAGGAATCCTGGCGCCGTTGCCGCGCCTTCGGCCTGGACCACCAGAGCACGCCCAGCTTCGATCAACTGCCCGCCGAGGGCATCAGCCAATTGCTGGAAAGCCAGCATTCCCTGGTGCAGACCACGCACCAGGAAGTCCTGCCCTACTACGAAAACATCCTGAGCAATTCCAACTGCCTGATCATGCTGGCCGACAACCAGGGCCAGGTGCTGACCAGCTGGGGCACCCAGCGCTTTATCGAGCCCAAGCTGGCCCGGGGGTTCAGCGCCGGCGCAAGCTGGATGGAGCGTTCCAGCGGCACCAATGCCATCGGCACCGCGCTGGCCTGCGCCCAGGCGGTGCATATCGAACATGACGAACACTTCCTCAAGGCCAACCGCTTCATGACCGGCTCGGCAGCGCCGATCTTCGATGCCCAGCGCGAAATCATCGCGGTGCTGGATGTGTCCAGCGACAGCTACCTGCCGCCCTCCCACACCCTGGGCATGGTCAAGATGATGAGCCAGACCGTGGAAAACCGGCTGATCCTCAACCTGTTTCGCGGCGAACACTTCCAGCTGACCTTCAACACCGGCCTGAGCAACCTCGACAGCCAATGGGCGGGCCTGCTGATCTTTGACGAGAGCGGCCAGGTGCTCTCGGCCAACCGCCGGGCCGACAACCTGCTGGGCATCAGTCTGTCGCGGGTGATGATCGACAGTCTGTTCAAGGTGTCGCTGCTGGAGTTGCTCAATCAGCCGGAGGGCCTGCCCTTTTCGCTGCAGGCGGCCGGACGCAATCGCTTCCAGTGCCTGCTGAAGCGGCCGAAGCAGATGCCGGTGCAGGCCCGCGTGTTCAGCGAGCCCGTTGCGCCAAAGCCCGCCGCGATTGGCCTGAAGACCTTGCACTTTGGTGATGTGCGCGTGGAAAAAGCCGTGCGCCAGGCCGAGCGCCTGCTGGAGAAGGACATCCCGCTGCTGATCCACGGGGAAACCGGGGTGGGCAAGGAAGTCTTCGTCAAGGCCCTGCATCAGGCCAGTTCCCGCAGCCAGCAGGCGTTTATCGCGGTGAACTGTGCGGCGATTCCCGCCGAGCTGGTGGAATCGGAACTGTTCGGCTACGAAAAAGGCGCGTTCACCGGCGCCAACCAGAAAGGCAGCATCGGCCTGATCCGCAAGGCCGACAAGGGCACGCTGTTCCTCGATGAAATCGGCGATATGCCGCTGCCGACGCAAGCGCGCCTGCTGCGGGTATTGCAGGAGCGTTGTGTGCAGCCGGTGGGCAGCAGCGAGTTGTTCCCGGTGGATTTGCGCATCATCTCGGCCACTAACCGAGCCTTGCGCGAGCAGGTCCAGGCCGGGCGCTTTCGCGAGGACTTGTACTACCGCATCGGCGGCCTGACCCTTGAATTGCCGCCGTTACGCGAGCGCAGCGACAAGCGGGCGCTGTTCCAGCAGCTGTGGCAGCAACACCGGGAGCCAAGCCAATGGGCCGGGCTCAGCGCCGAGGTGCTGGCGCTGTTCGAACAGCACCCGTGGCCCGGCAACCTGCGCCAGGTGAGCAGCGTGCTGCAGGTGGCGCTGGCGATGGCCGAGGAACAGCCGATCCGTCCGGAGCATCTGCCGGACGATTTTTTTGTCGATTTGAACCTGACGGCGCCACTGCCCGCCAGTGAACACCTGGATGCCAGCATCGACCTGACCCAGCGCTTGAAGGCCGCCGGCGGGAATATTTCCCACCTGGCGCGGGAGCTGGGCGTGAGCCGCAACACCCTGTACAAGCGCCTGCGCCAGAACGAACGCTAGCGCGGCTTGACCACCACCAGCAGGTCGGTGAAGTACTCCACCTGGATCGGCAGGTTATCCGCCAGGGTCGACAGCGCCGCCGCCGTGTCATCCAGCTTGAACACCCCCGTCACCCGCAGGTTCTGCAAGGCCTGGGGGTCGAAGCGCAGCAGGCCGTGGCGGTAGCTGGCCAGGGTTTGCAGCACTTCGCTCAGGGGTTGGTCGTTGACCTTGAGCAGGCCACGGGTCCAGGCGTCCGGGTCGGTGTCGTCGGTGGCCTGGGGCGGTTGGGCGCGACCATGGTCGAGGATCGAACGCTGGCCGGCAGTGACCTTGACCCCTTCGCTGCTGTCCCCTTTGACCCCCACGGTGGACTCGATCACCGTCACCACCGTCGTGCCGTCTGGCGCGCGCCTGACCAAATAACGCGTGCCCAGTGCCGTCGCCGTGCCTTGGTCGGTACGCACCACGAAGGGCCGTTGCGCATCCTTGGCCACGTCGACCCAGAGTTCGCCTTGCAGCAGTTCGATCACCCGTTGGTGGCCGTCGAATTTCACGTCCACCGCCGAGTTGCTGTTGAGTTGCAACTGGCTGCCGTCTTCAAGAGCGATCTGGCGCCGCTCGCCCACGTCGGTGCGCTGGTCGGCCATCCACACCGGCAGGTGCGTAAGGCCCAGCCAGCCGCAGAGTAATACGCCGAGCACGCCCATCGCCTGGGCACCGCGCGCGTGACGCGGGGCAAATGCGCGGTTCAGGGCCACGTGTGCGGGTTGTGCAGGCAAGGTATCGAGGCTGCCCCACAGCGCGCGCATGCGGTCGATGGCAACCGCGTGGCGAGGGTCGGCCTGGCACCAGGCGTTGAAGGCCTGACGCTCGGCGTCGCTGACCTCTTCGTCGTGCAGGCGGGTCAGCCAATTCGCCGCTTGCTGGATGATCTGTTCGGAACTCATGCCAGCGGGTCTGCCGCGTGCAGGCTGTGGTAGCAGTGCACCAGGGCGCTGGAGATGTAGTTTTTGACAGTGCTGGCGGACACCTCCAGGCGCGTGGCGATTTCGCTGTAGGTCAGCCCGTCGAGGCGACTCAACAGGAAGGCTTCGCGAGCCTTGGCGGGCAAGCCGGCAAGCATTTCGGCGATGCGTTCCAGGGCTTGCAGGGCCACATGGATCGCGGCCGGGTCGGGCATGCCGGCATCCTCGCCCTGGATCACCAGGGCTTCCATGTAGGCTTTTTCAATGCGTCGACGCCGGGCGCCATCGATCAGCAGGCGCCCCGCCGTGGTGGCCAGGAAGGCCCGGGGTTCCTGGATATTTTGCGGCTCGGCCAGCATCAGCACACGGATGAAGGCATCGTGGGCCAGGTCGGCGGCGTGCTGGGAACACCCCAGTTTTCTGCGCAGCCAGCCTTGCAACCAGCCGTGGTGCTCGCGGTACATCGCCGTAAGGGTCTGCTGACGCACTGAATCGCCCAGCTCGGCCGGAATGTCATGCATGCGCAAAAGAGTCTCAAATGGGAAGAGTTACCAATTGCGCAAACAATGCCAGTAAAACGATAGTGGGGCAAGGGGCGCACAAGCCCCCTCCCACAGTTTGATCTCCATGCAGCAGGTAACTGTGTGTCCTCTTAGCGCCAGCTCCATGAGACACCGGTGTAGATCCCGCGGCCATCGGCCGGGGTTGAGCGTGCGACATCCAGGCCCTTGTCGTCGTAGCCCGGCGTGACGGTGTTGGCGTAGCGACGGTTGGTGAGGTTGCGCAGGTCGACCCAGGCTTGCCAGTCCTGCTTGGGTGCGTCGTAGCCGAAGGTCGCGCCCAGAAGGGTGTAGGACGCGGCGTAATAGGAATTGGCGTAGTCCACCGCCACCCGTGAGGAATACTCGGTATTGAGGCCGGTGTAGAAACCCGTCGGGTGGCTATAGCGCAGTTGCGCCTGATAGTAGTGCTGGGGGATGCCCGGCAAGCGGTTGCCTCCGAAACGGTCGTCGTCGCGGTAGTGGAAGTCGCTGAAGGTATAGGCTTGGCGCAGGTCGAGCTTGCCGCTGCGGCCACCGTCCCACAGCGGGCTGAGCAGGCCCAGTTCCACGCCCTGGTGCACCGTGGGGCTGGCGTTGGACTCGGCGAGGATGGCATTGCTGGTCGAGGTCTGGGCCCGGGTTTCCACGGTGAGCAGTTCATGGCGTACTTCGGAGCGGTACAGCGCCAGGTCCCACTGGCCGAGCCATGCTTCGCCACGGCCACCGATTTCCAGGGTGGTGGCGGTCTGGTTTTTCAGGCTGACGCCTTCGCGCTGTAATCCAGTGGCCGGGCCGCTGCCCGCTGGAAAGTACTTGTTGGAACCCCAGATCATCGACCACGCATGCGGCGGCTCGACCGAGCGGCTCAGGTTGCCGTACACCTGCAGCTGCGGGGTGAAGTCATAGCGTAGGCCGATGCGCGGCGCGTAGTCCCAGTCATGCTGGCTGAGCGGTGCCTGGCCTTCGGGATAGGTGACCTGGGTCTCACGGCGGGTGTAGATCGCGGCCAGGCCGGTGGTCAGCCACAGGTCCTGGACCAGCTCCAGGTCGTTGCCGATATGCAGCACGGTGTCGGACCCCAGGTAGCTGTAGTCGCGGGTCTTGGTGCCGGGGGTATAGGTTGCGGTGTTGCCGGCCGGCGTGCGCACGTATTCCGACGTGCCGTTGTTGGGCATCGCCTGGGTGGTGCGCAGGCCGAGGGTGGTTTTGCTGTCGTGGCCGAACAGCGTGTCCTGGCGGATGTAATTCAGGGTGCTGCTGATATCGGTGTAGGCCACCTTGAGACGGTTGGTGCCTTCGCGCAGGTCCATCGGGTAATCGTGATAGGCCAGCCCGACTTCCAGGCGCGAATTGTCGTCCAACTGCAAGGTGGTCTTGTTGGCGATCCAGGTGGAACCCGGTTGCAGGCGCTTGGAATCGCGGGCAACGTTGAGACTGTTGGCGGCACGCGGGTCGTGGCTGATCTGGGCGCGGGTGAGTTTGCCGGGGGTGTCGTTGGTGGTTTCGCGGTAGCGGAAATAAAAGCGGGTTTCCAGGTCCGGGTTGAAGCGGTAGCCGAAGTTGGCGGCCATGCCCTTGCCGGTGGCGGCGCTCTGGCGCTGGTAGCCGTCGGATTCCGAGTCGGTGAGGCTGAAGTAGTAGTCGGCATCCCCCAGCACCTGGCCAGAACTGATCTCGCGCTGGGCATAGCCACGGCTGCCGGCTTCGTAGCGCACTTGCAGCTTGGGCGCATCGTAGCCGGTATGGGTCACGTAGTTGACCGCGCCGCCCAGGGCCAACGCGCCTTGATCAAAACCGTTGGCGCCGCGCAGCACCTCGACGCGGCTTTGCCACAGCGGGTCCTTGAGTTCATAAGGGGTGCCGCCGGGGCCGGTCAGCGGCAAGCCATCGAACATCTCATAGAGCCCGGAGGCGTGGGCTCCTGGGCTGCGGTTCAAGCCCGAACCGCGAATGGACAGCTTCACCCCTTCGTTATTCGCCGCCTTGGCATACACACCCGGCTGGTACTTGAACACGTCTTCGTTGGTACTCACCCGCCCCTGCTGCACGCTGCTCATGTCGATGTAATTGGTGGCGCCGGGCACGCTCTTGAGCTGCGCCTGGGCCACTTCGCCGGCGCCGGCCTCGGGCGTGGTGACTTCGACCGGTGCCAATTGCAGGTCTTCGGCGTGCACCAGGGAGCTAAAGGTCAGGGCGGCAAACAGGAACGGAGGTGGGCGCAGCAGCATGGGCGGATCCTTGGAATTCGGGGGCGTGAAAGGCTGGGCCGTCACGCGAACAGTGATGGGAAGACAACGATGCCCGCCAAGTCACGCCTTGATAACGGACCAGACGCTTCCCACAACAGCGTCGGATCGGATTTATTTTTTAAGTCCAAAATCGAATTAATACATGCAAACTCAGTATTTAAAGAAATAACCAGTACCCATTACTGTGGAGCCATCGAGTCACCTACGAGATCGCCTCCCATGCCTGCATCCGCCACCGTCATCGACTTTACCCTCCACCGCAAACGCCGCCAGGCACGTGCTGCGGCCGAGTTGATGTGGGCGATGTACGCAGCGCGCGCAGGGTTGGCGGTGTTTACCACCCACGCCGCAACGCCCAGCGATACACGCCGGGCGTAGGCCAATGAATTTCCTGCATGTGATTCCCGAACCGCCCGAACCGCTGCCCAAGCCCAACACCGATGACGATGTGATCAGCCTGTGCGTGGCGCATAACCTGCAACGCCTGCGCAGCAAACGGTACTTGTCACTGGACGCCCTGGCACGCGCCTGCGGCGTGAGCCGGGCAATGCTGGCGCAGATCGAATCCGGGCGCAGCGTGCCGTCGATCAAGGTGTTGTGCAAAATTGCCAAGGGCTTGAAGGTGTCGGTGGCGGCGTTCCTGGAAGATCGCGCGTTCGAAGGAGTGGAAGTGTTGCCGGCGCAGCAGAGCAAGCGCCTGGTGAGTGCCGATGGCGCGTTTATCAGCCGCGCATTGTTTCCCTACGATACGGCACGCCAGTCCGAGTTCTACGAGATTCGCCTGCGGGCACTCGGCGAGGAAGTCTCCCAAGGCCACGGGCCGGGCATCCAGGAAAACCTGGTGGTGGCCCAAGGCGTACTGGAAGTCAGCGTCAATGACGAGCGCTACCTGCTGTCCACGGGCGATTCAATCCTGTTCTACGCCGACCAGCCCCACCGCTACCGCAACCCGGCGGACAGCGAAGCCGTGGCGTTCCTGGTGATCACCTACCCCGAGCGGCTGGATTAATCACGGCAAAAAAAACGCCCCGACTTATCGGGGCGTTTATTCATCGCGCGGGACCTGTCAGCAGGTGCAGCACATCATCGGCATGCCGTTGCAGCTCATCATCATGGGCATGGCGCAGTCGTTCATCATTTTGTTCATGAGCATGCAGCAGTTGTTCATCATGTCCATGCTCATGCCCGGCATCGGCATCATTTTGCACATCATGCCGTCGGCCATCATGGTGCATTCCATGACGCACTTCATCATGGGCATGGGCATGCCCATCATCGGCATCATGTTCATGCCGGTCATCATGGCCATGGCGTCCGCCGACATGCACATCATCGACAGGTTGGCGCACTGCATCATCATCGGCATGCCGCAGTTCATCATCATCGCCATCATTTCGGCATTGGTCTTGAACTGGGCCATGTCCATGCCGGCTGCCGGCTTCATGGTGCACATCATGGCGTCAGCGGCCATTTCGCATTTCATGGTGGCCATCATCATCGGCATGCCCATCATCGGCATCATTGGCATGGAGGTGTTCATCGGCATCTGCATTGCATTCATCATGTTCGAAACTCCGTAATCGACAGGAAATGGCTAGGTTCTGGCGCCGATTCTAGAGAGACCTGAAGGCTGCGCAAGACGCCGGCAGAGCAGCAGGAACGGGTGTTCCCAGGCACGCTTAGTCGAACAAGACAGCGGTATTTGGCGTAATAACAGTTATTAGGACGCTATTGCGTTACTTATATCCGTTACCTGGCGGATATGGACGTCATGGATATTCGATTGAGGAATCTCGTCCAATCTTAAGGAAATAAACGGTCTAACGGATGAGCCTAGCCGTCGGGCTTTTCCAGCGACTGCATCAATTCATCGGCCTCCGACCCCGGTGGCAACCTGAACCCATGCATTTCATCAGCGGCCAGAATTTCATCCAGGGCGGCGAGCAACTGCGCCTCTGTCGGCGAGTCTCGCAGCAATTTATGCGCGGGCAGCAACAGCTCAGAGGGGACGCCGTGAACGCTCGCGGCGTCGATCACAGCGAAAAGGATAAAGCGCAGGCGTATTTCGCGGTCCGTCGGCCAAGCCGTTTTTCGCTTACCCAAGGTAGGGCCTCGTTTTTTCAGAAAAATCCGAGGCTATTGCGCACAGGGAGGTGTTTCAAGCATCGGAATGCAAGATAGGCCGCTTCCTACATCCAAAGGAGAAACAGCATACCGAACAACCCAATTACTGCACCGGCAGGAAATTCATCAACAACAGGCTTTGTGCATAGTTAAGCCCAATACGGCGGTAGCGTTCGTCGAGCATCTGGGTCAACAGGTCCAGACGCGCAACAATCTTGCCGAACTCGACGGCGAAACTCAGGTTGCTGCCCTCCTCCGAGATCTCGTTGGAAAACAGGAGCAGGACACCGTTTGCATCCTGGCGCTTGCTGAGCAGCCAGGTGGCCTTCTCGATATTGCGCGCGGCATTGCTGACGAACTGCGGGTTGATCGAGTCGGTAATGTAGAACTCGGTACGCCCACCGTGGGCGGTCACGATCATACTGCCGATGGCATAGATAAACGCCCCGACCCGGTCGCCCTGAAACTCAGGGCTCAAGGAGTAGCTCAGCGCTGCCAGGTCGCGACGCTCCCCGAGGGCGGGCAATGAGCGGCGCTGCTCAATGGCCAGGCGGATCTCCCGCGCAGCGCTTACCGCATCGGGATAACCCGACTGGCGCCACTGGTTGGGGTTGCGCAAATAGAGCTTGTTCATGAGCAAATACAGGCTTTGCAAGTTGTCGCGCATGCCCAGGGTCGCCATGCGATCGACACTGGTCTGGAAGAATTCATCGGGTTTGCCATCGCTGAACTGCTTGGCGATGTCCCGCCCCTGCTGCTGGGTGCAGCCACTGGCGCAGAGTATCAACACCACGGCCAGCCACAGGGGCCGAGGCACTCGTCGAGTCTTGAATAAAAGTAACGTGCGATCCATCGGCACCCGATCTGGTTCTTTTGCCCACGCGGGAAATCGGCAGGGCTGGGACAAGGATAGATTGGATAAATGAAAAAAAGTGCAATGGGCTGGGCAGATAGTTGTAAGCAGAGCCCGCAGCGGATTGAATCGGCCCAATCGTGAAAGATTCGTTTCAGGGCCTATACTCAATGGAACAGTTGCGAGTGTTGTTGGCGATCCAGGGAGGATCTACATCGCGCACGGCACTTCCCCCCGCAGCTGTACAGGAGGGTCGCACAGATGAAACATCCCATTCGAGCTCAGATTTTTGTCCAGGTGATTTGCCTGCTATCGGTGGCTCAGCTTTTCTGCTGAGCCATGGTTCACTGCCTTTAAGATCAGCTGCGCGTGTGGCTGGGGCAGGTTTCGCCCTGTATTTGGGCCCATCAACTTAAATGCCATTGCTGCCGCAGTAGCGTTCGCGCGGGTTTCAAGCGCGGACGGCCCGACACTACGCGTCTGGTATTAACGCGAATGTTTCATTTATCCAGATTCACCAGTTCGTGCATCCGCGCCCCTATCATTCCCCGCAACCACTCAGCATGAAACGCCATTTCGTCCAGAGAGATCCCCTCACCCAACCGATATTCGAAAACCTTGTCCTTGGGTCCCTGACCCACGAGGTGGAAATGCCCATGGCGATCAAACCGGGCGAGGACGTAGGGGCAGACGTAAATGATGTTGCTGAATGGCACCCGCACTTCGTAGGGCCCGCGGCCACGACGGATAACCGTGAGGCTGAGCAGTTGCTGGTTTTCATCGAACGTAAAGGCCTCCACATGAGGCGTAGAGGCCATCCAGGCAAACATCGCACCGATGAGCACTGCGGTACCGAGCATGAACAGGATGAGCGCCGACGTCGTAAAACTCGATTCAGCGCTGGCCGGCGTGCCCTGCAGCGCTCCGAGCCCGGCCAGGAGCAACATCACCACCCCGTAGCCCGGCAACAGCATCAGTAGCGCAATGTAGAACCCCAGGATCCCCCGACCACTGCCGCCAACGCTCGGTAGATCCGGGCCGTAATACCAGGTGGGTGGGTGCGCGACAGGGCTTGCAGCGCTTGGCGCTCCGGGAAGCGTGGCGACAAGGTGAGGTGGGTCTTGACGGTTCATCCAACGGGCTCCAGGGGTTGCAGCGTTCAATAATGGGCGAAAAGCCAGGAACCTTCGCGTTCCCCTCAAACCGTTAGTTGGACGCCCGCCTAAGGGCGGCCTTACTTGAGCAGGGCAATCACCGCGCAGACAAACATGATCGCCAGCGCCGGCCACTGCATGGGCATGAAAAAGAAGTGATGGCGCACGCCATCTTCATGCACCTGCCGATTCAGGACAAAGCCCAGCACGGTGTTGATGGCCGAGCCAATCCCCACCCCCATCAACAGTTGCATCAGTGAGGTATTGCCGGGTTTGACGCTGGGGTCGGGCCACACCCCCATCAGCAACAACACCATGGCCACCGGCGTGAACAGTGTCAGCCAGCCTGCGCCGCGATAGATCATCGTTTAATCCTCATGAATGACACGATTGGCTCAAGCCGGCTCGCGTGCTTGCTCTTCAGCCGCAAACACGGCATCGAGTGTGTTGAGGAACAGGTCGTGGCTCAGAATGCCGGTGGCGATGGTCGACAACACGGGTTTGCCGCTCTCGTCCTTGATCACCACCTTTTCGGTCCAGGCGTTAAGGTCGACGGTACGCAGCGACGACATCGGCACCTTGCGCCCCTGGTATTCGAGAAAATCCTGGCTCACCACAATCGGCGTCGTGGTGATTTTGAGGAAGTTGCCGCTGACACGCTTGCCCCAGACCTGCCCGGAGCTGATGCAATTAAACCTGACTGCCCCACCCGACTCCAGCGTCGCCAGCACCCCCGGCAGACGTGCACGTACGTGCAGCTCACGGACCAACTGCTGGAAATCGTGAAAACCCTTGAGGCTCTCGATCACTCGATGAAACGGCTCGGAGGCATTACGACGGTAAGCCACGTTGGTGATCATGCCGGTCAGCACGGTTTGCCCGGAGCCGAACAGATACAGGTCATCAATCTCGGCAAAGGCGGTGTATTCGCGCTGATCGTTGATGATGCGCTCGATGCCATGCTCATACACGTCGTAAAGCGGCGCACGCAGTTTCCTGTGCCAGGCGTAAGCGGCAAATACACCCAGCCCGAGAACCGCCAGCAAAGCGCTGGTGGCGTAAATCAAGGTATGGGGGCTGCTGAAGCTGAAGGCCATGCCACGGGACGTCTGGAGGCTGACCGGCCCTTCATTGCCCGGTGGCAGGATCGTGCCCAGATACAACACAAACCCGGCGAGACCTAACAACACAACGCCAAATATCAAACTGAAAATCAGAAAACCCTTGCCGTGACGGAAACTGGCGATCAGTTCGCCGGTGGCGGAAGGCGCTTGGGAGGGGGATGACTGCATAACGCTTGCGTCCTTGTAATGGGGTTGCGCGCACCGCTGTTTATGCGGGGACGATTGAACCCTGCCGTCATTGGGCGGGCTTGGCACGGCAGGTTGGAACATGGCCCATTAACATCGTTCCCTGCGCATATGGGTTAATGCCAACGGGTTCACAACGTTCGCGACATTGGGGCCGGAAACACGAAAGCCCCGCTAAGGCGGGGCTTTCGTTTAAGTCCTGGCGGGAAACCACGCCTGGGACCCTCGTCATCTTTCGGACAATGCAGCGCTTGTTTCACCCGAGATGGAAGTCTTTTTCAGCGTTTCCCTAGCTGGCACAAGACGTCCCCGGACGCGGAATCATTATCGGGCTTGGCGAAGCACAAGCTCCGACAGACGGGTCTTAACTCGGAAGCAGAACTCACGAATTTGAAATTGATAAGCCGGCATAACCATGTAGTTTAAATCGGGACCCAATGAGTCTTTAATTTCCATGTATTTGGCAGTCTTGGCAGCAATGGCCTGGTATTGCGCCTCGTATTTATCGTAAGACGCTTTGTTGTAGACCTTTAAAACATCCAGTTCTTTACGGCATTGCTCAGCGCGATTTTGGTTCAAGTTTGTTTCTGATTCTGATTGAGCCGCCTCCGGAGAAGCTGCTTTCGGGGCGTCAGCACTGGCGTTCGCAGGCGCAGCCTCGTATCGCACAGTCCACTTTTCTGGGGTCGAAGGTGCGACCTCAGGCGGTGCTTCCTGGACGACGGCAGGAGGTGGAGTCACATCAGGTTTTTCGGGAGTTTTCGTAGCGCATCCAGAGAGGGCAAGCCCTACCACTACAACGATGCCACACATTTTATCCATCGGTTCCACCAAGAGGTAATTACGGATGGCTGAGTCGTTAGGTTCTGGGTAAAAGTAATAACTCATTCAATGATCGAGTGTAATTTTTCTACCAGCCTCAAGGCGCTCAGCCTCTCTTCCTTGAGTGCGCAGATGAACGATAGTAGTAAAAAAATAAAAAGATGACGAGCAAAAGCTGGCTGGAAAAACCACGAATTAAATGAGCCAGTGGAAGTGGCTTCAATTGCTTGATTCAGGTCCCGGGCTGCATCGGCAATCATCAGTATTGGCTGCGCGAGTCTGCTACAGGGCACAGTAAGCAGAAGATCGCCAAACCCCAGAAACACAAAAGCCCCGCTTTCGCGAGGCTTTCGTTTGAATCTTGGCGGGAAACCAGGGATTCGAACCCTGGGAACGCTATTAACGTTCGCCGGTTTTCAAGACCGGTGCATTCAACCACTCTGCCAATTTCCCTTGTGCATCACAGGATTAGGATAGCCCATCCTGTCTCAGCGGGCGCCATAATACCCGAATGAAACACACTGTCAAACTCTCGCCATCGCTTGTTACAGAGCGTCTGTTATGATCTTTGCGACTGAACGTTTCAAAACCGAAGGAGTGTCGCCATGCGCGAACAGAATTACGCAGTGAATGGTAACGCGCAGGCTGAGCAGCTTGAAGTCAGCCGCGTGTTGCGCAACACCTATGGACTGCTCGCCCTTACCCTCGCATTCAGCGGCTTAATGGCGTTCGTGGCCCAGCAGATGCACGTCGGCTACCCGAATATCTTTGTCGTACTGATCGGTTTCTATGGCCTGTTCTTCCTGACCAACAAGCTGCGTGACTCGGCCTGGGGCCTGGTGTCGGCGTTTGCCTTGACCGGTTTCATGGGCTTTATCCTCGGCCCGATCCTCAACCGTTACCTCGGCATGGCCGGCGGTGCGGAAGTGGTCAGCTCGGCGTTTGCCATGACCGCCCTGGTGTTTGGTGGTCTGTCGGCCTACGTGCTGGTCACCCGCAAGGACATGAGCTTCCTGGGTGGTTTCATCACCGCGGGCTTCTTCGTGTTGCTGGCGGCGGTGGTGGCGGGCATGTTCTTCCAGATCAGCGGCCTGCAACTGGCGATCAGCGCGGGTTTTGTGCTGTTCTCCTCCGTGTGCATCCTGTTCCAGACCAGCGCCATCATCCACGGCGGTGAGCGCAACTACATCATGGCGACCGTCAGCCTGTATGTGTCGATCTACAACCTGTTTATCAGCCTGTTGCAGATCTTCGGCATCATGAGCCGCGACGACTGATTTACTTGTTGCATAAAAAATGCCCCGTATCGAAAGATGCGGGGCATTTTTGTTTTCACTGCATTAGTACTGGTTGGGTTCCATTTCCAGCTCGACCTTGAAACGCTGGGCGATGTCGCGCTGGATACGCTGGGCCAGGTTGGCAATATCGTGCCCTGTGGCGCCGCCATAGTTGACCAGCACCAGCGCCTGCAGGACATGCACGCCGGCATCGCCGTCACGAAAGCCCTTCCAGCCGGCCTTGTCGATCAGCCAGCCAGCGGCCAGCTTCATCTGCCCATCCGCCTGCGGGTAAGCTACCAGGTCCGGATACTGCGCCTGTAACTCTTCAGCCAGGGCCTTGGACACCAGCGGGTTCTTGAAGAAGCTGCCGGCATTGCCAAGCACTGCCGGGTCGGGCAATTTTTCGCTACGGATACTGCAAATCGCGCGACTGACATCGCTCGGTGTCGCCTCGGTGATCCCCTGCCCTGCCAGGCGCTGCTGCACTGGGCCGTAGTCGAGCTTGAGGCGGCTGGCGCGACTCAGGGCGAAGCGTACCCGCAGGATCAGCCAGCGCCCGGTTTCGTGCTTGAACAGGCTGTCGCGGTAGGCAAAGTTGCATTCTTCCAGGCTGAAGTCACGCAACTCGCCCGTCTGGCGATCGAGGGCGGTCAAGCCGGCAAAGACGTCCTTGATCTCCACGCCGTAGGCACCGATGTTCTGCATGGGGGCAGCACCGACGGTGCCGGGGATCAGGCTGAGGTTTTCCAGGCCGCAGAAGCCCTGCTCCAGGGTCCACAGTACAAACGGGTGCCAGGCTTCGCCGGCTTCGGCTTCGACCACCACCTGCATGCCATCATCCTGAAGCACCCGAATGCCCTGGGTGGCCATACGCAACACCAGGGCAGGAATGTCCTGGGTCAGCAGCAAGTTGCTGCCACCGCCAATCACCAGCAAGGGCAACGCCCGGGTCGACGCATAGGCCAGTGCCTCGCGCACATCGACGTCACTGCGGGCCTCGGCGAAGAGTTGGGCACGCACATCAATGCCAAAGCTATTGAATGGCTTGAGCGACACCTGCGTCCGCACTTGCAAGGTCATAACCGTCCCTTCAATTCGATCACCAGTAAATCGCACGCCCGCTCGATCAGGTCCAGGACCCGTTCGAAGCCTTGTTCACCTTCGTAGTAGGGATCCGGCACCTCGTCCACTTCAGCCTCATAGCGGCGCAGGAACAGGTCCAGCTCCGCCTTGCCCTGGCCGGGCTGCATGGCCTTGAGGTTGCGCAGGTTGCTGTGGTCCATGGCCAGGATCAGGTCGTAGCGCGCAAAGTCGGCGCGGGAGACCTGCCGGGCCCGCTGGGCCGACAAATCGTAGCCGCGCACCAGCGCCGCACGTTGGCTGCGCGGGTCCGGCGGGTTGCCGACATGCCATTCGCCGGTGCCGGCGGACGCAACATCGACCTGCCCCGCCAGCCCGGCTTCGCGCAATTTATGGCGCAGTACGCCCTCGGCGGTGGGCGAGCGGCAGATATTGCCCAGGCAGACAAACAGAACCTCCATCAGGCCCCCAGCAGGCGACGGACGCGCTCAAGGTCTTCCGGGGTATCGACACCCGCAGGCGGTGCTTCCAAGGCGTCCCCCACGTGGATACGTACACCGTGCCAGAGGGCTCGGAGCTGCTCCAGGGATTCGGTGTTTTCCAACCAGCACGGCCCCCAGCTGACGAAGTCATGCAGGAAACCGGCACGGTAGGCGTAGATGCCGATATGGCGACGGTACGGCACCCCTTCCGGCAACAGGTCAGGGTTCCTGGCGAAGGCATCACGCGCCCAGGGCAAGGTCGAACGGCTGAAAGTCAGCGCCAGGCCGTTGACATCACTGACCACCTTGACCACGTTCGGGTTGAACAGGGTGTCGATGTCTTCAATCGGCTCGGCCAGGGTCGCCATACGCGCTTCACCATGGGCGGCCAGGTTGGCGGCCACCTGGTCGATCACGCCCGGCGGGATCAACGGCTCGTCACCTTGCACATTGACGACGATGGCGTCGGGCGCCAGGCCCAACTGCGTGGCCACTTCGGCCAGGCGATCGGTGCCGGAGTTGTGATCTTCACGGGTCAGCACCGCTTCGGCGCCGAACCCTTTGCAGGCTTCGATGATGCGCGGGTCATCAGTGGCCACCACGACACGCTCAGCGCTGCTTTTGCAGGCCTGCTCCCACACCAGCTGGATCATCGGCTTGCTGCCGATCAGTTGCAGTGGCTTGCCCGGCAGGCGTGTCGAGGCGTAGCGGGAAGGAATGACAACGGTAAAGGCTGTGGTCATTTATCCAGGCGCTCGTCGGTGGTCAGGGTGCGGGCTTCGCTTTCCAGCATCACCGGGATGCCATCACGGATCGGGTACGCCAGGCCGGCGCCCTTGCTGATCAGCTCGGTTTTATCGGCGCTGAGCTTGAGCGGGCCTTTGCAGATCGGGCAAGCGAGGATGTCGAGCAGTTTGGTGTCCATGAGTGTTTCCTGGATAGCAGCGTTTAAGGCAAAAGACGGGCGGGCAGCAGACGCATCAGCTGCGTGTCGAACCAGGCGACGAACGCCGGCGACGGCACCGCATCCACCGCAAGGTACCACCAGTCGGGCTGGGCAAAGGCGCGGCACTTCACCGCGTCCTTCTCGGTCATGACCAGTGGCAATGACGGGGTAAAACTCAAGACCTCGGCACTGTAGGGCGCATGGTCGGCGAAAGCATGGGGAATCGGCTGCCAGTGTAGCGTTTCGAGGGTGTTGAAGAAACGTTGCGGGTTGCCGATACCGGCAACCGCATGTACCTGCTGCCCCTCAGGAAAGTAAGCCAGCGACTGGCGCTCGCCGCTGTGCAGGTTGACCAGTGCGGTGGGTTGCAGGCGAAACCCAAAGCCATCGTCGCGATCCGAGCCGGCACCGTTGTAGAGCAATGCATCCACACTGTGCAAACGCTCAACCGGTTCGCGCAATGGCCCCGCCGGCAGGCAACGGCGATTGCCCAGGCCCCGGGCGGCGTCGATCAGCACCAGTTCCAGGTCACGGGCCAGGCGGTAGTGTTGCAGCCCGTCGTCGGAGAGGATCAGGTCGAGGGTCTCGCTGGCAAGCAGGGCCTGCACCGCACGACTGCGATCGGGATCGATCATCAGCGGCACGCCGCAGCGCTGCACGATCAGCAAAGGCTCGTCGCCCGCCACAGTGGCGCTGTGGCTCGCCTCGACGCGCCATGGCAACTGCGGCGGCTTGGCGCCATACCCGCGACTGACCACACCCACCCGCAGGCCACTGCGTCGGCAGTGTTCGATCAACCACAGGATCAACGGCGTCTTGCCGGTGCCGCCCACGGTGATATTGCCGACCACCACCACCGGCACCGGAGATTGATAGATCTCGCCCTCTCCCGCCAGGAACCGCGCGCGCTTGCGCTGCACCACCCGGCGATACAAAGACTCCAGTGGCCGCAACAACGCCAGCGCCGGATGGCCCTCGTACCAGGCCTTGAGCAAACGATCGGACATGGCCATCAGGGTTGGCTCGCCGCCTCGACAGTGCTCATGCGCAGATGGCTGAAACCGAGCTTGCCGGCGGCGTCCATCGCCGTGATCACGGCCTGGTGCTGGGTCTTGCCATCGGCACTGATGGACAACGGCATCTTGGTATCGCCGCCGGACTCTTTCTCCAGGGCCGCCATGAGGCTGGCGAGGTCGTTTTTCTCCAGCACCTGGTTATTCACCGAAAACGCCCCGTCGGCGCTGATGGCGATGTCCAGTTGCTTGACTTCCTGGTCTTCGGCCGGCGAACCACTCACGGCTTCCGGCAGGTCGACGCGCAGTTCGGTCTGCCGGGTGAAGGTGGTGGTGACGACAAAAAACAGCAGCAGGATAAACACCACGTCGATCAACGACGCGAGGTTGATGTCGACATTTTCCCGTTGCTTGCGGCGAAATTTCACGCTTTGCCCCCAACCAGGTCCACATCACGGTCGCCCTGCACCACTTCCACCAGCTTGATGGCTTCCTGCTCCATACCGACCACCAGTTCATCGATGCGCCGCTGCAGGAAACGGTGGAAGAACACCGAAGGAATACCGACCATCAGGCCCGCCGCCGTGGTAATCAGGGCCTTGGAGATACCGCCGGCCAGCACGGCCGCGTTGGTGGTCATGCCCGAGCCCATGAACGAGCTGAAAATATCGATCATGCCCAGTACCGTCCCCAGCAAGCCGAGCAACGGCGCCATGGCTGCGATGGTGCCGAGGGCGTTGATATAGCGCTCAAGTTCATGGATAACCCGGGCGGCGGCCTCTTCGATGCACTCCTTCATGATCTCGCGACCATGCTTGGAATTGGCCAGGCCGGCGGCGAGGATCTCACCCAGGGGCGAGTTGGCGCGCAGTTCCTTGAGTTTGTCCTTGTCCAGTTGCTTGTTCTTGATCCAGCTCCAGACCTGCCCCAGCAGATGCTCGGGGGTGACGCGACTGGCGCGCAGGGTCCACAAACGTTCGGCAACGATGCCGAGTGCGGCGATGGAGCTCAGGATGATGGGCAACATCATCCAGCCGCCAGATTTGACCAATTCCCACACAGTGAATGTCCCCTCGAAAAAGTGCGCCACTTTACCATATAGGTTCGGCGGCGGGGTTCGTCGGCCATGGACCCGTCTGTCCCAGGCGCCGGCCTTTGGCATGGCCGGCTCAGGGTAACGTTTCGCGCCAAAAACGGCGTTGACTACGCGCAACAGTCGGTGGCTGGAAAGCCCCTAATTGCACACGCACCGCGCCCTGCTCGGCACTGTCGTATATCTGGCTGCCCAGTCGCTGGTAGCGCTCTACTACCTGCGGATGAGGATGGCCGAACGCATTGCCACGCCCACGGGAAATCAGCACCGACGTGGGCGCCAGCCGCTGTAGAAAAGGCCAGGACGACGAACTGCGGCTGCCATGGTGAGGCGATTGCAGCCAATCGGTGCGCACGGCCAGCGAAGACGCGAGAAATGCTCGCTCGGCAGCCCGATCAATATCCCCCGTGAGCAGCAGCCGCTCACCATTGGCCTGGACCTGCAGAACACAGGACTTGGGATTGCCATCAATCGCATCAGGCCACTGCCACAGCTCGAATGCCACACCGTCCCACTCCCACCGTTCGCCGCTGACACAGGGCTGGGTGGCGAGAAACCCGGGCAACCCCTCGGTTTCACCGCCCACGACACGCCGGATCGGCAACCCTCGGGCCACAGCCGACGCCCCACCGGCATGATCGGCGTCGGCGTGGCTCAGCAGCATCATATCCAGCGTCCCGACGCCGAGTTTTTTCAACGCAGGCACTACCACACGGGCACCAAGGTCAACCGTCCCCGAACGCGGGCCGGCATCGTAGAGCAACGTGTGATGGCGGGTACGCAGGATCAAGGCCTGACCTTGCCCGACATCCAGTTGCACCACCTCCACCCGCCCATGGGGCACGAGCTCGCGGGGTGGAAACACGGCCAACAACAGCAGCGGCAAGCCCAGGGGCCGAAACGGCACGCCGCTGGGCAGCAGTAACAGCACCGCGCCGACCAGGCTGATCAGCCAGTAACCCAGGGGCACCTCGGCCGGTATCCAGGCAGGCATTAGCCCAGCGAGCCATGCCAAGCCCCGGAACAACCCGTCAAGCGCCCCACCCGCCAGCCACAACAAGCCCTCACCCGCATACGGCAGCGGCAACAATGCGCTCCCCAGCAAGGCCAGGGGCAACACCACCAGGCTGATCCACGGCACGGCAACCAGGTTGGCCAGCGGCGCACTGACGCTGACGGGCAAGCCGAGCACCAGCAACACAGGAAACAGACCAACGGCAATCAAGCACTGGGGACGTGTCCATGCCTGCCAGACACTCCACGGCCCCAACCGCCCACCAAATCCCAGGACCAGCACCGCGACAGCCATGAAGGACAGCCAGAATCCGGGTTGCAGGCTGGCCAGTGGCTCCAGGATCAGCACGCCATTGAGTGCCAGCAACAACGGCCACCAGAAGCCCAGATGACGAAAGCGCAGGCGCCACAACAACACCAGCCCCACCATGACGCAGGCCCGTTGCACCGGCACGCCAAACCCTGCCAGCAGGCCGTACCCCAGCGCGGCGGCAAACGCCAGGCCGCACGCCCAAGGCAGCCACGGCCAGGTACGGGGCCAGCAGCCGTAGCGTGCAAGTAGCGCGACAAAGCCGTAGATCAACCCCGCCAGCAAGCCAATGTGCTGGCCGGAAATCACCAGCAGGTGCACCGTGCCAGTGTCCTGCAACACCTGCCAGTCTTCGGCCGCCAGCCCGGAGCCATCCCCCAGCACCAAAGCCGCCAGGCCCGCCTCGCGGCCTTGGGCGTCCACCGCCATCAGGCGTTGGCGGACCGTGTCACGCCAGGCATGACGCGCCGGCGCCAGGCGCTCACCATCCTTCACCGAGCCGGTGGCGCCAATGCGCTGGGCCAGCAGCCAGGCCTCCTGATCGAAACCGTGAAAATTGAGCAGCCCGGCAGGCCGTTTCAGCGTCACGGCCAGACGCCAGCGCTCGCCACTGCGTACCGGCGGCCCGCCGTGCCAAAACACCCGGATGCGCTTGGGCAACCGGGCGTTGCGCGCCTGGCTGTCGGCCAGCTCAAAACGCACGCCCGTCCCTGTCTGCTGCGGTAACCCGGTTACACGGCCTTCCAGCCATCGCGTCTGGCCATCCAGCACCGGCCGTAGTCGATCATCCAGCGCCCACTGCGCACTGATGCAGGCCCAGCTCAAGCCCAGCAGGAAAAATGCCAGTGGCGACGTACGAAAGGGCAATAGCATCAATGCCAGCACCAACATGGCTATCAGCCACCCCGTCGACGGCAACGCCGGTAAAAAACGCAAGGCAAGCAACCCCAGCGCGAGCGCGAACATCCCTGTCTTCATGAACCCTCCTTTTCAAGTGATCCACTCAGTCTTAGACGAGGGCCCAGCGTGTCCTATGATGTTTTGTCACAAAGTCTGAATTTTCTGTTTATAGAATGCGGGCATACTTGCCCCTCGAACTGACCTGGACCCCCTATGCCTCGGCGCTTATTCAAACGGTACATGCCCGACCCCACCAGTATCAGGGAACACAAGTCATTACAGTTTCTTGGCACGTTGCTGCACGACCCGAACCTCTGGCACCTGAACCGGCACTCCGTGGCACGCGCCATGGCCGTGGGTTTGTTCGCGGCGTTTATCCCGATCCCGTTGCAGATGCTGCTGGCGGCAGTGCTGGCGATCACCGTGCGCGGCAATATGCCCATCGCCATCAGCCTGGTATGGCTGACCAACCCGATCACCATGCCGGTGGTGTTCATCTGCACCTACATGACCGGCGCCTGGCTGATGAATGTGCCACCGCGCAGCCTGCCCGACGACCTGACCTGGGAATGGATCAGCGGCCAGTTGAGCACGCTGTGGCAGCCCTTCCTGCTGGGTTCGGTGGTGTTGGGGCTGGTGCTGGGCGCACTGGCCTACTGCCTGACCATGGGGTACTGGCGCTGGTGGGTCGCGCACCAATGGAAAAAGCGCAAGCAGCGCCGAGGCTGAGACCTATCGCGCCGGCAACCGCAGGTGCACACGCAGGCCCTGGCCGGTATTTTCCGCCCACAGGCTGCCGTCCTGGCGTTGCACGGCATTGCGCGCGATGCTCAGGCCCAGCCCGAAGCCACCATCGCCGGGCCTCGAACCGTCCAGCCGCGTAAACGGCGCAAAGATTCGCTCCAGATCCTGCTCATCGATTCCCCCGCCCTGGTCTTCCAACCAAAGGTGCCAATACTCCCCCTCGCGGCATCCATCCAGGCACACGATCCCCTGCGCCGGGGAATGGCGTATGGCGTTGCGCAGGATATTCTCCAGGGCCTGGGCCAGGGCATTCAGGTTGCCCCGCACCCAACTGTCGGCGCCCAGAAGGCAGGGCAGCCGCGATGCCGGCCAACCGCTTTCAAAGCACGCGTTCTCGCGCAGCATGTCCCACAGCGCCTGCACCTGAATATCTTCTTTGGGCAGCGGCGCCCGCTCGGTATCCAGCCAGGCCAGTTGCAGACTGTCTTCCACCAGGCGCTGCATGGCGTCGATCTCCCGCCCCAGCCGCTCACGCAGGCGCGCAAGATCCTGCTCACTGTCACAGGCCACCCGCAAACGGCTCAAGGGCGTGCGCAGTTCATGAGACATGTCCCTTAACAGCTGCTGTTGCAGCATCACCGTACCCTGCAAGCGCTCGGACATATGATCAAACGCGCGCCCCAGCTCGCCCAATTCGTCCTGGCGGCTGGTGGCGTCGTGGGACATCCGCGTATTCAACTGATCGGCACGCCATGCGTTGGCCTGCTCGCGCAGTTGATTGAGGGGCATGATCAGCAACCGATAGAGGCCGATGCACAGCAACAAGGTAAAGAGGCCGGGAATCACGCCGTTGGTCAGCACCCGCCAGAACAGTTGGTAGCGCCCCGGCATAAAGCGCTGCGGCAGTTCAATCACCAGCGAACCGGCGCCCGGATCCACCGCAAACGGGATCTTCAACCACGGCAACCCCTTGACGTGGCGGCTGACCGGCCAGTCCAGGCCCCGCAGGAAGGTCAGGCGCTGGCTTTCCGTATCGGTCAGCGGGTAGCTGCTCAACGACTGCAAGTCATTGCCGATCACCCCGACCCACGTGCTTTCGCGCTTGCCCATTGCCTGCAGCCACGCATCGACGCCGGCATTGCCGCCCTGGTTCCAGGCCTGCTCGGCGCCTGCCGCATAACCACTCAAGGTGCTCCTGGCCTCATCGGACAGGTAGGCGTTCTTTTGCTCCATGTACCGACCCCAGGACCAACTGAGCCAGATCATCAGCAAACAGAAGGCGATCAGCAGGCAGGCGAGCTTCCAGAATAACGAGTGCCTGCCCGGCAGCCGTTTCAGCGATGCCTCAAAGCCCATCGTCGTGACCGCTCAGCACATAGCCCTTGCCCCACACCGTGCGCACCTCACGCTCGGTGTAGCCGATGGCCTTGAGCTTGCGGCGGATCTGGCTGATATGCATGTCGAGGCTGCGATCATGGGGCGCATAACCCCGTTGCAACACGTGCTGGTAGAGGAAGGCTTTGCTGAGGACTTCTTCAGCGTTGCGATGCAGGGTTTCCAGCAGGCGGTATTCGCTACGGGTCAGGCCCGCCCAGCGCTCCTGATGAAAAACATCGCACAGCTCATCATCGAAACGCAGCGTGCGGGTGTCCTCGCGCACGGGCGCAAGCGTCGGCAACGGGCGCCGATCCAGGGCCACCCGCCGCAGGATGGCTTCGATACGCACGCGCAGCTCAACCATGCTGAAGGGCTTGGGCAGGTAATCATCGGCCCCCAGGCGAAAACCGCTGACGCGATCGGTTTCAGCGCCCAGGGCCGACATCAGGATCACCGGAATCGAATGGCTCCGGCGCAAATGGGTGAGGATCGACAAGCCATCCAGGCCCGGCAGCAGAATATCCATCAACACCACGTCGAATGCCTGGTCGCGCGCCATCTCCAGGCCCTGCTGACCGTTCTGGCACCAGGTGACCTGGAAGCCACAGCGCCCCAAATGCTCGTGCACATAGGCACCCAGCACGGGGTCATCTTCAATTGTGAGGATACGGGGTAGGCCAACTGCCGCGGGATTCATTAGCGTCTGCAAGTCATTCTCAATCACTGATTATTCAAGATAACCCCGCCGCAGGCAATCGCCACACGGCGTCCAACGGCCCGAAGATTGCCCTCTGTCATTAATTTGCAAGATTCCAGGCCGCGCAAATGGCTACACTGCGCAGGTGGCGCGGGCCGGATGCCGGCGCGGAAGATTGATATCAGTGTGGTAGCAGGAGAGTGGCGTGCTTAAACGAATGGGGATAAAAGGCCGCGTACTGTTGCTGACCTTATTACCGACCAGCCTGATGGCCCTGTTGTTGGGAGGGTACTTCACCTGGATGCAGCTCTCGGAGTTGCAGGCCCAACTGCTGCAACGCGGCGAAATGATCGCCGAGCAGCTGGCGCCCCTGGTGGCCCCCGCCATGGGCAGCAGGAATACCGACCTGCTGGAGCGTATCGCCACCCAATCCCTGGAACAGACGGACGTGCGCACCGTGGCATTCCTGGCGCCGGACCGCACGCCCCTGGCCCACGCCGGCCCGACCATGCTCAACCAGCCGCCGGTCGGCAACAGCTCCCACCTGCTGCAACGCACCGGCAACGACGCCACGCGCTACCTGCTGCCGGTGTTTGGTCGCCATCGCAACCTGGCGGGCGATTTGATCCCCGATGAAGCCGATCGCCTGCTCGGCTGGGTCGAGGTGGAGTTGTCCCACAACGGCATGTTGCTGCGCGGCTATCGCAGCCTGTTCGCCAGCCTGCTGCTGATTGCCATCGGCCTGATCTGCACTGCGGCCCTGGCCTTGCGCATCAGCCGTACGATCAACGCGCCGATTGGCCTGATCAAGCAAGCGGTGGCCCAACTCAAGGACGGCAACCTGGAAACCCGCCTGCCACCCTTGGGCAGCCAGGAGCTGGATCAACTCGCATCGGGCATCAACCGCATGGCCGAAACCCTGCAAAATGCCCGGGAAGAATTGCAGCACAGCATCGACCAGGCCACCGAAGACGTGCGCCAGAACCTGGAAACCATCGAGATCCAGAACATCGAGCTGGACCTGGCGCGCAAGGAGGCCCTGGAGGCCAGCCGCATCAAGTCCGAGTTCCTGGCGAACATGAGCCATGAAATCCGCACGCCGCTCAACGGCATACTCGGCTTTACCCACCTGCTGCAAAAAAGCGAGCTGACCCCGCGCCAGTTGGACTACCTGGGCACCATCGAAAAATCCGCCGACAACCTGCTGGGCATCATCAACGAAATCCTCGATTTCTCGAAGATCGAGGCCGGCAAGCTGGTGCTCGACAGTATCCCGTTCAACCTGCGGGATCTGCTGCAAGACACCCTCACCATCCTCGCTCCCGCCGCCCATGCCAAGCAACTGGAACTGGTCAGCCTGGTGTACCGCGACACGCCGCTGGCGCTGGTGGGCGACCCGCTGCGGCTCAAGCAGATCCTCACCAACCTGATCAGCAATGCGATCAAGTTCACCCGCGAAGGCACCATCGTGGCCCGGGCGATGATCGAGGACGAGCAGGAAGACAGCGTGCAACTGCGCATCAGCGTGCAGGACACCGGCATCGGCCTGTCCAGCCAGGACGTGCGGGCGTTGTTCCAGGCGTTCAGCCAGGCCGACAATTCACTGTCGCGCCAGCCCGGCGGCACGGGGCTGGGCCTGGTGATTTCCAAGCGCCTGATCGAACAAATGGGCGGTGAAATCGGCGTCGACAGCACGCCGGGCGAAGGTTCTGAATTCTGGATCAGCCTGAACCTGCCCAAGACCCGCGACGACGTCGAAGACCTGCCCTGCGCGCCGTTGCTGGGCCATCGCGTGGCGGTACTGGAAAACCACGACCTGGCGCGCCAGGCCCTGCAGCACCAATTGGAAGACTGCGGCCTGGAAGTAACGCCGTTCAATACCCTGGAAAGCCTGACCAACGGCATCACCAGCGCTCACCAGACCGAGCAGGCTATCGACCTCGCGGTACTCGGCGTGACCGCCAACGATATTCCGCCCGAGCGCCTCAACCAGCACCTGTGGGACCTCGAACACCTGGGTTGCAAGGTGCTGGTGCTGTGCCCCACCACCGAACAGATGCTGTTCAACGAGTCGGTACCCAACCCCAACAGCCAGTTGCAGGCCAAGCCGGCGTGTACCCGCAAGCTGCGCCGTGCGCTGTCCGACCTGATCAGCCCGCGGCCGTCCCGCAGTGAACCGGGCGAGCCGTTGTCCAGCCGTGCGCCGCGTGTGCTGTGTGTCGACGACAACCCGGCAAACCTGCTGTTGGTGCAGACCCTGCTGGAAGACATGGGCGCGCAGGTCCGTGCAGTGGAAAGCGGCTACGCGGCGGTCGACGCGGTGAAACAGGACACCTTCGACCTGGTGCTGATGGACGTGCAGATGCCGGGCATGGACGGACGTCAGAGCACCGAGGCGATCCGCCAGTGGGAAAGCGAGCGCCATGGCACGCCCTTGCCGGTGGTCGCCCTCACCGCCCATGCCATGGCCAACGAGAAGCGCGCCTTGCTGCAAAGCGGTATGGACGATTACCTGACCAAACCCATCAGCGAACGGCAACTGGCCCAGGTAGTGCTGAAATGGACCGGCCTGGCCCTGCGCAACCAGGTGCCGGAGCGCGCCGTCGAAGGCCTGGGCCCCGGGGTGCAATTGCCGGTGCTGGACCACGAGGAAGGCCTGCGCCTGGCCGCCGGCAAGATGGACCTGGCGGCCGACATGCTGGCCATGCTGCTGGCCTCCCTGGAAGCCGACCGCCAGGCCATTCACGTCGCCCGTGAGGCCAAGGACAACCTGGCCCTGATCGAACGCGTCCACCGTCTGCACGGCGCCACCCGCTACTGTGGCGTGCCGCAACTGCGCGCCGCCTGCCAGCGCGCCGAAACCCTGCTCAAGCAGGACGACGCCAAGGCCGTGACCGCGCTGGACGAGCTGGACATGGCCATTGCACGGCTGGCCAGTGAAGCGCGGGTCAGCGCCTGAATTCATCAAAAAGGAAGCCTTTGATGCGCGTGATTCTTTTCAGCAGCCAGACCTACGACCGCGACAGTTTCCTCGGCGAGCCCTTGCCGCACGGCCTGGAACTGCAATTCCAACCCGCCCGGCTCAACCTCGACACCGTCGCCCTGGCCGAACACCACGAGGTGGTCTGCGCCTTTATCAACGACGACCTCAGTGCCCCGGTGCTGGAACAGCTGGCCAAGGGCGGCACGCGGTTGATCGCGTTGCGTTCGGCCGGCTACAACCATGTGGACCTGCCTGCCGCCAAACGCCTGGGCCTGACCATCGTGCGCGTCCCGGCCTATTCGCCCCATGCGATCGCCGAACACGCGGTGGCCCTGATCCTCGCCCTCAACCGCCGCCTGCATCGCGCCTACAACCGCACCCGCGACGGCGATTTCAGCCTGCATGGCCTCACCGGCTTCGACCTGGTGGGCAAGACCGTCGGCGTGGTCGGCACCGGCCAGATCGGCGCCACGTTCGCCAGGATCATGGCGGGCTTCGGTTGCCGGCTGCTCGCCTACGACCCGTTCCCCAACCCCCAGGTCCAGGCCCTCGGCGCTGACTATGTGAGCCTGCCGGAGCTCTTGGCCCAGGCCCAGATCATCAGCCTGCACTGCCCGCTGACCGCCGACAGCAAGCACCTGATCAATGCGCACTCCCTGGCGCGGATGCAACCCGGCGCCATGCTGATCAACACCGGTCGCGGTGGCCTGGTCGACACGCCGGCGCTGATCGAAGCACTCAAGGACGGCCAGCTCGGCTACCTGGGGCTGGATGTGTACGAGGAGGAAGCCCAGCTGTTTTTCGAGGACCGCTCCGACCTGCCCTTGCAGGACGACGTGCTCGCGCGCCTGCTGACCTTCCCCAACGTGATCGTCACCGCACACCAGGCGTTCCTCACCCGCGAAGCCCTGGCGGCGATTGCCGGCACCACATTGGCCAATATTGCGGCATGGGCCGATGGCCGGGCGCAGAACCTCGTCGAAGGATGATCAGCGGTCACATACCAGGCTCATGATCAGCAGGCACCCGTGATAGGATGCCGCGCCTATTTGGAGGATCCATGGCCGAACACGATTTCCGCTTCAGCTTGCTGAGCCCGCAACACACCCTGATCGAATGCCGCGCCCTGGTGCCGGGCCGTTACCAGGTCACCGGCAACGGTGGCTCGATCAAGCATGATGACGTGCTGATCGTCACCCTGCGCGGCAGTAAAACCTTGTCCATGCGCCTTACCGTCGAAGGTGACGCGCGCTACTCCATCCGCCCTGCCGGCCAGTGGGTCGCCATGGCCCGCGGGCCGAAGTTCGGCGAGCTGGAGATTCACACCTGGAAGGTCAACTGCGACAGCTGCGACACCGTGCTGGAGTTTGAATTCGCGGTGGAAACCAAGCTGACCAAGGAGCCGCTGCAACCGGCCGCCAACGCGCGCATTGCCGAGTTGGGCTGGACCAGCGAAGGCGACAAGCACCGTTGCCCGACATGCCAGAAGGCCGGGCAATGAAAGGCCTGCTTCTGCTCGCCGCCGTCGGTGCGGCCCTGAGTGGCTGCGCCGGTGACGCGGCCAAGCTCAAGCAGGATCACAGCTACGTGGTGGAGTGGATTGGTGAGCGGCCGTTGATGGATTACGCACACCTGACCGTCACCCTCGGCGCCGATGGGCGTGCCTACGGCAACGGCGGTTGCAACCACTGGTTCGCGCCGTACACCCTTGAGGGCGACAGACTCAGCTTCGGCAAGCTCGGCAGCACCCGCAAGCTCTGCGCCGAGGCCCTGATGGAACAGGAACAGCGCTTCTTCCAGGCCCTGCAAGGCGTACAGCGCTGGGACATCTCGCCGATCGAGCAGACCCGCTTCTGGCCGGCCGAAGGCAAGCCGATTCGCCTGTGGCTCGAAGAGGGCTGACTCCACCGATCTACAGGTTGGTGAGATTTAAATGTGGGAGGGGGCTTGCCCCCGATGACGGTGTAACAGTCACTGATGTATTGACTGACACACTGCTATCGGGGGCAAGCCCCCTCCCACATTTGATCGAGGACAATACTCTAGCCGCGCAAAGCCTTGAGCTTGGCCAACACCCCTTCCGCCGTCTGCTCACCCATCAACTGCTCGCGCACCTTGCCCTTGTCATCGATGATATAGGTCACCGGCAACGCTTCGCTGCGCGGAATCTCGAAGATCCCATCCGGGTTCTGCGCCAGCACGGTGAACTTGATCCCCAGTTTGTCGCTGGCTTCCTTCAGCTCTGCACCCTGCACATTGTCGAAGTTGACCCCGAACACCCCCACGCCCTGCCCCTTCAACTGTTCCGCCAGGGCGTTGAGTTCGGGGATTTCCGTACGGCATGGGCCACACCATTCCGCCCAGTAGTTGACCACCAGCCACTGTTTGTCCAGGCGCTCGGCCGCGACCTTCTGGCCGTACTGGTCAACGCCGTAGTCATTGCCGCAGCCGCTGAGCAGCAGGGTTGTGATGATCGCCAATGCACCGATCAGTCGCCTTGTCATGGGGTATTCCTTCGCAAAAATGAACGTTGGCTGCGACCCATCGCCTCTTACGGTTTAAGGACAGGACGCCGCGCAGGTAGAATACCCGCCACCTTACGCAAGATGCGACCCGCACATGACCGATCTGACGCTTTATCACAACCCGCGCTGCTCGAAATCCCGCGGTGCGCTCGAACTGCTGGAAGCCCGAGGCCTCGCCCCCACCGTGGTGCGTTACCTGGAAACCCCGCTGAATAGCGCACAATTGAAGACACTGCTGGCCAAGCTGGGCATCAGCGCCCGCCAACTGCTGCGCACCGGCGAAGACGAATACAAGGCCCTCAACCTGGCCGACGCCAGCCTCAGCGAAGCGCAGTTGATCGCCGCGATCGCCGAACATCCCAAGCTGATGGAACGCCCGATCCTGGAAACCGCCGATAAAGCCATCATTGGCCGTCCGCCAGAGAACGTGCTGGAGATCCTGCCGTGACGTCGCCGTATGTGCTGGTGTTGTATTACAGCCGCAATGGCTCGGTGAGCGAAATGGCTCGGCAGATTGCCCGGGGCATCGAGCAAGGCGGCATGGAAGCGCGACTGCGCACCGTACCGGCGATCTCCACCGAATGCGAAGCCGTGGCGCCGAGCATCCCGGACGAAGGCGCGCTGTACGCCAGCCTCGATGACTTGAAAAACTGCTCGGGCCTGGCCCTGGGCAGCCCGACGCGCTTCGGCAACATGGCCGCGCCGCTCAAGTACTTCCTCGATGGCACCAGCAACCTGTGGCTCACCGGTGCGCTGGTCGGCAAGCCGGCCGGGGTGTTCACCTCCACCGCCAGCCTGCATGGCGGCCAGGAAACCACGCTGATGTCGATGCTGTTGCCGCTGCTGCACCACGGCATGCTGATCACTGGCCTGCCCTACAGCGAACAGGCGCTGCTCGACACCCAGGGCGGCGGCACGCCGTATGGCGCCAGCCACCATGCCGGGCCGGATGGCAAGCGCCTGCTCGACCCGCATGAAATCACCCTGTGCCGGGCCCTGGGCCTGCGCCTGGCCAAGACCGCCACGTTGCTGGAGAACGGCCGTGGCCAGGAAGCCTAAGGTTCTGCCGCCGCAGGCGTGGCTGGAGCCACGGGTCAAGGCGGTACGCGCGTTAAGCCTGCTGGCGTTTTTCGCCCTGGTGGGTTTGTTGTGCGGGTACTACCTGTTCGTCGCCGACCTGCACGGCGCACGCCCGTGGGTGATTCTGCTGATCGAACTGGTGCCGCTGCTGGTGCTGGCGCCGGGGATGATCATCGGCAGCGCGCGCGGGCATTCGTGGATGTGCTTTGCGGTGAACCTGTATTTCATCAAGGGCGCGCTGGCGGCGTATGACCCGAACCGGCAGTGGTTCGGGGTGCTGGAGATGCTGGCCAGCCTGGCGGTGTTTTGCACGGCGCTGCTGTATGTGCGCTGGCGGCACCAGTTGAACCGCCGGTTGGCCACACCCTAGAAGCCGGTCAGTGATTCACCGTATAGGCCAGCATCATCGACAGCTGGCACATCGGCCGCCCGCTCTCGGCATGCCACTGGTTGAACGCAGCCTGCACCGTGGCCAGGTCGCGCAGGCTGGTGGGTGCCTTGTCGACAATCTTCTGCGCATTCAATGCCGCGACCACGTCATCGCTCGGCACAAAGGTATCCTTGCCCACCATCCGCAAAAAGCGCGGGGCCGACAGCCCGCCCAGTTGATGACCGTGCTTGCTCAGGTATTTCCATAACCCGACGATATCGGTCACCGGCCAGTCGGCGATAAATGCGCCGAAGCTGCCTTTTTCCTGCTCGATGTCCAGGATCATCTGCGCATTGCGCGGCACGCTCTTGAGCTTGCCCAGGTGACGGATGATGCGCGTGTCCTGCATCAGCCGCTCTAGGTGCTCGGCACCCATCAGCACGACTTTTTCCGGGTCGAAGCCGAAGAACACCTGCTCGAACGCCGGCCACTTGGCATCCACCACGCTGTGCTTCAAGCCGGCGCGAAACACGCGCAGCGCCAAGGTCGACAGGTAGCGATCATCACTGATCTTGCGTAACTGCGCCGGGGTCTTGGGCACCGGCAGGTGGGCGTCCAGCTCGGCCGCTGAACCGAAGCGGTTCAGACAATATTCGTGCAGCCACTTGTAATCGCGCATGCCCTCTCCTGCTGTTGAATGCTGGCAATGGAATTGAAAACGGCGCCCGCGAGCGCCGTGTGTCAGAGCGTTGAATGAGCTCAGAGGTTCACAACATTGACGAAACGCGGCGCGGCGCTCTCATCGATTTTCAGGCTGGTGAAGTCGAACAGGTTGCGGTCGGCCAATTGCGAAGGCTGCACGTTCTGCAGGCTGCGGAAGATACTTTCGGTACGCCCGGGGGTCTTGCGCTCCCAATCCACCAGCATGTCCTTGACCACCTGGCGCTGCAGGTTTTCCTGGGAGCCGCACAGGTTGCACGGGATGATCGGGAATTGCTTGAAGTCGGAGTAGGCCTGGATGTCCTTCTCGTTGCAATACGCCAGCGGGCGGATCACCACGTTGCGCCCGTCATCGGCACGCAGCTTGGGCGGCATGGCCTTGAGCGAACCGTTGAAGAACATATTGAGGAAGAAGGTCTCGACAATATCGTCGCGGTGGTGACCCAGGGCCATCTTGGTCGCACCGATCTCATCGGCAAAGGTGTAGAGCGTGCCACGGCGCAGGCGCGAGCACAGCGAGCAGGTGGTCTTGCCTTCAGGGATCAGTTCCTTGACCACCGAATAGGTGTCTTTTTCGACGATGTGGTACTCGACGCCCAGCGCCTTGAGGTAGGCCGGCAGCACGTGCTCGGGGAAGCCCGGTTGTTTCTGGTCCATATTGACCGCAACGATGTCGAACTTGATCGGTGCGACCTTTTGCAGGTGCAGCAGCACGTCGAGCATGGTGTAGCTGTCTTTGCCGCCGGAGAGGCAGACCATGACCTTGTCGCCGTCCTCGATCATGTTGAAATCGGCGACTGCCTCACCGGCCAGGCGGCGCAGGCGTTTTTGCAGTTTGTTCTGGTTGACCGTAAGAGTGCCCATGGCGCTTGGATCCGCTGGAGGTGTGTGACGAAAAGCCGGGTATTTTACGCAAAAAAAACAGCTAAAGGGCTAACAGTAAAAGACCCCGCCGCGATTAGGCCCCCTGTTTACAGCGCAATTTGCTCTAAAGGCCCTACGGTTATTCCGGTCATCCCTTCCTATACTGCGACTTGAGGTCGCACACATATATCCAGACCTTTGTGGCCATCTGGCCCGTGGGCGCTCCGATGGGGGGCGATGGTAATAACGACAGGAGTGACTGGCATGATCCATCACGTCGTGGGGCTGTTTACCCATCCCGACCAGGAATGGCGGGAAATTCGTGGCGATAAAGAAGAAAGCATCGGCCACATGTACCTCACTCACACCCTGATTCTCGCGGCGATCCCCGCCGTATCGGCTTTTATCGGTACCACCCAGGTCGGCTGGGTCATCGGCAACCGCTCCCCGGTCATGTTGACCCAGGAAAGTGCGCTGTGGATGACCCTCATGTCCTACGCGGCCATGCTCGGCGGCGTGGCAGTGATGGGCGCGTTCATTCACTGGATGGCCCGCACCTACGACGCCAACCCCAGCATGGCGCGGTGCGTGGCGTTTGCCACCTATACCGCGACACCTCTGTTCATCGGCGGGCTGGCGGCGCTCTACCCGCATATGTGGCTGGGCATGGTGGTGGGCACTGCGGCGATCTGCTACACGGTGTACCTGCTGTATGTCGGCGTACCGACCTTCATGAGCATCGACCCGGATGAAGGCTTCCTGTTTTCCAGTTCGATACTGGCCGTAGGGCTGGTGGTGCTGGTGGCGATCATGGCGTTTACCGTGATCGTCTGGGGCCTGGGCGTGGGGCCGATCTACACGAACTGACCCGTTCAATGGCAAAGGCAAGGCCACCGCAAGGTGGCTTTGTGCGTGATGGATGACCATTCGGCGCCTGACAGATTCGGAAACACTCGGTTTTGCGGCATACTGGACGTCTCTGGAGATATGTACAGCATGCCCGAGCAACTCAATACCCGCGTCGAAGATTGTTTCCTGCAAGCCGAATCCTTTTTCAAACGAAGCTTCAAACGCCCCCAGGTCAGCCTCAAGCTGCGGGGTCAGAAGGCCGGTGTCGCGCATTTGCACGAGAACCTGCTGCGCTTCAACCCACAGTTGTACCGAGAAAACAGCCAACACTTCCTGAAACAGACCGTGGCCCATGAGGTGGCGCACCTGATTGCCCACCAATTGTTTGGCGAGCGCATCCAGCCCCATGGTGAGGAATGGCAACTGATCATGCGTGGGGTCTACGAACTGCCGCCGGACCGCTGCCACACCTATGCCGTGAAGCGTCGCCAGGTGACCCGTTATATCTACCGGTGCCCGTGTGCCGACAGCGACTTCCCGTTTTCATCGCAACGCCATGGCATGGTGGCTCAGGGGCGGCGGTATCTGTGCCGGCGGTGTCGGCAGACCTTGGTGTTTACCGGCGAAACCAGGGTGGAATAAAGGCCTCATCGAGAGCAAGCCTCCACCCAGCCACTACATAATCACCTTGGAGCTGCGCAGCTCGCTGATGCGCTGCGGGCTCAAGCCCAGCTCCGCCAACACTTCATCACTGTGCGCGCCCACGGCGACGCCAATGTGCCGGGGCGCTGGCAACCCTTCCGAAAACTTCAACGGGCAGGCTATCTGCGCCTGGCTCGAGCCATCGCCCCTGGGCACCTGGCTGACCAGCGCCCGCGCCTTCAACTGCGGATGGGCCACGGCTTCGCTGAGCGTCAGCACCGGCTCCACGCAGGCATCCGCCCCGGCAAACAGCTCGCACAACTGCTCGAAACTGCGCTTCTCGAACTCCACCTGCAAGGCCTGCCTAAGCGCCGGCTGCTGCTCAGGCTTCAAGCCCTGCGCGGCCAACTCCGGGCGGCCCAACGCTTCACACAACTGCTGCATGAAAGCCGGTTCCAGGCTGCCGACCGACATCCAGCGCCCATCTCGCGAGCGGTAGTAATCGTAGAAACTTCCGCCATTGAGCACATGGCTCTCCCGCTCAGGCTCTACACCACACGCCAGGTAACCCGCGCCGGCCATGGCATTCAGGCTGAACGAGCAATCGGTCATGCTCACATCCAGGTATTGGCCGACCCCGCTCTGCTGCCGGGCGATAACGGCCGCCAGCAGCCCCACTACCGCATGCAGCGAACCGCCGCCCACGTCCGCCAACTGCACGCCCAAGGGCAGTGGCCCGCTGTCCCGGCGCCCGGTGTAGCTGGCGACCCCGGCCAGCGCCAGGTAGTTGATGTCATGCCCGGCGCGGTCCTTATAGGGCCCGGTCTGGCCGTAACCGGTGATCGACACATAAATCAGCCGCGGGTTGATCGCCTTCAGCGCCTCATAGCCCAGGCCCAGGCGCTCCATCACGCCGGGGCGGAATTGTTCGAGGACAATGTCGTAGTCCTTGACCAGTTCGCGCACGATCTCCAGCCCTTCGGGCTGTTTCAAATCCAGCGCCAGGCTGCGTTTGTTGCGATTGAGGTAGGCATGGCTGGCCGAAGTCCCCCGGTCATGGGGCGGCAGCACCCGCAGCAGGTCCGTGCGCGTGGGAGATTCGATGCGCAGTACCTCGGCGCCCATGTCCGCCAGCATCAAGGAAGCAAACGGGCCGGGCAGCAAGGTGGAAAAATCCAGTACTTTGAGGGACGCCAAGGGACCTGACATGGAGACTCCATTTGGGTTTCGAATTCCCACAGACTAGGCAGCCTGGCGCCTACCGGCAATCGTCAGAACGATCATCGAGGGTGACCGTTTTGATCATGGCGGGCTTTTTCGTGGCAGCGGCTTTATCATTGCCCCACGTTTGCTTGCAGAGTGTTCCATGAAGTTTGCGATTGCAGTGTTTTCCGCCCCCCACGCGCCCTCCTCGCGCCGCGCCCTGCTGTTTGCACAGGCAGCGTTGGCCGGCGGGCATGAGATTGTGCGGCTGTTTTTCTATCAGGACGGCGTCTACGGCGCCTCCAATAACATCGTTGCACCCCAGGATGAGCAGGACATTGCCCGCCAATGGCGCGAGTTGGTCAATGCGCATCAACTCGACGGCGTGGTGTGCATCGCTGCCGCCTTGCGTCGTGGCGTGCTGAATGCCGAGGAAGCCACGCGCTATCAACGCAGCGCGGCCAACCTGGATGCGCCCTGGGCATTGTCGGGCCTGGGGCAATTGCACGACGCCACCCAGGCCGCCGACCGCCTGATCTGTTTTGGAGGGCCGTGACATGTCCAAATCCTTGTTAGTGATCAGCCGCCAGGCGCCCTGGTCCGGGCCGAGCGCGCGCGAAGCGCTGGATATCGTGCTGGCCGGGGGCGCGTTTGATCTGCCGATCGGCGTGCTGTTCATGGATGACGGCGTGTTCCAACTGGCGCCGCACCAGGACGCCAAGGCCGTGCAGCAAAAAGACCTCAGCGCCAATCTGCAGGCCTTGGGCCTGTTCGGCATCGATGAGGTGTTCGCCTGCCGCCACAGCCTGGGTGAGCGCGGGCTGACGCAGCCGGCCAATGCCCAGTCGCTGGACAGCGAAGCGATCTCCAGGCTGATTGACCGTTACGACCAGGTGATAACCCTCTGATGTCGACTTTACATGTGGTATCTCACTCTCCTTTTACCGATAGCCGCCTCGCCAGTTGCCTGCGTATCTGTGGCGCCGAGGATGCGATCCTGCTCTGCGGCGATGGCGCCTACGGGCTGCACGACCCGGCCCTGCGCACCAAGGGCGTGAAGGTGTTCGTGCTGGCGGAAGACATGCAGGCGCGCAACATGCCGCTGCCGGACTGGGCCGACAGCGTGGACTACCCGGGTTTCGTGCAGCTGTCGCTCGACTACAGCAAGGTCAACACCTGGCTATGAACACCCTGACCGTAGGCCCGCGTACCCTCGAACTGGACAAGGACGGTTACCTCGTCGACCTGAACGAATGGTCCCCTGAGGTGGCCGAGGCCCTGGCCGCCGCCGAAGCCCTGGAGCTGACCCCGGACCATTGGCAGATCCTCGAGCTGCTGCGCCAGTTCTATGCCGAGTTCCAGCTGTCCCCCGCCACGCGCCCGCTGATCAAGTACACCGCCTTGAAGCTCGGCCCGCAAAAGGGCAACAGCCTGCACCTCAACACACTGTTCAACGGCACTCCCGCCAAACTCGCCGCCAAGCTGGCGGGCCTGCCCCGGCCGACGAATTGCTTATGACCGACTTTGCCCCACTGCCCCTTGAAACCCCTGCCGAGCATCCGTTTGCGCAGTTCGTGCGCATCCTGGGCAAAGGCAAGCGCGGCGCGCGCAACCTCACCCGCGAAGAGGCCCGCGACGCCATGGGCATGCTGCTCGACGAACAAGTCGAAGACACCCAGCTCGGCGCGTTCCTGATGCTGCTGCGCCACAAGGAAGAAAGCCCGGAAGAACTCGCCGGTTTTACCCAAGCCGTGCGTGAACGCCTGGACGCCCCCGCACTGAATGTGGACGTCGACTGGCCGACCTACGCCGGCAAGAAGCGCCACCTGCCGTGGTTCCTGCTGGCCGCCAAGTGCCTGGCGCAACATGGCGTGCGCATTCTCATGCACGGCGGCGGCGCACACACGGCGGGCCGGCTGTACACCGAACAATTGCTCGAAACCCTGCATATCCCGCTGTGCCGCAATTGGCAGCAGGTCGGGACGGCGTTTGAACAAGGCAACCTGGCGTTTATCCCGCTGGGCGACTGGGCGCCGCAACTGCAACGCATGATCGACCTGCGCAACACCCTGGGCCTGCGCTCGCCGATCCACTCCCTGGCGCGCCTGCTCAACCCGCTGAATGCGCGCTGCGGCCTGCAAAGCATTTTCCACCCCGGTTACCAGGGCGTGCACCGCGATGCCAGCGGCCTGCTTGGCGACCATGTGATCGTGGTCAAGGGCGACGGCGGCGAAGTCGAGATCAACCCCGACACGATCAGTCACCTCTATGGCACCACCGGTGGCGAAAGCTGGGATGAAGAATGGCCCGCCCTCTCCGACCAGCGCCACGTCAAGCCGGCAACCCTGGAGCCTGATCACCTGAAGGCCGTGTGGCGCGGCGACGTAGAAGACAGCTACCCGCAACTGGCGCTGATCGCCACCATGGCCCTGGCCTTGCGCGGCCTCGGCCACCCACGGGAACAAGCGTTCGCATTGGCCCGACAATACTGGGATGCACGGGACAAATCGATTTAATCGATCATTCCCGCCCGGTCTTTGCGCTTTTAGTTCGAACTCATCCCTTTAGACTGGGCTCCAACGCTTATTAGCCAAGGAGCCAGTCATGGGTTTGCTGATCGAAGGACACTGGAAAGACCAGTGGTACGAAAGTAGCGCAGATGGCGCTTTCCAGCGCGAACAGGCCCAGCGCCGCCACTGGGTGACCGCCGATGGCCAGCCGGGGCCCAGCGGCGAAGGCGGCTTCAAGGCCGAGGCCGGTCGTTATCACCTCTATGTGTCCCTGGCCTGCCCCTGGGCCCATCGCACCCTGATCCTGCGCAAGCTCAAGGGCCTGGAAAGCATGATCGACGTGTCCGTGGTCAGCTGGCTGATGCTGGAAAACGGCTGGACCTTCGACAAGGCCCACGGCTCCACCGGCGATAAGCTCGATGGTTTCGAATTCATGCACCAGCGCTATACCGCCGACACCGCCGACTACACCGGCCGCGTCACCGTGCCGGTGCTGTGGGACAAGCAGCTCAACCGCATCGTCAGCAATGAATCGGCAGAGATCATCCGCATGTTCAACAGCGCGTTCAACGGCCTGACCGGCAACACCCTGGACTTCTACCCCGAGGCCCTGCGCCCGACCATCGATGGGCTGAACGAGCGGATCTACCCGGCCGTGAACAATGGCGTGTACCGCGCAGGCTTTGCCACCTCACAAAAAGCCTATGAAAGCGCGTTTGATGATGTGTTTGCCGAACTGGACCATCTGGAGCAGCACTTGGGCGACCATCGCTACTTGGCCGGCGAGTACCTGACCGAGGCGGATGTGCGCTTGTTCACCACGCTGATTCGTTTTGATGCGGTGTATTACAGCCACTTCAAATGCAATCTGCGGCGGATTGCCGATTATTCGAACCTGTCGAATTGGCTGAGGGAGATGTATCAGTGGCCGGGCGTGGCCGAGACGGTGGATTTCGCACACATCAAGGGGCATTACTATGGGAGCCACCGCACGATCAACCCGACGGCGATTGTGCCGAAGGGGCCGTTGCAGGCGTTTGATGCCGGGCATGATCGAGTGCGGCTGACAGGTCAGGGTGTCTTGAGCTGAGTACGGCTGGCAAGCCCGTCTTGGTGAGCGGGCTTGTCGCAAGAGTGTTGTCAAACCTGAGACTGGGCGCCTTCAAACCACTTCAGCTTCTCGCGCAGCACCACCACCTCACCGACGATCACCAGCGTCGGCGCATGCACTTCATGCTCCGCCACCATGCGCGGCAAGTCTGCCAGGGTGCCGGTAAACACGCGCTGGTTGGACGTGGTGCCCTGCTGGATCAACGCCGCCGGGGTATCCGCGGCACGCCCATGCTTGATCAGTTGCTCACAGATGATCGGCAAGCCAATCAAGCCCATGTAGAACACCAGGGTCTGCGACGGCCCTACCAGATCACTCCAAGGCAGGTCCGACGTCCCGTTCTTCAAGTGCCCGGTGATAAAGCGTACCGACTGTGCGTAGTCGCGATGGGTCAGCGGAATCCCGGCGTACGCCGCGCAACCACTGGCTGCGGTGATCCCCGGCACCACCTGGAACGGGATGCCATGGGCCGCCAGTTCCTCGATTTCTTCACCGCCACGACCAAAGATGAACGGATCGCCCCCCTTGAGGCGCAGCACGCGCTTGCCTTGCTTGGCCAGGTCCACCAGTTGCTGGTTGATCTGGTCTTGCGGCACGGCGTGGTCGGCGCGGCGCTTGCCGACGTAGATGCGCTCGGCATCACGACGGCATAGCTCCAGAATCGCCGGCGCCACCAAACGGTCGTACAGCACCACGTCGGCTTGCTGCATCAGGCGCAGGGCACGGAAGGTCAGCAGATCCGGGTCGCCCGGGCCGGCACCGACCAGGTACACCTCGCCCGGCGCATAAGGCGGTGCGCCGTTGACCTTTTCGATCAACAGACGCTCAGCCTCATCGCCCTGCCCGGCCAACTGACGGTCGGCAATCGGCCCTTGGAACACTTCTTCCCAGAACGCCCGACGCTGCTGCACATCCGGGTACAAGCCTTTGACCTGGGCACGAAAGCGCGCCGCCAGCCCGGCCAACTGGCCGTAGGTGGACGGAATCCAGGTTTCCAGCTTGGCCCGGATCAAGCGCGCCAGCACCGGCGCATCGCCGCCGCTGGACACCGCGATCACCAAGGGCGAACGGTCGACAATCGCCGGGAAGATCACGCTGCACAAGGCCGGCGCGTCCACCACATTGACCGGTACGCAACGACGCTTGGCGTCACTGGACACTTGCGCGTTCAATGGCTCGTCGTCGGTCGCCGCGATGATCAGGGTGCAGCCTTCCAGGTCGGCCTCCTGATAACCGCGCAGAATCATTTCCCCGCCACTGCCCTGCACCAACTCGCGCAACTGGTCTTCGATCTGGGGAGCAACCACCCGCAGCACGGCGCCGGCGTCAGCCAGCAGGCGGGATTTGCGCAAGGCAATCTCCCCCCCACCGACGACCAGCACACGACTGCCGCGCAGGTTATGAAACAGCGGCAGGAATTCCATTTAGCGGATGACCTCGACGCCCGCCATGTAAGGCTTGAGCACTTCAGGTACGCGGATCGAACCGTCAGCCTGCTGGTAGTTTTCCAGCACCGCCACCAGGGTGCGACCTACAGCCAGGCCCGAACCGTTGAGGGTGTGCACCAGCTCCGGCTTGCCGGTTTCCGGGTTACGGAAACGCGCCTGCATGCGCCGGGCCTGGAAATCACCGCAGTTGGAGCACGACGAAATCTCGCGGTATTTGTCCTGGCTGGGTACCCACACCTCGAGGTCGTAGGTCTTCACGGCGCTGAAGCCCATGTCGCCGGTGCACAGCGCCAGGACGCGGTACGGCAGCTCCAGCAGCTGCAGGACACGTTCGGCGTTGGCGGTCAGGCCTTCCAGGGCGTCCATGGAGGTCGACGGCTCGACCACTTGCACCATCTCGACCTTGTCGAACTGGTGCTGGCGGATCATGCCGCGGGTGTCACGCCCCGACGCACCGGCTTCACTGCGGAAGCACGGGCTGTGGGCGACGAACTTGAGCGGCAGTTGCTTGGCATCGAGGATCTCGCCGGCAACGATATTGGTCAGCGACACTTCGGCGGTCGGGATCAGGTACAGATCGGCTTCGCCATCGCGGCTGATCTTGAACAGGTCTTCCTCGAACTTCGGCAGCTGGCTGGTGCCCATCAGCGCCGGCGCCTGCACCAGGTACGGAGTGTAAGCCTCTTCGTAACCGTGCTCGCCGGTGTGCAGGTTGATCATGAACTGCGCCAGGGCACGGTGCATGCGTGCGATCGGGCCGCGCAGCAAGGCAAAGCGCGCACCGGACATTTTGGCGGCGGTTTCGAAATCCAGGCCACCGGTCAATTCGCCCAGGGCGACGTGGTCCTTGATCTCGAAATCAAAGGCCGTTGGCGTGCCCCAGCGGCGCACTTCGACGTTGCCGTCTTCGTCGTCGCCAATCGGCACGGACTCGTGCGGCAGGTTGGGGATGCCCAGCAGGATCGAATCCAGCTCGGACTGAATACCTTCCAGCTCGACCTTGCCGTCGGACAGCTCGGTGCCCATGCGCTCGACGTCCGCCATCAACGGCGCGATGTCTTCGCCACGTTGCTTGGCCTGACCGATGGATTTGGAACGCGCATTCCGCTCAGCCTGCAGTGCTTCGGTGCGGGTCTGGACGGTCTTGCGCTGTTCTTCCAGCGCTTCGATGCGCGCAACATCCAAGGCAAAGCCACGGGATGCCAGGCGGTCCGCTACGTCCTGAAGGTTGCTACGTAACAGTTTGGAATCGAGCATGTCGGTCTCTCGTTTATAAAAGTTTGGTCAAGGACAGGCCGGCCCAGGTGGCGAGCAGCCCGCCGAACACGCTGATGCCCAGGTACCCGAAGGCGACCAGGGCCTGCCCGCTTTCCAGCAGGCGCAGCGTATCCAGTGAAAAGGATGAAAAGGTCGTCAGACCGCCTACAAAGCCGACAATCAAGCCGGCGCGAATTTCAATCGGTACTTCCGGGCGCAACAGGAACCAGCCGTACAACAACCCGATGATCAGGCAACCCACCAGGTTGACCGCCAGGGTCGCCGCATAAAAATGCTTCGGCCAATTGGCGCTCACCCAAGTACCGGTGGCGAAACGCAATAATGTACCAGCGATGCCGGCTGCGGACACGGCAAGAATCGTCTTGAACACTACTTTCTCCGCTGTTTGGGGCTGAGGCGGTCGAGTTGGGCGAGGTGATTGAGCTTTTCACCGATCTTCAGCTCCAGGCCGCGGGGCACCGGCTGGTAGAACGGCTGCGGCTCAAGCTCATCGGGGAAATAGTCTTCGCCGGCGGCATAGGCGTCCGGCTCATCATGGGCATAGCGGTATTCATCACCGTAGCCCAGTTGTTTCATCAACTTGGTCGGCGCATTGCGCAGGTGCAGCGGCACTTCGAGGGAGCCGTGTTCGGCGGCCGCACGCAGGGCGGACTTGAAGCCCATGTACACCGCGTTGCTTTTCGGTGCGCAGGCCAGGTACGTGATGGCCTGGGCCACCGCCAGCTCGCCTTCCGGGCTGCCGAGGCGCTCCTGCACTTCCCAGGCCGCCAGGCATAGGCTCAAGGCACGCGGGTCGGCGTTGCCGATGTCTTCACTGGCCATGCGCACCACGCGGCGCGCCAGGTACAGTGGGTCGCAGCCGCCGTCGATCATGCGCGCAAACCAATACAGCGCGCCGTCCGGGTTGGAGCCGCGCACGGATTTGTGCAGCGCCGAAATCTGGTCGTAGAAAGCTTCGCCGCCCTTGTCGAAACGTCGACGCGTATCGCCGAGCAGGCTTTGCAACAGGTCGACGCCAATCTCGCTGCCGTCTTCGGCGAGGTCGGAGGCGTTCTCCAGCAGGTTGAGAAAGCGGCGACCGTCGCCGTCGGCAGCGCTGAGCAGGATCTTGAAGCCTTCGTCGCTGAGGCTCAGCTGACGCTTGCCCAGGCCCTTGTCTTCGCTCAAGGCACGGTGCAACAGCTTCTGCATCGCGGCTTCGTCGAGGCTCTTGAGCACATAGACCCGCGCCCGCGAGAGCAACGCATTGTTCAATTCAAACGAAGGGTTTTCGGTGGTGGCACCGATAAAAATCAGCGTGCCATCCTCGACGTAGGGCAAAAACGCATCCTGCTGAGACTTGTTGAAGCGATGCACTTCGTCGACAAACAGGATGGTGCGCTTGCCGTACTGCCCGGCCTGCTGCTTGGCCACCTCGACAGCCTGGCGGATCTCCTTGACCCCGGCCAGCACGGCCGAGACCGTTTCGAAGTGTGCATCCGAGACTTTTGCCAGCAGCCGCGCCAGGGTGGTCTTACCCACGCCCGGCGGCCCCCAGAAAATCATCGAGTGCAGCGCACCCTGCTCCAGGGCTTCGCGCAACGGCTTGCCGCGAGCGAGCAGGTGTTCCTGACCGACGTACTCATCCAGGTTGGTCGAGCGCAGGCGCGCGGCCAAAGGCTGGGCAATCGGGTCACTTCGAAACAGATCCATGGGCAGCGTTTGAAACCTCTGGGCAGTTTATTCCTGGATCACGTCGGCACCCTTGGGGATGTCGAACTTGAACTTGGACGCCGGTACCGGCTGGTTGGCCTTGACCCCGGAGAACAGAATATCGGTGCGCTGGCCGACGCTGTCGACCAGGCGCATGTTGTTGATCACGCCGTTGCCGAACGACAGGGACAGCGTGTCAAACAGCGTGTCCTTGGATTTCGGCTTGAGGGTGAACTCGATCACGTTGCTGGTCTGCTTGGAGGTGATGTCGAAGCTGTCGTTGATTTTCGACACGTCGCCCGAGAGCAGCAGCGCCGGCGTCTGGTTCAGGCGCGGGTCGAGCTTCTTGATGGTGGCCTGCTCCAGGTCCGGGTCCCACAGGGTGACTTTCTGGCCGTCCGAGACAATGGTCTGCTCGGCCTTGCCTTCGGTGTGCCAGTAGAACAGCCCTGGGCGCTGCACGGCCATCTCGCCGGCGGTTTCCTGCAACTGGGTGCCACCGGCATCCAGGGTGAGCTGGGAGAAGCGCGCAGTCAGGGTCTGGGATTTGTCCAACAGGTTTTTCAGGCTGGCGACGGAGGCCGGGTCAGCGTGGGCCGAAACAGCGGTCAGGGCCAGTACCGGCAACAACAGCATGCGGATAAGACGCATGGGAGTCCTCATTGAGTCGTAAGGGCGCGCCGCGTGCTGCCACGCGGCACGGAATCAGTCGCGCATCTGCCCGGGGGCGATGACTTCGCGCGAGCCGTTGGTGTTCATGGCAGTGACGACGCCAGCGTTTTCCATGGCTTCGATCATGCGCGCAGCGCGGTTATAGCCGATCTTCAGCTTGCGCTGCACCGCAGAAATCGAGGCGCGGCGGCTTTCCAGCACGAAGGCCACGGCTTCGTCATACAGCGCGTCGGTTTCGGCATCGTCGTCGCCACCGCTGCTGCCGCCGTCGAAGCCGCTGCCGGCCTCTTCGACACCGGCAAGGATGTCGTCGTTGTATTCGGGTGCGCCACGCAGCTTCCAGGCTTCCACCACGCGGTGCACTTCATCGTCGGAGACGAAGGCGCCGTGGACCCGGATCGGCAGGCTGGTGCCGGGCGGCATATAGAGCATGTCGCCGTGGCCCAGCAGTTGCTCGGCGCCGCCCTGGTCGATGATGGTCCGTGAGTCGATCTTGCTCGACACCTGGAACGCCATGCGGGTCGGGATGTTGGCCTTGATCAGGCCGGTGATCACGTCCACCGACGGACGCTGGGTGGCAAGGATCAAGTGAATACCCGCCGCCCGCGCCTTCTGGGCGATACGGGCGATCAGTTCTTCGACCTTCTTGCCGACGATCATCATCATGTCGGCGAACTCGTCGACCACCACCACGATGGTCGGCAGCTTGCCCAGCAGCGGAGCCTCGTCGTGGATACTTTCGCGCTTGTACAGCGGGTCGGTCAGCGGCGTGCCGGCGTCCTGGGCTTCCTTGACCTTGGCGTTGAAGCCCGACAGGTTACGTACGCCCATCTTCGCCATCAGTTTGTAGCGGCGCTCCATCTCGGCCACGCTCCAGCGCAGGGCGTTGGCGGCGTCCTTCATGTCGGTGACCACCGGGCAGAGCAGGTGCGGAATGCCTTCGTAGATCGACAGTTCGAGCATCTTCGGGTCGATCATGATCAGCTTGGCGTCTTCCGGGCCGGACTTGAACAGGATCGACAGGATCATCGCGTTCACGCCCACCGATTTACCCGAACCGGTGGTACCGGCCACCAGCAGGTGAGGCATTTTGGCGAGATCGGTGATCACCGGCTTGCCGCCGATGTCGTGGCCCAGGGCCAGGGTGACCGGCGATTTGAAGTTGTCGTATTCGGGCGTCGACAGCACTTCGGAGAAACGCACGATCTGGCGGTCCTCGTTGGGAATCTCGATACCCACGGTGGTCTTGCCCGGGATCACTTCCACCACGCGCACGCTGGTCACGGCCAGGGAGCGCGCCAGGTCCTTGGCCAGGTTGGAAATGCGGCTGACCTTGACGCCGGCAGCCGGCTGGATTTCGTAACGGGTAATCACCGGGCCGGGATGGATCGAGTCCACCGACACCTCGACGCCGAACTCCTTGAGCTTGATTTCCAGCAGATGGCCGACGGCCGCCAGGGACTCAGGGGAATAGTTGAGCTGTTTCTTTTCGGCCGGATCGAGGATCGAGATCGGCGGCAAGGTGCCTTCCACGGCGCTGTCGACAAACAACGGCGCCTGTTTCTCTTTCTGCACGCGGTGGCTCGGCTCGGCCGGCTTGGGCGGCGCCGGGGCGATCACCGGCGGTACCTGCTTCTCGCGGTCCGACATGTGCTTGCTCAGGGCCTGCTCGCGTTCGATCAGGCGTTCCTTGACCTTGGCCTGCTCACGGCGGTCCGGTGTGCTTGGGGCCACCACTTCGTTGACGCGGGTATCCACCTCGCGCAACTGGGCCACCATGCGCTTGCGTTCGACCCGGGCGGCCCACCAGCGGTTGGCAGCGCCCTGGAACAGCTCCAGCAGGTCGAGGGTGATCTTGCCCGTCACGTCCATCACCTTGAACCACGACAGGTCGGTGAACACGGTGAGGCCAAACAGGAACAGCGCGATAAACATCAGGGTGCTGCCCTGGATATTCAGGGTCTTGCGCGCCAGGTCGCCGAGGCTCTCGCCCAGCGCCCCACCCGCACCCGCCGGCAGGCCGGTGGGTGCGTGAAAATGAATATGCGCCAGCGCAGCACCGGACAGCACCAGGAATACCAGGCCGATCAGGCGCCACGAAAACAGCCAGCCGCTCCACTGCCACGGCTCATGACGCTGGCGGAAGATCTGCCAGGTCTTGATCGCCAGCAACAACGGGAAGATATAGGCGAAGTAACCCAGCACCATGAACAGGATGTCGGCGCTGTAGGAGCCGGCAGGCCCACCGAAGTTCTGCACGTCTTCGATCTTGCTGTTGTGGCTCCAGCCCGGATCGTCCTTGCCATAGGTGAGCAAGGCCATCATCAAGAACAGGCACAGCGCGCCGATAGCGATCAGCGCGCCTTCCTTGAGTCGATAGTGCAGGTGCTGGCGCCAGGCCGGCACGACGGCTGCTTTAGGTGTTGCGGCGGATTTCTTCAAAACGGGTCTTTTCCTGCGCCTGTTAGCGCGTCCATCTGTTGAATAAGTGCAAATACTGCCCAATCCGAGCAGTTGAAAAATGAACGAACGTCGTGGAATCTACTTTTAACACTGGGCGATTGCTGGATGAAATGGCGATAACGCCACAATGGCCGCATTGTACGGGTTTGTGTTGCGGTTGCCACGCCACTTGGCTTTCTTCAGGCAGCATAGCCAATTGTGTGTCACAACATGTTCAATTTGAGCATGCATTGTCTTTGCTGACAAAGGCTTATGAGCTGTTTTTACCAATCCAGGCAAGCTTGGCAAATGGCCTGCATGGGCCAGACCCGATTACGACCACGCCTCACGCAGAGAGTTGCAGAAACACCCGCTCACGCTTATGCACGCCAACAGCCGATTCGGGCTGGCCCCACAGCGCTGCGTCGACAATAATCACACCCCTTGGGGCACGCGATCCGCCTGCCACTCCCCTCCCCTTCCGCAAGCCTGGATGCCATGCTGACCTGGTTACAACGCGACTCACTGACATTCCCCCCGCTGGCCAAGGCCATGCGCGAACCCAATGGCCTGCTCGCCGCCGGCGGCGACCTGTCGGCCGAGCGACTGGTGCAAGCCTACCGCCACGGTTGCTTTCCCTGGTTCTCGGAGGGCCAGCCGATCCTCTGGTGGTCGCCGGACCCGCGCACCGTGATATTCCCCGACGAGCTGCACGTCTCCCGCAGCCTGGGCAAACTATTGCGCCAGCAGCGCTATACCGTGACCTTCGACCAGGACTTTGCCGCCGTCATCCAGGCGTGCGCCGCGCCGCGTGCGTATGCCGATGGCACCTGGATCACCGAAGGCATACAGAGCGCCTACCTGACGCTGCACCAGCGCGGTTACGCCCATTCGGTGGAGGTATGGGACAACGGCGAGCTGGTAGGCGGCCTGTATGGCCTGGCGATGGGCCAGCTGTTCTTCGGCGAGTCGATGTTCAGCCGTGCCGACAACGCCTCGAAATTCGGCTTTGCCACATTGACCCGGCAATTGCAGGCCTGGGGCTTTGTACTGATCGACTGCCAGATGCCCAACGACCACCTGCACAGCCTGGGTGCCCGCGCCATATCCCGCAGCGACTTTGCAGGTTTCCTGCGCAACCATCTGGACCAACCCAACGCAGGGCCATGGGTTTCTTAGGCGACATCCGCACACCTGGCTTACACTTATTTCAAAGCTTATCCGAGGGTTGATCATGACCGAGTTGGCGCGTTTGAAGTTTTATGCCACTCAACCCCACTCTTGCAGCTATCTGCCCGACGAGCAGGCCACCACGCTGTTCCTCGACCCCAGCCAGCCAATGGATGTGCACGTGTATGCCGATCTCTCGGAAATGGGTTTTCGACGCAGCGGCGATCATCTGTACCGGCCCCACTGCCAGAACTGCAATGCCTGCGTGCCGGCACGCATCCCCGTGGCGCAGTTTCTGCCGGACCGCAATCAGAAGCGCATCCTCAAGCGCAATGCCGACCTGACGGTGGCAGCTGCCAAGCCGCGATTCACCGAAGAGTATTTCGACCTGTACCAGCGCTATATCGAGCAGCGCCACGCCGACGGCGATATGTTCCCACCGAGCCGAGACCAGTTTTCCACCTTCCTGGTGCGCGACCTGCCGTTCTCGCGCTTTTACGAATTTCGCGCGGACGGCCGCCTGGTGGCCGTCGCCGTGACCGATTTGCTGCCTAACGGCCTGTCAGCGGTCTACACCTTCTACGAGCCGGCCGAAGAGCGACGCAGCCTCGGGCGTTTCGCGATTCTCTGGCAAATCGGTGAAGCACTGCGCCTGGAACTCGAGGCGGTGTACCTCGGATACTGGATCAAGAACTGCAAAAAGATGAATTACAAGACCCAATATCGCCCCATAGAACTGCTGATTAATCAAAGATGGGTCACGCTTAACTAGAACCCCTTGGCTTAAACACCCTTTTTCGGGCACAATGCACGCCGCTTTTGCCTGGCGCAGTTGCACCGGGCCATTCACTGGATACCGAGGGCTTTACTGCATGTCGAAAGAAGACAGCTTCGAAATGGAAGGCACTGTCGTCGACACCCTGCCCAACACCATGTTTCGTGTGGAGTTGGAAAATGGGCACGTCGTAACCGCGCATATCTCCGGCAAGATGCGCAAGAACTACATTCGTATTCTTACCGGTGACAAAGTGCGCGTCGAGCTGACGCCCTATGACTTGAGCAAAGGGCGTATCACTTACCGCGCTCGCTAAGCAAGTCAATACAAGACGCCCGGTTATGCCGGGCGTTTTTGTGTGCATGGGATTTCTCAAACACCGAGGGATCCTGCGGGAGGGGGCAGGCCCCATTCTGAGAATTGCATTTCAAGACAGCAAAAAGGCGCCTTTCGGCGCCTTTTGCGTTGTTACAGAACGATCAGGCCATTTCAGCCGTGGTTTCGAACTCGAAGGTCAGCTCGCCATCCTTCAGGTCGATATGCACCACGCCACCATGGTCGGAAAGCTCGCCAAACAGGATCTCTTCGGCCAGCGGCCGCTTGATCTTGTCCTGGATCAGGCGCGCCATCGGGCGAGCGCCCATTGCCGCGTCGTAGCCACCTTCGGCGATCCAGCTGCGCGCCGCTTCCGTGACATCCAGTTGCACGCGCTTGTCTTCCAACTGCGCCTGAAGCTCGGTAAGGAACTTGTCCACCACACTCTTGATGACCTCATGGCTGAGGCGACCAAACTGGATAATGGTGTCCAGGCGGTTGCGGAACTCCGGCGTGAAGCTCTTCTTGATCACTTCCATCGCATCGGACGAGTGATCCTGGTGGGTAAAGCCGATCGAAGCCCGCGCGGCCGTCTCGGCACCGGCGTTGGTGGTCATGATCAGGATGACATTGCGGAAGTCCGCCTTGCGCCCGTTGTTGTCGGTCAGGGTCCCGTGGTCCATTACCTGCAGCAGCAGGTTGAAGACTTCCGGGTGAGCCTTCTCGATTTCATCGAGCAGCAGTACGCAATGGGGCTGCTTGGTAATCGCTTCGGTCAACAGACCGCCCTGGTCGAAACCGACATAGCCCGGAGGCGCACCGATCAGGCGCGACACGGTGTGACGCTCCATGTATTCGGACATGTCGAAGCGCACCAGCTCGATCCCCATGGCCTTGGCCAATTGCCGCGCCGCCTCGGTCTTGCCGACACCGGTAGGACCGGCGAACAGGAACGAACCGACAGGCTTGTCCGGCGACTTGAGGCCCGCACGCGACAGCTTGATCGCAGTGGACAGCGCGTCGATCGCTGCGTCCTGGCCGAACACGGTGAGCTTGAGGTCGCGCTCCAGGTTACGCAGCAGCTCCTTGTCAGAACTGTTGACGTGTTTTGGTGGAATCCGCGCGATCTTCGCGACAATGTCCTCGACCTGAGGCACGTCGATGCGCTTAACACGCTTCTCGACCGGCTGCAGGCGTTGGTAGGCCCCGGCCTCGTCGATCACATCGATGGCCTTGTCCGGCATATGCCGGTCATTGATGTAGCGCGACGCCAGCTCAGCGGCCGCACGCAACGCCTCATCGGTGTACTCGATGCCGTGGTGCGCTTCAAACCGCCCCTTGAGCCCGCGCAGGATGCCGATGGTGTCTTCGACCGACGGCTCGGACACGTCGACTTTCTGGAAGCGACGCGCCAGGGCACGGTCTTTCTCGAAGATGCCGCGGAATTCCTGGAAGGTGGTCGAACCGATGCAGCGGATATCACCCGACGACAACAACGGCTTGAGCAGGTTGGAAGCGTCCATCACCCCACCGGATGCCGCACCCGCACCAATGATGGTGTGGATCTCGTCGATGAACAGGATCGCCTGCGGGCGTTTTTTCAGCTCGCCGAGCAGAGCCTTGAAGCGCTTCTCGAAATCGCCACGGTACTTGGTCCCGGCGAGCAACGCGCCCAGGTCAAGGGAGTAGACGACACTGTTGGCCAGCAGGTCCGGCACCTGGTTGTCGACGATGCGCTTGGCCAGGCCTTCGGCAATCGCGGTCTTGCCCACGCCCGCCTCACCCACCAGCAACGGGTTGTTCTTGCGACGGCGCGCCAGGATCTGCGCTACGCGCTCAACCTCAAGCTCACGCCCCACCAGCGGATCGATCCGCCCCTGGCGCGCCAGCTCGTTGAGGTTGCTGGCATAGGCATCCAGCGGGTTGCTTGAAGAAGAAGACTCACCGCCCTCGTCGTCCTGCATATCCTGCTCACCCTCGGAATGATCGCCGTGCCCAGGCACCTTGGAGATACCGTGGGCGATGTAGTTGACGACATCGATACGGGCAACGCTCTGCTGCTTGAGCAGGAACACTGCCTGGCTTTCCTGTTCGCTGAAGATCGCCACAAGCACATTGGCGCCTGTGACTTCACGCTTACCGGAGCTCTGTACGTGGAAAACAGCACGTTGCAATACCCGCTGGAAGCCCAGGGTTGGCTGGGTTTCACGATCCTCGTCATGCACGGGGATCAGTGGCGTGGTGGAGTCGATAAACTCCTGCAGGTCATGCTTGAGCTTGTCGAGATTGGCGCCGCACGCACGCAGAACCGTGGCGGCAGCTTCGTTATCCAAAAGTGCCAGCAGCAGGTGTTCGACGGTCATGAATTCATGACGCTTCGAACGAGCCTCCTTGAAGGCAAGATTGAGGGTGACTTCGAGCTCGCGGTTTAACATAGCTTCACCTCATACCCAAGTGGTCGGCGTTAACCGTCCTTCTCGATTTCACAGAGTAGCGGATGCTGGCTTTCCCTGGCGTACTGGTTGACCTGCATGGCCTTTGTCTCGGCGATGTCACGGGTAAACACTCCACATACTGCCCGTCCTTCTGTGTGAACGGCCAGCATTACCTTGGTCGCCAACTCGCGGTTCAGGTTAAAAAACACCTCGAGCACTTCGACCACGAAATCCATCGGTGTGTAGTCATCGTTGAACAAAACCACCTTGTACATCGGCGGCGCCTGTAAAGCAGGCTTGGCCTCCTGAACAGCAATGCCTGCAGAACCGTCGTCATCGTGTTCGTGATCCGGTCGATCCTGATTGAATGTTAGTCGAATCTGGCTGATTGCATGCATGGAAAGAAAGGTTCGTCAGTGGTTCAAATACAGTGGTGGGGGCGACCTGTCAGAATTTCAACTCCTGACCACCCGGTCGCCTTGACTATCGGCAAATCGGTGTTACAACCAATAGAACCCACAGTGGGTAAAAAAGGTCCGCGCAGTCAACCTTATTTATTCGGGTTAGGACGGATAAACTGGATGATACTCCAGTGATGGAGTCTGGTGCAGAGGGATATGGGTATGTCTGGCGTCAAGATCAGTGGCAAGGTCAAGTGGTTCAACAATGCCAAGGGATATGGCTTTGTTAATGAAGACGGTAAAACCGAGGACCTTTTTGCGCACTACTCAGCGATTAACATGGATGGGTACAAAACGCTGAAGGCGGGCCAAGCTGTGAGCTTTGAAATCATTCAAGGACCGAAAGGGCTGCACGCCGTGAATATCGGTGCAGTGAAAGCCGAAACACATGAAAAAAACACGCCATCAACCGCTCATAACGAAAAGAAACAAACGGCCTGACACCCCGCGAAGCGAGTGACATACGATAAAAAACCGGCCGCCCGATCGACTTGGGTTGGCCGGTTTTTTTGTACCAGGCTTTTACATATGCGAAATCAACGCATCCCCAAAGCCCGACGACGACACCAGCTTCGCGCCATCCATCAGGCGCTCGAAGTCATAGGTCACGGTCTTGGCCGAAATAGCACCATTGGTGCCCTTGATGATCAGGTCGGCCGCTTCGGTCCAGCCCATATGACGCAGCATCATTTCCGCCGACAGGATCAACGAGCCCGGGTTGACCTGGTCCTTGCCCGCATACTTGGGCGCAGTACCGTGGGTCGCCTCGAACATGGCCACGGTGTCGGACAGGTTGGCACCCGGCGCAATCCCGATACCGCCCACCTCTGCCGCCAGGGCGTCGGACAGGTAGTCGCCGTTCAGGTTGAGGGTCGCGATCACGTCATACTCGGCCGGACGCAACAGGATCTGCTGGAGCATGGCATCGGCGATGGCATCCTTGACCACTACATTCTTGCCGGTCTTCGGGTTCTTGAACTGCATCCACGGGCCGCCATCCAGCAGGGTCGCACCGAATTCTTCAGCCGCCACTTCGTAGGCCCATTCCTTGAAGGCCCCTTCGGTGAACTTCATGATGTTGCCTTTGTGCACGATGGTCAGCGAGTCGCGGTCGTTATCCACTACATATTGCAGGGCCTTGCGCGCCAGGCGCTTGGTGCCTTCCAGCGATACCGGCTTGATTCCAATGCCGCAATCCTGGTCGAAACGAATCTTGGTGACGCCCATTTCCTCCTTGAGGAACTTGATGACCTTGGTCGCTTCCGGCGAGCCGGCCTTCCACTCGATCCCGGCGTAAATGTCTTCGGAGTTTTCGCGGAAGATGGTCATGTCCACGTCGCCTGGTTTCTTGACCGGGCTGGGCACACCTTCGAACCAGCGCACCGGGCGCAGGCAGACGTAGAGGTCGAGTTGCTGGCGCAGGGCCACGTTCAGCGAACGAATGCCACCCCCTACCGGAGTGGTCAGCGGGCCCTTGATGGACACCACGTAATCCTTGACCGCATCCAGGGTTTCCTGGGGCAGCCAGGTGTCCTGGTCGTAGACCTGGGTCGCTTTCTCGCCGGCGTACACCTCCATCCACGAGATCTTGCGCTTGCCGCCGTAGGCCTTTTCAACAGCTGCGTCGACCACCTTGATCATCACCGGGCTGATGTCGACGCCAATACCGTCACCTTCGATATACGGGATGATCGGTTGGTCAGGAACATTGAGAGAATGGTCTGCATTGACGGTGATTTTGTCGCCGACTGCCGGAACCTGAATCTTCTTGTATCCCATGCTGAACTCCATCTATGGATTGAACATCTGGCTGCGTTCGAGCCTACTCCAGATAAATGGCGACTGAAACCTCGCGCCATGCTCATTTTCATCGAAAACAGCATAAATTGTCGCCTACAAGCCTGAAAGCAAAGGGAAAAGCGCCAATCTTGAGCACTTCGTGCGACTTTAGGCGTAACCCGGTACCTGCGACCTTTAGACCAATGGACGACACACCTTTTGTATGAAGGCTCGGCGTAAGCATAGCGACCTATGTATAATGCCGCCGCTGACCAAAGAGTCACGATGGCAGACCGCTCTGGAACAGGGCCCTCCGCTACAAAGCAGGACTAATACAATAGTCCACCCGCTTGACGCTCGACTGATGCAACCCAACATCACCGCGAAGAAACCTCGACCTTTCGCTCATGGATGACTTTGAACGAACGCGCTCCACCCGGCGCATCTCGAGTTTCTGCGCACGCTTTCAGCAAAGAAGAGAGTTAATCCGAATATGCCCACCCGCTCGAAGATCATCTACACCTTCACCGACGAAGCCCCAGCCCTCGCCACCTATTCACTGCTGCCTATCGTAGAGGCCTTCACCGCTTCCGCTGATATTGCCGTGGAAACCCGCGACATCTCCCTCGCAGGGCGCATCCTCGCAAGCTTCCCCGAGCAACTGGGCACCAAGGCCGTACCGGACCACCTCGCCGAACTGGGCGACCTGGCCGTTACCCCTGAAGCCAACATCATCAAGCTGCCTAACATCAGTGCCTCGACCCCGCAACTGCAAGCCGCGATCAAGGAACTGCAGGCCCAGGGCTATGCCCTGCCGGACTACCCGGAAACCGTAACCACCGACGCGGAAAAAGAAACCCGTGCACGTTACGACAAGGTCAAGGGCAGCGCCGTGAACCCGGTACTGCGCGAAGGCAACTCCGACCGCCGCGCGCCGCTGTCGGTCAAGAACTACGCTCGCAAGCACCCGCACAAGATGGGCGCCTGGGCTGCGGACTCCAAGTCCCACGTTGCCCACATGAGCAACGGCGACTTCTACGGCAGCGAAAAAGCCGTGCAGATCGAAGCCGCTGACGCGGTCAAGATCGAGCTGGTCGCCCAGGACGGCACCACCACCGTCCTGAAAGAAAAGACCACCGTCAAGGCCGGCGAAATCATCGACAGCGCGGTACTGAGCAAGAACGCCCTGCGCAGCTTCATCGCCGCTGAAATCGAAGATGCCAAGAAACAAGGCGTGCTGCTGTCGGTCCACCTGAAAGCCACCATGATGAAGGTCTCCGACCCGATCATGTTCGGCCAGATCGTTGCCGAGTTCTATAAAGACGCCCTGGCCAAGCACGCAGACGTGCTGGCACAGATCGGCTTCAACCTGAACAACGGCATCGGCGACCTGTACGCCCGCATCAAGGCCCTGCCGGCCGAGCAACAAGCCCAGATCGAAGCTGACATCCAGGCGGTCTACGCCGCTCGTCCTTCCCTGGCGATGGTCAACTCCGACAAAGGCATTACCAACCTGCACGTGCCGAGCGACGTCATCGTCGACGCCTCGATGCCGGCCATGATCCGTGACTCCGGCAAGATGTGGGGCACCGACGGCCAACTGCACGACACCAAGGCCGTGATCCCGGATCGCTGCTACGCCACCATCTACCAGGCGGTGATCGAAGAGTGCAAGGCCAACGGCGCCTTCGACCCTACCACCATGGGCAGCGTGCCGAACGTTGGCCTGATGGCGAAAAAAGCCGAAGAGTACGGCTCCCACGACAAGACCTTCCAGGTCAAGGCTGACGGCGTCGTCCGCGTGACCGACAGCAAGGGCAACCTGCTGATGGAACAGAAAGTCGAAGCCGGCGACATCTTCCGCATGTGCCAGACCCAAGACGCGCCGATCCAGGATTGGGTCAAGCTGGCCGTCAACCGTGCCCGCGCCAGCAACACCCCGGCCATCTTCTGGCTGGACCCCAAGCGTGCACACGACGGCGTCGTGGTCGAGAAAGTCCAGGCCTACCTGAAAGACCACAACACCGAAGGCCTGGACATCCGCATCATGTCGCCGGTCGACGCGATGAAGTTCACCCTGGAACGTACCCGCAAGGGCCTGGACACCATCTCGGTGACCGGCAACGTGCTGCGTGACTACCTGACCGACCTGTTCCCGATCATGGAACTGGGCACCAGCGCCAAGATGCTGTCCATCGTACCGCTGATGAATGGCGGTGGCCTGTTCGAAACCGGCGCCGGCGGCTCGGCACCGAAGCACGTACAGCAACTGCTGGAAGAAAACTTCCTGCGTTGGGACTCCCTGGGCGAGTTCCTGGCCCTGGCCGCTTCCCTCGAGCATTTGGGTGTGACGTACAACAACCCGAAAGCCCTGGTACTGTCCAAGACCCTGGACCAGGCCACCGGCCAGTTCCTCGACAACAACAAGTCGCCATCGCGCAAAGTCGGCAACATCGACAACCGCGGCAGCCACTTCTACCTGGCGCTGTACTGGGCCCAGGCCCTGGCCGCCCAGACCGAAGACACGGCACTGCAAGGCCAATTCGGCGAACTGGCCAAGACCCTGGCCGCGAACGAAGCAACCATCGTTGCCGAGCTCAATGCCGTACAGGGCAAGCCAGTGGACATCGGCGGCTACTACGCGCCGAACCCGGAGCTGACCAGCAAGGCCATGCGCCCAAGCAACACCCTCAATGCGGCGATTGCCAAGTTGAAGTAAGGTTGTAGGGATGCATCACAAACCCCGGCCACGTGCCGGGGTTTGTGTTTTCAGGGTTTATGCAACACCGTATTCCTCGCGCCATGCGGCCTCGATAATCGCCAGGAACTGCGGTTTGTACCAAGGCTCCCAGCCCGGCCTCTGCTTGAGTTCAACCCCAAACCCCGGCAGCGCAGGCAAATGCGCGAGCGCTTCGACGTTTTTCAAGCCCGGCACCTGGGCAAACCAGGGTAAAAGCGTCACACCGACTCCCGCCTGGACCGCTGAACGCAGCGACATCAAGTCTTCAGACTCATACACGCAGCGCCACCTGATGCCACTCTCCTCCAAACGCCGAATCGCCAGGCTCCTGAACACGCAGGGCGCCTTGAACAGCGCCAGCGAAACTTCCTGCCCTTCCATGGGGGCTGCCGCACACTCGCCACCCAGCCACATCAACGAAAGTGCATGCAAAGGCACGCCAGCGACTTTTGGCAACTCATCAATCATCAGGCCAATATCGATTCGTCCCTCACTGAACGCCTCTGCGAGCAACAGGGAACGCGCGACCTTGACCACAATTCGCACTGAAGGTAATTCAAGCGCCAGAGCAGGAATAATGCGCTGCAGGATTTCCTCGCTGAAATATTCGGGAATACCCAGCGTCACGGACTCTTGAGTGCGACTGGCATCAAACAGGCTCCCCACTTTGTCGTTGACGCTGACCATTTGCTGGGCATAGCCGGTCAAGCGCTCTCCTTCGAGGGTGAGCAACACCTGCCGATTGTCGCGGGCAAAAAGCTCGACACCCAGCAAATCCTCAAGTCGTCGAATTTGCTGGCTGATTGCCGGCTGGGTCAGGCTCAACGCTTGCGCGGCCCGGGTGAAACTGCCCAGCTCTGCGACCTTGAGGAAACTGCGCAGCGACTGAATATCAAGATTGACTCTCATGCCACACCCATGGGAGTGAGTAATTATTCCCCGCCATTAGTGCAAGGCGCCCGCTATACCTGTCAAGACTACCTACTTGGCGCGCACATGATTCATCCAATAAACCCCTGCCCCTGAAACAACAAACCCTACAATCGCCACCCCACTCGGCACCTCACCCAACACCAACGACGCCATGATCTGCGTGACCGCCGGAATCACATGAAACAAGTTCGTCGCCTTACTCGCCTCCCCGCGTCGAATCATCAAATACAGCAGCGTCAGCGCACCCACGGAGTTCATCAGCGTGATCCAGGCCACCGACGCTGCGAATGGAACCCACTCGGTGACCTGCATGGTTTCGGTGGTGTAGGCCAGCAGCAACATGACCAACGACGCGGTGACCATCTGAATGAAACACCCCACCCATAGATTCACCCCGCCAAGAAAGCGCTTCTGGTAGAGCGTGCCAAGCGTGATACCCAATAGCGCCAAGCCCACCGCGCCGTAACCACCCACTGACGCCTCGGAGCCAAAAAAGCTGCTGGCCACGACGATGGCCACGCCGCCAACGCCGAGGATCGAACCCGGCAGGTCGCGCCAACTCAATTGTTCACCCAGGCAGAAATAGGCACCGATCACCACGAACACCGGCATCAGCCCGACGATCAATGCCGCCTGCCCTGCGGGAACGCCGTGGCTGATGCCGGTGTAAAGGCCGCCGAACTGCAGGGCCTGCAACAGCAGCCCCACTGTCGCAGCATGGAAGTAGGGTGCAAGTCGTTTCGGCCATTGCGCCTTGATGGCGAGTGCAACGCCCAGGAACACCAGGGCAGCCAGGGCAAACCGATAGAACGTCATGGTGAAGGGCTCGCCATAACGCACACCGAACGCACCGCCGATGTAGCCGGAACTCCACAGCAGGATGAAGGCAATGGGCAGTGGCGATGTAAGGCGTACTTCGTAGCTTTTATCGGCAATCGGGTTCATGACACTCTCCAAACTGAGGGTTCTGGAGAGATAAGCTGCGCCAGGCGCTGAAATCGGTAAAATCATAAAATGTCAGGCGCATCATGCAGATTGCTTATGCATCATCCTTGTGGGAGGGGGATTGCCCCCTCCCACACTGCTGTAATCCTGCTCCAAGACTGCGCTGCATTCAGAATCGAGAGGCATCCCATGACCTGGCAACCCCACATCACCGTCGCCACCATCGTCGAAGACAACGGCAAATTCCTGATGGTCGAAGAGCTCAAGGGCGGCCGCGCCGTGCTCAACCAGCCCGCCGGCCATCTCGACCCGCATGAAACCCTGACCGAGGCCGCCGTGCGCGAAACCCTCGAGGAAACCGGCTGGGACGTGGAAGCCACGGGCATCGTCGGCATCTACCTGTACACCGCACCCAGCAACGGGGTTACCTATCAACGCGTCTGCTTTATTGCCAAGGCACTGAAACACCACCCGGACTATCAACTGGACGAAGGCATCCTGCGTGCCCGCTGGCTCACCCGCGACGAACTGCTAGCCGTGCGCGACGCCTGGCGCAGCGAGCTGATCATCCGCTGTATCGATGATTACCTGGCCGGTCAGCGTCACAGCCTGGAATTGATCCGCCCTTCTCTTTAGCCTTGCGGGCCCAGGCCTGTTAGAATCGCGTCCTTTTTCAAGACACCCGTTGAAACCCTATGCGTGATCCAGCCCCTTCTGACACACAAAAGAAGCGCGTCATCGTCGGCATGTCCGGCGGCGTGGACTCTTCCGTTTCCGCCGTTCTGCTCATGGAGCAGGGTTATGAGGTGGAAGGCCTGTTCATGAAGAACTGGGAAGAAGACGATGGAACGGAATATTGCACCGCCATGGACGACCTCGCGGACGCCCAGGCCGTGTGCGACAAAATTGGCATCAAGCTGCACACCGCCAACTTCGCCGCCGAGTACTGGGACAACGTGTTCGAGCACTTCCTGGCCGAATACAAGGCTGGTCGCACGCCGAACCCGGACATCCTGTGCAACCGCGAAATCAAGTTCAAGGCGTTCCTCGACTACGCCATGATCCTTGGCGCCGATTTGATTGCCACTGGCCACTACGTGCGCCGCCGTGACATCGATGGCCACACCGAACTGCTCAAGGGCCTGGACCCGAACAAGGACCAGAGCTACTTCCTGCACGCCGTCGGTGGTGAACAGATCGCCAAGACCCTGTTCCCGGTGGGCGAGCTGGAAAAGCCAGAAGTGCGCAGGATCGCCGAGCAACACGGCCTGGCGACCGCCAAGAAGAAGGACTCCACCGGGATCTGCTTTATCGGCGAGCGCCGCTTCAGCGACTTCCTCAAGCAGTACCTGCCGGCGCAGCCGGGCGAGATCAAGACCACCGACGGCGAAGTGATCGGCCGTCACCACGGCCTGATGTACCACACCATCGGCCAGCGCCAGGGCCTGGGCATCGGCGGCCTGAAGGATGCCGGCGAAGAGCCGTGGTACGTGCTGGTCAAGGACCTGGAACACAACGTGCTGATCGTCGGCCAGGGCAATGAACACCCGCTGCTGTTCTCGGGCGCACTGCTGGCCTCGGAGATCTATTGGGTCAACCCGATCGACCTGAGCACCCCGCGCCGCCTCACGGCCAAGGTACGCTATCGCCAGGGCGACCAGCCCTGCGTCCTGGAAAAAACCGCGACGGGCTACCGCGCCACCTTTGATGACCCGCAACGCGCGGTCACCCCTGGCCAGTCCGTGGTGTTCTATGACGGCGAAATTTGCCTGGGCGGCGGCGTGATTGAAGTCGCCGAAGCCTGGAGCAACCCGGCATGAGCCCGACCCAGGAGCAATTGACAGCACTCGGCGGGGTATTTCTCTCCGCCGTGCTGGTGGACAAGATCGCCAAGACCGGCCAGGTTACCGAAGCCGGCCTGACCTGCATGCTCGGCAGCCTGCTGATCCGCGACCCCAAGGACACCCTGGAAGTCTACGGCGGCGACGACCTCGCACTGCGTGAAGGTTACCGCGCACTGATCGGCGCCCTGGAGCGCGACCCGAGTACCTTGCAGCGTGAGCCGCTGCGCTACGCCCTGTCGATGCTCGGCCTCGAGCGCCAGCTGGCCAAGCGCGAAGACATGCTGGAAACCATCGGCAAACGCCTGCCGCAGATCCAGTCCCAGGTAGAACACTTCGGCCCGGCCCACGAAAACGTGATCGCCGCCTGCGGTGCGCTGTACCAGGACACCTTGAGCACCTTGCGCCAACGCATCCAGGTGCACGGCGACATGCGCAACCTGCAGCAACCGAACAACGCCTCGAAAATCCGCGCACTGCTGCTCGCCGGCATTCGTTCGGCGCGGTTGTGGCGGCAATTGGGCGGTCATCGCTGGCAGCTGGTGATCAGCCGACGCAAATTGCTCAAAGAGCTTTACCCGTTGATGCGCAACGAATAAGTCGCACCGACAGGCTATTTTCAAGCCGTTACGCGTAATACGCCGGTCAGTTGGCAACGGACCGGTGGATTTTTTCATGTATGATACGCGCCCCATTTCGTTGCCCGACTGTCCGAGAACACCCCATGCAGCTCTCTTCGCTCACTGCGGTTTCCCCTGTTGACGGCCGCTACGCCGGCAAAACCCAGGCCCTGCGCCCTATTTTCAGCGAATACGGCCTGATCCGTGCTCGTGTACTGGTTGAAGTGCGCTGGCTCCAGCGCCTGGCCGCTCACCCCGCCATCAGCGAAGTGCCGGCGTTCTCCGCCGAAGCCAACGCTGTACTCGACGCCCTGGCGGACAACTTCTCCCTGGAGCACGCCGAGCGTGTGAAAGAGATCGAGCGCACCACCAACCACGACGTCAAGGCCATCGAATACCTGCTCAAGGAGCAGGCGGCCAAGCTGCCGGAACTGGCCCAGGTCAGCGAATTCATCCACTTTGCCTGCACCAGCGAGGACATCAACAACCTGTCCCACGCCCTGATGCTGCGCGAAGGCCGTGATGACGTGATGCTGCCGCTGATGCGCCAGACCGCCGAAGCGATCCGCGAGCTGGCCATCCGTTTCGCCGATGTGCCGATGCTGTCGCGTACCCACGGCCAGCCGGCGTCGCCGACTACCCTGGGCAAGGAACTCGCCAACGTGGTGTACCGCCTGGAGCGCCAGATCGCTCAAGTCGCAGCAGTCCCACTGCTGGGCAAGATCAACGGCGCCGTGGGCAACTACAACGCCCACCTGTCGGCCTACCCTGAGATCGACTGGGAAGCCAACGCCCGCGCCTTCATCGAAGACGAGCTGGGCCTGGGCTTCAACCCGTACACCACGCAGATCGAACCCCACGACTATATTGCCGAGCTGTTCGACGCCATCGCGCGCTTCAACACCATCCTGATCGACTTCGATCGCGATATCTGGGGCTACATCTCCCTGGGCTACTTCAAGCAGCGCACCATTGCCGGTGAAATCGGTTCGTCGACCATGCCGCACAAGGTCAACCCGATCGACTTCGAAAACTCCGAAGGCAACCTCGGCATCGCCAACGCCCTGTTCCAGCACCTGGCCAGCAAGTTGCCGATCTCCCGCTGGCAGCGCGACCTGACCGACTCCACCGTACTGCGCAACCTCGGCGTGGGCTTTGCCCACAGCGTGATCGCGTACGAAGCCAGCCTCAAAGGCATCAGCAAACTGGAGCTCAACGCGCAGAAAATCGCCGCTGACCTGGACGCGTGCTGGGAAGTGCTGGCCGAGCCGATCCAGACCGTGATGCGCCGCTACAACATCGAAAACCCTTACGAGAAGCTGAAAGAGTTGACCCGTGGCAAGGGCATCAGCCCTGAAGCACTGCAAACTTTCATCGACGGCCTGGACATGCCAGCCGCGGCCAAGGCCGAGCTGAAACTGCTCACCCCGGCCAACTACATCGGCAACGCTGTAGAGCAAGCCAAGCGCATCTGATTCGCGCAAGCCCCCTTGAGACGCCCGGCCGCGCCGGGCGTTTTTATTTCAGTCTGAAAAGTACTTTTTTTCAATAGGTTACACATGAATCCTGATATCCCTCTTCAACTTCTGGGCGGCATCACGGCACGGGAATTCCTGCGCGACTACTGGCAGAAAAAACCACTGCTGATCCGCCAGGCGATCCCTGACTTCGAAAGCCCGATCGACGCCGACGAACTCGCCGGCCTGGCCCTGGAAGAAGAAGTCGAATCGCGCCTGGTGATCGAACACGGCGAACGCCCGTGGGAACTGCGCCGCGGCCCGTTCGCCGAAGACGCCTTCAGCACCCTGCCTGAGCGTGAGTGGACACTGCTGGTACAGGCGGTCGACCAGTTCGTGCCGGAAGTGGCCGAGTTGCTGGAGCAGTTCCGCTTCCTGCCAAGCTGGCGCATCGACGATGTGATGATCAGCTTTGCCGCACCCGGCGGCAGCGTAGGCCCGCACTTCGACAACTACGACGTGTTCCTGCTGCAGGCCCAGGGCAAGCGCAACTGGAAGATCGGCCAGATGTGCAGCTCCGAAAGCCCGCTGCTGCAACACGCCGACCTGCGCATCCTCGCCGAATTCGAAGAAAGCGCCGAATGGGTGCTGGAACCGGGCGACATGCTCTACCTGCCGCCACGCCTGGCGCATTTCGGCATCGCCGAAGATGACTGCATGACGTACTCGGTGGGCTTTCGCGCCCCAAGCGCCGCAGAAGTACTGACCCACTTCACCGACTTCCTCGCCCAGTACCTGACCGACGAAGAGCGCTACACCGACGCCGACGCGCAGCCGGTCAGCGACCCGCACCAGATCCAGAGCGACGCCCTCGACCGCCTCAAGAGCCTGCTGGCCGAGCACATGAGCGACGAGCGCATGCTGCTGACCTGGTTCGGCCAATTCATGACCGAGCCGCGCTACCCGGAACTGGTAGCAGGCGAAGAGCTGGGCGAAGACGACTTCATCAACAGCCTGCAGGACGGCGCGATCCTGGTGCGCAACCCAAGCGCGCGCATGGCCTGGTCGGAAGTCGACGATGACGTCCTGCTGTTCGCCAGCGGCCAGAGCCGTTACCTGCCGGGCAAACTGCGCGAACTGCTGAAACTGGTCTGCGCCGCCGATGCCCTGCACGCCGAAAACCTCGGCGAATGGCTGCTGGACGAAGACGCCCGTGACCTGCTGTGCGAGCTGGTCAAGCAAGGAAGCCTGGGGTTTGCCGATGAATAGGATTCACGTAGGTGTCGCGGACTGGCATAAGGATATCGCCGAGATTCGGCGCATTCGTGAAGCGGTATTTATCGCTGAACAATCGGTTCCACCTGAGCTTGAGTGGGATGCGGATGACGCAGACGCAGTGCATTTCCTTGCATTCGAAGGCGACTTTCCGATTGGCACCGCGCGCCTGCTGCCCAGCGGCGAGATCGGCCGGGTGTCGGTGCTCAAGGACTGGCGCGGACTGAAGGTCGGCGACAAGCTGATGGAAGCGGTGATCGGCGTGGCCGAGCAACGTGGCCAGACCAAGCAGTTCCTGAGCGCGCAGGTGTATGCGGCGCCGTTCTATGAGCGACTGGGCTTCAAGATCGTCAGCGAGGAATTCCTGGAAGTCGGGATTCCCCATGTCGATATGGTGCGCGGGGGCTGATCCCTGCTGTAAGGGCTTGCCCGTGGTGAGCCAGCTTGCCTGTGGTGAGCGGGCTTGCCCCGCGCTGGGCTGCGTAGCAGCCCCAAACCAAACGCCGCATTCTTTCCGTAAGAACGCGGCGTTTTTTATAGGGGCTGCTACGCAGCCCAGCGCGGGGCAAGCCCGCTCACTACACCCCAGGCCGACAAACTGGCACTATCAAGCCTAACTGACTCGCAGAGATAACGGACATGTCCCTACGCACCCTGCTCACCGCCCTCCTCCTCACCGCCAGCTGCTCGGCAATGGCCGACACCGAAGTCGTCAACCTGAGCAACCGCACCAGCACCGACCTGCTCCCGGTTGCACAGAACTTCATCGGCAAGGACGGCACCGTCAGCGCCTACGGCAACCAGCTTATCGTCAACGCTGCCCCCGGCAAGATCCAGGACCTGCGTGCGCTGCTCGCCCAGCTGGATACACCAGCCAAGCGCCTGCTGATCACCGTCGATACCAATGAAAACAACCAGCAGAACAGCGGCGACAGCCAGACCCGCATCATCAGCTACGGCACGGCCAGCCGCGACGGCGGCATCCAGCAGATCCAGGCCAGCGAAGGCGTGCCCGCGCTGATCCAGGTCGGCCAGAGCGTGCCACTGACCACGACCCAACCCGACGCCTACGGTCGCCCGCAGAACCAGACCCAGTACCGCAACGTCACCCAGGGCTTCTACGTCACCGCCAGCGTCACCGGCGAGACCGTGCACCTGGCGATCAGTACCAACCGTGACCGCATGAGCCAGGAACGTCCCGATGTAGTGAATGTGCAAAGCACCGACACAACCGTCAGCGGACGTCTTGGCGAATGGATCCCCCTGGCCGGCATCAACCGCGAGACCCAGGCCGATAAATCCTCCACAACCCGCAGCTACTCTACCCAGGGCCGCGATGACCTGACGTTGCGGGTCAAGGTCGACACCCTGAACTGAAGCACCAAAAACTGACTGATGAGTCGTATTAGACTAAAGATGTAGTGCCTGAAAAAAAGCACTACAAAACATTTGACGATCCAAAAAAGCATGGGCATGATGGCCTCGCTCCCGCTAATCAGGGGCCCTGGCAAGGGCCTTCGGATCGCCGCTCCAAGCTACCCACCCGAGCCGATTCGTGTCTGTACCGCCCACAAGGTGTGTTTGACGAGGTTGCGACTGGAACGAAGTTGTCCCGAGGGACGGAAGCTAACCAGGTAACCCGGCTACACACTGATGGATAGTACAAAGGCCCACGATGCCCGAAGACCGTTCGCAGTTCGCCCTTACCTGCTCAACTCCTCCCTTGAGCCATCGTTCATCCCGTCGCCTGCCCCGCCGAACTTGACTTGAACACCTGAGCTTCTGGTCAGCGAGCAGCCATAACCACGCATTCACTACGTGGCTGGCAAATGGAATTTTCCACCTAGACCTATGCGACGAGGTTTTCCCCCATGGCACTGACACGCGAACAGCAAATTGCAGCCCTCGAGAAAGACTGGGCTGAAAACCCACGCTGGAAAGGCGTAACCCGCGCTTATTCCGCTGCTGACGTCGTCCGCCTGCGTGGCTCGGTTCAACCTGAGCACACCTTTGCAAAACTCGGCGCCGAGAAGTTGTGGAAGCTGGTCACCCAAGGTGCCAAGCCGTCCTTCCGCCCCGAGAAAGATTTCGTCAACTGCATGGGCGCCCTCACTGGCGGCCAGGCAGTCCAACAGGTGAAAGCCGGTATCCAGGCGATCTACCTGTCCGGCTGGCAAGTGGCAGCGGACAACAACTCCGCTGAATCCATGTACCCCGACCAATCGCTGTACCCGGTGGACTCCGTGCCGACCGTGGTCAAGCGCATCAACAACTCGTTCCGTCGTGCCGACCAGATCCAGTGGAAAGCCGGTAAAGGCCCGGGTGATGAAGGCTACATCGACTACTTCGCGCCCATCGTGGCCGACGCCGAAGCCGGTTTCGGCGGCGTACTGAACGCCTATGAGCTGATGAAGAGCATGATCGAGGCTGGCGCGGCCGGCGTGCACTTCGAAGACCAACTGGCTTCGGTGAAGAAATGCGGCCACATGGGCGGCAAGGTACTGGTACCGACCCAGGAAGCCGTACAGAAGCTGACCGCTGCCCGCCTGGCGGCTGACGTTGCCGGCACGCCGACCATCATCCTGGCCCGTACCGACGCCAACGCTGCAGACCTGCTGACCTCGGACTGCGACCCGTACGACCAGCCGTTCGTGACGGGCGAACGCACCCAGGAAGGTTTCTACAAAGTGCGCGCCGGTCTCGACCAGGCCATCGCCCGCGGCCTGGCCTACGCGCCGTATGCCGACCTGATCTGGTGCGAAACCGCCAAGCCGGACCTGGACGAAGCGCGTCGCTTTGCCGAAGCAATCAAGAAGGAATACCCGGACCAGCTGCTGTCCTACAACTGCTCGCCTTCCTTCAACTGGAAAAAGAACCTGGACGACGCGACCATCGCCAAGTTCCAGCGCGAACTGTCCGCCATGGGCTACAAGCACCAGTTCATCACCCTGGCCGGCATTCACAACATGTGGCACAGCATGTTCAACCTGGCGCACGACTACGCCCGCAACGACATGACCGCCTACGTGAAGCTGCAGGAACAGGAATTCGCTGACGCCGCCAAGGGCTACACCTTTGTGGCCCACCAGCAGGAAGTCGGCACCGGCTACTTCGACGACATGACCACCGTGATCCAGGGCGGCACCTCGTCCGTGACCGCGCTGACCGGTTCGACCGAAGAAGAGCAGTTCCACTGATCGATGTGAGTACACGGCCACGGCGGATCCGTTAAAGAGCTAACCGCAGTGCCGCACGATCTGACGCCCCGACTGGTTCGGGGCGTTTTTTTTGCCGGTACACATCCCACTGATTCAATCGGGAAAATGTGGGAGGGGGCTTGCCCCCGATAGCGGTGAGGAACCCTCGCAACCTGAAGATTTTGTACAAAACCTTGATCCAGAGCGGTATTGGCTGCAGATAAATCGGTTAAAAGATCCGCTCCAACAACTCGCGCTAATCAGGCAAGTAACGGCAACTTACTCCGCTGTATGAGAAACAATCGCTTCAACCCCGCGCAAACAATATTCATTATCATTTAGAACATAAAAACTTCGTTACAGGTTAAACAAAACACATTTGATCAAATGCCCGCTAATGCCCGCCCCGCAAGGGCTACAGCCCCAAGAAGGTGCACTATGTGCTTATTCCATCGAATAATTTCGCCCTAGGAATTTTACTTGCCCGGTGTTTAGCCATAAAATCACCGCGATTGATTGCAGTGCGACATATCGTCACTGCATCGTTACTTTTTCGAGCTCAGAGACCTTTGCTCTCTGTTAAGGATTTCCAGCATGACCGAAGCGACAGGACTCATGGCCCACAACTGGGGCTTTGCCATTTTCCTCCTCGGTGTTGTCGGCCTTTGCGCCTTCATGCTCGGTGTGTCCAGCCTCCTCGGGTCAAAAGCCTGGGGCCGCAGCAAGAATGAACCGTTCGAATCCGGCATGCTGCCTACAGGTGGCGCCCGCTTGCGGCTCTCAGCCAAATTCTATCTGGTCGCGATGCTCTTCGTGATCTTCGACATCGAAGCCCTCTTTCTCTTTGCCTGGTCTGTGTCCGTCCGCGAAAGCGGCTGGACCGGATTCGTCGAAGCCCTCGTTTTCATAGCAATTCTGTTGGCAGGCCTTGTCTACCTATTTCGAGTGGGCGCCCTTGACTGGGCTCCGGAAGCTCGTCGTAAGCGGCAAGCGAAGCTGAAACAATGAGGCTTTGGCGATGCAATACAATCTCACCAGGATCGACCCGGATGCTCCTAACGAGCAGTACCCCATCGGCGAACGGGAAACCGTTTCCGATCCGTTAGAAGACCAAGTCCACAAGAACATCTACATGGGCAAGCTCGAAGACGTGCTGAGTGGCGCGGTCAACTGGGGACGTAAGAACTCCCTGTGGCCGTACAACTTCGGTCTTTCGTGCTGCTACGTGGAAATGACCACCGCCTTCACGGCGCCCCACGACATCGCGCGCTTTGGCGCCGAAGTTATCCGGGCATCACCGCGCCAGGCGGATTTCATGGTTATCGCCGGTACCTGCTTTATCAAGATGGCGCCGATCATCCAGCGTCTCTACGAGCAAATGCTCGAGCCAAAGTGGGTTATCTCCATGGGTTCGTGCGCCAACTCCGGTGGCATGTACGACATCTACTCCGTGGTTCAGGGGGTGGACAAGTTCCTGCCCGTGGACGTCTACGTGCCTGGCTGCCCGCCCCGCCCCGAAGCATTCCTGCAAGGCTTGATGCTGTTGCAGGAATCGATTGGCAAGGAGCGTCGCCCGCTTTCCTGGGTCGTCGGCGATCAAGGCGTGTACCGCGCCGAGATGCCGTCGCAAAAGGAACAGCGCCGCGAACAGCGAATCGCAGTCACCAACCTGCGCAGCCCCGACGAAGTCTGATCCAGCCCCGCTTCTTTTATAGAACGAAAACCTGGCTTCATTCTTTACGTTGACCGAAAGCGATAAAAAACCATGACTACAGGCAGTGCTCTGTACATCCCGCCTTATAAGGCAGACGACCAGGATGTGGTCGTCGAACTCAATAACCGTTTTGGCCCTGACGCCTTCACCGCCCAGGCCACACGCACCGGTATGCCGGTGCTGTGGGTGGCGCGCGCCAGGCTCGTCGAAGTCCTGACCTTCCTGCGCAACCTGCCCAAGCCGTACGTCATGCTCTATGACCTGCATGGCGTGGACGAGCGCCTGCGCACCAAGCGCCAGGGTCTGCCGAGCGGCGCCGATTTCACCGTGTTCTATCACCTGATGTCGCTGGAACGTAACAGCGACGTGATGATCAAGGTCGCACTGTCCGAGAGCGACCTGAGCGTGCCGACCGTGACCGGTATCTGGCCGAACGCCAGCTGGTACGAGCGCGAAGTCTGGGACATGTTCGGTATCGACTTCCCGGGCCACCCGCACCTGACGCGCATCATGATGCCGCCAACGTGGGAAGGTCACCCGCTGCGCAAGGACTTCCCTGCCCGCGCCACCGAATTCGACCCGTTCAGCCTCAACCTCGCCAAGCAGCAGCTTGAAGAAGAGGCCGCGCGCTTCCGTCCGGAAGACTGGGGCATGAAGCGATCCGGCACCAACGAGGACTACATGTTCCTCAACCTGGGCCCGAACCACCCTTCGGCCCACGGTGCCTTCCGCATCATCCTGCAACTGGACGGCGAAGAAATCGTCGACTGCGTACCGGACATCGGCTACCACCACCGTGGTGCCGAGAAGATGGCCGAGCGTCAGTCGTGGCACAGCTTCATCCCGTACACCGACCGTATCGACTACCTCGGCGGCGTGATGAACAACCTGCCGTACGTGCTCTCGGTCGAGAAGCTGGCCGGCATCAAGGTCCCGGACCGCGTCGACACCATCCGCATCATGATGGCCGAGTTCTTCCGGATCACCAGCCACCTGCTGTTCCTGGGTACCTATATCCAGGACGTCGGCGCCATGACCCCGGTGTTCTTCACCTTCACCGACCGTCAGCGCGCCTACAAGGTCATCGAAGCCATCACCGGTTTCCGCCTGCACCCGGCCTGGTACCGCATCGGCGGCGTCGCCCACGACCTGCCGAATGGCTGGGAACGCCTGGTCAAGGAATTCATCGACTGGATGCCCAAGCGCCTGGACGAGTACCAGAAGGCTGCGTTGGATAACAGCATCCTCAAGGGCCGTACCATCGGCGTCGCCCAGTACAACACCAAAGAGGCCCTGGAATGGGGCGTCACCGGTGCCGGCCTGCGTTCGACCGGTTGCGACTTCGACCTGCGTAAAGCGCGCCCCTATTCCGGCTACGAGAACTTCGAGTTCGAAGTCCCGCTGGCGGCCAATGGCGATGCCTACGACCGTTGCATCGTGCGCGTCGAAGAAATGCGCCAGAGCCTGAAGATCATCGAGCAGTGCATGCGCAACATGCCGGCCGGCCCGTACAAGGCGGATCACCCGCTGACCACGCCGCCGCCGAAAGAGCGCACGCTGCAGCACATCGAAACCCTGATCACGCACTTCCTGCAGGTTTCGTGGGGCCCGGTAATGCCGGCCAACGAATCCTTCCAGATGATCGAAGCGACCAAGGGTATCAACAGTTATTACCTGACGAGCGATGGCGGCACCATGAGCTACCGCACCCGGATTCGTACCCCAAGCTTCGCCCACTTGCAGCAGATCCCTTCGGTGATCAAAGGCGAGATGGTCGCGGACTTGATTGCGTACCTGGGTAGTATCGATTTCGTTATGGCCGACGTGGACCGCTAAGCATGAACAGCACGCTTATCCAGACAGACCGTTTCACCTTGAGTGAAACCGAGCGCTCGGCCATCGAGCACGAGCTGCATCACTACGAAGACCCGCGCGCGGCGTCGATCGAGGCCTTGAAGATCGTCCAGAAGGAACGTGGCTGGGTGCCGGACGGCGCCCTCTACGCCATCGGCGAGATCCTCGGCATCCCCGCCAGCGACGTTGAAGGCGTGGCGACGTTCTACAGCCAGATCTTCCGCCAGCCGGTCGGCCGCCACATCATTCGCGTGTGCGACAGCATGGTCTGCTACATCGGTGGCCACGAGTCGGTGGTCAGCGAGATCCAGGCCAAGCTGGGCATCGGCCTCGGCCAGACCACCCCGGACGGCCGCTTCACGCTGCTGCCGGTGTGCTGCCTGGGCAACTGCGACAAGGCGCCGGCGTTGATGATCGACGACGACACATTCGGTGACGTGCAGCCTGCTGGCGTGACCCAATTGCTCGAGGGCTACCCATGACCCTGACTTCCTTCGGCCCGGCCAACCTGATCAAGCGTTCGGCCGAGACCCACCCGCTGACCTGGCGCCTGCGTGACGACGGCGAGCCGGTATGGCTCGACGAGTACCAGGCCAAGAACGGCTACGCCGCTGCGCGCAAGGCCTTCGCCGACATGGCCCAGGACGACATCGTCCAGACCGTGAAGGACGCCGGCCTCAAGGGTCGCGGCGGTGCAGGCTTCCCCACGGGCGTGAAGTGGGGCCTGATGCCCAAAGACGAATCCATCAACATCCGCTACCTGCTGTGCAACGCGGATGAAATGGAACCCAACACCTGGAAAGACCGCATGCTGATGGAGCAACTGCCCCATCTGCTGATCGAAGGCATGCTGATCAGCGCCCGCGCGCTGAAAACCTACCGTGGCTACATCTTCCTGCGCGGCGAATACACCACCGCCGCCAAGCACCTCAACCGTGCCGTGGCAGAAGCCAAGGCCGCAGGCCTGCTGGGCAAGAACATCCTCGGTTCGGGCTTTGACTTCGAACTGTTCGTGCACACCGGCGCCGGGCGTTACATCTGCGGTGAAGAAACCGCACTGATCAACTCCCTCGAAGGCCGCCGCGCCAACCCGCGCTCCAAGCCGCCCTTCCCTGCCGCCGTGGGCGTGTGGGGCAAGCCGACCTGCGTGAACAACGTCGAGACCCTGTGCAACGTGCCGGCGATCATCGCCGACGGCGTGGACTGGTACAAATCGTTGGCCCGCGAAGGCAGCGAAGACATGGGCACCAAGCTCATGGGTTTCTCCGGCAAGGTCAAGAACCCTGGCCTGTGGGAGCTGCCCTTCGGCGTGACCGCACGCGAGCTGTTCGAGGACTACGCCGGCGGCATGCGCGACGGCTACACCCTCAAGGCCTGGCAGCCAGGCGGCGCCGGCACCGGCTTCCTGCTCCCCGAGCACCTCGACGCACAAATGTACGCCGGCGGCATCGGCAAGGTGGGCACCCGGATGGGTACCGGCCTGGCGATGGCGGTGGACAACACCGTGAACATGGTCTCGCTGCTGCGCAACATGGAGCAGTTCTTTGCCCGTGAATCCTGCGGCTTCTGCACCCCATGCCGCGACGGCCTGCCGTGGAGCGTGAAGCTGCTGATGGCCCTGGAAAACGGCGAAGGCCGCGAGGGTGATATCGAAACCCTGCTGGGCCTGGTCGGTTTCCTCGGCCCAGGCAAGACCTTCTGTGCTCACGCACCGGGTGCCGTGGAGCCATTGGGCAGCGCAATCAAATACTTCCGCTCGGAGTTCGAAGCCGGCATTGCGCCCACCAGCGCCGCCGTCCCGCCTCTGGCAAGGCCGATCGTAGTCGGCGCGTAACGCTTAAACAGGCGAAGGGTCCGTGCCCTTCGCCTGCTCATGTGCTGACGCCTTCATGGCTGTGTAGATGCACATGAATAACAAGATTCCATTAGCCACGCCCGCTGACAACGGGCCAACGAAGAACTTTGAACCATGGCCACTATCCACGTAGACGGCAAAGCGCTCGAAGTCGATGGGGCGGACAACCTGTTACAGGCGTGTCTGTCACTCGGCCTCGATATCCCGTATTTCTGCTGGCACCCCGCGCTTGGTAGCGTCGGTGCCTGTCGCCAGTGTGCGGTCAAGCAGTACACCGACGAAAACGACACCCGTGGTCGTATCGTCATGTCCTGCATGACCCCAGCCACCGACAACACCTGGATCTCCATCGACGATGAAGAATCCAAGGCGTTCCGCGCCAGCGTTGTCGAATGGCTGATGACCAACCACCCCCACGACTGCCCGGTCTGTGAGGAAGGCGGTCACTGCCACCTGCAAGACATGACGGTGATGACCGGCCACAACGAGCGCCGTTATCGCTTCACCAAGCGTACCCACCAGAACCAGCAACTGGGCCCGTTCATTTCCCACGAAATGAACCGCTGCATCGCCTGCTACCGCTGCGTACGTTTCTATAAAGACTACGCCGGCGGCACCGACCTCGGCGTATTCGGCGCCCACGACAACGTGTACTTCGGTCGCGTTGAAGACGGCGTGCTCGAAAGCGAGTTCTCCGGCAACCTCACCGAGGTCTGCCCGACCGGTGTGTTCACCGACAAGACCCACTCCGAGCGCTACAACCGTAAGTGGGACATGCAGTTCTCGCCAAGCATCTGCCATGGCTGCTCGAGCGGTTGCAACATCTCCCCGGGCGAGCGCTACGGCGAACTGCGTCGCATCGAAAACCGCTTCAACGGTTCGGTCAACCAGTACTTCCTGTGCGACCGTGGCCGTTTCGGCTATGGCTACGTCAACCGCGAAGACCGCCCACGCCAGCCACTGCTGGCCGATGGCGCCAAGCTGAGCCTGGACGCGGCGCTGGACAAAGCCGCCGACCTGCTGCGCGGCCGCAACATCGTCGGTATCGGCTCGCCCCGCGCCAGCCTCGAAAGCAACTACGCGTTGCGCGAGCTGGTGGGTGCCGAGCACTTCTACTCCGGTATCGAAGCCGGTGAGCTTGAGCGCATCCGCCTGGTCCTGCAGGTGCTGAACGACAGCCCGCTGCCGGTGCCGAACATGCGCGACATCGAAGACCACGATGCCATCTTCGTGCTCGGTGAAGACCTGACCCAGACCGCCGCGCGCATCGCGCTGTCCCTGCGTCAATCGGTCAAAGGCAAGGCCGAAGACATGGCCGACGCCATGCGCGTCCAGCCTTGGCTCGACGCTGCGGTGAAAAACATCGGCCAGCACGCGCTGAACCCGCTGTTTATCGCCAGCCTGGCGGAAACCAAGCTCGACGACATCGCCGAAGAATGCGTCCACGCCGCACCGGACGACCTGGCCCGCATCGGTTTCGCCGTGGCCCACGCCCTCGACGCCAGCGCGCCGGCAGTCGAAGGCCTCGACACTGAAGCCGCCGAACTGGCCCAGCGTATTGCCGATGCCCTGCTGGCAGCCAAGCGTCCATTGATCATTGCCGGTACCTCGCTGGGTTCCAAGGCCTTGATCGAAGCCGCCGCCAACATCGCCAAAGCCTTGAAGCTGCGCGACAAGAACGGCTCCATCAGCCTGGTGGTGCCGGAAGCCAACAGCCTTGGCCTGGCCATGCTCGGCGGCGAGTCCCTGGATGCCGCCCTGCAAACCGTGATCGACGGCACTGCCGATGCGATCGTGGTGCTGGAAAACGACCTGTACACCCGCACCGACGCCGCCAAGGTTGACGCTGCGCTGAACGCCGCCAAGGTCCTGATCGTCGCCGACCACCAGAAGACCGCCACCAGCGATCGCGCCGACCTGGTACTGCCGGCCGCCACCTTCGCCGAAGGCGACGGCACCCTGGTCAGCCAGGAAGGCCGTGCCCAGCGCTTCTTCCAGGTGTTCGATCCGAAGTACATGGACGCCAGCATCCTGGTTCACGAAGGCTGGCGCTGGCTGCATGCCCTGCGCGCGACCCTGCTGAACCAGCCGATCGACTGGACCCAGCTCGACCACGTCACCGCCGCAGCCGCCGCGAGCGCGCCGCAGCTGGCGCGTATCGTCGACGCCGCACCGTCCGCCGCGTTCCGCATCAAGGGCATGAAGCTCGCCCGTGAGCCGCTGCGTTACTCCGGTCGTACCGCCATGCGCGCCGACATCAGCGTGCACGAACCGCGTACCCCGCAAGACAACGACACCGCGTTCGCCTTCTCCATGGAAGGTTACTCGGGTTCGGTCGAGCCACGTCAGCAGGTGCCGTTTGCCTGGTCGCCGGGCTGGAACTCGCCACAGGCCTGGAACAAGTTCCAGGACGAAGTCGGTGGTCACATCCGCGCCGGCGACCCGGGCACTCGCCTGATCGAACCCCAGGGCGACGCGCTGAACTGGTTCGCTGCGGTCCCGCGTCCGTTCAACCCGGCCCAGGGCACCTGGCAGGTTGTGCCGTTCTTCCACCTGTTCGGCAGCGAAGAGACCTCTTCCAAGGCCGCCCCGGTACAAGAGCGCATTCCCGAGGCCTATGTGTCCGTGGCCAAGTCCGAAGCCGACCGCCTGGGCGTCAACGACGGCGCACTGCTCAGCGTGACCGTGGCCGGCCAGACCCTGCGTCTGCCGCTGCGCATCAACGAAGAGCTGGGTGCCGGCCTGGTTGCCCTGCCTAAAGGCGTCGCCGGCATCCCGCCGGCGATCTTCGGCAAAACCGTTGACGGTCTGCAGGAGGCAGCGCAATGACCTGGTTCACCCCTGAAGTGATCGACGTGATCATCTCGGTCGTCAAGGCCATCGTGATCCTGTTGGCCGTGGTCGTCGCGGGCGCCCTGCTCAGCTTCGTCGAACGTCGCCTGCTGGGCTGGTGGCAGGACCGTTACGGTCCGAACCGCGTTGGCCCGTTCGGTATGTTCCAGATCGCCGCCGACATGCTGAAGATGTTCTTCAAGGAAGACTGGACCCCGCCGTTTGCCGACAAGGTGATCTTCACCCTGGCACCGGTCGTGGCCATGAGCGCCTTGCTGATCGCCTTCGCGATCATCCCGATCACCCCGACCTGGGGCGTGGCGGACCTGAACATCGGCTTGCTGTTCTTCTTCGCCATGGCCGGCCTGTCGGTCTACGCGGTGCTGTTCGCCGGCTGGTCGAGCAACAACAAGTTCGCCCTGCTGGGCAGCTTGCGGGCCTCGGCCCAGACCGTGTCCTACGAAGTGTTCATGGGCCTCGCGCTGATGGGCATCGTGGTGCAGGTCGGCTCGTTCAACATGCGCGACATCGTCGAGTACCAGGCGCAGAACCTGTGGTTCATCATTCCGCAGTTCTTCGGCTTCTGTACCTTCTTCATCGCCGGCGTCGCCGTGACTCACCGTCACCCGTTCGACCAACCGGAAGCGGAACAGGAACTGGCCGACGGTTACCACATTGAATACGCCGGCATGAAATGGGGCATGTTCTTCGTCGGTGAATACATCGGCATCATCTTGATCTCGGCCCTGCTGGTCACGCTGTTCTTCGGCGGCTGGCACGGTCCGTTCGGCATCCTGCCGCAGCTGGCGTTCTTCTGGTTCTTCCTGAAGACCGCGTTCTTCATCATGCTGTTTATCCTGCTGCGCGCTTCCATTCCGCGTCCACGATACGACCAGGTGATGGATTTCAGCTGGCGCTTCTGCCTGCCGCTGACCCTGATCAATTTGCTGGTGACTGCTGCCGTTGTGTTGTTGAACACGCCAGCGGGCGCGGTTCAGTGAGGATTTGACCCATGTTCAAATATATTGGCGACATCGTTAAGGGTACCGGTACCCAGTTGCGAAGCCTGGTGATGGTTTTCGGCCATGGCTTTCGTAAACGCGACACCCTGCAATACCCGGAAGAAGCGGTGTACCTGCCGCCGCGCTATCGCGGCCGCATCGTACTGACCCGCGACCCCGATGGCGAAGAGCGTTGCGTGGCCTGCAACCTGTGCGCCGTGGCGTGCCCGGTGGGTTGCATCTCCCTGCAGAAAGCTGAAACCGAAGACGGTCGCTGGTACCCGGACTTCTTCCGCATCAACTTCTCGCGCTGCATTTTCTGCGGCCTCTGCGAGGAAGCTTGCCCGACCACCGCGATCCAGCTCACACCGGATTTCGAGATGGCCGAGTTCAAACGTCAGGACCTGGTGTACGAGAAAGAAGATCTTTTGATCTCTGGTCCCGGTAAAAACCCTGATTACAACTTCTATCGTGTTGCAGGTATGGCCGTTGCCGGTAAGCCGAAAGGCGCCGCACAAAACGAAGCCGAGCCGATCAACGTGAAGAGCTTGCTGCCTTAAGGAAGAAAGATGGAATTCGCTTTCTATTTCGCATCGGGTATCGCGGTTGTGTCCACGCTTCGCGTGATCACCAACACCAACCCCGTGCACGCCCTGCTCTACCTGATCATTTCGCTGATCGCCGTGGCCATGACCTTCTTCAGCCTCGGCGCACCGTTCGCCGGTGTGCTGGAAGTGATCGCCTACGCCGGCGCCATCATGGTGCTGTTCGTGTTTGTGGTGATGATGCTCAACCTCGGGCCGGCCTCGGTCGCCCAGGAACGCGTCTGGCTCAAGCCCGGCATCTGGCTCGGCCCGGTTGTCCTCGCAGCGCTGCTGCTGGGTGAACTGCTGTATGTGCTGTTCGCTCACCAGAGCGGCCAGGCCATCGGCCATACCACCGTGGACGCGAAAGCCGTGGGCATCAGCCTGTTCGGCCCGTACCTGCTGGTGGTCGAACTGGCGTCGATGCTGCTGCTCGCCGCAGCCATCACTGCCTTCCACTTGGGCCGCAACGAAGCCAAGGAGCAATGACGATGCCTGCTATCCCTTTGGAGCATGGTCTGGCGGTCGCCGGCATCCTGTTCTGCCTTGGCCTGGTCGGCCTGATGGTTCGCCGTAACATTCTGTTCGTGTTGATGAGCCTGGAAATCATGATGAACGCTGCGGCACTGGCGTTCATCGTTGCAGGTGCACGTTGGGGCCAGCCGGATGGACAAGTCATGTTCATCCTGGTGATCAGCCTGGCAGCCGCCGAGGCCAGTATCGGCCTGGCGATCCTGCTGCAACTGTATCGTCGCTTCCACACGCTTGATATCGACGCTGCCAGTGAGATGCGCGGATGAACATGATCTTTCTGACTTTCGTATTTCCCCTGATCGGTTTCCTGCTGCTGTCGTTCTCTCGCGGACGCTGGTCGGAAAACCTTTCGGCCCTGATCGGTGTGGGCTCCATTGGCCTGTCGGCTATCGTTGCCGCCTACGTCATCTGGCAATTCAAGGTGGCACCGCCGGAAAGCGGCCACTACACCCTGGTGCTGTGGCAGTGGATGTCGGTGGAAGGCTTCAAGCCCAACTTCGCCCTCTACGTCGACGGCCTGTCGATCACCATGCTTGGTGTGGTGGTGGGCGTGGGCTTCCTGATCCACCTGTTCGCGTCCTGGTACATGCGCGGTGAAGCGGGCTACTCGCGCTTCTTCTCGTACACCAACCTGTTTATCGCCAGCATGCTGTTCCTGGTGCTCGGCGATAACCTGTTGTTCCTGTACTTCGGTTGGGAAGGCGTGGGCCTGTGCTCGTACCTGTTGATCGGTTTCTACTACAGCAACCGCAACAACGGTAACGCGGCACTCAAGGCATTTATCGTCACCCGCATCGGCGACGTGTTCATGGCCATCGGCCTGTTCATCCTGTTCCAACAGGTGGGCACGCTGAACATCCAGGAACTGCTGGTGCTGGCACCGCAGAAATTCCAGGTCGGCGACTTCTGGATCACCCTGGCGACCCTGATGCTGCTGGGCGGCGCCGTGGGTAAATCCGCGCAACTGCCGCTGCAGACCTGGCTGGCGGATGCGATGGCCGGTCCTACCCCGGTGTCGGCACTGATCCACGCCGCAACCATGGTGACCGCCGGTGTCTACCTGATCGCCCGTACCCACGGCCTGTTCACCCTGGCGCCGGACATCCTGCACCTGGTGGGCATCGTCGGCGGCGTGACCCTGGTACTGGCCGGCTTCGCCGCGCTGGTGCAGACCGACATCAAGCGGATCCTCGCCTACTCGACCATGAGCCAGATCGGCTACATGTTCCTGGCCCTGGGCGTCGGCGCCTGGGACGCGGCGATCTTCCACCTGATGACCCACGCCTTCTTCAAGGCCCTGCTGTTCCTGGCCTCCGGTGCGGTGATCGTGGCCTGCCACCACGAGCAGAACATCTTCAAGATGGGCGGCCTGTGGAAGAAACTGCCACTGGCCTACGCCAGCTTCATCGTCGGTGGTGCCGCCCTGGCCGCCCTGCCGCTGGTGACCGCCGGTTTCTACTCCAAGGACGAAATCCTCTGGGAAGCCTTTGCCAGCGGTAACCAGAACCTGCTGTACGCAGGCCTGGTGGGTGCGTTCATGACCTCGCTGTACACCTTCCGCCTGATCTTCATCACCTTCCACGGTGAAGCCAAGACCGAAGCCCACGCAGGCCATGGCATCTCCCACTGGTTGCCACTGTCGGTGCTGATCATCCTGTCGACCTTCATCGGCGCGCTGATCACCCCGCCACTGGCCGGTGTACTGCCGGAAAGCGCCGGCCATGCCGGCGGCGCCGCCAAGCACAGCCTGGAAATCGCCTCGGGCGCCATTGCCATCGCCGGTATCCTGCTGGCGGCCCTGCTGTTCCTCGGCAAGCGTCGCTTCGTGACCGCCGTGGCCAACAGTGGCATCGGCCGTTTCCTCTCGGCCTGGTGGTTCGCGGCCTGGGGCTTCGACTGGCTCTACGACAAACTGTTCGTCAAGCCCTACCTGGCCATCAGTCATGTACTGCGTAAAGACCCGCTCGACCAGACCATCGGTTTGATCCCGCGCGCGGCCAAAGGCGGTCACACCGCCCTGAGCCGTACCGAGACCGGCCAGTTGCGTTGGTATGCGGCTTCCATGGCGGCCGGTGCCGTGCTGGTGATCGGCGCCATCGTTGTGGTAGCGGTCTGATATGAACTTTGCGAACTTGCGAAAGGAAACGAGCCCGTCATGATTCTGCCCTGGCTAATCCTGATCCCCTTTATCGGCGGCCTGCTCTGCTGGATGGGTGAACGCTTCGGCGCCACCCTCCCCCGCTGGATTGCGTTGCTGACCATGTCCCTGGAACTCGCACTCGGCCTCTGGCTGTGGGCCCATGGCGACTATTCATTCGCTCCGGCACCGGGTGTCGATCCGACGTTCGCGCTTGAATTCAAGCACGTGTGGATCCAGCGCTTCGGCATCAACGTGCACCTGGCCCTCGACGGCCTGTCGCTGTTGATGATCCTGCTGACCGGCCTGCTGGGTATCCTCTCGGTACTCTGCTCCTGGAAAGAGATCCAGCGTCACGTGGGCTTCTTCCACCTGAACCTGATGTGGATCCTGGGCGGCGTTGTCGGCGTGTTCCTCGCCCTCGACCTGTTCATGTTCTTCTTCTTCTGGGAAATGATGCTGGTGCCGATGTACTTCCTCATCGCGCTCTGGGGTCACAGTTCTTCGGACGGCAAGAAAACCCGGATCTACGCGGCGACCAAGTTCTTCATCTTCACCCAGGCTTCCGGCCTGATCATGTTGGTGGCGATCCTGGGCCTGGTACTGGTCAACTTCAACTCGACTGGCGTGATTACCTTCAACTACGCCGACCTGTTGAAAACCAAGATGTCCCTGACCACCGAGTACATCCTCATGCTGGGCTTCTTCATCGCCTTCGCGGTGAAGCTGCCGGTGGTGCCGTTCCACTCCTGGCTGCCTGACGCTCACGCCCAGGCGCCGACCGCCGGTTCCGTGGACCTGGCCGGTATCCTGCTGAAGACGGCGGCCTACGGCCTGCTGCGTTTCGCCCTGCCGCTGTTCCCGAACGCCTCGGCCGAGTTCGCGCCGATTGCCATGACCCTCGGCCTGATCGGGATCTTCTACGGTGCGTTCCTGGCATTCGCGCAAACCGACATCAAGCGTCTGATTGCCTTCTCGTCCGTTTCCCACATGGGCTTCGTACTGATCGGCATCTACTCCGGCAGCCAGCTGGCGTTGCAAGGTGCAGTGATCCAGATGCTGGCCCACGGTGTCTCGGCCGCCGCACTGTTTATCCTGAGTGGCCAGTTGTACGAGCGCCTGCACACCCGTGACATGCGTGAGATGGGCGGCGTGTGGTCGCGCATTGCGTACCTGCCGGCGATCAGCCTGTTCTTCGCCGCCGCTTCCCTGGGCTTGCCGGGTACCGGTAACTTCATCGGCGAGTTCCTGATCCTGATGGGTGCCTTCGTGCAAACACCGTGGATCAGCGCCATTGCTACCTCCGGCCTGGTATTCGGTTCGGTCTACTCGCTGATCATGATCCACCGCGCCTACTTCGGCCCGGCCAAGTCCGACACCGTCCTCAAGGGGATGGATGCTCGCGAACTGATCATGGTGCTCGGCCTTGCGGTATTGCTGATCTACATCGGCGTGTACCCGCAACCGTTCCTGGACACTTCTGCCGCGACGATGCATGGCGTGCAGCAGTGGTTCGGCACCGCCTTCTCTCAACTCGCTTCGGCCCGGTAAGAGCGCTATGGAATTCACGATCCAACACTTTATCGCGCTTGCGCCGCTGCTGATCACCAGCCTCACCATCGTGGTGGTGATGCTGGCGATCGCCTGGCGCCGCAATCATTCACAAACGTTCCTGCTGTCCTGCGCCGGTCTGAACCTGGCCTTGCTGTCGATTATCCCGGCACTCAAGGTCGCGCCACTGGCGGTGACCCCGCTGATGATGGTCGATGACTTCGCGCTGCTGTATATCGCGCTGATCCTCGTCGCCACCCTCGCCTGCGTCACCCTCGCCCACGCCTACCTCGGCGAAGGCGGCACCGGCTACCCGGGCAACCGCGAAGAGCTGTACCTGCTGATCCTGCTGGCTGCGGCCGGCGGTATCGTGCTGGTCAGCGCGCAGCACCTGGCCGGCTTGTTCATCGGCCTGGAACTGCTGTCGATCCCGACCTACGGCCTGGTGGCCTACGCCTTCTTCAACAAGCGCTCCCTGGAAGCCGGCATCAAGTACATGGTGCTGTCGGCCGCCGGTTCCGCGTTCCTGTTGTTCGGCATGGCCCTGCTCTACGCCGAAGCCGGCAGCCTGAGTTTCACCGGTATCGGTCACGCCCTGGCCGCCACCAACAGCCCCGCGCCGATCGCCCAACTGGGCCTGGCGATGATGCTGATCGGCCTGGCGTTCAAGCTGTCGCTGGTGCCGTTCCACCTGTGGACCCCGGACGTGTACGAAGGCGCCCCGGCGCCGGTGGCGGCGTTCCTGGCGACCGCGTCCAAGGTCGCTGTGTTTGCGGTGATGGTGCGTCTGTTCCAGATCTCGCCTGCCGCCAACACCGGCGTGCTGAGCAACGTGCTGACCGTGATCGCCATCGCGTCGATCCTGTTCGGTAACCTGCTGGCGCTGACCCAGAACAACCTCAAGCGTCTGCTGGGTTACTCGTCCATCGCCCACTTCGGCTACCTGCTGATCGCCCTGGTGGCGAGCAAAGGCCTGGCCGTGGAAGCCATCGGCGTGTACCTGGTCACCTACGTGATCACCAGCCTCGGCGCGTTCGGCGTGATCACCCTGATGTCCTCGCCTTACAAGGGCCGTGACGCCGACGCCCTGTACGAATACCGCGGCCTGTTCTGGCGCCGTCCGTACCTGACCGCCGTACTGACCGTGATGATGCTGTCCCTGGCCGGTATCCCGCTGACCGCGGGCTTTATCGGCAAGTTCTACATCGTCGCGACCGGTGTCGAAGCCCACGAGTGGTGGCTGGTTGCGTCCCTGGTGCTGGGCAGTGCCATCGGCGTGTTCTACTACCTGCGCGTGATGGTCACCCTGTACCTGATCGAGCCAAACCTGCGCCGTGTGGATGCCGAGCTGCACTGGGAACAGAAAGCCGGTGGCGTGATGCTGCTGGCTATCGCCCTGCTCGCCTTCTTCCTGGGCGTGTACCCACAACCGTTGCTGACCCTGGTGCAGCACGCGGTGCTGGGGGTTTGATCCCTTAGCGGTATGTGAACCAACAGAAACGGCGCCCCAGGGCGCCGTTTTTGCGTTCTGGGCTGACCTGCAACAGCCCAAAAAAAACGCCCCGAATGTTCGGGGCGTTTTACATTGCAACCGCGTCAGAACGCGATACCGACCTTGACCCCGTACTCATCCCGCTTGAGCCGAGTGTTATCGGCCACTTCGGAATCACCGTCGAGCTTGTATTCGGTGCGGGTGTAGTAAAGGCCCGCCATCACCGGCAGGTCACCCTTCTGGTTCATCAGCAGGCTGACTTCCGCATACGGGTTAGTGCGGTCCTTGAGGTCTACGGTGTCGCTGCCCACGCCGTCCACCTTGAGCTTGGTACGACCATCAATGGTGCGACGTGCACCGGCTTCGAAACGCAGCGTCATGTCATCGAACTGATGGTTGTAGCCCAGGGCTGCCTTGGCGAACGGCGACTTGCTGGTGAGCTCCATGTCGTAGTCGTTCGAGTCCAGCTCATAGCGGGTCCAGCTGTAACCGCCGCCCACGATCACGTCGACGAAGTTGCGCGCATCCAGCGCGGCACGCCAGCCGAGATCCAGGTCGGCCTGGCCTTCCTTGAGTTTGTTATCACTCTTTTTACCGTACTTGGCTTCCACACCTGCCTGGTAGATAAAGCCCGACTCGGCGGTGAGCTTGTTGCCGAAGTTGTAGAAAAGACCGGCTTCGGGCATGTGGTCCTTATCACTTTCACTACCGCCTTCGAGCTTGAAGTCGTTGTAGCTGCCCAGAATCCCAAAGGTAGAAATCGGGTCAGTGGACGGTGCGGCGAACACCACGGCTGGCGCGGCGACCAGCGCCAGCAGTGAGGAATGCTTGAGGAGGTTTCCGAATAGTTTGGACATCGTTTACATCTCCTTGTCTGGTGGGCAAATTATTCAGGAAACGCTTCGAACCCAGGCTGGCACCAAAGGTTCGAAAAAATTTGCCCCCACTTGGAGGTAAAACGGTTCAGCGATCGCTCTGGATCAATACTCCTGGCGTGCAGCCATTACCAAGCCCTCAAGGGTTGAATCAAGCTGAGGGTGAACCGGCACGCGAATCCCAAAGGTAGTGCCCAGTACGTCCAGCAGCTCGTCGGCGCTCTGGATCACACGCTTGTCACTCGGCCGATCCAGGTAGTGAATCCCATAGTGGGCGTTGTTCAAGGTGTGGCGTTCTCCCGCTGCCAGGCGTGCGACTTTCAATTGGCCCACGAACGGCGAACCTGGATGGGTCGAGACGTACCAGTTACCGATTTCGTAGTCGATGTCTGCCTGCACTTGCAGGTCGAACACATACAAGCCACGCCACTCCCCCGCGACCTCGGCCCACAAGGTGTAGCTGCTCTCCTGTTCATTGAGAGTCAGGCGATACGGCTCATGGGCCGTGGCCTGCACGGCCTGCGTGTCCAACTGCAACGGACTGCTGGGCACCATGCCACCAAAGCCGACGTCGGTGATGTAGCGCACGCCGTCCAATGTCACCAGGCTCAGGCGATGGGTACGCGCCGTACGTGCATCCGGCGGCCCCCCCATCACAACCCGCCCGGTAATGCCGCGAGCATCGAAGCCCAGTGCCTGCAACAGCGCCAGGAACATCTGGTTCAACTCATAGCAATACCCACCCCGCCCATCGAACAGGACTTTCTGCTCGACGCTGGGCAAGTCGATCGGCACCGGCAGACGCAACAGGGTCGACAGGCTTTCGAAGGCGAAGGTGCACACATGACGCAGTTGCAAATCCCGCAGGGTCTGCAGGGTGGGCGGTGGTGGCGAGTCGTAACCCAGGCGTTGCAGGTACAGGCGGCTGTGGTTCAGGAGGGTCATGGCGCGATCCTTGGGCGCGGGAGGAATGCGTCACTATGCCGCGCAAGCATGCAGATTGTCATTTTGAGTGAACCTTTTTAAACCGTTCCCTATCCATCTATAACAAGACAGGGAGGCAACATGAGTACCGCAAAAATCTACACCATCCACTACCAACTGCACGGTCAACCGAAGTCCTTTGTGGTGCGTGCCGAAGTGATGAACAACGCCGAGGCCTGGCACTGGGCAGCCGTCGACGCCGACATAGCGCATGTCAGTCGTATCGGCCGGGTCGGCCATGAGCAGGTGAAAAAAACCACGCGCCCATGGGCCGAGAAGTACGGCATCACCGACGTCACCTGGATGCCGCCCAGATAAATAAAAAGCCCCGCTCATTGGCGGGGCCCAGCTCATTTCTTCAAGTCGCCCAACGGATCGTAGGGCGGCTTTTTTTTCCCGTCGTCCTTGGCCTTTTTATCCAGGGGGGCGATGGCCGGACCGATGGGATCAACCTGCGGGTCGGCCACATCGGGCGAGTCCGGATCAAATCCCAGCTCATCCTTGCCGCTGGCGTGTTCGTTGGAGGGCGGTCCATCCGAGCGCTTGTTCATCATGGTCTCCTGTTATAGCGGGCGAGCTTTGTCGTGGAGGTTTTCCAGGTCGTCTTCGACGCGCTCCACATCATCCTGGGCGTCACGCTCTTTCGGGTCATTGGGGCGCAAGGCATCGTTGTCGCGCTCCTCTTCGCCGGGTGTGCGATCGGGGTCCGGGGTACCGGGCGGTGGCTGCTTGTACTCGGGCATGGTGGTTGACCTCAAAGGGGCTACACCGGTTTAGAGAAACTGCCCCAGATCATGGTTCAACTTGATTGCCCCACCACTGACCGCCGACCATGAGAAGATGCCTTCCCCCTACCCGCCCTGGAGACCTGGACCGGATGTTCGAGCTCAAACCCTGCGACCCCGTCACCTACCGCCAACAGACGCGCCGCAGCACCCTGATCGTAGCCGTGCTGTTCGTGGCCCTGGCCATGCTGCTGTCGAGCCTGGCGGTGATGCTGTTCGGCGAACCCGGCGGTGACAACTTCCGCTTCAATGTCGGTGGCGTATTCGCCGGGGTGTTGATAACGGTCGCCCTGCTGCGCGGCCCGTTCCGCACCCAACCGTGGTTGGCACCGGCCGTCTATGGCTGGCAGCTCAAGCGCACCCTGATGCGCGTGACCAACGTGATGCACACCGTCACCGAGCGTGTGCAGGCGAATGATCCGACGGCCATGAAGATCCTGCGCTTCTATCACCTGGGGCTGACGCAGATGCACGCCCTGGACGCCAACTCCAGTGCCCAGGCGCAGTTGGTGGGGGAAATCGAAGCACATCAGGCGAAGATGCACGTGCTGGGGATCGACACCGAACAAACCCGCTTTGATCCCGCGTGGCTGGAAGGATTGAAACGCACGTAAGTCAGCCGGCTGCCACACGGGTGCGCCAGCAGAACAACGCACTCACCGCAATCGCCGCACCCGCCACGCCAAACACCAGGGGGGCCGAGGCCACCGGCAACAGCAGGCCTGCCAGCAGTGGCCCGAGGCCCGCACCGATGTCACGCCATACCGCATTCGACGCCAGGGCCGACACCCGCAGCGAACCGGGGTTGCGCTCGGCGACCAGGGTGGTCACCAGGGGCAGTTGCAACGCGCGCAGCACCAACACCGCCGCCGCGCCGACAATCACCCAATAGCTGCCGAACGCCGTCAAGGCCAAGGCACTCAGGAACGAAAACAGCAACAACATCGAGGTCGCGCCAAAGCGCTGGGCGGCGTGGCCTCCCAGGGGACTCAGGAGCATTTCCGAGACATAACGCAGGGCCATCAAGCCGCCGGCGATCAGCACCGCATTACCGCCGAGCAGCTTCTGCGCCTGGATCGACAGGCCGAAAATAAACAGTCCGTCCAGCGCCACGCCTTCGATAAACGACCACAGCGCCACGCTGTCGGGCCACTTGAAACGGCGCCCCGGGGTGCTGTGCAAATCATGCCCGGCGCTGGGCAGGCCGCGCGCCATCCACAGCCCCACCAGGCAACAGCCGGCGAGGATCACAAAGATCGGACGCGGCCCGACCCACAGCGTCAGCCAGCCACCGAACGGCAACGCCAGCATCGGCCCCCAGGCGATCAGGGCCCGCGAACGCCCGGCCCGGCGCGCGGCGCCCTCCGGCTCGGAGGTGGCCAATACCTGGGTCGACAGGTTCAACGCAGCGAAACACAGGCCCCACACCAGCCGCAGCCCCAACAACGCGGCAAAGCCCGACAGTACCGAATTACCCAGGGCGCACAGCGTTGCGGCACCGGCGGCGATCATGCAGGTCAGGCGATCGCCGTTGCGCGCGTAGAAATTCAGCACATGGCGGTAACCGAAAATCCGCACCAGCCGGTTGGCCGCCAGCAACACCCCGGCCTGGGCGAGCGTGATGCCGAAGGCCTGGGACTCCATGGGCAGCAGCAGATAGAGCAACACGTCACTGGGCAGGCATAACGCCAGGGTCAACGCAGCACGGCGGGAATGGGTATCGGCAGTGCGGAGGGCCAGGCTGGACATAAATCTGAAACATCCCGAAATATTCAGGTCGCCACGGTAGCCCTCCCGCCGCAGGTTTTACAACGGCTTTTTCCCGTAGGGCAGCAAACGCAGGCCACTGGCCACGGCGCCCACCAGCGCAAACACGCAACCCAGCCACAGCGCATACAGCGGGCCATTGCCCAGGGACAGGTGGAAACACAGCGCCACCAACGACGCCCCCAGCGTCTGCCCCAGCAACCGCGAAATCGCCACGATGCCGCTGGCCCCACCGCTGCGCGCCAACGGCGCACTGGTCATCAAGGCCTTGAGGTTGGGCGACTGGAAGAAGCCGAAACCGGCACCGCACAACGCCATGCGCCAGCCAATATCGAAGGCCGACGCGCCGTGGCCCAAGGTCGCCAACGCGGCCATTCCCACGCTCAACATCAACAGCCCGATACCGCACAGCAGGCCCAGGGACACACGGTCAGCCAGGCGCCCGGCGACCAACGCCATCACCGCCACGACCGCCGGCCACGGTGTCATGAGGAATCCGGTTTCCACCTGGCTATGCCCCAGCACCGCCTGCAACAGAAAGGGCAGCGACACAAAGGCCAGGCCCTGGGCGCTGAAGGCGCAGATCGCCGTCAGGGAAGACAAGGCAAACACCGGCCGCTTGAACAGATCCAACGCCAGCATCGGCGCCGGGTGACCGGCCTGCCGACGCAGCAGCAACGCGCCACACAGCAGCGCCACCGCAATCAAGCCCAGGGTCAACGCCCCCTGCGCACCATGCACCGCCGTGCCCAGCCCCAGCACCAGCAAGGCGAATAACCCGGCACACAGCGCCGCCGCGAGGCGGTCGAAGGCATGCCCGGTCATCGGCAGGGTCGGCAATGAACGCAGGCCCAGTCCCAGGGCCAACAGCCCCAACGGCACATTGATCAGGTACAGCCAGTGCCAGGTCGCCACCGACAGAATCGCCGACGCCGCCGTGGGCCCCAGGGTAAACGCCAGCCCCACCACCAGCGAGTTATAGCCCAGGCCACGCCCGAGCATTTTTGACGGGTAGATATGCCGCAGCAACGCCGTATTGACGCTCATGATCGCCGCCGCTCCCAGCCCCTGCACCACACGGGCGGCGGTCAGGCTGACCAGCGAGCCGGCCAGCCCGCAAAACAGCGACGAGACGATAAACAGCAGCAACCCGCCGAGATACACGCGGCGGTGCCCGAGCACATCGCTGAGGGACGCAAACGGCAGCACCGTGGCGATAATCGCCAACTGGTAGGCATTGACCACCCAGATCACCGAGGCGGAATCGGTGCCAATCCCTTCGGCCAGGGTCGGCAACGCCGTGTTGACGATGGCCGTGTCCAGGGTCGCCATGCCGATCCCCAGGGAAATCGCGATCACGGCCGGCAGGCGTTTATTGAGGGGCAGCCCATCGACGACAGAAGACATGAACCATCCGGACAGGTAACAAAGGCCACTAGCATACGATCAACGGGGATTGATTTCAGTGGCCCATGGCGCCGCTGTCAAAATTTTCATGTTGTTGAACATGGGATTCGCGCCTTATCCCGAATCACGCCTGCCTGTCATCCCCTAATAAACAATCAGGCTCGCAGCAATAGCGGGTTTAAGAAGCCAGGATCCAGGCGTTGGCGCAAAGCATTGTGGAGACGAAGCCGATAACTTATTGGCGGCCATGTCCGGATTCCACCGGCCAATAATGCCGTCCCGACCTGCAACATCCACCGTATCCAGTTGGTTCATCACCTGGTCACGCTTGAGCACTTCCCTGGCCAACATTGTCAGGTTGTCTTGCTGTGAATCGCCCGTCAGGGGGCGCCCCGCGACCTGACAAATTTCCCCCTGTGTCGCATAGGGCGAGCCTGCTGGCCTGAATGCATCGAAATTTTTGTCAAACTCCTGCGCCAGCGCGGCGTCGGACCGCCCCGCATAAGGGTTGGCAGGGTGCCAATGGGCAACAACAGGGGCATGGGTGGCGAAAGATGCACTATGGACAAGAGACACGTGGTGCTGATGAATGATAGCCATGAGTGAGTTTCCTTGATTACTCGACAAATCCGCGCTACATACCGTCGAAAAACGGATATGCAAAGCAGACTGTTGTCTCTGTGGCGACCCACGCCAGGGTGGTTCCGCAGTCGTACGCAGAAACCGCTTCGCCACCCAAGTCCGGACAGCGTTACATACGCGGTCCTTGAAGGATTGCACTCAGGTCCAGGCGTCCGTCCTTGACCGGCGGGCACCAGTAGTAACCACCGGTCAACGGCGTGCTGATGCGATACAGGCCATCGACAATCCCGTCCTCCAACCCGCTCATGCGGCGCAGTTGGGCTTCGAACGCATCGAAGGAATGGCCGAATGCGAGGAACATCAACCCGGCCTGGCCATTGTCGGCCCAGGGCATGGAGCGGCGCACCACGAAGGCTTCCGGGGTGAAGCTTTCCTGGGCGGTACGTTTGGTGTGGGCGGATTCGGGAGCGTCTTCCAGCTCTTCGTTGTCGCCATGGCGGCGGCCGATGATGTGGTCGCGCTCCTGGGCGGGCAACGCGGCGAAGCCATCGAGGTCGTGCTGCCATTGCTGGATCGCGGCGAAGCTGGCACCGCTGTCGGTCAGGGCGGCTTCAACGGCAGCGTCATCGTGGGGGTTTTCGGTGCCGTCTTCGTAGTCGGTGAGGTCGAAGCCGGTCTTGTAGCGGAAGCCTTCGGTCGACTGTACCAGGCGAAACGCCGGGGCCAGGGCCTTCTCGAAAGCGCGACTGCGCAGCAGCAACTCGCCGCGATCGACGCCATGCAGCCACACCCACAGTGCCTGCTGGGTGGACGGGTTGTGCGCGCCCGGTGCGCTCACGGCAGGAAAGCTGCGCAAACCATCAATCGTTGCACCCAGCGCGTTGACCAGCGGCTCGCCAAATCCGACCACTGCCGCCGAATCGGCCAACTGCACCAGCGCGTCCAGCGCAGCGGGCACGGCTGCCAGGGTGTCCACGGCAAAAAACAGATGGCGTGCCTGCAAAGGCACCGGTGCGGCAAGAATGCCCGGCTGGTACTGACTCATGTGAACTCCTTCAAGAAAGGCGCGCAGTCTACTATCTCGAAGAGCAGGCGACACGCCCCGGTGTGTAGTGCAACGCGCACAAGCCTTGCCATAGAGCCCTGTGTTGGGTGACTCTCTAGTCATGTTTTGCAACTATTTCAGGGGTAGTGCCATGACCACCAGCAACCTGCTCGCCCAGCTGTTTCCCACCAGCGTCGCCGATATTCCCGAGCAATACCGCCTGGCGGCGCCCATCGAACAGCGTGACTACCTGGTGGATGGCCAGTTGCAGGTGTGGAACGGCCCCTTGGCCCAGGTGCAGAGCCCGGTGCAATTGGGCGACCGCCGCGTGGTGATCGGCAGCACGCCGTTGCTGGATGCCGACACCGCCCTCACCGCCCTCGATGCCGCCGTGCGCGCTTATGATCGTGGCCAGGGTGAATGGCCGACGATGCGCGTGGTGGAGCGTATCCAGCACGTCGAGGCGTTTTTGCGACGTATGCGCGAACAGCGCGACGCAGTGGTCACCCTGCTGATGTGGGAGATCGGCAAGAACCTCAAGGACTCGCAGAAAGAGTTCGACCGCACCTGCGACTACATCACCGACACCATCAATGCCCTCAAGGAACTCGACCGCCGCAGCAGCCGCTTCGAGTTGGAACAGGACACCCTCGGGCAAATCCGCCGCGTGCCCCTGGGCGTGGCGCTGTGCATGGGCCCCTACAACTACCCGCTCAACGAGACGTTTACCACGCTGATCCCGGCGCTGATCATGGGTAATACCGTGGTGTTCAAGCCGGCCAAACTCGGTGTGCTGCTGATCCGTCCGTTGCTGGAAGCCTTCCGCGACAGCTTCCCGGCCGGAGTGATCAACGTGATCTACGGCAGCGGCCGCGAAACCGTCAGTGCGTTGATGGCCAGCGGCAAGATCGACATCTTTGCCTTTATCGGCACCAACAAGGCCGCCAGTGACTTGAAAAAACTGCACCCCAAGCCGCACCGCCTGCGTGCGGCCCTGGGCCTGGATGCGAAAAACCCCGGTATCGTGCTGCCCGAGGTGGACCTGGACAACGCCGTCAGCGAGGCCGTCACCGGTTCGCTGTCCTTCAACGGCCAGCGCTGCACCGCGCTGAAAATCCTGTTTGTGCATGAAGACGTGGTCGACAGCTTCATCGAGAAATTCAACCGCAAGCTGGAGACCCTCAAGCCCGGCATGCCCTGGGAAGACGGGGTTTCACTGACACCGCTGCCGGAAGTCGGCAAGGTGGATTACCTCAACGACCTGGTGGCCGATGCCCAACAACACGGCGCCCACGTGGTGAATGCCAATGGCGGTACCCATCGTGGTTCGTTCTTCTATCCGGCGGTGCTGTACCCGGTGAATCCGCAGATGCGCGTGTACCACGAGGAACAATTCGGCCCGGTGGTGCCCATCGTGCCCTACCGCGATCTGGAGACGGTGATCGAGTACGTACTCGACTCGGACTTCGGCCAGCAATTGAGTATTTTCGGCACCAACGCCGTGGAAGTCGGACGCCTGGTGGACACCTTCGCCAACCAGGTCGGCCGCATCAATATCAACGCCCAGTGCCAGCGCGGCCCGGACACTTTCCCGTTCAACGGGCGCAAGAACTCGGCCGAAGGCACGCTGTCGGTACATGACGCGCTGCGCGTGTTTTCGATCCGCACCCTGGTGGCGACCAAGTTCCAGGAAAGCAACAAGGCGCTGGTCAGCGATATCCTGCGCAACCGTGACTCAAGCTTCCTGACCACCGACTATATCTTCTAAGCACAATGCCGATCTCAATGTGGGAGGGGACCGCCCCCTCCCACATTTGGATTGTGTACATATCCAAAACCGAGGCCACTTTAATTACCGATGAACCTGCCACTCTTCGCCCGGCGCCTGCTGCGCCCCTTGCTCGACCCCTACCGCCGCTATCGCCACGCCAAGCTGATCCACGCCGTGCGCGTGTCCATCGGCTTGCTGGCGACGATCCTGCTGACCACCGGCATCAACCTGCCCCATGGTGAATGGGCATCGGTGACCATGCTGGTGGTGATCGGCGGTTTGCAACACCACGGCAATATCGGCAAGAAGGCCGTTGAGCGCGCCTATGGCACGCTGATCGGTGCCAGCGTCGGTCTGCTGCTGGTGGTGCAGGAGGCGTATGTCGGCCAGCCGCTGCTCACCTACCTGCTGATGTCGGTGGTGTGCGGGTTCTTTTCCTATCACGCCATCGGCAAGGGCGGGTACACGGCGCTGTTGTCCGCGATCACGGTGTTTATCGTCGCGGGGCACGGTGACAACCCGTTGTCGGACGGGCTGTGGCGCACCGTGGATATCCTGATCGGCATTGCCTTGGCGTTGGCGTTTTCCTTCGCCCTGCCGCTGTATGCCGTGTATTCCTGGCGCTACAACCTGGCCAGCGCCTTGCGTGATTGCGCCCAGATCTACAGCCGGATCATCAATGGCCAGTCGGTCACCGACGATGAACACCTGAAGCTGCTCAACCGCCTGAATGCGGCAATGCTGCAATTGCGCTCGCTGATGCCGTCGGTGTCCAAGGAAGTGCGCATCTCCATGACCGAGCTGGACGCGATCCAACGCCACCTGCGCATGTGCATCAGCACCCTGGAGATTCTCGGCAACACCCGCCCGGACCCGCGGGACGAACAGGCGATGGCGCGCATGCAAGTGATGTTGAAAGCCGAGCATCGACAGATTCGCGTGCAGTTGGTGGGGATGGCGCGGGCATTGAAGTCCGGGGTTACGGAGCGGCTGGAGCGCCCCAGCCCTGTCAGCGGCGGCGAGCCCAGCCTGGACGCGCCGGTTTACAGCGCGCTGGATGGGTATCGATTGTTGACCGTGCAACTGGCGGCGAATGTGGACGCGATGCGCCAACGCCTGGCTAAAAGCGCCGGTCGCTGGAAGATCTAGAAAGGGAGTCGGTTGACCTGTTTACCCAGCTCAACAGTTTCACACTTTCTCTTACATTTTTTTCACGTTTTATTCACATCCCGGGACGTAGGGTGAAGCCTCATCCGTTACAAACGTTGCACATCAAGCCCGCCGCCCCAGCGGGCTTTTTTTTGCCTGGGATTTCTCAGCGCGAGGCCTTGGCGGCCGGCGCTGTCGCCTGTTCACGAATGGCACGCTGGGTGTCCAGCACCTTGGCCAACGCGTTTTCGGCTTCGGGGCTTTGCTGCGGCACACGAATCGCCGCCGAGACCAGGGTGATCAGCTTGGCCATCACCTCGGCATCCGTCGCCGGGCGGCCCAGGCTCATGGAGTTCATCAGCAGGCGCAATTCGGTACCGGCCATGACCCCGGAAATCGCCTTGAGGGCAAATTGCAGGCGCACCCCCAGCTCGTTGCGCGGCAAGTCCGGCAAGGCCAGGGCGAAGGCTTCGAAGAAGCGTTGGAACACCGGTTGGTAATGCACCTTGAGGTATTCCTGGATAAACGGCGAGGTGTCGCTGTACACCCGCCCGAGGAAACGGATGAACGAACGGCCTTCCCCACTCGCCGGGTCGCTGCGTTCCAGGCCCATGGCCGGGGCGAAGAGCACGCCGAGCAAGGTGTCGCAGTCGAGGGGGCCGTCGGATTCGGCCTCACAGCGCGCCAGCAATTCCAGGCGCTGCTCGTTGAGCGGCTCCAGGCGTTGCATCAGCAGGGTCTTCATCAAGGAGTCCTTGTCCCCGAAGTGGTAGTTCACGGCAGCCAGGTTCACCTGGGCGCGCTCGGTAATCTGCCGCAGCAGCACGGCGTCATAGCCGTATTTGATGAAGAGAGCCTCTGTCGCATCCAGCAATCGAGTCTTGGTAACGTTTGGAGCGCTGAGTTTCTTCGCGACCATAAGGGTTCCACGGCGGAAATATTGTTTTAAAAAATAATTTGATTTTTTATACCGGTGTGGCCGGTCGAAAGCAAGTAGTGACACACCGCCATACTATCCAAAGCCTTTGCCCATGGGGATTCTCAGGCAAGCCACGGACCTTTCGGTAGACCCCCGTACCGGCGAGGGAAATCTTTTCAAAGCGTAAAACCGCTCTACATCCACGGCTGGCGAAGCATCGGGAACACGGTTAGTATTCAAACAATATTTTAAAAACAAGAAATAAAACCAGTCCGTGACGCGAACCAGATAGCTCCCGAACTTGTTACAAAGATTTACAAAGGGCGCATGACGGCAGCGTCGAGACTGCAGGCGTAGTCACGATGACAGATACCCCCGCGCACCCAGGCTTGATTTCCCTGCAAGGCATCGGCAAGCGCTATCAGCTCGCCGGGCAGGAACTGACCATTCTCAATGAGGTGTGCCTGTCCATCGAGCGCGGTGACAGCTGCGGCATCCTCGGCGCCTCGGGCTCCGGCAAAAGCACCCTGCTCAATATCCTCGGCCTGCTGGACCTGCCCAATTGCGGCCAGTACCATTTTGCCGGCCACGATATTTTCAGTGCATCCCCGGACGAACTGGCGGCGATCCGCAACCAGCAGATCGGCTTTGTGTTCCAGAGCTTCAACCTGCTGCCGCGCCTCAGCGCCCTGGACAACGTCGCCCTGCCCCTGAGCTATCGCGGTGTATCGCGGCATGAATCGGTGGCGCAGGCCCTGCGCATGCTCGAACAGGTCGGGCTGGCGGAACGCGCCCACCATCGCCCCGCCGACCTCTCCGGCGGCCAGCGCCAGCGTGTGGCGATTGCCCGTGCATTGGTGGGCAAGCCTTCGGTGATCCTGGCCGACGAGCCCACCGGCAACCTCGACAGCAGCACCGCCCAGGACATCATGGACCTGCTGCTGGCATTGAACCGCGAGCAACAGGTCACACTGATCATCGTCACCCACGACCCGCATATCGCCGAACGCCTGGAGCGCAAGATCCTGGTGCGCAACGGCGTAGTGCACGAGGCCGGGCGCCTATGAGCCTGCGGGTCGAACAGAGCTTCAGCCAACTGCTGCATGAAGCCTTCGTCAGCCTGCGCACCCTGGGCAAGCGCTCGGTGCTGGCCCTGCTGGGCATCGTCATCGGCAGTTCGTCGGTGGTGGCGCTGATCAATATCGGCCATAACGCGGCGGTGGATGCCGCGATGATTTTCAAGGACATGGGCACCGACACCCTGGTCGCCCAGTTCCCTCCCAAGGGCAGCAGCACGGTCCCCGCGCCCGCGAGGCTCGACCTGGATGCCGTGCGCCAGGCCGTGCCGGGCATTGCCCATATCGGCGCGCTGACCTTGTTCAGCGGGCCCATCGTGTTCCATGGCCGCACCACCAACGCCAACCTCGTCGGCAGCACACCGGACATCCAGGCGGCGATGCGCCTGGTGGTACGGCAGGGGCGCGTCCTGTCGAGCTTCGACGCCAACGAAACCTATGGCGTGATCGGTGACCAACTGGCCCAGGCCCTCGGAGCGCCGGGCGATCCGCTGCAACTGGGCGACCGCGTGCGCATCAACGACTACCTGTTCCTGGTGGTGGGCATTCTGCAGAACCAGCCCAGGGCAATGCTGATGCCGGTACAGGCCAACGAGTCGTTGTTCATTCCCGCCGAAGGCATGCGCCGCATCCATGCCATGCCGCAGATCGGCAATGTGATTATCCGCGCCGCGCCCGGCCAGGACATGGAACACATTGCCACTGAAGCCGCCAGCGCCTTGCAGACCCAACTCACCGACCACACGGTCGACATCCAGGTGCCCCAGCAAATGATCGACGGCATGACCCGGCAAAGCCGCACCTTCGCCTACCTGCTGCTGGCCCTCGGTGCCATTTCCCTGGTCGGCGGCGGCGTAGGCGTGATGAATGTGATGCTGATGAACGTGTCGGAACGCCGTCGTGAGATCGGCATTCGCATGGCCCTGGGCGCTCGCCAGCGCGACATCCGCAACCTGTTCCTGCTCGAAGCCGTCACCCTCACCGCCGTCGGCGCGCTGTGCGGTGCGGTACTTGGCATGACCGCCGCCTGGCTCTATGCCTGGCTGTCGGGCTGGCTATTCGACCTGGCCGTCGCCGCCCTGCCCCTGGGCGTGGGCAGTACGTTGCTGGTGGGCTTGTTCTTTGGCATCTACCCGGCGGTGTCGGCCTCACGGTTGCAGCCGGTGGAGGCCTTGCGCGATGAGTAAATGGCTGGGGTTGCTCGTGTTGATCAGCCTGCACGGCATGGCCGCCGAGGTGGTCATCAAGCCGTCGGCCCCCAGCAGCACCCGCAGCGGTTACGACCGGGGCGTGTCCTTGAATGCCCAGGTCACCAGCATGACCCTGGGTGACGCCGTGTACCTGGGCCTGCGCAACAACCCGGCAATCCGCAGCGCCTACCTGCAACGGGTGGCGCAGAAGTTCGACCTGCGCGTCGCCGAAGACGTGTTCAACCCCAAGCTCACCCTTAACAGCTATTACCGCAGCACCCGTGGCTCCCAGGACAGTGCGCGCAATGCCAACGTGGCGCCGGCCACCAGCTTGCTCAGTGAGTACGGCACCCGCCTGAGCATGGCCTGGACCCAGCAGCTGAACAACGCCGACCGCGCCGGCCGCTACCGCAGCGACGGCCTCGACCTGGCGATCATCCAGCCGTTGATGCGCGGCGCCGGCTGGGACGCCACCACCGCACCGTTGCGCCTGTCGCGCCTGTCGGAGCAGGCCAACCGCCTGAACCTCAAGGCGACCGTGGCGCAGACCATCAGCCAGATCATCGCCACCTACCGCGAACTGCTGCGGGCCCAGGAGCAACTGAGCATCGTACAGGACGCCCTCAAGCGCTCCGGCACCTTGCTGGAGGTGAACAAAGCCTTGATCAGCGCCGGGCGCATGGCCGAATTCGAGATCGTGCAGACCGAAGCCGATATCGCCACCCAGCAACTGGGCGTCGAAGAAGCGCAGAACCAACTGGACACCAACCGCCTGGCCTTGCTGCGCCTGCTGGCCCTGGACCTGTCGACGCCGATTCGCGCCACCGAAGCCCTGGAGGCCAAGCCCATGCAGATCGACAAACGCCAGGCCTTCAACCTGGCGCAGACCCAGCAACCGGAATACCTCGCCGCCCTGCTCGGCAGCCAGCAGGCCGACCTCAACCTGGTGATCGCCAAGGACTCCGGGCGCTGGCAGGTGGACCTGGTGGCCGGCGCAAACCAGATACGCGACGCCTACAATAACGACGGCGGCAGCACCAACAACCGGACCTGGGACAGCTACGCCGGGGTGCAGGTGCAGATCCCCATCGGCGACATCAGCACGCGCCAGGCCGAAGTGCGCGCGCGGGTCAATGTGGAGGACCAGGAGATCCGCATCACCGACGCCCGCCAGGAACTGGAACGCAACGTCAACGACGTGGTACGCGACCTCGGCACCCGCTGGCGCCAGTATGAAATCTCCCAGCGCGCGGTGGAGTTGTCGCGGCGCAAGATCGAGATCGAACGCGAGAAACTCAGCGCCGGGCGCTCCACCAACTTCCAGGTGCTGAGCTTCGAGACCGACCTGCGCAATGCCGAAAACGCGCAGCTCAACGCCCTGATCGCTTATTTGAACGCCCAGACCCAGCTCGACTTGACCCTGGGCATGACGCTGGAAAGTTGGGAAATCGCCCTCAATGACTACTAATCGAAAACGCCTGCTGGGCGTCGCATTGATTCTGCTGCTGGCCGGCGCGGGGCTGGCCCTGCGCAGCCCCGCAGAAGGCCCGGCCGGCGCCACCGAACAATGGCTGGCCGTCAAGCCCGACCCGCTGGTGCACCAGATCGGCCTGGTGGGCAAGATAGAACCCGACACCACCCTCACCCTCACGGCGCCGTTCGACGGTAACGTGCAGGCCAATCTGGTGGAGCAAGGCCAGCGGGTCGAGGCTGGCCAGGTGCTGTTGCGCATGGACCCGGCCACCCTTGAGGTGCAGTTGCGCGACGCCCTCTCCGCCCAGCTCAAGGCCCGCCGCGCCGTGCAAGAGCTGCAGGACTGGGACAGCGGCCCCACCGTCAGCCGTGCGCGCCGCAGCCTGCGCACCGCCGAGATGACCGCCGGCAATACCCAACGCAAACTCACCGAAAGCGAAAACCTGTTCAAGCGCGGCATCATCCCGCGCAATGAGCTGGACGACCTCAAGCAACAGGCTCAGCAACAGCAACTGGACCTCGCCTCCGCCCGCAGCGAACTGCAACAGGCCCTCGACCAGGGCAAGGGCGAATACCGCCAGATCGCCGACATGGAACTGACCAACGCCACGGTGAAATACGAGGCCTTGCGTACCCTGCTCGCAGGCAAGGAGGTGAAGGCGCCGTTCTCCGGCATCGTGGTGCCCGCCCCCGGCAACAATACGCCCCAAAGCGGCAACACCAACGCGCCGATTCAGGCCGGCAGCAAGGTCAGCCAGGGCCAGGTGCTGTTCGGCCTGGCCAATATCGAGCGGCTGAAAATCGTCGCCAAGGTGTCTGAGCTGGACATCAACCAGCTGCACCAAGGCCAGGCGGTGGAAGTGCTGGGCGATGGTTTTGACGGGGAACGGTTGAGCGGCTCGGTGAGCGTGGTCAGCGGCCTGGCGATTGCCAGCGACAGCCAGGGCAGCGCGCAGTTTCCGGTAACCCTGACGATTCCCAGGCTGACCCCGCAACAGTTGCAGCGGGTGCGGCTGGGGATGAGTGCGCGGTTGACCATCGTCACGTACAACAATGCGCAGGCGATAGTGATTCCGAGCGAGGCGATCCAGGCGGACAGGACGGTGGAGTATCGAGAAGCGATGGATAAACCGGTGGAGCGGGTGAAGGTGACTACCGGGCAATCGACGCCGCAGGGGGTGGAAGTGTTCGGCCTAAAACCCGGTTTCGTAAAGACCTCAAGATAAATGGAGATCCCCTGTGGGAGGGGTTGCCCGTTCTGTCCCTTAACTGACCGGCATTGGGGCTTGCCCCCTCCCACATTTAGAAATGCGCCAACTTCAATGCCAAGGCCTTGGCCTGAAGCGCCACATCCGTCACCGCCGTGCTCTCCCACCACATCCCGCGCAACGGCGGGCCCATGGCGAACAATCGCATGCTGACCTGGCCCTGGGCATCCAGCACGGCGCCGCACGTGTCCGCCGCAATCCCCAACGCCAGCGGCCCCGGCCTGATCAGCCCGCGCTTGAGCAACTGCTGCGGCAACGGCCGGGCCACGCGGCGCCAGTCGTATTCGATGCCGCTGGAGTTGATCAGCGCCGCTCCCGATACCAGGCTGACCACCTGTTCGCCACGGTAACGCAAGCGAATGGTCACGCCCTCGCCCGAGGGCTCCAGCCCCTTGAACGACGCCGCGCGAATGCGCAACCGCCCTTGCTCATGCAGCCGGGCCACCAACTGGGCACTCAACGGCGGCGAGCGGTGGTGATGGCTTTCCCACCAGGGCCGCACATGCCGCACGAACTGGCGTTTCTCGCCCTCGCTGGCCTGGCTCCACAGCCGGCCGATATGGGCGCGCACCGTGTCCAATGGCGCCTGCCAATCGATGCCCTGCGCCAATGCCAGGCGGCATTGACGCCGCACCTCGCGCAGCAGTTGTCGCGGGCTGCGCAAGGCGTGGTCGGCAGCGAGGAAATCGTCCCAGCCCGGCGGTTGCCGGCGCACATGGGGCAACAAGCCGTGGCGTGAAAACACCTCGATGGGCCCACGGTGCCCGGCCTGTTCCAGGGACACCACGGCGTCGACCATGGTCAACCCGGAGCCGATGATCAGCACCGGCGCCTGCGGGTCGATCCGGGTCATGGCCTGCACGTCCCAGGGGTCCACGGCGGCGGCGTTCAAGCCGCTGGACTGGGTCTGCGGCGTGCGTGCCGCCGGGAACATGCCGGTGGCCAACACCGCCTGGGCGCCGCGCAGTTGCTGGCCGTTGTCGAGGGTCAGCAACACTGAATCGTCGCCGACCTGCAGGTCGACGACTTCGGCGCGGATATGCTCGACGGTGGACGCCGACAACGCCTTGGCCTCAGCCAGCCGTTGCTGCGCATACAGGCCAAAAATCCCGCGTGGCGGGAACAGTTCGCTGATGGGCACGTGTTGCTGGTCCGACTCGGGCCAACCGCCGGCACCGATGTAGGCGGTCAGCCATTGGGTCAGGTCATCGGCGTTGTCCGGGTCGACGCTCATGCGCGCCGCGTTGCCGTTCAAGGTGTGGCCCAGTTCGACGGCGCTGTAGGCCTCGCCACGGCCGAGTTCGGCGCGCGGTTCGATCACCAGGATCCGGCGCTGCCCAGGCCGGCGCAGCAGTTGCACCGCCAGCATCGTGCCGCTCAGGCCGCCGCCGATGATCAGCACATCAGCGTTGCGGAGGGATTCAGTCATGCACATTCGCCTTTACTGTTTACCCAGATAAATATCGTGCAAGTCGCCCCGCGCCAACAGCTCGGCGGCGCTGCCACTCAAGGCCACGCGCCCAGTATCCAGCACGTAGCCCTGGGACGCATAGTTGAGCGCGACGTTGATGTTCTGCTCGGCGATCAGGAAGCTCACCTGCTGCTCGCGGTTGAGCTGCGCGATGATCTCGAAGATCTCCTGCACGATCATAGGCGCCAAACCCATGGACGGCTCGTCGAGCAGTACCAAAGTAGGACGGGTCATCAACGCGCGGCCGATGGCGACCATTTGCTGCTCGCCGCCGGACGTCAGGCCGGCGCGGGTGTGGCGCTTGGTCTTGAGCCGCGGGAACCAGGCGTAGATGCGCTCCAGGTCCTGTTCCATGGCCTTGCGGCTCAGGCGCCGGACAAAGCCGCCGCTGCGCAGGTTGTCTTCGACGCTGAGCTGGCCGAAGACATGGCGGCCTTCCAGCACATGCACCATGCCCTGGCGCACACGCTGGCTGGGGTCGACGCCGGCCAGGTCGACGCCCGCGTATTCGATCACGCCCCGGCTGACTTCGGCGCGCTCGGCACGCACCAGCCCGGAGATCGCCTTGAGGGTGGTGCTCTTGCCGGCGCCATTGGCCCCCAGCAGGGCGACGATGGCGCCCTTGGGCACGCTCAGCGACACCCCGGCCACGGCGAGGATCGCGCCGTCGTAGATCACTTCAATATCGTTGACCGTCAACAACGACGGGCGCGTGGCTTCGCTGGCGAGCTGGCTCATGATTTATTCATCCCCGGTGCAGGTGCGTGGCGTCAGGCCTTTTTCCTTGGCGAACGCCGCGGATTTTTCATCGATCAGCGGGCGCAACAGGGCGCGGTCGGCGGCGATCCAGTCGCTGATCAGCGTCCAGTGGGCGCCGTCCCATTGCTGCACGCGCGCCGAGCCGCCGCCTTCGTGGTCGCGGCACGACAGCTTGAGGTTCTGCATCAGGCCCAGGTAGCCCATGTCCTTCAAGCGCGCGTCATCGATATTCAGGTGTTCCAGGCCCCAGCGACCTTCTTCGCCATTGAGCGGACGCTTGCCGAACCTGGCCTGGCCGGTGCGGATCGCTTCCACGGCCACGGCGGCGTTCACCAGGCCGGAGTTGTAGTAGACGCTGCCGAAATTCTTCAGGTCCTTGAGGTCGCTGTGGCCCTTGTCGAGGATGTACTGCTTGAGGCGCTTGTGGATCTCGAAATCCGCTCCTGCCGGGTAAGGCGTGAGCGCCAGGTAGCCCTTGGCGGCGGCGCCTGCGGGCAATACGTCTTCGCTGGAACTGGCCCAGATGTCGCCGATGATATGGTCCACCGGGAAGCCGAAGCGTGCGGCGGTTTTCACCGCCACCGGGGTGGACACGCCCCAGGTGCGCAGGAACACCCAATCCGGGTTGGCCTGGCGTACCTGGCGCCATTGCGCGGACTGCTCATTGCCCGGATCGGCCACCGGAATCTGGATGTTTTCAAAACCGTATTTTTCCGCCAGCAATTTCAGCGGGCCAAGGGTTTCGCGACCGTAGGCCGAGTCGTGGTAGACCGTGGCGATCTTCTTGCCCTTGAGTTTGTCGAAGCCGCCTTCGCGCTGGGCGATGTAGTTCACCAGGGTCGACGCCTCGCTGTAGAACGTCAGCATCACCGGGAAGTTGTACGGGAACACGGTGCCGTCGGTGGCTTCGGTGCGACCGTAGCCGAGGGTGATCAGCGGGATCTTGTCCACCTCTGCCCTTTCGCTGAGCGCATAGGCCGCCGGTGCGCCGTTGGGCTGGTACACCGCGACCGGCGCGCCATCCAGGCCGTTCTTGAAGCGCTCGTAGCACTCGATGCCTTTCTCCGCCGTCCACTCGGTCTCGCATTCCTGCCACACCAGCTTGACGCCATTGATGCCGCCTTCGACCTCGTTGATATAACGCAGGTAGTCGATCATCCCGGCCCACACCTGCACGCCGCTGGAGGCGTAGGCACCCACCCGGTAGGTGGCCAGGGGAAAGAACTGCTGGTCGGCCGAGGCTACCGCCTGGGGCACGGCACCGGCCAGGGCAGCCAGCGCGAAGGCGGCGCCGGCCAGGGAGCGTTTCAAGGATGCACGCATAGGGACTCTCTTATTCAGTCAGAAACGTAGGGGCCACTGACGCAGCCGGTCACGGAGGTTGTACAACAGGCGAATCAAGCCCTCGGGCTCCTTGATCAGGAACACGATGATCAACACGCCAAAAATGATTTTCTGCAGGTTTTGCAACTGCCCCGCGTCCACCGAGCCACCGAACAACGCCTGCCCGGCATGGCTGAGGAAGATCGGCAGCAAACTGATGAATGCCGCGCCGACGAAGTTGCCGGCAATGCTGCCCATGCCGCCGATAATGATGATGAACAGGATCTGGAATGAGCGGTTGATGTCGAAGCTGCTGGCGCTGGCCGTGCCCAGGTAGGCAAACGCCCACAACGCGCCGGCGATGCCGAGGTAGAACGAACTGACCGCAAACGCCAGGCGCTTGTAGCGCACCACCGGGATACCGACCACGGCGGCGGCGGTGTCCATGTCGCGGATCGCCATCCAGTTGCGACCCACCTGGCTGCGCACCAGGTTGACCGCGGCCCAGGTCAACAACAGCACCGTGACCAGGGTCAGCCAGTAGCGGCCCAGCGGCGTGTTGAGGTCATGGCCGAACAACGCCAGCTTCGGCGCCGAAATGGTCCCGGACGAGCCGTAGTTGTAGAACCAGGGGAATTTGACGAACAGCCACTCCAGGAAAAACTGTGCGGCCAAGGTGGTGACCATCAGGTAGAAGCCTTTGATCCGCGAGCTGGGCAAGCCAAACAGCAGCCCGACCAAGGCGCTGATGATCCCGCCGCCGAGCAGCGCCACCGGCAGGCCCAGCTCAGGCAGGCGCAGTAAAAACCCATAAGTGGCGAACGCCCCAACCGCCATGAAGCCGGCTGCGCCCACCGAGGTTTGCCCGGTATAGCCGGTGAGTAAATTCAGGCCCAGCCCGGCCAGGGACAGCACCAGGAACGGGATCAGGATCGCGTTGAGCCAATAGTCATTGCCCCACAGCGGCACCACGATAAACGCCAGCGCCAGCAGGCCGAGCAGGCTCCAGGGCACGCGCCGCTGGACCAGCAGCAAGGGGGCGGTGTGTTCAGCAACAGGGATCGACATGCTTTCAGACTCGCTCGATGGCGCGCTCGCCGAACAGACCGGCGGGACGGATATACAGGAAGGACAACGCCAGGACATAGGCGAACCACGGCGTGATACCACCACCGATCAGCGGGCCGATATACACCTCGGCGAGGTTCTCCGCAGCGCCGACAATCAGCCCGCCGACAATCGCCCCGCCAATCGAGGTGAAGCCGCCGATGATCAACACCGGCAAGGCCTTGAGCACCACCAGCGACAGCGAAAACTGCACGCCCTGGCGCGCGCCCCACAACAACCCCGCCACCAGCCCGACGATGCCGGCCACCGCCCAGACGATCTGCCAGATGCGGTTGAGGTTGATGCCGATGGACAGCGCCGCCGTGGTGTCATCCGCCACCGCGCGCAGCGACACGCCGATACGGGTCTTGTTGAACAGCAGCGCCAGCACGGTCACCAGCAACACGGCCACGGCCGCAGCGATCAGGTCGAACTGGCTGAGCATCAGCGGCCCGACGAACAGCGGTACATCGTCGATGCCCAGGTCCAGGGCGCGCACCTGCGAGCCCATCACGCCCTGGGCCAGGCCTTCGATAATGAACGACAGGCCCAGCGTCGCCATGAACAACGTGATCTGCGAGCGGTTCACCAGCGGCCGCAGCACCAGGCGCTCGATGAGCAAGGCGCCGACGATCATCACGATCACCGTCAACAGCAACGCCAGGGCAAACGGCACGCCCTGGTCGTGCAGGCTGACGAAGGTCAGCGCGGCAAACAGCAGCATCGAGCCCTGGGCAAAATTGAACACGCCGCTGGCCTTGTAGATCAGCACGAAGCCGATCGCGACCAGGGAATACATGGTGCCGGCGAACAGGCCGCCGAGCAGGGTTTCGAAGAAGAACGTCATCAGTGCGTCACTCCCAGGTAGGCCGCGATCACCTCGGGATTGGCCTGCACCTCGGCAGGGGTGCCGTCGCCGACCTTGCGCCCGTAGTCGAGCACCACCACATGGTCGGACAGCCCCATGACCACGCCCATGTCGTGTTCGATCAACACCACGGTGGTGCCGAGGTCGCGGTTCACGTCGGCGACAAAGCGCGCCATTTCCTGTTTTTCCTCGGCGTTCATGCCGGCCATGGGTTCGTCCAGCAGCAACAGGCTGGGCCCGGCGATCAATGCACGGCCCAGCTCCACACGCTTTTGCAGGCCATAGGACAGGTTGCCCACCAGCACATCGCGGTAGGCTTGCAGCTCCAGGAACTCGAGGATGCCCTGGGCCCGCAGTCGGAAGGCTTCGGCTTCACGGCGTGCGCGGGGCAAGCCGAGGGCCTGTTCGATAAAGCTGGTGCGCATATGCCGCGACAGGCCGGTGAGGATGTTGTCGAGCACGCTCATTTTCTTGAACAGGGCGTTGTTCTGGAAGGTACGGCCAATGCCTCGACGCGCGGCGCCCAGCGGGTCGATACGCTGGAAATGCTGCGCCTCGAACACGATCTCGCCGGCATCGAAGCGATACACGCCGTTGAGCACGTTGAGCAATGAACTCTTGCCGGCACCGTTGGGCCCGATCAACGCGCAGATTTCCCCGCGCGCCACCTCGAACGACAGCCCATTGATCGCCTTGACGCCCTTGAACGACAGCGAGATGTCCCGCACCTGGAGAATGGCTTGGCTCATGCACGTTCCCGTTTGAATTCGGCAAGCCACGTCGGCTCGGCATTGGATTTGAGGGGCTGCCAGATATAGGCCAGGCGCTGGAAGCCCAACAGTGTGCGCACACGGTTTTTCAGCAGGCGGCGCAGGCCGCTGTGCGGGTGGGCAATGGCCCAGTCGCACAGGCGTCGACGCCAGGTGCCGTGGGGTGGCAGGCGGCTTTCGATCTCGTCGGCCAGGTGCAGCAAACGGGCGGGCGACAGCAGCAGGCCGGTGGGCGCGACTTCGCTGCGATCACGTCGCGCCGAGGCCAGGCTTTCCGGGAAGGCCAGGCCGTGGCCGCTGCTCAGCCACTGCTCCAGCACCACCGCCAGGCCGCCTTGCCAGTGGGTGCCCTCCTCGCTCCACAACGCGGTTTCACCGGCGGGCTGCCACCAGCGCTGCAGGTGTTGCGCCGGGTCCACGGGGCCGAGCAGTTGGGCGAAATCCAACCGCTGGGTGAAGGTCCAATCGCGCTGGCGACCTTGAACGTAGGCGTGGCTGGGATGAATACGCCACAGCTGTTGCTCCAAGGCCTGCGGCTCGAGGTTATCGGCCAGCGTCAGCACCTGTGCACCGACGGAATGGGCCGCCAACGCCAGCAACAGCAGGTTCGGCTCAAAGGCGCCGCTGAGCACCAAGCGTGACTGTTGATCGAAACCTTGCTGGCGCAAACCATCGGCCAGGCGTTCGACATCGCGCAAGGTGTCGATCCAGCGCCAGGCGTACCACTGGCCCTGGCGCTTGTGGCGCAGGGCGATGTGCAACGGTGTGAGTTGCGCCCAGTGGCTCAGGTGTTCCAGGAGGGCCGTTGGTTCGTGCACGCTCATAGGGGGTTGCTCCTATTGGGGGGTGTGCGTGCGGTGGTCCGCTGGCTTGATTATTTGGATCGACACAGGACAACTGTGGGAGGGGCGGTACTTGCTCCCGATGGCGGTGGATCAGTTAGAACACCTTTGACTGAGCCACCGCCATCGGGGGCAAGTCGAATCGTCGCACCGCCCCTCCCACATTGGTTTTTTGTATCCCAGATAAATTGCGGTAGCCCGCGCCAGGGTGGTTCGCGCCCAACCTTGCACCATCGCCAAACAACTTCTCGCGCAACGTGCCCTGGGCGTATTCGGTCTTGTACACGCCGCGCTTCTGCAACTCCGGTACCAGCCATTCGACGGCGTCGACAAAGGTTTCATGGGTCAGCGCATAGGCGAGGTTGAATCCGTCCACGTCGGTCTCTTCGACCCACTCCTGCAACAGGTCCGCCACGGTCTCCGGGCCGCCGACGAACAGCGGGCCAAAGCCGCCGATACCGACCCAATCGGCCAGTTCGCTGGGGGTCCAGACCTTGTTCGGATCCGCCGTGGAGAAAGCTTCCACCGCCGATTGAATCGCATTGGTGTGCACGTGCTTGAGCGGTTCATCCGGCTTGAACTGGCTGAAATCGATCCCGGTCCAGCCGGAGATCAGCGCCATCGCGCCTTCATAACTGGCGTAGGATTTGTATTCGTCGAATTTGGCCTTGGCCTTGGCGTCGGTCTCGTCGACGATCACGGTCTGCAAGTTGAAAATCAGGATTTTCTTCGGGTCGCGTCCGGCTTCGGCCGCACGGCGGCGGATGTCGGCGACGGTCTTTTTCAGCAGCACCTTGGACGGCGCGGCAACGAACACGCATTCAGCCTGCTCGGCCGCAAACTGCTTGCCACGGCTGGAGGCACCGGCCTGGTACAGCACCGGGGTGCGCTGCGGCGAGGGTTCGCACAGGTGGATGCCGGGCACCTGGAAGTGTTTGCCGACGTGGCGGATCTCGTGGATCTTGCTCGGGTCGCTGAAGATCCGACGTTCACGGTCGCGCAGTACCGCGCCCTCTTCCCAACTGCCTTCCCAGAGTTTGTAGCAGACCTCCAGGTATTCCTCGGCATAGTCGTAGCGGGCGTCGTGTTCGGTCTGGGCTTTCTGGCCAAGGTTCTTGGCGCCGCTTTCCAGGTAGGAGGTGACGATGTTCCAGCCGATGCGGCCCTTGGTCAGGTGGTCGAGGGTCGAGAGACGGCGGGCAAACGGATACGGGTGTTCGAACGACAGCGATGCGGTGAGGCCAAAACCCAGGTGCTCGGTGACCAGCGCCATGGGTGCGATCAGCGACAACGGATCGTTGACCGGCACCTGGGTCGCCTGGCGAATCGCCGCGTCGCCGTTGCCGTTGTACACGTCGTAGATGCCCAGCACGTCGGCGATAAACAGGCCGTCGAACTTGCCGCGCTCAAGGATCTTCGCCAGGTCGGTCCAGTATTCAAGGTCCTTGTACTGCCACGAGCGATCGCGCGGATGCGCCCACAGGCCCGGCGATTGGTGGCCGACACAGTTCATGTCAAAGGCGTTCAAGCGGATTTCACGGGACATCACAGCACTCCGTTGAGGTGGTAGTTGCCGACGACCTGGTATTTCCAGCGCAACGGATCATCCAGGGTCGGTGGCAGCGCGGTGCGTTGGCCGGTCAGTTCGAATTCGGTGTTGCTGGCAAAGAGCAAGGCTTCGGCGGCGGCGATCTGCGCTTCAGTGACGGCGACCGGGCTTGGATCGGTTTCGGCGCGTTCCAGCAAGGCGGCTGCTACATCCACGCGAATCTGCCAATCGCCGAAGCGGCTGATCACGTAGGGGTCGTCGCTTTTTGCGACGTGGCGACGGGTGCTGTCCAGCAGTTGGCGTGCGAGGGTCAGGGCGGTCATGGGTCAGGTCCTCAGTTCCAGGCGTGGCGCGCAGGCTTGACGCCGTTGAGCACGAAATTGCCGATCAGGTGGTATTTCCAGCGGGCCGGGTCGTGCAGGGTGTGGGTCCGCGCATTGCGCCAGAAGCGGTCGAGGTTGTGCTTGGCGGTGACCGAGCGGGTACCGGCCAGTTCGAAGAGTTTGCTGCTGGCGAGCAACGCGGTTTCGGCCGACAGGACCTTGGCCTGGGCGACCACCAGCGAGGCCTGGGCGACGGTGTCTTCATTCGGTTCGGCAAGGGCCCGGTCGACGGCGAGGCCGGCCTTGGCGAGGATCGCTTCGGTGCCGTGCACACGCCACTCCAGGTCGCCGATGGCGGCGATGGTGAACGGGTCCTGCCAACCGTGATCCTGCTGGCTGTCGATCCACGGACGGGCCTGGCGCGCGAAGATTTTTGCCTGTTCAAGGGCGCCGACGGCAATGCCGGTGTCCACAGCTGCCTGGATGATTTGCGAAATCGGCCCATCGGCCGTGGGCTGGTCAAACGCCAGGTGGGCGGGAATCACCGCGCTCAAGGGCACGCTCACGCCGTCGAGGGTCACGCCGCCGCTGGCGGTGGTGCGCTGGCCGAAACCGTCCCAGTTGTCGATCACGGTCAGGCCTGGCGCATCGCGCTCGACGAGGCCGATGAACGCCTGGCCCTTTTCGTTATTACCCACGGTGGGCACGATATGGGCGAACAGCGCGCCGGTGCAGTAGAACTTTTCGCCGTTGATCTGCGCGGTGTCGCCGTGGAAGCGAATCTGCGTGTCGAAGGTGCCGGCGTTTTTGCTCTTGGCCTCGGAGAAGGCGTTACCAAAGCGATAACCCGCCAGGACTTTGCCAAAGTAGTGGCGTTTTTGTTCCTCGGTGGCGGTTTGCAGCAGGATGTCCACCACGCCCAGGTGGTTCTGCGGGATTTGCCCCAATGACGGGTCGGCGGCGGAGATCAACTTGATCACCTCGGCCACCGTCACATAGGACACCCCGGCGCCGCCATAGGCCTTGGGAACGGTGATGCCCCACAGGCCGCTGGCGGAAAACTCGTCCAGTTCGGCCACCGGCAGGCGCCGCTCGCGGTCGCGCGCGCTGGCGTCGACGGCAAAGCGTTCGGCCAGGCGCTTGGCGACCTCGATGGCCTCCGCGTCCGAGCGGATGATATGGGCAGGTTGTTGAGGGTGGGCAGACATGGGCCGACTCCAGGCTCCGAGGGGGTACTGGAGTGTTTGCAGGAGTCGTGCCTGAATTTAATCGTCAGTAAAATCAGCCGGTTGCCGCGTAAACAGGCGTACAACCGCAGTTTCAAACCAGCAAAGTGTGCATCCACTGTTGGCTGGCAAACAGTTAGATCACCACATTGCGCACAAAGCGCACGGCGACGTCGCCGTCATTGCGATAGGCATGGGGCTGGTGGCTGGCGAACATGAAGAACTCGCCGGCACCGATGGTGTTTTCCTGCTCGCCGATCACCAACGTCAGGCTGCCCTCGAAGACGAACAGTTGCTCGCTCCACCCCTCCAGGTCGGGGTCCGGGCAATAGCGATCGCCCGGTTCAAGACGCCACTCCCATAACTCGACCTCGCGCCGCGCCGTGGCCTTGGCCAGCAACACCGCCTTGCTGCCGTCGATTTCCCCCGCCCAGGCCAGTTCGTTGATGCGGCTGTGATCGCGCACATCCGGCGCCTGGATCAGGTCGCTGAACGCCACATCCAACGCTTCGGCCACACGGTCGAGGGTGGACAGGCTGACGTTCTTTTCCCCGGCCTCGATGGCCACCAGCATGCGCCGGCTGACCCCGGACTTTTCCGAGAGCGCAGTCTGGCTCAGGTCGGCGGCGTGGCGCAGGCGACGAACGTTCTGGCTGACATGCTGCAGGACCGAGGCCCGTTGTGGATTTTCTTTGTGCACTATATTGCTCAATGGGTGGGTGTGCGCAGTATACTGCCCAGCGTGCGGCGCATTGTGCGGTCCGTGCCTTTCCCTTGCAAGACCGAGCCGCCATGACCACGCCGAACTCCCCCTCGCGTTTCCACCGTTTCAGCAAAGCCGAGTGCATCCTGGTGTTTATCACCATGATCTGGGGCGGCACGTTTTTGCTGGTGCAGCATGCCATGACTGTCAGCGGGCCGATGTTTTTCGTGGGCCTGCGCTTTGCGGCGGCGGCGATTGTGGTCGGGTTCTTTTCCTTGCGTACCTTGCGCGACCTGACGTTGTTCGAATTGAAGGCGGGCGTGTTCATCGGCGTAGCGATCATGTTCGGCTACGGCCTGCAGACCATTGGCCTGCAGACGATCCTGAGCAGCCAGTCGGCGTTCATTACCGCGCTGTATGTGCCGTTCGTGCCGCTGCTGCAATGGCTGGTGCTGGGCCGGCGCCCGGGGTTGATGCCAAGCATCGGCATCATGCTGGCGTTTGCCGGGTTGATGTTGTTGACCGGTCCCGCCGGGGCTTCGCTGAATTTCAGCCCCGGGGAAATCGCCACCCTGATCGGTGCCGTGGCGATAGCGGCGGAAATCATTTTGATCAGTGCGTTCGCCGGGCAAGTGGACGTACGCCGGGTGACGGTGGTGCAACTGGCGACGGCGTCGCTGCTGTCGTTTTTGATGGTGGTGCCGATGGGCGAGGCACTGCCGGGGTTCTCCTGGCTGCTGCTGTTCAGCGCCGTGGGCCTGGGCCTGACCAGTGCGGTGATCCAGGTCGCCATGAATTGGGCGCAGCAAAGCGTTTCGCCGACACGGGCCACATTGATCTATGCCGGTGAGCCGGTGTGGGCCGGGGTAGTCGGGCGGATCGCCGGCGAGCGATTCCCGCCGATTGCCATGCTGGGGGCGGCGTTGATTGTCGTGGCGGTGATTGTGAGTGAGATCAAGACAAAAGGGCAAAAGGCCATCGAGTTGCAGGATGAGCGGGAACAGGAGCAACAGGGCTAGGGTCCGAAACAATGCCAAACGGGAGTTTTCGACCTACTTTGTAGGATCCTGCCACATGTTGCCGTTTGGTGATCGACAAAGCGGCACGTATGATGCATCCCAAACTCCCGCAGATTAGAAGCCTATGTCCCTGATAGTTCTACTGCTTCTGCCTTTTATCGGCAGCTGTCTGGCGGCCTTGCTGCCGCACAATGCACGTAACACCGAATCCCTGCTGGCTGGCCTTGTGGCCCTGGTCGGAACCGTTCAAGTCGCCCTGCTCTACCCCCAGATCGCCCACGGTGGCGTGATCCGCGAAGAATTCATGTGGTTGCCCAGCCTTGGGCTGAACTTCGTGCTGCGCATGGATGGGTTCGCCTGGTTGTTCTCGATGCTGGTGCTCGGCATCGGCGCGCTGGTGTCGCTGTATGCGCGCTACTACATGTCGCCGGACGATCCGGTGCCGCGTTTCTTCGCGTTTTTCCTGGCCTTCATGGGCGCCATGCTCGGGCTGGTGATTTCCGGCAACCTGATCCAGATCGTGTTCTTCTGGGAACTGACCAGCCTGTTCTCTTTCCTGTTGATCGGCTACTGGCACCATCGCGCCGATGCGCGTCGTGGTGCGTACATGGCCTTGATGGTCACCGGTGCGGGCGGCTTGTGCCTGCTGGCGGGCGTGATGCTGCTGGGGCATATCGTCGGCAGCTATGACCTGGACCAGGTGCTGGCCGCCGGCGAGCAGATCCGCGCGCATTCGCTGTACCCGGTGATGCTCGCCCTGGTGCTGATCGGCGCCCTGAGCAAAAGCGCGCAGTTTCCGTTCCATTTCTGGCTGCCCCACGCCATGGCTGCACCGACCCCGGTGTCTGCCTATCTGCACTCGGCGACGATGGTGAAGGCCGGCGTGTTCCTGCTGGCCCGCCTGTGGCCGTCGCTGTCCGGCAGCGAAGAATGGTTCTGGATCGTCGGCGGTGCCGGCGCCCTGACCCTCCTCCTCGGCGCTTACTGCGCCATGTTCCAGAATGATCTCAAAGGCCTTTTAGCCTATTCCACCATCAGCCACCTCGGGCTGATCACCCTGCTGCTGGGCCTCAACAGCCCGCTGGCCGCCGTCGCCGCGGTGTTCCATATCCTCAACCACGCCACCTTCAAGGCCTCGCTGTTCATGGCGGCGGGCATCATCGACCACGAAAGCGGCACGCGGGACATCCGCAAGCTCAGTGGCCTGGTGCGCCTGATCCCGTTTACCGCGACCCTGGCGATGGTGGCCAGCGCATCCATGGCCGGCGTACCGTTGCTCAACGGTTTCCTGTCCAAAGAGATGTTCTTCGCTGAAACCGTGTTTATCTCATCGACCCAATGGGTGGAAATCGCCCTGCCCCTGATCGCGACCATCGCCGGTACGTTCAGCGTGGCCTACGCCCTGCGCTTTACCGTGGATGTGTTCTTCGGCCCGCCCGCCACCGATCTGCCCCACACGCCTCACGAACCCCCGCGCTGGATGCGTGCCCCGGTTGAGCTGCTGGTATTCACCTGCCTGCTGGTGGGCATCTTCCCGGCCCAGGTGGTCGGTTCGATCCTCGCCGCTGCGGCGCTGCCGGTGGTCGGCGGCGTGCTGCCGGAATACAGCCTGGCGATCTGGCATGGCTGGAATGCACCGATGATCATGAGCCTGGTGGCCATGTCCGGTGGCGTGGTGCTCTACCTGCTGCTACGCAAACAACTGAAGCGCGGGCGTTTCAAGTACCCGCCGGTCATCAGCTACTTCAACGGCAAGCGCGGCTTCGAGCGCAGCCTGGTGGTGATGATGCGCGGCGTGCGCAGGATCGAGAAACGCATCAGCACCAAGCGCCTGCAGACCCAATTGTTCCTGTTGGTGATCGTCGCGGTGATCGGCGCCATGATCCCGATGCTCAACAGCGGCCTCAGCTGGGGCGACCGCCCGAAGATCCCGGGCTCCATCGTGTTCGTCACCCTGTGGCTGCTGGCGATTGCCTGTGCCCTGGGCGCCGCCTGGCAAGCCAAGTACCACCGGCTCGCGGCCCTGACCATGGTCAGCGTGTGCGGCCTGATGACCTGCGTCACCTTCGTGTGGTTCTCGGCGCCGGACCTGGCGCTGACCCAGTTGGTGGTGGAAGTGGTCACCACCGTACTGATCCTGCTCGGCCTGCGCTGGCTGCCACGGCGGATCGAAGAAGTCTCGCCACTGCCCAGTTCGCTGCGCAAGGCGCGCATCCGTCGTCTGCGCGACTTCCTGCTCTCCACCGTGGTAGGCGGCGGCATGGCGCTGCTGTCCTATGCGATGCTGACGCGCCAGACGCCCAACGATATTTCCTCGTTCTACTTGAGCCGCGCCCTGCCCGAGGGCGGTGGCAGCAATGTGGTGAACGTGATGCTGGTGGACTTCCGGGGCTTCGATACCCTCGGCGAAATCACCGTGCTCGGCGCCGTGGCGCTGACCGTGTACGCCCTGCTGCGTCGTTTCCGCCCGTCCAAGGAAAGCATGGAGCTGCCGCCACAGCAGCGTCAACTGGCGCCGGACGTGGCCACCGACCTGGTCAACCCGCGCCAGGCCAGCGACACCGCCCTGGGCTTCATGATGGTGCCGGCGGTGCTGGTGCGCCTGCTGCTGCCGATTGCGCTGGTGGTGTCGTTCTACCTGTTCATGCGCGGCCACAACCAACCGGGCGGCGGGTTTGTCGCCGGCCTGGTGATGTCGGTGGCGTTTATCCTGCAGTACATGGTTGCCGGTACCCAGTGGGTCGAGGCGCAGATGAGCCTGCGGCCGATGCGCTGGATGGGCTTCGGCCTGTTCTCGGCGACGCTGACCGGGATCGGCGCGTTGTTTGTCGGCTACCCGTTCCTCACCACCCATACCTGGCATTTCAGCCTGCCGCTGCTGGGCGATATTCATGTTGCCAGCGCGTTGTTCTTCGATGTGGGCGTATACGCCATGGTCGTCGGCTCGACGCTGCTGATGCTCACCGCCCTCGGCCACCAGTCGGTGCGTGCGCATAAACCGAGCAACCAGGCCAAAGTAGTCGCCGCCACCGAAGGAGCCGCCTGATGGAAGAAGTCATCGCAATTGCCATTGGGGTCCTGGCGGCCTCCGGCGTCTGGTTGATCCTGCGGCCACGGACGTTCCAGGTGGTGATGGGCCTGTGCCTGTTGTCGTACGGGGTCAACCTGTTCATTTTCAGCATGGGCAGCCTGTTTATCGGCAAGGAGCCGATCATCAAGGACGGCGTGCCCCAGGACCTGCTCAATTACACCGATCCCCTGCCCCAGGCCCTGGTGCTTACGGCGATCGTGATCAGCTTCGCCATGACCGCGTTGTTCCTGGTGGTGCTGCTGGCGTCACGGGGCCTGACCGGCACTGACCATGTGGACGGCCGGGAGCCCAAGGAATGAATTGGGTCAACCAACTGATCGTCGCCCCCATCCTGCTGCCGTTGCTCACCGCCGCGCTGATGCTGATGCTCGGCGAAAAACGCCGCCCGCTGAAGGCCAGGATCAACCTGTTCTCCAGCGTCATTGGCCTGGGCATCGCGATCCTGCTGTTGTACTGGACGCAAAAAGGCGGCCCCGGCTCGATTGGGGTGTACCTGCCGGGCAACTGGCAGGTGCCGTTCGGCATCGTGCTGGTGGTCGACCAGCTCTCGGCGCTGATGCTGGTGCTCACCGGGATCATCGGCGTGAGCGCGCTGCTGTTCGCCATGGCCCGTTGGGACCGTGCCGGTACCAGTTTCCATGCGCTGTTCCAGATCCAGATGATGGGCCTGTACGGCGCGTTCCTCACGGCGGACCTGTTCAACCTGTTCGTGTTCTTCGAGGTGCTGCTGGCGGCGTCCTACGGCTTGATGCTGCACGGCTCGGGCCGGGCGCGGGTGTCGTCGGGGCTGCATTACATCGCGATCAACCTGCTGGCGTCGTCGCTGTTCCTGATCGGCGCGGCGATGATCTACGGCGTGACCGGCACGCTGAATTTCGCTGACCTGGCACTGAAAATCCCGCTGGTTCCCGAGGCGGATCGCGGCCTGCTGCATGCCGGTGCGGCGATCCTCGCCACCGCATTCCTGGCCAAGGCCGGCATGTGGCCGCTGAACTTCTGGCTGGCCCCCGCCTATTCCTCAGCCAGCGCGCCGGTGGCGGCGATGTTCGCGATCATGACCAAGGTCGGCGTGTACACCGTGCTGCGCCTGTGGACCCTGTTGTTCTCCGGCCAGGCCGGCGCATCGGCGTTGTTTGGCGGCGACTGGCTGGTGTACGGCGGCATGGCCACGATCATCTGCGCGGCGCTGGCGATGGTGGCGGCGCAGCGGCTGGAGCGCATGGCCAGCTTGAGCATCCTGGTCTCGGCCGGGATCCTGCTGTCGGCCGTTGGTTTCGCCCAGCCAAGCCTGACCGCCGGGGCGCTGTTCTATCTGGTCAGCTCCACCCTGGCGTTGAGTGCGCTGTTCCTGCTGGCCGAATTGATCGAGCGTTCGCGCTCGGCCAACGACCTGCCGCTGGATGAAGAAATCGACGCACTGCCCAAGGCCATGGAATCCCTGCATCCGCGTCCTGGCGTGAACCTGGATGACGAGCAGAAAGCCGTGGTCGGCCAGGTGATTCCCTGGACCATGGCCTTCCTCGGCTTGAGCTTTGTCGCCTGCGCCCTGCTGATCATCGGCATGCCGCCGCTGTCCGGGTTTATCGGCAAGCTGAGTTTGTTGAGTGCGCTGGTTAACCCGTTGGGCCTGGGTGTCAGTGCGGATGAATCCATTCGTCCTGCGGCCTGGGGGTTGGTGGCACTGTTGATCCTCTCGGGCCTTGCCTCGCTGATCGCCTTCGCCCGCCTGGGTATCCAGCGCTTCTGGACCCCGGAAGAGCGCCCGTCGCCGTTGCTGCGCCGCTATGAGTGCGTGCCGATCTTCTTCCTGCTGGGCCTGAGCATCCTGCTGACCTTCAAGGCCGAGCCGCTGATGCGCTACACCCAGGCCACTGCCCAGAGCCTGAACAACCCGGAACACTACGTGATGGCGGTGATGGCCACGCGTCCGGTCCCCAGCCCCGAAGCCAAGACCGCCGCGCTGGAGGTTCAACCATGAAGCGCCTGTTGCCTGCCCCATGGTTGTCCCTCGCGTTGTGGTTGCTGTGGCTGGTGCTGAACCTGTCCGTCAGCCCCGGCAACCTGCTGCTGGGCGCGCTGCTGGGCTTTCTCGCGCCGCTGCTGATGGCGCCGCTGCGCCCGCTGCCGATCCGCATCCGCCGCCCTGGCGTGATCATCCGCCTGTTTTTCCTGGTCGGCCGCGATGTGATCGTCTCCAACCTGCAAGTGGCCTGGGGCGTGCTGATGTGCGGCTCACGCCCACCGCGTTCGCGCTTCGTCAAAATCCCCCTGGACCTGCGCGACGCCAATGGCCTCGCCGCCCTGTCGATGATCACCACCGTGGTCCCCGGCACCATCTGGTCGGAACTGGCGCTGGACCGCAGCATCCTGCTGCTGCACGTATTCGACCTGGAGGATGAAGCGCCGTTTATCGAGCACTTCAAGACCACCTACGAGCGGCCCCTGATGGAGATCTTCGAATGAGCGCCCTGCTCTCCAATGCGATCCTGTTCAGCCTGTTCCTGTTCTCCCTGGCCATGGTGCTGACCCTGATCCGCCTGTTCAAAGGCCCGTCGGCCCAGGACCGGGTCCTGGCGCTGGACTACCTGTACATTCTGGCGATGCTGATGATGCTGGTGCTGGGTATTCGCTATGCCAGCGACACCTACTTTGAAGCGGCGCTGCTGATTGCGCTGTTCGGCTTCGTGGGCTCGTTTGCCCTGGCCAAATTCCTGCTGCGTGGGGAGGTGATTGAATGATGCCGTTATGGATGGAAATCGTCGTCGCGGTGCTGCTGGTATTGAGCAGCGTGTTCGCACTGATCGGCGCGATTGGCTTGCTGCGCATGAAAGACTTCTTCCAGCGCATGCACCCGCCGGCGCTGGCCTCGACATTGGGCGCCTGGTGTGTGGCGCTGGCATCGATTATCTATTTTTCGGTGCTCAAGTCCGGGCCGGTGCTGCACGGGTGGCTGATTCCGATTTTGTTGGCGATCACCGTACCGGTGACCACGCTGCTGCTGGCCCGGACGGCGCTGTTTCGCAAGCGCATGGCCGGTGATGATGTACCGGCCGAGGTCAGCAGCCGCCGCTGAGCGCTGAGGCGAACACGGTTAAAAATGTGGGAGATGTCGAGCTTTAGCGAGGCTTCGATGGCGGCGGCACAGTTGGTAGAGGTGTTGGCTGAAACACCGCTATCGGGAGCAAGCCCCCTCCCACATTTGATTGCGGTTGACAGGTAGAAAGCAGCCCGGCTGTAGATCTCAAGGATACCGCCAATCCCCTGTGGGAGATGTCGAGCTTTAGCGAGGCTTCGAAGGCGGCGGCACTGTTGACAGGTATGTTGGCTGACCCACCGCCATCGGGAGCAAGTCGAATCGTCGCGCCGCCCCTCCCACACGGGATCGGGTGAGCCGCTCACTAAAACAGTGTGCAAAAAAACGCCCCGAACCAGTCGGGGCGTTTTTCATCCAGCGTTTGCCAATCAGGCCTGATCAGCCAACCGCCAGGTAGTCCCGCCCTTCCCGTCTTCCAACACCACACCCATCGCGGTCAGTTGGTCACGGATACGGTCGGACTCCGCCCAGTCCTTGTTGGTGCGAGCAGCCAAGCGCGCCTGGATCAACGCATCCACCTCAGCCGCATCCACACGGCCTTCGGCGCCGGCTTGCAGGAAGTCATCGGCTTCCATCTGCAGCACGCCCAGGACGCTCGCCAGCTCTTTCAAGCGCGCCGCCAGACCTGCCGCTGCGTCGAGATCACTCTCACGCAAACGGTTGATCTCGCGCACCATCTCGAACAGCACGGCGCAGGCTTCCGGTGTGCCGAAGTCGTCGTTCATCACTTCGGTGAAGCGTGCCACGAACGCTTCGCCGCCGGCCGGCGCCACGGATGGCAGGCCTTTCAACGCGTGGTAGAACCGCTCCAGGGCGCCCTTGGCGTCCTTGAGGTTGTCTTCCGAATAGTTGATGGCGCTGCGGTAGTGGCTGGACACCAGCAGGTAACGCACCACTTCCGGGTGGTACTTTTCCAGCACGTCGCGGATGGTAAAGAAGTTGTTCAAGGACTTGGACATCTTCTCGCCATTGATGCGGATCATGCCGCAGTGCATCCAGGCGTTGGCGTAGGTCTTGCCGGTGGCGGCTTCGCTCTGGGCGATTTCGTTTTCGTGGTGCGGGAACTCGAGGTCGCTGCCGCCGCCATGAATGTCGAAGGTCTCGCCCAGGCAGCAGGTGGACATCACCGAGCATTCGATGTGCCAGCCCGGACGCCCGGCGCCCCATGGCGATTCCCAGCTCGGCTCGCCGGGCTTGGTGCCTTTCCACAGCACGAAGTCGAGCGGATCCTGCTTGGCTTCGTCGACTTCGATGCGCGCGCCGATGCGCAGGTCTTCGATTTTCTTGCGCGACAGCTTGCCGTAGCCCATGAACTTGGCGACGCGGTAGTACACGTCACCGTTGCCAGGAGCGTAGGCGTAACCCTTGTCGATCAAGGTCTGGATCATGGCGTGCATGCCGGGGATGTGGTCCGTGGCACGCGGTTCCATGTCCGGCTTGAGGATGTTGAGGCGCGCCTCGTCCTCGTGCATGGCGGCGATCATGCGCTCGGTCAGCGCGTCGAACGACTCGCCGTTCTCGTTGGCGCGGTTGATGATCTTGTCGTCGATGTCGGTGATGTTGCGCACATAGGTCAAGTCATAGCCGCTGAAACGCAACCAGCGGGTCACCAGGTCGAAGGCAACCATGCTGCGGCCGTGGCCGATGTGGCAGTAGTCGTACACGGTCATGCCGCACACGTACATGCGCACCTTGTTGCCATCCAGCGGCTTGAAGACTTCTTTGGTCTTGCTGAGTGTGTTGTAGATCGTTAGCACGACAGTTCCTTAAGACAGAATCACTGGCCCCACGAATCACGCAAGGTCACGGTACGGTTGAATACCGGCTGACCAGGTTTCGAGTCCTTGATATCCGCGCAGAAGTAGCCTTCGCGCTCGAACTGGAAACGGTCTTCCGGCTGTGCGTCGCCCAAAGAGGGTTCGGCACGACAACCGGTGAGCACTTGCAGGGAGTCAGGGTTGATGTTGTCGAGGAAGCTGGCGCTGTCTTCGGCCTTTTCAGGATTCGGCGAACGGAACAGGCGATCGTACAGGCGCACTTCGCACTCGATGCTGGCAGCGGCCGGCACCCAGTGGATCACGCCCTTGACCTTGCGGCCTTCAGGGTTCTTGCCCAGGGTTTCCGGGTCATAGGAGCAACGCAGTTCGACGATGTTGCCCTCGGCGTCCTTGATCGCTTCGTCGGCGCGGATCACGTAGCTGCCGCGCAGGCGCACTTCGCCGTTCGGCTCCAGGCGCTTGTAGCCTTTTGGCGGCTCTTCCATGAAGTCATCGCGGTCGATGTAGATTTCACGGGCGAACGGCAGCTTGCGCACGCCGAGTGCTTCGTTCTGCGGATGACGCGGCAGTTCGAGGTGGTCGACCTTGTCTTGCGGGTAGTTGGTGATCACGACTTTCAACGGACGCAGCACGCACATGGCCCGTGGCGCGTTCGCGTCGAGGTCCTGGCGGATGCTGAACTCGAGCATGCCGTAGTCGACCACACCGTCTGAGCGGTTGGTGCCGACCATCTCGCAGAAGTTGCGGATCGACGCCGGGGTGTAGCCACGGCGGCGGAAGCCCGACAGGGTCGACATGCGTGGGTCGTCCCAGCCATTGACGTGCTTTTCATCCACCAGTTGCTTGAGCTTGCGCTTGCTGGTGATGGTGTAGTTGAGGTTCAGGCGGCTGAATTCGTACTGACGCGGGTGCGCCGGGACCGGCAGGCTGTCGAGGAACCATTCGTACAGCGGGCGATGGCTCTCGAACTCCAGGGTGCAGATGGAGTGGGTGATGCCTTCGATGGCGTCCGACTGGCCGTGGGTGAAGTCGTAGTTCGGGTAGATGCACCACTTGTCGCCGGTCTGGTGGTGATGGGCGTGGCGGATGCGGTACATGATCGGGTCGCGCAGGTTCATGTTCGGCGAGGCCATGTCGATCTTGGCGCGCAGCACGCGGGCGCCGTCCGGGAACTCACCGGCGCGCATGCGGGCGAACCAGTCGAGGTTCTCTTCTACGGAGCGGTCGCGGAACGGGCTGTTCTTGCCCGGTTCGGTCAGGGTGCCACGGTATTCCTTGGCCTGCTCGGGGGTCAGGTCGTCGACGTAGGCCTTGCCGGCCTTGATCAGCTCGACGGCCCAGTCGAACAGCTGGTCGAAGTATTTGGAGGCATAGCGCACTTCACCGGACCATTCGAAGCCCAGCCACTTGATGTCGCTTTCGATGGCGTCGATGTATTCCTGGTCTTCCTTGGCCGGGTTGGTGTCGTCGAAACGCAGGTGCGTGACGCCACCGAACTCCTGGGCCAGGCCGAAGTTCACACAGATCGACTTGGCGTGACCGATGTGCAGGTAGCCGTTGGGCTCTGGCGGGAAGCGGGTGACGATCTGCGTGTGCTTGCCCGAATCCAGGTCCGCCTGGATGATCGGGCGCAGGAAGTTGACCGGGACGGCAGGTCCGGCCTTGGAATTCGAGGTAGGGTCGACAGTGGGCTTGCTCATAGGATCCTTGAACAGACAGGTTCGTGGCCGGTTGGGGCCAGATAAAACAAAGGCGATATCATAGCTGATGCTGTCAAGACACTGACAGGTCACGACCAAAAACTGCTGCTTTAATTAACCAGGCGGTAAAAAACCACCTCGAAATTCCTGCCGGGCACGCTAAACTGCGCGCCTTGGCCGCCGTTTAGCCAGACAGGTAAGGCGCCCCAGGCGTCCAAACCCACGAATTCCCTGAAAAGAGTAGTGAACATGACTCAAGTCAAACTGACCACCAACCACGGTGACATCGTCATCGAGCTGAACGCCGAGAAAGCGCCGATCACCGTCGCCAACTTCATCGAGTACGTTAAGGCCGGCCACTACGAAAACACGGTTTTCCACCGTGTCATCGGTAACTTCATGGTCCAGGGCGGCGGTTTCGAGCCTGGCATGAAAGAAAAGAAAGACAAGCGCCCAAGCATCCAGAACGAAGCGGACAACGGCCTTTCCAACGACAAGTACACCGTCGCCATGGCCCGTACCATGGAGCCGCATTCGGCCTCCGCGCAGTTCTTCATCAACGTGGCCGACAATACCTTCCTGAACCACAGCGGCAAGAACGTACAGGGCTGGGGCTACGCCGTGTTCGGTAAAGTCACCGAAGGCCAGGACGTAGTCGACAAGATCAAAGGCGTGTCGACCACCTCCAAGGCCGGTCACCAGGACGTTCCGGTCGAAGACGTGATCGTCGAGAAAGCCGAGATCGTTGAGTGATATTACTGATTTCAGATTTGCATCTGGAAGAGGAGCGCCCGGACATTACCCGGGCGTTTCTGGATCTGCTCCACAACCGCGCCCGTGGCGCCCAGGCGTTGTACATTCTGGGGGACTTCTTTGAAGCCTGGATTGGCGACGATGGGATGACGCCCTTCCAGCGTTCGATCTGCGAGGCTCTGCGCGAGCTGAGCGACAGCGGTACCCCGATTTTTATCATGCATGGCAACCGCGACTTCCTGCTCGGCAAGGCGTTCTGCAAAGCGGCAGGCGCCACCTTGCTCAAGGACCCGAGTGTCGTGCAGCTCGCAGGCGAACCCGTGCTGTTGATGCACGGCGACAGCCTCTGCACCCGCGACCTTGGCTACATGAAGCTGCGGCGCATCCTGCGTAATCCCATCGTGCTGTTTATCCTGCGTCACCTGCCGTTGCGCACCCGCCATCGGCTGGCGCGCAAGCTGCGCAGTGAAAGCCGTGCGCAAACGCGCATGAAGGCCAACGACATTGTCGATGTCACGCCCGAGGAAGTGCCGCGGGTGATGCAGCAGTTCGGCGTGCGCACCCTGGTCCACGGCCACACGCATCGCCCGGCGATCCATAAACTGCAGATTGGCGACCAGGCGGCCAAGCGCATTGTGCTGGGGGATTGGGACAAGCAGGGCTGGGCGTTGCAGGCGGATGAGCAAGGCTTTCAGTTGGCGGCGTTTGACTTCGTCAATCCGCAGCTGGCGTTGCCTGGCGCCTGATCCTCGAATCCCCCTGATCCAATGTGAACAGAGATCAAAATGTGGGAGGGGGCTTGCCCCCGATTAGGGCGGGTCAGTAAAAGATGTTCAACTGACACTCCCTCATCGGGGGCAAGCCCCCTCCCACAATTGATTGCATTTCAGTCTTTGCCAATCAGTGGCCGGACGCTTCCGGCCCTGCCTTGGCGCCAAACGGCGGTTTGGCCAGCCACACCAGCAACATCAACCCCATGAACATCCACCCCAGCAACGTGAAGTAATCCACGGTGGACATCATGTACGCCTGGCTGGTGAGGATCTGGTCCAGTTGCGCGTAGGCCTTGTGCCCTGCCCCACCGAGCGCCTGCAGCGCGTCGCGGGTGGCCGAGTCATAGGTGGTCATGTTCTCGCTCATGTACGCATGGTGCTGGTCCGCCCGGCGGATCCAGATCCAGGTGGTCAGCGAGGCCGCAAAGCTGCCGCCCAGGGTCCGCAGAAAGGTCGCAAGACCGGCGCCGTCGGCAATCTGGTGCGGTGGCAGGTCGGACATCAGGATGCTCAAGGTCGGCATGAAGAACAGCGCCACGCCGATGCCCATGAACAACTGCACCAGGGCAATGTGGGTGAAGTCCACCTCATTGGTGAAGCCCGCGCGCATAAAGCAGCTCAAGCCGATCGCCAGGAACGCCAGGCCCGCCAGCAGGCGCAGGTCGAACTTGTGCGCGTACTTGCCCACGAACGGTGACATCAGCACCGGCAGGATGCCGATCGGCGCCACCGCCAGGCCGGCCCAGGTGGCGGTGTAGCCCATCTGGGTTTGCAGCCACTGCGGCAGGATCAGGTTGATGCCGAAGAAGCCCGCGTAGCCGAGGATCAACACAATCGTGCCGATGCGAAAGTTACGGTAGGCAAACAGCCGCAGGTTGACCACCGGGTGCTTGTCGGTCATTTCCCAGATGATGAACACCGCCAGGGCAATCACCGAAATCGCCGCGCCCACAATGATGAAGTTGGATTCGAACCAGTCCAGGTCGTTGCCCTTGTCGAGGATGATCTGCAACGCGCCGACGCCCACGATCAGGCTCAACAGCCCGACGTAATCCATCGGCTGGTAGCTGGTGGTCACCGGGCGCTTCTTCAATTGCGCACGCACCACCATCACCGCAAAGATGCCGATGGGGACGTTGATAAAGAAGATCCACGGCCAGCTGTAGCTGTCAGTGATCCAGCCACCGAGGATCGGCCCTGCAATCGGCGCCACCACCGTGACCATCGCCAGCAACGCCAGGGCCATGCCACGCCTCGCCGGCGGGTAGACCGCGATCAGCAGGGTCTGGGTCATCGGGTACAACGGCCCGGCCACCAGGCCTTGCAGCACCCGAAAGCCGATCAGTTCGGGCATCGAAGTGGAAATACCACAGAGGAACGAGGCCAGCACAAACAGCATGGTGGCCCACAGGAACAGCTTCACTTCGCCAAACCGCCGGCTCAACCAACCGGTCAGCGGCAAGGCGATGGCGTTGCTCACCGCAAACGAGGTGATCACCCAGGTGCCCTGCTCCGAACTCACGCCGAGGTTGCCGGAAATGGTCGGCAAGGCCACGTTGGCGATGGTGGTGTCGAGCACCTGCATAAAGGTCGCCAGCGACAGGCCAATGGTGGCCATCAACAGGCTGGGCGGCGTGAAGGAGGCGTTATTGCTCATCAGCGCTGCACAGCCTTGGGCGCGGCGATGCTGTTGGCATGGATCAACTCGGTGATCATGGCGTCAGCCTCGGCCAATTGGCGGTCGTACACGTTGGTGGTGAAGGTCGCCTTCTGCGGCGCCTGTTGCGCCAGCACCGGGCCGCTCTGGTCATGCAGGTCGACATTGACGACAGTGCTCAGGCCGACCCGCAGCGGGTGCTTGGCCAGTTCTTCGGCATTGATGTGGATGCGTACCGGCACCCGTTGCACGATCTTGATCCAGTTACCGGTGGCGTTCTGCGCCGGCAGCAGGGCAAACGCACTGCCGGTGCCGGCGCCAAGGCTATCCACGGTGCCGCTGAATTTCACGTCGCTGCCGTAGATGTCCGACTCGATGTCCACCGGCTGGCCAATGCGCATGTCGCGCAGTTGGGTTTCCTTGAAGTTGGCGTCGATCCACAGCTGGTTCAGCGGGATCACCGCCATCAACGCCGTACCCGGCTGCACGCGCTGGCCCAGTTGCACGGTGCGCTTGGCCACGTAGCCGGTGACCGGCGCGATCAAGGTGCTGCGCGCATTGGCCAGGTAGGCCTGGCGCAGTTGCGCGGCGGCGGCCTGCACGTCCGGGTGGGACGAGATCACGGTGTCATCCACCAGCGCATTGCTGGTCTTGAGTTGCTGCTCAAGGTTGGTCAGCGCGTTTTTCGCAGCGGTCAGGCTGTCACGGGCGTGGGACAGTTCTTCCTGGGAAATCGCGCCGCCCTGGGCCAGGGTCTTGCGACGATTGAAGTTGTCCTGGGCAGTTTGCACATCGGCTTTCTGTGCGTTGACCTGGGCTTTCATGCCATCGACGTTGCTGTACAAGCCCCGCACCTGGCGCACGGTGCGGGCCAGGTTGGCCTGGGCACTTTGCAGGCCGACGGCGGCGTCGTTGGGGTCGAAGTTGATCAGCACCTGGCCTTCGTGGACCAGGTCGCCATCGTCCGCGCCGATGCTGACCACGGTGCCGGTGACCAGCGGGGTGATTTCCACCACGTTGCCGTTCACATAGGCGTCGTCGGTGCTCTCGTTGAAGCGCCCGTAGAATTCATACCAGCCCCATACGCCCACGACACCGAGGATGACGATCAGCGCGAGGCCGATCAGCATGACCTTGCGTTTGCGTGGGTTGTTGTCTTTGGGTTGTTCTGTAGCGTTGGTGTTTTCGGCAGTGGCCATGACAAATACCTCAAATTATTCCGTGCGGGTGGCTGGGGTGGTCGACGCCACGTTGTCGGCGCTGTATCCGCCACCCAGGGCCTGCATCAATTGAATCGACAGATCGATTTGCCCGGCATTCAGGGTCGCCAGCTGACGCTGGGCCTGCAGCAATTGCTGCTCGATGCTTAGCACGTCCAGGTAGTTACCGACCCCTGAGCCGTAGCGCTGGACCACGGTGTCGTAGGACTGCTGGGCAATGTCCGTGGCGTGTTGCTGGGCCTGGATCTGCCGACCGGTTTCGCGCAGTTGCGAAAGGGTGTTGCCGATATCGCCCAAGGCCTGCACCAGGGTCTTGTTGTACTGGGCCACGGCCAGGTCGTAGTCGGCATCGCGCGCATCGAGGTCGGCGCGCAGGCGGCCGCCATCGAAGATCGGCAGCGAGATCGTCGGCGCAATGTTGAAGAAGCGGCTGGCCGAGCCGAACATCGCATCCCCCAGCAACGACTCGGCCCCGGCGCTCGCGCTGAGGTTGAGGTTCGGGTAGAAGCGCGTCTTGCTGGCGGCGATGTCCTTGCTCGCAGCCTCGACTCGCCAGCGCGCAGCGATCAGGTCCGGGCGGCGGCCCAGCAGCTCGGCGGGCAACACCGAAGGCACGGCGACAGCGGCGGGCTTGAGCACATTCGGACGGGCCAGTTCGCCGCCTCGGTCCGGGCCTTTGCCGAGCAATACGGCGAGGGCGATCTTGGCGCTCTGCAGTTGCTTGTCGGCATCGATCAATTGCGACTGGGAGCTGGCTTCCAGGCTTTCGGTCTGCTGGTACTGGTACTGGCTGTCGATGCCCGCAGCGAGGCGGCGCTTGCTCAGGTCGAGCATTTGCCGGGTGCGCTTGAGGTCATCGCCGGCCAGGTCGCGCACGATGTGCGCCTGGCCCAGGTCGCTGTAGGCCTTGGCCACATCGGCAGCGAGGGTCAGGCGCGCGGCCTGTTGGTCGACTTCGGCGGCGCGGGCCTGGCCCAGCGCGGCTTCCCAGGCGGCGCGCTGGCCACCCCAGAGGTCGAAGTTGTAATTGAAGCTGGCGCCGATATTACGCACGGTCGAGTAAGCATCGCCCTCGCCGCGCGGGTCCTGGTCCTTGGCCAGGCGTGAACGGCTCACGCCGGCGCTGGCATCCAGGGTCGGCATGCGTGCGGCATTCGCGGCATAGGCGGCGGCTTCGGCCTGATGGGCACGGGCGCTGGCGACTTGCATGTCGGGGCTGTTTTGCAGGGCTTCCTGGATCAAACCGTCGAGCTGCGGGTCGCCGAGGTTTTTCCACCAGTCGGCGCTGGGCCAGGCGGCACTCGACAGGGTCACCCCGCTCAGGGATTTACCGGTCTGCAAGGTGTTGGCGTCGAGGCGCCGGCCCTGGGTGTCGAGGCCGCTGTAGTTGGCGCAACCGGCCATGCTCATGGCCACGAGCACCAGGCATAGGGCACGTGTGTTCATGCTTTACCTACCCGCTGCAGGGTGATGGGATCACCGGCAGCTATCAGAATTTTCTTGAGAATCCGTTCCAGGGTTTCCAGCTCGCCAGCCTCAAGTACGCCCGCCAGTTGGTTCAACGCCTGGGCGCCTATGTGCGGCAGCATGTCTGCCAGGCGCTGGCCGTCGGCAGTCAGCACCAACTGCACCTGGCGGCGGTCCTGCTCGGAGCGTTTGCGGTCCAGCAGGCCTTTCTGCTCGAGGCGGTCGAGCATGCGGGTCATCGAACCGCTGTCCAGGGACAGGTTGCGGCACAGTTCGGCCGGGGTGTCGACGCCGAACTGGGCCATGATGATCAGCACCTTGAACTGCGCGGCCGTGATGCCGTGGGGTTCCATGTGGGTGTCGATGATGCGGTCCTTGAGGAGCGCCGCACGGCCCAGCAACAGCCCGAGGTGGCAGTTGTGGAAGTTTTCAGGGGTGAAGTGGGGCATCGGAAGTCACCTTATTACTGCCTAGGCAGTGAATGCATGACGAGATGTTACTGCCTAGGCAGCTAAAGTCAAATGGAATAATTAGCTTGCTTGCTAATGTGGGAGGGGGCTTGCCCCCGATAGCGTTGGGTCAGTCACTGATGTGTTGACTGAACGACTGCTATCGGGGGCAAGCCCCCTCACACATTTTGTACCGCGAAAGGATCTAGAAATCGCGCTTGTAGAAGATGTCGAGGGAACTGGCCACGCCACTCGCCACTTCCAGGTACACCTTCTTGCTCAGCAGGTAGCGCAAGGCAATGGTGCTGGCCGGTTCGAACACCCCTACCCCGTAACGCAGGCTGAGTTTCTCGGTGATCTTGCCGCTGGCCACCACTGCCGTATTGTTGCCGCTGCCCTGGGTGTCGAGGTCGAAGTCGCGAATCCCCAGTTTGTTGGCAAGATCCGAGGTGACCCCGGCGCTGCCCATCAGGCCAAGGCCGAGGGCGGCCTGGGCGAGCATGTTGTTGTCTTCGCCAGTAGAACTCAGCGGACGGCCCAGCACCAGGTAGGACAGCGCCTGTTCCTGGCTCATGGCCGGTTCCGAGAAGATCTGCGTGGTGGGCTGCTCGGCGCTGCCGCTGAGGCGGATACCGGCGACGACATCGTCGGTCTTGCGGATCGCTTCGATATCCAGGTATGGCTGGTCGAGCGGCCCGGCGAACAGCAGGCGTGCGCGGCGCACATCCAGGCGCTGGCCATAGGCACGGTAGCGGCCGTCGTTGAGCCACAACTCGCCACGGGTGTCCATGTTGTCGCCGATGTGCACATGGCCCTGCACCTTGGCGGTGAGGCCGAAGCCCGAGAAGTTGAGCTGGTCTTCGCCCACCGCCACGTCGATATCCATGGCCATGGCCATCGGTGGCTTGCCCTCTTCGGTCTGGCTGCCGACGATCACGGTGTCATCCGAGACCTTGACGGTGGACGGCGGCAGTTCGCGCACGGTGATGTCACCGCGGGGGATCCGCACCTTGCCGGCAATCGCCAGTTTGTCGTTCTTCAGGCTGATCTTCAGGTCCGGGGCCACTTCCAGCACCGCATAGGGCTCCACCGTGACCGGCAGTTGCGAGCCTTGCAGGCTGAGGTCCACCACCAGGGCCTGGCCCCAGTCGACCTGGCCCTTGAGGCTGCCCTGCCCGGCCTTGCCACTGCGCCATGCGCCATTCAATTGCACACTTTCACCGGCAATCAGCGCCTGCACGTTCAGGCCTTCAAGGCTGATGGGCAGCTCTGGCCCGGAGACTTCACCGCCCACCAGGTTGACGTTGCCGTTGACCTGCGGCGCCAGCAGGCCACCGGCGATCCGGCCGCTGCCGTTGAGCTTGCCGCTGAGTTTCTCGACCATCGGCACAAACGGCCGCGCCACGGCGAGATCCAGCCCGGTCAGGCTGAAATTGCCGCTGATCGGCTTGTTTTTCGGCAATGGGTTGATCTGCGCCTGCAACAGCAACTCGCCGAGCTTGCCGCCTCGGAAGTTCAACTGGGTGTCGATACGCTTGGGGTTGAGGGTGGTTTCCAGCGTGAGGGTGTCGTAGGGGAAATCCAGCCACTGGTCCTTGTCCTTGACCCGCAGGGTACCGCCGCTGGCATCCACCGCGACCACGCCTTTGGGGCCGCTGTCGGGCAGGTCCAGTTGGACGTCGGCGTTGAGCTTGCCCTGCCAGGCGAAGTCCTTGGGCAGAAACGCCGCCAGGCTGTCGATGGGGAATTGCTTGAGGTGGTAGCGCAATTTGGGTTCGGGCATCAGGCGCTGGTCTTCACCGCACAGGCTGGCCGCACCGGAGACCCAGCAGTGGGCCGCAAAAGTCAGCTTGCCGTCGGCCATGCGCTCGATTTTTGCCGGCGCCTGCAGCTTCCAGTCCTGGCCACCCGCCTGCACATCGCCACTGGCCAGGCGACCGCGCCAGTTGCCTTTGTCGAGGTTGCCGTCCAAGGCCAGAGCCAGCTTGACCAAGGGGCCGGCCAGGTCGAGTTGGACCTTCTGGTTCCTGATATCGCCCTGGGCGCTGGCGGTGAGCGCGCCAACCTGGGTGTCACCACTTTGAATGCCGCTGCCCTTGAGGTCGATTTTCCCGCGCTGGGCACTGTCCAGGGTCGCGTCCAGGCTCAGGCTTTGCAGGCGATTATCGGCGAACGCCAGTTGCTGGCCCTTGAGGTCGAGTTGGCCTTGGGGCGCCTTGAGGCTGCCGGCCACGTCGAGTCGGCCATTGACCTGCCCACGCAATTGCGGCCACAGCTGGGCCAGGCGCGCCAGCTTGATATCGATCTGCCCGGCCAGGCGTTGCTGCAGGCTGCCGCTGCCGTTGATGCGGTTGTCGCCCAGGCGGACATCCAGGTTGGCCAGGGTCCATTGCTCGCCCGCGCCCTCGGCCTTGGCCGCCAGCACGGCGGTTTGCCCACGCAGGCGGCCCTTGAGGTCGAGGTCGGCGTTGAGCTTGAGCTGCTCGTTTTTGAATTCACCTTTGCTGCGCAAGGGGCCAGCCAGCGTGCCCGGCAATTCCGCCACCCAGTACGCCGGGTTCAGCGCCGACAGGTCCAACGCGGTATCCCACGCAATACCATCGGCAAATTGCAGGTTCAAATGCCCTTCGGCCTTGCCTTGGCCGGCAGTCAGCTTCAGCTCAGGCAGGAAGATTTGCGTGAGGTCGCCACTGAACGGCGTGACCAGATTGAATTTGCCCGCCGGGCCGTCCAGGTCGGCCTTGAGGTTGCCGAGGTAGTTGCCGTCTTTGTAGGAAACCTCACCGTTGAAGGTGCGCAACACCACCTGTGGCTCGTCGATCAGCGGGTAGAGGCGATGCCAGGGAAAGTCCAGCCAGTCGATCTTGGCCTCGGCGCTGAAGCCTTGTTGCCAGTCCAACTGCGCCGTGAGCTTGAGGCTTTGTTTGTCGCCGGCATTCAGGTCCAGGCCGGCGATCTGCGCGCCCTTGGCGTCGACCTTGCCTTGCAGCAGCAGGTCCACCGGGCCTTTTTCCGCCGGCAGCACAGCCTTGCCCAGCAGTTGGTAGCCGCTGCCCAGGTCGCCCTTGGCGGTGAGGTCCAGTTGATTGAGTTGCAGGGTGTCGGGCAGATCGGCGCTGGGTTTGAAGCCATCGGCGGTGATATGCACCTGGGCCGGGAGGTTGTCCACCAGGGGTTGCAGCTCGCCCTTGAGTTTGGCCGGCAGGTAGCCGCTGCTGTCGGCGTCGAGCCTGAGGGTCTTGAGCAGGTCGCCCTCGACCTTGAGCGCCACCGTCCACGGCGCGCCGCCGGGGGCGTAGGGCAGGCTCAGGTTGCCGCTGGCGGTCAGCGGCCAGTCGCCGCTGGGTTGCAACAGGCCGTTCAGGTCCAGCACCAGGCCGTCCCGTTGCAGGTGCACCGCGTCAATCTGCATGCCGGCGGCGGTCCAGTGCGCGGCCAGTTGCAGGCCCTTGAGTTGTTCGCTGCCGTTAAGCAGCAGGCTGCCGACACGAACGTCGCCCAACTGAATGGAAACGGGCAGCTTCAGGTCCGGCAATTGAATCGGCCCACTGCTCTCTTCAGTGCTCGGCGCAACGTCCAGGCGGACTTGCTCCACATCCAGGCGATTGATGCACAGGGTCATGCGCAACAGGCACGCCGGCGACCAGTCAAACGTCGGCGCATCGAGTTCGACGCGACTGCCGTCCTGCGCCCACAGCAGATGATCGGCGCGCCACTGGCCGCCCAGACGGCCGTGGAAATTCTCTACGCTCAAACCCGGTACACGCCCCAGCGCCCAGCGACTGCCCGCCTGGGTGCCGAGGACCGCCCACAGGGCCAGCAACAGCACGACAAGGGTGGCCAACACGGCCAGCCCCGCTATTTTCACACCACGCATCACAGCTCAGGCCCCATGGAAAAGTGCAATCGAACGCCGCCCGGGTCTTCCAGGGCGTGGGCCAGGTCCAGGCGGATCGGCCCGACCGGCGAGACCCAGCGGATGCCGACACCCACACCGGTCTTCAAGCTGGGCAACTCCAGGGAGTTGAACGAGTTGCCCTGGTCGATAAAGGTCGCAATCCGCCATTTTTCGGCGATGGAATATTGATACTCGGCACTCAGGGCCACCATGTAGCGGCCGCCGATACGGTCGCCCCGGTCATTCTCCGGCGACAGGGTCTGGTACTCGTAGCCGCGCACGCTCTGGTCGCCACCGGCGAAGAACCGCAGCGACGGCGGCACCGACTTGTAGCCATTAGTGGCACTGCCGCCGACCTGGGCCCGCGCCAGGAAGCGGTGGTTGTCCCACAGGGTGGTCAGGCCCTTGACCATGGCCGTGCCGTACAACAGGTTGGTGTCGGAGCCCAGTCCCTCCTTCGCCACCTTGCTGTCGAATTGCAGGCGGTAGCCGTTATGGGGGTCGATGCGGTTATCGCTGCGCAGGTAGGAATAACTCACACCCGGCATCACCAGGTTACTGAGGCCCGAGTCATTGCCCAGGCGGTATTCTTCGCGCTGGTATTTGAGCGAGATCACCCGGGTCCAGCCACTGGGCAACTTGCTGTGCCATTCGGGCCCGAGGGTGAGCAATTTACTCAAGGTGTCGGTGTTGGCGATTTCTTCATTCTGGTAACCGCCGGCGAAACGCAGTTTATCGGTGAGCGGCGGGTCCAGCGGGATGTCGTACCACAACCCGACGTTCTGCCGTGGCGCCGACAACTCGGCTTCCCAGCCATAGCTGTGGCCCTGGGGATTGACCCAGTGGCGCGTCCAGTTGGCCTTGCCGCGCGGGCCGACGTCGGTGGAGAAACCCAGGCCCAGGCCCATGGTGCGTGGCTTGCGGGTCTCCAGGTTGACGGCCACCGGGATCACGTCATTGGCCGAAGCCGCGGGTGCGGCGTCGACGCGCACGCCTTCGAAAAAGCCGCTGGCTTGCAGGTTCTGGTTGAGTTCGGCGATCAGTTCGGAATCGTAGGGGGCGCCACTTTTAAACGGCACCATGCGTTGCAGCAGCTCTTCGTCAAACGGCGTATCGCCGGCAAAGCTGACCTTGCCCAAGGTGTAGCGCGGGCCGCTGTCATAGATGAGTTCGATATCGGCGACACCGGCCTGGGGGTCTACCGAGAGTTTCTGGTGAGTGAAGCGCCCGCTGAAAAAGCCGTAGCGCGAGGCCTGGTTCTGGATCAGACGCTTGGCGTCTTCGTAGTGGCCGTGGTTGAGCACGGCGCCGGATTTGAGGTCGTCGCTGGCGGGTACGCGAAAGGCCTTGAGGTCCGCGGCCGGGCCGTCGACCCGAATGGTCACGTTGCGCAGATGCACCGGTTCGCCGGGGTCGATGGTGAGGATCAGGCGCGGGTTCTTGCCGCCCTTCACATCGCTTTCGATCCGGGGCTGATAGAAACCTAAAGCCTGGGCGGCTTTGCGCGCCTGCTCTTCGGCCCCACGGCTGAACCGCAGCAAGGCCTCTTCATCACGCTCGCCCACCCCGCCGATATAGCCTTCGATGTTGGCTTTCAACGCGTCGTTTTTTGGCTTGATCCGCACGTCCAATTCGCTTTGCGCGAATGCGCCGCAGCTTGTGAACAGCAGAACCAAGCCGCTGGTAAATCTTCCTGGAAACTTCATAGGCGCGGATGCTACACGAGCTGGGGAGAAACTTAGAACTCAGAGGATTCTGAAAAATTCTGCGCTAAGCCGTTGCAGCATGTAACACCTGCGGATTGGGGTGGAAAAATACGTGCTCCAGAATCGGTCCTACCGCCACTTCGCCGATCTCCTCATAGCCCTGGCGTTTGTAGAACTCCAGATAGCGCGAATTCCCCGTGTCCAACACCACACCGGACGAGTGCGGGTCTTCCGCGCACCAATTGTGTACCGCCTCCAGCAGCTGTTCACCGTAGTGCTTGCCCTGGAATTGCGGATGAATGCCCAGCAGCGGCAACACATGCACCGATTCGTTGGGCAGGCAGGCCATCACCGCATAGTGGTAGTCCAGGTAGCGCCGGGTGCCGCGCACGCCGGTGCTCAGCCACATGCGCAATTGCCAGGCCCAGCTTTCGGTAATCCCCAGGCGCCGCTGCGGGGGCGCGATCAGCGCGATGCCGATCAGGCGGTCGTTGACGAACAGGCCGATGGCGGGAAGTTTCTGGAAGAAATGCTGCTTGACCAGTTCGCGCACGGTGGCACGTACCCGCTGTTCATAACCTGCGCGTTCCGCCTCGAAGATGTAGGCAAACGTCGGCTCATGCCGATAGGCCTGGTACAGCAGCGAGCGTGCTTCGCGGGAGTAGCCGCTGTTGAGCAGGCGAACTTCGCCAATGGCAGTGTCAGTCATACAGTCAATCTCCCTGGGCGCCACTCAATAGATGGCGTTCTTATGGGTACGAACCTACGCAGCACCAGTCGTTCCCAGACATTAGCAGTGCATCTGTCCTACCGCCACGCTGGCCCCCGTCCGACTTGTCCGCTAGCATCGCCCTTTTGCCAGACTGGACCGCCGACCATGAAAATCGTCTCCTTCAATATCAACGGGCTGCGCGCCCGCCCTCATCAGCTGGCGGCACTGATTGAAAAACACCAACCCGACGTCATCGGCCTGCAGGAAACCAAGGTCCACGACGACCAGTTCCCCCTGGCCGAAGTGCAGGCCCTGGGCTATCACGTGTACTACCACGGGCAAAAAGGCCACTACGGTGTAGCGCTGCTCTCGCGCAAAGAAGCCTTGAGCGTGCACAAGGGCTTTGCCAGCGATGAAGAAGACGCCCAGCGCCGTTTTATCTGGGGCACCTTCGCCGATGAAAACGGCCAGCCGGTGACCATCATGAACGGCTATTTCCCACAAGGTGAAAGCCGCGACCACCCGACCAAGTTCCCCGCCAAGCAGCGCTTCTACGCAGATTTGCAGCACCTGCTGGAAAGCCAGTTCAGCAACGACCAGGCCCTGGTGGTGATGGGCGATGTGAACATTTCCCCGGAGGACTGCGACATTGGCATCGGCGCCGACAACGCCAAGCGCTGGCTGAAAACCGGCAAGTGCAGCTTCCTGCCCGAAGAGCGCGAGTGGATGGCGCGCCTGAAGAACTGGGGCCTTGTGGACAGTTTCCGCCACCTCAACCCCGAGGTGGCCGACCGTTTCAGCTGGTTCGACTACCGCAGCCGTGGGTTCGAGGATGAGCCCAAGCGTGGGCTGCGCATTGACGTGATCATGGCCTCCAATGGCTTGTTGCCACGAGTCAAGGATGCCGGGGTGGATTACGACCTGCGGGGCTTGGAGAAACCGTCTGACCATGCGCCGATCTGGCTCGAACTCAGCTGATCCCCCTGACTGTACTCGGGCCAAATGTGGGAGGGGGCTTGCCCCCGATCGCGGTGTATCAGTAACAGATAAGCTGACTGTCAGTCACATTATTGAAATCCAAGTGACTTAATCTCGCGGCACTCCCTTTGGCTTGAGAAGGTGCCGGCATGATGCTGCGCGTTCTGTTCCTGTTGTGTAGCGCGTTGTCCCTCTGCGTCGTGGCTGCCCCCCTCCCCGTTCCCGACCAAGGCCCGGCTTTGCGCATCCAGGGTTCCAACACCATTGGCGCGGCGCTGGGGCCCGCGCTGGTCAAGGGGTTGATGGAGCATCAGGGCCTGCAGGCGGTGCACAGCGAACCGGCCGAGGGCACCAATGAACAGCGCGTGATCGGCAAGACGCGCCAGGGCAGGACGGTGACCGTCGAGGTGGCGGCCCATGGTTCCAGCACGGGGTTTGTCGCGCTGAAAAACGCCAGCGCCGACCTGGCCGCCTCGTCCCGGCCAATAAAAGACAGCGAACTGGTGGACCTCGAAGCGCTCGGCGACCTGAAAAGCCCCGAGGCCGAACAGGTGATCGCCATCGACGGCCTGGCCATTATCCTCAACCCGCGCAACCCGCTGAATACGTTGAACACCGAGCAACTGGCGCAGATTTTCAACGGCGAAATCAACACCTGGGAAGCATTGGGCGGGATCGGCGGAACCATTCATCTGTACGCGCGGGATGACCAATCCGGCACCTATGACACCTTCAAGGACCTGGTGCTGCGCCTGCGCGGCAAGCCCCTGGCCGCGTCCGCCAAGCGCTTCGAGTCCAGCGAAGCGTTGTCCGATGCGGTGAGCCGGGATCCCCAGGGCATCGGTTTTATCGGCTTGCCTTACGTGCGCCAGGCCAAGGCGGTGGCGATTGTCGATGGCGACTCGCAACCGATGTTGCCGTTGAACAGCCTGATTGCCACCGAGGATTACCCGCTGTCTCGCCGGCTGTTCTTCTACCTGCCGCCCTCCTCCAGCAACCCGTGGGCCAAGGCGCTGGTGGACTTTGCCCAGAGCAGCAAAGGCCAGGCGATTGTGGCGGCCAATGGGTTTATTGCGCAGCAGGTGCAGGCGATGACGGTGGAGCCGCGCCCTTCGATGCCCGACGACTACCAGGCGATTGCCCGTGACGCCCAGCGTTTGAGCGTGAATTTTCGCTTCGAGGAAGGCAGCGCCAGCCTGGACAACAAGGCGCGCCAGGACGTGCAGCGCGTCGTGGCCTATATAAAGCGCCACAACCAACTCGACAAGCAGGTAACGCTGGTGGGATTCGGCGATGCCAAGAATGACCCGCAACGGGCCGCGCTGCTCTCGAAGCTGCGGGCGATGGCGGTACGCCGGGAGCTGGTCAAGAACGGCGTGGTATTGCGCGATATTCGCGGCTTCGGCGCACAGATGCCGGTGGCGGCGAATACGGCGGATGAGGGGCGGATCAAGAATCGGCGCGTGGAGGTTTGGGTTTACTGAGGGCTGCTGGATCTTCAGGGCCTGATCCGGCCTCATCGGGGCAAGCCCGCTCCCACATTTTGATTTGGGAATACATTCAAAGTGTGGGAGGGGGCTTGCCCCCGATTGCAGGCGACGCGCTGTTACTGCCCGCCGCGCATCAACTCCTTAGGCACATACTTGCCGATCTCGAACTTGCCGATGGCCGCGCGGTGCACTTCGTCCGGGCCGTCGGCCAGGCGCAGGGTGCGTTGCATGGCGTACATGTAGGCCAGCGGGAAGTCGTTGGAGACGCCGGCGCCGCCGTGGATCTGGATCGCGCGGTCGATCACCTTCAACGCCACGTTCGGCGCCACCACCTTGATCTGGGCGATTTCACTTTTTGCCACTTTATTGCCCACGGTGTCCATCATGTACGCCGCTTTCAAGGTCAGCAGGCGCGCCATGTCGATTTCCATGCGTGAGTCGGCGATCTTGTCGATATTGCCGCCCAGGCGCGCCAAAGGCTTGCCGAACGCGGTGCGGCTGACGGAGCGTTTGCACATCAGTTCCAGCGCGCGCTCGGCCATGCCGATGGAGCGCATGCAGTGGTGGATACGGCCTGGGCCAAGGCGGCCTTGGGCAATCTCGAAGCCTCGGCCTTCACCCAGCAGTACGTTTTCGTAAGGCACGCGGACATTGTCGAACAGCACTTCGGCGTGGCCGTGGGGCGCGTCGTCGTAGCCGAACACCGGCAGCGGGCGTACGATTTTTACCCCAGGGGCGTCCACCGGCACCAGGATCATCGAGTGCTGCTGGTGGCGCGGTGCATCCGGGTTGCTCAGGCCCATGAAGATCAGGATCTTGCAGCGCGGGTCGCAGGCGCCGGAGGTCCACCATTTCTTGCCGTTGATCACCCACTCGTCGCCCTGGCGCTCGGCGCGGGCGGCCATGTTGGTGGCGTCCGAAGAGGCGACATCGGGCTCGGTCATGGCGAAGGCCGAACGGATCTCGCCGCGCAGCAGCGGTTCGAGCCAGCGTTGTTTCTGCTCTTCGTTGGCGTAGCGCACCAGCACTTCCATGTTGCCGGTGTCGGGGGCGGAGCAGTTGAACGGTTCCGGACCCAGCAGCGAGCGGCCCATGATCTCGGCCAGGGGGGCGTATTCAAGGTTGGTCAGGCCGGCGCCCAGTTCGGACTCGGGCAGGAACAGGTTCCACAGGCCTTCGGCTTTCGCCCGGGCCTTCAGCTCTTCCATGATGGCGGTGGGCTGCCAGCGGTCGCCTTCGCTGACCTGGCGTTCGAACACCGGCTCGGCCGGGTAAACGTAAGCGTCCATGAACGCTGTAACACGTTCACGCAGTTCCTGAACCTTGGGCGAATAGGCGAAATCCATGAGCAGCTCCCTTCTTTGAGAGGTTGTTTAGGTCATGCAATCGATGCTAGAACAGCGTTGATAATTTACCTAGCCTATTCTCGGCGTGTATTAACATTCATCACCGATATATGATCGACGTATGGCCAACTAACAATAAGAGCGCAACGAAATGAATCTGAGCAAGGTCGACCTCAACCTCTTTATCGTCTTCGACGCGATCTACACCGAAGCCAACCTGACCCGCGCCGGGCAGATTGTCGGCATCACCCAGCCGGCGGTGTCCAACGCCCTGGCGCGCCTGCGCGAGACGTTCAACGACCCGCTGTTCGTGCGCACCGCCCAAGGCATGGTGCCCACGCCGATGGCGCAGAACATCATCGGCCCGGTGCGCAATGCGCTGTCGTTGCTGCGGGTGTCGGTGCAGGAAAGCCGCATCTTCAACCCGCAGCAGGCGGCCAAGACCTACCGCATCAGCATGACCGACCTCACCGAAGCGGTGATTCTGCCGCTGCTGTTCCAACGCCTGCGCCGCCTGGCGCCCACCGTGGTGATCGAGAGTTTCCTGTCCAAACGCCGCGAGACCACCAAGGAACTGGCGGCCGGGCGCCTGGATTTTGCCGTGGACGCGCCGCTCAACACCGACCCGCAGGTACGCCACGTCAAGCTGATGGAAGACCGCTACGTGTGCGCCATGCGCAAGGGCCATCCCATGGCGGGCAAGGACAAGTTCACCCTGGATGACTACCTGTCGCTGACCCATATCCATATCTCCAGCCGCCGCAACGGCTTGGGCCATGTCGACCTGGCCCTGGGCAAGATGGGCATCCAGCGCAAGATCGCCCTGCGCTCCCAGCATTACCTGATGGCCTCGCAAGTGTTGCAGCAGACCGACATGGTCATGACCGTGCCCGAACGTTTCGCCCGCCGCCATGAACTGCATTGGTTCAACCTGCCGGTCAATGACGTGCCACCGGTGGAAACCCACCTGTACTGGCACGAAAGCACCGACCAGGACCCGGCCAACCGCTGGATGCGCGAGCAGATGATCGAGTTGTGCCAGCAAGTCACCGCCCATGAGAAGAAGCTGGATAAGCAACAGGCCTGAGGCTGAAGAGCGCCCCCTGTGGCAGGGGGCTTGCCCCGATGGGCTGCGCAGCGCCCCTTGACGTTTACGTCAACCTGACATTAGCTTAGCGCCAAGACCTTCTTGAGCGCCCCCATGAGCACGACCTACAGCATCTCCGACCTCGCCCGTGAGCTCGACATCACCACCCGCGCCATTCGCTTCTATGAGGAACAAGGCCTGCTGGCCCCGGAACGCCGGGGCCAGGAGCGCATTTATTCGGCGCGGGACAAGGTCAGCCTCAAACTGATCCTGCGGGGCAAACGCATCGGTTTTTCCCTGGCCGAGTGCCGTGAGCTGATCGAACTCTACGACCCCACCGGCGGCAACCAGATCCAACTCAACAGCATGCTGGCCAAGATCGCCGAGCGCCGTGAGCAGTTGGAACAGCAACTGCTGGATATCGAACAAATGAAGCTGGAGCTGGACACCGCCGAAGAGCGTTGCACCCAGGCCCTGGCGCAAACCATGGGCCAGGTTGGCCATTGATCAGAAGGTAGCTGCCATGTCCCTCCCCTCCCATGTGCGCCTGGTGGAAGTCGGCCCGCGCGACGGCTTGCAGAACGAAGCCCAGCCCATCAGCGTGGCCGACAAGGTCCGATTGGTGGATGCCCTCAGCGCGGCGGGCCTGAGCTATATCGAAGTCGGCAGTTTTGTCTCGCCCAAGTGGGTGCCGCAAATGGCCGGTTCCGCCGACGTGTTCGCGCAGATCCAGCGCAAGCCCGGCGTAACCTACGGTGCGCTGGCGCCAAACCTGCGTGGTTTCGAGGACGCGCTGGCGGCGGGCGTAAAGGAAGTGGCGGTGTTTGCCGCAGCCTCCGAGGCGTTTTCCCAGCGCAATATCAACTGTTCCATCAGCGAAAGCCTGGAGCGTTTTGCGCCGATCATGGCGGCGGCCAGGCAGCACGGCATCAGCGTGCGCGGCTATGTGTCCTGTGTGCTGGGTTGCCCTTACGAAGGTGAGATTGCGCCGGAACAGGTGGCGGCGGTCGCGCGGGAGCTGTATGCCATGGGCTGCTACGAGGTCTCCCTGGGCGACACCATCGGCACCGGCACGGCGGGCACCACGCGGCGGCTGTTCGAGGTGGTCGGCGCGCAGGTGCCACGGGACAAACTGGCGGGCCACTTCCATGACACCTATGGCCAGGCCATCGCCAATATCTATGCCGGCCTGCTGGAAGGCATCACGGTATTCGACAGCTCTATTGCAGGCCTCGGCGGCTGCCCCTATGCCAAGGGCGCCAGCGGTAACGTCGCCACCGAAGATGTGCTGTACCTGCTCAATGGCCTCGGGATCGACACCGGCATCGACCTGGATGCATTGATTCGCGCGGGCCTGCACATCAGCCATGTCCTCGGCCGCCCCACGGGCTCGCGCGTAGCCAAGGCGCGGACAGCCGGTTGAGTAGCGTAGCCGTGACAATGTGTTACCGCACGGCTACACATCGAGTAACACGGGAACATATTTTGTCGTATTTTCTGTAGGCCAAGTCCTACTAAAAAATTAACTTATTGATTTTAAATGGATTTTAAAAGTTGGCACGCCTTCTGCTATCTCTATGGCATAACAAGAATAAAAAGCGCCAAACCTAATAAAAATAAGACGAAACGACTCTGACATAACAAAAACAACACGGCAGAGACGCAGCTAACAGATTTTTTTGGAGAAGATGTGCTTCGCAGGGTACGGCATGCCGAAACCCGCAACCGGTTAGAGAAAAATAAAACTACCTCAGGTAGCTACCCACTGGTTGGATCGTTAACGAAGAAGCAGGTCAGCGCTCAAAAAAATACGTTTGCTCTTGACCCCGGATGGGGGTCGCCAAAAACAGCGGTAAGGGTAACGGTCGCCAAAAACAACAATAGACCGCCCCTCAATAATAAAAAAAGAGCACGCAACGACAAATTAAAGGGGACCTTCGGGTCCCCTTTGTGCTTTCTGGCCTTTAACCCTGCCCTGCCCCCAGCTCTTCGATCGAGATCTCGCGCATGCGGAATTTCTGGATCTTGCCCGTCACCGTCATCGGAAACTCCTCCACGAACTTGAAGTACCGGGGCGTCTTGAAATGCGCGATGCGGCCCTTGCACCAGGCCTGCAGTTCCAGTTCGCTGGCCACATGGCCCGGATGCAACTTGACCCAGGCCACGATCTCCTCGCCGTAGCGCTCGTCCGGAATGCCGATGACCTGCACATCGGCCACCGCCGGGTGGGTGAAGAAAAACTCTTCCACCTCGCGCGGGTACACGTTTTCGCCACCGCGAATGATCATGTCCTTGTTGCGCCCGGCGATGCACACATAGCCGTGGGCATCCATGGTGGCCAGGTCGCCGGTGTGCATCCAGCCCGCAGCGTCGATGGCCTCGCGGGTGCCGTCGGGGTTGTTCCAGTAGCCGAGCATCACGCTGTAGCCACGGGTGCAGAGTTCGCCGACCTGGCCACGGGGCAGCGTGTTACCGGCTTCATCGATGATCTTGCTTTCCAGTTGCGGCTGGGTGCGGCCGACGGTGGTCACGCGGCGCTCCAGATCGTCATCCGCGCCGGTTTGCAGGGATACGGGGCTGGTCTCGGTCATGCCGTAGGCAATCTGCACCTCGCCCATGTGCAATTCGCCGATGACCCGGCGCATCACCTCGATGGGGCACGTGGCGCCGGCCATGATGCCGGTGCGCAGGGTGGACAGCTCGAACTCGCCCCGGCGCGGGTGATCGAGCAGGGCAATAAACATGGTGGGCACGCCGTACAGGCCGGTGGCACGTTCTTCGGCGACGGCGGTGAGGGTCAGCAGCGGATCGAAGCCGTCATTCGGGTAGATCATGGTGGTGCCATGGGTGATGCAGCCCAGGTTGCCCATCACCATGCCGAAGCAGTGGTACAGCGGCACCGGGATCACCAGGCGGTCCTGCGCGGTGAGGCCCAGGCTTTCGCCGACCATATAGCCGTTATTGAGGATGTTGTGATGACTGAGGGTGGCGCCCTTGGGGAAACCGGTGGTACCGGAGGTGTACTGGATATTGACGGCTTGATCGAAGTGCAGGCTGGCCTGGCGGCTGTGCAGCTGCTCGGGCGGCAGGCCCGCACCGAGGGCCGCCAGTTCCGACCAGGGCAGGAAGCCCGGGGGCGGGCTGGGGTCGAGGCTGATCATGCCGCGCAGCTCAGGCTGCAATGCCTGCAACATCGCGTGGTAGTCGGAGGTCTTGAACGCGCCGGCGCACACCAGCCACTCGCAGCCGGACTGCTTGAGCACGTAGTCCAGTTCACTGCTGCGGTACGCCGGGTTGATATTGACCAGGATCACGCCAATCTTGGCGCTGGCGATCTGGCTGATGCACCACTCGGCGCAATTGGGCGCCCAGATACCCAGGCGGTCGCCGGTCTGCATACCCAAGGCCAGGAACGCGCGAGCGTGCACCTCGACGGTCTCGGCCAGTTGCCGCCAGGTGTAGCGACGCTGCTGATGGCGTACCACAAGGGCCTCGCCATCGGGGTGCTGCGCCACGGTGTGATCGAAGGCCTGGCCAATGGTCATGGCCAGCAAGGCCTTGTCCTGGGAGCCACGGCTGTAGCTCGGATGCAGTTGATCCATAACGACCCCTGTTGTCTTTTTTGTAGGTTGACGTAAACGTAAACTACGATTGACAGCACCGTAACGCAAGCTTACGTTAACGTAAAGGTGAGCGCCCTTCCCTGGCGCGCCATCCACACAACAACAAAGCTCACATTAAGGTGCCTGTCCATGAGTTACCCGTCCCTGAACTTCGCCCTCGGTGAAACCATCGACATGCTGCGCGACCAGGTGCAGTCCTTCGTGGCCAAGGAAATCGCGCCCCGTGCGGCACAGATCGACATCGACAACCTGTTCCCCGCCGACCTGTGGCGCAAGTTCGGGGACATGGGCCTGCTGGGCATCACCGTACCGGAAGAATACGGCGGCGCCGGCCTGGGCTACCTGGCCCACGTGGTGAGCATGGAAGAAATCAGCCGTGGCTCGGCCTCGGTGGCGTTGTCCTACGGCGCCCACTCCAACCTGTGCGTGAACCAGATCAACCGCAACGGTACTCACGAACAGAAACTCAAGTACCTGCCCAAACTGATCAGCGGCGAACACGTCGGCGCCCTGGCCATGAGCGAACCCAACGCCGGTTCCGACGTGGTCTCGATGAAACTGCGCGCCGACAAACACGGCGACCACTATGTGCTCAACGGCAGCAAGACCTGGATCACCAATGGCCCCGACGCCAGCACCTATGTGATCTACGCCAAGACCGACCTGGAAAGGGGCCCCCACGGCATCACCGCGTTTATCGTCGAGCGCGACTGGAAAGGCTTCAGCCGCAGCAACAAGTTCGACAAGCTCGGCATGCGTGGCTCCAACACCTGCGAACTGTTCTTCGATGACGTGCAAGTGCCGGAGGAAAACATCCTCGGCGTGCTCAACGGCGGCGTGAAAGTGCTGATGAGCGGCCTCGATTACGAGCGCGTGGTGTTGTCCGGCGGCCCCACCGGGATCATGCAGGCGTGCATGGACCTGATCGTGCCCTACATCCACGATCGCAAGCAGTTCGGTCAAAGCATCGGCGAGTTCCAGCTGATCCAGGGCAAGGTCGCCGACATGTACACCCAGCTCAACGCCAGCCGCGCCTACCTCTACGCGGTGGCCCAGGCCTGCGAACGCGGCGAAACCACGCGCAAGGACGCGGCCGGGGTGATCCTGTACAGCGCCGAACGCGCCACGCAAATGGCCCTCGACGCGATCCAGATCCTCGGCGGCAATGGCTATATCAATGAATTCCCCGCCGGGCGCCTGCTGCGGGACGCCAAGCTGTATGAAATCGGCGCCGGCACCAGTGAGATTCGGCGGATGCTGATCGGTCGCGAACTCTTCAACGAAACCCGCTGAAGGAGCGTCCCATGGCCACCTTGCACACCCAGCTCAACCCACGCTCAGCGGAGTTCGCCAGCAACAGCGCGGCGATGCGCCAACAGGTCGACGCCCTGCACACTCTGCTCGCCCACGTGCAGCAAGGCGGCGGCGCCAAGGCCCAGGAGCGTCACACCTCACGCGGCAAACTGCTGCCGCGCGAGCGCATCAATCGCCTGCTGGACCCGGGCTCGCCGTTCCTTGAACTCAGCCAACTGGCCGCCCATCAGGTGTATGGCGAAGACGTGCCGGCCGCCGGGGTGATTGCCGGCATCGGCAGCGTGGAAGGCGTCGAATGCATGATCGTCGCCAACGACGCCACGGTCAAAGGCGGCTCCTACTACCCACTCACGGTGAAAAAACACCTGCGCGCCCAGACCATCGCCGAACAGAACCGCCTGCCGTGCATTTACCTGGTGGACTCCGGCGGCGCCAACCTGCCGCGCCAGGATGAAGTGTTTCCCGACCGCGAACACTTCGGGCGGATCTTCTTCAACCAGGCCAACATGAGTGCCCAGGGCATCCCGCAGATCGCCGTGGTGATGGGCTCGTGCACCGCCGGTGGCGCCTACGTGCCGGCCATGGCCGACGAAGCGATCATGGTGCGTAACCAAGCGACGATCTTCCTGGCCGGCCCGCCATTGGTGAAGGCGGCTACCGGTGAAGTGGTCAGCGCCGAAGACCTCGGCGGTGCCGACGTGCACTGCAGGATATCCGGCGTGGCCGACCACTATGCCGACAGTGATGAACACGCCCTGGCCCTGGCCCGCCGCAGCGTGGCCAACCTCAATTGGCGCAAGCAAGGCCAATTGCTGCAACGCACGCCCGTGGCGCCGTTGTACAGCAGCGAAGAGCTCTACGGCGTGATCCCGGCCGATGCCAAGCAGCCGTTCGATGTGCGCGAAGTGATCGCACGGCTGGTGGATGGCTCGGTGTTCGATGAGTTCAAGGCGCTGTTCGGCACCACCCTGGTGTGCGGCTTCGCGCATGTGCACGGCTACCCGATCGCGATCCTGGCGAACAACGGGATTCTGTTCGCCGAGGCCGCGCAAAAAGGCGCGCACTTTATCGAGCTGGCCTGCCAACGCGGGATTCCTCTGCTGTTCCTGCAGAACATCACCGGGTTTATGGTCGGCCAGAAATACGAAGCCGGTGGCATCGCCAAGCACGGCGCCAAGCTGGTGACTGCAGTGGCGTGCGCCAAGGTGCCGAAATTCACGGTGATCATCGGCGGCAGCTTCGGCGCCGGCAACTACGGCATGTGCGGCCGCGCCTATGACCCGCGCTTTTTGTGGATGTGGCCCAACGCACGCATCGGCGTGATGGGTGCCGAACAGGCTGCGGGCGTGCTGGTGCAGGTCAAGCGTGAACAGGCTGAACGGGCAGGCGTCGGCTTCAGCGCTGAAGAGGAAGCGGCGATCAAGCAGCCGATCCTCGACCAGTACGAAACCCAGGGTCACCCCTATTACTCCAGCGCACGCCTGTGGGACGACGGCGTCATCGACCCGATGCAGACCCGCGATGTGCTGGCCCTGGCCTTGTCCGCCGCGCTGAATGCCCCCATCGAGCCGAGCCGCTTCGGCGTGTTCCGCATGTAAATGGAGCCGTACCCATGAGCGATTTCAATACCCTCGAACTGATCACCGACAGCCGTGGCTTTGCCACGCTGTGGCTCAGCCGAGAAGCCAAGAACAACGCGTTCAACGCCGAGATGATCCGCGAACTGATCATCGCCCTCGACCATGTGCAAGGTGATGCATCCCTGCGTTTCCTGGTCCTGCGGGGGCGCGGCAGGCACTTCAGCGCCGGTGCCGACCTGGCGTGGATGCAGCAGTCGGCCGAACTGGATTACCACACCAACCTGGACGACGCCCGCGAACTGGCGGAGCTGATGTACAACCTGGCCAAGCTGAAAATCCCCACCCTGGCGGTGGTGCAAGGCGCGGCCTACGGTGGCGCGCTGGGCCTGATCAGTTGCTGCGACATGGCCATCGGCGCCGATGACGCGCAGTTCTGCCTGTCGGAAGTCCGCATCGGCCTGGCCCCGGCCGTGATCAGCCCGTTCGTGGTGCAGGCCATCGGCGAACGTGCGGCGCGTCGCTATGCCCTGACCGCCGAGCGGTTTGGCGGCCAGCGTGCCCGGGAAATCGGCCTGCTGGCGGAAAGCTACCCGATTGGCGAACTGGACCAACAGGTGGAACAGTGGATCACCCACCTGCTGCATAACAGCCCGGCGGCGATGCGCGCCAGCAAGGACCTGCTGCGCGAAGTCGGTAACGGCGCGCTCACCCCAGCCCTGCGCCGCTATTGCGAAAATGCCATTGCGCGCATCCGTGTCAGCGCCGAAGGCCAGGAGGGTTTACGCGCGTTCCTGCAAAAACGCCCGCCCAGCTGGCAGCCCCAGGAGCCGCGTTCATGAGCACGCTGACCACCCTGCTGGTGGCCAACCGCGGCGAGATTGCCTGCCGGGTGATGCGCACCGCCAAGGCCATGGGCCTGACCACCGTGGCGGTGCACAGCGCCGTCGACCGTGATGCGCGACACAGCCGCGAGGCGGATATTCGCGTCGACCTGGGGGGCAGCAAAGCCACCGAGAGCTACCTGCAAATCGACAAATTGATCGCCGCCGCCCAGGCCAGCGGTGCCCAGGCCATTCACCCAGGCTACGGTTTCCTGTCGGAAAACGCCGGGTTTGCCCGTGCGATCGAGGCGGCGGGGCTGATCTTCCTCGGGCCGCCCGCCTCGGCCATCGACGCCATGGGCAGTAAGTCCGCCGCCAAGGCCCTGATGGAAACCGCCGGCGTGCCCCTGGTGCCGGGGTATCACGGCACGGAACAGGACCTGGAAACCTTCCGCGACGCCTGTGAGCGCATCGGCTATCCGGTGCTGCTCAAGGCCACGGCCGGGGGCGGCGGCAAGGGCATGAAGGTGGTGGAGGATGTCAGCCAGCTCGCCGACGCCCTGGCCTCGGCCCAGCGTGAGGCGCTGTCGTCCTTCGGCAATGGGCAGATGCTGGTGGAGAAATACCTGCTCAAGCCACGCCACGTAGAGATCCAGGTATTTGCCGATCAGCACGGGCATTGCCTGTACCTCAATGAGCGGGACTGCTCGATCCAACGCCGCCACCAAAAGGTCGTCGAGGAAGCCCCGGCACCGGGGCTGAGCGTTGCACAGCGCAAGGCCATGGGCGAAGCGGCGGTGCGTGCGGCCCAGGCCATCGGTTATGTCGGCGCGGGCACGGTGGAGTTCTTGCTGGATGCGCGCGGCGAGTTTTTCTTCATGGAGATGAACACGCGGCTGCAGGTGGAACACCCGGTCACCGAAGCGATTACCGGCCTGGACCTGGTGGCCTGGCAGATTCGCGTCGCCCAGGGCGAGGCGCTGCCGATCACCCAGGAGCAGGTGCCGCTGATCGGCCATGCGATTGAAGTGCGCTTGTACGCCGAAGACCCGGCCAATGACTTCCTGCCCGCCACCGGGCACCTGGCGCTGTATCGCGAGTCCGCGCCGGGCCCGGGGCGCCGCGTGGACAGTGGTGTCGCGCAAGGAGACGACGTGTCGCCGTTCTACGACCCGATGCTCGGCAAGCTGATTGCCTGGGGTGAAGACCGTGAACAGGCACGCCTGCGCTTGCTGAGCATGCTCGACGAGTTTGCCGTGGGTGGGCTGAAGACCAACCTGGGCTTCCTGCGGCGCATTATTGGTCATCCGGCATTTGCGGCGGCCGAGTTGGATACCGGATTTATTCCGCGCTACCAGGACGAACTTCTGCCGGTGGCCGGGACGTTGAGCGATGAATTCTGGCAGGCCGCAGGTTCTGCCTTCATGCAGAGCTTGCCCCCAGGTGACGGGCCATGGGCGGACACCCGTGGATTCCGTGCAGGACTGCCCGCCGAGGTCTCGCTGCACTTGAGCTGCAATGGCCAGGACCGCCTGGTGACACTGGCCGCCATCGCCGCGACATTGCAGGGCGAACAGTTAGTGATCGAACACCGGGGCGTCCGTCGTTCACATCTGGCAGTGCGCAACGAGCACAGGGTTTTCCTGCGTTGGGACGGCGAGATGCAGGGCGTGAGCCTGTTCGATCCGATTGCTGCTGTCGAGGCCAGCCAGTCGCACCAGGGCGGCCTCACGGCACCGATGAACGGCAGCATCGTGCGGGTGCTGGTGGACGTCGGCCAAACGGTCGAGGCCGGCACCCAGTTGGTGGTGCTCGAAGCGATGAAGATGGAGCACAGTATCCGCGCGCCCCAGGCCGGGGTAGTCAAGGCGCTGTTCTGCCAGGAGGGCGAAATGGTTGCCGAGGGGTGTGCGTTGGTGGAGCTCGAAACGGCGGACTAGAACTTCACCGTGGCCTGCACGACGACGCCGAGGATGCGGCAATCAACGGTGAACAGCAGTTTCGGGTAGGTGGGGTTGAGCGGCACCAGGTAGAGCTGGCCGCTCTCTTCCAGCAACTGCCGGAAGGTCGCCTGGGTACTGCCGGCCCGTTGGGCGACTACCAATTTGCCGGGTTCGGCGGCGATGGCCGGATCCACTAGGATCATCATCCCTGCTGCGATGCTCGGGCCGCTGAGTGCGGTCATGGCGTCGCTCGTCACCGGCAGCCAGTAGGCGTCGCCCCGGGCGTGGTAATCCGTCGGTTCGAAGCGCGCGGCACCATAGGCCGGGCGCTCTTCGCGGATTTCGCCCAGGCCTTTCCACTCGCTGACCGGGTAGCGAAAATACGCCGTGTACTGTCTTGCCGGGTCTACGACCTCGTCGGCCTTCTCACGCAGCTCCTGCACCACTTCCAGGTCGCCCAGCCCCAACTCTGCCAGCACCCGGTTCATATCCGCCAGGCTCGGCACGCGGCGCTTGTTGAGCCAGTGGCCAACGCCCCCCTGGGACATGCCCAAGCGTTCAGCCAACTCACCCTGGGTGACCTTGCGGTCTTTCATGTTGGCCTTGACCAACGCTATCCATTTATCCATGGCCGCCGACAATACGTCAGCCAGTTTCCAGGGCAATAAACAGTTTGTAGTAATCCATAAAACGACATAAATACGATACGTACTATCATCGGGCATAAGGTTTTCGACACCCACCCAGAGTACCGCCCCTTATGACGACGAGCCCGTATCCCCTGCCTGAAACACCCGAAAACGATGACGTGCAAGGCCTGCGCAGCAGCGGTGCTGCCCAGCGTGCCTTGGACTTCTACTTGAAAGAAAATATGTCAGCACCCGTCCCGGATGACAGCTTTTTCGCCATCAAGCCCGGCATCAGCCAGGAGGAAGCCCTGGTGCACGCCTCGGACCTGTTGCGCAGTGCCGCCGCCACGGCCTACGAATCAGCGAGCAGCCATCAGGGCAACCAGCGCGACCTGGCGTTTTCAGTGGTGTATTTGATTGATATGGCAAAGGCGATGGTCGAGCGGTCGTTGCGGGCACCGGAGGTTCGGGCGAACGGATAACAGCCGCGAAGGAAAAATATTTCTATCCCACGGATAAAAACATTTGACTTGCAAATGATAATGATTATTATTGGACCCAGCTGATCGCGAGATCAGTCGATAGACCAAGGGACCTTAGGTCGGACTCTTGGAATATCTCCTCATCAGGCTAATCACGGTTTTTGACCCGGCTCTTTGGCCGGGTCTTTTTTTTGCCAGTTTCCCTGGCATGGCTTCAGGCTAATGAAGACTGTGTGTTGCTTGATGGCGCGCATGGTAGCAAAAGACCATCGCCAAAAGAAAGCCAGTCCAGTGCTCCAGCGCACATCTCTGCGAAATAGCGCTTGAGAATCAATCTCATAGATTCTAAGCTGCGGCGGCGTCACGGACGACGCCCCCCTCCCCCGCAACAATTTTGCATCCAGGCTTTACCAGACTCCTGTGTAATATAGCCGCCACAACACTCATATTCAGGCAACCAGACTATGACCGTGGCCTTGACCTCCATCAAGATCAGCACCGACTTCGACAGTGGCAATATCCAGGTGCTCGACGCCAGCGACGCCTACCAGTTGCTGCTGGCCATCCAGCCCGATACCCGCAGCCACCATTACCAATGGTTCCACTTCAAAGCCGAAGGCATGCACGTGGGTCACACCCATAATTTTCGCCTGAGCAACGCCGGTGGTTCTTCGTATAAGCACGCCTGGAGCGGCTACAACGCTGTCGCGTCTTATGATCACGTCAACTGGTTCCGAGTCCCTACCCGCTTCGACGGCGAGATCCTGCACATCAGCCTCGAAACCCGTGAGAAACATGCCTGGTTGGCCTACTTCGAGCCCTACAGCCGCGAACGCCACGACTGGCTGATCGACCAGGCCCTGAAGTACGCCGGCACCCAACTGCTGGCCACCGGCAAAAGTGTCGAGGGCCGCGATATCCAACTGTTGCGACGTGGCAAAGGCGGCGAAGGCCGGCGCAATGTCTGGATCATTGCCCAGCAGCACCCCGGCGAGCACATGGCCGAATGGTTCATGGAGGGCATCATCGAACGCCTGCAACAGGATGGCGATGCCGAGATGAAAAAGCTCCTGGCCGTTGCCGACCTGTACCTGGTGCCGAACATGAACCCCGACGGCGCCTTCCACGGTCACCTGCGCACCAACGCCATGGGCCAGGACCTCAATCGCGCCTGGCAAAGCGCCAGCCAGGAGATCAGCCCGGAAGTCCTGTTCGTGCAACAGCAAATGCAGCAATACGGTGTCGACCTGTTCCTCGACATCCACGGCGACGAAGAAATCCCCTACGTGTTTACCGCTGCCTGCGAAGGCAACCCCGGCTACACCCCGCGTATCGAAGCGCTGGAAAAACGCTTCCGCAGCCATTTGAGTTCGCTGACCCGTGACTTCCAAACCACCCACGGCTACACCCGCGACTTGCCGGGCGAAGCCAATATGACCCTGGCCTGCAATGCCGTCGGCGAGCAGTACGACTGCCTGTCCCTGACCCTGGAAATGCCGTTCAAGGACAACGACGACGCCCCCAATCCGAAAACAGGTTGGTCAGGCGAACGCTCCAAACAGCTGGCCAAGGACGTCTTGAGCAGCGTGGCCGATATCGTCACGGTCCTGCGCTAACGCCCCTGGCCCCCGGCATCAGTCCTTGGTGCCGGTCATGCTCTGCAGCACACCATCGCGCCGAATCAACCCATGGAACAGCGCCGCCGCCAGGTGCAGCAGTACCGTCAGGAACAGCAGGTAGGCCAGATACCCATGGGCCTTGCGCAATAGCGCAAACAGCGGTGCATCCGCCGCCACCAGCGCCGGCAACTGCACCGAACTGCTGAGCATCACCGGGTCGCCCGCCGCCGAAATCATCGCCCAGCCCAGCAGCGGCAACACCAGCATCAACCCATACAAGACCAGATGGGACACCTTGGCTGCCAGCACCTGCCACAGCGGCAAGTCAGACGGCAACGGCGGCTGGCGGGTGGAGAAGCGCACCGCCAGGCGCACGATCACCAGCACCAGGATCGCGATCCCCAGCGGCTTGTGCAGGTGGATCAACCACTCATGCCGCTCCGACACTGACGCCGCCAGGCCTGCGCCGATAAACAACATGGCGATGACCATCAGCGCCATCAACCAGTGCAGCAGGCGCGCCAGGGGCGCAAAAAACCGTGGTTGGGCATTCATGGCTTCGACTCCGCTGGGGCACTGTGCAAGGGGCTGACTTCACCGGCACGGCGCAGGTACGAACTGGCATACGCCGCCGAACGTGCAGCCAGCAACGGATCATTGGAGGCTTCGATGCCGCTGGGCAAAATCAACGGATCGAAATTAATGTCGCGACAATCGCCGTCGGCCTGGGGCTGGCTGCTTTGCAGCACCAGGGTGCCGGCATTCAGCACCTTGTGCTCACCGCTCCAGGGTTTGCTCGCATCATCCAGCGGGTCGCCGGGGTTGGCCAGGGTCATGTTCAATTGCCAACGCAACGGCCCTGAGGCCAGGCGTTGCACCAGGTCTTTCTCCAGAAAGTCGGCGCCCGCTGGTGCGGTCTCCCCCGCTGCATCCTGAATCTGGGGCACTACGCCCCAGCGCACGGCCTGGCGCTTGCCCTCGGCACTCACCAGGTAAAACGCGTTGATACCGTTATAGGTTTCGGTCGCATAACTGGCCGATGGCCTGGCCGTCTTGACCCACGCCAGGAATGGCACCGCCTCAGGGTGTGCGGCAAAAAACGCCGACATATTCGCCGGGTTCGGTTTGCCGGTGGCCGGGTCCGGCGCGCCGGCCTTGAGCATCTGGTAGAACGCCTCGGGCGTGCCCACCGGGAACACCGGCATGCTGTTCATGCCGGTGCGCCATTGCTGGCCATTAGCCAGACTGAACTGCACGGCAAAGCTGCGGATCGGCACACTGCTATCCGGCGCATAGGGGTTGCCGCTGGGCAGGGCGAAGCGGCCGATCAATGGGGTCCTGGCCGCGCTGAACACCTGGGCGCGGGAGTAGGCACGCGCCTCGGCACTGCTTTCGAAATACCCGGCCACGCACACGCCCTTGGCATGGTTACGCCGGAATCCCGGGTGCACGCCGTTGTTGGTTTCCAGGGCATTGACCAGGGTTTTCGGACGCAGGCGTTGTGGGTCGAGGCTGCCGTTGACGTAGGCAAATGCCCCGGCCATAACCGCAACCACGGCGCCAATTCCCGCGAGTCGTGCGATCAGGCTCGCCGTGCTTAACGGGGGACGTGGCGGTGATGAGTGATCTACCATGAACAGACTCCAGGGCCTGAAGGCCTTTGGGGGTAACCATAAGGTCGGAGCATTAAGACGAACGCCGATCCGCTCTATTCCCAGGCCCTGGATTTATTTTCCACGGCCGGGAATAACCGTTCACGCCGGACGTCTCTCTAGTCCCAGCGTAGTGACCAGCCAGACACCCATGCATGAACTCGACGAACCGTTACGTGAACTCATCCCCAGGCTGCGGCGTTTCGCTGTGTCCCTGACCCGTAACGCCAGCAGTGCCGACGACCTGGTGCAGGCGACCCTGGAGCGGGCGATCACCCGTTGGGCCGACAAGCGCATCGAGGGCGACCTGCGCGCCTGGCTGTTCTCGATCCTCTACCGGCAGTTCCTCGATGCCCACCGCCGCACCCGGCGCTATGCACGCATGCTGGAATTCTTTACCGGCCGCGATGACGCGCAGCCGTCGGTGGAGCGCACCGTCATCGCCCAGGCGACCCTGCAAGCCTTCGACCAACTCAACACCGAACAACGCGCACTGCTGTTGTGGGTGTCGGTGGAGGGCTTGAGCTACAAGGAAGTCGCGCAAATACTCGAGGTGCCGATCGGCACCGTGATGTCGCGCCTGTCCCGGGCGCGCCAAGCGTTGCGTCAACTCAGCGATGGCGACATCGCCAGCCCTTCCCTGCGGATACTCAAATGATCAGCCTGCCCCCCAGCGAACGCGACCTGCATGCCTACGTCGATCACCAACTCCTGGACAGTGATCGCCGTGTGCTCGAAACCTACCTGGCCGCCCACCCCGAGGTCGCGGCCCAAGTGCAGGCGTGGCAGCAGGACGCGCAATTGCTGCGCGCGTCCTTGAGCGGCGCCCTGCAACAACCGGCCAACCCGGCGCTGGACCCGGCACTGATTCGCCAGCGCCTCAAGCACCAGACGCGCCGCCGCTTTGCCACCGCCGCAGTGCTGCTGATGGCCGTCAGCCTCGGTGGCCTCGGCGGCTGGCAGGCCCGTGAAGCCACGCAACCGCCGCTGCTGCCGATGGCCGATGCGATGCAAGCGTTCCGCCTGTTTGCCCAGGAGGGCATCATGCCCGCCGACTACAACGGCCAGGACCGCGGCACGATGCAGGCGTGGCTCGACCGCTACTTCAATCAAGCCCATCGCCTGCCGGACTTGAGCCAGGCGGGCTTCACGCCCGTCAGCGGACGACTGCTCACCACCGATCAAGGCGCCGCCGCCATGGTGCTGTACCAGGACGCACAAGGTCGGCGCATCAGCTTCTACATCCGCCCACCGGGCCCGGACAACGGTTTCCTGCCCCGTGGCGAGCGCACGGCGGATGGACTGCAAGCGCAATACTGGTCCGGCGGCGGCTACAACTATGCGGTGGTCAGCCCGGCCGGCCAGCCGACGCCACCCCTGCAGCCGTTCTAGATTGGTCAAATCGCCATCGGCGCCCTAAAGTAAGCGACCACCGCACTACAGAGTGACTCGCATTGGCCGTGCTCCCCCTTATCCGTCGTTTGCTCGGTAAAAAAACCGACACACTGGACGACACGCCCATCCAGACGTTCTTTCAGGACAAAGCCCGGCAACAGGGTTACACCCTCAGTGCTGGTCAAGCCCAGGCCATCACCGCGATGGCGCGCCAGACCCGGCACCTGCTCGCCAGCCAGCCGACCCGCAGCCTGTACCTGCACGGCCCGGTGGGGCGCGGCAAAAGCTGGCTGCTGGACGGTTTCTTCCAGGCGCTGCCCATCGCCGAGAAACAACGGGTGCATTTCCATGAGTTTTTCGCCCGACTGCACCGCGGTATGTTCACGCACCAGGCGACGGACGATGCCTTGGCCATGACCCTGGACGAACTGCTCGACGGCTGCCGTGTGCTCTGTTTCGACGAGTTCCACGTGCACGACATCGGCGATGCCATGCTGATTACCCGGCTGTTCAAGGCCCTGTTCCAGCGTGGCGTGTGGGTGCTGGTCACCTCCAACTATCCACCCGAAGGGCTGTTGCCCAACCCGCTGTACCACGAGCGTTTCAAGCCGGTGATCGACTTGATTGCCGCGCGTATGGACGTGCTGGAAGTCAGTTCGCCCGAGGACTTTCGCAGCCTGCCCCAGGCCCATGCCGTGCAGCGCTTTACCACCGGCTGTTACCTGTGGCCTGGCACGCAGGCCCAGCGTGCGGCGCTCGGCCTGCCTGTCAGCGGCGGCCCGACGCAGACGCTGACGGTGGGCAACCGCACATTGATCTGCCGCCAGCATCATGCACGCACCATCGTATTCACCTTCAACGACCTGTGCGAACAGCTGACGGCGGTGATGGACTACCTGTTGCTGTGCGAGGCGTTCGATCACTGGGTCATCGACGGACTGCCCCGCCTGGCAGACTGCCCGATCGCCGTGCAGCAACGTTTTATCAACCTGGTGGACGTGCTTTACGACAAGGACAAGCACCTGATCCTGATCGGCGAACAACCGCTGGCACAGGCCATGAGCGGCCAGGCCATCGACCTGGCGCGCACCGCCAGCCGCCTGAACCAATTGCAACAGGCCGACCCGCAACGGGCGTGCGACCCGGTATCATGAGCGCCTTTTACGCCCCCTTGCCGAGTGACCGCGCCGTTCATGAATACCCTCGCCCAACTCAAGGCCGGCCACTTGGCCGGCATTACGCGCCTGGACCTGTCCTGCGGGCTCACCGAATTTCCTGAGGAAATCTTCGGGCTGGCCGACTCCCTGGAAATCCTCAACCTCAGCGGCAATGCCCTGAGCCGCCTACCCGACGACCTGCACCGCCTGCCGCACCTGCGCGTGCTGTTCTGCTCGGACAACGCCTTTACCGAACTGCCGGAATGCCTGGGCCGGTGCGCCAAATTGAGCATGATCGGCTTCAAGGCCAACCAGATCAGCCACGTGCCCGCCGCCGCGCTGCCGCCGTTGCTGCGCTGGCTGATCCTCACCGACAACCGCATCAGCCAGTTACCCAGCGAGTTGGGCGAGCGGCCGCTGCTGCAGAAACTGATGCTCGCCGGGAACCAACTGACGCAGTTGCCGCAGAGCCTGGCCAACTGTAGCAATCTGGAGCTGATCCGCATTGCCTCCAACCGCCTCACGCGCCTGCCCGAGTGGATGTTGACCCTGCCGAGCCTGACGTGGCTGGCCTATGCGGGCAACCCGGTGGAAATGGCCGTGGATGTGGCGGTGGACGACGCGACAGCGGCTATTCCCTGGACGGAACTGGAACTGGCCGAGGTGCTGGGCGAAGGTGCCTCGGGGGTGATTCGCAAGGCCCTGTGGACACCCATGGCCAAGCCCGTCGCCGTCAAGCTGTACAAAGGCACGATCACCAGCGACGGCTCGCCGCTGCACGAAATGCAGGCCTGCATCGCCGCCGGGTTGCACCCTAACCTGATCAAGGTGCAAGGCCGCGTGGTGGGTGCCCCCGAGGACCAGGCCGCATTGGTCATGGACCTGATCGACCCGAGCTACCGCAACCTCGCCGCCCTGCCGAGCCTGGCCTCCTGCACCCGCGACGTCTACGACCCCGCCACCCGCTTCAGCCTCGACACAGCCTTGCGCATGGCCCGGGGCATCGCCTCCGTGGCGGCGCATCTGCACCGGCACGGCATCACCCATGGCGACCTGTACGGGCACAATATCCTGTGGAATGAAGCGGGCGATTGTTTGCTCGGGGACTTTGGCGCGGCGTCGTTCCATGCCAAGGCAGACACGTTGGAAACACGAGCCTTGCAACGTATTGAAGTGCGCGCGTTCGGGGTGCTGCTGGGGGAGTTGCTGGAGCGGGTTGAAGCGGGGTTGATTGACGAGGCGCTGGTAGCGTTGCAGAAAAGCTGTTGCCAGCCCGACGTGTTGGCACGGCCGAGCTTCGAAGAAATCAACGCCATGCTGCAATCCATCCAACACCACTAAACAAATGTGGGAGGGGCGGTGCGACGACTCGACTGGCCCCCTCCCACATTTGGATCGCGTTTCTTCAGTTGATAAATCAGCCCGCCAGGCCGACGAACATGTCCTGCACATCATCATGGTTGTCCAAACCTTCGAGGAAGGCTTCGACTTCAGCCATCTGCTCATCGGTCAAACCACTCACCGGGTTCTTCGAGATGTAGCCCAGCTTGGCCGACAGCACGGTGAACCCCTGTTCCGGCAGGGCTTTTTGCACGGCGTCCAGGTCAGTGGTCTCGGTGATGAACAGGGTGGTGCCTTCTTCTTCGCCGTCTTCAAAGTCCTGCGCACCGGCTTCGATCGCGGCCATTTCCGCATCGGCATCCGGGGTGTCCGGCGAGGCTTCGATCAGGCCGACATGGTTGAAATCCCAGGCCACGGAGCCGGAAGCACCCAGCTGCCCCTTGCGGAACGCCACGCGGATTTCCGCCACGGTGCGGTTGATGTTGTCGGTCACACACTCGACGATCAACGGCACCTGGTGCGGGGCGAACCCTTCGTAGGTCACGCGGTGGTATTGCACGGTTTCACCGAGCAGACCGGCGCCCTTCTTGATCGCGCGTTCCAGGGTTTCCTTGGGCATCGAGGCCTTTTTGGCCTGTTCCACCACCAGACGCAGGTGGGCGTTGGTCGCGGTGTCGGCACCGTTGCGGGCGGCGATGGTGATTTCTTTCACCAGCTTGCCGAAGATCTTGCCCTTGGCATTGGATGCCGCTTCTTTATGTTTGACTTTCCACTGTGCGCCCATGACTCACTCTCTTCTATACATCGCGCCGAAACGTCTACTGGCCGGCGCTTTGGGGGCAGAGTTTATAGCGCAAGAACGCATCGTTCCACCAAAAACCCTCAGGGCGCCAACTCGAAAACCGCCTGAATCAGGCGCAACGAGCGGCGCCGCTCCATGCAACCGAGCAGGTGCCGGTTGACCAGCCCCTCGCCCTCAATCGGCACCGCCTGCACCCGTGGGTCGGGGCTGACTTCCATGGACGAGACCACGCCCACCCCCAACTCAGCGGCGACGGCTTCGGTCACCGCCTCGCGGCTGTCCAGTTCCAGCAACACCTTGGGCTGCACATTCGCGGCCATGCAGGCGTCATCGAAGGTACGCCGGGTGATCGAGCTGGGCTCGCGCAGCACCATGATCACATCATTGAGTTGCTCAAGGCGGATACCCTCGGGTTGCTGCGCCCACGCATGGCTGGCCGGCACCAATGCGCACAGCCGCGACTCACTCAACGGTTGCAGGTGCAGGCCATTGCGCGGCTCCACTTCGGTGAGTACCGCCACATCGGCATGTTCGGACAACAGCGCGGCCAGGGTTTCCTGGGCATTGCCCAGGCGCAGGTTGACGGTAATCCCGGGGTAGCGCGCGCGCAGGCTGGCAATCATCGGCATCACCAGGTGCGGGCCGTCCGCCGCGACTTCCAGGCGCCCGCTCAGCAGTTGGCGGTTGGCCTCCAGCATGGTCTGGGCTTCGTCCACCAGGCCAAAGATCGCCCGTGTGATCGCCGCCAGCCGCGCGCCCTCTTCGGTCAACTCCACCCGCCGCGCGGTGCGGCGCAGCAACGGAATCTGGTAGTGCTCCTCCAAGGCCTTGATATGCCCGGTCACCGCCGGCTGGCTGATGAACAGCCGCGCGGCAGCACGGGTAAAACTGCCCTCACGGGCCACGGCGTCGAACGCGCGCAGTTGGAACAGGTTCATGGTTATCGGCCTCACTGATAGCTCGCATAACAACAAACAATTTGATTGATGACAAGCCAAACTGCAATTTAGGCGCCGTAGCTTCAACCCCGATGCCTTGCGAGGACTTGAGATGACCACTGCCGCACCGATCCTGCTGACCCCGGGCCCCCTGACCACATCGAACCGCACCCGCCAGGCCATGATGGTGGACTGGGGTTCATGGGATGACCGCTTCAACCAACTCACCGCCAGCGTCTGCGAACAATTGCTGGCGATCCTCTACGGCGAAGGCAGCCACCATTGCGTGCCGTTGCAAGGCAGCGGCACCTTTGCGGTCGAGGCGGCCATCGGCACCCTGGTACCGCGTGACGGCAAGGTGCTGGTGCTGATCAACGGCGCCTACGGCAAGCGCCTGGCCAGGATCTGCGAAGTGCTCGGCCGTGATTTCAGCACCTTTGAAACCGCCGAGGACGAGCCTGCTACCGCCGCCGATGTGGACCGCCTGCTGGCGGCAGACAGCGCCATCACCCACGTTGCGTTGATCCATTGCGAAACCAGCACCGGCATCCTCAACCCGCTGCCGCAGATCGCCGAGGTCGTCAAACACCACGGCAAGCGCCTGATCATCGACGCCATGAGCTCCTTCGGCGCCCTGCCGATCGATGCCCGCGAGGTGCCGTTCGACGCACTGATCGCCGCCTCCGGCAAGTGCCTGGAAGGCGTGCCGGGCATGGGCTTCGTCTTCGCGAACAAACAGACGCTGGCCGCCGCCCAGGGCAACTGCCATTCCCTGGCGATGGACCTGTTCGACCAGCACAGCTACATGGCCAAGACCGGTCAATGGCGCTTTACCCCGCCGACCCATGTGGTCGCCGCCCTGCACGAAGCGCTGCTGCAATACCAGGAAGAAGGCGGCCTGCCCGCGCGCCACCGACGCTATGCCGACAACTGCCAGGCCTTGCTCGACGGCATGGCCGCACTGGGCCTGCGCAGCTTCCTGCCCGCGGCGATCCAGGCCCCGATCATCGTGACCTTTCATGCCCCGACAGACCCGCGCTACCAGTTCAAGGATTTCTACGAACGGGTCAAGGCCAAGGGTTTCATTCTGTACCCCGGCAAATTGACCCAGGTGGAGACGTTCCGCGTGGGCTGCATCGGCCATGTCGATACGCAAGGGATGCGCGCAGCGGTCAAGGCGATCGCCGAGGTGCTGGAAGAAATGGAAGTGTCGGACATCTGATTGCCCCTTACCCACAGGATCTGAACCATGAACTATCAAAACCCCAACACCCTCCAGGCCGTCATCCTCGACTGGGCCGGCACCGTGGTCGACTTCGGCTCTTTCGCCCCCACGCAGATTTTTGTCGAGGCCTTCGCCGAATTCGATGTGCAGGTTTCCATCGAAGAAGCCCGTGGCCCGATGGGCATGGGCAAGTGGGACCATATCCGCACTTTGTGCGACCAGCCGCAAGTCGCCGAGCGCTACCGCCAGGCATTCGGCCGCACGCCCACCGATGACGACGTGACCGCCATCTACCAGCGCTTCATGCCGTTGCAGATCGAGAAAATCGCCGAGCACTCGGCGCTGATCCCCGGTGCCCTCGACACCATCGGCCAGCTGCGCGGGCAAGGTATCAAAATCGGCTCCTGCTCGGGCTATCCCAAGCAAGTCATGGACAAAGTGGTCGCCCTGGCCGCCACCAACGGCTACGTCGCCGACCACGTGGTCGCCACCGACGAAGTGCCCAACGGCCGCCCATGGCCAGCCCAGGCACTCGCCAACGTGATCGCCCTGGGCATCGACGATGTGGCGGCGTGCGTCAAGGTCGACGACACCGTGCCAGGCATCCTCGAAGGCCGCCGCGCCGGGATGTGGACCGTGGCCCTGACCTGCTCCGGCAATGCCCTGGGCCTGACCTACGCGCAGTTTCGCGCCCTCGACAGTGCCACGTTGGCCAGCGAACGCACGCGTATCGAAGCGATGTTCGAAGGCTCGCGCCCCCATTACCTGATCGACACCATTACCGACCTGCCGGCCGTCATCGCCGACATCAACCAGCGCCTGGCCCGCGGTGAAATGCCGCAAAGCGACTGATAGAGGTCAAGACAACGGCATCGCGTCGGGCAAACCGCGCAAAACAGGCTTACAGTAAAAGGACTTCGTCGCCAAAGAACGAAGGTTCGCCCTGATGAGTGAGGAACCCAGCGATGCCGTGGAAAAATTCCGATACGCGCTACAGCACCATGTCGATTGCGCTGCACTGGTTGATGGTGGTGCTGCTGGCGGTGGTCTACGCCTGCATTGAGTTACGCGGCCAGTTCCCCAAAGGCAGCGGTGCACGGACGTTGATCGTCGAGATGCACTTCATGTTCGGCCTCACCGTGTTTGTGCTGGTGTGGCTGCGCCTGTTCGCGCGCAGCCTGGGGGTTGCACCCAAGATCGTCCCCGCCCCGCCACAATGGCAAAGCCTGCTGGCCACGCTGATGCACTTCGCGCTGTACGCCTTGATGATCGGCATGCCGATTGCCGGTTGGCTGATCGTCAGTGCCGAGGGGCATTCGGTGATGTTCTATGGGATCGAGTTGCCGCCGCTGATTGCTGAAAACAAGGCGCTGGCCAAGCAGATCGAGGGCTGGCATGTGCTGTTCGGCAAGATCGGTTACTGGCTGATCGGCCTGCATGCGTTGGCGGGGATCTTTCATCATTATGTGATGCGTGATAACACGGCGTTGCGGATGATGCCGGGTAAGCGCGCTAGGCTGTAAACCCTCGGCGGCCCTGCAAGCCACCGGTATGCACGAAGATCAGGCGAGTGCCGGGCACGAAACGCCCGGCCTCGATCTGCTGCTTCAACGCCAGCAACGCCTTGCCGGTATAGAGCGGCTCCAGCGGTACACCGCAGGCCTGTTCAGTGCTCTCGATAAACTCGAGCAATAGCGGATCAACCTTCCCAAAGCCACCCCGGCTGGCGTCCAGCAATTCATAACCGCCCTGCACGAGGGCACTCACGTTCTGCGCCACGCCATGATCATCCGGTACCGCCATTGCGCCATACACCGGATGCGCGCCCGCCTCCGCCAGCGCCAACCCCGCCAACGTCGTACCGGTGCCCGCCGCCAGCCACCAGGCGTCGTAATCGGCCCAGCCCACGGTGCTCAATTGCCGGCGTGCCTGCTCGACCAAGACCCCGCAACCCAATGCCCCGGCCATCCCGCCTCCGCCTTCGGGCACGGGGTAAAGATCGGGATAGCGCTCGCGCCACGGCAGCCAGAAACCCGGCTCATGGCGCGCGCGATAACCGCCGTAGCCCAGCCAATGCAGGTGCATGCCGCAGGCTTTCAGGTCGAGGACGGTGGGGGTGTCCTGGGGATGGCCACGCAGCAGGCCGACAGTGGCGAAACCAAAACGCTTGCCCGCCGCTGCCAGCGCGTGAAGATGGTTGGAGTACGCCCCGCCAAGGCTGATGACGCCGCTGGCACCGGCCTGTCGTGCCTGGGCCAGATGTTTGGTGAGCTTGAACCACTTGTTGCCGCTGATCAGCGGGTCGATGCGGTCCAGGCGCAGCACGGCCAGTTCGACGCCGTTCAACCAATCGAGCCGCATGGCTTCAAGGGGCGTGTGGGGAAGCCAGTCAAAGGGACCCATCGGGCGGCATCTGCATGGAAAAAGGGGCGGTAGTCTAACACCGCCCCTTGCGTCGTCTTACAGCTCGGCGGCGAGGCGCGAGCCTTGGTTGATCGCGCGCTTGGCATCCAGCTCGGCCGCCACATCGGCGCCGCCGATCAGGTGCACGTTCTGCCCGGCGGCGACCAGGCCGTCCTGCAGTTCGCGCAGCGGGTCTTGCCCGGCGCAGATGACGATATTGTCCACGGCCAGCAGCTGCGGCTCACCCTCGGAGCCGATGCGGATATGCAGGCCGTCATCGTCGATCTTCAGGTACTCGACGCTGTTAAGCATCTGCACGCGCTTGTTCTTCAAGCCGGTACGGTGGATCCAGCCGGTGGTCTTGCCCAGGCCGTCGCCGACCTTGGAAGCCTTGCGTTGCAACAGGAACACGTCACGGGCCGGGGCATGGGGCTGAGGCTTGATCCCGGCCACGCCGCCACGGGCTTGCAACTGGGTGTCGATGCCCCATTCCTTCCAGAACGCTTCGCGGTCGAGGCTGGTGGACACGCCCTGGTGCACAAGGAATTCCGACACGTCAAAACCAATGCCGCCGGCGCCGATCACCGCGACGCGCTTGCCCACCGGCTTGCGCTCGAGGATCACGTCCAGGTAGCTCAGCACCTTGGGGTTTTCAATCCCCGCAATCGCCGGCGTGCGTGGCGCAATGCCCGTGGCCAGGATGATCTCGTCGTAACCGCCCGCCACCAGCTGCGCGGTGTCGACCCGGGTGTTGAGACACAGCTCGACGTGGGTGGTCTGCAACTTGCGATTGAAGTAGCGCAGGGTCTCGAAAAACTCTTCCTTGCCCGGTACGCGCTTGGCGATATTGAATTGGCCGCCGATCTCACTGGCCGAATCGAACAAGGTCACCTGGTGGCCACGCTCAGCCGCCACGGTCGCGGCGGCCAGGCCTGCGGGGCCGGCGCCGACCACGGCGATTTTCTTGATCTGCTTGACCGGCAGGTAGTTGAGTTCGGTCTCGTAGCACGCGCGTGGGTTGACCAGGCAGGTGGTCAACTTGCCGCCAAAGGTGTGGTCCAGGCAGGCCTGGTTGCAGCCGATGCAGGTGTTGATTTCATCGGCGCGGCCGGCGGCGGCCTTGTTGACGAACTCGGGGTCGGCGAGGAACGGCCGCGCCATCGAGACCATGTCGGCATCGCCTTCGGCGAGGATCTGCTCGGCAATCTCCGGTGTGTTGATGCGGTTGGTGGTGATCAGCGGGATCTGCACCGCACCGCGCAATTTGGCCGTGACTTTGCTGAACGCGCCACGGGGTACTTTGGTGGCGATGGTCGGGATACGCGCTTCGTGCCAGCCGATACCAGTGTTGATGATGGTCGCGCCGGCCTGCTCGATGGCCTTGGCCAACTGCACGATTTCTTCCCAGGTGCTGCCGCCTTCCACCAGGTCGAGCATCGACAGGCGGAAGATAATGATGAAGTTCGGGCCAACGGCTTCGCGCACCCGGCGCACGATCTCCACCGCCAGGCGCATACGGTTTTCGTAGCTACCGCCCCAACGGTCGGTGCGATGGTTGGTGTGGGCGGCGAGGAACTGGTTGATGAAGTAACCTTCGGAACCCATGATTTCCACGCCGTCGTACTCGGCGACCTGGGCCAGCAGCGAGCAGGTGACGAAATCCTGGATCTGCTTCTCGATGCCTTCCTCGTCCAGCTCCTTGGGCTTGAACGGGTTGATCGGCGCCTGGATCGCACTCGGCGCCACCTGTTTTGGGCTGTAGGCGTAACGGCCGGCGTGGAGGATCTGCATGCAGATCTTGCCGCCCGCCTCATGCACGGCCTGTGTGACGATCCTGTGCTTCTGCGCTTCCTCTTCGGTGGTGAGCTTGGCCGCGCCGGAATACACCCCGCCTTCATCATTCGGGCCAATGCCGCCAGTGACCATCAGGCCCACGCCGCCACGGGCGCGCTCGGCAAAGTAGGCCGCCATGCGTTCGAAACCACCGGGCTTTTCTTCCAGGCCCGTGTGCATCGAGCCCATCAGGGTGCGGTTGCGCAAGGTGGTAAAACCCAGGTCCAACGGGGCCAGCAGGTGCGGGTAGGCAGCAGCGGTCATGGTACAGCTCCACAACGGATCATCACGGGACGTGAGGGGCTCGAATGGCACCTCATCGGTTTATGTCCCACAGACTAAGAGGCGGTGGACGACGGCTCAATGACTGAAACTGACAAGTTATTGATCCAAATGCACAGCGCCCCTTGGCAAGCCGTTGCAGGGGCCCTACCCTAGTCGCGAACCCTGCACCCGGTCTGTTGTCTGTTGCCCCATGCGTAAACTTCTCGCTTTTACCGTCTCCATGGCCCTGGTTGCCGCCGTCGCCGCGTATCTGGTCTGGACCCAGGAGCGCCCTGTGGCGCATTACCTGTCGGACCTGCGCATCACCCTCGCCGTCAACGAAGGCCTGCCCGCCGATCGCGGCAACTTGCTGGGCATCCAGCCGGAGCTGTTTCCCGCCGATTACCAGAGCCTGGAACGCCTGCACCTGAAGCTCGCGGCCTATCTGCAAAAGGCCCGGGACCAGGGGTTGATCAACGAAAAAACCATCGTAGTGCTGCCTGAACATATCGGTACCTGGCTGATGTTGACCGGTGAAAAAAATGAGGTGTACCAGGCGCTGCACGTGAAGGATGCGATGAACTGGCTATCGGTCAGCAACCCGCTGCTGTTTGCCCGTGCCTGGATCAGCGCAACCGGCGATAACCGCACCGATGACGCCTACCTGCGTATGAAAGCCTCCGGCATGGCGCGGGACTACCAGGTGCTGTTCGGCGGCCTGGCCAAGGAGTTTGGCGTCACGCTGGTGGCCGGCTCCATCGCCCTGCCCAACCCCAGCGTCAGCCAGGGCCAACTGCAGGTCGGCCATGGCGCCTTGTACAACGCCAGCGTGGTGTTCGCGGCGGACGGCTTACCCCTCGGCGATCCCCAGCGCCAGCTTTATCCGATCTACGATGAACGCGGCTTTATCGAACCCGGTGACGAAAACATCGTCAGCGTGGTCGACACCCCGGCCGGGCGCCTCGGCGTGTTGGTCGGCAGTGACAGCTGGTACCCGGACAACTATCGCAAGCTCAACGAGCAAGGTGCGCAATTGATTGCGGTGCCGGCCTTTGTGCTGGGTCGCGATACCTGGGATCGACCATGGCGCGGCTTCAAGAGCGTGTCCACGCCACCGGAAATCAGCCTCAAGCCTGAAGAGCTCAGCGAAGGTGAGGCCTGGCGACGCCTCACCCTGATCAGCCAACAACCCGTCAGCCAGGCAACCGCGGGCATGAGCGTATTCCTGCGTGGGCAGTTCTGGGACCTGGGCACGGCCGGGCACAGTTTTCTCAGCAGCAACGGGCAGATCAGCGCCGACGGCGACGCCCGTGGCGCGCGCCTGCTGAATATCTGGCTGTAGCCCCGTGAAGCCGGTGCGCCTGGGTGATTTGTCGGTGGGCTTCGTGCACACCCTGGCCGACGCGATCCACAGCCACGGCCTCGACCCGCAACCGCTGCTGCTGCAATACGGCCTCGACCCCGCGCGCCTCGCCGAAGCGGGTGCACGCTTGTCGATCCCGCGTTATATGCGCCTGGGCCATGGGGCCATCCAACTCACCGGCGACCCCGGCCTGGGCCTGCGCATGGGCCAGCTCAGCCGCCTGAGCCAGGCCGGGTTGGCCGGGGTCACCGCCGCCCAGGCGCCCAATGTGCGCGAGGCAGCGCGCACCCTGACCCGCTTCGAGGCGCTGTACGGCTCCAACTATCGCGGGCAATCGAGTTTCCACGAGGACGCCGAAGGCGCCTGGCTGCGGTTCTATTCCATCAGCCCCTATAACGCCTACAACCGCTTCGTGGTGGACTCGATCATCGCCGGCTGGCTGCAGCAACTCTCGAGCCTGGCCCAGCAAACGGTACAGGCGCAACGGATTGAAATCGAATTTGCAGCGCCGGACTACAGCGAACAGTACGCGCTGCTGGGCGATGGCCCGATCCAGTTCGGCGCCGACGCCAATCAACTGCGCCTGAGCCAGCAAACCCTGGCCCTGCGCAACCCGCAGCATTGTCCGAGTACCTGGCACCTGTTGCTGCAACTGTGTGAACGGGAACTGGAGCAGTTGACCCGCACCCGCAGCCTGCGCGAGCGCATTACCCGCTTGCTCGGGCCGATGCTCAATGGCGGCCGGGAACCCGACCTGGAAGAAGTGGCGGCGCGCTTGAAGCTGCCGACCTGGACACTGCGCCGCAAACTGGCCGAAGAAGGCACACAGTTTCGCGCGATTCTCAACGATACCCGCCGCGACCTGGCCATGACCTACATTCGCGATACGGAACTGGCATTCGGCGAAATCGCGTACTTGCTCGGTTTTGCCTCGGCCCAGGCGTTTCAACGGGCGTTCAGGCGATGGAACAACCAGACCCCAGGGGAATTTCGCCGCAGTCAGCGGCATTCCGCCTGAAGTCGGTCTTATAGCTCGGTGGCGTCATCGGCCGGATCCAGAGGATCCAGTTCAAAGGCCTGGTACTCCAGCAGTTCTTCCTGGTATTCGTCCATGGTGGGCTCCTTGTTTTGAATTAAAAGCGGCTGCAGATAAATGACCTGCACAGCCAGCCTAAAGTGCCGTGATGACGAAAAAATGTCGACGTCATGACGTTCCTGCACTCCAGGATTAAACGTAGCAGCGTTGTACGAATTTAGCACCGGGGTTTTGAGGCGCGATTGCAATCAGGGATGCACGGAAATGGACGGGAATGCATTCCAATGTGGGAGGGGTGTAGAACCGTAGACATCGTTTACATCTGAAACCGGGGACATCGTTTACACATTTGAGGCCTGGACGCGGGTCATACCTCGTCCAAGCCTC